>NZ_CANMLT010000003.1 GCF_947498805.1 uncultured Tenacibaculum sp. | reverse complement strand
TAAGGTTTAAGGTTTAAGGTTTAAGGTTTAAGGTTTAAGGTTTAAGGTTTAAGGTTTAAGGTTTAAGGTTTAAGGTTTAAGGTTATATTACTATTATTGATTGACAAAACAAATTAAAGATTGTCATTACGAGAAGGTACGACGAAGTAATCTTTTAGTTTATAACGAAATAACATTTTGTATCAAGAAGAAAGACTGCTTACTTCCAGTGTCAATGACTTGTATAGATTAAAAATAAAACATGCGAAAACTTAAAAACAACGAGTTAGGTAGAATTAGTGTAGATGAGTTTAAACAAGCATCTAAAACGCCAATTATTGTGGTGTTAGATAACATTAGAAGTTTAAACAATATTGGTTCGGTTTTTAGAACTTCGGATGCATTTTTAATTGAAAAAATTTATTTATGCGGAATTACCGCAACGCCTCCTAATAAGGAAATACATAAAACAGCTTTAGGAGCAACGGAATCGGTTGCTTGGGAATATGTGGAAGATACTTTGGAATTAGTAGAAAAATTAAAAGAACAAGGTGTACAGGTATTTTCTATTGAACAAGCCGAAAATGCTACCATGCTCGATACTTTTAAAACAGAAAACAATCAAACTTATGCGGTTGTTTTTGGAAATGAAGTAAAAGGTGTGCAACAAGATGTAGTTTCTGCTTCACACGGCTGTATTGAAATTCCGCAATTAGGAACCAAACACTCTTTAAATATTTCAGTAAGTTGTGGTGTGGTATTATGGGATTTGTTTACGAAGATGAGAAGTTAATCTGTTGTTACACATAAAGCTAAGTGAAGTAATCTGTCAAACTGGAACTCCAAATCATAAGATTGCTTCGTGCCTCGCAATGACGTCAAAACAACTCGTCATTACGAACGAAGTAAAAGCGAAGTGAAGTAATCTGTTATTTTTTAACTCTTAACTCAAATGTCACTTCGAGTGAAATTATATGTAGTAAGCGAAATATAATTTTGTATCGAGAAGAAAGCTCGTACAATAGTTCTCGATACTATTTTCTTTCCTTTTAGTCAGAAAAATCACTCGAACAGACATTATTTTCATGACGAACTTAGCCCAAACAGTCTGAAGTAATCTACCAAATTAGAACTCTAAATAATAAGATTGCTTCGTGCCTCGCAATGACGTCAAAACAACTCGTCATTACGAGGATTATTGAAGTCAAAATATATTTTGATTGAAGATACCTAAACGAAGTTTAAGATGAAGTAATCTATTAAATGAAAAAATGTACTTTAATTTTTATAAAATTAGTTCTACTTTCACCAATAAAAAAACAAGTAAACTATGTTAAAAAACATTTCAAACTTAGGAAGTCCTCTAAGTACATTAGAAAAACAAACAATTAACGGCGGAGTAGTTCCTGGTACAGAATGGCATGAACAATATTGTTTTGAAGAAGATCAACCTGGATATTGTCAAGGATCTAGAACTGGTGGAGTAGGTAATACTGGAGGTGATCATGTATAAAAAACACCTCTAAAAGAAAACTAAATTAATAAATTATGTTAAAAGATATTTCAAGCTTAGGGAGTCCTCTAAGTACATCAGAAAAACAATTAATTAACGGTGGAGAGGTTCCTGGTACAGAACGGGATAAGCAATATTGTTTTGAAGAAGATCAACCAGGATATTGTCAAGAATCTAGAACCGGAGGTGGTGATGGTAACACCGAAACAGGTGATGAATAAATACTCCTAAAATAATCCCTCAAAACAAAAATAATAAGGTTGCTTCGTGCCTCGCAATGACGAAACAAAAAATCAGCTCGTCATTACGAACGAAGTAAAAGCGAAGTGAAGTAATCTGTTATTTTTTAACTCTTAACTCAAATGTCACTTTGAGTGAAATTATATGTAGTAAGCGAAATATAATTTTGTGTCGAGAAGAAAGCTCGTACAATAGTTCTCGATACTATTTTCTTTCCTTTTAGTCAGAAAAATCATTCGAACAGACATTTCTTTCATTACAAACATCGCTCAGCTGAGCGATGTGAAACAATCGCCCTAATCATCGCCATTCAAGAGTAAAAAATTACTTAGAATCATTATAATCTAACGAAAATTTTCGTTCATCCTCAAACTTTAAAACACTCAATAGAAAGCTGAACCGCAATCTAGTACCTTAGTAACCTAGGTTAGTAGTATTTTAGCCACTCTGTGAAATTCCCATTATTCCTTGGTTTATTAGGAAGAAACATCTATTTTAGTCGATGTGTTCCCCTATGAGACAGTTTAATTTTAACGTAAAAAACCTTTATTATGAAAAATGTATTACTACAACAAGCAAAATTAACCATGAATATTATCCCAGGAGGAGGAGACACAGATAAAACCGGAGGTGGAAACACTGGTGGTGGTGGAACAGGTAGTGGTGACGGTGACGGTGGTAAATTAAAATAATTAAAATAAAGCCATCAAAATTTGATGGCTTTTTGGTTATATACAAACATGTATTCACGTCTTTTCTTCTTTCTTTTTTTCTCACTCTATACCTTTTTTTCCTTTTCTCAAAACTCTAAAGACGTTATTATAAAAAAAGGATTAGATGCCTATTACGCTAAAGATACTATTGAACTTAAAAAAAACACATATGAGTTGTTAAAAATATTCAATAAAGATAAAGATTCTTCTGCTTTAGCTAAATACTACCATTACAAGGCTCTTATACATAAAATTCAATTCACAGGGGATAGCACGTATTATTATTATCATCAATCTAAAAATATTTCCGAAAAACTAAACGATTCGTCGGCTGTTGGAGGACGTTTATTAAGTATAGCAGTATTACAAAGGAATACAAAAGATTTTTTGGGAAGCCAAATTACATCAATACAAGCCTTAAAATTCTTAGAACCGATAAATTCACAAAAACTTCTAGCTACAACCTATAACAATTTAGGTATAGTTTCTGAAGAGTTAGATCAAATAGATAGCTCTTTAAAATATTATAAAAAATCACTAGAAATAAACAACTTAAACAATAATCCTATTGAATACCTTTATGTTCTCAACAACTTAGGATTTTTATATCAAAAAAGGGGAAAACACAATAAGGCCATTACTTATTTTCAAAAAGGACTAAATGTTGATAGTATCATTCAAAAATTCCCGAATCACTATGCTTTGTTATTAGAAAATTTAGCCTTCAGTAATTATTCTATAGGTAAAAAAGAAAATGTATTACAACAGTATAATCAAGTACTTAAAATAAGAAAAGGTTTAAACAATTTTAGCGATATTCCTTTGACACTAATTAATATTTCAAATTATTATAAAGATAACAATGATACTAAAAAAGCTTTGTTTCATGCCCAAGAAGCTTTAAAGTATGCAAAACAAACAAGCAATAATAAAAAATGGCTTGAAGCACTGGATAACCTTTCTGAATTGACTAATGGATCTCAATCCAAGCAATATTTAAAAGATTACATTGCCTTAAACGATAGTTTGTTTCAAAAAGAACGTATTCAAAAAAATCAATTTGCAAAGATTAGATACGAAACAGAAAAAAAAGAAAAAGAAAACGTTCAGTTAAAAATTGATAATGAATATCAAAAACAACAAACCATTATTGGTTGGCTAGTTGCTGCCAGTATTTTGTTATTATTTGGTTTTAGTGTCTCTTTCTTTACATTTAGAAGAAAGCGTTTGTTGTTTGAAGCACAATTACAAAAAGCCTCGGCTCGTGAGCAAGAACGTAAGCAAATTGCCAAGTCGTTACACGATGAAGTTGCGGGTGATCTACGTATGCTGCATCAAAAATTAGAGAAATCGCAACTCTTTGAAGAAGCTTCTAAATTGAATGATGTTAAAGAAAACGTACGTAATTTATCACACCAGTTAAGTAGTGTAAGCTTTAAAAAGGTACCTTTTAAAGATCAAATTATTAACTTAGTTAGTGATTACTTTTCATTAGATTTTAGAATTAAAGTAAACGGTTTACAAGAACACGATTGGACTCAGGTAAACAGTGCTATAAAAAGGTTGTTGTATTTAAGTATTCGTGAAAGCATTCAAAACTGTAAAAAATATGCAGAAGCAAACTTAATTACTATCGATTTTTCGATACACAAAAAATATGTATTTTTGAGCATTGCCGATAATGGTACAGGATTTGATACCACTAAAAGCAAAAAAGGAATTGGTTTACGAAACCTACAAGAACGTGTTGAGGAGTTAAGCGGAACGCTAAACATTGAAAGTGAAGTAGGTAAAGGAACCCAAATACATATTCAAATACCTTTAAATGCCTGAAAAAACTAGAATACTAATTGTAGACGATCATCAACTAATTATTGAAGGAATTTTATCGTATTTAAAAGAAATTGACGGTTTAGACATTGAAACCGCTTCTTCTTGTGATGAAGCCTTTTCAAAAATAAAGGCCAATCAAGCGATCAATCCATTTCATATCCTATTTACAGACTTAAGTTTTGACAACACCACAGAAAACTCAGTATTAGATGGTGGTGAAGCGTTGATTAATGCTATTCAACAAGCAGAAATCCCAGTAAAAACAGGAGTTATTACCGGACATTTTGAAACTAACAGAGTGTATAATGTTATTCATAACTTAAACCCGTCTGCCTATATTTTAAAAGGAAACTGTAATACCAACGAACTTCGTTTTGCTATCGAAAAAATGTTAGCCAATGAGGTTTATTACACACATGAGATACATCAAAAGCTTTTAAAAAGAGCATTGATTGAAATTCAAATGGATGAAGTAGCCATTCAAATACTTAAAGAACTTCCTAAACATGCTAAAATTAGCAATATGGAAGGCGTTATTAAAAAAGCAGATGGTACTCCTATTAAAGGACGTTCTATAGAAAGTAAATTAGCGAAATTAAGAACCGATTTAAACGCAGTAAACAATACCGATTTGGTATTAAAAGCAAAAGAATTGGGCATTTTAGACTAGTTTGCGGAAAACCACATTTTAACCTTCGGATATCCCTTTTTACCACAATAAGAATCGCAATACATTTGTATCAGAATTATTTGTCACTTGGGAAAAATTCTGAAAAAAGAAGGGAAAAAAGACTAAAAAAGCCTTTTGGGGA
This sequence comes from uncultured Tenacibaculum sp., assembly GCF_947498805.1. GTDB lineage: Bacteria > Bacteroidota > Bacteroidia > Flavobacteriales > Flavobacteriaceae > Polaribacter. Next base: position 524,764 of record NZ_CANMLT010000003.1, on the reverse strand, counting down.
AACTCGAAAGGCTTTTTTTATGCTCAAAATGTACGCCTGCGGAAAACTACAGGAAATACTTCGGATATCCCGTTTTCAAAAACTAAACACCCTTATATATTTGCCTATATCAAACCAGTAATACTATTTTGGTTTCGATAAATTTAAGGGGAAAAAAACAAACTTCTAGGGAACTAGAAGTTTTGTTCTTTTATATACCTACCACAACTAAAAAACACCTTGCGGAATTCTACTGTTCTCTTTGCGGAAATCCCCTTTAACAAACCCTAAATCTCTTCTATATTTGCAGTGTTCAATTGAACAAAAGGGGAAACATTATATTTTAAATTTTAGTAAAAATGGGGAAAACTTTACTTACAAAAACAACAAGTGTATTAAATGATGTATTAGCTACTTTAGCAGAATTTGGTAAAGGTGCTAGCTATGCTTTAAGACACTAATAGACCACTCTTAGTTGAGCATGTCGAAAACACCATAAAAATTCCGTTTCAAAGCAAAAAGTTGTACTACCTTTTAGCTTTCGGAAAGAGTTTTAAAAAGAATGAAAAATCAAGACCTTTTGAGTTAGCTCAAAAGGTTTTTTTATACGCAAAATACAAGCTTGCGGAAAACTACATGAAATACTTCGGATATCCCGTTTTCAAAAACTAAAAGCCCTTTTATATTTGCCCATATAAACCAGTAATACTATTCGGTTTTAATAAATTTAAGGGGAAAAAAACAAACTTCTAGGGAACTAGAAGTTTTGTTTTTTTATATACCTACCACAACTAAAAAAACACCTTGCGGAATTCTACTGTTCTGCTTGCGGAAATCCCCTTTAACGAACCCTAAACCTCTTCTATATTTGCAGTGTTCAATTGAACAAAAGGGGAAACATTATATTTTAAATCTTAGTAAAAATGGGGAAAACTTTACTTACAAAAACAACAAGTGTATTAAATGATGTATTAGCTACTTTAGCAGAATTTGGTAAAGGTGCTAGCTATGCTTTAAGACACTAATAAACTGCTCTTAGTTGAGCATGTCGAAAACACCATAAAAATTCCGTTTCAAAGCAAAAAGCAGTATTATCTTTTAGCATTCGGAAAAGTTTTAAAAAAGAAAAATCAAGGCCTTTTGAGGAAACTCAAAAGGTTTTTTTATGTGCAAAATGTAAGCATGCGGAAAACTACACGAATTACTTCGGATATTCCGTTTTTAAAGCCATTACCCACTTCTATATTTGCCCCACATTAAGCCAATAGCAATGTTGGTTTAGGGGATTTTTTAAGGGGAAAAACAAACTTCTAGGAAACTAGAAGTTTTGTTGTTTATACACTTAATTAACAACCACTTAGCTTTGCGGATTTTTCCCTTTTAATTTGCGGAAATCCCCTTTTAAATACCTGATTCACTGTCTTATATTTGTAATGTTCTATTGAACGAAAGGGGAATTATTAATTATTTAAATTTTAGTAAAAATGGGGAAAATTTTACTTAAAAAAACTGCAAGTGTGTTAAGCGATGTATTAGCTACTTTAGCAGAATTTGGTAAAGGTGCTAGTTACGCTTTAAGACACTAGTAAAACTTACTAAAAGGGGTAAAAACCGTCTTGATAAATTTATCAAGACGGTTTTTTTATTTCCATCACTTTAAATCGTAAATTGCTGTTTTAATCTCTTAAGTAAAACAAATACATGGCAAAATATATAGTTGCGTTAGATCAAGGTACTACTAGTTCTCGTTCGGTAATTATTAATGAATCTGGAGAAATCATTGCAATGCATCAACAAGAGTTTGCTCAAATTTTTCCGCAATCGGGATGGGTAGAACACAATGCTGAAGAAATCTTAGAAACACAACTTATCACCTTAAAAAAAGCCATACAAAAAGCAAACATACAACCCTCTGAAATTGCAGGTATAGGAATTACCAATCAGCGAGAAACTACCGTTGTTTGGAATAAAAACACTGGAAAACCAGTATACAATGCAATCGTTTGGCAAGATAAGCGTACTGCTCATATTTGTGAAAATCTAAAAGAAAAAGGCCTAGAAAATCATGTTCGTAACACCACAGGATTGGTTATTGATAGCTACTTCTCTGCCACTAAAGTTAATTGGATTTTAACCCATGTAAAAGGCGCTAGAGCAGAAGCAGCAAAAGGAAACTTATTGTTTGGTACCATTGATACTTGGTTACTATGGAATTTAACCAATGGTAAGGTACATGCTACCGATTATAGCAATGCCTCTCGTACCATGCTTTATGATATTAAAAACTTACAATGGGACACCAAACTACTTACGGAACTTGAAATTCCAAAAAGCATGCTTCCAGAAGTACATCCTTCTTCGTATCATTTTGGAAATTATGAGATAGATGGAATTCAAATTCCAATTGCTGGTATTGCAGGAGATCAACAATCTGCTTTATTCGGACAAGCTTGTTTTAACAAAGGAGAAGCCAAAAACACCTATGGAACAGGTTGTTTTATGTTGATGAATACCGGAGATCAATTAGAATATTCTAAAAACGGTTTGCTAACGACCATTGCTTGGGGTATTGACAACAAGGTATATTATGCATTAGAAGGAAGTGTTTTTGTGGCAGGATCGGCCATTCAATGGTTACGAGATGGTTTACAAATTATAAAAGACGCCAAAGAAAGTGAAGCTTTTGCAAAAGAAGTTGAAGGAGAAAACCCAGTATATGTAGTACCTGCTTTTGCTGGTTTAGGAGCTCCTTATTGGGATATGTACGCACGAGGTGCTGTATTTGGTTTAACAAGAGATACTGGAAAAAACCACCTGGTTAAAGCTACACTAGATGCACTTGCGTACCAAACCAAAGATATATTAGATGTGATGCAAAAAGACAGTGAAGTTACCTTAACTTCTTTAAAGGTTGATGGTGGTGCTTGCGCAAACAACTATTTAATGCAATTTCAGGCTGATATTTTAGATACTGAAGTAGAGCGTCCAGAAATTATTGAAACGACTGTTATGGGTGCTGCATACTTGGCTGGTATTTGTGTAGGGCTTTGGAAACAAGAAGATATTCTTACACGTAGAAAAATAGATCAAAATTTTACACCTACATTCTCTTCAGAAAAAAGAGAGAAGCTTTATAAAAAATGGCAAAAAGCTGTAGAACGCACCAAAGACTGGATTGACTAAACTTTAAATACAACAACATGGCTAAATTCTATGAGAAAATTCCAACGCGAATGCAAACGTTTATCGAAAAACAAAAAGTGTTTTTTGTAGCAACAGCTCCTAAAAATGGACGCATCAATCTTTCTCCAAAAGGAATGGATTCTTTTCGAATTCTTAATGAAAACAGAATTGCTTGGTTAAGTGTAACCGGTAGTGGTAACGAAACCTCAGCGCATTTACTTGAAGATAATAGAATAACCATCATGTTTTGTGCCTTTGAAGGAGCGCCCAACATTTTACGCTTATATGGAAAAGCACAAGAAATTCTTCCAACCGATGCTGAATGGAATGATTTGATTGATTTATTTCCAAAATTAGAAGGAACGCGACAAATATTTGATGTTGCCATAGAAAGTGTGCAAACATCTTGTGGTATGTCTATTCCTTTTTATGAATATAAAGAAGAGCGTAATCAATTATTAGACTGGGCTAAAGACAAAGGTGAAGAAGGAATTGAACAATATTGGGAAGATCGAAACAAAGTAAGTATTGACGGGTTAAAAACGAAATTTAACGAGGAATAGTCCCAGACAAACCCCATCTAGAAAAAACCAACTGTAACAAGAACATATCCTAATCGTTTTTCAAGTAATTACATTAGGATACTCTATGAGTTTAGATACAGCATTAAAATTAAAGCCGAACACTTTTCTAGGTACAACCAATAAAAAATTTCATTTAGATTTTTGTGATGTTTCCGTAGTGAATTATACGAAACCTGTATCAGAAGAATGGCATTCTCATGAAGACATTCATTTGTCATTGATCTTACAAGGAGGAAATCTTGAATCTCGAAAAAAAGAAGACAGACAGGTTACTCCAGGAAAAATTATGGCCTATAACCAAGGTGAAATTCATAGAAATCGATTTACTGCCTTTCCTTCTAAAAACCTTAATCTCGAATTAAAAAAAGAGTTTTTTGTGAAAAATAATTTAAGTTTTCATCAATTAAACTCTTCGAGCACTCATCAAACAGAAGCATATCTTGAGCTTATTAAAATTTATAAGGAATTACATGTGGATGATGTTTATACAAAAGAGAGCATTAAGTCTTCCTTAACCTTGCTATTTACTCCATTAGCTATTTCATCTTATAAACCTATTTGGGTAGATCAACTTCGAGAACTTATTGAAGATCGATATAATGAGTTTATTTCTCTAAAAGAATTGTCTAAAATTTTAAATGTACACCCAGTAACGATCTCTAAGTATTTTAAAAAATACTATCGAGGATCTTTAGGAGATTATATGAGAAAAGTAAAAGTTCAAAGAGCTCTAGAATACTTGTTTCATACCAAAATGTCTCTTACAGAAATTGCTTATGCAAGCGGATTTTCTGATCAGAGTCATATGACAAGAGTTTTCAAAATGTATTTAGGTTTTATTCCTAAGGAAATTAGAAAAATATAAGTTTTATAGCCCTGGCTAATTTCATTCTATTTTAAGATTTAAATCACCTGTACATTGCGCTTAATTAATTCATTTTAAAAGAAATAATATGCGTAACCTTATTTTCAATTCTCTTAACAAAGTTCGTCCATTATGGCGATTGGTGATTTTTTTATCAATAACCTTTTTAATCAATATTCCTTTACAAATTCTTTTACAAAGTCTTATGCCACAGGGGTTTTTAAGAGGGTATGTGTCTGCATCTATTTACTTATTATCTGTTCTTACCAGCTTATACATACAAGTTAAATACCTCGATAAATCATCCTTTAAAAAGTATGGTTTGAGAATAAATAAAATCTGGATGAAAGAGTTCTCTTTTGGTTTTTTAATCCCAATCATACAACTCTCACTTTTCTTTATGTTCTTATACCTAACAGGTAATCTTACCATTACAAATTTCTTTACCACTAGTTCTCCTGATTATGCTTTTATGAGTGCTTTTGTTTCTGAATTTTTCGGATTAATCATTGGAAGTAGTGTAGAGGAAATTTTCTTTAGAGCTTTCTTATTTTACGTTGTTTATGAGGCATTAAGAACATTTAAAAAAGATCCTGTAAAACGAGCGTTAATCATTCTTTTCTTAATTGCTCCATTATTTGGTATTGCTCATATAGATAATACTGGAGCCACTATTATGTCTACTATTAATTTAGGTTTAGATGCTATTATAATGTGTTTACCATTCTTAATTACAGGTAGGCTAGGGATGTCTATAGGAATGCACCTGTCTTGGAATTTTTTCCAAGGAGCTGTTTTTGGATTTGCAATAAGTGGAAATATTGCTAAAGCCAGTATCATGGAAATTAGCATCCTCGATAATTTGATCACAGGAGGAACTTTTGGTGCTGAAGGAAGTGTCTTATTTATATTATTAGATATTATCGCTTTTGGTTTACTTTTACTTTGGAAAAAACGCTATAATCTTAAAGGCTTTGTAAACCCTTCTATTGAAGAAAACTATAAAATGTCGATTGTGTAAATCTTTTTCTCTAACTTTACTACGCAACCTTTATTGATTGCCACCATCTTTTAATAAAAGCTAATTATGGTTAAAAAAATTGATTCTTTTGGTGTGTATATGTTTGTTCGTTTCTTGTAATGAAAACGAACCTGTTGCGTTCGACATTTTAGGAGAATGGAAACTGATTCAAATGAGTGGAAGCACTCCTAATTCTCAAACGACAGGAGCAGATATGGAATATCAGGAAACCTATGTTTTTAACTCCAATGGAACTTTTGAGAAAACTAGAGATACCAAAGGTGTAATTAAAAAAGCATATGGTGTGTATAAAGCTTATATTACCCCAAATGAAAAGGTTTTAGAACTAACCTATAATTTAGAAAGCTCTATTATAGGTTCTTGTACTTCAAATTTAAAAGAAGTGATGAACATAACCTCTAATAGCTCCTTTTCTAGTACGTGACAAGCTTGCGACGGACCTGGTTTAGATTATAAAAAGATTTAAAAAAGAATGTTGATGTGTTAAAAGCTATGTTTAACAATCAATAATTGCTCGGTATTTTATGAAAAAGACACTTATAATATTGACTGCTTTTATGTTTTTAAGCTGTCATCAAAAGAAACAAAACGTAAAACAAGAGTTTACAGAAAAAGATGCTTATGAAGTTATCAATAAGCATCTATCTAAGATATCGTATAACTATGACTCTATAGTTTATGTTAACAGCAGGCAATTAAAATCCATAAAATTAAAATTTACTAAGCTCGAACCTGACACTTATTTCAACCGCTTAGACTCTATTCCATTCTACCCTGTTTTTGTAAAAAAGTATTGGAAGAAAGAAAACGTAAAAGGGATTGAATTTATAGACTGGGATGAATATTGTGCTTTCTTTTGCGAAGGTGATTCCAATGATAGAAAAAAGGTATGGAAGACAAAATTTAACAATGAATATGTTCATAATTTGGCATATCCCATTTATAGTTCCAAGAAAAAAACAGCTGTTATACGAGATTATCGTTATCAACCTTATCTATTGTGTGGCACAGGACTAGATAATATATATTACTATAAGAAAACTAAAAATGGTTGGGAGCAAATAGATCCTGTTTACTAAGTCTTTACTTCCTTTATTTATTTTAATCCTTAACCTGACAAAAGTCATGTTTTAAACCAAGAACCCACTGTACTTTTGGAGTAAATATATTTGACAATGATACAGTTGATTAATATCCCTTTGGTTTCATGGACCAATGGAACCATAATGATAATAATTTTCGGTTTAGTATGTGTTGGTTTGATTACTGCCCTATTATTATTGGTGAATAGTGGCAAGAAAAAGCAATAGTTTTTTGGTTAAAAAAAAGGATGTGTATGTACACATCCTTTTTTATTTATCTTCTACTTAAGGTTTATTGACTTACCAATTCTTTACCATGAAATGGACAATACGCCCATTTACCATTGTATAATTTATTTCCTTCTTCGCATTTCTTTTCTACAAGTAAACTTCCCAAAGGCAATTCTACTTCTGGTTTAAAATTAAATAACTCAAAAGATACCGTACCTTCTTTATAAGAATCTATAGCATTCTTCTTATCATTTTTAAAGACTACAAATTGCATATTTTCTCCTAATGGTCCAATAATATTCTTCATTACTGGCTTCATTAAATTAAGCATGTTTTGTAAATCTGTAGGAAGGTTCTTCTCTTTTATTTTCTTAAGCATATTTCCATTGTAAAAAACGTTTGAGTTTTTTCTTACCAACTCTTTATCTTCATAAGTAATTCCTCCAAACACTCCTATTTCTCCTTTTATAAATACCACAAAGACATATTCTTTGATCATATTTATAATCATTTCTCTTTCGGCCTTACTTATAGACTTGTCTTGCGAAAATGCTACTTGCCAATACTCCGTTGGTATCCACCAAACTAATTCCATGTTTGCATCGGAATTACTAGATATTTGTGTTTCTTCCAAAAGCTTGTCCATATTAACATCTGCAAAATCTTTTCTTTGAGCAAAAACCCCCAAAGAAAAAACAAAGAAAAAAACCAAACCATATTTAAATTTCATATTCATAACAATTTATTTTAACTATTTAAAAGCGTTTAATCCTGTAATATCTAATCCTGTAATTAATAAGTGAATATCATGTGTTCCTTCATAGGTAATTACACTTTCTAAGTTCATAGAATGACGCATAATTGAATACTCACCAGAAATACCCATTCCTCCTAACATTTGACGCGCTTCACGAGCAATATTAATTGCCATATCTACATTGTTACGTTTTGCCATAGAAATTTGTGCAGAAGTTGCTTTACCTTCGTTACGCAATACTCCTAATCTCCATGCTAACAACTGTGCTTTGGTAATTTCTGTAATCATTTCTGCCAATTTCTTTTGTTGTAATTGAAATTGCCCAATCGGTTTACCAAACTGTGTACGCTCTTTCGAATAACGTAAAGCAGTGTCATAGCAATCCATAGCAGCACCAATAGCACCCCAAGCAATACCATAACGAGCAGAATCTAAACATCCTAATGGAGCTCCTAAACCAGATTTATTTGGTAATAAGTTTTCTTTTGGAACTTTAACATTATCAAAAATCAATTCTCCAGTTGAAGATGCACGTAATGACCATTTATTATGTGTTTCTGGTGTTGAAAAACCTTCCATACCACGCTCAACAATTAATCCATGAATACGACCTTCTTCATTCTTTGCCCATACTACAGCAACTTGTGCAAAAGGAGCATTAGAAATCCACATTTTAGCACCATTTAATAAGTAATGATCTCCCATGTCTTTAAACTTGGTTTCCATTCCTCCTGGGTTAGATCCATGGTTTGGTTCTGTTAAACCGAAACACCCCATCCATTCACCAGATGCTAATTTTGGTAAGTATTTTTTACGTTGTTCTTCTGTTCCGTATTTATAAATTGGGTACATTACTAATGAAGATTGTACCGACGCAGTAGAACGTACTCCAGAATCTCCTCTTTCAATCTCTTGCATAATTAAACCATATGATATTTGATCTAATCCTGCTCCTCCATACTCTTCTGGTATATATGGGCCAAAAGCTCCTATTTCTGCCAATCCACCAATGATTTGAGTTGGGAACTCTGCACGTTGTGCATAATCTTCAATAATTGGCGACACTTCTCTCTTTACCCATTCTCTAGAGGCATCTCTTACAAGTTTGTGCTCTTCTGTTAATAAATCGTCTATATTATAATAATCTGGAGCTTGAAATAAATCCATAGTTGTTTGAGTTTTAGAATTCTTCCAAATGTAATTAAAAAAATGATTTTTAACTATGGTTTCCGTATGTTTGTATTTTATGAGATTTACGTTAGGGAAAGAGGAACGATTAAAGAGCAGAAAGCTAATAGGTAAATTATACGAGGAGGGAAAATCAATTAAAGTTTTTCCACTTCGCATGGTATATATACAATCTGAACACACTTCAAATTACCCTGCACAAGTTGGGGTTTCTGTGCCTAAAAGGAATTTTAAAAAGGCGGTAGATAGAAACCGAATTAAAAGATTACTTAGAGAGGCATATCGAAAAGAAAAATTAACAGTTTATAACAATATTGATGAACCTTATGTGTTCATGATTTCCTATCTTGCAAAAGAAGAATGGGAATATGCCAATATTGAGCATAAAATGACGAAATTATTGACTCTTTTTGTACAAGACATTTCCAAAAAAGAAAAAAGTTAAATACATTTTTTCTTACTTAAATTAATTTTCAACTCCAATAGATATGAAAAAAAGGAATTTATTTTTTATCGGGGCCTTGGTGACGATTTCATTTTTGTTTTCATTTCAAAATCGCTTTTTTGAAATTGCGAAACAAATCGAAATTTATAACAACCTATTTAAAGAATTAAACATCAATTATATTGATGAAATTAATCCGGGTGATTTAACCGACAAAGCGATTAAAAACACGTTAAAAAATCTAGATCCGTATACCAATTTTTACAACGAACAAGATGTAGAAGATGCTCGTATTCGTAGGGAAGGAGAGTATGGAGGTATTGGTATTGCTAGCTATTATACCAAAAAAGGAATTATTGTTGCAAATGTTTATAAAGGATTTTCTGCCGATAAAGCAGGTATAAAACCAGGTGATTTAATTACCAATGTAAACGGACAAGATTTAGAAAAATTAGAAAGAAATCAATTATCTCAAGTACTTAAAGGAGTTCCAAATAAAGGAGTAAGTATCAAGATTGATAGAAATGGTGTTTCTAAAAACTTCTCTTTAAAATTGGATAAAGTAATTGTTAATCCGGTTCCTTTTTATGAAATGATTAATGAAGATACTGGATATATTGTTTTAACTCGTTTTATTGCCTCAAGAGCAGCTGAAGAAGTAAGGAATGCTTTTAAAGAATTAAAAGGGAAAGGGATGAAAAAGTTAGTTTTTGACTTAAGAAGTAATCCTGGAGGTTCTTTATTTGATGCCATTAATATTGTAAACCTTTTTATAGAAAAAGGAAAGAAAATAGTAGATACTCGTGGTAAAGTAAAAGCGAATAGTAGGTCTTACAAAGGAAACAGAGATCCTTTAGATACCGAAATGCCTATTGTTGTTTTAATTAATGGTAGATCTGCCTCTGCCTCTGAAATTGTTTCGGGAGCGCTACAAGATTATGATAGAGGTGTAATTATGGGAGAGCGTTCTTTTGGGAAAGGTCTAGTACAACGCTATTTTGATTTGAATTATGGTACACAAATGAAAATTACCATTTCTAAGTACTATACTCCTAGTGGACGTTGTATTCAGGAATTAGATTATGCAAATCGCGATTCGAAAACAGGTAAAGTACCAAAGTTTTCAGAAGGTACAGTTAGTGCTTTTAAAACTGAAAACGGAAGAACGGTATATGATGGAGGTGGTGTAATGCCCGATGTTGAAATTCAATATTCAGAAAAAACAGAAGACACAGAAAACTTATTAAAATCAAGAGCAATTTTTAACTACGCGATTGATTTTATAAGAAAACAACCTAATCTAAGTTCGGAAACTTTCCAATATTCAAACACCAATTTTAATCAGTTTAAAAACTATTTAATTACAGCTGATACCTCTTTTGTTTCTAAACAAGAAAAGTTGTTTAAAGATGCATATAAAGCTTCAAAAAACAATACTTCTATAACTAGTAATTACAATGCCATTACTAAAACATTGAAAGAAGAAAAAGTTGCTAGTATAGCAAAGAATAAAGATCTTTTAATGGAAAAAATTCAGAATGAAATTGTAGAACATGCTTTTTATCTTGAAGGCTTGTACCAATACCAGTTTAAAAATGATAATACCATTAAAGAAGCTGTAGCCTTGTTAAACAACTCAAGTAAATACAACCAAATTTTAAATAAAAAATAGCAAATCAACTTTTTTGTATATTTGCACATCAAAAAACATATGTCAAAATCTATAAATAAAGAACGTACAAGAGCCCAAGAATCAACCAATGCCATAGAACGTTTATATATTTCAATGCGACACTTATTTAGTCGTGGTTTTTATAAGCCTATGGGGGTTTCGGGTGAAACTTTACGTAAATCTCTTCTTTCACTTCGTCCTGAAATTTATGGTTCTATTGCTGAAAACAAAACTGAATTAAATGGTTTAGTATATGTTATTGAGCGTTTACCTGAAGGAATTGAAGAATGTCAGTTTATTAATTTAACCGCAGACGAAGGATATAGAAATTCTAAATTCAAAGCAATTATTCCTCCTAAGAGAAGAAGAAATTGTTATAGAATTGATAAGGATCAAATGAATATTGAAATTACCCGAGGTCGTTCGGAGATTTATGATATTCTTACACACCTTACTTTTTTATTTATAGAATCTCACAAAATAAAGGATAGAGTAATTATTGGTAATGGAGAAAAATTTATCAGAGAGTGGAATCACTTAGAAGATATTGTTTTACATAACCGTTCTCTTACCGATGAAGAAAAAGATGTATTGGTTGTACACTTAGGTGGTATTTTAGGTAGAACATATGATGAAGTATATGATGCTTACAATACTTTTTCTTCAGAAGAAAATCCTAATAGATTTTTCCATCTAATTTATTGGTTAGGTAAATTAGCTATTAACGAAGTATTATTTGATCAAAAACGTTCTATTAAGTTTAGCTCTGTGTTAAACGAAGAAATCGGACATCATATTTACGGTGAAATTTGGGCTAACAACATTAAGAAAACCATGGCTGAAAATGGTTTATTAGAAAGGCCAATTCACATTATTAGTGCTAACATGCACAGTGTTTTAAACAGTATTTATGCACCAAATGCTCTTGAAAAAGAAGCAAAAAAGCATCAAAACTTTGAATTATTTGAATTACTAAGTAATTCAAACAGTCAACCTTTACAAAAAGCAGTTAAAAATTATGCTTCTGAAAACGGGTTGATTTATTTAAAAGATACGTCTGGAACCAATATTAATGTTCAAATCATAGACACCCAAAAGATCAACTTAGATATTACTGCTTTTAACAAAGTACATTCAGTAGGAGAAAATCCAGTAATTATTGTAATGGACTATGCCTTTGGTGAGCAAGCTTACGAAACAATGGATGAATTATTAAAACCATATAAAACTGGTGGAAAAGCTGTTCATTTAGATGTAAGATCTGTTTCAATAATGGGTAAAGCAGGTATTTTAGAAGGAGGTAAAGGAGATATTATGATTCCTTCTTCACATATTTTCGAAGGAACTGCAGATAACTATCCGTTTAAAAACGAATTAGCTAAAGAAGATTTAGAAGGATTTGGTGTGGAAGTTTTTGATGGTGCTATGGTTACTGTATTAGGAACTTCATTACAAAATAAAGATTTATTGAAATTCTTCCACGATTCTACTTGGAATGTAATCGGATTAGAAATGGAAGGTGCTCATTATCAAAAAGCAATTCAATCGGCTTCTAGAATTAGAGGAAATGTTTCTGAAGATATAAAAGTTCGTTACGCGTACTATGCATCAGATAACCCATTAGAAACGGGTGCAACACTTGCTTCTGGAGGATTAGGAATGAGCGGAGTTACACCAACCTATGCTATTACACAAAAAATACTAGAACAGATATTTTAATAAAACTATACGTCATTACGAACCAAGTGAAGTAATCTGTTTATCAAGAACTATAAATATATAGATTGCCACGCTCTGCTCGCAATGACATTTTTAATCGCTCAGCGATTATTAAGAATATAAAAAAGACCTCTTTTACGTAAAAGAGGTCTTTTTGTTTAAGTAAGAATTGGTATTATTCTATATTTGCAAGCACAACACAACAACACAACATAATGAACATTCTAATTTTAGGATCTGGCGGTAGAGAACACGCTTTTACTAAAAAACTTTCTGAAAGTAACAAAATCAACTCTTTATTTGTAGCACCAGGGAATGCGGGTACTTCGCAAATTGCTACTAATATTAACATTAGTCCAACTAATTTTACTCAAGTTAAAGAAACGGTTTTACAACATGCAATTGATATGGTTGTAGTTGGACCTGAAGCTCCTTTAGTTGCTGGAGTGCATGATTTCTTCTTAGCTGATGAGGAATTAAAAAATATTCCAGTAATCGGACCTAAAAAAGATGGTGCTGAATTAGAAGGAAGTAAAGATTTTTCTAAGCAGTTTATGGAAAAATACAACATTCCAACTGCACGTTACCAATCATTTACAAAAGACACTTTAGAAGCTGGAAAATCATTCTTAGAAACTCTAGATGCTCCTTATGTTTTAAAAGCAGACGGATTAGCAGCAGGTAAAGGTGTTTTAATCTTAAACTCTTTAGAAGAAGCTAAAGAAGAATTAACAGAAATGCTAAGCAACGAAAAGTTTGGTGAGGCATCTTCTACTGTAGTTATCGAAGAGTTTTTAGACGGAATTGAATTATCAGTTTTTGTATTAACTGACGGAAAAAACTATAAAGTATTACCATCGGCAAAAGACTATAAAAGAATTGGTGAAGGAGATACTGGTTTAAACACTGGTGGTATGGGGGCTATTTCTCCTGTTCCTTTTGCAGATGAAGCTTTCTTAAACAAAGTAGAAGAACGCATTATAAAGCCTACTGTTGACGGTTTACAAAAAGATGGAATAGATTACCGTGGTTTTATTTTTATTGGCTTAATGAACGTAAAAGGAGATCCATTTGTGATTGAATACAATGTTCGTATGGGAGATCCGGAGACTGAAGTAGTTTTACCTCGTATACAGTCTGATTTGGTAGATTTATTTGAAGGAGTAGCTACCCAAACTTTAGATAGTAAATCATATCAAGTAACTCCACAAACAGCAACAACGGTTATGTTAGTTTCTGGTGGATATCCTGAAGCATATGAAAAAGGTAAAGAAATTATTGGGTTTGATACTGTAGAGGATTCTATAGTATTTCATGCTGGTACTACAGAAAAAGAAGGTAATGTAGTAACTAGTGGTGGTAGAGTAATGGCCATAACTTCTTTTGGAGATAGTATTCAAGAAGCACTAAACACTTCTTACAAAAACATAGATAAAATTACTTTTGAAAAAATGAATTACCGAAAAGACATCGGTTTTGATTTAACATAAAAAGTACACAAACAAAAAAAGGAAGCGATTGCTTCCTTTTTTGTCTTTTAATAATACTTGTTGAATTTCATAGCATAATTCATAGCTCTTTATTATACCCTTTCTTTTTCAATCTTTTTATTTATTACTTTTTCACGTTGTAAAATTATATATTATCAACAACACTTAGGTAGTTGTTTCACGTAAAAAAAGTAATCGAATCACCTACTTTTTAATTAAGAAGAAAGTTTACATGAAACTATTTATAAAGCTTTTTCTATTGTAAAGGAAAATTCAGAACCTTTTCCGTAATCACTTTTTAGTAATATAGTTTCGTTATGTGCTTCTATGATATGTTTTACAATAGAAAGCCCTAATCCAGAACCTCCTTGTTCTCTAGATCTACTTTGATCTACTCTATAAAAACGCTCAAATAAACGGTTGTGGTGCTCTGGCTTAATTCCTTCTCCATCATCACTTACTTTAATTACGTATTTATTAGCGTTATAATTTTCAATACTAACGGTTGTTGCTCCTCCTACTTTACCATATTTGATAGAGTTTACAACCAAATTAATAAGCACTTGCTCTATACGCTCTACATCTCCCTTTACATGATGTGGAAATTCATATACCTTATCAAACTTCAGGGTGATGTTACGCTTCTTTGCTTTCATTTCAAACAGATCAAAAACGTTCTGTATCAATTCTAAAACATTAAAGCTTTCTATATTCATTTTCATTCCTTCCATTTCTAATTTGGCAATCATATCCAAATCTTTTACAATAGAAGTTAATCGTTCCACTCCTTTATTAGCTCTTTCTAAATATTTCGTTCTAATTACCTCATCATCTGCCGCTCCTTCAATAAGCGTTAAAATATACCCTTGTACTGTGAACAATGGTGTTTTCAATTCATGCGCTACATTTCCTAAAAAGTCTCTTCTAAAAGAATCTCTCTGCGTTAAATTGGCAATTTCTTCGCTTTTTTCTTCTACATATTCCTGTACACTTTTGGTTAACGCTTCAACATCAGTTGTAACCTTCTTTCTTTCCAAATCATCTACATCTAAAATAGGTATATCTTCATACAACTTTTTAACTCGCAAATAAATAAAATGTTCAGCTCTGTATTGGATTACAAAAAATGACACGATAAACATTACAATTGCAAAAAAAATCAGAGACCCAATTCCTAGTGAATTGATTAAAAGTAAATACGACAAAACTGCTATTGCTACAGACAATAAAGTAGAATATAACGCTGACCAAAGCGCATAACTATATGTTTTTTTTATTTTTCTCATCTTGTATATATATAAAACAAAAGTAGATTGCTTTTAGGCAATCTACATAATTTTATTAAGTTTAGTGGTTATTTATCTGAACCCTCAAGTACAAATTTATACCCAACTCCTTTTACTGTCTTAAAAAACTCATCTCCTATTTTTTCACGAAGCTTTCTAATATGTACATCAATTGTTCTTCCTCCTACAACTACTTCATTACCCCATACTGTATCTAAAATAACTTCTCTTTTAAATACTTTTCCTGGTTTTGATGTTAATAACGAGAATAACTCAAATTCTTTTCTAGGTAAAGAAATTCTCTTATCTCCTTTAAATACTACATACTCATCTCTATTGATAACAATATCACCTATCTTAGTAGTACTATCTGTTTTTTCCTCTGTCTTTAATCTACGTAATAATGATTTGATTTTACTTACCAATACCTTTGGTTTGATTGGTTTTGTAATATAATCATCAGCACCAGCATCAAAACCTGCTACTTGAGAGTAATCTTCTCCTCTAGCCGTTAAAAACGATATAATTACATCTTCTAACGGTTTTATATTTCTAATTTTTTCACAAGCTTCAATTCCATCCATTTCTGGCATCATAATGTCTAATAAGATTAAATGCGGAGTAACCTTTTTAGCCATTTTAACACCTTCTGCTCCATTGTTTGCTGTAAAAACCTGGTATCCTTCTGCTTTTAAGTTGTATTCAACTATTTCTAAGATATCTGGTTCATCATCTACTAGTAAAATTTTAATATCGCTAGTATCCATAGTATTTTTTAATATTATCTGTTGCTCAAAAATAACGATAAAATAATAAATCTGACCCCTACTATTCTAACTTAACGTTGATTTAATGTTGTAGAAACATTGTTGCCTTTTTCTTACCCTCCTGTACGCAAATAATCACTTTCTCACTATAGTTTTCCTCTTTTTTGTATATTTAATCATATAAAAATTGCTATCATCACTATGTTGAAAACCATTAATATTCAGAATGTTTTATTCTTAGACATTGAAACGGTGCCTCAATATGAGCATTGGAAAGAGATGCCCACCCAAGCGCAAGAACTATTTGAACACAAAACCCAATATCAAAGAAAAGATGAATTTTCGGCTGAAGAGTTTTATCACAAAGCAGGTATTTGGGCAGAGTTTGGAAAGATTATATGTATTTCTGTAGGTTACTTTGTTGAAAGAGATACACAATTAGAGTTTCGGGTAACCTCTTTTTATGCTGATAACGAAGTTCAAGTTTTAAAAGATTTTAAATCATTGCTCGACACACATTTTAATAAAAGAAAACATCTTTTATGTGCTCACAATGGTAAAGAATTTGATTTTCCATTTATTGCCAGAAGAATGATTGTTCATCAAATTGAATTACCTGAAAAACTAAACTTGTTTGGTAAAAAACCTTGGGAGGTTCCACATTTGGATACCATGGAATTGTGGAAGTTTGGAGATTATAAACATTATACTTCTTTAAAACTACTCACCTACATTTTAAACATTCCTTCTCCTAAACAAGATATTGATGGTAGTGAAGTAGCCAAGGTATACTATGAAGAGCAAAATCTTCCTCGTATTGTTGAATATTGCGAACGCGATACTGTTGCTATTGCACAACTCTTACTTCGTTTTTTAAACAAACCTTTAATTACAGAAAAACAAATAGTAAGTGTATAAGCCTACTTTTGTTTTGTTGGCTATAATTAATACATTTGACTCAGAAATTTGCGAAAGAAATAATTCCTTATTCCTTTTTATTTTTTAACCAGTTAATGATATTTTTTCTATACGAGGATCCGTAAAGAAATACTAGGTGCTAAAATTAATTTAGCACTCAATTAAGAATTAAATAAACAACATAAAATGTGCGTTTATACTACTCAAAATAGGAGTATAACAACACTTTTTATACGCATATAACATAGTTAGCAAAAAATTATGAAAAAAATAGAATATCCATTGATTAGAATTAATTCCAATACTTGGATTGACTCTGAGGAGCTTTTTCCTTTATTTGATGGATATATATACTCTTCCGATAAACAAATTTTCAAAACCTACTTTTTCAATAAGGAATTTATAGACTCTAAAGGAAAAATATTCAAAGTTGTAGGTAGCGAACCTCCTCAAAGTATTTTTAGAAAATGGTTCAAATTTTTACCAGGTGTTTATCGAGAAAAATTGATTTTTAAAAAAATTTCCAAGAAAATAGAATTAAACCATTTTAAAGAGGATGTAATAAGAGGAATTAAAAGGTTTGATTCTGATGCTACGAAAGAAATTAGCTTAGAATGGATAGCTGAAATTAGAGATGCTAAGAATTTCGGGGAGATAATCAATGGGAAAAATAAATAAAAACCTTTACTAACAAAGTGTAAAAATGCATTAAAACGCAGCTTAGCCAAAACGTTATACCTAATTAGGAAAAATTAAGATTGAAATGAGTAAAGAATTAGAACTATTGCAATGGGAGATATTAAAAAATTGTGATGAATTACGTAAAATAGATAGCAATAAAATAAATATTATTTCTGATTTTAGTTTTGAAGACCATATTGAGTTAAAAGACAAAGATAGAGGTTGTAGAATATACCCATACCATTTTAGTAGCGAAATTCCTAAATATGAATTCGAATGGGATGATTGTCCTCTTTTTAAAATATCAAGTAATGATATTAAAAGGCAAGTTGAAATAATAAAAAGTTGGGTCTTAAATAAAACTTTACCATCAAAAATACAAACTCAATTTCCTGAGATAAGACTCAATAAACTTGCTGAATACTATCAGAAAGGAGAAGGTATTAAAGGTGAGTTTATAGAAAGTTGGGATATACTCGAAAATAGTCGTATTCAAGGTCTTTCAATTGAATATTATGAAGAGGCTAAAGATGAATTAAAGTTAGTTCAAGAAATGAGAAAATTTAACCTTGATGAATCATTACGAATAGGTTCGCAATTGTCTGTTTTAATTTTATCAAGAGCTAAAAGACAAGGTATTGATGAAGATAAACCACAAATAAGAATAGTTTTCTTAGGTGATAATAAAATGAGAATATATCCTAATTTAAATAATAACAGAAAAAGTATTGAGTCTGAAGTAAAATATAAAGGATATCTTGAGGAAATGATAAAAGAATTATTAAAAGAAGAGATAAAATAGGTATAACAAAATGTATAATTAATTGCTAGTTTTTATCCATTTAGAAAATACTGCTAAATCTAAAAACAAATAAATTTTAATTACATTCGGTAAAAAATCGCAACAAATCATACACAAAACATTGTAAAGCATTAATAAAAACATATGAAAAAACACTATTATATAACATCAATTATTTTGTTGCAATTATTGTTTGCTTGTAAAAATTACTGCACACCAGAAATTACAGGATTAAACTTAACCAATTCCATTTTTCTTACTGCAATTGACTCCTTAAAAGATGTTGATGTTAACAGTTATAGAATTAAACTTCGTTTAAATATAAATGAAATTAATAAAAGACAAGATAAAGATTGCATCAGTAGAAAAAAAGGACTCAAAAGTAATATTCAAGAGTTAAATATTGTTTCAAATGCTAATATTTTTAATACTATAGCTGGAGAAAAAATTGATCTTGACAATTTTAGAATTTATGACTATGTCGGACTTATTTCAGATGATTATGGTGAGAGTATTGATTCTAATTATAAAAGACATAGGTTAAGTGAATGGATTGATATAATAAACAATGACTATAGAGATAAATATGACTCAACCTTTAAATTTTATAATGAATTTTACATAGAGTTCTCTACCAAAAACCAGTCAGCAAATAATGTGAAATTTAAATTAACATTAACATTAATGAATGGTAACGTATTTGAAGCAGAAACAAAGCCTATAAATATCAAATAACGTTTTACAACACCACCTAAACTACATTAAAACGCAGCTTAGCCAAAACGTTACCTTTAATTAAAGGTATACGATATTTAATGATTTTAAAAATCAAAATTGGGTGTTTTTTGGATTTTACTTAATTGGAGGAATATATCTTACTTATACAGTTTTTAAAAGCATAAGTTTAAGTGCAACGCCAATAATTGAGCGAAATAAAATAAAAAATGTGGTATTTAAGCCTGCTAAAAAGTTTTTAACAAGAAGTTATTTCAAAGTGGACTTTGAACAAAATATGTAACTTTAATTCTGGAACAACAGTTATACAAATACGTCGTTACTCCCCTTCCAATTTCATAGATAATTCAAACCAACGCTCTTCTTTTTCTTCTAAGCTTTCTATGATTTGCTGTAGTTCGATAGACTTATCATTAATTTCTTCCATTGGAATTTCTCCATTGGTAAATTGTGCTTCTAATTGTACCTTCTTTTTCTGCAGTTTTTCAATATCTATCTCTAAAACTCCAAACTCACGTTTTTCATTATAACTTAACTTTCCTTTTTGAGGTGCTTTTTCTTTCTTTTCTACAACTTTTTTCTCCGTTTTGGGTTCTGATACTTTAGAGTCTTCATAAGCTCTAAAATCAGTGTAATTTCCTGGGAAATTCTCAATCACACCTTCTCCTCTAAACACAAATAAAGAATCAACAATCTTATCCATAAAATAACGGTCGTGAGATACCACCATTAAATTTCCTGGATAGTCTAACAAAAAGCTTTCTAATACATTTAGGGTAACCACGTCCAAATCATTGGTTGGCTCATCTAAAATTAAGAAATTAGGATTCTGAATTAATACAGCGCATAAGTACAATCGCTTTTGTTCTCCTCCACTAAGTTTTTCAACAAAATCGTATTGTTTTTTTCTATCAAATAAAAAACGTTCTAGTAATTGCGCTGCAGATATTTTTCTTCCTTTTGTTAATGGGATAAACTCTCCAAACTCTTTGATAACTTCAATTACTTTCTGACCTTCTTTAATATTGATTCCCTTTTGGGTATAATATCCAAACTTTACAGTATCTCCTACCACCACTTTTCCTCCATCAACAGGAATAGTTCCTGTAAGAATATTTAAAAATGACGATTTTCCCGTTCCGTTCTTCCCTATAATTCCAATTCGTTCTCCTTTTTTAAATACATAGTCAAAACCATCAAGTATCTTTTTATCGTCAAAATCCTTTTTCAGTTTATGAAGCTCAACAATCTTGCTTCCTAAACGTTCCATATTGATTTCTAACTGAACTTGATGTTCATGCCTACGTTGTTTTGCTTTTTTCTTGATTTCAAAGAAATCATCAATACGAGATTTAGATTTTGTGGTACGTGCTTTTGGTTGACGACGCATCCATTCCAGTTCTTTTTTAAATAAGCTCTTAGCCTTACCTAAATTGGTTGCCTCTAGTGCTAATCTTTCTTCTTTATTTTGAAGATAGTATGAATAGTTTCCTTTGTACTTATATAGTTTTCCGTTATCTAATTCAATAATTTCATTACATACACGCTCTAAGAAGTATCGATCGTGTGTAACCATAAACAGCGTAATTTTTTCTCTTGTAAAAAACGCTTCTAGCCATTCAATCATTTCCAAATCTAAATGGTTTGTTGGCTCATCTAAAATTAATAAATCGGGTTTGTTAATTAAAATAACAGCCAAATCCAAGCGCTTTTTTTGTCCTCCAGATAAACTAGCTACTTTTTGCGTTAAATCATGCAATTTAAGTTTAGATAGTATTTGCTTGTATTGTGTTTCAAAATCCCAAGCATTATGTTGTTCCATTAATTCAAATGCTTGCTGATACGCTTCCGTATCATCTGGATTATTTAAAGCTTTTTCATACTGTTGTATAATGGGTAGAATCTTATTTTCTGTAGAAAAAATTGTTTCTTCAATAGTTAATTCAGGGTTTAACTTATTGTCTTGTGCTAAATAAGCAATATTAATTCCTTTTCTACTTACTACTTGCCCAGTATCAGGAGTATCTTTTCCTGCTATAATGTTTAATATAGATGTTTTTCCACTACCATTTTTTGCTACAAAAGCAATTTTCTGATCTTTATTTATTCCAAAAGAAATATCATCAAATAAGACTCTTTCTCCATAGGATTTAGCAATGTTTTCTACTGATAGGTAATTCATCTAAAATTCTTTTTTGCAAAGAAACAAAAAACCCGAGCAAATGCTCGGGTTATAACTGATTAATATAATGATGAAGGGTTTTATTATTTTTTAATCAGCTTAGTAGTTAATAATTTTTGTCCGTCATTAACTTCTAAAATGTATGCTCCTGTATTTAAATCAGAAACATTGATATTATTTCCATTTAAACGTCCAGCTTTTACTACACGTCCAATAATGTTTACAATTCTATAGCTCATTTCAGACTTTGAAGCTAACTTCACCTGTACATTATCTGATGCAGGGTTAGGGAAAGCTACTAAATCTAAAGCAGGCTCGTTTCTTAATGGATCACCAGCGCTAGTAACTCCAAACGTTGTAAAGCTTGATGCAGAAGCAGTAATATTTACTGTATAATCTTCTACCTCACCATCTGCAAAAGTTTCACAAGCTGTTTGAGCTGAGTTATACTTCATAGATACACGCATTCTTGTGTTTCCTAAAGTAGCTCCTGCTGGTACAGCAACTGTTGCAGTTAAGTTATTTGCACTTGAAGAAGAACCAGTAACTACTTTTTCTGATGCATCAAAAGTTCCGTTTTGGTTAAAGTCAATCCAAACTGCCCAATGCTCAGTATATGCAGTACTTCTAAATCCAGCACTTACGATCATTTGGTTTGAACTTCCTTGAGCTAAAGTTGCAACTTTAGAAGTAAAGTCACCGTAACCTCCGTTAGCTCCAGTTGCATTAGTCATACCACCTAACTCAACGTTATCAATCCACTCATAAGTAACTCTGTTTCCTTTAGAAGCACAATAGCTTACTGAATTTGATAAAGTGGTTACGTTTACAGTATTACTAGAAGCAGATTCATTTCCTGCAGCATCTTTTGCTTTTACAGAGAATGTATATGCAGTAGCAGCTGTTAATCCAGTTACATTTGTTGTTGTTCCTGTAACAGTTCCTATTTTAGTTGATCCTCTATATACATCATATCCAGTTACTCCTACGTTATCTGTTGAAGCAGTCCAGTTTAATGTTAATGTTGTTTGTGCAACATTAGATGCAGCTAAACTACTTGGCGCTGTTGGCGCTTGTGTATCAGCTGATCCAGCTTGTACATTTACTGTATAATCTTCTACCTCTCCGTCGAAGTTAGTTCCACAAGAAGTAGGGTTAGAGTTATATCTTGCAGATACTCTCATTCTAGTTGCTCCTGTTGCAGCACCAGCTGGTACAGCTACAGCAACTGTAGGTAAAGCTCCGTTAGATACATTACTAATATTTCCTAAGTCATAAGTTTCTCCGCTATCTGCAAAGTCTCCATCTTTGTTCCAGTCAATCCATGCAATAGCATCAACTCTATAGTTTCCGTCAGTATTTACTGATACTGTAAGGTTTACTGAAGATGATTTAGATACTGTAGTACTAATACTAGTAAAGTCTTCGTATCCTTTATCTTTTGCAGGTCCATCTGCATTATTTATAGATCCAAATTGAACTCTGGTAATTCCTGTAGCATATGAAGTATTACCACTTGAGTTACAATAAGTAATTGTTACTGCTGGTGTAGTAAAGTTTACTGAAGCACTATAGTTAGAGTTTCCTGAAGAACACTTGCTACGTACTTGCACTTCGTACTGAGTAGAAGCTGATAATCCACTTAATGAAGTAGACGTTCCTGAAACTGCAGCTGTAGTCCAAGAAGAAGTACCAACCTGACGGTGACGTACATCATATGTTGCTCCTGGAACTGCTGTCCATGAAACTGATGCTCCTGAAGAAGTTACAGAAGATGTTGAAACTCCTGTTGGAATAGTTGCATTACATACTACTGGAGTTCCAGTAATACCAGTTACTATTAATGAATAGTTTTGGCTTCCACCTGTTAAAGAACCTTTATGAGTTACTGTAATAGTATACGTACCTGAAGCACCTGTAACATCCACTCTTTCGAAAGGATCTACATTGTTATCTTGCTTAGCACTTGTAGTTGGTCCTGTTAACTTATATGGTAAATATGTAGTTCCTCCTTTAGAAACACGAATATCTAAATCGTTTACTAAAACTGGAGTAGTAGAGTTTACTGTAGTATTAGCAGTACCTGGTCTATCTGTCCAAGAAATAGAAGCTAATAAAGGATTCGTTCCATCAGAATCAACAGTAATAGTATATGTTTGACCTGAAGTTAACGTTAACTCTTCCATTTTTGCTTGATTACCCTTCTTAGTAATCGTTTCAGCAGCTCTTTTAGCGTTTAATAATCCCCATCCAAAAACAGCATCTGGTCCAGAAGCACCTGCGTCATCAGCAGTGTGTAATGCTAAACCTTTTAACGTTGCTGCTTTCATGAAGCTACCACTGTTTAAGTTTTTATGGTGCTCTTGTAATAATAATAAAGAACCTGTAACGTTTGGCGACGCCATAGACGTTCCTGTAATAGAGTTATAAGCAGTATTACTGTTGTGGTATGTAGAATATACTCCTGTACCATTACCAGTAATATCTGGCTTAATTCTAAAATCATCCGTTGGTCCTTCACTACTTGAGCTATTGATTGAAACCGAAACTAAGTTTCCGCTTGCATCAATGTTTGCATCTTGAGCATTTGCAACTACTAAGTTGTTTTTAGAAGTAGAGTGCCCTGTTAATTTATCCCATCCAGAACCTCCAGTTGGGTTGTTATTTGCTGTGTTATCATTACCATCGTTACCTGCAGCAACTACCATTAAGTAGTTTGGTGCATTAAACATAATTTGATCCCAATCACGAGATGTAGTAATATATCCACCAAAGTAGTGTTGTGGTAATTGCACCTGTCCTGTATTAGGATTTCTAGCCGCAAAACCATAAGAGTGATTAGACACTAACATT
This sequence comes from uncultured Tenacibaculum sp., assembly GCF_947498805.1. Taxonomy (GTDB): domain Bacteria; phylum Bacteroidota; class Bacteroidia; order Flavobacteriales; family Flavobacteriaceae; genus Polaribacter. The sequence goes on along the minus strand of NZ_CANMLT010000003.1, from coordinate 500,303 downwards.
CCACTAGAAGCTGCATTTGTTGCTTCTGAAGTATCACTGTTCCAGTCACTACCTCTTACTTTTGAATGTGGTGCCATTCCTTTTGCATTTGCTTGAACACCAGAAGCCATAATGGTTCCTGTTACGTGTGCCGCGTGGAAGTTTAAAGATGAACTACCATCGAATACAGAGAAACGGTTGTTACCTCCTGCTCCATCATACTCTTGGTGAGAAGCTCTTGCGATACCTCCATCCCATACGTAAGCAGTCATTCCTTGTCCCATTAAGTTCAATCCTAATGATCCTCCAGAGTTTAAGTGGTCTGTTCTTGTAGATTTAGCTGCATCTACGTTGTAAGTAGTATAATAAATTGGCTTACCATCTACTACTCTTTGAAGTTCCATCATGCGTCCATCCTTGGTGGTAAACGTAGTTTTCCATCCTCGTTGTTGCGCAATTTGAAGTGCTTGTTGTTTTTCTTTTGAAGCCTTTCTTGCGAAATCTTGCTTCATCGATTGAAGTTTTGTCAAATTGTACTTACTACGAATTTGATCTACCTCTTGTTTGTTTTGGGCTTGAGCCTGGAAACTTAATCCTACGACAGCTCCTGCCAAAACAAGACTTTTGAAGTACTTGTTTTTCATTTTTGAAGGGTTTATTTAGTTAATTGATCATTAATAACAAATAAGTTTTTTTAATATAATTCTTAAAAAAATCTTATTTTTTTGTTAAAAACGAACCAAATATATAAATTTTTTGCAAAGTTAAAAACAATAAAAACAAGTTAATGCTTAGTATTTCAAAGAGATATATAAAAAACCCCAGTGTTTTACTGGGGTTTTTGCAATGTTAATTTTTTGAAATTATTTTTTCATCAGCTTTGAAGTCAATGTTTTTTGACCATCATTCACCTGTAAAATATAAATTCCTGTATGTAGATCAGAAACATCAATTGTTGATGAATCTAATTTTCCTTGCTTAATTGTAGCTCCTAAACTATTAATCATAGTATATGATAAGTTTTCAGCTTTTGAACTTAACTTAACTGTTACAAAATCGCTTGCTGGGTTCGGGAATGTTGTTAAACCTAAGTTTCTTTCAGTTCCTAAAACTTCAGTAGCTCCACTTGAAGTACCTGATGCATTAAAAATTGAACTTGCAGAAGCAACAATGTTTACTGTATAATCTTCAACTTCTCCATCTGCAAAAGTTTCACAAGCTGTTTGAGCTGAGTTATACTTCATAGATACACGCATTCTTGTGTTTCCTAAAACAGCATCTGCAGGTACTGCAACCGTAGATGTTAAATTATTTGCACTTGAAGATGAACCTGTAACTACTTTTTCTGAAGCATCAAAAGTTCCGTTTTTATTAAAGTCAATCCAAACTGCCCAATGCTCTGTATAGGCTGTACTTCTAAATCCGGCACTTATAACCATTTGATTTGAACTTCCTTGAGCTAAAGTTGCTACTTTCGATGTAAAATCTTCGTAACCTCCATTGTCTCCTGTTGCATTGGTCATTCCACCTAATTCAACATTATCAATCCATTCATAAGAAGAACGGTTTCCTTTTGAATCACAATAAGTAAGTGTAGTATTTGCTTGTGTAGTAACATTTACAGTACTTGAAGCAGATTCATTGCCAGCAGCATCTTTTGCTTTTACTGAGAATGTATACGCTGTACCAGCTGTTAAACCTGTAACATTGTATGTTGTAGCTGTTACTGTAGCTAATTTAGTTGCTCCTTGGAATACATCATATCCTGTTACTGCTACATTATCTGTAGAAGCTGCCCAGTTTAATGTTAACGAAGTTTGTGCAACGTTAACTGCTGCAAAACTACCTGGTGCTGTTGGTGCTTGTGTATCTGCTCCTTCATTCACAACTGTTACTGCTAAATCATCAACGGCAATATCACTAGACCATCCACCTCCAGTTGTTCCAACAAGTCTTAACTTAACATTAGCTCCTAAATAAGCGCTTAAGTTTACTGAAACTGAATTCCATTGGTTTCCTTTATTTCCTGAGTCAGACCATACATCTGTCCAAGTAGCACCATCTGAAGATGCTTGTACTTTTAAAGACCCTACATTATTACCATACATATGGTTTTTAAATGTAAATGATGCTGATGATTTTCCTGCTAAATCGAAACATGCACTTTCTAAAATAGCAGTAGCATTAGAACCAATTTGTCCAGGACTACTATTAGAAGAAGCTTCTAAGAACATATAATATGATCCTTGTGTTGCAGAACTTGGTCCAGTTCCAGAAGATGGAGTACTTCCACTCTTTCTTACCCAGTTTCCTGCATCACCAGTTGCTTGTGTCCATCCATCTCCAGATTCAAATCCTTCTGCATATGGGAAAGAAGTAACTGTAGATGTACAAGAAATAGTAATTGCTGTAGTTGTAACATTAACTGCATTACTTGCTGCAGATTCATTTCCAGCAGCATCTTTTGCTTTTACTGTAAATGTATATGCTGTACTTGCCGATAATCCTGTTACATTATAAGATGTAGTTGTAGAAGTTCCAATTTTAGTAGCTCCACGATATACATCATATCCGCTTACCCCTACATTATCTGTAGATGCATTCCAGTTTAAGGTTAACGAAGTAGCTGCAACATTAGAAGCTGCTAAACTACCTGGAGTAGTTGGTGCTTGTGTATCTGCAACAGTATTTGCTGTAAATGTTCCTGTAAACACTCCTCTACCATAGGTAGACGCAATAATTTTGTTTTGAGTATTTGTTCCATTTACATTCCAATAATCAAAAGCAGTTACACTTACATCACTCATTCCATTGTATGCTTGAGACCATGTTGGAGATGCTGCATTGAAATTAGATGTAGACCAAACTCCTAATTGAGTTGCTACAATTGCTTCATTTCTATCTAATGGGTTTTGTAAGAAATCTCTTACTGGGATGTTTGGTAAATTCCCTTCTTTATTTACCCAGTTTGCACCACCATCTGTAGTAGCCCATACACTAGTAACTCCATAATTATGCATTGTTACAAAAATATCGTTTTCTGTAGCTCCAAATCTAACTGATGAAACAGATCCTACAAACGGAGTTGTAACACTAGCAAACGTAGCACTTGAATTACCAACGCTTGAAAGTTTTAATAACTTACCATTCGCTAATCCAACAAACCAACGATTTGCTGTAAACGGAGAAGCTCTAAATGCGGTAGGTTTTGCATCTAATAAACTATTGGTTAATGTTCCTTTACTGTTTCCTGCTACATTAACACTTAAAATAGAGTTTGCAGAAGATGATGAGTTGTTAGCTAATAATCTATTCGCATTACTATCGTATCCCATTTGGTTTACGAAGTCTCCTGCATTTCGATCATTCGATAAAGTAGTTGCTCCTCCTTGTCTTCTTCCTTGACCATTCCAAGGTAAGTTAAAACGGTAAATTACATTGTTAGTATACGTAGCAATCATATATTGACCGTCTTTATCAACAAACGTGTAAAAACCGTCACCATCACTTAATTCAGTAGAACTATTAATTCCTGCTGAAGCATTTCTAAATGCTTGTGTTCCGTTATCCTGTGCTCCTGCACTAAAGATACCATTTGTATCTCCTGCACCATCTGGTCCAATAGCAGCTTTAACAAACTGAGTAACATTGTACCCTTTGTTTCTTACACTAATAGTGCTTCCTGCATTTCCTGAATAGTAGATACCTCCGTCATTACCAAATAACATTCTTGTTGAAGAATTGTTACCAAAAGCAATAGAATGTTGATCGGCATGTACATTGTTAGAAACACCAAATCCACCATACCAGTGAGATAACTGACTCCAAGAAGTACCTCCATTTGTTGACTTAAATAAATCGATACCTCCAACATATACTGTATCATCGTTGCTTGGATCTGCTTCAATTACTAAATCGTAAAAAGCCTGTCCACGACAAAAGTCATTTGCTGCAATATTTGTATCGGCATCATTTGGTAAACTTACAGTTGATACTGTAGAGAATCCGTTTGTTGTTTTAAAGATTCTTACTGGTGCTGCATCTGTTGTTCCTTGTGCTAAAACATATAATTTGTTTGCATTAGAAGCAGAAGGCTCTATCTCTACTCTATTAGATTCTGTTAATGGAGAAGCGGCAGCTTCCGTCCATGTAGAACCATTTGTAGAGCTAAATACTCTTCCTCCACCTTGTCCTAAAGCAGAATTGATAGTACCCATCCAAATCTTATTGTCTGAACCTACTTCTAAATCATTTGGAATATAGTAGTAGTTATTACCATCACGTTCATATCGCATTCCAGCAGTTTCAATTCTATTCCACGTAGTACCACCATTCGTTGAACGATATAATCCGGCAGATTGTAACCCTAACCAGTTTCTAGGTGAAGATGAAGCTCCATACACATGCGCTCCTACTGCTACAAATAATTCTGTAGAAGTACCATTATCCCATGCTAAAACATCATTTACATAATGAATTCCAGATAAGAATACATTTGATGCATTAAAGTTAATGGTTCCTCCTCCTGCAGCTGGAATATTAATAGCCGTCCAAGTAGTACCACCATCTGTTGTTCTATATACTCCATTACCAACAACATCACCTGCTGTATATTGTTCTCCAGTACCTACATACCAAGTATTAGAATTTCTTGGATCAACTGTAATAGATGTTACCGATAAATTTCCTGGTACATTTTGAACTCTTTGCCATTGAGAATTGGCATTCGTAATGTCATTATTTACCCATAAACCACCACTAACACCTCCAGCATATACTTTTCTATTGGTAGCGTCGTTTGGATCAAATAAAATAACTCTTGTTCTTCCCCCTACATTGTTCGGACCTCTTTCTACCCAAGCATTTGTATTTTCTCCAGGGTTTTTTTGCGCTTGTCTCATGTTTACAAGCTCTTGCCTAAGCTTTGTAACATTTCCTTGTTCAAGCTCTCCTGTTGCAGGGTTCATTGTTAACTCTGCCATTTGCTCGAAATACCTATTAGGCGGAAGCCCATTAAGCTTTCTAGTTTTTTTATCCCACTTTAAAGTTTCTTTGTAAGGACTGTTCTTTAAAAATGCTGCATGTGTTTGTCGTTTGCTTTCAATCTCTTTTTGTGCCTCATAAGATTGAAATTCTTTATAGCCGACCGTAGAGGCCACTGCTAAAGACAAACCACCAACTAATAATTTGAAATTATTTTTCATTTTTGAAGGGTTTTGGTTAATAAAATTTTTGAGAAAAAAATCCGAGTTATAAAATATAACCCGGATTTAATATTGTTATAATCTGTTAGATTGATTACTTCTTCATTAACTTAGTTGTTAACGATTTTTGACCATCGTTCACTTCTAAGATATACATTCCTGTATTTAAATCAGAGATATTGATACTATTTCCATTTAAGCGTCCAGCTTTAACTACACGTCCAATAGTATTTACAATCTTATAGTTCATTACATCATTTTTAGAAGCTAACTTCACCTGAACAAAATTAGATGCAGGGTTAGGATAAGCTACGAAATCTAATGCAGTTTCATTTCCTAATCTGTCAGCGCTAACTGGATTATCTTGTCTTGCACTTGAAACGATGTTTACAGTATAATCTTCTACTTCTCCATCATCAAAAGTTTCACAAGCTGTTTGCGCAGCGTTATACTTCATAGATACACGCATTCTAGTAGAACCTAAAGTAGCTCCAGCAGGCACAGCAACAGTAGCTGTTAAATTGTTTGCGCTTGAAGAAGAACCTGTAACTACTTTTTCTGAAGCATCAAAAGTTCCGTTTTGGTTAAAGTCAATCCATACAGCCCAATGCTCAGTATAAGCAGTGCTTCTAAATCCAGCACTTACAACCATTTGGTTTGAACTTCCTTGTGCTAAAGTAGCTACCTTAGCAGTAAAGTCTTCATAACCTCCGTTATCTCCAGTAGCATTTGTCATTCCACCTAGTTCTACATTGTCAATCCATTCATATGAAGAACGGTTTCCTTTAGATGAACAATATGTTAATGCGTTTGATAAAGTAGTAACATTTACAGAGCTTGCTGAAGATTCGTTACCAGCAGCATCTTTAGCTCTTACTGAGAACGTATAAGCAGTAGCAGCTGTTAATCCAGTTACGTTTACTGTTGTATTTGTTGTAGATCCAATTTTAGAAGATCCTTGATATACATCATATCCTGTTACTCCTACGTTGTCTGAAGAAGCATTCCAGTTTAATGTTAAAGTAGTTTGAGCAACATTTGCAGTTGCTAAACTTCCTGGTGCAGTTGGTGCTTGTGTATCTGCAGAAGATCCACCACCAGTAGTAACTGCTAAGTCATCTACTGCGATATCACTAGACCATCCATTTCCAGTTGTACCAACTAGTCTTAATTTAACTTTTCCTCCTAAGTATGCACTTAAGTTTACAGAAACCGAATTCCATTGGTTTCCTTTATTTCCTGAATCAGACCATAAATCTGTCCAAGATGTTTGTCCATCTTTTAACCCTTGTACCTTTAAAGATCCAACGTTATTTCCATACATATGGTTTTTGAATGTAAAAGAAGCTGAAGATTTACCAGCTAAATCGAAACATGCACTTTCTAAAATAGCAGTTGCGTTAGATCCGATTTGTCCAGTACTACTGTTAGAAGAAGCTTCTAAGAACATATAATAAGAACCTTGAGTAGCTGAACTTGGTCCAGTTCCTGAAGAAGGAGTACTTCCACTTTTTCTTACCCAGTTTCCAGCATCACCAGTAACTTGAGTCCAAGCATCTCCTGATTCAAATCCTTCAGCATATGGGAAAGATGAAATAGTTGATGAACAAGTTGCAGGAGGGTTAGTTCCTCCTCCACCGCTACCAGCTTTATCAGATAAAGCTAATGCACGTCTTGCTCCACCAGCAGCTAAGTATGTATGCATTCTGTCTCTTTGACCAGCAGTAAATAAGTTCATACAAGAATCATCTGAATAATCCATATAGTTTTGTACCATATCTTCAGACCCACAAGAGTTATGACCCGTTTGACAACCGTAGTTAGCCGCATCAGATTCTGGAGTATCAGATACAAAATCATCAGTTCCACAAGGAGCATCACCCCAAATGTGACGTAATCCAAAGAAGTGACCTACTTCGTGAGTTGTAGTTCTACCTCCATCAAAAGGAGCTTTTGCTGTACCATTTGTACCAAAATATTGATCTGCCATTACAACTCCATCAGTTGACTTATCTGTATCCCAAGGGAATTGAGCAAATCCTAAAATTGTAGCAGTTCCAGTAGCAGTGTTTCTAACGATGTTATCAACAATCCACATATTTAAATACTCTGCAGTATCCCATGGATCAACACCACCTTGCGATGATTTTTTAATTCTATCACTATCACCTAATGATGTATTCCAGGTAGATTTAGTTACTTGTTTTCTAGTAACACCTGTTGTAGCATTACCATTCGGATCTACTTTTGCTAAATAGAACTCGATTTTAGTATCTGCAGCTTGAGACCACTTATTAGTAGCGTCAGAGTTTGTTCTACGGAAATCTGCATTTAATACATCTAATTGTGATTGAATTTGAGAAGTACTAATATTGTTAGTAGAGTTAGTATATAAAATATGTACTACAACTGGAATTTTGTATACTCCATTTTCTATCTTTCCTTGTAAAGATCTCATTTCCTGTACTCTCTTTTGAGTATAGGTTTCCATCTCTAACATGTACTTTTTGGCTTCTGGGTTTCTTTTTTGACGCTCTTTCATTATAACGTCTGCGTCACAGGTACGCTTTACTAGGGTAGTTTTTTGCTGAGCAAAAGCAGCAGTACCCAGAAATAAGCACGAAAGTGCCAGGGTAATTGTTCTTTTCATGAACGAAGGGTTTTTAATTAAATTATTTGACTTAGTTAATACTTAAACAAAATGAAGTTTTTATAATTAAAACAATAACAAAAACTCGTTTTTTTTGTCGAAAACGCGTCAAATATATAAAAAAGATGCACAAATAAAAATCAAGAACCAAACACAGCCCCTCGTTTTTTAGCGTTAAAAAACGAAAAAACCCAGTGACTCACTGGGTTTATAAATAATCTTAAAAAGAGTTAATTTTTTTATTTTTTAACAAATTTCCGTGTTATTTTCTCATCAATATCGTTTATTTCGAACAAATAAATGCCAGATTGTAAATTTCCAACATCGATTTGCTTCGATAGTTTTCCTTTTTTAACAACTTGACCTAACATATTAATGATTTTATAGTCTGCATTAGACTCTTCCAATACTTTTACAAATAGTGTATTTCCTTTAACCGGGTTTGGATAAACTGCAAACTCTTCCTCTAAAGTACCACCTTCTCGATGAGTATCTAAACTTCTTAGAGCAACTAAAGTATCTCCTCCAGCATTTCTTGCTCCTGCTCCAATTCCTGTAATTTTAACTTTATCTATATAAATATGATCAGCGTTTCCGCTTGCATCACATTGAAATCTAAATCGAGCATTATTTACAAAATTCACATCAGATGCATTTATTGTTACTGTAGCAGAATAGAAGGTATTGTTATTAAAATCTGTACCTCTTTTCCACTCTTTTAATGTAGACCAACTAGATCCATTATAATAACGTAACCAAAAATCTTCATTGTTTTCCATACTATACGCATAGAACTCAAATGCTACTTCTACTTGATTAAATGAAGATAAGTTAAATGTTTCAGAAGTCATTGCCGATGCTGTTCCAGAATTATCTCTAATTCTAATCGAATAGTTTCCTTCGCTTGATCTTGATCCTGAGTAACGGAAACAATCGCTTCCTCCATCAGACCATCCGTCCCATCCAGATTCGAATGTTCCTTCGTGTAAAACGGTATTTCCTCCTCCAGTATCACATGGAGCACAAGAAGAACCTCCACAATCTATACCTGTTTCATCTCCATTCTGAATTCCATCTGAACACGTTGGTGGTGCAGAACCTCCTACACAAAACTGCTTAGATTCTGAACTTCCAAAAGAACCTCCTGAAGCCAAACTTCCACTTGAATCTGTAATTGAGTATGATCCATTTCCATAAGAACAGCATATTCCATCTCCATAAGAATCATTTATAGTAAATGTATAGCAACCATCTGGTAAACATAAGTTTTCAGTAATCGTTGTTCCGTTATTAGCACTTCCATAACCACTTCCTGAAGCAACCGTAGTTCCAGAAGAATTTGTAATTGTCCATGAAGTTTCAGAAGCATAATTATCAAAAGTTAAACTAAATGTTGCTTCATTATCTGTACATGATGTTTGACATGGAGCACAAGAAGAACCTCCACAGTCAATTCCTGTTTCGTCTCCATTCTGAATTCCATCTGAACATGTTGGAGTAGATCCTCCTCCAAATTTATCTGATAAAGCTAAGCTTCTACGAGAACCTCCAGCTTCTAACACTGCACGCATTCTATTTTTTTGTCCTGTAGTAAATAAATTCATACAAGAATCATCCGAATAATCCATATAGTTTTCAACCATATCTTCACTACCACAAGAATTATGACCTGTTGCACAACCATAATTTGCAGCATCTGATGTTGGTGTATCTGAAACAAAATCATCTACACTACATCCTCCATCACCCCAAATATGGCGTAAGTTTAAGAAGTGACCTATCTCATGGGTTGTAGTACGTCCTTTATCAAATGGCGCTGATAAATAGAATCCTGATCCTTTATCTGAGCTACCAAAATATTGTGGACTCATTACAATTCCATCTGTAGAAGCACTACCTCCTGGGAACTGAGCATATCCTAAAATTCCTCCACCGATATTACATACCCACATATTTAGGTACTCCCCAGCATTCCATGGATCTACTCCTCCTTGAGAAGATTTCTTCATGGCATCATTGGTTCCCCAAGATGTTTTACTCGATGACTTTCTTGTAACACCTGTAGTTGAATTTCCATTAGGATCAACTGTTGCTAATTGAAACTCAATTTGAGTATCTGCTGCCTGCGACCATTTATTGGTAGCATCTGAATTCGTTCTTCTAAAGTCTTCGTTTAACACATCAATCTGAGATTGAATTTGTGCCATACTAATATTTTCTTGTGCGCTGTTGTAAATAACATGAACAACCACTGGAATGGTTATAATTTGTCCATTAACTTTGCCTTGAAGATTTTGCATTTCTTTTACCCTTTTTTGTGTAAAAGATTCGATTTCATCCATTCTTTGTTTTAAAGAAGGATCTAAAGATTGTCGATACTCCAAATTGTTCATAGAATGACAATTCCTTTTTTCTTGAGAGAGTAATGTACTACTAACAAAAATGAGTGAAAGGAAAAATAAAGTAATTTTTCTCATTGTTAAAAGTTTTGGTTATAGTTAATACTTATGTTAATATTCTGACATTTGATCATAAATTATATTAAAATATTATCAAATTGCTAACGAAAATAACTTTTATTATCTAATAACCAAAGAATTACGAGTATTTTTCGATAAACGTATATTCAAAAATTGAGTCAACTTTATCATAAGCTAAGAAATAAAAAGTTCGAAATACAGGGGGATTGGGATTTTGTAATTCTGTTCACAAAATGGAATTAAGTTATACTTAACACTATCACCACTAAAACATTTTTATTAATTTCGTTGAAACTCTTGTTTTCTTATTACCTAATATGCTTAAAATAAACAACCTTTCTATTGGCTTTTTAAATCAGAATGTGAAAAGTAATGTTATTCATAACATATCTTTTTCTCTTAAGGAAAATGAAATTTTAGGAATTGTTGGTGAAAGTGGAAGTGGTAAATCTGTAAGTACTTTGGCTATTTTAGGATTGTTATCTCCTAGCGCCCATATTGAAGGAGAAATTTTGTTCAACAATACATCTATTTTAAATTACACGGAAAAGGAGTTTCAAAAAATAAGAGGAAAAAAAATAGGAATGATTTTTCAGGAACCTATGAGCTCTTTAAATCCAACTCTTTCTTGTGGTTTTCAAGTTGCTGAAATCTTAAAAACTCATACAAATCTCTCCTCTCAAGAAATAAAAACAGAAGTAATTTCTCTTTTTAATAAAGTAAAGCTTCCTCGACCTGAGCAAATTTATAATACCTATCCCCATGAAATTAGTGGTGGACAAAAACAGCGTGTCATGATTGCCATGGCTATTGCTTGTAAACCTCAGCTTTTAATTGCAGACGAACCTACAACAGCCTTAGATGTTACTGTTCAAAAAGAAATAATTCAACTTCTTAAGGAGTTACAACAAGAAACAAAGATGAGTATCATATTTATTTCTCATGATTTATCTTTAGTTTCAGAAATAGCAAATAGAGTAGTAGTGATGTATCGAGGTAGCATTATTGAACAAGGTACCAGCTCAGATGTTTTTCTAAATCCTCAAAAAGAGTATACAAAAGCACTTATAAAATCTAAACCTAATATTAAAGAGCGTTTAAAAACATTACCTACTGTTTCAAATTTCATCAATAACACAGTTAATCATACGGTTTATACTTCAGAAGAAAGAAATTCTTTTCACGAAAAACTCTATAACCAAAAACCTTTGTTGGAAATAGTTAATTTAGAAAAGGAGTTTGTTTCTGGTGGATTTTGGTTTCAACAAAAACAAGTAGTAAAAGCTGTAAATGATGTTTCTTTTAAAATTTATGAAGGAGAAACATTAGGTTTAGTAGGGGAGAGCGGATGTGGAAAAACCACTTTAAGTAGAACAATTCTTCAGCTAGAAAAAGCCTCTGCCGGCAGCATTTTTTACAAGAATAGAGATATTACCAAATTACCCAAGAAAGAATTGAAACTCTTAAGAAAAGAGATTCAAATAATATTTCAAGATCCTTTTTCTTCCTTAAACCCAAGAATAACGGTTGGTAAAGCGATTTTAGAACCCATGAAAGTTCATCATATTTTGAATTCTAATTCAGAAAGAATGGAATATGTTATGAATTTGCTAGAAAAAGTAGGGCTTTCAAAAGAGCATTTTTATAGATATCCGCATGAATTCTCTGGAGGGCAGCGACAACGAATAGGGATTGCTCGTACCATAGCGTTGCAACCTAAGTTAATTATTTGCGATGAATCTGTTTCTGCTTTAGATGTATCAGTACAAGCACAAGTTTTGAATTTATTAAACAGTTTAAAATCAGAATTTAACTTTACTTACATCTTTATTTCTCATGATTTATCTGTTGTAAAGTACATGGCAGATCAGCTTATTGTGATGAACAAAGGGAAAATAGAGGAAATAGCCGATGCCGATGAAATATATAACAATCCTAAAACCAACTACACACAAACTTTAATTAACGCCATTCCGAAAGGAATTTAACTTTTTTCTATACTACATATTGTAGTATATTGCACTGTTAAAAAAACTGAAGAAAAGATTATGAAGATTATTGTACCTATGGCAGGGATCGGATCTCGTTTAAGACCCCACACATTAACAACTCCTAAGCCATTAACGGTTATTGCCGGTAAGTCAATTGTACAACGTTTAGTAGAAGATATTGCCTCTGTAGTGAATCAACCTATTGAAGAAATTGCGTTCATCATTGGACCAATTGCTAAAGGATTTCCTACAAACACAAAAGATAAATTAATAGGAATTGCAGAAAGTTTAGGAGCTAAAGGATCTGTCTATGTTCAAGAACAAGCCTTAGGAACAGCACATGCAATTTATTGTGCTAAAGATTCTCTTTCTGGTCCTTGTGTTGTAGCATATGCTGATACTTTGTTTAAAGCAGACTTTACTCTAGACACCAATGCAGACGGTGCTATTTGGGTAAAACAAGTAGAAGACCCTAGTGCTTTTGGTGTTGTTAAATTAGATAATGGAATCATTACTGATTTTGTTGAAAAACCAAAAGAGTTTGTTTCTGATTTAGCTATTATCGGTATTTACTATTTTAAAGATGGTGATAAAGTAAAAGAAGAAATTCAATATTTAATTGATAACGATTTAAAAGAGAATGGAGAGTATCAGTTAACAAATGTTTTAGAATCTCTAAAAAAACAAGGAGCTCAGTTTATTCCTGGTAAAGTAGATGCTTGGATGGATTGTGGTAAAAAAGACCCTACGGTTGATACCAATAAGCAAGTATTAGGTTTTGAACAAACTGCTGGTAATGATTTAGTTTCAAGCGATGTTGTTTTAGAGAACTCAGAAATTATCCAACCTTGTTATGTAGGGAAAAACGTCGTGTTAAAAAACACTAAAATAGGTCCATATGTATCTATTGGTGAAAATAGTGTTGTTGAAGATTCAATAATTGTGAACTCTTTGATTCAAACGAATGTTCAAGTTTCTAATGCCAAATTAGATAATGCAATGATTGGAAATCATGCTAAATACAATGGTAATTATACATCAGTAAGTATAGGTGATTATACAGAACTTACATAAAAAACAATATGCAAAGCAAACACAAAGAATAAAGGTTGTATTGTCTTTATTCTTTGTCCTTTGCTCTTTATTTACCTATTCTCAAGATAGCATCCAGTTAAAATCTTCTATTCAAGAAGAAAAAAACATCAAGTTTCAACAATTCTTTTTTAAAGCACTTTCAGAAAAAGCTAAAAACGAATGGCAAAAGGCCATTGAAGCTTTAGATGAGTGTAATACTATACTACCCAATAATAAGGCTGTTTTATTTGAACTTTCTAAAAATTATTTAAGATTAAATAGAAATTTTGAAGCAATCGAATATGCCAATAAAGCCTTAGAATTAGACACAAATAATGTTTGGATATTAGAGCATATCGTAAGCATTCAAAAAAGAATGAACTCTTTCTCGGATGCTATTAAAACACAAGAAAAAATAGCCACGCTTTTTCCAAAGAAAAAAAGGGCTCTTGTATATTTACATCTTCAAAACAGAGATCTTCCTAAAGCCAAACAAGTCTTGGTTGAATTAGATGAAGCTAAATTATTGAATGCTCGATTAAAAAGAATCTTAGAGAAGTTAAATAGCCCTCCAAGAAAAAACATTCTTAAAGAATCAACTACTCCAATTACTAAGAATACAGAGGGTAAAACGGACTTAAAAACTCAGTTTACAAAAGATAAAAGTTATACTACCCTACAAAACTTGCTGTCTCAATTATATAAAAATAAAGATGCAGAATTATTATCGTTTAGTGAACAAGGTCTAGCTCTTTTTCCTGCACAACCATTTGTATATTTAATGAATGGTAGAGCACTTCTAGATAATAGTAAATATAAAAAAGCAATTGCTAGTTTGCAAAATGGTATTGATTTTGTGATAGACAATTCAAGAATGGAATCTGATTTTTATAAGGAATTGATAAAAGCATATAAAAAGCTAGGAGACCAAAAAAACATAAATAAATTTCAAAAAAAGCTTAAAGCTTTATAATAGTTAAGTTGTAAAACTGATGAGAATATTTAAGTATCTTTTAGTGAGTATCTTGGTATTTGCTTCTTGTAAATCGGCAAAGACCATTACTTCAGATAATGTGGTTTTAGAAAATCTATCAGCTAGGAGGGTTGCTAAAAAACATGAGAAAGCTTCATTTAACGAAAAAACAATTGATGCTAGACTAAAGGTAAAATATAAAGATCGAAAAGAAGATGTAAGTTTTTCAGTTCATATGAAACTGAAGAAAGATGAAGTTATTTGGTTAAAAGGAACTAAGTTTATAACGGTATTCAAAGCTAAAATTACACCTCAAAAAGTACGTTTTTATTCACCTTATAAAAAGAATTTCTTTGAAGGTGATTTTTCAATGCTTAAAGAGCTCTTGGGTGTTGATGTTACATTTGGTCAATTACAAAATATGTTAATTGGTGAGGCCAGCTTAGATGTTACTTCGCAGAAGCAAGAAGTAGAAATTATGAATGCTTCTTATAGACTATCTCCTAAAAAACAACCTACCTTGTTTGACGTGTTTTTTGATATAAACCCAACACATTTTAAACTTAATCAACAATCGGTAGTAAATTCAATAAAAGAACAACGTTTAGATATTAAATATCCTAGTTATAGCATTAAAAATAAAGTAACCTTTCCTAATAAAGTTTTAATACATGGAAAGAACAAGCAAAATTTTACTAAAATTGATATTACATATCGTTCGGTAGAATTCAATAAAAACTTAACTTTTGATTTTAGAATTCCATCTGGATATAAAGAAATTAAACTCTAATGACTAAAAAGCTTTTTTACATATCATTTTTGTCCTTTTTTCTAATAGGGATGTCATCGTATGGTCAATCTCGAAAACAGCTTGAAAATAGACGTAAAAAGATTAAAAAGGAGATCAAACAAATGAACTCACTTCTTTTTAATACTAAAAAGAAAAAAGACAATGCATTAGATGATTTAAAAGATCTAAATCAAAAAATTAGTGCCCGTGAGCGTTTGATTGAGACTATTGATTTGGAGGCACAAGAACTAGCTTCTGAAATCAAAAACAACGAAAAAGAAATTAAGAAAAACAACAAGGAGTTAAAAACACTTAAAAAGGATTATTCTGAAATGGTTGTAAAAACCTACAAGAGTAAATCACAGCAAAGTAAAACTATGTTTTTGCTTTCTTCAAAGAACTTCTATCAGGCATATAAACGTTTAAAATATATGCAGCAATACAGTGATTTTCGAAAAAAACAAGGTGAAGAAATCATTGGTAAAATTGAACTAATTGAAAAACTTAACGATTCTTTATCCAAGAGAAAAAAAGCTAAAGAGTCTCTTTTAGCAGATGAGAAAGATCAAAAAGAGGCTATTGAAAAAGACAAGAAGAGTCAAGAAGGTTTAGTAACTAAAATTAAAAGACAAGAGCGCAAATACAAGAGAAGTTTACAAAACAAGCTTAAAGAAGAGAAACGTATTACTGCTCGTATAGATAAACTTATTAGAGCTGCAATTGCACGTGCTAACAAGAATAAAAAAGGAGCTAAAAAATCATCTGGATTTGTATTAGACGCCGCGGAGAAAAAATTATTAGCCAATTTTGAGCAAAATAAAGGTAGTTTACCTTGGCCTGTAAATGGTATTATTACTCGTAAATTCGGTGTACAACCACACCCTACTTTTCCAGGAATAAAAATAAATAGTCCAGGGTTACATATTGTCACCAAAGCAAAAACAAATGCCAAAAGTATTTTTAATGGAAAAGTACTTACAATTCAAGCCAATAATGATGGTAAAAAATCAGTCTTAATTCAACATGGTAATTACATTTCTGCTTATAACAACTTAGAATCTGTTTCCGTTAAAAAAGGAGATATAATTAAAACAGGAGACACCGTAGGGAAAGTATTTACCGACAAGGTTTCTGGTAAAACGAGACTTGGCTTTATCTTATATAAAAATTTAACACGTTTGAATCCGCAACATTGGATTCGAAAAAATTAGTACCTTCAACTCATGAAGAACGCAGCTAACTTTGTTATTGTTACTATTGCGGTGATAGCCACTTTAGTAATAGGAAAAGGTATCTTAATTCCTTTTGTTTTCGCTTTAATTTTTTGGTTTTTAACAAGAGAAATTCGCAAAACCATTTATAAACTTCCTTTTGCTAAACGTTTTATTCCTCGTTGGTTAAGTAATATTTTGGTGTTTACGCTTATTATTTTAAGTTTTGGTTTTATATCAGAAATCATTAGTAATAGTATTACCGACTTATCTTCATCGTATTCGAAGTACGAACCAAATGTTGGAGCTATTATTCAAAAACTTGACAATTATTTCCATATAGACATTATTAAGTCGGTTAAATCTTTAGTGGGTAATTTCGATTATGGGGCTGTTTTAGGTAATATTGCGAATGGAATAAGCGGATTGTTAGGAGACACGTTTATGATTGTTATATACGCTTTATTTATCTTCTTAGAGGAAGCTAGCTTTAAACGAAAGCTACGTCGTGTAATTTTTAAAGAAAACTCTCAAGTTCAACCTATTTTATCAAAGATTGAGACTTCTATATCTAACTATTTACGTTTAAAAACCTATGTGAGTTTACTTACAGGTGTTTTAAGTTATATTGTATTAGTTTTAGTAGGTGTGGATAGCGCTCCTTTCTGGGCATTTTTAATCTTTTTATTAAACTACATTCCAACTATTGGGTCTTTAATAGCCACCGTATTTCCAGCTATTTTTAGTTTGATACAATTTGGTGAGTTCACTCCATTTTTAATTGTATTAACCGCCGTAGGAGCCGTTCAAGTAGTGGTAGGAAATATTATTGAGCCAAAAGTATTTGGAAAATCGTTGAATTTAAGTCCGCTGGTTACCATATTATCTTTAGCAATATGGGGTAAAATATGGGGTATTACCGGTATGATTCTTTCCGTACCTATTACGGTTATAATGATTATTATCTTTTCTCAATTCGAAAAAACAAAAACAATCGCTGTTTTTCTCTCTGAAAACGGCGAATTAGAACAATAAAAAAAGGAAGCTCAACAGCTTCCTTTTTTAATATATAATACTTAATTCTTATTCTGTAAATAAGGCTTTTAGTTCAGTTGCATCTTTAGGTAACATTTTACCTGCTAATACTAAACTTAATTGCTTTCTACGTAAAGCACCATCGTAACGTTTCTTTTCTAATTCCGTTTCTGGTTCTATTTGTGGAATTGGTACAGGCTTTCCTGTTTCATCTACAGCAACAAAAGTATAAATACCTTCATTTACTTGCGTTCTTTCACCTGATTGACGGTCTTCTATCCAAACATCAACATACACCTCCATAGACGATCTAAAAGCACGTGAAACCTTTGCTTCTACAGATACCACACTTCCTACGGGTACTGATTTAGAAAAAGCAACATGATTTACAGATGCTGTTACTACAATTCTACGTGAATGACGACGTGCAGCAATACTACAAGCTCTATCCATACGAGCTAATAATTCACCTCCAAAAAGATTATCTAGATAATTAGTTTCACCTGGTAAAACTAAATCGGTAAGTATGGTTAATGACTCTTTAGGTGTCTTTGTACTCATGGTTAAATTTTGGCGCAAAGATACACAAACCTTCAAAAAAGGCACTCATGAATACGTTCTAAAAAACAAGCTTATTTTTCAAGCAACCAAGCCTCTTCGCTCACTAAGTCTTTAATTTCAAGTAACTCTTTTCTAGCTTCTTCTTTAGTGCTAAAACTTGCAAAAGCAACTTGAATTAAACCTAGTCTGTTTTGACCTACGATATGCGCATCAAAACCAGCTTCTTTTAACTCATTTACTTTATTCGTAGCATTTTCTTCTAATTGAAAAGCTCCTGCGATAATATGAAAGTCCTTCGTTTCTTCTTTTGAAACATTCAAGTTAATAGTAGGTAACGGATTGTCTATCACAAACGTTGCAGATTGAATCTTTTTCTCTGTTGCTTCGTTCTGCGCTGCAATTTCTTTTTGTTCTAGGTTGTTGTTAATCATATTCCAACCTAAATATCCAACACCTAAAACAACCGCAGCTGCAACAGCACGTTTTGCAATCATTGGAATAACGATTGTTTTCTTTTCTTCTTCAGAAACTACCTCTGGAGTTTCTGCAATCTCTTGAATTCTACCAACTGCTGGAGAAGTAACCTCAGCCAATCCGAAAGACTCTGTTAAGAAGTTACTCTGCTTATTTGGTTCAAAAGTAATTTGATTGTCATTGTTTAATGACAAAGTACCTACCGCTGCAATTTCTACAGAACCTTCTTTTAATTCTATTTCCCACTTTGCAACTTCATCCTGTATTCTTACTACAGCCTGTTGAAACGTGATTTTCTCACTTGAAGCTACGTAGTTAGCTAACAATCCATCATTGTGCTTTAAATACGTATTGAAAGTGATTTGCTTTTTTGGTGGTTGCATAGTATGCGTAAAGTGGTTCACTTTAGCACCTATTTTGTTAGTTACAAAACCTCCAAAATTAGGAACAATTACACAATCGTATCGGTATAATAAATCGTTGATATAGTTGGCTAATGTCATAGAAACAAAAATAGAAAAATAAAGCTTGGTTTGGTAAAGTTATCAAGATTTTTATCAACAGTTTTTTGTATATTGATAATCAAAAAATTGCGCTATGAAAACCGAAAAACTATTGGCTGTTTTACGTCTACAAGCAACCCAAAATGTTGGTGATATTATTGCTAAAAAGCTTATTAATGTTACAGGAAGTGTTGAACAGATATTTAAGGAAAGCCGAAAATCATTAGCTGCTATTTCTGGTATTGGAAGTTTTACTATTCAAAATTTATTGGATGAAAAAAACCTAAAAGGAGCAGAGGATGAGCTTCAATATCTTCAGCAAAACAACATCTCTTTTTCCTATTTTTTAGATGAAGATTATCCTGAGAATCTAAAACACTGTATTGATGCTCCTATTTTATTTTTTAAGGAGGGAAACATCAACTTAAACAACCCAAAAACAATTTCTATCGTTGGTACAAGAAATATGACTTCTTATGGACGCGATTTCTGCAATGAATTGATTGAAGAATTACAACCTCATCAACCCATTATTATTAGCGGTTTTGCTTATGGTGTAGATATTTGTGCCCATAAAGCAGCCATGAAAAATGATTTACAAACTTTAGCCGTTTTAGCCCATGGTTTGGAAGAGGTATATCCAAAAACACATAAGCAATACATTCATGAAATTCATAAAAATGGTGGATTTATCACTGAGTTTTGGCATGATGAAAAACCGCAACGTGAAAATTTTCTAAAACGAAATCGTATTGTAGCAGGACTTTCAAAAGCAACTATTATCATTGAATCTGCTAGTAAAGGTGGTTCTTTGGTAACTGCCGATATTGCCAACTCTTACCATCGAGATGTCTTTGCACTTCCTGGAAAAACTACCGATGTATATAGTCAAGGTTGTAATAATCTGATAAAAAACAATCAGGCTCATTTATTAAATTCTGCACAAGACATTATTTCGATGCTTAATTGGGATATACCAAAAACCTCCACTCCCAAACAAGTGGAACTATTTGTGCAGCTTACTGATACCGAACAAAAAGTGTATGATCATCTTCAAAAAAACAACAAACAACATATAGATACCATAGCTCTAGCATGCGAAATACCTATTTACCAACTTTCTTCCATTCTTTTACAAATGGAGCTTAAAGGAGTAATTAAACCTTTACCAGGTAAATTATTTGAAGTTTAGTCTACTTTAAACGTTATGGGTAATGTGTATTTCATAGACACCTTTTTCCCTTCTTTTGTAGCTGGGATAAACTGCGGTAATTTTTGTACAATTTCGATCACATGCTTTTCTAATTTAGGGTGAGGTGCTCTTACTTTAATATCGGAAACAACTCCTTTTTCGTCAATAATAAATTGCGTATACAATCTATATTTTTGTCGGTTCAATTTCGGATTAATTGAGGTATCTGGTTGAAATTTGCTATTTACAAATTCGTGTATTTTCTTTTCAAAACTTTGTTTCGCCTTTTCTTCGGAAAGGTCTGCGTCTTCTTTAAATCGTACAGACTTATCTACTGAAAGAAAAGGATACGGTGGACCTTCAACAAGCTCAATTTCTCCATCTACAATAGCTCCCATGATTTCTGCTTTTGGAAGACTATCATTAGGTTGTTGAAAAAGAGGTACTTCCAGCTCTTCCTCTTCAGGCAATTCTATGACTTTATCGATATCAAAAGGTTCTGCTATTTCACCTTCAATCTCCCCAGTTGATTCAATTACTATTTCTTCAATAGGTCCAGATGGTGGAATTTTACAGTCTTTCTTTACAGAGTCTTGTTTAGAAGTTGGTACAACAAACCCTTCCAACTCAGAACCTTTGATACTATCCAATTCAATAACGCTATCCTGTTTTACGATTATATCAACCAATTCAACCTTTTCTATTTTTTGGGTTTTACCAGTGTCTGTTTTACAACTAAACAACGTTGTTCCCATTACTAACAATAGGGTTAACAAAAAAAGTTTTTGAAAAGATAGAGGTTGTAAAAATGTAGTTTCCGGTAATTGAATTACAATACTGTCTAATTGCTTTCTATAAAAGTGTCCGCATACTCTTTGTCCTCTGTTTTCAATCAAATACTCTTGGATTTCTTGAGGTGATTTTTTGGTAAAATCAACCACCGTTTTTGCACAAGAACTACAGAATTTTCCTTTTTCATTCGGTGTCATTTTTGACCAATCTTCATGGCAAGGTTTTGGAATACGTAGTGAATAGTTTTTCATAGTTTATAGTTTCCTTAAATTCAACAAATATTATTCCAAAGAATTCATTTACATTAGTAGCAATAAAACACATCATATGTCTTCAGAAGAAAAACTAATGTCACAAAAAAAGCCTGCTTTTCCAGTAACTGAGCAGTTGCATATTTATTTATCTGAGCATAGTAGAAATATAAAAATCCCTGTGTTTTATGAAGATTTATTACGTTTTCAGGGTTCTATTGTGGTATATGATAAAAATGATGAAGATACTTTATGGGTTCGTGTATACTATTCTGAATTTGAACGTGAAGAAATTGATTTAAGTCTTAAAAAAGTATATACTATTTTACATTCGAATGGTAATGAAGACACCATTCCGTACTTAAATATTGATGCAGTTGATTACTGTACCTTCGGAAACTCTAAACCTTTTAGAATAAAGGTTCGAAACATTTTAAACGACAATTACACCTATTTCTACGTTAAAAAAACCGATGCTTCTCGTATTTATGGTTTGGAATTAGAGCACATGCTTTCTCCGTACAACCTCAACTATTTGGTATATAAAAACACTTTAATTGAAGAGCATATTGCTGGTATTCCTGGAGATGTTTTTATCAAAGAAATGTTACCTAATTGTACAGAAATGGAAAAGGCACAAATAGCTAAGGAGTTTGTTAAGTTTAATGAGCGTTGTATGATTCGTTTGCTAGGAGACATGCGTTCATATAACTATGTAATTGTTCCCACACACGATTTTGATCATGTAGTATATAAAATCAGAGCAATTGATTTTGATCAGCAGTGTTTTGAAGGAAAGTTTAAAGTGTATTATCCGCAGTTTTTTAAAGAAAACCTGCAAATGGTAGCTTTGGTAGGAGAGAAGCTACAAGAAACCTCTATCAACCAATATAAAATAGAAGAGCGTTCTATTGTTGCCAAGCGAATTTTAAGTTCTGGAAAAAGAATAAATGAACTTGTTTCATGCATGAAAAATGACACGATTTCTACAGACAAAAATATTCATCTATTAAAACAACAAATTTTTGATTTTACAAAAGATATTCTTTTCAAGCGAAGTGAAAATATGGGCGGAATACTAGAAAATGCTCTTTCCTTTGTTAAACGAAATTATGAGAACATGCGTGTTTCCTAGTTATTCTTTTAACTCGCTCACAATAATATCACTTCCTGAATATTCATTATTTAACTCGTACCAATGTTTCATTCTAGGTATTTTTATTCCATTTGATTCAAATTCTCCTTCAAATAGTAAGCGTTCTCCCTTGTTTGGGTTATCTGGAAAGAACATTTCAACACCTAACACTTTAAAGTCTTTTTGAGAGAAAAACACATACCAGTTTTTAGAAAATAGTGGTTCTTTTAAAACAATTTCAACCTTATAACTTTTGTGATTATTAAAGTCGACTTCACTAATGTCTTTTATCTCTTGAGTATTTTCTGGTAAAGACATTGGTAAACCTAGCATTACCTTATAAAATCGATGGTAACTTGCATTTCGTTTAGGTTCCAATCTGTATTTTTTAATCAATATAGAATCGGTAACTATTGCATTATCAAGTAGGGTAGTAGCCTGTCCGTTTTTATCAACAATATGCTTCGAAACATGCGTATCTCTATTTCTTTGTAACTGAAAAGAATTCTCTTGATTGTTAAGATTGACAACCGAAAATCGCTTAGGGTTTCCAACGCGAGGTTCTTGCATATGAACAGAAAGGTTGGCAGAATTCCATTGTTTCTTAGCATCGTGAAACTGAATACTTTTTTCAATTATTTCTTCAGCAGATAAAGGTTCTTTTTTAGGAGCACAACTCAACAAAAAAAGACTACATAGTACAGCAATAACTCTCATGACATTAGTTTGGTTTGTATAAAGTACGTGAAAATTATAGTTGCTAATTATTAATTTGCTGTTAAAACTTATTTCTTCTTGCTACGAATACTCTCAATAACTACCGTAGCTAAGATTAAGCTACCTCCAAAAACAGTGTTCAGAGTAGGTACTTCATTTAAAAAGAAAAAGGCTAGTATGATTCCGAAAATAGGCTGTACACTACTTATAATACTTGCTGTAGAGGCTGAAAAAAATTGTAAAGAATGTACCATCAAACTATGTCCAATCGCGGTTGTTAACAAAGCCAACATTAGTATATACGGAAACTGACTTTCGATACCCGAAACATCCATAAAAAACAATACAGGAAATAAACAAATAGAGATAATTATGGTTTGGTATAGCATTAACATTACCCCGTTATACTGCGTTACATATTGCTTTAAAATTAGAATTCGAATGGAGTAACATAGGGCAGATAATAATCCAAATAAAATCCCTTGAATACTAGAACTTTCTAAACTAAACTCTGGAGAAAGAATGTACAGTCCAATCAGCACTAAAATTCCCAATACAATATGCATCGGATTGAATTTTACCTTTAAAAACAAGGGTTCTAAAAAGGCCAACATTACTGGAAATGTGTATAGCGACAACATTCCAATAGCCACATTAGATAGTTTTAATGCATAGAAATAGGTTACCCAATGGGCTGCCATAAAAATACCTCCAATAATAAACGGAAGGTAGTGCTTGGGCGATTTTATACGCAAGTCTATTTTTCGATACTTACAAAAAGCATACAAGAAAACTACTGCAAAAGCAGAACGAAACCAAATAATTACCTCAGACGGCATGGCAATATACCTTCCTAATACTCCTGAAGTACTTATAAAAAAGGTAGCTAAAACTAATTGAAAGAGATGATTGGAATGGTTTTGTTTCACAAAATTCGTTTTGTGCAATGATAATTAAATTTTGTGTATGTTAGCATCTCTTTTAAAATTATGATTGCTAATTACATCTCTTATTTTCACAAGTGCTATCAGGCCGATAACAAAGAAGCTGGAGTCTTAAATTTCTTTTCTTCTAAATATGAAAATCAGTTTGTTATTAAAACTGAAGAAGAATTAGTTAATAACAAATATCCCTTACAATTTATTCCTACTAAACAAGCTATGGATAGCTTGCAAACTTTAGAGCTTTTTAAAAACGATAAAGAGCTTTGGTACGGGAGCCTTTTTTGTACAGGAAAACGCACTAATTTTAAAAAGAGAACGACTTCTGTAGTGGCACCTTTATTTATTTACAAAGCAGCTATTGAAGAAAAAGATGACGACTATTTTGTAAGAATTAATCATGAATCGAGGCTATTGAATATTGCTTTTTGTAGAAGTTTGTTATTTAAAACTTCTTTTGACGATTTTTTTACGGAGATAGAAACATTTCTAGAGCACCAACCGTATATCACATTTGGATTTATAAGTCAATTACAAAGAGTTGTTGAAAAGCATATTGCAAACTTGACTTTTGATACTGATTTTTTGCTTTTTCCTAAGTTGAAGAATCAAACCTATGTAAAAAAACAGCTTCAAAACGCAACGGATGTTGAGCAGTTTACAACGATTGCCAGCGCGGGTATTTTTGTTTCAAGTCGTGCTAATAACATCAATTCTGTTGTAAATGAATTGGAAATTTTAAAGAATAACCCCGATTATTCGCAAGGTTTACAGGCTTTCTTTTCTTCGGAAGTTCAAGAGTTTTCTTTTAAACTCAACGAACCTATTAAAATTCCGTTACTGTTAAATTCGGCACAAGAACGCATTGTACAAAATGCTTCTAATTATGATAAATCGGTCATTTTTGGACCTCCAGGAACTGGAAAAACCTATACCATCAATGCTATTGCACAAGATTATGTAAGCAAAGGAAAAAGCGTATTGATTGTTACCAAAACAGCACAGGCTTTACAAGTAGTTTCTGATAAATTAATGAGTTCTAAAATTGGAGATTTCTCAGTAAAAGTAGGGGGTAACTACTACAAGAGAACTTTGTTAGCAAAGCTTAGAAGAATTATTAATGGTAATTATTATAAGGAAAATCATAAAACGGAAGCATACAAAGCGCGTCTTAAAAGAAACCGGTTATATAATAAGCTAGTTCAGTTAGAAAAGGATTTTACAGAAAAAACAGAAAGAGATATCAGCCGAATGGAAAAGTACCTTTCGGAGAGTTTTGTTCAAAAAACCCTATCTAAAATAGATATTTTATTTATTCATTCTTTCGAACGAGATGAGTGGAATATTATACAACAGTATTTTGACACTTTAACCTTATTTGAAAAAAGTGCTAAAGATGATTTGTTTAAAAACCTCATCTCAACCATTATTTGGTATTCTAACAAAGAACTACAAAAGTTAATAACGCTTTCTAACATTATTCAAACCAATGAAAAGTCGTTGGTAAGCAAACAACTGCAAAACCTAAATGCAAAACCACTAACCCACTTTTTACCCGTTTGGCTAGTGAAAATAGATGAAATTGCTACTAGTCTTCCTTTACAAAAAGAGTTGTTTGATATTGCGATAGTTGATGAAGCTACCCAATGTGATATTGCTTCTTGTTTGCCTGTTTTTCAACGTGCTAAAAAAGTAGTAGTGGCTGGTGATACCAATCAATTACGACATATTAGTTTTTTGTCTAAAACACAAATGTATCGTTTTCAGCAACAAGAAGGAATCAACGATGCAGTACGTTTTGACTATCGAAAAAAGAGTTTGTTAGATTTCACCTTGGAACATACCGCAAAAGGAAATCAAATTGTGTTATTAGACGAGCATTACCGATCACTTCCGGATATTATTCGATTTAGCAATCATTCTTTTTACGGAGAGGCGCTTCGTATTATGACGCAAACGCCATCCAACAAAGAAAAACAAGCGGTTTTCTTACATAAAACAACTGGAGTGCAACATGATATTGGAGTGAATAAAAAAGAAGCTCGAAGAATTGTTCAACACATCCAGAAAATAGTAAAAGCAGAGTTAGAAACCCATAAAAGTTTGGCAACTAGCATTGGTGTATTATCTCCTTTCAGACAACAAACCAATCATTTAACCAAACTGATCAAAGAAACTTTTGAACTAGCTACCATCAAAAAACACCAAATAAAACTAGGAACTCCCTATCATTTTCAAGGAGAGGAACGTGATGTGATGTTACTATCAATGGCGGTAAGCAGTCAATCTCATTTTGCTAGTTTAAACTACTTAAACAAAGAAGATGTATTTAATGTAGCCATCACCAGAGCCCGTAATGAACAGCATATTTTTTACTCGGTAGACCCTAAAGAACTTCCTGAAAAATCTCAATTACGACATTATTTGAGTTCTTTTGAACAAAGAATTATTCAACAACCAAGTTCAAATAGTGAGGAAGATACGTTTAGTAAAGAAATACAAGCCTTTTTAAAGCCATTTAAAGCCACTATTCATGTTGGATATGTCATTGCAGGGTTGAATATAGATTTATTGCTAGAAAAGGACCATAAATACCTCGGAATTGATTTAATCGGATATCCTGGAAGTTATACAGCAGCTTTTGACATAGAACGCTATCGTATTTTACATCGTGTAGGTATTCAAATTGTTCCTATTTCTTATTTATCTTGGAAGTATAACAAAGAAGATGTAGTTCAATTACTTACAAAAATGATGAAATCTCTAGCTTAAAATAAGTTTAAAATGTTTAGGAAATCTTTAAAATATCTGGCCGTTGTCTTTATCAATTTCATGATATTATGGCTCTTACTTTTAGCGTGGTTAGACAACTTTGAATTTGAGTTTAACAAAGACGCTTATTTTTTTGAATCTCTTAAACTAATTGGATTATCAATTCTTTTTCTTTTGCTATTAAGAATACTGGTTTTTCTCTTTCGTCACTTTAAAATTAACTCTAAGAGAGTACTCTTATCAAGTTGTTTGGTAATTGTTTTGAGCAGTTCTTTTTATATAGACTATAGCAGAAGAATTTACAACAATCGTTTTATTAACAAAGAATTGCGTGCTCAAGTTATTCAAAAAGTAAAACCTTATCAAGGAAGTTGGTTTGGTAACATTGCAGAAAACTTAACTGAAAAAGAGTACCATGAAATAACTAAAATTAAATGGTTTCCTACAATACCTAAAGGTGCTGAAAACATTAGTTATAATTACGAGTATGAAGGTTTTTTACCTGATTATTCTTTTTCCTTAAGTTATGATTTACCGATAAGCACAAAAGTAGATACCATGCATTATAAAGATCATAACTTCTCAAAAAGTAGAACTTTTGAGATTGTTAACAACAAAAAAAGAATAACCTACTATGAAGGACAATGGTAAGTATTACTGTTTTCTTATCATTTTCTTTCCTACAAGTGCAAGAACCATATAACTTATAGCAGGAATTCCAATCCATAGTAGTTCACTATAAATCACACGCAATCCCCATTCACTAAAAAAGCGACTTGCTCCTAGTGGAGATACTTGAATTGGACGCCAAGGAAAGAAATAACGCGTATTATCAAAAGGAGCAAATAATGCAACGCCCATTCCTCCATTGGTTAAGGCGTCTAATAAAGCGTGTGAAATGGTGCATAAGCTAAAAAACAGGATATACAATAGCCCTTTTTTACTTAAAAGAACCTTACTATAAAACAACAGGGTTATAAGTATTCCAAAAAGCACACTAAAAACAATGGAATGCGAAAAACCGCGATGTCCCCAGAAGCTTTCATAAGGAATTCCGTATTGAAACCCCAATACATCTGCATCGGGTATAATAGTACAAACAATCCCTAGAATCCAGAACCTTTTGTCTTGAATTGCCTTTGAAAAACTAGTTCCGATTGCTACTGCGGTAAGTGCATGTCCGAAGATTGATGCCATTATTATTATTGAGGTTTTTTAGTAGTTGCAATATAAAACAAAACGTCATTACGAGGGAGTATGCAACCGAAGTAATCCGCCTATTAAAAACTCATATTTAACAGATTGCTTCGTTTTACTCGCAATGACAGAATAAAATTGTTTCACGTGTAATAACAACATTCAATAAAATTTGTAATTTAATACTATGAAACAGAAAAAGCCTTGCGTATACTTTTTATCAAATAAAAACAATACCGTTATTTACATCGGTGTTACTTCCAATCTTATCAAAAGGATTTACGAGCATAAATCAGGAAAATATAAGGGATTTACTTATAAATACAATTGCGATAAACTAGTCTACTTCGAGCAATTTTCTACAATGGAGGATGCTATTGCTAGAGAAAAGCAATTAAAAGCGAGCAATAGAAAAAGAAAAGAAGATCTAATTAATAACGAAAATTCAGATTGGTTAGATTTATCCGAAGGATGGATTTTTGATTTTTAATGTTGATAAGAATTAACCGATTAACAGATTGCTTGATTTCATTCGCAATGAATATAAAACAACGTCATTACGAAGGAGGTACGACTGAAGTAATCTGCCTATTAAGAACTCATATTTAACAGATTGCTTCACTTTGTTCGCAATGACGGGTAAGGATATTCTTGTTATTGAAAAACCTCAACAAATCCTCATCATTACGAAGGAGGCACGACTGAAGTAATCTTTCTATTCAAAACTCTTATTTAACAGATTGCTTCACTTTGTTCGCAATGACGAGTAGAAGGTTCTTGTTATAGAAAAACCTTAACAAATGACGTCATTACGAGGAGGCACGACGAAGTAATCTGCCTATTAAGAACTCAGAATTGACAGATTGCTTCGCTTTGCTCGCAATGACAAGTTGGAAAACAGCTTCCAACTAATAATTCAAAACTAAAAACTACTAATTAGTAAGCTGTTATATCTTCTGCAACGTACTCAACGCTTTTCCTATAGAATCTATTTTTATAAATGTAATTAACAAGCGTAAACCACTTTTGGTTTCCTTTTCTTTCATCACACAGCTCTTCGGGTTCTTTTGTACATACTGTAACATTCTTGTAAATGCCTCTGTTTGATAAAAATCACTTTGCTGATCAGAAACAAAATACCCAATCATACGCTTCTTTTTTAGGATGATTTTTTCCAATCCTAACGACTTTGCCAACCACTTAATACGAACACTATCAAACAAATCAACTACCTGTGTTGGGAACTCTCCAAAACGATCAGTAATATCACTTTCATACGCTAATAATTCTTCTTCTGTAGTCAAAGTAGATAACTTGTTATACAAGATTAAACGCTCACTTACAGAGTTTACATAATCATCTGGGAATAGAATCTCAAAATCGGTATCAATTTGAACTTCTTTTACATACTCTTTTGGTTCATTATTTCCTTCTGAAGCATATAATTCTTTAAACTCATTTTCCTTCAGCTCTTCAATAGCTTCTTGTAAGATTTTCTGGTAAGCATCAAACCCGATATCGTTGATAAATCCACTTTGTTCACCTCCTAATAAATCACCGGCACCACGAATTTCAAGATCTTTCATGGCAATATTTAATCCGCTTCCTAAATCAGAAAACATTTCTAAAGCCTGAATACGTTTACGGGCATCATCGGTCATATGATGATATGGCGGTGTGATAAAATAACAAAATGCTTTTTTGTTCGAACGTCCTACACGACCACGCATTTGGTGCAAGTCTGACAATCCGAAATTATTGGCATTATTGATAAAAATGGTATTTGCATTTGGTACATCTAATCCACTTTCAATAATAGTCGTAGAAATCAGTACATCAAACTCATTGTTCATAAAAGCTAGCATCAATTCTTCTAACTTTTTTCCTTCCATTTGCCCATGACCTATACCAATCTTTGCATCTGGCACTAGTCGTTGTACTAAACCAGCAACTTCCTTGATGTTTTCAATTCGGTTATGGATAAAAAACACTTGTCCACCACGTGAAATCTCATACGAAATGGCATCACGAATGGTTTCTTCAGAAAAACGAATCACATTGGTTTCAATAGGGTGACGGTTAGGCGGTGGTGTTTTAATAACCGATAAATCACGCGCTGCCATTAAACTAAACTGTAAGGTACGCGGAATAGGCGTTGCAGTTAGCGTTAAAGTATCTACATTCTCCTTAATGGTCTTTAATTTATCTTTCGCCGCTACTCCGAATTTTTGTTCTTCATCAATCACCAACAGTCCTAAATCTTTAAACTTGATACTTTTATTGGTTAACTGATGTGTTCCTATCACAATATCTACACCTCCATCGGCTACGCCTTCTAAAACCCCTTTACGCTGTTTTGTGGTCCTAAAACGGTTTAAGTAGTCAATTGTAACCGGAAAGTCTTTTAATCGCTTAGAAAAGGTTTTAAAGTGCTGAAACGCTAAAACTGTGGTTGGTACTAAGATAGCAACCTGCTTTCCATTGTCTACTGCTTTAAATGCAGCACGAATGGCAACTTCTGTTTTACCAAATCCTACATCACCACATACCAAACGATCCATGGGTTGCTCTTTTTCCATATCGGTTTTTACATCTAGTGTAGCTGTAAACTGATCTGGAGTATCTTCATATAAAAAACTTGCTTCCAACTCATGTTGCATATGCGTATCTGGTCCAAAAGCATAGCCTTTCTCTAGCTTACGCTTTGCATACAGTTGAATTAGGTTAAAAGCAATTTCTTTAACACGTTTCTTGGTTTTCTGTTTTACTTTCTTCCAAGCATTGGATCCGAGCTTGTAAATCTTCGGTGGCTTTCCGTCTTTTCCGTTAAACTTAGAAATTTTATGCAGGGAATGTATGCTTACATACAAAATATCACGATCGCCATACACTAACTTAATGGCTTCTTGTTTGTTTCCTTCTACATCAATTTTTTGCAGTCCTCCAAACTTTCCAATTCCGTGGTCTATATGTGTTACATAATCGCCCACTTCTAATTTTGTGAGTTCTTGAAGGGTAATCGATTGCTTTTTAGCATATCCGTTTTTTAATCGGAATTTATGGTAACGTTCAAAGATTTGATGATCCGTATAACACACAATTTTGTTATCTAAATCAACAAATCCTTGGTACAGCGGAAACACAATTGTTTCATAAGAAACCTCTTGTTCGTTATCGTCAAAAATATCCTTAAAACGCTGCGCTTGTTTATCGTTAGCACAAAAGATATAGTTGGTAAATCCTTTTACTGAAAATTCGTTGAAATTCTGAATTAACAGGTCGAATTTTTTATTGAAGGAAGGTTGCGGATGGGTATCAAAAAGAATCGTTTCTGAAGGATGCGATGCTGAATCAAGTTCAGCATGACGTTCTCTTCCTAGGTTTACTCTCGTAAAACTTTCTAAATCTTTTCGAATCAATGCTCCG
Organism: uncultured Tenacibaculum sp.; assembly: GCF_947498805.1. Taxonomy (GTDB): domain Bacteria; phylum Bacteroidota; class Bacteroidia; order Flavobacteriales; family Flavobacteriaceae; genus Polaribacter. The sequence goes on along the minus strand of NZ_CANMLT010000003.1, from coordinate 468,955 downwards.
TTGCAAAACAGTTCTTCTGGTTTTGCATGGTTGATTTCTTTAGATAATTCTTCAAAAGACAATTCTGCTTTGCGATAAAACTTGTCTAGTTTATCAGACAATAACTCTAAATTTTGGTAAAAAACCACTGTTTTTGAAGAGATATATTTTAAAAAGCTTTCTCTACTTTCTTGCAATGCCTTGTTTTCTACATTAGGCATAATGCTTACTTTCTTCAGCTTATCAGTAGACAATTGGGTTTCTACATCAAAAGTACGGATGCTGTCTACCTCATCTCCAAAAAACTCAATGCGATAAGGTTCATCATTCGAAAATGAAAAAACATCAATAATTCCACCACGTACCGAGAACTCACCAGGTTCTGTCACAAAATCAACACGATTGAAATTGTATTCAAACAATACTTCATTCACAAAATCGAGCGATAATTGCTCTCCCATAGATACTTTTAAGGTATTCTTTTCGAGTTCCTTTTTAGTCACTACTTTTTCAAATAGGGCAGTAGGATAGGTAACAATAATCGCAGGTTTTTTACGCGAATTGATACGATTTAATACCTCAGAACGTAAAAGCACGTTGGCATTGTCGGTTTCTTCTATTTGATACGGACGGCGATATGACCCTGGATAAAAGAGTACATTTTTATCACCTAACAACTGCTCTAAATCGTTTAAATAATAGGCAGCCTCTTCCTTATCATTACAGATAAATAAATAAGGTTTATTGGCTTGTTTAAAAGTTTCGGAAATAACAAAAGACAACGAAGAACCGACCAAATTCGATATTTGAAAATGGTTTTGTTCTTGTTGAAGCGCACTAACAATCTTGCTTACTCTAGCAGACTGTTGGTAGTAATTTACAATAGTTTGCTTGCTCAACGTACTAAAAATTTAAGCAAAGATACGGGGTTATTTTTTGTGTCGTTTTCTTTTATCGCCATTTTTTTTACTTCTGTGACTCAATATCTTATCTCCATGACTTTCTTCTTAAAATTGGCTCTTTTATTTCTGAATTTTGAGTAAAACAACAGGTAACAAATTTAATTTCAAACACTTACAATTTAAAAACCTGTAATAAACCTAATACTAACTACTTAAACTACTGCAAAATGAGTATTAAAACAACAAACGTAAAAGTGGGGAACAACTTAAACGCCATTGTAAAAGGTGGTGATAATGTAAATGCTGTGGTGCATTTTTTTCCGAAAGATGCTTTAGAGCTATCTACACCCCAAATTGCCGGAGGAGGAATCTATGGACCTATCAAATTAGAGTCTAATTCTCATGATTCGCAATTGACAATTAAAGTACATGCTAACAAATTAGGCGATGCTCAAATAGAAACAAATATCCCAGCAAATGCGAATGAGCTTTATGTAAATTTAGAAGGTACGTACAACGGTGAAATCGATATTCAATGTACTTTTAATTAAAAAAAGAAATAAACTAGCAATCTATTCTAATTGCTTACTGTTGTTTATAACAACAACCTATTTTCAAACTATCATAAGATTCTATGATAGTTTGTTCTGTTTTATATACGCTTTATCTGTTTATTTTATTAGAAAACAGACGAAATAAAAAGAAAAGCAAACGTCATTACGAAGGAGTTTACGACTGAAGTAATCTGTGCATTGAAAACTTAGAACTCAATTTTAACGGATTGCTTCGTCATACTTCCTCACAATGATGAATAAGAAAACACTGTCAGTTCGAGTGATTTTCTGACTGAAAAGGAAAGAAAAATTGTATCGAGAACAATTCTCAAAACACCTACTTCTCGATAATAAATTATATGCCGCTAACGCTTTATCTAATTTCACTCGAAGTGCCACTAAAAACTAATAATTAAAAATTCAAAACTATTAACCGGCAGATTGCTTCGTCATACTTCCTCGCAATGACGGTAGAAACGACTTAATAAACGACTTAATAACTCACAACTAAACACTGAAAACTACCAATCGAAAGATTATTTCAATTGCACGCAATGACGAATAAGAAAACAGCATATTTTCTTTTAACACTCCATTTTTTACTCTCGTACCCAAATATTCAAGCTCTATGGGTTTATTTAAAAATACAGACTTTTTAATTCAGAAATTTGGAAAACCTACTACTATAAATAACTACTAATTAACCAATTAGATAGTTAAATACGGTTTAGAGAAATCTAAAACCTTGTATGTCTCTCTGGAGATTTAAACTTTAAACAACCAACAAATGAGAACTATTGACATATTAGTTGTAGTAGACTGCGTAGGTGCAATTGCATCTGGAAACTTAAAAAACAACACTTATATAGTAGACACAAATGGCTACGAAGGATCATGGAACGAAGGAACTTCTCAACTCGTTTCTGTTTGTCAAGATGGACAAGGTCTAAGCTGGAGTGTTACAAGCGTAAACCCTGGTAACGAAGTAAATATTGTAAGCTTTTCTGGCCCCATGGTAAGCAGTCATATCTGTAATCCACAAAAACAAGGAATTTCAGGAGCTGAATCATGGAAAGGTAACGTGCAATCTCATGGAGGAATTGGACAATACAAATACAATCTTACCCTTTCTATTGACGGGAAAGCAATGACTTTTGATGCATATATCAAAGTAGTATAACCAACTTATAAATTATATAAACTTAACACTTATTATTATGAAACAAATTGATGTTTTAATGGTTGTTGACACTCTAGGAGCGTTGGCAAGTAACGATCTTACTTCAAACATTTATTTAATAGACACAAACAAATACGTGGGTTCTGGCAGTGAAGGACAGGCAGAATTAAGAACTGCTTGTAAAGACGGTCAAATTATCAACTGGCGGGTAGCTGCAATTAATCCAGGAAATGATGTAGAAATCGTAAGCTTTTCTGGACAAATGATTACTGGAAACTTCTGTAACCCTCAAAAGCAAGGACTTACTGGAGAAGAGTATTGGGAAGGACGTGTTGAAGTGCAAGGAAAAGCACAAACAATTCAATACAATGCAACACTGTCAATAGACGGAAAAGCAATGACATTTGATCCTTACTTAGTAGTAAGCGTTTAAAAAAGTCTACTGATTAACAAATCTTAAATCCAACATTATGTTTGCACCAGATATTAATACCACAAAAAACCAATTAACCACCTTAGTTAATGAAATGAAAGGGGTTACCGGATACTCAATTGGTGTACAAGACACACTAATAGGAACTTTAGCCAAAGAACCAGACTGGATTCCCGCTGTTAGAACCGAAATGGGATTACTATCAAAAGCAGGAGCCAATTGGGTGAATTCATATCCTGAGTATTGGCCTGAAATATTAACCGCTTTTGTGAATTACGGAACTACTTTTTCTGCCTTTAGTGCAGAAATAACAAAGAACGTAAAAACCTTAACAAAAGCACAGGTTGTTGAAATGCTTCAATCTTTACAATCTGAATTACAAACAAATGCTACTAAAACAAGTGCTGCATTAGATGCCTTAACTGGCATGGAACAGAAGTTTACTAATGTTTTTCCTTCGTTAAATGCAAGTATTGAATCTGGATGGGAAGAATTGAAAGAAGAAGAAGCTGAAATGATTGCCATTGCAGAAGCAATCACGCAATTACAAGATGAAATATCAAGCTTACAATCTAAAATAGATTCTTCGGCAATTTCAGGAGGAAAAACATTTGTTCAAACCAATGTGAAAATTGCCTATAGCATTATAACTGCAGCAGGAGAAGTAGCCGTTCCATACCTTTCTATTGTAACCTTGGCTTATACCATTGGTAAAACATTTTATGATATCATTTCTGATACCAACAAAATAAACGAAGACTTGGAAAAAATTACTGAACTGCAAGTAAAAGCTAGTGAAGAAGCACAAGCTGCTGCTGCCACCAAGGCATTAATTCAATACTTGTATGGCATTGAAATTCAATTTTTATCACTTAAAAAACACGGAAACGGTCTTCTAACCATGTGGAAAAATGAAAAGGATAAAATAACGCAAGCCATTAATGCTATTAATGCAGGTGCAGATCCGGCTAGTTTCTTTGATATACTAACCATGGATCTTGCCAATAAAAATTGGGAGGCATTATTAGCATTTACTAACCAAATTGTAAACATGCCAATTAAAACTGGTCAAGAAGTGATTCTTAATCCTCAAAAAAAACTTGAAACTCATAAAAACTAGATATTATGTTAAAAACTGATCAAAGTAAGGACCTTAACCAAAACACCTGGGCAGGTTGGTCTACCCTGCACATTATTACAGCAAGTTGTTTAGCTGTACAAAACACTACATTTACGGCACCAGATCCGAAACCAGACTGGTTTGATGCTTTAAATTCAGCCTTGGTAAATGCTAAAACAGTAGCTGCTGATTGGGTTAATAACATTTCGGTTGAAGTAACTAAGAGTATTCCTACTTCAATTGTTGATTATGGAACCGATTATGCTGCTTTTTCTCAAAGAATTAGAGAGATTGCTAATGCACACCCAGATGCTACTGGAGCAGATAATCAATACGTAAAGCAAGTAAATACATTAATTGAAACGCTTTTAACAGCGCTTAATGAGATCTTATCAAATGTTGAAAAGGTAAGTGAAAGTATGAAGACTTGGGGAGAGCAAATGCAAGCTGCTCATGATAATTTAACTACTGGTGCTGCCAATATTCAAGCCGCAGAAGCAGACTTAAAAGCTGATATTGACAAAATGAATAGCGCTATTGCGAATTTACACAAGATGATCGATGGAGAAAACAAAGCCATTGCTGCTGCTGCTATTGCTGTAGGAGTTGGAATTTTTGCTATGATCGCAGGTATCGCATTAGCTTTCGTTACTTTCGGAGCTGGAGCAGTTGTTGCTGGAGCTGGAGCAGTTGCTGTAGTTGGTGGAGCTGTTACTTGGGGAATTATGCAACACAAAATTAATGAGCAATATGATCAAATAGCAAAAGATCAAAAAGAATTAGATCAAGATAAGAGACAACTTGTAGCACTACAAGGATTAGCACAAGCAAGTAACTTATGTATTTCATCTATTTCAAATGCTACTGCTGCATTAGCTGACTTCCGTGCTTCTTGGGGAGTATTCCAAGGTGAATTAGAAGGAATTGTTACTAAATTAAAGGCTGGAGAAGCTTCATTAAGTACTCTTGTTGCAGGAACATTTACAGATGCAGCAGAGAAGGAGTGGGCTCTTGTAATGGAGTTTGCACAATCATTACTTAACCAAAAAGTAGAAACGACTAAGCACGAAATGTCTATTGAACCACAAGCTGCTTAATCATTCATAACAAAAAGGTTGTTTAAAAGTGATTTTAAACAACCTTTTCTTTTTAAAATAAAATATTATGGGTTTTCAAGCATCTAAAATTCAAGAAGAAACAAATACTAGCATGAATGCCATGTTAATGCTAAACTCTTCTTGTCAAGGTATTATACAGTCAAATATAGAACGTGTTGATTCTCCTTGGTATGCAACACTCTCTGGCGAATTAAAAAATGCAGAGGAACTAGTTGTTCAATGGAGAAATAATGGTTTTTTATATTTTAAATCTGCTATTCTAAATACGATGACCACTACTGGAAATCAATTTTTAGATAATCAAAAGAATATTGATGAGCTTTTTACCGAATTAAACGCAAATTATTCCGATTCACTTAAAGCTAAAATTGTAAGTCAATTGCAAAGCTTAAGTGCACCAATTACCAATATTGAAACTCAAATTGATGCCTATTCACAAAAACTAACTGATTTTGGTAAAAAAATGCAGGTAATTCATAGCAATATGGAAACTACCATTGGTAAAATACAAGCACAAGAAGCAACTATTAAAAGTGAAATCAACGAAATCAATCAAAAAATAGCCAATCTTAAAGCACAAATTAAAACAGATAGAGAGGCGATAGCTAAAGCCAAAGCTGCTCGTAAAAAAGGAATTATTGAAACAATTTTCGGGGTAATTTTTGCTCCTTTTACTTTTGGAGCATCTCTTATTTTAGCAGGTATCGGAGTTGCTTCTATTGCTGAAGCTGAAGATAAAATATCAGATATGAAAAGTTCTATTTCTAAGTACCAAAAATCAATAGTATCTGATCAAGCAAACCTATCAAAAGACCAAAAAGAAATTGCTTCTTTAAAGTCGCTTTTATTAGGAACAGGGATTGTTTTAGATGATATGAATTTAATTGCTAGTTCATTACAAGTTCTTAGAGTATCATGGGCTTCTTTAGGAACAGAACTTTCTCAAATAATTACTAAAACTCAAAACGCACAAAACGCACAAGATGCCAATGTAGGACAAGTATGGTTTGATGCTGCTTGTTTAGAATGGGAAACCATTGTTCCACATGCAACAGGTTTGGGTGAACTTACTATTCAAACAAGGCGTGTTACTATCGGTTCATAAGACTATAAACATATAAAAAATAGAAGCTCTACCTACCAAGGAGAGCTTTTTTAGTTAAAACTAACCACAGACAGATTGCTTCGTTTCACTCGCAATGACGAGTAAAAACACTAACAAAAAGATAAAAACAAACGTCATTACGAAGGGATTTATGACTGAAGTAATCTGTACATTGATAACTCAGAATACAATTTTAACGGATTGCTTCGTTGTGCCTCCTCGCAATGACGAGCAAAAATTACTGTCAGTTCGAGTGATTTTTCTGGCTGAAAAGAAAAAAAATTGTATCGAGAACAATTCTCAAAACATATACTTCTCCATACTAAATTAAGTTCGGCTAACGCTTCATATAATTTCACTCGAAGTGACACTTAAAACTAAAATTAAAAATTAAAAAAAACAGATTGCTTCGTTTCACTCGCAATGACGTTCTAAAAAAACTTAACTACTAAAAATTGAGAATTTCAATTTTTTATGTGAATGTCATATTTTAAAATTTTACTCAAAAATTGATGCGGAAAAATTCTCTTAATAACGGAAAATGTTAGATTTCTTAATTTTGTTTGCAACAAGGGTAAAAACTTATTTTAATCCCTTTTTTAGAGGTTTTCATACTAAAAACAACGAATCTATCTACTCACTTTTTTAAAATCTTAAAAACCCCCTTAAAAAAAGTCAGTTTTATTATGTATTTTTATTTTAATCTTAATCATTATAAGAAAAACTAATATTGATTTTCAAAGTGATTTTTTTAACTTTAGTAAAAAAGTTTTTCGTGACTTTTTATGCAACCCTGCTTCTAAAAAAGTATAAAGAATTTTTAACTATTAAAATATAAAATATCATGTCAATCTCAGATTTATATTCAAGCGGAAAACACAAACAAGAAATTGGTCATTTTGCAAGCATCGTTAAAATTGCAAAAACAGATAATGTAATTACTGAAGGTGAACAAAAACTTTTAGATCTTGCTGCTAAAAAATTACATATTAATGAACATGAGTATCAAGAGATATTAAAATCTCCAGAAAAATTTCCGGTTAATGCTCCTGTTAGCTATGATGAACGTATTGAACGTTTATACCGATTAACTAAAATGATTTTTGCAGATGATAACATTGATAAAGACCAAGTTAGTTTAATGCGCAAAATTGCTGTAGCTCTACAATTTCCTTTAGACAATGTTGAAAAAGTTTGTGATGAAGCCATTCACTTAGTCATGAACGACAATGATTTAGAGGATTTTACATCTGCGATAAAAAAAGTAAATGCAGTATAACTAAAACATACTAAATTTGCTGTAAACTTGTTATACTACTATAAAAACTATTACAGATGATGAAAAAAGCTTTCTTTTTAGCCCTTATTTTTTCAATTACTACAAGCGTTATTTCTCAAAACCTCAATAGTTCCTGGCAAATAGGAGCGGGGATAGGTATTGTAAAGTTTGGAAAAAATGATGGAGCTTATATTGGAGATCAACACTTATTTCAGGTTCCACGTTTAAACCTTACCATGCCAGTTGGTGAACGTTTTTCTATTGATGGAGCGATTTCCTTTAACACCATTGATGTTGGTTTTATAAAAAACTCTGCAAAGTATTTTTCTATGGATGGTTCTGTTCGCTACAATTTTAATCCGTTGTTTAAGAACTTTGCTCCTTATGTATTTGCAGGTGGTAGTATTGTAGATTCAGATCGAAAAATGACACCTACTTTAAATATTGGTGCCGGTGGTATTTATTGGATAAATCAGGCTATTGGTATTAATCCTCAGGTATATTACAAGCACTCTTTTGAAGGGTTTGAAAGTATGCGTTCTCACTTACAAGGTACTTTAGGTGTGGTATTTAGACTGAACTGGGATAACATCTTTACAGGTGGTAATAACGCCGCTAGAACAGCAAAAGGAAACTTACACTGTTTCTAACAGTATTAGACATATATAAACATAAAAAAAGCGGCTCTTAAGGCCGCTTTTTTGTTTTTATAATGTTGCTATTGCATTGTTTATTCGATCAATAGTTGCGTGTTTACCAATCATTGATATGATATCAAATAGGTGAGGGCCTTTTAAAGCTCCTACTAAGCTTAAACGAAGCGGTTGCATTACTTTACCAAATCCAACTTCCTTAGCAGTAATCCATTCTTTTACTTTTGCTTCTGTATTTTCTGAGCTAAAGTCTTCAATGTTATCAATTACTTTTACCAATTCTTTCATTAAGTCAGGTGTTCCTTCTTTCCATTGCTTTTTACTTGCTTTTGCATCATATTCTGAAGGGTTTACAAAGAAAAAGTTAGATAAGTCCCAGAAATCTGCCACAAACGTAGCTCTCTCTTTTATTAAACCAACTACTTTCTCTACATACTCTGCATCTGCAGATATTCCGTTATTTACTAAAATAGGTTGGTATAAACCAGCTAATTCCTTGTCTGATTTTTGTTGTAAATATTGTTCGTTAAACCACTGTGTTTTTTCAGGGCTAAACTTAGCTCCAGATTTACTAACTCTTTGTAAATCAAATAACTGAATCAACTCTTCTAAACTAAAAAGCTCTTGCTCAGTACCTGGATTCCATCCTAATAACGATAGCATATTTACAAATGCCTCTGGGAAATAACCGTCTTCTTTGTATCCACGTGAAACATCTCCTGTTGTTTCATTGGTATATTCTAATGGGAAAACAGGGAAACCTAATTTATCTCCATCACGTTTACTTAACTTACCTTTACCAACAGGCTTTAAGATTAATGGTAAATGCGCAAATTTTGGTGCAGTCCAACCAAAAGCTCTGTACAACAATACGTGTAATGCTAACGATGGTAACCATTCTTCTCCTCGAATTACATGAGAAATTTCCATTAAATGATCATCAACAATGTTTGCTAAATGATAAGTTGGCATTCCATCAGATTTAAATAAAACCTTGTCATCCAATAAGTTAGAATCTATTTTTATTTCTCCACGGATTTCATCTTGTAATACTAAAATCTCATCTTTTGGAGATTTAAAACGTACTACAAATTTTTCTCCAGCAGCTATTTTTGCTGAAACTTCTTCAGCAGATAATGCTAGTGAATTTTGTAATTTCTCTCGATTATGCCAGTTATAGATAAACGTTTTTCCGTTCTCTTCATGGTTTTTTCTGTGCGTATTTAACTCATCAGCAGTATCAAATGCATAATATGCCCATCCTTTTTCAATTAATTCATCGGCATATTTCTTATATAATTCTTTTCTCTCTGACTGACGGTAAGGACCAAATTTTTCATTTCTACCTGGACCTTCATCAAAAGGTATTTGACACCAATCTAATGAATCAATAATGTATTGTTCTGCATTGGCTACATAACGTGTTTGATCGGTATCTTCAATACGTAAAACAAAGGTTCCGTTATGTTTTTTAGCAAATAAGTAATTAAACAAGGCTGTTCTAACACCACCCATGTGTAAAGGTCCGGTTGGACTCGGAGCAAAGCGTACTCTTACGTTTTCAGTCATTTTTAAAATTCAATTTGAAAGCGCAAAGATACTTATCATTTTTGCAATTCTAAAGTGGTTTTTAAGCATAAAAAAAAGCGAGTTAAACTCGCTTTTAAAATTTTACATGTATTGGCAGTAGCCATTAAGGCAAAAAGAATCCCATGGCGGACAGTCACTATCTTTAAAACATCTAATATGTCTCCACCCTCCATTAATGTTCTTTTGCTCATCTTTGTTTAGTTCTTTTCCCAAACGTGAAATGCTATTTAACATGTTTATAAAAATTTTAAGGTTAGTTAGTGATTGCAATTTATAGGATACTTATTTATTTCATTAAAAAAAGTCCATAAAAAAAGTAAGGATTTACCTTACTTTTTAAAAACTCTAGCAAAATGAATTTTGCTTCTTTATATTTATTTGAATTCACAATATATGACTTCTTTGACTTAATTCCTTAAAAAACACCATAAAATAAGTAAGGCTTTCCCTTATTTCTTTAGAATTTATGGTATAATCCAAAGCTTATTGCTGGCTTTTTAGGAACATTTCTTCCAGCAAATGCACCACCTAATCCTAAATTAGCTCCAAAATTGTCACTAAATTCTCCAATTAGTTTTAATCCAAATGCTGCGAAACTCTGATCATTTACATACAATCCAGTAGCTATATTTTGTGGAGTTTGTACTAAATCACCATTTTTTAATGACATTACACCATCTAAAAAACCTGCTACCCATAACCAATCTAAGGTCTTATAACCAACTTCTCCTCCTAATTTATAGTTACTACTGTAATCATTCGTACGAATATCAAAACCAGTAAATGCTTGTATATACCATTTGTTAAAACCTCTTCCAGCAATTACTAATGGTGTAAAACTCCAAGCATCATATCCTGTACGTAAGCCAGAAGCAGCTTCATAACTACTTGTATTCGCTTCAACAGTTAACTGACCAGATAGCAACCATTTTTTATTAATAAAGTTATGCTTAATTCCTAATTGAATATTCCCTAAACTTGTTTTAGACTCTTCTGTAATTACTGGAGTAGTTGCTACTGCTTTACCGGACTTTACTAATTTTAAAGGAATACTTCCTATTAATGTAGTTTTATCAGATAACCCATACTCTGCATACACTTGAAGTGTATTGTCTGTAATTTCCCTTTGTGTTGGATAATCTGGATTTCCATACAATTGATCATAATTAGCAATTGTAGTAAAAGATAGTTGAACATATCCTTCTCCTTTCTTTTTAGTCCATGGACTTTGAGAAAACATTGAAAATGATATCAACAATGCTGCAATAATGGTTAGTTGTTTCATGTTTTTCATATGTATACTTTTAGATTTATGTGTTTAGTAGCGTTACTAAGCTAATACTTACACAATTCTTTAACAAGAAACTTGAAGAAAAAAATGTAATTTTATAGTTGCTAAGAAAAATAACACTTTTATAGATGAATAAAAGAGCGCGATTTCGCATAAAAATGCTAAAGTATAAGAAAAGAGTACGCACTTTAGGCTTAGATGAACGAGAAGGAAACTTTTATGCATACAGATCTCACGGAAAACCTTGTAGTTGTTTTGTATGCAGTTCTGAAAAATTTAGCAGAAAAATAAAACACAAAAACACTATTAATATTAATACTCTTCAATAGTACTGTATGACTTTTTTAAACAAAATAGAACACAAATTACAACAGTTTAGCAAAAAGTTTTATCTAAACGAATTAATAAAAGGAAGTATTTTATTCGTTTCATTAGGCTTATTGTATTTTTTCTTTACAGTATTTATTGAATACTTTTTATGGTTACAACCAACCTATAGAACTTTTCTTTTTTGGATTTTTATTGCCGTAGAACTTGTTTTACTAGTTCGATTTATATGTTTTCCTATTTTTAAAATATTGGGTTTAAAAAATGGAATATCTCAAGAAGAAGCTTCTAAAATTATTGGAAACCATTTTCCTGAAGTAAAAGATAAGTTATTAAACATTCTACAGCTTAAGCAAGATTCTAATCAATCTGATTTATTAATTGCAAGTATTGAACAAAAATCGAATGAACTGCAACCTATTCCTTTTTCTAAAGCGATTAATTTTTCTGCAAATAAAAAATACTTAAAATACGTACTGTTACCTGTATTCATTTGGTTAATTTCTCTTTTTACTGGTTTTGATAAAAACATTAATCAAAGTTTCGATCGTATTGTAAACCATAAAACCGCTTATGCACCTCCTGCACCTTTTTCATTCTTTCTTACTTCAAAAGATTTAAATGTAATTCAAGGAAAACCTTTAACAGTTTATGTAGAAGCAAAAGGAGAAGTACTTCCAAATGATGTTAAGATTCATTTTGACAATCAAGAATACTATATGCAAAATGAAGGAGTAGGGTTATACTCATATACTTTTAACAACATACAAAATGCCATTGAGTTTTATGTTTCCTCAACTAATGTGCAATCGAATGATTATACTATCAATATCATCAAAGCTCCATCAATCCAAAATATTCGTATGGAATTGGTATATCCAAAGTATACTGGAAAGAAAAATGAGCTCTTAGAAAATTCTGGAAACACAATTGTTCCACAAGGAACATTCATAAAATGGAGCATCAAAACCATTGAAACTGATACCGTTAATTTTATAAACAATAAGAAAAAAGAAATTTTCACACAAAATGATACTGACGACTTTTCTTATGAAAAGAAAATTCTAAAACCTATAGAATATCAAATTTCAACTTCTAATGCATTCTTAAGTAACTACGATAATTTACAGTTTACTGTTGATGTAATAAAAGATGAATTTCCTCAAATTATTGTTAATTCAAATATTGATAGTATTAGTAGAGGAGAAGCTCAATTTGCCGGAAAGATTTCAGATGATTATGGTTTTAAAAAATTAGAGCTTGTGTATTATGATATGAATCAACCCGAAAATATAAATATTCATAATATTGAAATTGGTAGAGAAAACATTCAATCTTTTTTCTATTCTTTTCCGAATAATTTAAACTTAAATGAAGGAGTAAATTATGAGATGTTCTTTCAAATTTTCGATAATGATGCTGTTAACGGAAGTAAAAAAGCAAGCAGTAAAAAGTTTTCATATAGACAAAAAACTACAGAAGAGATTGAAGAGGAATTATTAAAAGAACAAAAAGATTATATAGACAACTTAGAAAATTCACTTCAAAACCAACAAAAGAATAAGAAAGCTTTAGAGAAAGTTCAGTTCGATATTCAAAACAAAAAGAATATGAATTGGAATGATCAAAAGAAAATTCAAAACTTATTAAAAAGACAAGAGCAATATCAAAAAATGATGCAACGTCAAACAAATAAGTTACAAGAGAATTTAGAAGAAAAACCTTCTCAAAACGAAAAACTACAAGAAAATAAAGAAGATTTACAGAAGCGAATTGACGAATTAAAGCAATTAGAAAAGCAACAAAAAACTTTAGATGAATTAAAAAAGCTTGCCGAAAAACTAAACAAAGAAGACCTACTTAAAAAAGCTAAAGAACTAGCTTCTCAAAACAAACAACAAGAACGTAGCTTGGAAAGAATCTTAGAGCTTACCAAACGTTTTTATGTTGAACAAAAGACAATGCAAATAGCTGATAAATTAAACGAGCTTGCAAAGAAACAAGAAGAGCTTTCAAAAAAGGAGAGTACTTCTGAACAACAAAAAGAAATTCAAAAAGAGTTTGATCAAGCCAAAAAAGAATTGGATGAGCTAAAGAAAGACAACGAAAATTTAAAACAACCTATGGACATTCCTTCTATGGAAGAAATGAAAAAGGAAACAGAAAATGAACTTAACAAAGCTCAAGAAAACCTAGATAACAAAAATCAATCTGAAGCAAAAAAGAATCAAAAGAAAGCCTCAAAAAAGATGCAAGAGATGAGTCAAAAAATGCAAAACTCTATGCAATCCATGAGTGCAGAAATGGAAGAAGAAACCATGGAAGGATTACGTCAGGTTTTAGAGAACTTAATTACATTCTCTTTCGATCAAGAATCTTTAATGAACACCTTTTCTGGATCGAACTCGTCACATCCTAACTTTGGTAAAAACTTACAAAAGCAACATCAGCTTAAAGAGTATTTTGAACATATAGATGATAGTTTATTTGTACTATCAATGAAAAATCCGAAAATAAGTTCTAAAATTCAAAATCATTTAGCAGATGCTCATTACAATTTAGATCAGTCTTTAGAAAACTTTGCAGATAATAATTTTAGAAACGGACTTTCTAATCAACAATATGTAATGACTGCTGCAAATAACTTAGCAGATATGTTAAGTAATACTTTAGATGCAATGCAAAATCCTAAACCAGGAAGTGGACAAGGGAAGGGGAAAGGAAAGTCTTTTAGTTTACCAGACATTATTCAAAAGCAAGAATCTTTAATGCAAAAAATGAATCAAGGATTGCAAAAAAAGAATCAAGGTAAACCTCAAAATGGTAATAAAGGAAAACAACAAGGTGAAGGAGAAAAGCAAAAAGGTAACAACGGACAAGGAGATGATTTAGACGGTGAATTGTATGAGATTTACAAAGAGCAATCAGAATTAAGGCAACAATTAGAAAACGCTATTAAAGAAGGAAAAGACGGAAATGGAAATGCTAAGAAGGCATTAAAACAAATGGAGCAATTAGAAAACGAAATTCTAGAAAAAGGTTTTACGCAGCAAACTATTAATAGAATGCAGCAATTAAACTATGAATTATTAAAACTAGACAAAGCTACCTTTGAACAAAACCGTGACAAACAACGAAAATCTCGTACGAATCTTAATAATTTTAATAATTCTAATGCTAAGCAACTACAATTTAAGAAGTTGTTTTATAACCAAACAGAGATTTTAAATAGACAATCACTACCTTTGCGCCAAAATTACAAAAAGAAGGTACAAGAGTATTTTAATACTCCTAAAACAAAAGAGTAACACTTCTAAATGATTCGTTTAGATTGAACAGTTACTCCTTTAAATTTCAATCTAAACGAATGATACAATTTAATTACGAAAACGATTTTAAATTAGAAAACGAATCTAAGACCTCTGAATGGATACAAACATGTATCGAAAAAGAAGGTTTTGAATTGGGTGAACTTAACTATATATTTTGTGATGATGCATATTTACACAAAATAAACGTTGAGTTTTTACAACACGATACGTTAACCGATATCATTAGTTTTGACTACACTATGGGTTTATTAGTTGGTGGAGATATTTTTATTTCTACTGAAAGAGTAGCGGACAATGCAAATGATTTTGACACTACCTTTACAAATGAATTACATCGAGTAGTTATTCATGGTGTATTACACTATATGAAATACAAAGACAAAACAGCGGAAGAAAAAGAGATTATGCGTTCGAAAGAAAACGAATGTTTAGAAATTTTAAATCAATAAAATCTTAAAGTTCCACGTGGAACTGATATAAAAAAATGAGTTTATATAATACAGTTTATGATGTTATTGTAGTAGGAGGTGGGCATGCTGGTAGTGAAGCAGCAGCAGCTAGTGCTAATATGGGGGCACACACCTTACTTATTACAATGAACTTACAAAATATTGCTCAAATGAGTTGTAATCCTGCTATGGGTGGAATTGCAAAAGGGCAAATAGTTCGTGAAATAGATGCCTTAGGTGGTTATAGCGCAATTGTAACTGATAAAACAGCTATACAGTTTAAAATGCTTAACAAATCTAAAGGACCTGCAATGTGGAGCCCGAGAGCTCAATCTGATCGTATGCAATTTGCTGAGTGCTGGAGAACCATGTTAGAGCAAACTGAAAATTTAGATTTCTATCAAGATTCTGTAAACGGTTTAATCTTCGATGGAGATAAAATTACAGGAGTTAAAACAGCTTTAGGATTAGAAATAAAAGCAAAAACTGTTATTGTAACTGCTGGTACTTTCTTAAATGGATTAATTCATATTGGTGAAAAAACTTTTGGAGGTGGTAGAGCAGGAGAGGGTGCTTCAACAGGAATTACGGAAGACTTAGTTGCAAAAGGTTTTGAGTCTGGAAGAATGAAAACAGGAACTCCTCCACGTGTTGATGGACGCTCTTTAGATTATTCTAAAATGACAGAGCAACCTGGTGATGATAACCCAGAAAAATTCTCTTATTTACCGACTACAGAACGATTAACTAAACAACGTTCTTGTTACCTAACTTATACCAATCCTGAAGTACATGAATTACTTCGAGAAGGTTTTGATCGTTCTCCAATGTTTAATGGTAGAATCAAATCTACTGGACCACGTTATTGCCCTTCTGTAGAAGATAAAATCAATCGTTTCGCTGAGAAAGAACGTCATCAAGTATTCGTTGAACCAGAAGGATGGAATACCGTTGAAATATATGTAAATGGTTTTTCTACTTCATTACCTGAAGATATTCAAGACAAAGCAATCCGATCTATACCAGGTTTTGAAAAAGTAAAATTCTTTAGATATGGGTACGCTATCGAATACGATTATTTCCCACCAACACAATTAAAACACAACTTAGAAACTAAGTTAATTGAAAACTTATTCTTTGCTGGACAAATAAATGGAACAACTGGTTATGAAGAAGCAGCTGCACAAGGATTAATGGCAGGAGTAAATGCTGCATTAAAAACTCAAAACAAAGAACCATTTATATTAAAAAGAAGCGAAGCTTATATAGGTGTTTTAATTGATGATCTAATTACAAAAGGTACGGAAGAACCATATAGAATGTTTACCTCACGTGCAGAATACAGAACTCTTTTAAGACAAGATAATGCCGATATTCGCTTAACTGAACAATCGCACGCTATTGGTTTAGCAAAACAAGATCGTTTAGATCGTGTCATCGAAAAGAAAAATAAAACAAATTCATTAATCAAATTCATAGAAGAATTAAGCATTAAAAAGGAAGAGGTAAACCCTATTTTAGAACGTAAAAACTCTGCTCCTATTAATCAATCTATGAAACTAGTTAAGATCGCTTCAAGACCTCAAATTGATTTTTCTGATTTATTAACTATTCAAAAGTTAAATTCTTTTATCCAAGAAAACAATATTGATTCAGAAATCATAGAACAAGTAGAAATACATTTAAAGTATTCTGGATATATAGAAAAGGAAAAAGCGAACGCTGATAAATTAAACAGATTAGAAAACGTTCCAATCCCATCAAGCTTTGATTACAGTAAAGTAAAATCACTTTCATTTGAAGCAAGAGAAAAGCTAAGTAAAATTCAACCTACTAGTATTTCACAAGCTAGCAGAATAAGTGGAGTATCACCAAGCGACATATCTGTATTATTAGTTTATATGGGTAGATAATAAAAAGCAATATTTGCAAAAAAATAAAAACGTTCCATGTGGAACGTTTTTATTTTTTACGTAATATTGTACTATAAAAGAATTGTATGTTCCATGTGGAACATATTAAAAAAATCAACCGAACTTGAACAACCAAAAAGAGCTCTACAGAGATTTAAAACCTTTGTTGAACTGTATTGATTATACCGTTAGTAAAGAAAGCTATGAAGTGATGTATAATCAAACCTATGATTTACTCGTCACTTCCCCAGTACCTTCAAATCTTGATAAATATTATCAAAGTGAATTATATATTTCACATACTGATAGTAAAAAAACTTTATTTGATAAAGTATACCAACTTGTAAAAAATTACTCACTCAAAAGAAAGTTAAAACTTATTAATTCATTTAACACTCAAGAAAAAGTAATACTCGATATTGGAGCAGGTACCGGAGACTTTTTAAAAACTTGTGCATCTAATAATTGGAAAACCATTGGTGTTGAACCTTCAAAAAAAGCAAGAGAAATTGCACTTACAAAAGGTATCCAGTTAAAAGAAAATTTAGATGCCATAGAAAATCAAAAGTTCGATGTTATAACTTTATGGCATGTTCTCGAACATGTACCTAACCTATTCGAATATGTATCTATGCTCAAAAAACTTTTAAAACCAAATGGCAAACTAATTGTTGCCGTTCCAAATTATAAAAGTTACGATGCTAATTATTATAAAGAACATTGGGCTGCTTTTGATGTACCTCGTCATCTTTGGCATTTTTCAAAAACAAGTATCTCTAAAATATTTTCCCAATATGATTTCATACTTGAAAATATTCTACCGATGAAATTTGATTCGTATTATGTTTCTTTATTAAGTGAAAAATATAAAAGCGGTAAATCAAATCCGATTAAAGCTTTTTGTTTAGGTTTTATTTCGAATATAAAAGCCAAAAAAACCAAAGAATACTCTTCTCACATATACATACTTAAAAAAGAATAAAATACTTATTTTAACAAGATATAAAGCCGTTTCACTATATAAGTAGTAGAAATACCTTTCTAAAAAAAGAAAACCTCTTAAATCGCATATTTAAGAGGTTTTTATATAAGTTATATTTATTTAAAACTATATTTACAATAATTTTTATTTATTTAATAAAAATACTGTAAAAATCGAAATTACAAAGTAAACTGCCAAGGTCATCGCTCCAGCATAATCCTTTGCCAACCTTTGTCCGATTAATAAGAAAATCAAAGTTACTGCAGAAAGTTCAGCTCCAATTAATGCCATCTCATGATTACCTGTTGTTGCTAAATGGAAAATTCCAACAAACATTAATGCTCCTGCCAATAATTCTAAAACTAAAATTACCGCCAATAATAATGGTACCATATTTTTCAACGGTGAATTTTTAAAATGCCCTTTTATAAATGATAAATTTCCATTCCAGTCAGTAACTTTATCGATACCCGATTGTAAAAAAGTAACGATTAAAAATAACAATGCTAAAATTTCAGTAATGTGTTTTTGTATAAGTTCCATATAATTGATTTTTAGCAAATATAAGTTATCTGTATGTTAGTTGTAACATTTTCTAAAAATTGCGTCTTATACGATATATAAGCTATATATTTAAAGAAAAATTACTAACTAATAAAAAATTAACACCATGCCTATTTTAATGTATCCATTAATTTTCTTCGGAATTATTGTTCTATTATCTTCTTTCTTTATTGTGAAGCAACAAACTGCTGCTGTGATTGAAAGATTTGGTAAATTTCACAGTATTAGACATTCGGGTTTACATTTAAAAATTCCTTTAGTTGATAGAATTGCTGGAAAATTGAGTTTAAAAATTCAACAATTAGATGTTATTGTAGAAACGAAGACATTAGATGATGTATTTGTAAAGTTAAAAGTTTCTGTTCAATACAAAGTTATTAGAGACAAAGTGTATGAAGCGTTTTATAAGCTAGATTATCCGCACGATCAGATTACTTCATATGTATTTGATGTTGTACGCGCAGAAGTTCCTAAAATGCGCTTAGATGACGTCTTTGTAAAAAAAGATGATATCGCAATTGCTGTAAAATCTGAATTAAACGATGCCATGATGGAATATGGTTATGACATTATTAAAACTTTAGTAACCGATATTGATCCTGATTCGCAAGTAAAAGAAGCTATGAACCGAATTAATGCTGCTGAACGTGAAAAAGTAGCTGCTCAATATGAAGGTGATGCACAGCGTATTTTAATTGTTGAAAAAGCAAAAGCTGAAGCTGAAAGTAAACGTTTACAAGGACAAGGTATTGCAGATCAGAGACGTGAGATTGCACGTGGTTTAGAAGAGTCTGTAGAAGTCTTAAACAAAGTAGGTATCAACTCTCAAGAAGCTTCTGCTCTAATTGTAGTAACTCAACATTATGATACTTTACAATCTATAGGTTCAGACACCAATAGTAATTTAATATTACTACCTAACTCACCACAAGCAGGTAGCCAGATGTTAAATGATATGGTTGCTAGTTTTGCAGCAAGTAATCAAATAGGTGAAGCTATGAAAGAAGCCAAAGCCAAAAAGAAAAACAACGAATAATAACAATTTATATACCACTTTTTAAAAACCTGATTTTTCTATTTCAGGTTTTTTTTATTAACTTAATTACCGAAATTATGATAATAACAACCACAAACACCATTGAAAACAAACCTGCTCAACAATACCTAGGAATTGTTACAGGTGAAACAATTATTGGAGCTAACTTTATAAAAGATTTTTTTGCAGGTATTAGAGACATTGTAGGAGGTCGATCTGCATCCTATGAAAAAGTACTAAGACAAGCTAAAGAAAGTGCTTTAAAAGAGATGCAAGATAGAGCTGTTCAACTTGGAGCTGATGCTATTGTAGGAGTTGATTTAGACTATGAAACTGTAGGTCCAAATGGTGGAATGCTTATGGTTACTGCATCTGGCACAGCTATTAAGTTTTAATACCTTATACAATGTGATAGACAACATAATAAAATGGTTGAATAAACCCTATTACTCACCAATTTATAGCACTTATAATATAATTATAAGTGTTGTATTTGGTTTAATAGTTTCATTATTTCTAATCGTCTTTCAACCCTTTCGAATACACCTTTTAGGAGAAAATCTCGTTCTTTTTTGTTTTGGGTTTGGTGCTATTTCAACCTTTTCTATCATTCTTATTTTATATTTCTTACCTAAGCTATGTAAAAACTTTTTCAATCCTGAAACTAGAACAGTTTTAAAGCAATTAATTTTACTCAATATTACTGTAATTACAATAGGTAGTATTTCCTATCCTTATAACATATACATAAGAAAAAGTATTCAACAAGAATATATAGCAGGCTATTTCAAAATACTTTCATATTCTTATGCAATTGGATTTTTTCCTATTTTATTTTGGCTTTATTTCGATGAACTAGAATTACGTAGAAAAAGAAGAAAAACTTCAGCATACATTAATCAACACAATCATTTTAATACTAACATAATTCAAGAAGAAGCACTTTTCTCTTTTACTTCTTCACAGTCTAATAATGATATAACGATTGATATTAATAAGCTTATATACATAAGCTCTGAAGGAAATTACGCAAGTTATTTTATTGATGAACCAAATGGTGTGAAAGAAATTCTTTTTAGAACAACCCTATCTAAAATAGAGCAAGATTTAAAAGATTACAAAAATATTGTCCGTTGTCACAAATCATTTATAATTAATACACGATATATCAGTGAATATTCAGGTAACGCAAGAGGTTATCTTATAAAAACAACCAAAACAGATTTTAACATTCCAATATCAAGAAGGTTCTCTAAAAATGATTTAAAAGATTTTTTAACTTATTAAACTTCCCATTCGTCACTTTTAAACCCTATTCACTTCCTATTCATAACAAAATCAACTATTTAAATAAATTAATTATTAGTTTAGTTCCAATGAAAAAATAATGGATTTCGGGGGACTTTCATTATCTCTTTAAAAAGACAAAAGCTCAGATCTATAGTAGATCTGAGCTTCTTATTTTATGAATAAGTATATTACTACTTATTTATTTTCTTCTATTTTATCGTCTCCTTCAGTTTTACTGGCATCTTTAAATTCTTTGATACCTGAACCTAAACCTCTCATTAATTCAGGAATTTTACGCCCTCCAAATAGTAATAAGACTACTACTAATATGATGATGATTTGATATCCACCAGGTATTCCTAAAAATATTGTATTTGAAATCATTTTCTTGAATTTTAACGCTACAAAGATACAAAATTAACTTCTGTGTTCAATAACTCCACCAATTACTTTTTTATCTTTTAAAACCTCTGGTTCTCCTTTATAAAATATACTTCCTCCAAAAGATACTTTTGCATCTAAAGTTTCACCAGATTGCACTTCTACTTTAGCACCAGAACCTGCCTTAACAATACATGAATTGGAAACCATCATATTATAACCATGATAAGTTCCTCCTAAATTTGCATCAACAGTTTGGTTCTTTGTATCTCCAGAAAGCTTTATAACCCCTCCAGAAGAGGTTTTTACCTTTAAATGCTTGGTATTTACCACAAGATTAATAAAAGATCCTTCCTGAGCCTTAATTTCAATCTTTGGTTGTTCAAATCCTTTTCCAGTAATAATAGCTCCTTCATTTCCATCAATAGTAGCAATAGCCTTTTTAATAAATAATTTAGCTTTTACCTTACCTTCAGCCATTGTTTCAGGAAATCTTAACGATATTTTTAGTGTATTATCGTTTTGCTTTATTTTTACTTTTTCTGCTTTTTCACCGGTTATAACAAGTTTCTGTTCTTCTGATTGAATGATTTCTAATTCAATGCCGTTATATACTTTAAGTTCAGAAAATTCTCCTAATTCTTTTGTTATTGTTGTTTGCGCATTTAGCAATGACGCTAATAGAAACAAACTTATAAAAACCACTTTTTTCATAATATATACATTTAGTAGTAGTACTAAGTACTACTACTATAAAGACTATTTTCTTTTTTTATTGTTGCAGTTTTAAAATATTAATGAGAAATCAACTCAAAATCGAGATGTTTACGTTCTAAATCGGTGTGTTTAACCTTAACAACAACTTCATCTCCTAATTGTATAATATTCTTATTTGCTTGACCAACAGCCGCATATTGTTTCTCATCAAAAATATAGTAGTCATCCTTTAAATCTTTGATACGAACCATTCCTTCACATTTATTAGATTTAATTTCTACATAAATTCCCCATTCTGTAACTCCAGAAACCACTCCTTCAAATTCGATATCTTTATGATCTTGCATATACTTAATTTGCATATACTTAATAGAATCTCTTTCTGCTTTTGATGCTAATTCCTCCATTTTTGAAGAATGTTTACAACGTTCTTCATAAATTTCAGCTTTTGGTGTATTTCCTCCATCTAAGTAATGTTGTAACAAGCGATGTGTCATTACATCAGGATAACGTCTAATAGGAGATGTAAAATGTGAGTAGTAGTTAAAAGCCAATCCATAATGGCCAATATTCTGAGTTGTATATTCAGCTTTACTCATAGATCTAATAGCTAACGTTTCTACCATATTAGCCTCTGCTTTACCATGAACATCGGTTAATAACTTGTTTAAACTATCAGATGTTTTTTCACGAGTTTCAGTATTGATTTTATATCCAAACTTACTTATAATATTCTGTAAAGACTGTAACTTTTCAATATCTGGTTCATCATGAACTCTATATACGAACGTCTTATTTGTAGGCTTTCCAGCTTTAAATCCGATAAACTCAGCAACCTTTCTATTTGCCAATAACATAAATTCTTCAATAAGCTTATTAGCATCTTTAGCTTCCTTAAAAAATACTCCTATTGGATTAGCTTCTTCATCTAAATTGAATTTTACTTCCACCTTATCAAAAGAAATTGCTCCAGCTTTCATACGTCTTTTACGTAATTTCTTAGCCAGTTCATCTAATTTTAAAATAGCTTCTACTATGTTTTCATCAACTTCATATTCCTGTTCAGTTAATGAAACTTCTTGTGGAACAATATTGTTTTTATTTTCAATAATAGCTTGCGCTTCTTCATAAGCAAAACGCTTATCTGAATACGTTACTGTTCTACCAAACCATTGCTCTACAATTTGTGCTTTTTCATTAATTTCAAATACTGCTGAAAATGTAAGCTTTTCCTCTTCTGGTCTTAAAGAACATACTCCGTTACTTAGCATTTCTGGTAACATAGGAACCACTCTATCAACCAAATATACAGATGTAGCTCTATCGTAAGCTTCATCATCTAATTTTGTTTTTGGTTGTACATAATGCGAAACATCGGCTATATGAATTCCAATTTCATAATTACCATTTTCTAATTTCGTAAAAGACAGCGCATCATCAAAATCTTTAGCATCTTTTGGATCTATGGTTAAAGTTAAATCATTACGCATATCACGTCTCTTACTAATTTCATCTGTCGTGATTTCAATTGGTAACTGAGAGGCTTCTTCTTCAATTTCTTTAGGAAATTCATAAGGCAATCCATATTCTAATAAGATAGAATGTATTTCTGTATTATGCTCTCCTGGTTTTCCTAAAACTTGTGTAATTTTACCAAATGGATTCTTTGAATTATCTGGCCAATCTGTAAGTTTCGCTAGTACTTTATCTCCATGTTCTGCATCACCAAGCTTACTTTTAGCAATAAAAATATCAGCATACATCTTTTGGCTATCTGGTAATACAAAACCAAAATTTTTACTCATTTGTAAGGTACCTACAAATTCGTTTTTAGCTCTATCAAGTACCTCTACTACATCAGCTTCAAGCTTTTTACTTTTTCGTTTTGTATATACATAGGCCTTAACAGTATCATTGTGTAAACCTCTATTCAAATTTACAGAAGGAACAAAAATGTCGTTCTCAAAATCATCACTCATAAAATAAGCGTTTCCATTTGACGTAACATCTAAGGTACCAATATGATAATTTCTCTCTTCGTTAATTTGATATTTTCCTCGATCTGTTTCTACTATTTTCTTTGAAGCTGTTAGCTCAACTAATTTCTGAAGTATCTGGGTTTTTCCATCGGTATCAGAAATTCCCATTTTAGCTGCAATTTGTTTGTAGTTATAAGATTTCTCTGAATTCTCATTTAAGATTTTGAAGATATTCCTCGTTAAATCTTTAATTATTTTTCCTTTTTTCTTATAAATTTTCTTCTTTCTTGTCATTAAATCTTTCGTCTTAAATATTTGGTTAGCAAAGTACAAATAAAATCATTCACTCAACTATTAAATAACTGTTATAAATTCTATTTTGTACATTGGCAAACTTTTTATCATTATATCACTTATGAACAACTCATGGTTTGTTATTGTAAATCCAAACGCGGGAAATGGAAATTTTAAAAAATTATGGTCGCAAATTCAACATGAATTAGCACATCATAATATTGTTTACGAATTTGAATTTACAACACATCATAAACATGAAATTGAACTAGTTCATAAAGCGATATCAAAAGGATATTCACAAATTATTTCTTGTGGGGGCGATGGTACTTTGCATCATGTTGTAAACGGAGTAATGAACCAGGAACTTATCAACAGTAATTTAATCACTTTAGGAGTTATTCCTCTTGGAACTGGTAATGATTGGATTAAAACTTATGGTATATCAAAAAATATTCATGAAGCCGTTCAACTTATAAAAAATCAAAACACTATATATCAAGATATTGGTCATTTACAACTTGAAAATACTAGTTCGTATTTTAATAATGTAGCTGGAATTGGATATGATGGATATGTTGTTAATAAACTAAACAATTTAAAAAAATTCGGACCCATTGCTTACCTAATAAGTGGTATTTCTGGGTTACTTTTTTACAAAAGAATGCCTTTTAAAGTAGTTATTAACAATAGTACAATTGAAGATTATTGCTTGATGACATTGTTTGGTATTTGTAAGTATTCTGGTGGTGGTATGCAACTAACTGATTATAAAAGTAGTAACGATGGGTTCTTTGATATCACCTTTGCTAAAAATCTTACTTTTAAAGATTTAGTTTTCAATATAAAAAAACTATACAACGGTAAAATTGTTACGCATAACAAAGTTGAAACTTATTTAACCGATAAAATTTCAGTGATACCAACTACAAAAGATACCGCTTTTATTCAAGCAGACGGTGAATTAATCGGTACCGGATCAATAGCCGTTTCTATTGTTAAAAACGCAATACAATTTGTTATTCCGTAATACATAAAAAGGTAAAATATTATAATATTAAACTTTTTTCTTACCTTGTATGGTAAATAGTTTAATATGAGTAACTTGCCATTTATTAACACTATTATCGGGCTTGCTTTAATACTATATATTTTCTTTGTACGACACAGTTTAGGGAAGAATAAAATAGCAAAGTTGGCCATCATTGGGGTTGTTTTAATTTTTACTTCCTCTTCTATAGCTGAGTATATCATAAGTGAATATGGAACATTACGCTATAACATTTTTATCTTTTTAGCTATTATACTCTCTCACTTTACTGGTTACTTCTTTTTGTTATTTGTAAAATCCCTCTCCAACTCTTTTGAAAAGATTAAAAGAATCACAGTTATTACCATTGTAATAACAATTGTTAGAGTGGTTTTCTTTGTATTAATAGAAGATCTGTTAATAAAAGTAGATGCATCAGGAATACGGAATTTTACAAACCCCGATTTTAAATTATTTGTAATACTTGCTGATATTGATGAATTTATCATGTCTTTTTACAATTTAATTCTAATCATTTTAGCCTATAAAACTTTAAAAAATATTCCTGTAGTTATTGATCTGAAATCACATAAGTCTCTCTATTACAAATGGGGAAATATCATATTAACATTTTCAATTATAGTTTATAGTTTACTATTTATCAACACTATATTACTATCTTTTAATAGACAAAATCTAGATTTAATCATTAATGTTGAAAACGTGATTCAATCTATATTTTTTGTCTTTTTAAGCTTATCCATGATGTACTTTCCTGTATTTGCTTACACTGGAAACTATGAAGATCTCTCTGAAGAAGAAAAAGAAAAATATAAAAGCTCTGCATTATCTGATTCTTCTGAATTGTTTAAAAAAATTGATCAATTGATCAAAGATGAAAGGTTATACTTAGATTCTGAATTAAAAATGGATAAAGTTTCTAAAAAACTCTCTAAACCAATACCTTATATATCTCAAGCTATTAATGAGAACACTCAAAACAGTTTTCCAGATTATATAAATTCTTTTCGAATAGCAGAAGCAAAGAAAAGACTACTTGAAGAAACTCCAGATACCATCTTTGCTATTGCATTAGACGTAGGTTTTAACAATAAAGCTACTTTTTACAATGCTTTTAAGAAGAATACAAGCATGACACCAACAGTTTACAGGAAGGAATACTTAAAAAACTAAAAAGGTTGACATCTTAAGGGGAATGTCAACCTTTATATTAATAAGGGGAAAAGTGAAATATTGATATCTTCTCTGTGGTAAATTTATACAACCAATAGTTTTTAGTAGTCAAGTTTTATAAATAAAATTAAAAAATGAGTCAAGTTTTATAAACTTATACGATTCTGTTAAAAAAAACTTAAGAAAACTGTAACGTTTGTTAAATTTATTCGTCTTTACTATATAGAAAGGCATTATAAATGAAAAACTTACGTAAAATAATAGCTTTATTTTTATTCATTTTTATAGCAGGTATCGTAGTAACTGCTGTAAGCATTAATGCTACCTTAAACAAAAAGAATCCTACAGAGGCAGAAACAGTAAAGGTTAAGGACACTTTACATTTAGTAAAAAGCTTAAAAAAAACTAAATCGGCCTAAATTACCTACTTTTAAAACTTACTTACTCAAACACAATTTTAGAAACTAATTTTCATTTTCGATCAAAATTAGTGCATTCTCAATTTTTGAAAATTAACTGTTATTAACATATTATATTATTAATAAAAAAGATTTTAAAAATTTAAAAAAGAATATGATTGTTATTATAGCTTGTGAATATGTAGAGTAAAAAATGGATTTAATATTTGTTTTTTTCAGTTATTAAAAAATAATAACAAGTTATCAGTCCAATAAAAAGCTAAAAATCAACTATAAAATACAGTTATTAACAAAAGTTATAAACATTGTTCAACATGTTTTATTGAATAGTTAATTAGAATTTCACTGTAAATAAATTGTAAATTTTATGTTGATAAATGTTCATTAAAAACTCAAAAAAAAAGTTGCATAATTAAAGTGAGTTCTTGTATTGTAAATTTTATGTAAATAATCAAATATTTTTTTAAAAACATACGATTAGTTCTTAACATTATATTGATATGAGTTAATCCGTTATTATACAAGAGGTTATTAAGGACTACAAAAAAAGCATTGTTAATTACTGTTGATAACCGTTAATAACTGTATTTTTGTAGCTCACAACTAAATTAAAATCAACAAATTATGACAATTGCTATTGGTAATGACCATGCAGGTACTGAATACAAGTTTGAAATCGTTCAACTTTTAGAGGAAATGGGCCATAAAGTGATCAATTTTGGAACGAATACGAATGATAGTATGGATTATCCAGATACGATTCATCCTACTGCAGAAGCAGTGGAAACAGGTCAGGCAGAAATGGGTATTATTTTGTGTGGAAGTGGAAACGGTGCGCAAATGACTGCTAACAAGCATCAAGGGGTTAGAGCAGCATTATGTTGGAATAACGAATTGGTTGAATTAACACGTCAACATAATAATGCAAACATTTTAACGATTCCTGCTCGTTTTGTGTCTTTACAGCAAGCTTTAGGTTTTGTAAAGGTATTTTTAACTACTGAATTTGAAGGAGGAAGACATGCTAATAGAGTGAATAAAATAGCATGTGACTGTTAATATGAATATAAAAGTAAAAACATTTCAAGAATTAACAACTTCAGAACTATATGATTTACTTCAATTACGTTCTGAAGTTTTTGTTCTAGAGCAAGACTGCGCATATCAAGACGTAGATGGTAAAGATAAAGACGCATTGCACGTTATTGGGCTAAAGGAAGATAAAACGGTAGCTTATACACGCATTTTTGATGGCGGGTATTATTTTGATACACCTAGTATTGGTAGAGTAGTAGTAAAAAAAGAGGAACGTAAGTATGGTTATGGACACGATATTATTAAAGCTTCTATTAAAACTATTGAGGAAGTTTTTAACAATTCTAAAATAACGATATCAGCGCAAGTGTATTTGAAAAAATTCTATGAATCTCATGGATTTGAAAAGATAGGTGAAGAGTATTTAGAGGATGGAATTCCTCATATAAAAATGATAAAAAAATAAAGGCTGAAAATTTTCTCAGCCTTTATTTTTAAGAAGTTATTTGTTTTTGATCTTCATCGTCTTCTTTATTACCAAAGAAGAATCTCTTTACAGCTGCAAAACCTCCAGCTAAAGCAACCAGAATAACTTTCCAAAATTTTAATATCACTGCAAAAAATCCTGCTTTACTTAATAGTTTTCCAGCAATTAAACCTGCAATACCATATGCTGCAACTTCATCCATTTCTGGATTGAAATCGGCATATTTATTTCCTTCAGTAAAAGATACACTATTTAAAATTTGATTTACATCTTTGTTAAAAACAGGAAGCACATCAATAGTACCTATAGCATTTAAGTTTAAATATCCTCTTCTACCTAATACACGTATATTATAGTTTAAAGTGTTTATTTCTTCTCCTTCAAATTTTATTTCTTTAGCCCAATGTAGTTTTTTATTTACTTCATCATAAAAAGGAGCAGATGCCCATCCTATTAATTCCATTGTAGGATATCCCAAATTCTTTCTTTGCGAATTAGAAGCATTTGTATCTTCTTGCATTTGATTTAGTAAATCATCATAGTTTAAATCTTTTGCATCTTCATCATTGATGTATCCATCATCAGAATACGTAATTTCAACAGCATAGGTGAAATTTTCGTCAATAGGATTGATGTCTTTTGGAAATAACATTCCTAATACTTCTGAAGGAGGATTTCCCCATAAATCAGTAAGAACTACAGCACTTTGTTTAGCATCTAAAAACTTGTAACCTTCCGGAACTTTAATTTCAGCTATTCCATTATCTAAAGAAACAACACCTTCTTGATAAGTAAATGATTTATTAATACTATCAACTTGTTGAATGTATTGTTCTTCTGAAATTTGTAAGGTATCATTTTCTGTTTCTTGAGAAAATGATAAAAATTGCGTGCATAGCGCAATTGAAAAGATAAGTATCTTTTTCATAGTTAATTGATTTTTAAAATTTATAGCAGTGCAATAATACAAAAATCAATGAAACATTAATTATAACAATTTTTCAACTTCTATAACCTCTCCAGATTGTAGGTTATTTAGAAGTATATTGCCAATACGAATTCGTACTAATCTCAAAGTAGGAAAGCCTACAGCAGAAGTCATTTTACGAACTTGTCGAAATTTACCTTCGGTTAAAGTGATGGAAATCCAAGAAGTAGGTCCATGACGATCGTCGCGTATTTTTTTAGAACGCTCTGCAAAATTTGGGGTATTTATTCGTTTTACTTTACAGGGTTTTGTAATGTATTTTTTTCCGTGAATACCTATTTCAATACCCTTGGTTAATTGATGAATTTCTGTGGTGGTAATTTGACCGTTCACCTGGACATAATATTCCTTTTCAACCTTTCCTCTTGTAGTAATAAAATCACTTACTTTTCCATCGGTTGTTAATAACAATAATCCTTCTGATTTTACATCTAATCTACCAATTGCCATCGTGCCTTCAGGAAAGGTAAAATCTAATTCACCCAATAGTTTTTTCTTTCGTTTTGTTTGATTGTTAATAAACTGAGAAAGAAAACCATAAGGCTTATGAATAATAAAATGTCGGTGCATTTGCATAGATAAAAAATAAGGAAAACAAAATTACAAATATTGAGCAGTAAAAAGCTAGTAAATAACGGGGAGTTTTTCATACCTTAGCAACTCTTATTTTTTAATAACAATTAGAACGTTTTATGGCAGTAGATAAAGAAAAAGAAGCGAAACTAAAAGCGCTTCAACTTACGCTAGATAAGTTAGATAAAACTTATGGAAAAGGAACAGTAATGAAGTTGGGTGATACCCAAGTAGATGATGTAGATGCCATTTCTTCAGGATCTTTAGGATTAGATTTAGCATTAGGAGTTGGAGGATATCCACGTGGAAGAATTATAGAAATATACGGACCAGAATCTTCAGGTAAAACTACCTTAACTATTCATGCAATTGCTGAAGCACAAAAAGCAGGAGGTATTGCTGCGTTTATTGATGCAGAACATGCTTTTGACCGTTTTTATGCAGAGAGTTTAGGAGTAGATGTAGATAACTTAATTATATCTCAACCAGATCATGGTGAGCAAGCTTTAGAAATAGCTGATAACTTAATCCGTTCAGGAGCTATTGATATTGTAGTTATCGATTCTGTTGCTGCTTTAACACCAAAATCTGAGATAGAAGGTGAAATGGGAGATTCTAAAATGGGTCTTCATGCTCGTTTAATGTCTCAGGCATTACGTAAATTAACGGCAACAATTAGTAAAACTAACTGTACTGTTTTCTTTATTAACCAATTACGTGAAAAGATTGGAGTAATGTTTGGTAACCCAGAAACGACTACTGGTGGTAACGCTTTAAAATTCTATGCTTCTGTTCGTTTAGATATTAGAAGAAGAACTCAGATTAAGGATGGAGATAGAGTTATTGGTAACAGTACTAAGGTTAAGATTGTTAAGAATAAAGTAGCACCACCGTTTCAAACTGCTGAATTTGATATTATGTATGGAGCAGGAATTTCTAAAGTAGGAGAAGTACTTGATATTGGAGTGGAGTACGGAATTATTAAGAAAAGCGGATCTTGGTTTAGTTACGGAGATACAAAATTAGGACAAGGTAGAGACTCTGTTAAAGGATTAATTAAAGATAATCCTGAGCTAATGGAGGAACTAGAAAATAAAATAAAAGAAGCTATTGAAAATCAAGATTAAGTAATTTAAATTAAAAGTTAAACTATTACTATTTTGAGGAGCTGTTGATTTATTTCAACAGCTTTTTTTTGTTTTCAAATATCAGTAAATCAATATTTTATGATTATACTTTATTAACTAGTTTAACAATTTTAGACATAAAATTATCTAATCATAATATTAAATTATCAAGTAAAAATAAGAGGTGGTTTTTAAATATAAATTGCAAATAATTAACAATTAACTAACCCTTCTTATGAAACAAATTAAAACATTTTTTGTATTAGTTTTTATAACTTTTACAACGTCAATTTTTTGTCAAGAGACAGATGCTCCCTTAAGGTGTGAAACACCTTCTAGAGAAAATTATTTTTCAAATAACCCTAAAGCTTATATAGAAGCAAAAAAACTAGAAGATTTTACCAAGAAGTTTATTGAAGAGAAAAAGAAAGAAACAAAAAATGCTTCTGGAAATTTAGTAAATAGATCATCTAAATATGTAATACCTATTGTATTTCATATTTTCGGAACCGATTTCGTTGGTAAACAAGTAGATGATGCCTTAGTAAAAGATGCACTGAAGAAAACCAACGAAGATTTTAATGGTTTAAATAACGATTTTAACGATGTTTCTAATCAATTTAAACCACTAAGATCAACTTTAGATATTGAATTTCGTTTAGCAGAAATAGATCCCAATGGTAATCCAACTACAGGAATAAATTACTATACAAACAGAGCAGGTTTTGGAGCAGACAATATTTATGATGAAGAGATAGCAAAATTTGCTTGGGATAACTATAAATACTTCAATGTGTATATCTTATTAGATTTAAAGAAAGATGGTAAATTAAATCGTTCTGGAGTTGCTTGGTATCCAAATAAGGATCAATCGGATAGAAATGTAGCAAGAGCTGTTTTTAATGGAAGATATTTAGGAACAAACAGTAATGAAAATTTTAGAAGGATATTAACACATGAGTTTGCTCATTATTTAAATTTAGCGCACACATTTGAAGGAGGTTGCTCAGGAACAGGAGATAATGTAAATGATACACCGGCAACAACCGTAAGTCTAGAGTGTCTTGTTACTCAAGAAAAATGTCCAGGAGCAGGAATACCAAACTCCGAAAATTTTATGGATTATACCGATTGCTATAGAATGTTTACTATAGGACAAGTTCAACGAATGCAAGCAGCTTTAGAGTTTTCAACAAGAAAGCCATTGTGGCAAACTTCAAATCATGTAAATGTTTTTTCTCAAAACTCAAATGAGCCAAAATTGTACTATGACTTTACCACATTTACGGAAAGTTTTGAAAATAATGGGGCTATAGGAGGAAATAGGGAAGTGAAGATTCGATTAGAAAACGGACCGAAATTTTCAACTATAGGGACTTTATCAAATTCTGCATTTACGGTTGAAAATTTACCTCAAGGTTTATCAGTACAAATAATTAGTTCTACAGCTACAGAAGCTACGGTTAAATTATTAGTAAATGCTGGAAATCATTCAAAAGAAAATGATATTAGAAATCTAAAACTAACATTTAATAACACAGCATTTTTAGGATTTAATGCAACTAGTATTAAAGGATACAGCAAACCAGATTTAAGAATCGAGTTTAACAACCCATATGAAAGTAGTTACCAAACATTTGATGAGCTAAGACAAGTTTCTGTAGATGGTAATAGTTTTATTTCATTTGGAATCAATCCAGAAGAACAAAGACCTAGATATGAGTTGTCTATTGATAATGAAAGGATTATGTTTGGTTTTGATGCAGGTACAAAACATGTTGCCGTAAATGCTAATAAACAAGTATTATTAATAGAAGAAGGAACTAACATTGGAAGCAATTTAAATTGGGATCATAATGATTTAGATAGAGTTTTAGTGGATGATTCTTATCAAGTATGGAAAGGAAAAAGAGGTTTTGTTGGACTAAGAATTGAGCGGGCAGAGTTCCCTGGTAAATATTACTATGGATGGGCTAGAGTAGAGGTTTCTTCAGATGGGAAAATAGCACAGTTTATAGATTATTTTTCTCATAAAAATCCTGATGTTCAGGTTAAAGCGGGGGTCTCAGACAAACCTGTTATAGCATTGTCAAAACCTACTTTTTTTGAACAAGAAACAAATACTGGAACTTTCGCTGAAGAAATAGATGTTATTTTAGAAGGCTCTGCTGCGTTTACAAATCAAAATTTAATTGAAGGAATTCATTATACAGCAAGTAATTTACCAGCAGGATTAAGCGTTGATATTCAAAAAATAAATAGTCAATTAGCAAAATTAAAATTGGTTGGAACAGCAAGTTCACATGTTAAAGGAGATGGTAAATTAGTTAAACTACAATTTAATCAATCTGCTTTTAGTATAGTACCAACTAATAGAACAAGCTTTAATGTTCAAATACGATTTTTTGATCCTTATGGAATAACTTATATAAATACAGCAGGGTTATTACCATGGATAAATAGTGGTTTAAACAATAGATGGGTATATGTTGATACTGATTTTGATTTTGGAGATAATTCAAGATATGCAGTAACACATTTTGTGTCTAATTCAGATGGAAAAGAGTACGTGTCATTTAATGGTAGAGGAAAAGGTTTTACTATGGATGCAACAACATTTCACCCAGAATCATTGAATGTTGGTAGTCAAGTAGGCGTATCAAATAATTTTGTTTCTACCGGTTATGGAGTAAATAGAGCGCCTAGACTAGCAGGTTTTAATGTGCCTCATAATGGAAATACAGTATACACAGGACTTCGATTTAGAGATAGAGCAGGAAGATTGCATTACGGATGGGTTAAATATGAATCTAAAAATGGAGCTACCGAAGCTAGAATATTAGCAATTGCATTTAATAGAACACCTAATGCATCAATAACGGTTGGTGAAACTCCAAATGACTATTGTTATGCTGCAGCAAATATTAACGAAAAGTATGATAATTATTCTAACTCTATTGGAGAATTTAATTTTGAACAGTTTACTCAAGTATCTGATTTCCCAGAAAATTATACTGATTTTTCAAGTAAATTAATAAAGGTAAGACCAGGTAAGAATACGTTTTCAATAAAAAATGGAGGGATTCGAACATCAGAAACAGATAGAGTAGGGTTATGGATTGATTTAAATAATGATAAGGATTTTGCTGATTCGGGAGAACAAATTCATATTTCGCAAGCCATTCCTGCTGGAAGTGAATACGCTTCTGAAGTGGATTTACCTAATGTAGATGGAACCTATAGACTTAGAATAATTGTAAAAAATGAAACTGAAGCCGATAATCCTCAACCTTCACCTTGTGATTTCTTTTTACATGGAGAAGTAGAAGATTATACAATAAACATTTCAAATGCTAATCCTATTCATCCTATAGCCAAATTTGATATGGTAGAGAGCATTTCTGCGAAAGGACTTTTACAAGTTACAGATACATCTTTAAAAGAACCAGATACTTGGAATTGGACATTTGAAGGAGGTGTTCCTTCTAGTTTCAATGGTAAGGAGCCTCCTGCTATATACTATGAAAATGAAGGAACTTTTAAAGTATCATTAACCGTAAAAAGAGGAGAAATTTCAGATTCTTATGAAGAAGAATTAATAGTTACTCCTCATCCAACAAATTACTGTTCAGCTACAAGAAGAGGAAATCATACGAATAGAGGAGATATTACAAAAGTAGTTTTTGGTGATATAAATAATAGTACTGAAACTGGAGGTTCTGGGTATGGAGATTTTACAAGTTTATCAACAGGCTTAGTAGAAGGACAAACATATCCGATTGAAATAACAACATTTAAACAACTCGTTGTATCTGCAACCGCAGGAACCAATTTGGTTGTTTGGATAGATTGGAATAGAAATAATGAATTTTCAGAAGATGAAATTGCATTTGAAAGAAAAGCTTTAAGCTCAGATACTGATACTTTTATAGCAACAGGAAATATAACAGTTCCTAGGATATATTCAAATGGAAATTCAAGGATGAGGGTTATAAGATATTATTCATTTGATGAGAATGATAAACCAAGATGTGGAGAAATTGCAGAAGCAGATATTGAAGATTATACCGTAAGTTTATCGGGAGTAGTGGTAACTCCACCAGTTGCTAATTTTGAAGCTGATAAAACCATAATAAATGAGGGAAATTCAGTTAGTTTTACAGATACATCCACCAATCAACCAACTACTTGGAACTGGGTTTTTGAAGGAGGAACTCCATCAACATCTACCAATCAAAACCCTTCAATTGTTTACAATACACCAGGTACTTATAAAGTAACACTTACAGCTGGTAATTTAGGAGGAAATAATTCAATAGTAAAAGAAAACTTTATTACGGTAAATCCATCAAGCACTGTTACTTATTGTGAATCATCAGGAGCACGGGTGCAATACGAATGGATAGCAGGAGTAAAAGTTGGAGATTTTGAAAATAACTCAACTGGGAGTTTATATTCAGATTACACCAATCAAGTAATACCCCTAGTAAAAGAAACTGCTACTTCAATTACTTTAACACCTGGTCATTCAGGATCGGCATATAACGAATATTTTAAAGTGTGGATAGATTATAATCAAGATGGAGTATTTGATGCAAATGAGGTTGCCTTTGATGCTGGCTCAGCATCGAATACCGCAGTAAATGGAACAATTACAGTACCAAGTGGAGCTTTATTAGGAACAACAAGGATGCGCGTATCTATGAAGTATAATACCTCTCCAGATGCATGTGGGAGTATAGGTGATGGAGAAGTAGAAGATTATACAGTGAATATTTTGAATAATACAAACCCTAATCCAATTACCTATTGCGAAGCATCAGGAACACGAGTACAATATGAATGGATAGCAGGAGTGAAAGTTGGAGACTTTGAAAATAACTCAACTGGAGCGTTATATTCAGATTACACCAATCAAGTAATACCCTTAGTAAAAGAAACTGCTACTTCAATTACTTTAACACCTGGTCATTCAGGATCGGCATATAATGAATATTTTAAAGTGTGGATAGATTATAATCAGGATGGAGTATTTGATGCAAATGAGGTTGCCTTTGATGCTGGATCAGCATCGAATACCGCAGTAAATGGAACAATTACAGTACCAAATGAAGCTTCATTAGGATCAACAAGAATGCGCGTATCTATGAAATATAATTCTTCTCCAAATGCATGTGGGAGTATAGGTGATGGAGAAGTAGAAGACTATACAGTGAATATTTCAAATACAATAGTTCAAAAAGATGTTTTTAAAGAAACACTTAAAAAAGATAATACAACAATTATTTACCCAAATCCTGTAAAGACAGGCTTTACACTTTATTTAGGATCTAAATATGTTATTAAAAAAAAGAATATAAAATTGAGTGTTTTTGATGTTACTGGAAAACTCTTAAATGAAGTAAAAAATCCTACTAGTAAAAAGGTGAATTTTAATATCGCTTCTTTTAAAACGGGGGTATATTTAATAAAAATTGAACAAGGACAAATTAAAGAATATAGAATGTTTATCAAGGAATAAAGGTGTAATCAAAACTATTATAAAAAAGATCTAATAATTTTATTAGATCTTTTTTGTTTTTAAATTGTCAATTTAAGACAAAAGCAAACCAACCTCATCATTTTACATTTGTAGCATGGAAACAAAAGAATTTTATAAGAACCGGTTACAACAAGTAGTTTCCTATTTAAGAACCCAATACAATGAAAAGATTTCCATTGAAAATTTAGAAGAGCTCTCTAATTTTTCATACAGAAATCTGCAACGTATTTTCAAAGCACACTATAATGAAACTATAGGAGCTTATGTTACAAGAGTAAAAGTAGAGAGTAGTGCTAAACTTTTATTATTTACTAATAATGACATTAAAGAAATAGCAGAGAAAGTGGGCTATGCAGATGTACAATCATTTAGTAAATCTTTTAAAAAGCATTTTGGAATTACTCCTGCAATTTATAGAACTAAAAAAGAAGAACTGTTTAAAAAACATTCAAAAGAAATCACAATCATGCCTTTTTTTGAAGACAGAATAGCTGTTTTAGAAACTAAAAAAGTAGTGTATAAAACATTTAAAGGAGATTATTATAGTACTAAAATTGATGAGGTTTGGAATCAATTAATAGATGAAATTAGTCAAGAGAATATTGATGTAGATACGTTAGAATCATTTGGAATTATTTGGGATGAACCAATTATTTCTGAAAGTATAACGTATAATTATGACGCTTGTTTAGTCATTGAAGATATACTTGAAATTCCTGATGGAAAGTTTAAAATTAAAACAATTCCAAGTCAAGAATATGCTGTATTTACCCATATTGGAAACTATCATTCTATAAGTAAAACCTACGACAAAATTTTTGGTAGTTGGTTGTTCTCAACAAATAGAGAAATATCTGAAAAACCTTTTTTAGAGTTTTATACAAAACACGAGTCTCATACAGAGAATCCTAATGAATACGAAACAGAAATTTATGTACCTTTAAAAGGTTGATTTTTTAAAATCGACATTAAAATGAAAAAAATGAAGTTAGTTGTTATTTTATTAAGCATCATTTTATCTACTAAATCATGTACTAAAAAAGAAGAAATAGATGTACATGGACAAGGAAATAGTACTCAAAAACTGTACTTCAACGGAAAAATTTACACAGTAAATGACAAACAACCTTGGGCAGAAGCACTTATAATACATAAGAATAAAATTGTTTTTGTTGGGACGAATACCGAAGCTGAAAATCAACTAGAAAAAGGAGCGGAGAAAATTGATTTGCAGGGTAAATTAGTGCTTCCTGGTTTTCATGATGTACACATGCATCCTATGGAAGTAGGATCTACAACTACCGTTTTTGAATTGAATGAAGAGGAAGACAATGCAGAGAATTATATTACAGCTATTAAAAAAGCTGCGAGAGAAAATCCAAATCTAGAATGGATAATAGGGTTTGGACATTCTATTGGAACCTTATTGGAAGCAAAGAGAAACCCGTTAGATATTATAGATGAAGCTGTGTCAGATCGTCCTGTAATTATTATGGAACAAACCTCACATTCTATGTGGATAAATTCAAAGGGATTAGAACTGGCTGGTATTACTAAGGATTCAAAAAATCCACAAGGTGGAATTATAATGAAAGAAAAAGGGGAGCTGCTAGGTATTTTAATTGATAATGCTGGAGATGTGGTTTTTCAACAAGCAGTAGCTGCTCTAAATGATGCAAATGGAGAATATGATGGTATGGTGAATTATGTATTACCAGAATTAGCAAAACATGGTATTACTTCTGTTTCTGATGCAAGAACCTATTGGAAAAGAGCGCAACATAAAACCTGGAAAAATTTAGCAGCAGATAATAAATTAACGGCACGTTTTAATTTAGGTTTATGGGCGTACCCTACAGCAAATGATGCTGCACAAATAAGTTCTCTAAAAACATTGTTTTCAAATAATGAAAATAGCTTTTTAAGAATTAATCAAATTAAATTGTATTCAGATGGAATAACGCATAATACAACCGCAGCGTTACATTCTAATTATAAAGAAGATTATTTTGGCTTGGCGACGAATAATGGCTTGAATTATTTTTCTCAAGATAGAATTGCAAAATACATTCAAGAATTAGAAGCAGTGGGATTTGATTTTCATATACATGCTATTGGGAATAGAGGAGTATCGGAAGCTTTGAATGCAATTGAACAAAGTGGAACGGTAAAAGGAAGACATCGTTTAACGCATGTTGAAATGGTTGATATAGCAGATTTAAATAGATTCAAGAAATTAAATGTTACCGCAGATGCGCAAGTAGCAGGTGCTTTTACACAACCTCATCACTGGCATGAAAATGATTATTTACTAGGAAGCGCTTTAGCCAACAATTTAGTACCAATTAAATCTTTAAAAGATGCTGGGGCGAGAGTAACTTTGAGTAGTGATTGGAATGTGAGCTCGTTGAATCCGTTTATAGGAATCCAAAATGCAGTTACAAGAGCCCCTCAAAATATTTCATTAGCAGATGCAATTAAATCGTATACTATTAATGGAGCATATGTAATGCGTCAAGAAAATAAAGTAGGATCTTTAGAAGTAGGAAAATTAGCAGATTTTGTTGTTGTGGATAAAAATATTTTTGACATTCCTATAAATCAAATAAAAACGGCTAAAATTGTAAAAACGATTTTTAACGGAAAAGAAATTTATAAAAAGTAATATTGATATCAATAACAGAACATATACAATTAAAAGAGATTTCGAATAACGATTCGGAGTCTCTTTTTAAACTAATGCAAGAAGTATATACTGCTGCATATAAGCATTTTTGGAAAGATTCTGGTGTTTGGTATATCAATGCTCAGTATTCAAAAGAAAATATAGCTAAAGAGCTAGAAGAGGAGAATACAGCCTATTATTTTGTAGTATTTAAAAATGAAATTGTAGGAAACTTCAGAATCATATGGAATAAAGAATTAGTAGGATTTGAAGGAAAGAAAAGTGTAAAGCTTCACAGAATATATTTACATGCTAAAACCCAAGGAAACGGAGTTGGAAAAGCTTTACTAAATTGGTTAGAAGAAACTACTATAAAAAAACAATATGAACTGATTTGGTTAGATGCTATGGATGAAAAACCACAGGCCTTTGAGTTTTATAAAAAACGAGGCTACGAATACAATTCACATTGCTTTTTAGATTTTGAATTATTACATGATGAACTCAGAAAAATGAGTCAGTTGTATAAATTACTTTCTTAAACTCCAGTACTACCAAATCCGCCAGCGCCACGTTCAGTTTCATCTAAAACCTCAACTTTTTGCCACTGCACACGTTCGTGTTTTGCTATTACTAATTGTGCAATGCGCTCACCGTCATTTATGGTAAAGTCTTCATTAGAAAGATTCACTAAAATTACACCTATTTCTCCTCGATAATCAGCATCTACAGTACCTGGAGCATTCAATACAGTAATTCCTTTTTTAGCAGCTAATCCACTACGTGGACGTACTTGCGCTTCATAACCAACAGGAAGTGCTATAAATAATCCGGTTTTTACAATAGCACGTTCTAAAGGTTTTAAAACAATAGCTTCATCAATATTTGCACGTAAATCCATTCCAGCAGAACCTTCTGTTTCGTAAGCAGGAATTTGATGTTTTGATTTATTTATAATTTGTACGTTCATGGTCTTTTAAATTGATTTTTCAAATATAACAACCTTAAGTTTTAAACCGAGTTTAGTTTTCTTAATTTTGTATTACAAACATTTCTACTATGAGTAAACAACCAAAAATAGCAGTTCTTGGTGGAGGAAGTTGGGCAACTGCTATTGTTAAAATGTTATCGGAAAATTTAAACACTATTGGATGGTATATGCGCAGTGTGTATGCTATAGAACATATAAAACGTAACAAGCATAATCCTAGTTATTTAAGTTCGGCAGAATTGCATCCTGAACAATTAGACTTATCTGATGATATGAACTATATTGTTGATAATTATGATGTATTGATTTTTGCAATTCCATCTGCATTCTTAAAAACTGAATTAGAAAAGCTAACTCTTTCATTAGAAAATAAAATTATTTTTTCAGCAATCAAAGGAATTGTTCCTGAGAGCGGATTGATTGTAGGAGAGCATTTCCATGATATTCACAACGTACCTTTTGAAAATATAGGTGTTATAACAGGGCCTTGTCATGCAGAAGAGGTTGCTATGGAACGTTTATCGTACTTAACAATTGCTTGTCAAGATGAGGAAAAAGCAAAAGATTTAAGCAAATACATCGCTGGAAGATATATTAAAACTAAAATCTCAGATGATATTATTGGTACTGAGTATGCTGCCATGTTAAAAAATATTTATGCAATTGCTGCAGGAATAGCACATGGTTTAGGATATGGAGATAATTTCCAGTCAGTATTAATGAGTAATGCTATTAGAGAAATGAAACGCTTTATTAAGAAAGTTCATAAAATGAAGCGTAATATTAATAACTCTGCTTACTTAGGAGACTTATTAGTTACTGGATATTCTGTTTTTAGTAGAAATAGAATGTTTGGTAATATGATAGGTAAAGGATACACTGTAAAATCGGCTATGTTCGAAATGAGTATGGTTGCAGAAGGATATTATGCGACTAAAAGCGCTTACAAAATCAATCAAAAAAATGGGGCTAAAACTCCTATCATCGATGCAGTGTACAACGTCTTGTACGATAAAAAAGAAGCGAAAGATGAGTTTTTAAAGTTAACAAATAGATTAGATTAGTTGTTTGCATTTGTACAAATAATCCTTCTTTTAAAAGGAAACCCCACCAATCGCTTCTTAAATAATTAGTGTGTTGTGTAGGTATTGTATAAAATACAATAGCAACAAATTTAACCTAAAATTCTCATTTACAAAGTTTTTTATAAAAGAATAGCTATATTTAAATAAAAGTATATTTTTACATAGATTTATTTTTATTTATAACACAGGGTTTAAAATTAAACAATAATGAAAACTATTCAGGAAGCTGTTGAAATAACTATACGCAAAACTCCTTTTATTGAAGAGGCTTTGCATGAAAAACTTATCAATGTATCTTCTTTGGCAAGATTGATTTTGCCAGAAGTATCACAATTACTTAAAAAAGAGGTAAAGGTTGGAGCGGTAATGATGGCTATTAACCGTTTATCTCCTGTTAATGAATTAAGGGTTCGAAAGAATATTAAGCGTTTAGCACTTAATTTAGGAGATGTAATTGTTCGTTCAGATTTATGTGATTATACCTTTAGAAATACAACTTCATTACTAAGAGAAATTGCTAAACTTTTAAGTAAATCAGCTGATAGTAATGATTATTTCTTAACAGTTTCTCAAGGAATTTTCGAAACGAATATTGTAATAAGTAAGAATTTACAACCTTTTATTGAAGAGATATTTAAGAATGAAACTTTAATAAATAATGTAAATGACCTAGCTTCAATTACTATAAAACTTCCAAAAGAAAACTTAGAACAATCTGGTGTTTACTATTTTATCTTAAAACAATTTGCTTGGGCTAATATTGCGGTTCAAGAGGTTATTTCTACAACACATGAGATGACCATTGTGGTAAAAGAAAGAGATGTAAATGAAACCTTTGCCATTTTAATGGATTTAAAATTGAACTAACATATTACATCTTGATATGGAAAAAAAAGACCCCTATGCGTCTCTACGAATAAAAGAGTTTAATATATTTCTTCTAGTTCGTTTTTTATTGGTTTTTGCTTGGTCAATGCAGTTTATTATTATTGAATGGCAAGTATATTCAATTACTAAAGACCCGTGGAGCTTAGGGCTGATAGGAGCTTTTGAATTTGTACCAGCTTTTTCTATGGCATTGTTTGCAGGGCATATCGTTGATCAAAAGGAAAAACGAAATTTATTAGCACTATGTATTGCTTTGTTTTCATTGATAAGTTTTGGATTATATTTTTTAACTACTCCAGAGTTTGTTGAAGGGTGGAGTTCTAATGCTGTCTTATATTCAATTTACGCCTTAGTATTTTTTGGTGGTTTTTTACGTTCATTCTTTGGTCCTACTATTTTTTCATTAATAGCACTTATTGTTCCTAAAAAATTATATCCAAATGCAGCAACATGGAGTAGTACAACTTGGCAAGTTGCCAGTGTTCTAGGACCAGCTTTTGCTGGGTACACCATTTATTTAATGGGAGTAAATCTTTCATTATCTATTGTTTTTGGACTGGTAGTTTTATCTTTTCTTATGATGTTCTTTATAAAGAGAAAGCCTATTATGAATCATAAAAAGGGAGAACCTATTGGAAAAAGTTTGAAAGAAGGAATTTCATTTGTATTTAAAACGAAAGCAATTTTAGGAGCTATTACTTTAGATATGATCTCGGTATTATTTGGAGGAGCCATTGCTTTATTACCTGTATTTGCTCAAGATATATTAGAAGTTGGAGCTAAAGGTTTTGGAGTATTAAGAGCTGCACCAGCTGTAGGAGCTTTTTTAACCATGTTAATAACGGCTTATATTCCTATAAGTAAAAACGCCGGAATGAAATTGTTAGCGGCTATTTTTGGATTTGGAATTTGTATTATAGTATTTGGTTTATCAAGTATTTTCTGGGTATCTCTAGTAGCTTTATTCTTTAGTGGAGTTACGGATGGTGTTTCTATGGTAATTAGACAAACTATTTTACAATTAAAAACACCTGATCATATGCGTGGTAGAGTAGCTTCGGTGAACTCGATGTTTGTAGGGTCTTCAAACGAATTAGGAGCCTTAGAAAGTGGTATTACAGCTAAACTAATGGGAACAGTTACCGCTGTGGTTTTTGGTGGAACTATGACCCTTATAACCGTTGCAACAACGGCTATATTGAATCCAACTTTACGAAAGTTAGATTTAACTAAAGACATGGAAGAACATGAAAAACTAGAATAAATAATAATATGAAAAATG
Source organism: uncultured Tenacibaculum sp. (assembly GCF_947498805.1). Classification (GTDB taxonomy): domain Bacteria; phylum Bacteroidota; class Bacteroidia; order Flavobacteriales; family Flavobacteriaceae; genus Polaribacter. The sequence continues at coordinate 425,181 of NZ_CANMLT010000003.1, read as the reverse complement.
AAAGCTCATTGCTTTCATTTTTTTTGTTTAAATAATAGGTATTTGTTAACTTTTGAATGGTTTAAATAAACAGATTTCTGTTTAGGAAAAAACTATTAAAAAAGTATATTTGTGTAATATGAATAGAGTCCCCATTTTATTGATATTTATCTGTACGAATATTTTTGCACAAACGGGTCCTGGAGGTGTTGGAACTAATAATGGTACGTCAGACTTGGTTATGTGGTATAGGACAGATAATGGTGTTGCTAATTCTGGTACAAATGTTACAGGTTGGACTAATTCTGCTGGATATACGGCACATGACATGTCTCAAAATGGATCAGCTCCACAATTAATTACTGGTTCATTAAATGGTTATGATGAAATTCAGTTTAATACTTCAGGAATATTACGAACAGGATTAAATTTAACCACCAGTAACTTTGTTACAAATCAAGCATCCTCTTTTATATACGCAAAAGCAAATTCCATAACTTCTTCATGGCCATATTCTACCTTGCCACATCAAAGCCAACGTTTTTCCTGCCACATTCCTTGGTCAGATAGTACGGTTTATTTCGATATTGGACAATGTTGTACTACAAATGCAAGAATACAAGTTGGGGGGTTATCTAGTTTAACAAGTTATTCTTTATGGTCGTATGATGCCAACCCTTCTACAGGGAAACAATTGTATAGAAACGGAACATTGTTACAGAATAGAGCAAATACAAGAACATATAATAGACATTCATCACACAGATTCGGATTAGGAGATAATTTTAATGGTAATATGACCGAGGTAATTATTTTTAGAACGAAAATAAATACCGTACAAAGAATTATAATTGATAATTATTTAACTGCGAAGTACAATCAGTCTTTAGCATCCATTGATTTTTATGATGAAGATACTTCAGGAGGAAATTTTGATCATAAAGTAGCAGGAATAGGTCAGGCATCAGATGGATCTAACCATACAAATTCTCAAGGAACAGGAATAATTAGTATCAGTTCTCCTTCAAATTTAAGTAACAATGAATATCTTTTTTGGGGAGAAGATTTGATAAATGCAAACTATGATTTTTCTGCAGTAGCTGCGCCAAGTAAAAGATATCGTTTAGATACGAAGTGGAGAGTTAGTGAAACAGGTGATGTGGGTACTGTTAATTTTTCGGTAAATGCCTCAGATATAGATTTAACAGGTGCACCAACAGGAATTCTTAAGTTGGTAAGAAGTACAGTTTCTAATTTTAGTACAGTTTCAGAAGAATATGATTTAACACTTTCTGGAGGTGTATATTCAGCAACAATTTCTTTTAATGATAATGATTATTTTACACTTGAAGTAGTACCAACATCTGATTTAAGTCTTACAAAAACCGTAAATAATGCCATTCCTAAAGTAGGAGAGGGAATAATATTTACATTAACAGTTTCTAATGCAGGACCACAAGAAGCAACAAATATAGTTGTGAGAGACTTATTACCTTCATCTTTAAGCTATGATGCAGGTAATTCGGTAATTGGTGTAGGAACGTATAATGCTGTAAGTGGAGATTGGAGTATACCAAGTATTCCTAGTGGAGCGTCAAGAAGTATTCAAATAGCAGCAACGATTGATAGTGCAGGGGTTATTACAAATACATCGGAAGTGATTAGTCTAGATCAAGAAGACCCAGATGCTACACCGAATAATCAACAATAGAGACTTATAAAAATATATTTCTTCTGAGAAGAAGAATTAGATATAAAATGTTTAAAACTGGCTAAAAAGTCTTTAAAATAAAAAAAGGATAGTATGCAATTACTATCCCTTTTTTGTTTTATCATGTTATACTTACTATGACATATCGTAATAAGTAATCTTTGTAATTGTATTAGATGCGTCAAAATCAATATTGATAAATAAATCGCAGTCTTCACAAGTAGAATATAAAATACTTTTAGCACCATTTCTAGCGGTACTAATTTTTACATCACCTAGTTTACTAATATTTTCTCCAACTGTTATGGTAATACCTTTAATGGTAAAGGTGTTTTTATTTGTACTTAACTCAAAAGATTCTATATAAGGTTTTTTCTTATTTAAAGTAGAAAAATCTAAGTTAAAACCATCATATCTAAATTGATAATAACTGTCGTTAACAGTAACGTTGTAGGTAGCAGGAGCTCCGAAAAAAGCTTCAACTTTATCTTTTTTTCCGTGTGTCTTTTTTAAATCAGATAGTGTTGTGCTATTTATTTTAATATTGTCAATATCAGAAGAAGAAACAACATTAACTGTTTGAGCTTTAATAGCCAAACACATAAACATACACACTAATGCTAATAACTTTTGTTTCATAATTGGGGAAAAATTTTAATTGTTAACGAACTATTATTAGGTTAGTTTTTCGAAATGCAAATATATAATTCTTTTTTTAGCAAAGAATCATAATTTATTGTTAAGCAAAATTAGTAGCTAGAGCTATTTTATTATTCAACTCTTCTTCTTGTTTTAGAGTTGTTGCATCATTCCAATTAAAATAGTTTTTAAACTCTGTTATAGCAAAGTCCTTAAGAAGGTCAACACTTGGTTTATCAAAGAATAAGCGTCCTGTTCTGCGCATAAAGAAATCGGTAGGAGTACAGGTCATTTCGTGTTGAATAGTAAACCAAATTTCAGCTTTTAATAAGCGTTGTTCAACATTTTCTACACTGGTTAATTCGTCAAATTTGTCGAGAATAACATCGGTTTGCTTTCCGTAATTATGTACTAAATAGCTTGCATCTTGTTTGGTTAAGCCATCTGTTTTTATTCGTTTCGAGACTTGTTTTGTATACAGTTTTACCGATTTATAATTTTGAAAAGGACCTCCTGTTAATATGATATCTTCAGTTTGTATTGGTTCAAATTCATTTTCAAAACGTCTTTTCATTTTTTTAGCAACGATATCAACAATACGTTCAGCCATTTTACGATACCCTGTTAATTTACCTCCGGCAATAGAAATAAGTTTCGTATCGGAAACAAATATTTCATCTTTACGAGAAAGTTCAGAAGCAGATTTTCCTTCTTCATGAATTAAAGGACGTAAACCTGCCCAAGAAGATTCTATATCTTCTATAGTTAAGTGAATATCAGGAAACATATTGTTAACCGCTTCAATAAGATATAAAGCATCAACAATACTGGTTTCTACGTTATTTTTATCTTCTTGATAATTGGTGTCGGTAGTACCAAAGTAAGTTACTTTTCCTCTAGGAATAGCAAACATCATTCTACCATCTGGAATATCAAAATAAACCGATTGTTTTACAGGTAATTTTTCATGAGGAACTACTAGATGAACTCCTTTTGTTAAATGTAATCGTTTACCAATTTTCGAATTATTTATCTGACGTAATTCATCCACCCAAGGCCCAGCAGCATTCACTACATATTTTGCCTTGATATCAAATTTTTCACCAGTAAAAACATCCTTAACAGCAGCACCGACTACACGTTTGTTTTCATAAATAAATTCAGTTGCTTCTGTGTAGTTAAGAATTTGAGCGTCGTACTGACTGGCAGTTTTTAAAATTTCTATTGTTAAACGAGCATCATCGGTACGATATTCAGCATAAAAACCGGCTCCGTTTAAGATATTTTCAGGTAATAAAGGTTCCTTTTCTAGCGCTTCAGCTTTGTCTAGCATTTTACGTTTATCATCACCTTCTACAGATGCTAGTACGTCATATACTTTTAATCCAATAGAAGTTAACCAAGACCCATAAGTTCCTCCATCAATAAGCGGTAAAATCATTTTTTCTGGAATTACTAGGTGTGGAGCTAGTTTATGAACAATTGCTCGTTCGGTTCCCACTTCTTTTACCAACCAAAAATCAAATTGTTTTAGATAACGCAAACCTCCATGAATTAATTTGGTAGATTTACTAGAAGTACCAGAAGCAAAATCGTTTTTCTCTATTAAGGCTACTTTCATACCTCTAGAAGCGGCATCCAGTGCTATTCCTGCACCTGTAATTCCACCTCCAACAATTAGAATATCGTATTCTGTTGCTTGTAATTCTTGTTGAATATTTGATCGATTAAAAAATGAAAAATTGTTCATAGGAGTCTTTTTACCAAACAAAAATAAGATAAAAAAGAGTTGATTTTAAACAAAAAAGAGCTGAATCAAATTCAGCTCTTCTCCCCGCAATAAAATAAACCGATTAACGATTTATTTTAGGCCAGTTTATATCGGCTTGTTTTTGTAAATCTTCGGCACCTTCTTTTAACCAAAGGTCAAGAGTATTGGTTCCCCAAGAATTATAAAACAAGTAAAGTTTATTATCTCTTATTTCAAATGTTTTAGGATTTATGGCAACTTTTTCACCAGTTTTACCAATGGCATAGGCACAATATCCTCCATATTGAGGGATATATTGTGTAGGGTTTTCTTTAAACATCTCTAAATTTTCCTGAGATGAAAATCTAAATTTTGCTCCATCGTAAGTAGTTGAAAACTCTTTTTTTCCTTTCTTAGCTTCATTACTAAAATAAGATACTACATCATAACCACTAGCAACAGCACCTTTTTTGGTGTTGTACTGTTGAGCAAAGGCTACTGTTGAAACCAACAGTACTAAAAGAGTGATAATTTTCTTCATATACATATTACTTTTTATGCTTTAACGTTTCCCAGTTTTTATCACCTTTATCTTGTCTTTTCTTAACATCTCCTTCTTGCCAGTCGCTTAATTTACTTCCAATCCAAGAATTATAGAAAAGATATAACTTACCATCACGTATTTCATATACTTCAGGATCTATATACATTTTCTTGTTTTTCTCTGCAATTGCATATGCGCAATACCCTCCATATTGCGGAACGTATTTGGTAGGATTTTCTTTAAAGGCGTTTAAATTTTCTTCTGAGACAAACTTGAATTTTGCTCCATCATAAGTTGTTTGGAATTTCTTTTTTCCTTCTAAAGGCTCTTTATTAGAAAAATAAGATACTAAGTCATAACCTTCTGCAACAAATCCTTTTTTGGTATTATAATCGGTTTTTTGTGCAAAGATTAAGGTAGAAAAAAATAACAGTACAAAAGTGAAAAAGTTCTTCATAATTAAAAGATTTTCAATGTGGTCGCATAGTAGTTAACAAACTTACAAATTGAATAGAAATGTTGGAATCAATACTGCTCCTTATTTTTTTCTAAAGAGCTGTTATAATTAATTACCAACTTCTTTTTCTATTAGTTTTAACTCTCCGTTGATAAGTTTCCAATGTTCATAATACTCTTCTTTATTTGAATTATGTCCAATTACGAATCGTTCTTTTAACCTTGGAGTATTCTTTATAAGTTCATAAACATCCCTTCCATGTTCACAGCAACCATTTCTCCATGTTGAGCCAATTTCTTTTTTCTTATAGTCAAAATCAGGTGATGTTATTTCAGCATAATGTTTATTCTTTATAAATAGCTTATTATTCGGATTATAAATCCAGTAAAGAAAGGGAATATTTGGTCCTGCTGGAAGAAATTCTAATAACCTAAAATCTAATTTCCCGTCAAAGTTCATGTCTTCAATTATAAAAATTTCCTCGTTGGATAAAGTTTTATCATAATTTTTACTTGGTTTTATTTCTTGAATAGAAATACCGTTTTTAACAACTTTTATATTGGTTATTTCACAATCATTTTCTCCACAAACTTTAGTTAAATAAATTTCAAGATCTGATTTGGTATATTTTATTATTTCTTGAGAATAAGATTTAAATGAAAATAGAACCAATATTATTATCAGTCTTTTTTTTAAGCTATAATTATTTTTAATGTGCATTTTTAAATTTATTAAGTCAGCTCAATAAAGCCTATTTCGGTTATTTTCTTTGAGACCTGGTTAAAGTGTATGTAAATAAAGTTATTACACCCATAACAATATTGATATTGAATATATTTACTCCCATCTCTATTTTCGCTAAAGTTTATTGTACCTAATTTACTTATATCATCACCTATGGTTAATTTAACTCCTGTTATAATTATTGAATAGTTTTTATTTGTTATAATAAATCTACCTATTATTGGTTTTTCAATAGTTCCGTTTGATATAAGTGAAGAAAAACCTATAGTGAAACCATTGAACTCATAATGGTAAAACTCTCCATCTGGATCAATGTTCTTAGAACTAGGAATACCTAGTAAATTTTCAACATTTGATTCTTTTCCTAAAGTGTTTTTTAAGGAGCTAAATTTTACATTGTTAATTTCTATATCATCAAATTCTTTTTGTGTAATGATATTAGATTGAATTTGGCATTTTGCTATAGTACTTGAAAATAGCAGTACTATTAAAAATATGTTTTTCATAATTTTTTAATAAAACTGACTTTAATTCTAATTTTAAAAACAATTAAAGTCAGTGGTTGATTGACCATATTTACATAACTTACTTCCTAGTATATTTTAACAAATTACAATTCATGTCTCGTTGATAATCTAAATACATCACCTTTTCATTTAATCCATTAATATCGTATTCATAAGTGTCACTAGGGTCATTTATATTAATTTTTTTTAAGGTGCTAAATTTAAGTTTGCCATTATCTGACGTTTCTTCATATATGAAATACGTATACGTATTATCTAATTTACCTTCATAATAATCATAACATTTACCATCTTCTGTAAAAACCAATTCACATTTTGGGCAACCTTCTGGAATCCATTTTCCAATAATAAGTTCCTCATCTTCTTGCATTGTTTGTAAAAATGTAAAGTTTACTAGGACTAGTAGTAATACAATAATTCCTATTCCTTTGACATATTTCATAGAAATCATATTTAGGTTAGCTCAATAAAACCTATTTCGGTTATTTTCTTTGAGGCCTGGTTAAAGTGTATATAAATATAATTGTTACAGCCATCACAGTATTGGTATATAATACTTTTACTTCCATCTTTATTTGTATTGAAGTTAACCATACCTAGTTTACTAATATTATCACCAATAGTTACTGTTATCCCCTTTATGGTTATTAAATAACTATTGCTTGTGATTTTTATGTTAGAAACTTCTTTTTCATAAAAACTGAACTCTAAACCTGAATAATAAAAATCAATCGAAAAAATATCTCCTTCATAAATTGGATTATTATCTTTTTCTACTTTTTTTGGCTCACCAAATAAACTTTTTACATTGAATTCTTTGCCTAAAGTGTTTTTTAAGGAGCTAAACTTTACATTGTTAATTTTTATATCATCAAATTCTTTTTGTGTAATGATATTAGATTGAATTTGGCATTTTGCTAAAGTACTTGTAAATAGTAGTATTATTAAAAATATGTTTTTCATTATATATTGTTTTTAATTGCAATTAGTATTAGGTTCAGAGGTTCCATCATCCTTTATTTTAGTAGCAAAATAATCTCTGGGATCGACTAAAATGAAATGATTATATCCCCATTTGTTGCTTCCGTCATGTTCCCTAACTTCAATATGAACATGAGAATCTACTCCTCCACCTTCAATTGCACTTTTTAAATTTCCTGAATCCCCTTGATACCCAATTATATCACCGGCTTTAACTTTTACCAAAGGATTTCCTTGTAATATTCTATTTTCTTTTTGTAAATGAAAATAGGATATTAAGATAGTTTTACCATTAACCGTACTTTGAATTCTGGTATTATATCCAGCTTTTTTATGATATCTAGATGAATAAATAAATCCATCATACATTGCATGAATGGGTGTGCCATAAGAGCTTTTTATATCAATTCCTGCATGAAACTTACTTCTTCCACCAATCCCTTTACAAGTGCCTCCGAATCTCGTACATCCATGTAAAGCGCCTTTTGTACCAGAAACACCTTTTTGAGGTGCAATTTCTAAATTTTCTCTAATTGGATTTCCTTTACATGGTTTTTGTACACAATTCCCATTACTGTCTTCAACTTTTCCTTCAGGGCATTCGCATTTTTTAGTAGTGTCATTGTACACTTTACCGTTAGTACAATCGGTATTTACTTGCTCACATTTTCCTGTAGCAGGATTCATTTTGTAACCATACTTACATTTACCTGTTGCTGGATCTTTGTTTGGATCATACGCTTCATCTTCAGAACTATTTTTTGTTTGAATATATAAACTAGAAGCTCCGCTTGTAGTACTAATACCTCCACCACTTAGTTGATGCCTGCCTGTCGAATTTCCATTACCTAAATAATACCAGTTTACAGAAGCATAGCTTAAACTTACAGAAGTAGTTGAACTTGTAGGACCAACGCTTATTCCTCCTCCAGAATTAGAAACAGTTCCTAAACTTACTTCATCTAAAACTCCTCCAGTTCCATCATCACACCAAAAATCATCATCTTCTTCTTTTCCTTGAAAAAGCATTAAAAAGCCTGCCTCTTGGGTATTTAAGGTAGATTTTAGTAAATATCTTTTAGATAGTTTTCCTTCCTCAATTTTAAAGCCATCTATAAAACTTCCGTCTAGTTTATTGTAGAAAAAACTAGCTTCTAATAGTTTACCATCACCATCAATTTCTTTTGGAAACAAGGTAAATATAACTACCTCTGGCGTATTATTAATATTGAGAAAAAACAACTTTGATTCATAATCTCCCTCTCTATTAATAGTTGCATCAGCCAGGGTTAATTGAGCTTGATCAATTTGAAATAGCTCTTCATGTTGTATACTATTCCAATTTGGAGTAACATCAAAAGTGTTTTCTTGATTTCTAGCAAGAGCTCTTTTTTGTAGTATTTCTTCTTGCTTAATTTTAAAATGCGAAATAGCGTCTTTAAACGATACTGTTTCTACATTGGTAAACTCAGGGTGTTCTTTTTCAAAATGATGTTCTTCTAAAGAACAATTCCATAAAAACCAGGAGCTTGTTATTAACAAAATACCTAGTTTTAGTAAACTTACTTTTTTTCTTTTCATATATCTCAGTTTAAAAATTAATATTCTTTTTAACTGGAGAGATTATTAATATGATCAGAGTAGTAGTATTTTGTTTGTAGCTAAAGTATTAAATATTAATGATGTATAAGTAGGTGTTTCATGTAAAAAAAGTAATCGTTTCACTTACTTTTAAAAAAGAAGGAGATTAGTATTGCTGTAATAAGGCCCATGATTTTTGAATTTTACCATTTCTTACAGGAAGAATATTACCAAATTGTAAGAAAACAGCTTCACTTTGATGAGGTCTTAAAAAAACAAAATCATCAACAGCTACCGAAGCATTTTTAGGAATATCTAATAAGGTCTGATTTGTAGATGCCCCAAATAAGTTATTTTGTTTTATTCCTTCAGGATAGTAATAAGCTGCTTTCCAAAAACCACCATAAATAAAAGCTGACTTTTTCTTAAAAAGAAACTTTAATTTTTCTAAACCTGGAATACTAGTTTTAGAAAAGGATTTTAATACTGGAGTTGCTATAAAGCTTGCAGGTTGATAGTCTTGTAAAGTGGGAATATCAAAAGTAGTAGGTTTTACAAAACAAGAACCAATAGCAATATCATTAATAGGGGATGTATGTGTTTTATGCAAACTCAATGTTGGGCTACCAGCACCGTTAAAGGTTAATTCTTTTTCCCATAGCGTAGGAAATTCATTTGACAATAAGGTTTTACAATCGTTATAAAAATTATTGGCAAGTTGAAAGGCTTTTTCTTGAGATCGAATAACTTTAGGAAGTTTCACCACATGAGGATCATACCCCATAAAACCAGAAAATGTTACATAATCTCTATTGTTTTCTATGAGTTGAAGTGCTTTTTTTAAAGTTGTTAAAGAAGAAAAACCACCGCGATGTAATCCTACATCTAATTCAATATTTAATCGGATTTTTTTACCAAGTTTTTTTGCTAATGAAATGTATTCTTTAATACGAGTTTCAGTATCTACCAGCCATTGAATTTGTGTAAAGGGATTGAATCCATTATTCAAATTTGGTAAATTGTTATAAAAATAGGTGGCTGTTTTTATAGGCATTGGTTTTCCTAATAAAACATCATCTTCTGAAGTTAGTTGATTGGCTAAACTTGTTAAAAAAGGTTGATGAAAAACCATGAGTTTATTGGTTTTTACCTTTTCTTGTATATACTGAATCAACTGAAAAGAAGGAAGAGATTTTACTACAATTCGAAGCTCATTAGAATCTTTTAAGTTGCTAGTGACCTGAGAAATATTCTGATCTAGAATATCTAAATCTACCAATAAACAAGGAATAGCTCTATGGTAGTTTTTTAATTCGTTATTTAAATTTTTAAAATAAGATTTCATTTTAAAAGGATTAAAGATCAAATAAGGTTTTAAGATATGTATTTACAAAGATATTTTCAGGATCATGCTCTTTTCTAAGCTTTAAAAAAGCGTCGAATTTCGGATACATTGTTTGTACATCTTGGGGTGAAATAGTATTCATTTTACCCCAATGCGGACGACCATCATAGGCTCTAAAAACTTCTTCGAGAGCTTTAAAATAACTTACACACTCTTTTTTATTATATACATGACAAGCAATATAGGCAGAATCTCTACCATACGCAGGACTCATAAAAACATCATCTCCTTTTACCCAACGATTTTCTATAGGAAAGTGAATATTAAATTTTCTAGAGTTTACAATCTTTTTTACATCCTTAAAGACATCTTTATAAGCTTCTGCAGGAATGTTGTACTCCATTTCATGAAACTTCACCAAACGTTGCGTAGCATACACTTTATGGCTATGATATACTTTTTTTACGTTGGTAATACTGGCTGCAGTAATATTTGCAACTGTTTTGTTTTGTGAGGGAAATAACCTAGCATATTCGCAAAAAACTTTAAACACATAATTTTCTAAAACAAACTCTGTCCAATAATTAAAGAAATTAACCTTATCGGGTTCTGAATCTTCTACAATATTAGAAGTTTTTGTCCAAGCTGTATTGGTATAGGGTATCCAGTAGAATTCAAAATTTCTGTTTTGTGAATTTCTTTCATCGAGTGTTGCTAAGACATCGTCTAAGTTTTCTTTTTTATTCTGAAGTTTTAGCTTATAAGTAGGAACACACTGAAGTGTAACTTCGGTAATAATACCCAAGCAGCCTAAAGAAACTTGAGCTGCTTTATAGAGTTCGGTGTTTTGTGTAGCGGAACAAGTTATAATCTCTCCTTTACCATTGATAAATTTTAAGCCAATAACTTGATTACTAATAGATTTTAATTGAACTCCTGTTCCATGTGTTCCGGTACTTATAGCTCCAGCGATGGATTGTACATTGATATCGCCTAAATTTTCCATGGCAAGTCCTTCTTCAAATAACAATTCTCCCAGTAACGATAACTTTGTGCCGGCTTTTACAGTGGCTATATTTTTTTCTTTATCAATATGTATTTTTCCTTGATAATTATCTAGGCTTACTAAAACTTCATTCGTACTACATAGTGCCGTAAAAGAATGTCCAGAACCAATAACACGAATTTTTTTTTGATCGTTTATGGCTTTCAAAACCAACTGCTGAATTTCTTCTTCAGTGGAAGGAGTTGCTATTTTTGAAGGGGTCCATAAGACATTTTCAGCCCAATTTTTCATGATAAATTTTGTTTAGTTAGTAAGTTTAAATAAGGAACAACCACCTCATCATATTTTTGAAGTAAAATTTGTTTTCCTTCATGTTCTACTGTAGAATGATGAATGGTAATACCTTCAATCATAGCCAATAGTTGTTGAGAAATTACAGGAACGGGTAATACTGTTTTGATTTCTTTTTGTTGAATAGCCTTTTCGATGATATTGTAAATTTCTGTACTGAGCTGCAACAGTGTTTGCTGAACTTGCGCTCGAATATTCGGATCTTCTTCACTCTCCAATTGAAATTGAAAATATCTGCGAATAGGAAAAGAGTTGTTTTCGTCTGAGGTTTCAATAAAATCAATAAGATCTACAAAGAACAAAAATCGATTCTTAATACGCTCAAATAAGTTTAAGTGATCATCATCAATTATAAAGTTGTCATATAATTTAAAAAAGAAGGCATCTAGCGTTGCTAAGTATATAGCGTACTTGCTTTTAAAATGATGATAAATAGCCCCTTTAGAAAGTTGTGTAGCTTTAATAATATCTGCCAAGCTTGTTTTTTTATATCCTTTATGTAAGAATAATTTAAAAGCAGCATGTACTATTTTGTCTCTTCCGTTTTTGGCCATTATTTGGAGGTAATTTTCTCAAATATAGCAAAAAAAACAAAAACAGACCGATTGGTTTGTTTTTATAAAACCATTAAATTACAACCTCTTATATCTGAATTATCAAATCGACCAATAATTTCAAAACTATTATCCGGATAAACTTTTCCTAAATCTTGCGTAGCTATAAAAGAGCAAGAATTATAGTTTGCAAGATCAATTACATTAATCCCTCCAGATTTTCCTTGAGGCAAAACCGTAAGAGGATCTTCTGTGTCTCTGGTTAAAATTCGCATCCAAGGAGGACTCTTAAAAATTCCGTTTCCTTTAGAGTACCCCTGGCTTAGTAGCTCTGTCATTCCGTATTCAGAATGTATTTGATGTACACCAAAACCATTACACAATAAGTCGTGCAGTTCGTTTCGAATTAGTTCTTTTCTACGGCCTTTCATTCCGCCCGTTTCCATAATAATAGTGTTTTTTAAATTGAATTGATATTTTTCAACCAAATCCAATAAGGCAAAGGAAACACCAATGAGTAATACTTTTTTGTTTTGAGTATCTAAAACTTTTAGTTTGTGCGCTAACTCATCAATATTATTTAGATAAAAACCACTTTCGCTATGTTTTGATTTTTCGATTAAATCATGAACCATATATACTAAAGAAGATCCTTTTCTTTCTAAATAGTTAGGAAGTAAAGCTAAAACCACATAATCTTCAATATTATTATAGAAATATTCGAAACCTTTTAAATAGCTTTCTTCGTACCAATTTAAATCTGTAACATAGTGTTTACTTGTTACACTTCCAGTGGTTCCCGAACTAGAAAATACCTCCTGAATTTCACTTTTTGAAGAAAGTACCTCCTTAGTTTTAAAAAACTGAATAGGTAAAAAAGGAATTTCATTTATTGAGGTAACATCTGATGGATGAATGTATAATAAATCACAAAACGACCTGTATACCCTGTTATTACTGAACTGGTGTTTAAAAACATCCAGAGCAATTTGGGTAAAATCGGTGTTATTTTTTATATTAAAAACCTGTTCTTTCATTTTTTTTTACAAAAATAAGAGTATTTAACGCAACCTTTTTACTTTTTCTATATCTATAGTATATAGATCGCAAGAAAAGCAACATGAAAATGAAGAAATACATACAAAAAATAGTACTTATTGCTACTGTATGTTTTTTTTCATGCGGAGATAATAGCGATATTCCAATCGATCAAAATAATTTATTATTAGGAAATTGGTCTAAAGCTGTATATGATGGAGAAAGCATTTCTTTTGAAAGAGTAGCGGGTTTATTGAACGAAGAGTATGGAGTTTCTTTTAAAAGTAGTCGTTCATTTATTGAAAGAAGTTCTGGTTTTTGTGGTACACCGCCTTTAGTTTTTTTTAATACAGAAGGAACTTGGGAAGCTAATAATTCAATAATAAAAATTGAAATAGAAAATTACGTTAGACAGTTTAATTGGGAAATTGTAACATTAGACGAAGAACAATTAATCGTAAAAAGAACGCTATCAGAACAAGAAGAAGACCATAGAAATTTGATGGATCTTTTTGATGAAATATTAAATTTAGCAAATAGTAAAATTTGCACCAACGCAGCCGATTGGAAGATAACACCATACGGTGCGAAGGCATGCGGAGGACCCAATGGTTATGTAGCCTATCATAAAGAAATTAATGAAGGTGAGTTTTTACAGAAAATAGAGACTTATACAAATGAAGAAAAAAAATACAATGTGAAGTGGGGTATAGTGTCAACTTGTGATGTGACCCCCCGACCAACATCAGTGCAATGTCAAAACGATAAACCAGTATTACAATATTGAAAAGATAAAGTAAACTAAACATACAATAGCATTAGAGGAACTAATAAAAAGATGTTGCCAACAAGAATTAAAGGCGCAAGCAGAGATGTACCAACTCTTTGCTAGGAAACTTTTTGCTTTGTGTTTAAAATACTCAAGAAATTATCAAGATGCAGAAGATACGCTTCAAGATAGTTTTTTAACTGTTTTTAAAAAGATAGAACAGTATAATAATAAAGGTTCATTTGAAGGGTGGATAAAAAGAATAACAATTAATACAGCCCTTCAGAAATATAGAGAAAAGTCTCCTCTTCAACTTGTAAAAGAAGAGAATTTAGTAGAGGAAGATGTTGAGTTAGATGATAGCTTAAATTTAGATGTTTTGTTAGGGCTAATTCAACAACTCCCAGATAGGTATAGATTGGTGTTCAATTTGTACGTTTTAGACAACTTTTCGCATAAAGAGATTGCAGAAATGTTGAATATTTCAGAAGGAACATCAAAATCTAACCTGTCGAGAGCAAAGCTAATTTTAAAGGAGAAAATAAGAGTAATTAAAAGTGTAGAGATAGAAGCTTAGATGAATAAGAATCATGACATAGAAAGATTCTTTCAAGAAAAGTTTAAAGACTTTGAGGCAAATCCAAATCCAGAGGTTTGGAACGCTATTGAAGAAAAACTGAAGAAAAAAAAGCGTAGAGTGATACCCGTTTGGTGGTTTTCTGGTGGGGTAGCGGCTACGTTAATTTTAAGTGTACTATTTTATCCTTTTTTTAAGAACCAAGAGGAAAAAATAGAAGAAGAATTTCCTGTTATTGTAGATACAAGTAAAGAAAAAGAAACTAACAATTTTGATAAAGTTTTACCTAATAATGAAGAGAGAGAGAACGGAAAAATTGTTACTACTGAAATATTAGAAAAGAAATTGAAAGAAAAGCCTTTTGAAAAATCCGAAAAGAGTAGTAAAAAGGTTTTAACCGCTAATCATGTTGTAAAAATTAGCAAAAAAAATGAGCATGGAAAAAACAACGATGTAACTGGTAGAGTTGTTGAAGGGTCTTTACAAGTTAATCATCACGTTGTGAAAGAAAAGAAAGAAACTGGCAAGTTTGAAAACGGCTTGCCAGTTAAAAAAAATGAGAAGGAGAATGCTCTTGAGAAAAAGAAAAACTTAAATGAATTAAAGGAGAAAAAAGATTTTATTGCTGAGGTAAATAATACTACTACTGAAGAAGAAGAAAATAAGAAAGAAAGAGAGAACAAATGGTCTGTAGCACCAGTTTTTGCAGTTATTAATAATAACTCTTTTTCAAAAACTTCTCCATTAGATAAAGATCTCATTACATCTCAAACAAATGGGAATAATAGTATTGCCTATGGAATAAAGTTAGCCTATCAAATAAGCAATCGATGGGAAATTCAATCTGGAGTTCACATACAAAAGTTTAATTATTCGAATGATAATGTTCCTGTTACTAGCAGTTTTGCTGGAGATAGATTATCAACTGTAAACTACGTTAGTGAGTTAGGTACTTTTACTTTTGGTTCAGGCGCAAGTGGTTTAGGTATTGCCACCTCTGGTTTAGGAGTTATTAATGAAGAGGCAACCTTAACACAAGAAATGGGATATATAGAAGTTCCTGTAGAGGTGAAGTATACCTTTTTGAACGGTAATAAATTTAGTTCTAAAATAGTTACAGGGTTTAGTTCTTTATTTTTAAACAAGAACCAAGTTTCAGTTTCTTCAGACAACATTTCGGGAACCTTTGGAAGCGCTAATAATTTAAATTCAGTAGATTTTAGTGGAAACTTCGGACTAGAGTTTGATTATTCAATAACAAAACAAATTAAACTAAATTTAAACCCAATGTTTAAAGTACAATTCAATACTTTTTCATCTAATAGTAATGGGTTTAGACCTTATAGTTTAGGGCTATATTCGGGTATTAAATATCAATTTTAAAAATTTAGCCCTCCTGTGTATATAACGGTGCCTTTTAAATAAAGCAATAAAGCTTTTTTAAAAGGCATTTTTACTATTTGTATATTTTTATATCTGTAGTACCCTTATCATCCATAGAAGCTCTATACATACCGGCTGTATTAAATTCAAAAACCATATTACCATATTTATCAATAGCAATAATACCTCCGGTACCACCTAATTTTGTTAGTTTATTTTGAATAACATCTTTAGTAGCCTCTTTAAGAGTTGCTTTTTTATATTCCATTTGAGCAGAAATATCATGAGCAACTTGTGCTCTTATAAAATATTCTCCCCAACCTGTTGAAGAAACTCCACAAGTATTATTATTGGCATAAGTACCTGAACCTATAATAGGAGAATCTCCGATTCTATTCCAACGCTTGTTAGTCATACCTCCAGTTGAAGTACCTGCAGTAATATTTCCGTTTTTATCTAAAGCAACACAACCAACAGTACCAAACTTACTGTCTTTAATATCAACATCATAAAAAGCAGATTTTTCGTCATGATCTAATTTTGTTTCTTCTTTCTCTTTAACTTTTTGTAAAGATTGAAAACGTTTTTCAGTATAAAAATAACTAGGATCTACAATCTCTAAACCTTGTTGATCGGCAAATACAGAAGCTCCTTCTCCAGAAAGTAATACATGAGGAGAGTTTTCCATTACTTTTCTGGCTAAAGAAATAGGGTTTTTTACATTTTTTACTCCTGCAATTGCTCCAGCATTTAAATCATTACCTGTCATAATAGAAGCATCTAATTCATTTGTTTCGTGATGTGTAAAAACAGCGCCTTTACCTGCATTAAATAATGGTGAATTTTCTAAGACATGAATTGTTTTTTCAACAGCATCTAAACTAGTACCACCGTTTTTTAAAATGGTATATCCAACGTTTATTGCCTCTTTTAGTTTTGTTTTGTAAGCCTCTTCTTTTTCGGGAGTCATATTTTTCTTTAAAATTGTACCTGCTCCACCATGAATTACAATGGCAAATTCGTTCACTTTTTTGGGTGCTGAGGTCTTGTATTTATTGGTGTTACAGCTAAAAACTAGGGTTAGCATTAGCAAAGAAAGAAATGTTTTTCTCATGATTGTTTTGTTTATTTTTAAACAATAAGCTTTACAATTGTTTAATTTATTAATTATAAATTTATTCGTAGTTTTGGACTTTAAATTTAAACAACTAAAATTACAATATAAAATGGCAGATTTTGGTATTAAAGAAGCTTTAGCTCAATTAGGCTTAAAAGAAATAAATAACGGAACTTCTACAGGTTCTGTAAATTTCTCAAATGGAGAAATTATTGAAAGTTACTCACCAGTAGATGGTAAGTTAATAGGAAAAGTAGTAGCTAGTACTAGAGAAGATTATGACAAAGTAATGGAAGCAGCTACTTCTGCTTTTAAAACTTTTAGAGCTATGCCTGCTCCACAGAGAGGAGAGATTGTTCGTCAATTCGGAAACAAATTAAGAGAATTAAAAGAGCCATTAGGTAAATTAGTTTCTTATGAAATGGGTAAATCTTACCAAGAAGGTTTAGGTGAGGTTCAGGAGATGATTGATATCTGTGATTTTGCAGTAGGTTTATCGCGTCAGTTAAACGGACAAGTAATTCCATCTGAAAGACCAGGGCATGTAATGAGAGAGCAATGGCATCCATTAGGAGTTGTTGGTATTATTTCTGCTTTTAACTTCCCAGTAGCAGTTTGGTCTTGGAATACAGCTTTAGCATGGATCTGTGGTAACGTATGTGTATGGAAAGGATCAGAAAAAGCTCCTTTATGTTCTGTAGCATGTCAAAATATTATTGCAGAAGTATTAAAAGATAACAACTTACCAGAAGGTATTTCTTGTATTGTAAATGGAGATTATAAAGTTGGTGAGTACATTACAGAGGATACACGTATTCCTTTAGTATCTGCAACAGGATCTACAAGAATGGGACGTATCGTTGGTGCTAAAGTTGCTGAGCGATTTGGAAAATCTTTATTAGAGTTAGGAGGAAACAATGCAATTATTATTACTCCAACTGCAGACTTAAAAGTTGTGGTACCAGGAGCTGTATTTGGTGCAGTAGGAACAGCTGGACAACGTTGTACTTCAACACGTCGTTTAATTATTCACGAATCTGTTTATGATAAAGTAAGAGATGCTATTGTTGGTGCTTACGGACAGATTAGAATTGGAAACCCATTAGATGAAAATAATCACGTTGGACCATTAATCGATCAAGACGCTGTAAATACTTATTTAGCTGCTATTGAAAAAGCTAAAGCAGAAGGAGGTAAAGTATTAGTAGAAGGAGGAGTTTTAGAAGGAGAAGGATACGAAAGCGGTTGCTACGTAAAACCAGCAATTATTGAGGCTGAAAACCACTTTGAAATTGTACAGCACGAAACATTTGCTCCAATCTTATACTTAATGAAGTATTCAGGAGATGTTGAAAATGCAATTGAATTACAAAATGGAGTAGCTCAAGGATTATCTTCTTCAATTATGACAAGCGAAATGAAAGAAGCTGAAAGATTCTTATCATTTGCAGGTTCAGATTGTGGTATTGCAAACGTAAACATTGGAACTTCAGGTGCTGAAATTGGAGGTGCTTTTGGTGGTGAAAAAGAAACTGGTGGTGGACGTGAGTCTGGCTCAGATTCTTGGAAAGTTTATATGAGAAGACAAACAAATACTGTAAACTATTCTGATGAGTTACCTTTAGCTCAAGGAATTAAGTTTGACTTATAAGATATATATAAGCATAAAAAAAGCAAAAGGGTTTCGAAATTTCGAAACCCTTTCTAATTCAAATAAATATAAAAGAAGTTTACTTTTTGTCTAAGGCTTCCTTTAAAATCATATATGCATCATTCGCTTTTGACATTTTAGCGTAATCTAATGCAGTAAATCCTTGATCTGATTTAACTTTTAATCGAGCTCCTTTCGAAATTAAAAGTTTTAAAATTTTAACTCTATTGTATCTTGCGGCAAACATTGTAGGAGTTAATCCTGTCGATTTACGATTAATGTTTGTTCCATTTTCTATCATAGCCTTTACAGCTTCATAATTTCCAGCTGTAATTAACTTACAAAGAGTGCTTGGTCCTGCGTATTCATAAGAAGAAATATGTGTTGTTTCTGAAGGTGTTTCTGAAGAAACATTTGCAGTCATTGTTCCAGTTGCTAAAACAATAGCAAGCATGGTTAAAAATATTTTTTTCATAATGTAGAGTTTTAAATTCTGTTCACCTAATAGACTTCCCAAATCCAAGAATGTTTCAAAACTTTAACACACTTAACAAATATTTAATACTTGGTGTTAATAAGCTCTTAAAATGAAAATTAAATGTTAATTTTTATTTCTGATTATATTTTAATACTTTAACAATCAACTATTTAAATAACTAACAAATGAGTAAGAAATCAACTTATTTATTAGGCATTTTACTAACCATCCTTATTGGTAGCTTGTTACACTGGTATTTTTGTTGCAATGTTTGTTGTGAAAAGCAAAGCTGTACTTCAGATGTAACTTCTCAAGAAGTCAAAAAAGATGATTTAGAAAAACCTAATATAAAAGAACCAACACATTTTCCATTTCGTATAAATGATGCCAATGGAGATTTTGCTTTTTCATTAGAAGAGAGCTTTAATTTTAATGAATCTAGTTTTAGTATTCGAGATTCAATATCTGGAAATCTAAATAACGGAATTCTAAAGATTAAAGAATATTTGGATGCTAATGGAAATAAGCGATTTAACATTACAGGATATTATACAAGTAATGAAACAAACAATTCCGCTTTTCCAAACTTAGGAATGGCTAGAGCCAATGCTGTAAAAAACCACATGGTTTCTCAAGGTATATCAGCACGATTAATCAACACTTTTGGAGAACTTAAAGAAGATATGCAGTCTGATAAAAACGGAGTTTTATTTGGACCGCTATACTTCGATATTTTTACAAGAACAGAAGCGTCAACAGCAAATGATGAAGCTTTAAAAGTGGCCTGTGAAGCTATTAAAGAAAACCCATTAATGTTTTACTTTAAAACAGGAGAGTTTCACATTAACCTTACTCCTGAACAAAAACAAAAATTTGCAGAAATCTCTCGTTGTGTGGATAAACTTGGTTTTAAAATTAGTGTAGTAGGTCACACCGATAGTACGGGAAATATTGATACGAATATGATATTGGGGCAAAACCGTGCTAATGAAGCAAAGAAAGATTTAATCAATTTTGGAATCTTGGAGGAAAATATAGTAACCTCTTCTAAAGGACAAACACTACCTATTGCGGACAATGCAACGGAAGAAGGAAGAGCAAAAAACAGAAGAATTGTAGTAACTATTAACTAAAAAAACAAAAAAATATAATTATGAATTTATTAGGAATACATATACCGTGTTGGTTAATTCCATTAATTGTGGGAGCTATTTGTGCTCTATTAGGATATTTATTAGGAAGACTTTTAAGTGGAGGAAATAATAATGATGAATTAGATGTATGGAAAAACAAAGTAGCGCAATTAGAAGCCGATTTAGAGGCTTGTAACCGAAATAAAATAAACTTAGAAGCTGATTTAAAAACTGCACAATCTTCTAAAGCAACAATGGCTGCTTCTTTTGCAGGAGCAGCAGCTACCTTAATTCCTTTTGATGCAGCAGCAGCAAAAGCCGTATTTGGTAAAAAGATCAAAGAAAATGACTTGAAAATTGTAGAAGGGATTGGACCTAAAATAGAAGGGTTGTTCCATAACTTTGATATTAAGACGTGGAAAGATTTAGGAGAAGCTTCTTTAGAGAAATGTAAAGAAGTTTTAACAAGTGGAGGAGACCGATATCGTATGCACAAACCAGACACCTGGTCGAAACAAGCTAAGTTAGCTTATGAAGGAAAGTGGAAAGAATTAAAAGACTGGCAAGATGCTTTAGATGGTGGAAAAGCCTAATGAATAAGATTAAGAAAGTATAATGATAAAGAAAGCCTCGCAATATTGTGAGGCTTTACTTTTTAAACCTTTTAGTGTTTTAATTGTCTAAGATATATGAAAGCAAAGAACTTACAACATTTATATAACAGAATAGGGTTTGGAATTACACCATTAGAAATGGAAAAATTTAAAAGCCAAACAAGAGCTGAAGTTGTAGAATTTCTTTTTCAAGAATCAGAAAAAATAAGTCCGTTAGCTATTGATACTTCATTTATTTCAAGGTTAACAAGAGAAGATTTAAAGAATAAGAAGAAGCGAAAAGAGCTAATGAAGATGAGTAGGAAAAAGATTATCGAACTAAACAAGGCATGGTTTGATAGATTGTACAATCCTACAGAATTATTGAGAGAAAAAATGACACTTTTTTGGGCAAATCATTTCGTCTGTGAAGATAAGAATGTACTATTTGCTCAACAATATAACAATACTTTACGTAAGCATGCACTAGGGGATTTTAAAAGCTTTATCAAGGCTGTTTCTAAGGAGGCAGCCATGATAAAGTATTTAAACAATAAACAGAATAAGAAAAAGAGTCCGAATGAAAATTTTGCAAGAGAATTGATGGAGCTTTTTACTTTAGGGCAAGGAAATTATTCTGAAGAAGATATTAAAGAAAGTGCACGAGCGTTTACAGGATATAACCATAATTTTTTTGGAGAATTTAAAATGCGCTGGCGCCAGCATGATGAAGGAGAAAAAACATTTTTAGGACATACAGGAAATTTTGATGGAGATGCTATTATTGATATTATTCTAGAGCAAAAACAATGCGCCCGCTTTATTTGCGAAAAAATCTATCGCTATTTTGTAAATGAACAATTAAATACAGATTACATCAACGAGATGGTTGCCGTGTTTTATCCAAAATATAATATTGAATCATTGATGCGATATGTATTAACTTCTGATTGGTTTTATAAGGAAGAGAATATAGGTACTAAGATAAAATCGCCTGTTGAGTTTTTAGTAGGAATGCATACAGTAGTTCCATTCACTATAGAAAATAACAAGCATAGTTTATTAATTCAAAAGTTACTAGGACAAATCTTATTACGTCCACCAAATGTTGCGGGGTGGAAAGGAGGAAGAACATGGATTGATAGCAATACCATTGTTACACGTTTACGACTCCCATCGGTTCTTTTAAACAATGCTGAAATTACCTATTCAGATAAAGGAGATTTAGAAGACACTATTAAAGACTTTAGTGAGAAAAAATTAAGGAGAAAAACCTTTATAAAAGCAATACCAAATTGGAGCACATTTGAAAATAATTTTCAAACTTCTTCAAATAGAGAGTTGATCGAAATGATTCTTGTAGGCTTAATAAATAAAGGTACACTAGAGCTTTTAGAAAACAGTAAGTTTGTTTCTAAAGAAGATTTCTGTGTACAACTATTGTCATTACCTGAATATCAATTATGTTAAAAAAGAGAGGAAAATGGATAGAAGAAATTTTATAAAGAGAACTTCATTGGCTAGTGGTGGATTGTTTTTTGTTCCGCAGTTTGTAAAAGCATTTGAGCAACAGGCAGCACAGTTATTTAGTAATAAAAAAATAGTCATAGTTCAGTTAAAAGGAGGAAATGATGGTTTGAACACGGTGGTACCTTTTAGAAACGATATTTATTACCAAAAAAGAAAAGAGTTAGCAATTCCTAAGAATAATCTATTAAAATTAAATGATGAGGTAGGATTGCATAAAAGTTTGGCACCACTTCAAAAGCTATATGATAAAGGATATGTGAGCATTATTAATAATGTTGGATATCCAAATCCGAACCGTTCACATTTTCGTTCAACAGATATTTGGCAAACGGCAAGTGATAGCAACGAGTATTTGCAAAGCGGTTGGATTGGTCGTTTTTTAGATAGTACAAAATCGAAACCCTTTAAAGCCATAGAGGTAGATGAGAGTCTTTCGTTAATGCTCAAAGGAGAGCAACAAAATGGCTTAGCAATAACGAATCCTAAGTTGTTATACCAATCATTAAAACAACCCTTTTTTAAAGATGTTTTAAACCACTATAACGACACGCATCTTAGTGAACATAACTTAGGGTATTTGTATAACACTATGATTGATGCCAAGTCTTCAGCAAAATATATCTATGAAAAGAGCAACACCTCAACATCAAAAGCTAGTTATCCTAAGAATGTATTTGGCAAGCAATTAAAAACAATTGCAGAATTTATCAATTCTGGATTAGAAACACAGGTGTATTATGCAGCTTTAAGTGGCTTTGATACTCATGCGAATCAAAGTAATAGACAAGCAAGATTGTTGCAATTATATGCAGATAGCATGGAAGTGTTTGTAAATGATTTAGAAAAGCATAATAATTTAAAAGATGTATTAATCATTACATTTTCTGAATTTGGTCGTAGGGTTCAACAAAATGCAGCGAATGGTACAGACCATGGTACGGCAAATAATGTATTTATCATAGGGGAAAACCTGAAAAAGCAAGGGATGTACAATGAGTTGTCAGACTTACAAAATTTAGATACTAACGGAGATTTACGCTATGAGATAGATTTTAGAGAGATTTATGCAACACTGTTAGATAAATGGTTACAAGTAGATGATGCACAAATTTTAAACAAACAATTTTCTAAACTAAGGTTTATTTAAAGCTTTAAATTGTCTTAATAAGAGTTTTAATTTAATTTAGCTTAGAGAGAAAACTGTTTATTAAAAGATGAAAAATTTAAAAACAATAGTTTTTGATTTATACAATACGCTAATCGAAATTAAAGAACCGAGACATTTCTTTTTAAAATTATTCAAAAAATCAAAAGATGGTTTTGATTTAGAACTTTCAAGTTATTTAAGACTTGTGATGACTAAAAACACGGAACAATTAATAAGTGTTTTACCTGATGAATTTAAAGAGTTATATGAAGAGAATAAAGACATTTTAAAGGAAGAATTGAGTTCGGTAGTAGTATATGAGGAAGTTTATGATGTATTGAATAAGTTAAAAGAAGATTTTAATATATTTTTAATTTCAAACTTGGCAACACCGTATAAAGAACCTTTTTTTGAAAAAGAACTAAATAAATATTTTCAAGAAGTTATTTTTTCGTGTGATTATGGTTCGATAAAGCCTGAAAAAAGGATTTTTAAAGAAATAGAAAAAATAACAGGTAGTAACCCAAATGAAATATTGATAATAGGAGATTCTTTAAAATCTGATATTTGTATTCCTAAGAAACTAGGATGGAGTTTTATAAGAGTTAAAAGGAATGGGGAAATTAAAGAAAGTTTTGATGTTGTAAATTTGAAAGACGTTATAAATAGAGTTTATTGAGGTTTCACAATGTAGAATCTTGAATGATAATGAAGAAAGAATGTTGTAATATAAATGAAATTATAGAGGAGTTTTATTCCTATTTAAAGTCCTATATATTTAAGAAAGTAAAAGACAAGAATATTTCAGAAGATTTGGTGCAGGAGGTTATGATTAAGCTAGTGGAATCACACCAAAAGGCTACCGAAATAAAAAATATAAAAGCTTGGCTTTTTCAGGTAAGTAGAAATACTATTTATGATTACTATCAGAAAAATAAAATTGAATTTGACTTAGATTTAGATTGGAAACTAGAAGATACATCAGAGACTGAATTTTCAAAACTTGTGGTTACCGATTATATACTTCCAATGATTCTTCTTTTACCAGAAGAATATAGTATTCCATTAAAACTTAGTGATATTGATAAAGTACCTCAAAAAGAAATAGCGAAACAGTTAAACTTAGGAGTTTCGGCCACCAAAATGCGCATTCAAAGAGCAAGATTAAAACTTAGAGAGCTATTTGTAGAATGTTGTGAAATCACCTATGATAAAAATGGAAATTTTATCGAATGCACTATAAAACCTAGTTGTAAACCACTTCAAGAAACACAAAAAGATCTTATTAAAAAATTAGAAGACCCATCTTAAATTATTTTTTTTAGAAAAGATGTGTCTTTTAATGTGTTCATTCAGACTTCATAATAAAGTTTAATTAAAAACAATAATTATGAGTACTGACATTAAAATTTTGCACGCGTCTTGTTGTGCTAAAAATTCACAAATCAAAAAACAAATAGAAGAAATTACTTCAAAGAACAATATGAATGTTTCTATTGAAGAATTTTCTAAAATTGAAGACACCATGAAGTTTGGCACCATGGTTTTTCCATCGATAGTTGTAAATGGAAAAGTCTATGATTATCGAACACATAACTCAGAAGAAAAACTATTGTCTATCCTTTAAATCGGAATTAAATGAAAAAGCTAACAGAGTTTTTATCTACCATTGCCGATTATTTAGTGTATGATTTGTTGGGGCTAGAAAAAGCCGAATTGTTTAGTAATGCACTACATTATTTTATCATTGGATTTACAGAAATAGTGATTTTGGTAATCTTAGTTACCTATGTAATGGGAATAGTTACGAGTTACTTGCCAATGAATACAATTCGGTTGTATTTAGATAAAAATAAAAAGTCTGGATTGGGTAATGTTTTGGCATCTATTCTAGGAGCTATTACTCCTTTTTGTTCGTGCTCTTCCATTCCTCTTTTTGTCGGAATGATGCAAGCTAGAATTCCATTAGGAATAGCTTTGTCTTTTCTTATTACATCACCACTTGTAAATGAAATTGCTATTGCAATTTTTTGGGTTTCCTACGGATGGAAGGTAACATTGATTTATATCGTAACAGGAATTGTTTTAGGTGTTGTAGGAGGAATTTTATTGGAAAAATTAGGAATGGCAACATACGTTGCCGATTGGATCAAGGCATTAGATGAAACTAAAATTGAAGACGCGAAAGATAATAGATCGTTTTTAATGCGCTTACCAGAAATACATGGAGAAGCAATAAAGACACTAAAGAAGTTGATTCCGTATATTTTTATTGGTTTAGCAATAGGCTCTTTTATTCACGGATATGTACCACAATCATTTTTTGAGAATTATATTTCAGAATCAAATCCATTTGCTGTGCCTATAGCAGTATTATTAGCAATTCCATTATACATAGATGCTGTAGGGGTGCTACCAATTATAGATTCATTGGTTGCCAAAGGAGTGCCTTTGGGAACAGCTATTGCTTTTATGATGGCTTCTATTGGTTTGTCTTTTCCTGAAGCTTTATTGTTAAAAAAAGTAATGCAAAGAAAATTGATTATTGCATTCTTTTCTACCATAGGAATAGGAATGATCCTTTCAGGATTCTTTTTTAATCTAATTTTTTAAAATACAAGAATGAAATCATTAGTATCATCTATTAGTGCTGTTTTTGCAGCCCTAGCAGCATGTACTTGTTGTATAGGTCCATTAATGGCACTGGCAGGAATGTTAGGAGTAAGTGCTTCGCAATTGGTATGGCTGTCAAGTATTAAAAATTATTTAATTGTATTTAGCTTGCTAGCAATTGGGTATAATTTATATCGAGCATATTATCCGAAGAAAGAAACAGAATGTTGTACTGTAAATGAGTACGAAGTATTGTCTAAACTAAATGAGAAAGAAAGGAAAACAGTTTCCTTTTTTCAATCAAAACCATTTTTATGGGCTATAGCTATTATGACGATTGTCATTCTAGTATTACCCTATATCATCAATTAAAAATATAAAAAATGAAAAAACAAATTATATACATAACGCTTTTCCTTTGTTTGCAAGTAGTAGTTTCTTGTACAGGAAACGCTCAAACAAAAACAGCGGAGAAAACTGGGAAATCAACAGAATTGACCGTTAACAAAAAGGTTAGTAGAACTTATAAACTAAAGGGTTTTAATAAAGCTTGTTGTATAGGTATTGTCAATTATTCTTTAAAGGAAGTTGATGGTTTTTTAAGATCTGAAGCAGATGTTAAAAAACAAGAGATAACCGTTTGGTATACTGAAGGGGAATGTTCGGAAAAAACGATTAAAGAATCTATTAATAAAACAGGATATACAATAATAGATTAATTGAATAGACTAAGAGTTGGGTGTTAGGCCCAACTCTTAGTTAGTGATACTTAACCTTACGCAATACACGCATGGCTTCTTTATATTTGATATATGTAGTTTTATCATCTAAACTTTTAATATAGCTTTTTGCTTTTTTTAATTGGGTAGGAACATCAAAATAACCATTTAAAAAGCAAATTAAATAGGAGGTAGGTAACTTGAATACATCTTCATGTTCTGTAACAGAAAGCGCTATGTTATTTTCTATTTTATTTACAATAACATTGTTGTTTTCGTAAATATGTTTGATAATGGTTCGGTCGTATTGAGGAGGATCAAATAGAAATTCGGTAGCAATATCATGTTTACCATTGTCTTTAAAATGGATAATGGTTTTTTCTAAAGGATATCTTTTTTCACTATCATCTATCCCTAACATAATATATTCTGTAATTATAAATGATCGTTCATTATAGCTTATTTGAACATCATCTAAAGCAGAAAAAAACAATCGAACCTGCTCGTTCACAAGCTCTATATCTACACGAGTTAAAAACTCCTCGCCTTGAATTATTTTCTTTTTCCCAGCCCAACATAAAACAAACTGTTCGTTGAAAACTTTGTATTGCGGATTGTATTCTGGTTTATGTCTATTTATAAAATCGAAAACACCATCTAATGTTAGTTGAATATTGTTACTTGCATTTTTCTCAATAGCTTCGACGGTATCAATATTTATATCATTCAAGGTAAAATCTCCTTCCGAAGGCATGGAGTTACTTCCTCTTCTATAAAAAATAGTCCCTTTGCGATACTTCCATGCATTTTTGAGTAGAGAAGTAGTTTTTTCGTTGGGATAAATAGTTACCAACCCTATTACTTTATGCCTGGGAAGTCTTGGAAAAGGAACATTTTCGTATTCAATTTTTGGAGGGTTTTTTAAATAAGCATTAATTAAATTCTGAATTTTACTATCGTCATAAAAATCAACTCCAACAATTTTGTTTTCCTCATCTTCAATTCCAATAACGATATATGAATTGTTATGAGGGTTCGAATTAGATAAAGCACAAACATGTTTAATAAACTTAGCTTTACCTTCTTTAGAACCTAAAGAAAGTTTTTGCTTTTTATCATAAAAACTATTCTCATCGTTATGAGATAGTAAGTTTTTTATAAGTAAGCGCTTATTAATCATATCTAAGGGACTTTATGACCTTGACTGGCAACCAACAAAGCAAACCAATCTTCGATCTCTAAAACAAACTCCTGTGCTTTTACAGCTTCAATAATTCTGTTTTTATTAGTGGTACCAATAACAGGAATTATTTGCGATGGATGTTGATGTAACCAAGCTAATAATAGCTGACTTTCAGTAGCATTGTATTTTTTAGATAAGTTAGTTAATTCTTTTTTAATTCGCGAATTTTTTTCAGAATCTTCTTTAAAATAGGAGCCTAACGGACTCCAAGCCATTGGTTGAATTTTATGAAGTTGCATATGAGTTAAACTACCATCAAACAAAGAAGTGTATTGTGTTAAAGAAACTTCAATTTGATTTACAGAAATGGCTGTTTTACTAGCAATCAAATCGGTTTGAATAGGAGTGAAGTTAGACAAACCAAAATCTTTAATTTTACCTTGAGATGTTAAGGTTGAAACGGCTTCAGATACCTCATCAGGATGCATTAAAGGACTTGGTCTGTGTAATAAAAGTAAATCCAAATAATCTGTTTGAAGGTTTTTTAAAGATTCTTCAACACTCCAAATAATATAGTCTTTAGAATAATTGTAATGCTTAACTCTATTATTTCTTGAGTTTCCAATATATTGAATACCGCATTTAGAAATTAATTGAACATCTTCACGTTTAACTTGGCTAGCATTAAAAGCTTTTCCAAAGGCCGCTTCTGTGGTATAATCTCCATAAATATCGGCATGGTCAAATGTGGTGATACCATTTTCAATACATGTTTGCATGATATCAATCATTTCATTTGTATTTAGGTTTTTACCCCAAACACCCCAGGTCATACATCCTGCTATTGTTCTAGAAAAATTAGGCATTTTTATTTACGATTGTGGCACTTGCTTGCGCAGTTGGATAAACAATTAAATCTTCAATATTTACATGGTAAGGTCTTGTGACTACAAAATGGATAATGTCTGCAATATCTTCTGCTTGTAGCGCTTTATAACCTTGATATACTGTTTTTGCTCTGTCTGTGTCTCCTTTAAAACGAACATCAGAAAATTCGGTTTCTACCAAACCAGGGTGAATAGCGCACACACGAATATTGTGTTGGTTTAAATCTATGCGCATTCCTTTATTTAAAGCATTTACTGCAAATTTAGAAGCACAATATACATTTCCATTAGGGTATACATCTTTTCCTGCAATAGAACCAATATTAACAATAAAACCACTGTTTTTATCAATCATTTCTGGAAGTACTGCTTTGGTAACATATAACAAGCCTTTCACATTACCATCAATCATTGCATCCCAATCATCTATATTTCCATTTTGAATACTGTCTAATCCATGAGCATTACCAGCATTGTTTATAAGAATATCAATGTTTTTAAAGTTTTCCGGTAAACTATTAATAGCATCCTGAACTTGTTCTTTATATCGAACATCAAATTGTAGAGTAGTAACTTTGGTTGTTTTTGATAATTCGTCTTTAAGTTGTTGTAGTTTTTCTGCTCTTCTTCCGCAGAGAATTAAGTGGATATTATTATTTGCAAATAATTTAGCTGTTGCTTTTCCTATACCTGAGGTTGCTCCAGTAATAAGTGCTGTTGTATGCATACAAAAAAAGGTTTTTATAAAAGTAGGCTATTCAATCAAATAATAAAACTAAGAAAGATAACTTAACATAAACTTTATAAAAAAAGAAAACCGCCCCTAGCGGAGCGGTTTATTTCAATTGGTTATAAATAACCAATCAAAAATCAACTAACCAAACTTTATCTTTAAACTCTTTTGAGTATTGTTTCTCTTTGAATCTTAGTACGTTTTCTGTTGTTATTCCTTACGGCAGGTAACGTGCTTTTCTTTTCTTTTCCTTTTAGGTATTGGATAAATCCTTTTCCTAAAAATTTATATGTAGTTTTAGAACTTACATGGAACAACTGAATTGTTTCATCATTAAGAACGGTTAAATCGAACTCTTCAGTATCTCCGTTATCATAATTAAGTGTTAAATATTTTAAATTACTAACACCCTGAACGTTTTGAATTATGTAGCTTCCTACGAAATCCCACTTTATTACATCAATATCTGTGCCAAAAGCATCATGAGATGAATAAAATGTTGTATTATTCTCTGGAGTAAACTGTAAAAAATGTTCGTTATCGAAAGGATTTGCTGTTCCTCCACTACCCTCTATACGTTCCCAAGCAATAAATTCTTGCAAAAAGTATTCAATGTTATCGTAGAATAATTTGTCATAATCAAATTGGTTTCTTTGATATCCAATTAAGTAATAACTTAAATTACTTCTTGTGTCATCTAATCTGATCTCATTATCAGATAATTGCACTACCCTAAAGTCGTAAGCCCCGTCTAATTTATGATTTATTTCTAATATATCCTCAATTCCGCGGAAATTTCCTGTAATTATTCCTAAACCATTACCAGTTTTTCCTATATCAACGATGTTATTGTTTGCATACATCGACCCATTTAAGAAAGAAATAGTAAAAGCTTTTTGTAAAAAAGGAATGTCTCCATTTCCTGTAGTTCTATGCACATCAATGTACCATAAATCGTAGCTTGATACTAATTCATTTAAAGAAATACGATTATCTACAATATCGTTTTGTACGACACATGATGTAAGTAATAAACTTGTAAGTATAAATGTAAATAGTAATTTTAAACGTTTCATAAGCGTTGTTTTTATGGTTATGCTTATGAAGTTTCAAATTGCGTGCCAAAATAAAAAAAGCACCTTTTAAAGGTGCTTTTGATTAGATTGTGGTTTTGCAGAAGGCATACGAACCGATTCCTTTTTTTCTATGTTTTCGAGTTTATAAAAATGAGATTTCCCATTTACTTTATAAACAATAATCGCTTCATTCTCTTTTAAGTTGATCGCTTCTTCTTTCGGTTTATTTCCATATTCTTTTTTCGAATCTGAATGTAACTCTAAGTCATATTTCTTTTTCGAATTTGGAGTTGAGGTGTCAAAACGAGCCGCAAGGTATTGTTTACCTCCCTTTTGTTCTATAACAGGTTGAATGGTTCTTTCTTGAAAAGAAACCGCTTCAAATTGTACATCCTTTTCAGTGGTAAATTCAATCATTAAATCTAATGTATTATTTCCTGGTGTTCCTCCAGTAACATGTGTATACGTTGCTGATTTAACAGAAAAAGGCGGTGTTTGTTCAAATTTATGGCTTTTACATTGTGTAAAGCTTATCGTTAAAAGTAAGATTCCAAAAAGTTTCATTCTAATCATATTTATTGTTTAATTTTAGCATATTCAAGGAACATGCCAAGTTACAAATATAAATAAATGAATTACAGTTATTGGGAAATTAAAGAATGGTTTCATAATGTTGATTTTACCATTGTTGGAAGCGGGATTGTAGGGTTAAATTGTGCATTAAGACTTCAAAAAAAACATCCCAAAGCTAAAATATTAATCCTTGAAAAAGGAATGTTACCGCAAGGAGCAAGTAGCAAAAATGCTGGGTTTGCTTGTTTTGGGAGCTTATCGGAATTAATAGATGATTTAAAAACACATACTGAAGAAGAAGTACTCAATTTAGTTAATAAACGTTGGGAAGGATTACAATTATTAAGAAAAACCTTAGGAGATAAAAACATTGATTATCAAGAGAATAAAGGATATGAGCTGTTTTTAGATACTAATTTTTATGATGAATGTTTAGGTGAAAGAAAAAAGATAAACACTTTATTAAAACCTATTTTTAAAACGGAAGTTTTTAAAGAAGATGATAACTTTTTTAAGTTTGAAAAGATTCATCAAGGTTACATAACCAATCAGTTTGAAGGACAAATAGATACCGGTAAGATGATTGGAGAATTGTTATTGAAAGTTCAGAAGGCTGGAATTAGAATTTTAAACAATACTAGTGTTGAAGATTTTACAGAGAATACTAATTCGGTATTAGTTAAAACAAATAGGGTAACGTTTAAGACCAATAAATTATGTATTGCAACAAATGGTTTTGCTAATCAACTTTTAAAAGAAAATGTGCTACCTGCAAGAGCGCAAGTATTGATTACGAAACCTATTGATAATTTACATATTAAAGGAACTTTTCATTTAGATAAAGGATACTACTATTTTAGAAATATAGACAATAGAATTCTGTTTGGAGGAGGAAGGAATTTGGACTTTAAAACTGAAGAAACTTCTGAATTTGGACAAACTTTGTTAGTTCAAAATAAACTAGAAGAATTGTTAAAAACAACAATCTTACCTAATACAAACTTCGAAATTGATCATAGATGGAGTGGTATAATGGGTGTTGGAAACCAGAAAAAAGCAATTGTAAAACAACTTTCGAACAATGTGTTTTGCGGTGTTAGATTAGGAGGAATGGGAGTAGCTATTGGAAGTTTGGTAGGTAAAGAATTAGCAGACTTATTATGAGTTTAAAGGAAGAATTATATAAAGATTGTATTGCTTTTGTAGACAAGAGATTAGAAACAGTTAAAACAGTGATTGCTTCTAATCAAAAAGCATTGGAGAGTGAGACTAAAAGTTCTGCTGGAGATAAACACGAAACAGGAAGAGCTATGTTGCAGTTAGAGATGGAAAAAGTGAGTCAGCAATTCTTAGTAGCAAAACAAATGAAAGAAACCTTATATAAAATTAATTACGAAAAGACTGCTGATATTGTTTGTTTAGGAGCGATTGTAGAAACAAATATTGCCAATTATTTTATAAGCGCTAGTGTGGGAGAACTTAAAAAAGAAAATAAAACCTATTATGCGGTTTCGACTTCATCTCCAATAGGAAAGAAATTATTGGGGAAACAGGTTGGTAATGAGGTTGTTTTTAACGGAAACAAAATAAAAATTAAAAATATTTGCTAAAAGGGTAGGGTTTATAAAGAGCTACCTGTTTTATTACTGTAAAAAGAGTTTTAAATTTTGTTAAGATTAACAAATTAGTTGAGTAATAATTTTAGCAATTATTATTGGTTTTTAATAGACGGTTTTTCTATGCTTAGGAAGACCGTCTTTTTTTTGTCTAAAAAAGAAGAGTGGTTAAAAAACAAAGGTTGTTCATTAAATAAAACTTCAATCAACCAATAATAACCTTTGTAATAAGCGTTGGTTACGGTTGCTTTAAGATTAGATATTTCAACAAGTTTTATTTGATGTGGATAAAGAAGCTCTCTTTTATCATTAATAACAACATCGTTTACATCATCAAATAGAGATGCTATGTAGGTGTCTTTTGGATTATTGTATAATTCAGAAGGCGTATCATAGGCTAGTATTTGTTGCTTACGAATAACAATCATTTTATCTGAAAAAGACAATGCATCGTTACCATCATGAGTAGCAACAATACATGCAATGTTTTTTTCCTTTAAGTATTTGAATAATTTTCTTCGTAGTGAATTTTTCTTAAAATTATCTATTTGACTAAAAGGTTCGTCTAGTAATAATAACTCAGGTTCTTTAGCCAATGCTCTAGCAATTGCAACACGTTGTTGCTGTCCTCCACTTAAGTTTTTAACCTTTATATGGGCTAATTCGGTCATTTCAATAACCTCTAATAACTCTTGTGTTCTTTCTTCTGCTTCTTTTGGATAAAAACGAGAAAGAAATTTTTTGATATTTTCACTCACAGTAATATAGGGCATGAGGTCGAAGTCTTGAGCAACATATTTAAAGAAATCCATTCCAGGCACTAAATGATGGGCAGGACCTAAGATTTGAATGTCGTTCCAAAACATTGTTCCATCATCAATATCTAGCAATCCGTAAATTACTTTTAACAATGTTGATTTACCACACCCGCTTTCTCCCATAATACATAGGTGTTCTCCTTTTTTAAGATTAAAAGAAATGTTTTTAAGTGTGTTTTTTTCTTCCGAATAAGAAAAAGAAACATTGTTTATTTGTAGCATAGGTGCAAAAATAAGGAATGAAATAAATAGAGTAAATTTTATTTCTTAACCTATGTTAATTAGTTGTAAGTAAGAAGGGTTATATATTTGCCCTGTATTTAAGAAGTATATAAATTCCCTTATTATATTTTCCCCTTAAAAACAACCCCTTATCAACTCGTAACCCCTTGTGTTGCGGGTTTTTTTTATACAATAAATTTAGAGCTGGAAAATGTGTTTAGAAATAAAAAAAACCGACATTATGTGTCGGTTTTTGTATTATTAAAACTAGGTGTATTACCAAATTTTCACTCTTTCTTCAGGTTTTAAATACATCTTATCACCTTCTTTTACATCAAAAGCTTCATAGAAAGCATCAACGTTTTTAAGAGGCATGTATGCACGGAACATTCCTGGAGCATGAGGATCAGTTTTAATTAAATTCTTTAAAGCATCTGGTCTTGCTTTTGTACGCCAAACAGTTGCCCATGATAAAAAGAATCGTTGTTCTGGAGTAAATCCATCAATATCTGCTGGACGTCCATTTTTATTTAAGAAAATTTGTAATCCTTCATAAGCAGCATTTACACCACCTAAATCTCCAATATTTTCTCCTAAGGTAAATTTACCGTTAATGTGTACACTATCAATAGCAACTACATCATCAAATTGTTTTACTAAAGCTTCTCCTTCTTTTGTAAACTTCGTTAAATCTTCTTCAGTCCACCAATTGTTTAAGTTTCCATCACCATCAAAACGAGATCCAGAATCATCAAAACTATGTGAAATTTCATGACCGATTACCGCTCCGATACCACCATAGTTTACAGCTTCGTCTGCTTTATAGTTGTAGAAAGGAGGTTGTAAAATAGCTGCTGGGAATACGATTTCATTGTTTACTGGGTTAAAGTAAGCGTTTACAGTTTGAGGAGACATTCCCCACTCTGTTCTATCAACTGGCTTACCTAATTTCTCCATGTTCTTTTCGTAGTTCCACTTTGTTACATTAATAGCATTTTCAAAGTAAGATCCTCCGTTTTTAACTCCTTTTACTTGTAAAGCAGAGTAATCTTTCCATTTATCTGGATAAGCAATTTTTACGGTTAACTTATGTAATTTATCTAAAGCTTTTTGTTTAGTTGAATCACTCATCCAAGTTAATCCATCAATACGCTTTTCGAAACCTAACATTACATTGTCAATCATTTCTCTAGCTTTTTTCTTTGCTTCTGGTGGGAATTTAGCATCAACATATAATTTTCCTAATGCTTCTCCTATAGATCCATTTACAGAAGCTAAAGCTCTTTCTCTACGTGGACGTTGCTTCTTAGCTCCTCTTAAATCTTTACTGTAAAACTCCCAGTTTGCAGTTTCTAAATCGGTAGATAGTAAACCAGCAGCATTATTAATCGCATTCCAACGTAATAATAATTTGATATCATCAACAGAACGCTCATCAAAAATTCCGTTCATTGCTTTAAAGTAATTAGGATCTGTTACAATTACTTTATCAATATTAGCTACACCAACACCTTTTAAATGTGCATCCCAATCAATTGCAGGAGCTAAAGCTTGTAACTCAGCAACCGTCATAGGGTTATATAACTTACGAGTATCTCTACGATCCTCTTTTGTCATCATTGGTTTTGCTAAACTTGTTTCAAAAGCAACGATGTTTGCAGCATTTTTATTTGCTGTAGCTTCATCATCACCGAATTTTTGTAACATGGTAGCAACAAAAGTTTCATATTTTTTTAATTTCTCTTTAGTATCAGCGTCTTCATCAACGTAATAATCTCTAGATAAACCTAAACCAGCTGATCCCATATAACCAGCATTCATATTACTATTTTTTAAATCGTTGAAAACACCAAATCCGAAGAAACCACCACCTCCATAAGGAGCTACATTGATTAAGTAGGTTTCTACATCTTTTTTAGTTTTAATTTCATCAATTTTAGCTAAATAAGGCTTTAAAGGATTTACTCCTTGTTGGTTACGAGTAACCGTATCCATAATACTTTCAAAGTAATTTACTGCCTTTTGCTGATCACTATCAATCTCGTTTCCTTGAGCATCTTTTACTTTTGGAAAATTTCCTTGTTCAATAGCTTCGTCTAGAATTGCTAAAACATCTGCATCTGTCTTTTTTCTTAATTCAGAAAAACTTCCCCAACGTGTTCTATCATCTGGAATTTCGGTATTCTTATCCCAAGTACCGTTAACGTAATTATAAAAATCTTCTGCAGGTTTTACAGAAGTGTCCATATTTTCAAGAACGATTCCTTGAATCTTCTCTTCTGGTTTTTGTTCTGTTTTACATGAAACAATAGCTAAAGAAGCTACTGCCGATGTAAACAAAACTTTGTGAATGGTTTTCATGTATGTATAAATTTGATTGATATTAACACTCTTATTTTTAATAAGAGTGTTTTTGTAGAGATTTGTTACACTTTAACTCTTAATTTTTGTTTTTGGTGGATTTGGTAAAGCATCAAACCCCATATTGTATAAAGTAAAACCAAAAATATCTGAGTATTGTTCAATAGTTTTAGAAACAGGTGTTCCAGCACCATGTCCGGCATTTGTTTCAATACGAATTAATACTGGGTTATCTCCTTTGTGTTTTTCTTGTAGCTCAGCAGCAAATTTAAAACTATGCGCTGGTACTACACGATCATCATGATCTCCTGTTGTAACCATAGTTGCCGGATATTCAACCCCTTCTTTTACATTATGTACTGGAGAATATCCTTTTAAGTATTCAAACATTTCTTTACTCTGTTCAGCAGTACCATAATCATAAGCCCAACCAGCACCTGCTGTGAAAGTATGATAACGTAACATGTCTAAAACTCCAACTGCTGGTAAAGCCACACGCATTAAGTCAGGACGTTGGGTCATAGTAGCACCAACTAATAATCCACCATTTGATCCTCCTCTAATAGCTAAGAAATCTGATGAAGTGTATTTGTTGGTTATTAAATATTCAGCCGCTGCAATAAAATCATCAAACACATTTTGTTTTTGTAATTGTGTTCCTGCTACGTGCCATTTCTTACCATATTCACCACCACCACGTAAATTAGGAACCGCGTAAACACCACCTTGTTCCATCCAAACTGCATTGGCAATACTAAAACTTGGAGTTAAACTAATATTGAATCCTCCATATCCGTATAAAATAGTTGGGTTCTTACCATTTAACTCTAATCCTTTTTTATAGGTAATAATCATAGGAACTTTGGTACCATCTTTAGAAGTATAAAAAACTTGTTTGCTTTCGTAATCATCTGAATTAAATGATATCGCTGGTTTCCAATAAGTTTCGTAAGCTCCGTTTTCTGGATTGAATTTATATGATGAACTTGGAGTGTTATAATTGGTAAAAGAGAAGTACAACTCTTTTGCTTTTGTTTTTCCTCCAAAACCATTTGCAGAACCTACCCCTGGTAATTTTACTTCACGAACTAATTTTCCGTCAAAATCGTATTGCAATACTTTTGATACTGCATCAACCATATAAGTTGTAAAGAAATATCCTGCACCTGTAGATGGAGATAATACGTTTTCGGTTTCAGTAATAAAATCAGTCCAGTTTTCAGGAGTTGGATTATTTGCATCAACAGTTACGATCTTTTTATTAGGAGCATTTAAGTTTGTTACCAAATATAATTTGTCATTACGATTGTCGATTACATAAGTATCGCTATCATAATTATCAACTACTGCTGTTAGTTTGCTATTCGGTTTTGTTAAGTCTTTTAAAAATAACTTATTACCAGAAGTTGAGGTAGAAGCTGAAATTATTAAGAATTTATCATCTTCTGTTAAGTAACCCCCAACATATCTATTTTTCTCTTCTGGAGTTGCTCCAAAAATTACGGCATCGGTGTTTTGAGGAGTATTTAATTTATGATAATATAGTTTGTGTTGGTCTGTTTTTGCAGAGAGTTCACTTCCTTTAGGTTTGTCATAGCTAGAATAATAAAAACCTTCATCTCCTTTCCAAGCGATTCCGGAGAATTTCACGTCAACTAATGTGTCACCAATAATTTCTTTATTTTTGGCGTCCATAACGATAATTTTTCTCCAATCGCTTCCTCCTTCAGAGATGGCGTAAGCTACAATATTACCACTTTTAGAAAAGTTTACAGAACCTAATGAAGTAGTACCATCTTCAGAAAAAGTATTTGGATCTAAGAAAACTTCTTCTTTTCCATCAGTACCTTTTCTATATAGTACATATTGATTTTGTAAACCATCATTTTTATAAAAATAAGTATAGTCACCTTCTTTAAAAGGAGTTCCTACTTTTTCGTAATTCCATAATTCAGATAAACGATCTTTTAATTGTTCGCGATATGGTATTTTACTTAGATAATCAAAGGTAACTTCATTTTCAGCCTTTACCCATGACTCTGTTTCTGGGCTTCGATCATCTTCTAACCAACGGTAGTTATCGGTAACTTTGGTTCCGAAGTATTCGTCTACAACAGGGTTTTTAGTTGTTTCTGGATAATTCACTGCTATATTTCTTTTAGATTGTTGATTTTCTTTACACGCCACTAGTATAGTTCCAGCGGCAAGAAAGGGAAGGATAATTTTTCTCATCGTAGATATTAATGATTAGTTAATACTTTCAAAATTAGAAGAAAAAAACTACCAAGCATTACATTTTAAGATGATTTTAACAATTAAAAGTACAACTGTAATTTTTTGAAAGAAAAACGACTACCTTTACAGTAATTAGATAATGTAATATGACAGAAAATTTAACAAAAGAAAGCTTTTTTGAAAAAGTTTTCAATTATGAAGAGAATAAAGAATGGAAATTTGAAGGGAAAATACCTGCAATAATTGATTTTTATGCTGATTGGTGTGGTCCTTGTAAAACGTTAGCTCCAGTTTTAGAACAATTAGGAAAGGAATATGAAGGGAAGGTTAATATTTATAAAATAGACACAGAAGCAGAGCAAGAACTTTCTGCTGCTTTTGGTATAAGAAGTATACCTTCTATGTTATTTTGCCCAATTGGAGAAGATCCTCAAATGGCTAATGGAGCACTACCTAAAAATCAAATAGAGCAAATAATTGCTGAGGTTTTAAAAGTAGAAAAATAGAAACGAATATTGATAGTTAAAAGTGGAGAGGTTTTTCTCCACTTTTTTTTGGTTTTAAACCAAAATTAGAATCCCAGTGAATATCACTACGTAAGCTATTTTTAAGTTTTTAAAATATTGAAAAACAATTATTTATGTTTTTGTGTTTTTGAGGAGGTTTTTGTTAAAAAAGTCCAATTTGTTAAAAACTTCATGGGATTTGTGAATAAGTATGACTTTCAAAATTTAGCAAAAATTCCAATCTTTGTTTTATCCCCTTTTTGAAAAAATAACTCTAAAATTTAGCTCTTAAAAGGATGTCATTTATTGAACCTATTTTACAAGAAAACAAAGATCGATTCGTAATATTTCCAATCCAACATAATGATTTATGGGAATGGTATAAAAAGCAACAAGCATGTTTTTGGACTGCTGAGGAAATCGACCTACACTCTGATTTAAATGATTGGAATACCAAATTAACAGATGATGAACGTTATTTCATTAAACACATCTTAGCTTTTTTTGCTGCATCTGATGGTATTGTAAATGAAAATTTAGCGGAAAATTTTGTAAATGAAGTTCAATATTCTGAGGCAAAGTTTTTCTATGGTTTTCAAATCATGATGGAAAACATTCACTCAGAAACATATTCATTATTAATAGATACTTATATTAAGAATGAAGAAGAAAAAGATCGTCTTTTTAAAGCTATTGAAGTGTTTCCAGCAATCAAGAAAAAAGCTGATTGGGCTTTAAAATGGATAGATTCTGATTCTTTTGCAGAGCGTTTAATTGCTTTTGCTGCAGTAGAAGGTATTTTCTTTTCAGGTTCATTCTGTTCAATTTTCTGGTTAAAGAAACGTGGTTTATTACCAGGATTAACTTTCTCTAATGAATTAATTTCTCGTGATGAAGGTATGCACTGTGATTTTGCAGTTCATTTACACAATAATCACTTAGTAAATAAAGTTTCAAAAGAAAGAATATCTGAAATCATTATTTCAGCTTTAGATATAGAACGTGAATTTATCACAGAATCTTTACCTGTTAGTTTAATAGGTATGAATGCAAAGTTAATGACACAGTATTTAGAGTTTGTAACTGACAGATTATTGGTAGAATTTGGTTGTGAAAAAGTTTACAACGCTACAAATCCGTTTGACTTTATGGAAATGATTTCTTTAGAGGGGAAAACTAATTTCTTCGAAAAAAGAGTATCAGAATACCAAAAAGCAGGTGTGAAATCTGGAGGAACAGGAAGCATTAGTTTTGATGCTGATTTCTAAATAAAAACTGCAATCCCCTACACGCGGTATAACTCGGTTAAACTAGTTATTTAACCTAAACAAATTATTAAAATAATATCCCCTAAACTAAAGCTTATATAGCTTTGGAGTAGAATTTTATTAACTAACTCAAAAGAAAACAAAAGTATATGTATGTAGTAAAAAGAGATGGCAGAAAGGAGCCAGTAATGTTCGACAAGATTACAGCTCGAGTAAGAAAAATGTGTTATGGGTTAAACAAAATTGTTGACCCAGTAAAAGTAGCAATGAGAGTTATTGAAGGATTGTATGATGGGGTAACTACTTCTGAATTAGATAACTTAGCCGCTGAGGTAGCAGCTACTATGACTACAGCACATCCTGATTATGCTAAATTAGCAGCAAGAATTGCCGTATCTAACTTACATAAAAACACAAAGAAGTCATTCTCTGAAACAATGACTGATTTGTATGAATATATCAACCCTCGTACTGGAAATAAAGCGCCATTATTAGCAGATGACGTGTATAAAATCATTATGGATAATGCAGAGAAATTAGACTCTACAATTATCTATAGCCGTGATTTTAACTATGATTACTTTGGGTTTAAAACATTAGAACGTTCTTATTTATTAAAATTGAACGGACAAATTTCTGAAAGACCTCAGCAAATGTTAATGCGTGTATCTATAGGAATTCATAAGGAGGATATTGATGAAGCTATTGCTACATACGAGTTAATGAGTAAAAAGTACTTTACACACGCTACACCAACATTATTTAATGCAGGTACTCCAAAACCACAAATGTCATCTTGTTTCTTATTACAAATGCAAGATGATAGTATTGATGGTATTTATGATACATTAAAGCAAACAGCTAAAATATCTCAATCTGCAGGAGGAATAGGTTTATCTATTCATAACATCCGTGCTACAGGTAGTTATATAGCAGGAACCAATGGTACTTCAAATGGAATTGTACCAATGTTACGTGTATTTAATGATACTGCTCGTTATGTAGATCAAGGAGGAGGAAAGCGTAAAGGATCTTTTGCTATGTATTTAGAACCTTGGCATGCAGATATTTTTGAATTTTTAGATTTAAAGAAGAACCATGGTAAAGAAGAAATGCGTGCACGTGATTTATTCTATGCAATGTGGATTTCTGATTTATTTATGAAGCGTGTTCAGGAAGATGGAAGTTGGACGTTAATGTGTCCACATGAGTGTCCGCACTTATATGATACTTACGGAGAAGAGTTTGAGCGTTTATATACAGGATACGAGCAAGCAGGGAAAGGCAGAAAGACTATCAAAGCAAGAGATTTATGGGAGAAAATACTAGAATCTCAAATTGAAACAGGTACTCCGTACATGTTATATAAAGATGCTGCAAACCGTAAATCAAACCAAAAGAATTTAGGAACTATTCGTTCTTCAAACTTGTGTACTGAGATTATGGAATATACTGCTGAAGATGAGGTAGCGGTATGTAACTTAGCTTCAATTGCAATACCAATGTTTGTTGCAGAAGATGAAAACGGAAACAAATTTTTCGATCACAATAAATTATTTGAGGTAACTAAAAAAGTAATTAGAAACCTAGATACTGTAATTGATCGTAACTACTACCCAGTAGTAGAGGCAGAAAATTCTAACATGCGTCACCGTCCGGTAGGATTAGGAATTCAAGGATTAGCAGATGCGTTTATCATGTTACGTATGCCGTTTACAGGAGATGAAGCGAAGAAATTAAATCAAGAGATTTTTGAAACTTTATACTTTGCATCAGTAACGTCTTCTATGGAAGTAGCAAAAGCAAAAGGAGCATATTCTACTTATGAAGGATCTCCAATGTCTCAAGGAGAATTCCAACACAATATGTGGGGAGTTAAAGATGAAGAATTGAGTGGTCGTTGGGATTGGAAGAAATTACGTAAAGATGTGAAGAAACATGGAGTTCGTAACTCTTTATTAGTAGCTCCAATGCCTACAGCATCAACATCTCAAATCTTAGGAAATAATGAAGCTTTTGAACCATATACTTCTAATATTTATACTCGTAGAGTATTGTCAGGAGAGTTTATCGTTGTAAATAAACACTTATTAGAAGACTTAGTAGAGCTTGGTTTATGGGATAACAATATGAAAGAAGATATTATGCGTGCAAACGGATCAATACAACATATTGAATCAATTCCACAAGATTTAAAAGATTTATATAAAACGGTTTGGGAAATGAGTATGAAAGATATTATTGATATGGCTCGCCATAGAGGATATTTTATCGATCAATCTCAATCGTTGAATTTATTTATGAAAGATCCAGACTATGGTAAACTAACATCAATGCATTTCTACGCTTGGAAATCAGGATTAAAAACAGGAATGTATTACTTACGTACGAAATCTGCTGTAAATGCAAAACAGTTTACATTAGATGTAGAAAAGAAAGATGAAGATAAGCCAATGAGCGAAGAGGAATTTAAAGCAATGGTAGAGGCCTCTAAAAACGCTGGTCCAGATGACTGTTTAATGTGTGGATCTTAAAAAAGAATTAATATTCCTTAATAAAGGAGGAACTTAATTATAATAGCCAACTAAATGCAATTAAGAGAAGTCGAAAGACTTCTCTTTTTTCTTTAAAATTAATTGCTTAGTTAGTTGTGAATTCGAAAGAATTAGCTTCGTAAATTATACCGTCTTTCTTTATTTGAAGTTTAACGATGTATGTGGTATTTGGCTCTAGCTTGTAGCCTAAAAATACCCCAATGCTAGTTGTTTGATGAAAAGCGTTATAATAATCCGATTGTTGTGTAAGATAAAAGGAAGGTCCGCAACTATTAGGGTTAAAACTAGTTATTATCTCATCCTTTGTAAAGGAACTTAAAAACACATTACCCTCTTTTTTATGCAATGAAATAAGAATATTATCAAAAATATTTACATTTAAATCATCAGGATTTAAATGAGCAAGTACAGTTGGAGCATTCTTTTTAAACCAAAAATCTCCTTGTAATGACAATGTACTTTCTTCAGAATTAGAACTGCACTCTCTTGAAATATTATAACTAACATTTTTTATTTCAGGAAAATACGAGTACAAAGACATACGTTCTTGATGTGAAATCGTAGTAATAATATCATTCATATTAATAACAATATCGAAATCAACTTTTCTTAAAGATTTATCATTTTTTTCGGTAAAAAACTTCTTTACTTTAGATTCGTCAATATAAAATCGAATAAACATATCTCCATTAGACTCTACTATTTCTGTTTTTTCAACTTTTAAACTATCATTATCTGACCATTTAAAGTATGTGTTTGAAAAGTCTAATTGGTTTATATTTCCGCTAAAGTCCTTTAAAACAAAGCGTTCGTTAGGGTAAATATTATT
Organism: uncultured Tenacibaculum sp.; assembly: GCF_947498805.1. Taxonomy (GTDB): domain Bacteria; phylum Bacteroidota; class Bacteroidia; order Flavobacteriales; family Flavobacteriaceae; genus Polaribacter. The sequence goes on along the minus strand of NZ_CANMLT010000003.1, from coordinate 381,402 downwards.
CCAGTATTTCAAACGACTTGTGTCAATAGATAAAGTGTTAAAATCAATTAATTCTGTTTCTTTTTTAATATCACCATTACCTTTTTCAGCAATTACTTTAATAATATATTTTGTTGAAATAGAGAGATCTTTTATTTCAAAAACATTTGGTCTACTTTGTAGACTTTGGTTAATTTCTTTAAAAGTAGTTTCTGAGGTTTTTCTGTATAAAACTCTAACGACCGGTAATCCAATTCCAGTGTGAAAAACATTTACTTTTACAACAGCAGTATTTTGTTCAATTTTTTCAAAGGATAAATCAATTTTTTCGATAGATGATTCGGGTATGTTATCTTGAGTAGAATCTTCGGAACAAGAAATAAAGAAGATTAACACACAAAAACTAATAAATAATAAGTAATTTTTTTTCATAGTCAATAAATAAGTTAAAATTATAATTAGGAGCAAAAGTATTCTTTTTTAGTTAATGATTTTAAGTTGCATTAAAAATGTATAGGAACAATTAAAAGGATAAATAATGTTGCTTGTTAAACTAGGTTAAATTAAAACTCTTTAAAAGGCTCTTTTTTGTATTTTCGACAAAACAAAAAACTGAATGCTATGTTCAAAGGAGTTTATATATTATTATTTATAGTCTTGATAAGTTTGAAGTTCTTGAATCAAAATAATAAGAAGGAAGAAGATGTGATAAAAAAGAAAATGAAGAATCGCTATGAAAAAGCAAAAAAAATTAATGAAATAAAGGAATCACTTTTTAATCAGCACCCAATAACTCAACAAATAATTACTTTAATAGAAGATTCTGATTTACATAGTGAGGTTGGAGCTACATTATCTGATATTGAAGTAAAAAACATTGAGAGAGAAATAGATCTTGAACTACCATTGTCATACAAGATTTTTTTAAAATATTTTGGAGATGGTGGAACTTGGATTTATACGCAGCCAATTGATAGTATAAAAGACAACTTTCAACGAAAAAATCTAAGAAGTAATTTAGGAGAACGAATAGAAATAGTAGGAGAAAAAGAGATAGAAACGAATTCATTATTGTTTTTAATGACTGAGGATGCCAATGGAGGTGCCTGGTGTTGGTTAACTTCAGAAGCTAATGAAGAAGGAGAATGGCCTTTAGCATACTACAGTATTCGAGATGACAAACTTCATTATAAAACAGAAAATTTTACAGAATGGTTAAAAACACTTGTTTTAACTAAGTCAGAAGTAATTGTAGAATTGGATCTAGATTTTAGATTAGGTTTAGGTTAAATTAAAATTCTTTAAAAGGCTCTTTTTCGTATTTTCGACAAAATTTTATTTGAGATGATGAACTGGGAACAATTATTGTCGTTAAAAAGACATGGAGATACTCAAAAAAGAGAGCGAATTCACCAAGACGAAACACGCTTAGGATTTGAAGTAGATTTTGATAGAATAATTTTCTCTTCTGCTTTTAGAAGTTTACAAGATAAAACACAAGTGATTCCACTTTCAAAAACCGACTTTGTGCATACACGACTTACGCATAGTTTAGAAGTATCGGTAGTAGGAAGAACTTTAGGAAGAAGAGTAGGGAAAGTGTTACTCGAGCGTCATCCACATTTACAAGAATTAGGATATACATTTAATGATTTTGGAGCTATTGTAGCAGCAGCTTCTGTAATGCATGATATTGGGAATCCACCTTTTGGACATTCTGGAGAAAAGGCTATTGGAGAATATTTTAAAACAGGAAAAGGACTTCAGTACAAACAAGAATTAACCGATTTAGAATATCAAGACCTTATTGATTTTGAAGGAAATGCAAATGGATTCAAAATTTTAACTGAAAGTAGAGATGGAATAGAGGGAGGTTTACGTTTGAGCTATGCTACTTTAGGAGCGTTTATAAAATACCCAAAAGAATCGCTTCCGAAGAAACCTACCAAACATATATCTGATAAGAAATACGGTTTTTTTCAAAGTGAAAAAGAGGCTTTTTTAGATCTTACTAATGATCTGGGACTTATTAAAAAAGACAGAGAAAAAATCTCGTACTATCGTCACCCATTAGCATATCTAGTAGAAGCAGCTGATGATATTTGCTATACTATTATTGATTTTGAAGATGGAATTAATCTTGGTCTTATCGATGAAGATTATGCGTTGGAATATATGATTAAATTGGTAAAGGATGTAATTGATAGTAAAAAGTACCACTCACTTGAGCATAAAAAAGATAGAGTAAGTTACTTAAGAGCTTTAGCAATTGGTGTTTTAATAAACGAAGCAGTAGACATCTTTTTAGCCAATGAAAACGAAATTTTAGACGGAACGTTTGACAAAGGGTTATTAGACAAGTGTAAGTATGAAGCACAAATCAACGACATAATAAAGATAAGCGTTAAAAAGATATACAAAAGCAAGGAAGTTGTTGAAAAAGAAGTAGCAGGGTATAAAATCATAGCAGACCTACTAGATGTTTTTGTAACAGCGTTGAATAATAAATTTGAAGGAAAAGCATCTAATTATGATATTTTAGTTTTGAATTTACTACCCGAAGAATATCAAAAAGAAAAAGAAAATTTGTACGACAGAATTATGCAAATATGCAGCTATGTAGCTGGGCTTTCTGATGGATATGCTATAAGATTGTTTAATAAGATAAAAGGAGATGTCATATAACTAAGAATTAATTTATTAGCTTTGTGATTTCCTAAAAAGTAGGGTAAAACATTATTGACCTGTTAAATAAGTTATAAATAAAATGAACGATGAATAAAAAACTACTCTTTTTCGGTTTACTACTGATTACAGGATTGGGTTTAATTTTAAAAGACTCATTCAAAGGAGAATCAGAAGTAGAACAACTCAGAAAGCAACATGCTGAGTTTTTACAAAATCACCCGTACCAAAAGACGGCTGAACTTCCAAAAAAACAAAGAAAAGCACAAGGATTACCTCCAAATGCCTTTTTTGAGCAAAAGTATTTAAGTGAAATAAATCCAGCTACAGGAAGAACAAATAAAGATAAGCTTTATGAGCTTCAAGAAAAATTAAATAACAGAAGAGCTGCTTCAAAAGTACCAGGTGAAGCTGATAATCCATGGATTGAAAGAGGTCCAGATAATGTAGGAGGAAGAACAAGAGCAGTAATTTTTGATCCAAATGACGCAACTAACGAAACAGTTTTTGCTGGAGGAGTTAGTGGTGGATTATGGAAAAACACTAAAATTTCAGAAGCAAGCTCTAAATGGGAGCGTGTAGGAATTCCAGAAAATTTAGCAGTATCTTGTATCGTTGTTGATCCAAATGACTCTAAAACATTTTATGTAGGAACAGGTGAATCTTATGTAAATGGAGATGTAAATGGAGATGGAGTATGGAAATCTACAGATGGAGGAAGTACTTGGAATCGAGTATTTGGAGGAGTTACAGGACAATCTTTCTTAGATCCGAACTCTACAGTAACAGTTAATTCTCCTGCAAGTATTGCTGGAGTTTATATTTCAACATTAGCTACAGCATTTGGAGGTAACTTAAGTTCTCCAGTTACTGGTGATTTAGCTTTAGTTGAAGACGATACAGCACCTACAAGTGATGCTTGTTCAGCGTTAGTAAATAATGCTGCTTTAAACGGGAAGATTGCAGTAATCCGCAGAGGATCTTGTAATTTTGATGATAAGGTTAAAAGAGCACAAGATGGTGGTGCAATTGCCGTTATAATGGTTAATAATGTTGAAGGTAACCCAATACCAATGGGAGGAGATGATGCTACCATTACCATACCTTCTTTAATGACTACCAAAACAGCAGGAGAGTCTATGATTACTGCGTTAGGTTCAGGAACAGTAAATGTTACCTTAACTAAAGGAGCAGATGGAGCAGTAAACTCTTTATTAGTTCCAGGAGTTCAACACGTAAATGATATTGTTATTAGAAATAACGGAGGAACTTCTGAAGTATTTGTAGCTGCTGGAGAAGCAGGTTATACTGGAGGAGCTTCATTAGGAGGAAAAAGCTTTGGAGTTTATAAGTCTACAGACGGAACTAACTTTACTAAGTTAAGTATTCCTAAAACTACAAATGGAAACGAATATGAGCCTAACAATTTAGAAATAGCTTCAGATAATTCTATTTTCTTAAGTACTACAAGAAGTTTTTCTTTTGGAGATGGTGGAGGAGCTATTTTCAAATCTAGCAATGGTACTACCTTCAATTTAGTACAAACGGTAACAGATGGTGTAAGAACAGAGATTGCATTATCTCCTACGAATGCCGCTGTTGGATATGTATTAGCACAAACAAGTACTACTGGATCACCAGTAAAAATTTATAAGACAACAGATGGTTTTGTAACAATAACAGAATTACCATTACCAAATGATGCAGATACTGGGATTCCAGCAAATGACTTTACAAGAGGACAAGCTTTTTATGACTTATTAATAAAAGTTGACCCAAATAATGAGAATACACTTTATGTTGGAGGAATTGATTTATTTAAATCTACAACAGGAGGAACTTCTTGGAACCAAATTTCTCACTGGTATGGTGGATTTAGCCAGCAATATGTACACGCAGATCAGCATGGTATAGCATTCGCATCATCATCTAGAATGGTATTTAGTAATGACGGTGGAGTTTACTTTTCAAATAATGGAGGTGGACTAATTAGTGCTAGAAATAGAAACTATAATACTGTACAGTTCTATACTGTTGGTGTAGGACCAACTGCAGCTTTTAATGGAAAAGATTATTTCTTAGCAGGAGCACAGGATAATGGAACTCCATATGTAGCAGATGCTCAAGCTGGAATTAATAGTTCTGTAGATGTTTCAGGAGGAGATGGAGCAGCAAGTTTCTTTGACACAGATGGAACAGATAGATATTATATTGCAAATTATGTATACAATCAGTCTATTGAGTTAACGAATTTAGCTACAAACCAAAAAATTATAGTTAATAACGAAGACGCTAGTAATGGTGACTTTATTAACCAAGAAGAGTTAGATTCTCATTTAAATATTTTATATTCTAATTATTCATCAGGAAATAAATATCAAATAAGAAGATATGCTGATTTATTAGGAACTATTACTAAAGAAATTTTAGTAAATGGTTTAATGACAGCAGAGCCTTCAGTACTTAAAATTTCTCCACATACTACAACATCTAGTAACTTATTCGTTGGATTAAAAAATGGAAAATTATTAAAAGTAGAAAAGGCTAATGAAGCTACAAGTACGTGGACAGAAATTACTGGGCCAGATTTTGTAGGGTCTATGTCTGATATTGAATTTGGTGTAAACGAAAATCAAATTTTAGTAACATTCCATAACTATGGAGTAAAGAGTGTTTGGTATACCAACGATGGAGGAACAACTTGGAAAAATAAAGAAGGAAACTTACCAGATATTCCTGTAAAGTCAATTTTACAAAACCCATTAAACCCTAAAGAAGTAATTATTGGTACTGATTTAGGAGTTTGGAAGACTGATAACTTTGATGTAGATGCGCCAACATGGACGCAATCATATAACGGAATGAGTAATGTTCCTGTATTAGATTTAGACTTACGTGATGATAATGTTGTATTTGCTGCAACATACGGTAGAGGAGTTTTCTCAGGAAAATTCAGTATGGATCCTAATGGTGATTTAGATGGAGATGGTGTTTTAAATGGTGTAGATAACTGTCCTACAACTGCCAATGCTGATCAAAAAGATAGCGATGGAAATGGTGTAGGTGATGCTTGTCAGGATACTGATGGAGATGGTGTGTTAGATACTGTTGATAACTGTCCAACAACAGCAAATTCAGATCAAAAAGACACTGATGGAAATGGAGTAGGAGATGCTTGTCAAGATACTGATGGAGATGGTGTAATGGATAATGTAGATAACTGTATCAATACTAAGAATGCAGACCAAGCAGATGGAAACAACGACGGTGTAGGAGATGTTTGTGATACAAGTTATGAAGATCAAACAAATATTACTACAAAAGTTACTTCAGAAACATGTGCAGATCAGAAAGATGGAAAAATAGAAGTAACAGTTAAGCAGACATTTGTTAATTATACTGTAACACTTAATGGAACAGGTAAAAACGAAACAAAAAATATCGCAGGATCTGCAACTACTACAGTATTTGAAAACTTAAGCCCTGGTGCTTACGAAGTATGTGTATCTGTAGATGGTAGGTCTTATACACAATGTTATGAGTTTAATGTTGATGCGGCTGCGCCAATTTCATTAAGAGTAGCTAAGAAACAAGCTTCAAAAGAATACACAATTAATATAAATAAAGGAACAGCTCCTTATAATGTATATTTAAATGGTAATCTAGTAGGAACTTTTAATTCAAAGATATTTGATGTTCAAGTAGCAGAAAGAGGAATTTTAGAAGTGAAGACTGCTAAGGCTTGTGAAGGAGCATTCAAAACGGTTATTGACGGTATTTTCTTAAAGAAAAACCCTATTTCAACGAAAATAGAGTTATTAATACCAAGTAACTTTAATAGAGATCAAGTAGAAACTATGATTTATGATTTATCAGGAAAAGTAATCTTTAACCAGGCGGTTAGAGTAAGTGGAAATACACTAGATATTCCTTTTGAAAATTATAATTCAGGAATTTACATTTTAAAGTTAGGAGTAGAGAATTCAGAGCCAATCAAAATTTTAAAACAATGAGAAAAAATATAATATATACAGTACTATTAACAATAGCTACCTCTACATTAATTTCTTGTGGAGGTGGAGGAAGTACTCCAAAGAATGACCCACCTAGTGGGGTTGAACTTCAAAAACCAACAAACAATCAATTATGTATAAACAATACTGTTGATTTTGATTGGACGGATGCAACAGATCCTAATAATAATGACGTTGTTTCTTATAAAGTAGAGTTTGCAAGTGATAGGGCCATGACCAATGTTGTAATGACAAAAACAGCATCAACTTCAAATATTACAGTAACTTTAGATAAGTCTAAAGCGTATTATTGGACAGTTACTGCGGTAGATAATAGTCAAGAGGCAGGGCCAGTTTCATCTGTTTTTGCTTTTTTCACCAAGGGAGATGGAGTTACAAATGCAGCACCATTTAGCGCTCAGATTGACGCACCTGCAAATGGAAAAGATGATGTAGCTGCAGGTACCGTTAAATTAAGATGGAAAGGTGCAGATTCAGACTCAGATACTAGTACTTTGAAGTATGACGTTTATTTTGGAGAGACTAGTACACCAGCTGAGAAAGCAACAGATTTAACAGTTCAAAATTTAGATGTTACTGTTGAAGCAGGAAAAACATATTATTGGAAAATAAACACAATAGATGCTGCAGGAGCAAAATCTATTGGACAAGTTTGGAGCTTTACAGTTAAGTAAAGTTTAAAAAGAAAGAGTATGTAAAAAGAGAAGCTAAATTAGCTTCTCTTTTTTTATTAGTTTATTTATTTTTTTTCTTTTCAGAAATTGATTCTAACTCGTCATACCAATGTTGTCCAAACTTTCTAATCAAAGCTTCTTTTACAAACTTAAAAACAGGAATCTGTAATTCGCTACCTAGTGAACAAGCATCGTCGCAGATATCCCATTTATGATAATTTACGGCAGCAAATTCACTGTAACTATTAACTCTTACTGGATATAAATGGCAAGAAATAGGTTTTTTCCAATCAACAAGATCTTTATTATATGCCTCTTCAATAGCACACAAAGAAGTTCCTTTATCATCAAAAATAACATAAGCACATTCAGCATTATTTACTAAAGGAGTTTCTAATTCACCAAAATCACTAGTAATCCAGGTACCCTGTTCTTCTATTGCTTTAATACCTTCTTCTCTTAAAAAAGGCTTTACAATAGGATATATATCTTCTAAAATTTTGGTTTCTTCTTCTTCTAAAGGAGCACCAGCTTCACCCTCTACACAACAAATACCTTTGCAAGCAGATAAGTTACAAACAAAATCCTTTTCAATAATATCTTCAGAAACGATGGTTTTACCTAATTGAAACATGTTTTAAAAAAATGATAGTTATAAACTTTACAAAAAGTTCATGTATATTTAAGTCGCAAAAATAGTAGTTTGTTAGATTACTTGTCTAATTTTACAATTGAAAAATATTTGAACATGAATTTTGATTTAAAAGAAATAGTAACGGCCTTTATGGTATTGTTTGCCGTTATAGATATTATTGGAAACATTCCTATTATCGTAGATTTAAGAAAAAAAGTGGGTCATATTCAATCAGAAAAAGCATCAATTATAGCAGGTGTTATCATGGTGGTGTTTTTATTCTTAGGACAACGATTACTTAGTTTTATTGGAATCGATGTTAATTCATTTGCGGTGGCAGGGGCTTTTATTTTATTCTTTATAGCGCTTGAAATGATCTTAGGAATAACATTATATAAAGAAGATGAAGATAGTGCCTTAAATGCATCCGTATTCCCTATAGCGTTTCCATTAATTGCTGGGCCGGGTAGTTTAACAACTTTACTTTCTTTAAGAGCAGAATATGCTTTTGAAAATATTTTGGTAGCAATTTTTTTAAACGTAGTATTAATCTATGTAGTATTAAAAACATCGTCTAAAATCGAAAGAATTATTGGTGCAAACGGAATAAAAATAATTCAAAAGATATTTGGAGTTATCTTATTAGCTATTGCAGTAAAATTATTTGCAGCTAATATTAAAATTTTGTTTGCTTAATATGAAGTATGATTGTTTAATAATTGGAGGAGGGGTATCTGGAATGCAATGTGCTTTAGTAATTGGATCAGCCCAAAATAAGGCATATGCTAAAGGAAAAAAAGTAGGCATTATTATGCATCAAAAATCTTCTCATCTACAAAGTGCATTGTTTAATAATGTTTTAGGGTTACCAAAAGGAACTAAAGGAGAAGATATTTTACAACAAGGAAGAGAACAGTTAGCAGAGTTGTATCCTCATATTGAACAAATAGAAAAAGAAAAAGTGCTTGCGGTGTTGGATGATACTGATGGATATAAAGTAGTCACAAACAAGAATGAATATACCACAGAAATAGTGGTAGTGGCGTTAAATTATGCCAAACCTTTTGAAATTGCAGGCCTAGAAAAATACGTTGAAAGACATAGCAGAGCTAATGTTATGAAAGATAGGATACAATTGCGTAACTTTGGCCATTTAATTAAAGAAGGATTATATGTATGTGGAACCCTAGCGGGTTGGAGAAGTCAATTTGCAATTGCAGCAGGAAGTGGAGCGAGTGTAGCAACCGATATTTTAACTTTTTGGAACGACCATACTCCGACTAAGGTACACGACAAAGTATAATCCGCAGTATTTTTTAAAGGTTTTATTATGAAGAGAACTTATTTATTAGGTTTGTTAACCCTTTTTTTTATGGGGTGTGGAGGAAATGATAGTGATGTAGCTCCACCAAAGACAGAAGATAAAGTTGTAGCTGTAAATGACACATATGACGCTACTGAAAATAAATCATTTGTCTTATCTAGTTTTTTATCAAATGATACTTATACGCAAGGAAAAGTAAAATTGACTTTTGAAGCTAGTTCAAACAAAGGAGGAACTGTTGTGAAAGAAGGAGATAACTTAAAGTATACACCAGCAGCAAATTTTGTTGGAACTGATACTTTTAGTTATACAATATGTAGTACCATAACAACAAGTACTTGTGCAACAGCAACGATCACAATAAATGTGGTAGATGCAGGAACTCCTGTAGCGGTTAATGATAGTTATGAAACAAATGAAAATGAAACATTAACTATTAGCAATTATTTAGATAATGATACAATTGTAGATGACGCTACTGTAGCATCTTTAGATAGTGCAGGTTCGTCTGGAACAGTTACTTTAAATAGTGATAAAACAATTACTTATGTTCCTAAAACTGATTTTACAGGTACAGATACTTTTACCTATAAAATTTGTGATAATGACAATCCTAATACTTGTGCAACAGCTACAATTACAGTAACTATAAAATCTACTGGTGGAAATACAGGTAGTTTTAATATTCCTTCAGATTTAACAAGTTATTATAACAGCGTTGATTTTACTCAAACAGGAACTTCATTAAGAGAAGCGTTAGCAACCATTACAATCAATTCTCATACAGATTTCTTATCGTATACACCTGGAGTATGGAATGCTTTAAAAGCATCAGACCTAGATCCAACAGATAATAGCAAAGTACTTTTAATATATGGTTATAGTGATACTGATGGAAATTATGTAACTGATAGAAGTCGTGGTGTAAATGATAACGGAGGAACACAAGGTACAGATTGGAATAGAGAACATGTTTATCCTCGTTCTTTAGGAATTCCTAATTTAGGAAGTTCAGGTCCTGGATCGGATGCACACCATTTAAGACCTAGTGATGTAAAGATGAACTCTAATAGAGGAAGTAAAAAATTCGCAACGGGTTCTGGAAATGCAGGAGATGCATCTGGTGGTTGGTACCCAGGAGATGAATGGAAAGGAGATGTTGCTCGTATGATGATGTATATGTATATCCGTTATGGAAATCAGTGTTTACCTAAAAATGTAGCACTAGGAAGCGCAAATTCTGCAGATAGTAATATGATAGATTTGTTATTAGAATGGAATGCAGATGATCCTATTTCAGATTTTGAAAAGAATCGAAACAATGAAATAGCGAAGGTACAAGGAAACAGAAATCCATTTATAGACAACCCTTATTTGGCAAGTGTTATTTGGGGAGGAACTGACGCAGAGAATACCTGGAAATAAAATTTATTAATTAATGGCTAACTTATAAGCTAGCCATTAATTTTTTCTTATAGGTTCTCCCAATAGGTAATTTAGCTTCATGTATTTGAAGGGAGTTCCCAGTTATTTTTTCAATCTTTTTAAGATTTACCAAAAAAGATTTATGGGTTTGCAAGAAATTATGCTTCTCCAATTTTCCCTTCCAATTTTTTAAAGAGTCAATGATTAAGTATTTTTTTGAAAGCGTAAAAAACGTCAAATAATTTCTGTCTGACTCAATGTATAAAACATCACTTACTTTTACCTTATGTAAGGTTTTATCAATGTTTAAATAGACAAACTCTTCTTGGGTTTTAGTTTGTACAGCTTCATGAAATTTTTCTGCTTTACTAATAGCTTTTAAAAAGCGATCTAAGGAAAAAGGTTTCACTAAATAATCAACAATTGTTTCTAGCTCAAAACTATCAACGGCAAAATTAGGATATGCCGTAGTCATGATAATTTTAGGAGGATTTTTAACTGTTTTAATAAAATCTAACCCGGAAATATCTGGTAAGTTAATATCTAAAAAAAGAAGATCTACCGTATGTTCCTTCAAATAAGAATTAGCTTCAATTGCGGTTTGAAAAGTGGTAACCAATTCCAACTGTTCAAACTTTGCTATATAGTTTTTTAAAATTAGTTGAGCAGGCAATTCATCTTCAAGTATTATACATTTCATATCAAACTAATTTAAGTGTAGGTTTAATAAAACAGAGAATAGATTATCCTTTTCGTTTAATTGTAGTTCATGCTGATCTGGATAAATTAACAAAAGCCTTTTTTTCAAATTCTTTAAACCAATGGTATCTGAGTTTTGTGTTTTATTTGGATCGAATAGATTAGTACATTTTAAAGTCAATACCCCATTAACAACTTCAATGTTTATATGTATCTCACTATGAACTGAGCTATGTTTAAAAGCATTTTCAATTATAGTAATTAAAAGTAATGGTGCAATGCTATAATTTTTGTCGTCTGTAGTAGCAGTATACTTAACCTTTTTAATCCCTTGAGTTCTTATTCTTTGAAACTCGATATAGTTTTCAATAAAGTTCAATTCTTTTTCTAGTAAAACCTTGTTTGCATTTGTCTCATACAGCACATGTTTTAGGTTTTCAGACAGTTTTAAGATTAAATCGGGGGTTTGACTAGGTTTGTCAATAGAGTAGGCGTAAATCGTGTTTAAATTGTTTAGTAATACATGCGGATTTATTTGAGATTTTAAGAACTTTAACTCCATTTCGGTTCTTTCTTGATTGGCTTTTTCAACTTTTTCTTGTTCATCTATATACTTAAACAACATCCATAAAAAAGAGAAAAAAAGTAAAGGCACTAAGGTTTGCCATAAATAATCGCTCAAACATTTCATAATGGAACATCCACAACGAGCAAAAACGTTACAATACAATTGCGTTGCAAAAAATGAAATAACAATAAACAATATACTGTATAGGAAGTACCATTTCTTTTTAACGAAAAAAGGAAGAAGGATAAAGTAATTGAAATAAACAATAAACAGTAATAAAAAAATATACTGTAAAAAAGGGTTAGCCGCCCAATAAAAGTTGGTGAAAACAAAAAGAGAAACGAAAACGAATAACCCCCAAAATAAGATATGAATTAGGAACTGTGTGATGTTTTTTCGATTTATAAGTGTTTTCATAGGTTGAAAGTAAATAATTAATGTTAAAAGCTCAAACGCCAAGTACAAAATGCAATATTCTTTGTACAAAATGCAGTTGGTACGTTACAAAATGTAGTTGATACATACTTTTTTTAAGCTTGTAAAGATTGTTTTTTAAGAAACAACTTAAGTAATAGTTTCGTAGGAAAACAAACCAAATGAAAGTAAAGTTTATATGCTGTTTATTTCTGTTAACACAAATATTATTTGCCCAAGAAATAAATCAAACAGTAACATATGGCAAGGGAAAGTTGATGCTTTTGGGCAAGACAAATAAAAAAGCATTTGAAAACAAAAACTTCGAATGGTATCAAAAAAATTATGATGCTTATATAACAAACAACAATGTTATTAAAGAATTGAAAGCACCACTAAAAGATTATAAAATAAAAGTTTTTTACGGTAGTTGGTGCGGTGATAGTAAAAGAGAACTACCTAGATTTTATAAAGTGTTAGATAAAGCTAAAGTTGATTTTAATACGGTTGAGGCCATTGCAGTAGATAGAAAACCAGAAGCGTATAAAACATCACCAAATGGAGAAGAGAAAGGGTTAAATATACATAGAGTACCAACATTTATTTTTTACAAAGGAGATAAAGAAGTAGCACGAATCGTAGAATATCCAAAACAAGATTTTGAAAGAGATATGCTTGCTATTGTCAAAGGAGAAAAATATACTCCAAACTACGGAGTGGTATTCTTCTTAGATAAGCTTATAAAAGAGAAAGGACTTGAAGAGCTTAAAAAGAACCTTAATACCTATGTCTCATATTTAGCTGAATATACTAAAGGAAGTAGAGAGTTAAATACCTACGGATATAAGTTATTGCGCTCTAATCAACTAGAAAAAGCATTGGTTGTTTTTGAGTTGAATACTAAAATGTATCCATATAAATACAATGTTTTTGATAGCTATGCAGAAGCGCTTCACAAGGCAAAAATGTATGAGGAAGCTATAAAAAATTACGGACAAGTATTAGCCTTAAATTCAAAACAAACAGAAGTTTTAGATATCATCGCTTCTATTAAAAAAGAAACAGAATTAATTAAATCAAAATAATATGAGAACAATTATTACCTTTTTAGTAGCTGTTTTTACCATAGGAATGGTAAACGCACAAGAATTTAAATTTGAAAAAGAAACCATCGATTACGGTAAAGTAGTTCAAGGAACTGAAGGAAAAAGAGTATTTGAATTTACCAATATTGGAGAGGAGCCTTTAATTATCAAACAAGTAATTTCTACCTGTGGATGTGCGGTTTCTAAAACACCAACACAACCTATTATGCCAGGGAAAAAAGGAAAAATAGAAGTGTCTTATGATACCAAAAGAATAGGAGGTTTTTCAAAGATGTTTACGGTAATGTCAAATGCGAAAGCAAAGAGAAAAGCTTTAAAAATAAAAGGGTTTGTAGAAAAATCATTAGTAGCAGCTAACTAACTAATGTGATAAATACTCCCGAGATATAATTCGGGAGTATTTGTTTTTTATTGTTGAGAAACCAAAGCAATAATAGCTATAATTGAAATTGCTAATAGAACTGTAAAGAAAATCTTCCAAAAAGAATAAGGTCTGTTTCCTGAAATAACTCCAGTTTGACCATTTACATAAAAATTATACTTTTTATTATTATACACATAAGAAGAGATATATACAGGTAGTAAAATATGTTTAAATGTTTCTTCTGAAAGTTTCATTTTTAAACTACTAACACGTTGTGTGTCTCCTCCTATATCTCTACAGGCCCAATTATGGGCAATCTTTTCAGCTTCTTTCTTAGACTTTAAATGCCCATCTTCTAAAGGCAAGGTGTATTTTTCGGTAACAAATCCTGCTAAATATTTTGAATTAAAGGTTTCTAAAGAATTTAAATCCCAACGAGCTATAGAATGAGGTAAAGAGTTCTTTCTTTGCTTAGAAGCGCTGACAAGAGTATCATCAACAAAACCACTAATAGTCCCTGAAGCTGGTGTCCACCTAGTTTTTTGAACTTGACGAGTTCTCCTCACTGTTTTTCCATTTTCGACAGTATTATAGCTCTCTGTAACATAATAGTAATCTCCTCGTTGCCCTCTATAATTTGCAAATAACTCTGCGTCAAAAGTCCAATAAGGAACATATAATCCCTTGGTTTTTTCAGGATCTAATGCTGCTTTTTGAAGTTTATTGGGAGCAAACCACAATCCTTTAACCCATCTTCTAAAAATTTCATGTGATTTTTTATGAGTTAGTTGAAAAGGAAGTACAGCACCAGGTAAAATCCAATCTTCATGATAGGTATCTTCAACAACTAAAGGTTGACTACAATATACACAGTGTAAAGATTTATAATTTTCCTCAACATGCTGATTTGCTCCGCAGGATTTACAATGAAGCATACTTATTTTTTCAGTATGAGATTGTGCCCCCATTTTTTCTAAATAAGGATAGAGCTCTAGCTCTTCAAATTCAGAAATAGCTTTTTCTATAGTTTCTTCATGACCGCAATAATCACATTTAATTTCAGAAGAACCTGGTTTGTATAAAAGTTCTGCACCGCAATTAATACATGATTTTTTTTGCTCAGAATGTTGTATTGTTTCTTGATTCATTGATGTTAGAAACATATAAAACCTACCTATTACTGCTAAAGTAATAGGCAAGGTTAGTTTGTAGTTTTAATTTTAATTGTTTGGTAATGGTGGAGGAACAGAGCCTAATAAATTTTGTAATTCAGGTACACTTTGTAAACTAGCCCAATTGGCCATTCCTTGCTTCCAAACTAAAGTTTCAGCATTAATACTTCCCCCTGCAAACAATCCTTTCAATGCTTCATAATTTACAGGACCAGCTTGTTGTCCGTTAACCGCATAAAAATATTGTGGTTGGTTTGGTAATGGCGGAGGAGTAGCTCCACCCCCAGAAACAGCTTGATTTGTAGTTGTTGCTTGAGTTTGTTGGTTGAATAAAGTTCCCATTTGTTGTGCCATGGCAAATCCCATTCCCATTCCCATTCCAGCGCCTGCTGCACCAGATTCATTAGCAGCGGCAACTTCCATAGCTTTTGCAGCCTTAAATTTAGCTAGCTTATCAAGATCTAGTTTATTAAGTCTACTATATTCGAAAATTTCCTTTTTAAGTTCTTCAGGCATCGAAACATTTTCGATGTAGAATTTTTCTAAAGAAATACCAACTGAGTTAAACTCAGGATTCATTACTTCTAAACAAGTTTCAGATAATTCATTGGTATTAGCAGCATATAATTCAATAGGTAAATTAGCTTCACCAATAGTATCTGTAAATCTTGTAGATATTAAACTTTTTAAATGTTCGTTAATTTCATAGTTGGTAAAGTTACTATCTGTACCCACTACATCTTTTATAAACTTACCCGGATCATTAATTTTAAAAGCATAGGTACCAAAAGCTCTGATTTCAACAAACCCAAAACGCTCATCATTTAAGGTTATTGGATTTTTTGTACCCCATTTTTCATCTGTAAATAAACGAGTACTCACAAAATAAACCTCAGCTTTAAATGGACTATTAAATCCATATTTCCAACCTTTAAGTGTTGCTAAAATTGGTAAGTTTTGTGTGTTTAATGTATAAGTACCTGGGCTGAAAACATCAGCTAACTGACCTTCATTAATGAAAACGGCCATTTGACCTTCTCTAACAATTAATTGAGCCCCATTTTTAATTTCATTTTGATAACGTTCAAAACGATGTACAAGGGTGTCGTTAGTATTATCTAACCACTCAATTATATCTATAAATTCGTGGCTTAGTTTCTTTTTAATTTCATCGAAAATTCCCATTTGATTTTTTTTAAATAGATTACTCCTACAATATAAGTAATCTTCTGATGATTTTTGTTACAGTAGAATAAATAAAAAAAGCGCATACATACTAGTATGCATACGCTCGTAATAAGTTAATAGTAGTTAACTTTTAGTTTTTATAGATTCCGTCCCCCCAGACTTTTAATCTTAAAAACCAATGGTGGCAAAAATATGTAGTTTGAACTTAATTTTATTACGGACAACCATAAGTGTATGAAAATTAAGTATAAACGTTAATAAAAAAAGGCTAGGTTCAACCTAGCCTTTTTTATAATATGATATTAAAGATAATGTATTATCCTTTTAAACTTGATTTTAAGAACTCTGAATTCATTCGAGCAATGTTTTCTAAAGAAATTCCTTTCGGACATTCAATTTCACATGCTCCAGTGTTGGTACAGTTACCAAAACCTTCTAAATCCATTTGAGCTACCATGTTTTGAACACGCTCTGTAGCTTCTACTTGTCCTTGTGGTAACAAAGCATATTGAGATACTTTTGCACCAACAAATAACATAGCCGATGAGTTTTTACATGTAGCAACACATGCTCCACATCCAATACAAGTTGCAGCATCAAAAGCTTTATCTGCATTTTCTTTATTAATAGGAATTGCATTTGCATCTTGTGTATTACCTGACGTATTTACAGATACATATCCACCAGCATGTTGTATTCTATCGAAAGCAGAACGATCTACTACTAAATCTTTAACCACTGGGAAAGCTTTCGCTCTAAATGGCTCAATATAAATAGTATCACCGTTGTTAAACATACGCATATGTAACTGACAAGTAGTTACTCCTCTATCTGGCCCGTGAGCTTCACCATTAATATATAATGAACACATTCCACAAATACCTTCACGACAGTCATGGTCAAAAGCTACTGGCTCTTCACCTTTAGCAATTAACTGTTCATTTAATACATCCAACATTTCTAAGAAGGACATATGTTCAGAAATATCGGTCACTTTATACTCGACCATTTTTCCTTTATCACTTGCGTTTTTCTGACGCCAAATTTTAAGTGTTAAATTCATATTCATAATCCTCTTCTTATTTGTATGAACGTTGTTTTAATTCAATATCGTTAAACTCTAAATCTTCTTTGTGTAAAACAGCATCTGCAGGCTCTCCTTTATACTCCCAAGCAGAAACATACGTAAAGTTTTCATCATCACGTTTTGCCTCTCCTTTTTGTGGTCCATCTAATTCTACAGATTCCTCTCTAAAGTGACCTCCACAAGATTCTGTTCTGTCTAGTGCATCACGTGCAAATAACTCTCCTAATTCTAAGAAATCAGCTACACGACCTGCTTTTTCTAGTTCTGGGTTCATTTCGTTAGCTTCACCTGGTACAGTAACGTTTTTCCAGAAATCTTCACGTAACGCTTTAATTTCAGCCATGGCTTCTTTTAAACCTTTTTCGTTACGAGCCATTCCACATTTCTCCCACATAATTTTTCCTAACTTCTTGTGGTAGTAATCTACAGAATGAGTTCCTTGGTTATTGATAAAGAAATCAATACGATCTTGTACCGCTTTTTCAGCCTCATCAAATTCTTTTGTTTCAGTAGAAATAGCTCCTGTACGAATATCGTCTGCTAAATAATCTCCAATAGTATATGGTAATACAAAGTATCCATCTGCTAAACCTTGCATTAAAGCAGAAGCTCCTAAACGGTTAGCACCGTGATCAGAGAAGTTTGCTTCACCAATAGCATAACAACCAGGAATTGTAGTCATTAAGTTATAATCTACCCAAATTCCTCCCATGGTATAGTGAGTTGCAGGATAAATCATCATTGGAGTTTTGTACGGGTTTTGATCTACGATCTTCTCGTACATTTGGAATAAGTTTCCATATTTATTTTCAACAACCTGTTCTCCTTCAGCTAAAATTTCAGCATGTGTTGGGTTGTCGTTTCCTTTTAATTTAGATTGCTCTTTTCCGTAACGCTCAATAGCTGATTTAAAATCTAAATAAACAGCTTCACCGGTAGCATTAACTCCGAATCCAGCATCACAACGCTCTTTTGCTGCACGAGAAGCAACATCACGAGGTACTAAGTTACCAAATGCAGGGTATCGACGCTCTAAGTAGTAATCTCTATCTTCCTCAGCAATTTCAGTAGGCTTTAATTTACCTTCTCTAATTGCTAAAACATCTTCCATTTTCTTTGGAACCCAAATACGTCCATCATTACGTAATGATTCAGACATTAAGGTTAATTTAGACTGATAATCTCCAGAACGTGGAATACATGTTGGGTGAATTTGTGTAAAACATGGGTTTGCAAAAAATGCTCCTTTTTTATGAATCTTCCAAGCAGCAGTAGCATTAGAACCCATTGCGTTTGTTGATAAGAAATATACATTTCCATATCCTCCTGAAGCAATTACAACTGCGTGAGCAGAATGACGCTCAATTTCACCAGTAACCATGTTACGAGCAATAATACCACGAGCTTTACCATCAACAATAACAACATCTAACATTTCGTGACGATTGAACATTTCAATCTTACCACGAGCAATTTGACGGTTCATTGCAGAATATGCTCCTAATAATAACTGCTGACCAGTTTGTCCTTTGGCATAAAATGTACGAGATACTAATACCCCTCCAAAAGAACGGTTATCTAATAAACCACCATAGTCACGAGCAAAAGGAACACCTTGCGCTACACATTGGTCGATAATATTTGCAGATACCTCAGCTAAACGATAAACGTTTGCTTCACGAGAACGGTAGTCACCTCCTTTTACCGTATCATAAAATAAACGGTATTTAGAATCTCCATCTCCTTGATAGTTTTTAGCTGCGTTAATTCCCCCTTGTGCTGCAATTGAGTGTGCACGACGTGGAGAATCTTGATAAGCAAATGCTTTTACATTATATCCTAACTCAGCTAAAGTAGCAGCAGCAGAACCTCCTGCCAAACCTGTACCTACTACAATAACGTCAATTAAACGCTTGTTAGCAGGGTTAACTAAGTTGATTTTATCTTTATAAGTTGTCCACTTATCTTTTAATGGACCTTTTGGTACTTTTGAATCTAAAATTGCCATATTATTAAGTGGTTTTATTAGTGGTTAAAATGGTGAAATAATGCAATAATGATAAACCCTACAGGAATACCAATTGCGTAAACTTTACCAAAAGTTTTTAAACCGTTTGTGTATTTGTTGTTAGCTCCAACTGATTGGAATGCAGAATTAAATCCGTGTAATAAGTGCAATGCTAAGAATACAAAAGCAACTACGTATGCACCCACTCTAATCGGACTTAAAAACTTATGTTGTAATTCGTGGAAATATCTAAACTCTCCATCGTGCATACCACTCCAGTCTCCTTGGATAAACTTAGTGTTGATTTCAGGAAACCAAAAATCAATAAAGTGTAATACAATAAAAGCTAAGATAGCTGCACCACTAAAAATCATGTTTCTACTCATCCAAGAAGAATTAGCAGCTCCATTGTTTTTAGCATATTTTACTTGACGTGCACTGTTGTTTTTAATTTCTAAAATGAATCCCATTACAAAGTGGAATACTACACCAAAAATTAATACAGGTTGCATTACATATTGAATCAATGGATTTGTTCCCATAAAGTGAGATAACTTGTTGAAAGTTTCACCGTTATCAGGAAAAATAGATGTTAAATTGATTGCAAAATGCTGTAGTAAGAAGAACATTAAGAAAAATGCCGAAAGTGCCATGGCAAATTTTCTTCCGATAGAAGATTTTAATAATCCCATTATTTTGTTTATTGATTAAATAATAAGCACAAATTTAATGGCTACACACTACTTGCACAAACTTTGAGAATTATTTTGTTAAATATTTAGAATGGGTATAAATAGAACTGATCTAATTATTAGTTACATTTTCCATTTATTATATCATTTTTAGTCGGGTTTATTAAGTTTTCTGACGTTATATAGTCGCCTAAAACACCATTTTTAACCAAATTTGTTATACTACAAAAATCTTTTAAAAAAAGATTAGAAGAAATATGGAGTTGATATTTTACATTGTTTAATTTTTCTAACCCATTTAAACTGCTAATTTTAGTATTAAAAAGATAAAACTGTTCAACCGAGCTTAAGTTTTCTAAGCCTTCTAAATTCTCTAAGGTCTCGTTGTTTTGTATTTTAATGCTTTCACCTACAGAAGCAAGGGTTTTTAAACCGTCTATGTTTTGTAATTTTGGATTGTTTATAATTTCTAAGTTGTTAGCGACAGCTAATAGTTTGAGACCGTTTATGGTGTTTAAAAGATCGTTTCCTACAACTTTTGCTGAGCTGCTTTTTTCAAATGTGATCTGTTTGAAGAAATTAATATCAACTAATGAAGGGTTTCTCACTATTTGAAAATAACCACCAAGACTTTCAAGTGATCTTAGATCAATTAGGTTTGAGATACTATTGTTCTCTACTAAACTAAAACTGTTTTTTACTTTTTTTAGATTTTTAAGCCCACTAAGATTTTGAAGACCAAGATTAAATCCAATATATAAATTTTGAATTTGAGTAATTTTTTCTAAGCCCGTTAAAGTTGTTAATTCATCATTATCTCTTATATCGATACCTCTTCCAATATTTGATAAATTAGATATGCCCGATATAGTATTTAGCTTTGAGTTATCTTCAATATAGAGATCAAAACCGATTGATGTTAGGTTTTCCAGACCATTTAAACTTTTGAGAGATTTGTTGTCGAAAACTTTTAAAGTACCTCCTATTTCAGACAAGTTGTTTAAACCAGAAAAACTGTTTATAAAAGTGTTTCTACTAATAGCTAAATTACTTCCAATTTTTTGTAAACTATTTAACCCATTTATATTTGCTAAACTATTATTGTAAGAAATACCTAAAACACCTTGTATCTCTTGAATAGAATTTAACCCATTTAAGTTTTTTAAGTGATTATTTTCTTTAATATTAAGGTGACCATTTATTTTCTCTATAGTGTTCAATGAAGATAGGTCGTAAATATCAGATGTGGTCTTAGTATTCCAATGACTTGGGTCATTCATGATATCTAAGTCACCATTAATAATTGTGAACTTTTCTTTACCAAACTCATTAACTTGTTGTTGGCTAGTTAAAAGAACCGAGCCCTCATATGTTTTGTTGGTCGAAATTTTATCTTCCTCGTTGCTTGAACAAGAGATAAGTATTAAAAATAAATAAAGAAGTGTAATCTTTTTCATAGAATTTGTTTTGGCCGCCAAGCTAAAACAAAAATGATGATTAGACAAAAGATTTATTCTGAGACTTTAAATGGTTCTTTAGCAATTTCAACTTCTTTCCATGTATTAAAAATTGCGTCTAGCTTATTAGAAAAAGCTAAACTATCGTTTGTTTTTTTGATAGAATCAAACAAAGCATGCATTTCACCTCTTAAATGAGGGTGATTATCGGTTACTTGCTTCATGTTTTTCCAAGCAGAAAGGTGATTTTGAAAAGCGGTTTTAAAGTTTTTAGAGCAATTTTGGAAGTTTAAATTTTCTACAGAAAGGGTGTATTTATCTATCGTTTTACTAAGAGATATATTCTTACTATCATGGTTTCTAATACTTCCTAGTGAATCGTCTTTTTTCATGATTACCTCAACACAATTTTTAGCGTTATCAAATTGTGTAGTGTTGTTTTTGCAGCAAAGAAGGATTGATAGAGAAAATAACAGAAATAAATTTTTCATAAAAAGACGAGTTATTTTCCTTAAAAGTAATGAAATAAATCAAGAATTGAGATTTGAAAGTGTTTAAAAACAAACTCTTTTTTCTAAAAAAAAAAGAGTTTGTTTTAAGGCTTTACTTTACTGTACTCCAGAACAAGTAGCTCCCCATCCTCCGCAGCCACTACCTGCTTCGTTTAGAGCATCTATAATTGAATCAGCAGAAACAGTAAAAACAGTTTGGTCTATTCCTTCACTATTTACGAATCCACAATAACAGTTAAAAGAAGCAGCTAAACTTCTTCTTCCTCCTGCAATTTCTTGTTGTTCATTTCTAGTTAATGCTTGGACATTGTCAAGATTTAAAATACCTTTTAACATGATTAATAATTTTAAAGTTTCTCAAATTAATTGAATAAAAACGCTCTAAATAACGTGAATTCATAAACGTAAGGAACAAATGTAAAAGTGTACTTTTTATAGAGATACACTTGAAGAAAATAAAAGAAGAAGAATTAAGTAAGTGATTGATTTATAATTACTGATAGCTCTTTTCCTTTTTCTAAAGGAATCATATGTCCACAGTTTTTAAAATTGATAAACATTCCTTTTTTTGAACTTTTGGCAATTAATTTTATTTCAGAATATTTTACTAAAACATCATTCTCAGCGGCTATAAAAAGTATTGGTGTTTGTAATTGAAGAACAGTGGTTGTAATATCAACTCTTTTTGAAGTAGCTTTTAGTTGGCGAATAAGAATTTCTTTACCTAAATCAGCATCCATTTTTCTGATAACATTGGTAATTTCTATATGCTGATGATTACTAGGATGCAAAAATTGATGAATTCTTGTTTGGGAAATTCCTTTGTAAGTATGCTTTTCTAAAAAATCTATAGTACTATTTCTAAGTTGAATTTCCTTTTCGTTTAATCCATTTGTATTGGCTGCAACAACGATTAGTTTTTTTACTTTTTCTGGATAATGAGTTGCAAAATTCATTGCAGAAAATCCACCTAAAGAGAACCCTACGATAATTGAAGGAGTTGTAATATGAGAAAGTATAATTTGATTGATTTCTTGAAAGGATTTTGCAGGAGTAATGTCAATATGAATAGGGTCAATATTGTTTAGATTAGGAAAAACAAATTGCCATAAATCTATGGTACACATAGTGCCGGAAATAAAATAAACCTTAATCATTTGGTGGTGTGTAATTAGATTTTACCAAACATTTATTGTTTTCCCACTTTCCTTTTAAAGAAGTGTTTGAAATTTTTTCATTTTCGCAAGTCAAGAAGTTTCCTTCAGTATCTTTTTTAATAACTTTTAAATCACCAGTGTGTATTAGGTTAATAATTCTATAGATCAATCCTTGTTTGGGAGTTTTACTTCCTTTTTTTGTTAAAGAAAGACCTACCTCATTATTAAATAAGTCCATTTCAGAAGAAATTTGATCAGGAACAACTCCATCTTCTAATTTGTTCTCTTTAAAAGTCAAGTAATTCTCTTTTTCATGAGCTTTTCCTAAAGATCTTGCAGCGTTTTCTCCTATTTCTTGTCGTAAGCGAGCCATCCAATATGCATGACGAAAGGCATCTACTTGTCCGCCTGAACCATCTTTGTCTAATAAGGGAGAGCGCTTGATAGAGTCGGCTACTTTATTAGCTTCTTTAGAAATAGCTAAGGCTTTTTTAGCTTTTAATGGATGCCAAATTACCCACCATTGTTTAGGAGGAGAAAGCTTTTTAAACTTTTGAAAAGAAGTTTGTGAAAAAGACGAAATACTAACTAAAAGAAAACTAATAATAACTGCTTTTTTCATAAGAAAAGTCCTTCTTAATTTTGTTGTCGGTATAAGTTTTCTTGTAGTTCAATAACTCTACTTTCAAGCTCATGAAGTCTGTCGTAAATATCAACAGGTTCTGGCATTTGTTTAGAAGCAAACATAGTAACGTACCAAACTTCCATAACTTCTTCAATATTTATAGTGTAAGTAGGGTAGTTGCCGTCTTTGTTATCACTTTTTAAAATTAGTTTCCCGCGTTCTTCAATACGGTTAATAACGCGTTTTAAAACAATACCATCATTTTTACTCACAATAATGTATACACGTCCGTCTTTAATATCGTTTAGGTTTTCTACGTATTTACCAAAAACTAAATCACCATCAAAAAAAGTACGTACCATAGAATTTCCTTGAACTTCAAAACAACGATAGGTGCCATTATTTAAATGAGGCATATGAAAAGAAGGCAGTTGTTCAATATAACCAACATCTCCATAACCATTTAAATACCCCGCTCTGGCCTGAATAGGAACGTATACAACATTTTCGTTTCCTGAATTATTCACAGCAACCACTTGAGGTACTCCAGAATATGTTTGATTTTGTGGTGCTTCTGATTTTAACATAACCTCACTCTTTCCAAAAAGATAGTCTGGATTAATATCAAAAACATTAATAATAGATGATAGAACATCATAACCAGGCTTCGTCTTTTTTCTACTACCATCATTTTGAGGACGCCCATTAATAATACTGTCTACAGTAGTTCCGGTGACTCCAATTTTTTTTGAGAATGAAAAATTGTTTAGGTTGAATCGATCTCTAATTGCCGCTATTTTTTCTGAAATTCCCATAATAACTTATTGTTTAAACAAAACACAAAATTAATTAAACTTTTGTTGGTTTATATTGTAAAATGTTGTATATTTGCATTGTTAATGAATTGCTAATATACGAAAAAACTTTAAAAATCAAACATTTGTGTAGTTTTAGCGATTGTGTTTTTAAGATTTCAACTTGAATTTCTTCATTTTTTTGAAATCTATACTCGTTTATTCAAACATTTTATTGAATAAAAAATTAAATCAAGAAAAAAGAACTGTTAGAAAAGCAACGAACAGGGCTCTTAAGAGCTTGATTAAGAATTAATTAAAATTTAAAAGAAATGAGTAAAAAACCAATCAAATCAAACCTTTTTAGGTTTGTTACATTACGTAGTCCACAGTTAATTGAAGATAAAGAAGCAGGATTTGTTTCTTTTCCAGAAAGTAAAAAAGCAGAAAGCTTAGCTTTTAAAGCAGTTGAAACGGCTACTACCGAAGAAGAAAGAAAAACAGCATTAAAAGGAGCTTTTAATACTGGTTTTACCCCAGTTGCTAACAGAGTTGAAGTAAAAAACATGCATGAAGCATTGTATGTTTTTTCAGGTTGGTTAATGCGTAATAAAGGAAGTTTATCTTATGCGAGTATTCAATCAAACCTTTCTGATGCTGCAGCACTTACTTTAGATCAGGAACGTGTTATTTGGGATAATTTATTTTATCAAACCATTAAAAAAGAGTCTGTATCTGTAAGAGAGCGTTTAATTCAGTTATTGGTAGCCAATCAATTCTTAAAAGCATTTAATCTATTTACGAGTAGTTTTAACCAAGAAACAGATGGGGAAATTGTATTTACTGAAGAAAACGAAAAAGAATTTAAGCGTAGAGCAAATGCAAGTGTTATTATTCCAAAGGAAGTGTTACTTTCTGACTTGAAGGATTTTGCAAATGAAGATTTTGAACCGTCTAAAGACTCTAAAGAATACTTAGCTTCACGTTTAGAAGTTGCATTAGCTGAAGATAGAATTAAATTATATGAAACTGCTTTAAAAGAAGTAACGCAAGCAGAGCTTTTGTATAGCAAAGAAGAAGCGTCGCGTTATCAAACAGAGTTAAAAGCGTATAATGCTACTATTGATCAAATTAAGCAAGATGCAACTCCAGAGATTCAAAGAATTATCAACGAGGAAGGTTTTTCTAAAGAAGTAAAAACGTATCCAGATTTACAATTACCAAAATTTGAATTTACAAGTGCTACCGAAATTAAAAGAGATGTACCGGGAGCCTATTCGTCAAAAACTTTGGAGTTGTTAAACTCGAATGGAATTAGTGTTTATGAAAATTTTAGCGAGGTAAAATCGGCATTAAGAGATAGAATTAAAAAAGATACTCAATTAATGTATGATGCAGCACCAAAGGAAACTCAAAAGGTAAACATTTCTGGAACAACGGTTACGGTAAATCCTACAAAATCAATATTACCATATACGTATTCTGGTAGGTTAGAGCCTATTCTTGCAAGTGGAAAAAGTGCACTATCTATGAGTCTTCGTGTAGGATATACGAATGCATATGTTAAACAAGCCACGTATAGCTTGGTAAGTAGTACAGGAGAAAAAATAAATGAAACCGGGGTTATAAAAATCTCAGAGTATGACAATACATTGAATCTACGCTTTTTCTCAGAAGGAAAGGTGATTGGTTTAGGAGATTATGTGTTCTCTGGTGAATTAACCTTGAGTAATGATGTAAAATTAAAGTTTAATGCTCCGTTGTCTATATATGGTGATATTCTTGAGTATGATGACATTTATTTTGCTGATTTTACCAATCGAATTAGATATCATGGTAATTATTCTGGAATTGCTAAAAAAGTAAGTCAAGATACAGGTGGTTCTACAGGTGATTCCACTGGTGGTTCGGATGAAGCTGGAGCTCCTGTTGTAGAAGAAACTATTGCTGATGGGGTGTTGTATGGAGTATCTCAATTAGGAATTGCAGATTTTAGACGTGTAGAGCAAGAAGTTTGTTGTTATGTACCAGGTGAAGTTTCACATATTGAAAATATCATGGCACGTGAATATAAAGAACGTTCTACAAGGAGTTTAACATCATCTGAAAGTACTACAGAGAAAACATCAGAAAGAGAAGTTGAAAATTTAACCGACACTACTTCTACAGAGCGTAATGAATTACAAAACGAAGCGTCGTCAATTGTGAATAGCGACAATGCTACTAGTTTTGGAGCAAATGCAAGTGTGTCTGCTGAGTTTGGAGATTATAGATTTGGTTCAGGGATGAATTATAATACCTCTTCGTCAAATTCAACCTCAAATTCTAATTCACAAGCACAAGTATATGCGCAAGAAGTAACTGAAAGAGCTTTAGAGCGTGTAGTGCAAAAAATTAGTACGAAACGTACGTCGCGTATTTTAAGAGAGTTTGAAGAAAATAACACACATGGATTTGATAACCGTAAAGGAGATAAACATGTAACTGGAGTGTATCGTTGGGTAGATAAGATTTATAAAAACAAATTGATTAACTATGGTAAGCGTTTAATGTATGAGTTTGCTTTACCGGAGCCAGCAAAATTTTATATTGAATCTTATTTAAAAGTAGATAAAGATACTACTCCTGAGGGATTAATCATTCCTAAAGAACCGATTCATCCAAGTGAGTTACCTGAAAAAATTAAAAAATCTTCTGATTTAAATTATGGTAATTATGCAAATATTTTAGCTCGATATGGAGTGGAACATCTTGATTATCCTGAAGAGGATGTATATATTTCTAAATCTTATAAATTAGATTTTCAAGATTTAAAAGGTCAAGAAGGAAGTGTTTTGGCTGATGAAATTAAAATTGAAGAAAACTATGTTGCCAAACACTTTAAGGTAATAGGTAACTTGTATTCTCATGACTCAGGAAGAGTAGGAGGAAGACTGCGTATTGCAGTAGGGAATAGCCTTCAGAAAAATGAAGTTAGAGGAGATGGAGATTTTTCTTTTGAATCAGATGCAAGTTTTTCAGAAATCAAAGATTCATTGGCTGTTTCAGCTTCAAGTTTTGACTCATTAACAGGAAACTTTAACGTTGTTGTAAGATGTATAAGAACGCAAGAAGCCTTAAAAAAATGGGAAAACGAAGCGTATAAAGCCATTATGGAAGCTTATAATGAGCAAGTGTTGGCGTATAATGATTTTATAAAATCTAAAGAAACAGAAGCTGAGTCAAAACAGAAAAAGAAAGAGTTAAGCTCTCAATTAAATAGAAATATAGAGAAACGAGAGTTAAAACGTATTGCTATTGACTTAATGACTAAACCGTTTAGTGTTGTTGCTTCTCGCGATAATTATAAAGAAGATGGAAAAGAAAAAGATTTCAGGTATGTAGCAAGAACACCAGAATTTCAAAAACATGCAGAAGTGGTAAAATTCTTTGAACAAGCTTTCGATTGGGAAATTATGGCCTATACATTTTATCCATACTTCTACGGAGAAGACACGGGTTGGAACGCGAATTTTAAGTATAATGAAGGTGGTGATCCTATCTTTCAAGCCTTTTTGCAAAGTGGTATGGCAAGATCTGTAGTACCAGTACGTCCAGGATTTGAAGAAGCTGTAAACTGGTACATGAAAACTGGAGAAATCTGGAACGGTCAAGGAATGGTAACCGATATGGATGACGATCTTTATGTGTCAATTGCAGAAGAAATGCAAACTATTGAAGGAGAAGTTGAAGGAACTTGGGAAACAAGGGTGCCTACTGCTTTAACTGTATTGCAAGCAGACTCTGTAGTGCTAAAAGAAGGTGGTTTACCATGTAACCCCGATTGTGAAGGACAAGGTTTATTTGATGTAAGTACATACAAAATTGGTGATGGACCAGATGGTGTAGATTATGATGTTGTTGGAGAAACCAATAATGTAGCGTAAACCTTTGTAGAAAAATGTTTTCAAACGAACATTTTTCTACACACAATACAGCAACCCTTGCCCAAAGATTTGAAATGTCGTGCAAACTTAGCAAAGTAATCTCTTATTAGAAATACTTAACGTAAAGAGGACTTCCCTCTGCATTTATAACATTACAAATACATCCTCTTCTCTTTGAATTTAAAGAGAAGAGTAGGGTAAGGTTTGTTTTTAATAAACCTTAAAAACAAAAAAAATGCATGCACATATATATGGAAAAAAACACTTTAAACACAAAACCAATTTTAAAGACTTGGTGGTGTTTTCAGATGTAACACAAAATAAGATTGCAACAGAACTGCCTAGTGAAACCCTATATTTTGAAGTAGAAAAAGGATATGACGATGCTGATAAATGGTTTATTCATTTGAATAGCACATTGTCTGGAGAGTATGGAGATTTTTATACTCAAGAAAACCCAACTCCAGTAGGAGAAATAAAAAAAATACAATACGATACCGATAATGACATCAGTGCTTTAAATGATTTTTTAATAGATGGTGCATTGCCCTATTATAAAATTAACGAACGATTTTATGTAAAAATAGAAAACGCAGCACTTTTAGATGAAGTGTTTGTGGGTAAACAACCCAAAAGTAACCAAAAAAGTATTGAATACGATGCTTTTACTACGGTGTTTATTTCAGAAGATGGAGCACAACTATTACAAGCCTATGAAGCAATACAGCAAGTAAATGCACATGAAGTAGTCATTTTTATTGAACGTAATTCGGGTACCAATGCGTTTGGAACGGTGTTTAGAATTAAGCAAGGAGCAAATGTAAAAGCACTTATAGAAACAAACAGAACTCGAATTGCTGAAATAGCAAGAGCGTATGGAGTTGATGTTCTTGCAAATGAACTAAGTACCATGATTGCCGAAGAGCTCAAGAAGCAAAAAGAAAGTAAGTTTTACTTTATGTTGCCTTCGGGAGGAGGTAGGATTATTCGTTGGACGGCAAATGCTACTTTAGGAACTGTTTCAGAAATATTCAAAGAAGTGAGTAGTGGAATAGAAGGTTTTAAGCTAGGAGATGATTATTGGAAAACAGAAGTTGATGGAAAAGAAAACCCAAAGTACAACCCTTTGTTGCCAAAACTGAATTTCAATGAAGGCTTTTCGTCCGAAGAACTTGCAAGCAAAATATACAAAGAACGTATAGTACCATTAGAAATACCCATTGTAGATTTTGCAAAAGAACTCAATGAACATTGGTTGTTTAAAAAAATAGTTCCTTTTAAAAGTGAACGAATTTTAAAGTTGTTTCAAAACATTCCCAGTATTCTTAAAGAGTTTTTTGATGGAGTAAAGAACAAGCTACAAAACTCCTATGATTTTGTTAATGGATTGTTGGTAGGACTGCTTAACAGTATTGTTGATTTTTTCAAATCTATCTTCGATATTTTAGCTATTTTGGTAGATGTTTTGAATGGAATTATCCAGTCAGCAAAGTTCTTTGAAAAGCCAGGGCACTACTTTAGTATGTTGGTAGAAGGTTTTGAAAACCTGATAGATTTAGTGCTCAATACGTTTACACTAAAAAACTTAAAAGCCTGGGTGCAATTTCTAATATACTTACCAGTAGCAACAGCACAAGTATTAGTAGGCTTGTATACAAAAGCTTCTAATACAAGTGTTACTATTGATCCTGGAGCACTAGGCTATTATACCGGATTTTTGGTAGGATTTATTGCTTCTGAAGTGGTGCAGTTTATTGCTACTGGAGGAACCGCTAATATTGCAAAGGCAACTAGGGCTGTATTAAAATCCTATAAAGAATTAGCGAAGGTAGTTGTTAAAAAAACAGTACAAACAACAGAGCTAACGGTTGAGGTAGTGTTAGCAATGTATAGGAAGTTAGACGAGTTTGTTAAAAATATTCCTAAACATTTAGATGATCTAAAAACGTGGGTGAAGGAGTTTGTTGCTGGTCTGCAAGCTAAGGCTTTGGTTATAGATAGTGTAACCTATACTTTGGTAGACCCTCTTTCGATATTCGCTAATAGTCTTTTTAAGCTGTTCAAAGTAAATGCATGGAAAAAACTGAATAATATTGGGGTTTCTATGTTGAAAAATGAAGAGGGGCTATATACTTTTTATTATAATGATAAAAAACTAAAAGAAGGGTTAACTCAAGGTCAAGCTGAAGAATTCTTAAAGGAGTTATTTGTAAAGTCTAAGGATAAGCCTGATGATGTTGTTAAAAAATACTTGGATGAGTTAGTTGAATTAACTAAGTTGAAGAGCTTAAGAAAAGCTGCTTTAGAAAAGTATTTTAATAAGTTTGATGTTAATTTATTTAATCATATTTCTGGAGATGTTGCAGTTGAAACAATAAAAATTGTTTTTAGAGAAATTTCTTATGTTGGAACTTTTGGTCAAGGAGGACATTGGATTAATAAGTTTTTGGAAATAATAAGTATTACACACCCTCCTGGTATTAGTAATGTCACTAATTTATTAGATGATGTCCCTTTTAAAGCTAGAATTAAAGTCAAAAGTTTGAGAGGAAAAGTGTTTTCAAAACGAGCAGAATCATCTATGTTTCCTAAAAATTGGAATGAACAAAGGGTAAAAGAAGAAATAGCTTTTGTATATGAAAATACTTTTATCAAAGGTGTAAATAAAAGACCAAGTCAGCATGCAGATAAGTTTGATAAATTTGAAGGGCTTTCTACTAGTGGATTTAAAATAAGAATTGAAATAGATAAATCAGGTAACATAATGAATGCTTACCCTATAATATAATATAATATGAACTATAATTTTAAAACTCAAAAGTTAGATATTGACAAATCAATATATTATTTTATTGAACTTGACGATGAAAAAAATTATGCAATAGGCAGATTAAGTAGCCATGATTGGACATCAAAAAAAGCTCAAATAATACTTGATGAAATTGAATTAAGTAAGGAGAAGAAAAAAGAGGATGAGTATATTTGGGCTAATGAGGATTTAACATTGTATGCTAATGAGCATGGAGTATTCTTAATCGATGAAATTTCCATAAGGTATGGAGAAAAAGATCCTTCTAAAGTTGGATTGGAATTGTCTCACGATGAATTTATTTTATTTATGAAAGACTTTAAAAAGTTTATTGAAGAAAATGAATAAAGAGTAAATCTAAAAAAGCCACCTAAATTTAGGTGGCTTTTTTAAAAATATGCTCAGCTTAGAATGTTATAAAACAAGCTAGTAATACATGGTATCATTTAGATGATTTAGATGTTAATATGAAAAGTTCTTTACAATTAGTTATTTATGATTTGCATTTACAGACGTATACACATATGGGAGTCATAAGCAAATGAAAGTATTATTAAATTTAATAGATTAAAAATGGTAAAGTTTAAGCAAAAAGGAGGTTCAAGACTTGATATAAGAGATTTAGAAGAAATAGAAAATTTCTATAATATAAAGTTACCTGAAGATTATAAGATAAATATGTTAGAGTATAATGGAATCTCTCCAATAAATGAAGTGTATTATAAACCTAGTGTATGGGATGATGAAATAGAGTTGTTTTATATGCTTCCAATTAAAAATGGAAGTTCTACTGTTGAAACAAATAATGTGTTAAATGATTTGAGTTCTTATCCTGAAAAACATTTGATTATAGGAAGGACTAAGACGGGCGGGATATCAATGTCTTTTAAGGAAAAAGAGATAGGAGGTATTTATGTTTTTTATTCTGATGGAGAAATACATAAAATAGCAGGTTCATATACAGAATTTTTAGAAGGGTTAACGGAAGAGTATTTATAAAAGAAAGAAGTTAGTTATGTTTAAACCACCTAAATTTTAGGTGGTTTTTTAGGTGTTATCGTTGTAGTTGGTTTTTAATTATAGAAAAGAAAAAAAATAATAATTATGAAAGAATTAAATGTTAGTGAAAGTGAAAAACCAATATCAAAGACTGATTTAGATTTGTTTATAGATTCATATAATTTAAAAATTCCTGATTCGTATAAACAGTTTATTTTAAAGAATAATGGAGGGTATCCTGAATTTTCAGCTTATGGAAATCCTTATGAAGATGGTTTTGTAATAGATGTATTCTCTTGTTTTGATACTGAGTATGATAGATATAATAGTTCTAGTGAAGTTGCTTTGCCTAGTGTAAATGATACGATAGATACTCATCAAGTATTGGAAAACAACATTCCAAAGTTTTTGTTTTCATTCGGGTTAGATGAAGGAGGTAATGATTTCTGTATTTCAATGCGAGATGAAGATTTTGGAACTATTTATGCTTTTTACATGGATGGAACAGCGGAAGAACCTGTGTTTATTTGTGATTCTTTTGAGCAGTTTATAAATGGTTTGGAGGACATAGGGAAATACGAAGAAGATTAAGCGCTGTATAAGTTTAATATGTAGCTATTTTGAAAAAAAGGAAAAAATGGTATATGAATAGTGAAGAAAAATATGTTCCTAAGAGTTATCTTACAGTAGAAATGATTAAGGAAGTTATGGAAGAGTTTGATTGGCCTTCTCAGTACGAGGTATTTGAGGATGATGAAATGGTGAATACTTTTATCGTTAAATTTTTAGCATGTGAAATTGAGTTATATGATGTTCCAGAAGATGGAATTAATCTGACTTTTTTAACTTATGGTTTTGGTAAAAAATTAGATGCTGAATATTTAGAGGTGGTGTATTTAGAGTGTATAGATAATTATAATCCAGAAAAAGATATAGATGCTGAGTATAATAGTTATACGGATAGGGTGGATGATACAAGAAGAATGGTTAGAAACAAAATGAAAAACTTACAGTATTATCATTTAGGATTTATTAAAGGAGATAATCATGACTGGGTTAATAAATTCTTAGATAAAAAAAATATTTTGTAAAGAGTTGTTGTTTTTATTGATTCTGGAATTATGGAGAATGAAGAGTTTGGTTTGTTAACAGACGATAGACCAACGAATAAACCTTGGGAGCAATAATTAGAAATTAATATGTGAAAACCCACCTAATTTTAGGTGGGTTTTTTATTGAAAGATGTTGGGTGTTGTTTATTAATTTAAAATTTAAAACGTATTCTTATTAAAAACAACGAATTCTTATTTTAACAAAACAATATAAAAGTGTTAACAAAGTTTTAAAACATATGTTAATATGTTTATATTAGTCTAATGAAAAAAAATAGTTATGAAAAATCCAAAAATTAGTTATGAGAGGTTATTTAAAATAACCTGTAAAAAAAGTGTTGTTTGTTTGGCAGGGTCTATGTCTGTTATAAATGGAAAAGTATCTGAAAAGAATTTTGAAAACGAAGTTTATAAGGTTACTTTTTCTGCAATTATAAAAGATATAAAAATAATGAAAAGCATTATGTTTACTGCTAATGAATGTATTTGTGAAATAGAGATTAAGAAGCTCAAAGAACAACTGGGAATTGTTTTAGAAGGAGATGGGATGCGTTTTAAAATAGTTGCTTTTAAACATAGTTTTACACTTCAATTTGATCAATTAAATAGTGCTTTTGTAAATACTTGTTCTGTAAAAAATGGAGAAATTTTCTTTAGTAAAGATAAATTAGAATGATTCTAAAATAAAACATTATACAAAATAAGTTGTAATTTGTTTTGTATAATATGTAATATGTTTTATATTTGTATTGCTTTTCTAATAGTTCAATTATTTATTAACCCATTATGTTACGCAGAAACAGAAAAAGTTAAGATTAACCCCGAATCTGGTCAAGAAAAATGAAAAAGAATCTAAAACTTCAAAGTTTATATCTGCTAACGCTTAAAAGAATCAAACATTTGTATGAATAGTTTATTATCAACAGCGTTATCGCAATACGGAGTTAAAGAAGTAAAAGGCTCCAAAGATCATCCCCAAATTCTAAATTATTTCAAATCACTAGGATTTGAGGAATCTAAATTTAAAGACGAAACTGCTTGGTGTAGCGCCTTTGCAAATTGGGTAGCAAAACAAGCAGGTTATGAATACTCTAATAAATTAACGGCCCGTAGTTGGCTAGCTGTAGGAACTTCTACAAGTAACGCGCAACCAGGAGATGTGGTAGTTTTATGGAGAGAAAGCCCTAATAGTTGGAAGGGGCATGTTGGTTTCTTAATAAAAGAAACCAAACGTTATGTGTATTTGTTAGGAGGTAATCAAGGAAATAGTGTTAGTATAAAAGCATACCCTAAAAACAGGGTACTAGATGTAAGAAAGTTGAAAAAGAATGGATAAGTTATCACATATCATTTTTTGGCTATTAGCTTTACTATCGCCTTTAAATGGAGTGTTAACAACCATGATGCTATTAATAGTAGTTGATTTTATTACTGGGTCATATGCAGCTATAAAAAATAATTTCCCTATTCGAAGTATTCGAATAGGGCATACCGTATCTAAATTTTTTATATATAACCTTGTAATAATTTCAGCATATTTTTTAGAAAAACATATTGTAAATGAAGTACCTTTTTTAAAAATAATAGCAGGATTCATTGCTGTGACTGAGATTAAATCAATTTTAGAAAACTACAATAAAATTTATGGAGTAAACCCCTTTAGAGCATTGCATAACTTGTTAAAACAAACCGGTTTGCAAAGTACGCTAGAGCAAGATGCCAAAAAACAAAAGAACAAAGAAAAAGAAGAAGTTTAGTCGCTAACATAGTTTTTAGCGCCTCTTTTTTATCAAAAACAATTTAAAAACGATAAAAAAGAAGAAAAATGAAACAAAATAAAGAAACATTAAAAAAACACTTTGAAACCGGCGATAAGCCTACGCAACAACAATATGCCGATTTAATAGATAGTTATATTGATGCAAAACAACCAGCAGGAGAAGCAAATAGAAGATTTGTAATTGATGAAGCAGGAGAGGTGAGTGTTGCTTTAGATAAAAAAGGAGGAGATACTATTATAAAAGTATTTGATCTTTCCTCATTGCATGTGGTTGATAGTGTTTCCTATGAACTAGCACATAATTTTAATGTTAAAACTCATGTTAGAGTTGATGTATTATCTGGAGATGGATATCTAGACGCTCCTTTATCTACCAGTTTACAGAAGAAAGTTGTGTTAGATAATGCTGGAGTAATAACTTATGGAGCAAATTTATTGGAATTTTCTGGATGGGAAATACCAGCAAATGAGTTGTCAAGTCATAAGTTATTAATAGAATATATACCAAATTAATTAAAAACAAAGTTTAGTCGCTAGCATTGGTTTTTAGCGTCTCTTTTTTATCAGAAACAATTTAAAAACGATAAAAAAGAAGAAAATGAAAAAAAGCAAAGAAGAATTAAAACAATTTTTTGAAACAGGTGATAAGCCTACACAACAACAATATGCCGATTTAATAGATAGTTATATTGATGCAAAACAACCAGTAGGAGAAGCAAATAGAAGATTTGTAATTGACGATACAGGAGAGGTGAGTGTAGCTTCTGAACAAAAAAGTCCAGAATATACTTTATCAGATATTATTAATAATAAGTTGTCTTTATTGAAGGATGGAGTTGTTGTTAAGGAGCTTGATTTAACAAACTATATTGATGATACCAATTTAGCAAGATTAATTTCCGGAACTGTAGATGCAAATGGCATCGCAACTTTTACACGTGATGATAATTCAACATTTACAGTTGATTTAAGTAACTTAAAGGATACTGTTCCGGAATATCAAGCAGGAACAAATATCACTATCGATCGTACAGATCCTAATAATCCAATGATTAATGCCACGGCAGGAGGAACTATAGATACGAGTAATTTGGTTCCTTTTACAGGAGGAACTAAGCAGTTAGATTTAGCTAATGATATTAAGCTAGGTTCGTTGTTTACAAAGGTAGGTAAAGCGAGGCATAATGTTTATTTAAAGGATAAAGCAACAGGTAATAATGTTATAAAGCATCAAAATGAGTATTGGGATGGTACTAAATGGGTGTCAACATCAGGAATGATGGTTGGTTTCAATGCAGGAATAAATAACACAGGAGTAAATGCTAGTGGGTATGGAACAAACTCTTTAAAAGACAATACAGGACAAAATTCAAGTGGATTTGGAGTTAATTCTTTACAGGAAAATTCAGGAGCAAATGCTAGTGGATTTGGATTATCGGCTCTTTTAAGTAACACAGGTACGAATGCTTGCGGTTTTGGTAATAATACATTAAGTAGTAATACAGGTGATTATGTCAATGCCTTAGGAGCTGGTGCAATGTTACTTAATAAAGGACATCAATCTAATGGTTTTGGAACGGGAAGCTTAAGTGAGAACTTAGGAGATCGATCGAATGGATTTGGAAATTATGCATTACAGTTTAATTCAAAACCGTATTGTAATGGAGTAGGATATTATGCCTTAAATAGAAATTTAGGTACTGGTTCAAATGGTTTTGGAGGGTTTGCCTTAAGAGAAAATACAGGTTCACACTCTAATGGCTTTGGACAGAATGCTTTGATTTATAATCAAGGAGCTCTCAATACAGCTTTAGGACATAATTCCTTTGGAAGTTTTTATGCAGATTCAGACAAAGCTAAAACAGTTACTTCCTCTGAAGTTGATACTACTAATAATCGAATAACAATTAATAACCATTTGTTTGGAAGTAATAATTCTTTAGTGCATTTAAAATATAATATAACAGGTACAACACCTATTGGAGGATTGTATAATAATAGTGTTTTTATATTTAAAATTATAGATGCCAACACAATAGAGTTTATAAGTAATTTGTATAGTGTAGGTTCAGGAGAACATACTTTTACTCCGCAATACGCTTATACAAACACAACAACAATAGGTAGTAATTCGCATCCCACAAAAACAAATCAAGTAGTATTAGGGAATACAAGTGTTGTTGAAGTAACAACTTCTGGAGATTATGTGAGTACCGGAGTGGGTAGAGGGGTAATTCTTAAAACTCCAGATGGTACAAAACAATATCGTATTGGTATTGACAATTCAGGAAGTATAGTAACAACATTGATATAGAATAATCGTGGAAAAAGAACAAAAAGAAGCTTTAACATTTTTAATTAAATGTGCAGAGTATGCTCAAAGTAAAGGGGTTTTAAGTTTATCGGAAGCTAATAATGCATTTAATTCCATAAACATTTTACTGCCTTTGTTAGAGGAAAAAGAATAATTAAAAAATAAAAGTTTAGTCGCTAACATAGTTTTTAGCGCCTCTTTTTTATCAAAAACAATTTAAAAACGATAAAAAAGAAGAGAATGAAAAAAAGCAAAGAAGAATTAAAACAGTTTTTTGAAACAGGTGATAAGCCTACACAACAACAATATGCCGATTTAATAGACAGTTATATCGATGCAAAACAACTACAAGGGGAAGCAAATAGAAGATTTGTAATTGATGCAACAGGAGAGGTGAGTGTTGCTTCTGAACAAAAAAGCCCAGAATATACTTTATCAGATATTATTAATAATAAGTTGTCTTTATTGAAGGATGAAGTTGTTGTTAAGGAGCTTGATTTAACAAACTATATTGATGATACCAATTTAGCACGATTAGTTTCTGGAACATTAGATATAAATGGCATAGCAACTTTTACACGTGATGATAATTCAACATTTACAGTTGATTTGAGTAATTTAAAAGATACTATTGAAATAAAAATAAAAGATAGTAATGGTACTGAAAAGTTTGCAGTTACTAATAGCTTGCGTTTTGATGATTTTTTTGACTACAATGCGACAGAAAAGGAAATTATTTTCAATAGCTCAAGAGTACGAGTTATAACTAGTAAATTATTAAGTAATAGTGCGTTTTTGGCAAATGTTTCATTTTCTAATATAGACACTACAACTACAGTTACTGGTTTGAGTACATCTATTGGGCGTCCATTTAATCAAGATGTATCCCAATCTGAAAAAATTTTTAAGATTGATTTTTTAAATGATTTTGTTTGGCGTCGAGATTCTTCTACTTTAAACGATGTGCCAAAATCAATAAAAGTTAATGTGTGGCTAAAACCGAATGGAGGTTCTTTTTTTCCAAGTACCTCAAATAAAGAAGTATTGTTGTATTCAATTAAAGCAAACGAAAATAGTTTACAATCATTAACCACTTCTGGAGAAACCTTTTTTTATAATAATTCTATTCCTTTGGTAATGAATAAAATACTTTATTACGGGACAGATACAACAAGAATAAAATATTCTTTAAAAGAGTTTGACCTTAATGAAAATGTGGTTTCTACAACACCGAAAAGTTATGTCTTTTATAATAATAATAGTGGTGACGTAAGAGAAATAGATAACGCCATAACTTTTTCAGTTTTTATGACTGCTGAGATAGATAATACTGGCGTTACTACACCTACTCAATGGGGAGGTAATTTTAGTTGCAAGCACTATTTAATCGAAAAAATAAAATAATGAATAGTTTACAATTAAAGTATTATTCAATACTGTAAAACAAACGAACATTAAAAGTTTAGTCGCTAGCAATCGTTTTTAGCGTCTCTTTTTTATCAAAACATTTTAAAAACGATAAAAAAGAAGAAAATGAAAAAAAGCAAAGAAGAATTAAAACAATTTTTTGAAACAGGCGATAAGCCTACACAAAAACAATATGCCGATTTAATCGATAGCTATATTGATGCAAAACAACCAGCAGGAGGAGCAAATAGAAGATTTGTAATTGATGAAGCAGGAGAGGTGAGTGTTGCTTCCGAACAAAAAAGTCCAGAATATACCCTGTCAGATATTAATAATAATAAGTTGTCTTTATTGAAGGATGGAGTTGTTGTTAAGGAGCTTGATTTAACAAATTATATTGATGACACTAATTTAGCACGATTAGTTTCTGGAACATTAGATGTAAACGGCATCGCAACATTTACACGTGATGATAATTCAACATTTACTGTAGATTTGAGTAATTTAAAAGATACACAAATACAAGCAGATTTTAATCAAACTAATATTGCAAGTGCTGATTTTATTAAGAATAAACCAGATGTTATTACGTATGATGAAAGATCAAATTTATCTACTTTAAGCAGGGTTATTCAAAGTTATAGCATAACTACGTATAATGCTCCATCTGATATAGGGGCTTTAGATTTTACCCAAAAGAAAGTGTATGCTATAGTAAATTATAATGGAGCAAATTATATAGCGTTTAAAGAGAATGGAAGTTCGACTGATACTCCTATAGATGTAGCTAACCATGCAGATCTTTGTGTTATGAATACAAACACAAATGCTTTGTTAGAAAGAACAACTGCTATTAGTATAGCAGGGTTTAATGTATTTAAGTTAAAATTAGGAGGGTCGTTGGTTTTTACTCCTTTAGATGCAACGAGAACGGTAAAACTATGTTTGTACACTTTAAAGAGTGTTATAGATAAATCTAAGTTTAGAACAATAACCTCTAGATTAACACCAAATTATAGTTTTTTAGCGAATGCAGAGTTAAATTCGGTAAATACAACAACTACGGTTAATGGAGTTGAAACTTCTATCGGAAAGCCTTTTGATCAATACAATGACGCACAAAATGAGAAAATTTTTAAAATAGATTTCTTAAATAAATTTATATGGAAGAACGGAGTGTTTTCAATAAATGATTTACCAAATCATATTAAGTTTAAGGTTTATTTAAAGCCTAATAATGGCTCTTTTTTTTCAAATACAACAAACAAGGAGATATTACTTTATACAGTAACCGCAACACAATCTGATTTACAAAATGTAAGTGCCGGAAGTAAACTCTTTAATAATAGTTCTATTGATTTGATATTGAATAAAATGATATTTGGCACCTTAACTACCGATGTAACTTATAATCAAACTCATTTTGATTTTAACGGAAATGTACTTTCTAAAACCTTTCAAAATTATAAGTTCTACGATAACAATTCTTCAGTAAGAAGAGTAATCGATGAGAATATTTCATTTAGTGTTTTTATTGGTATTGAGGTTGATAATCAAAATGTTGTTAATCCAACACCATGGAGTTCAATACTACAGGTTAAGCATTATTTGATCGAGCAAATTATGTAATATAAAAATAAAAGTTTAGTCGCTAACAATTGTTTTTAGCGCCTCTTTTTTGTCAAAACGATTTATAAACAGATAAAAAAGAAGAAAAATGAAACAAAACAAAGAAACTTTAAAACAATTTTTTGAAACAGGTGATAAGCCTACACAACAACAGTATGCTGATTTAATAGATAGTTATATTGATGCAAAACAGCCCGAAGGAGAAGCTAATAGAAGGTTTGTAATTGATGAATTAGGTGAAGTAAGTGTTGCTTCAAAACAAAAAGAGGTACAGGCAGATTTTAATCAAACAGATAATAATCAACCAGATTTTATCAAAGGGTATCCATTAACTGTTTTTGATTATGAAGACACTGAAAAATTTAAAACTAAAACAATCAAATTTGGAAAATATTTTGACTTTGATGAAATAGAAAAGAAAATTTTATTGAAAATAGATAGTTTAAAATCTATAGTGAAAAAGAATACAACATTTAGTTTGGGAGTTTCAGAAACTACTACCACTACCAATGGAACTGGTTATAGTGTTACAGAGAGTAAATATTTTGATTCAGATTATTTTGATGAAAGTACTACTAAGAAATGGTATGATGTAAAGCTACTTGTTAGAAATCAGATGATAGATGGGGCTATTAATGGTGTTATTACAGGTACAGTTTCTCCATCAAAGGTGAAGTCAGAGGTTTATTTAGAAATTATGTCTTCTCACAATTTTTTTCCAAGTGAAAAGCTTTTAAAAGTTGCTGAGATTGAATTAAATGATCAAAATCTAATAGAGAGTATCAGAGAGTCAAAAACACCATTTTATATTGATTACGCTATTAGTACAGAGAAAGGATCTTATGGCTCTTGGACTCCAGATTTGGTATATGTAAAAGCATTTAAGAAAGTAAATAATCAGGTTTCGCATAATAGTATTTATAAACAGCTTAGACATGATA
This sequence comes from uncultured Tenacibaculum sp., assembly GCF_947498805.1. Classification (GTDB taxonomy): domain Bacteria; phylum Bacteroidota; class Bacteroidia; order Flavobacteriales; family Flavobacteriaceae; genus Polaribacter. The sequence goes on along the minus strand of NZ_CANMLT010000003.1, from coordinate 339,887 downwards.
ATCATCCTAATAATAATATATACTCAAATTTATCTGATGTAGATTTTCGTTATAAAGTAGTGAACACCGTAGAGTTTTCTGATGAGGCGAATACAAATGGAAACAATAAAAAATACACATTCAATTCCGTTTTAGTAAATTCTTTCATAGAAGTAGTATAGAAAAAAATAGAAGTTTAGTCGCTAACAATTGTTTTTAGCGCCTCTTTTTTGTCAAAACAATTTATAAACAGATAAAAAAGAAGAAAAATGAAACAAAACAAAGAAATTTTAAAACAATTTTTTGAAACAGGTGATAAGCCTACACAACAACAGTATGCTGATTTAATAGATAGTTATATTGATGCAAAACAACCACAAGGGGAAGCTAATAGAAGGTTTGTAATTGATGAAGCTGGAGAGGTAAGTGTAGCAACTCAATTAGCTACTCCAGATTACCAAGCAGGAACCAATGTTACAATTGATACATCTAACCCTTTACAACCTATTATTAGTGCTTCTGTAGGAGGAGCCTCAACAGGATTAGAACAAGTTACAGAAGAAGGAAAAAAAGGATGGAGGTTAGTAGGAAGAAATCCTAGTAATTATGGTAGTATAGGTACAAATGCAGTTGATTTATCTATAAATGATTATGGTTCTTCAACCAAAGGAGCAACGGGAAATTATTCTCACTCGGAAGGTCTAAGTACATCTGCTAGTGGTATTGGATCTCATTCGGAGGGTCAAAATACGGCAGCAAGTGGAGACAAATCTCACGCAGAAGGTAATTTAACAATAGCGAGTGGAGATTCTTCTCATGCTGGAGGAATGTATAACACAGCCCCGTCATTTTGTGAAAGGACTATTGGAATGTTTGGAACCAATTATACACCAAATTCGGATACTTTATGGAATGCAACAGATAGATTATTCAATATAGGAAATGGTACTGATAACCTTAGCGCAAATCGTAGTGATGCTTTCACAGTTCTCAAAAACGGAACAATTACAGCTCCAAGCTTAACCAATACATTAATAAATACAGCAGGTAATAAATCACTGATAACTAAAGAATATGCTGATGCAAATTATGCTGGAGGAGGAACCACAGATTTGTCATATGAGGTTTCTACTAGAAAATTGGTGTCAAGTACAGGTAAAGATACTATATTACCTCTTGCCGATGCAACCAATGCAGGGTTAATGAAAGCAAACTTTTATGAGGAAGGAATTTTTACGCCTACGTTAATAGATCTTGGAGGTGGGGCAACTTATACTTCAAACACATCAAAAGGAAAATATGTTAGAGTTGGTAATAAAATTACTTTTAGTGTAAACATATCTGGAATTAACACTGTTGGAACGCCAACAGGGCAATTTAGAGTTGGAGCACTACCTTTTGAAGTTGTAGACAATCATACTGGGAATGTTATCACTTTTTCAGGCGGAAATGAGGAGTTTTATGCGATACATCCAGCTATATATTCAAGTCAAGGAAATATAATTGCTTTTAATAAAACTACCAGTAATACAAGTGGGTTATCTAATAGTGGTAATGACTTTGTATTCGCAGTTGTTTTTAATAACGGAATTGTACAATTAGCGGGAACATATATAACAAACGTGTACACATCTTAAGTAATACTAAAAGTTTAATCACTAACAATAGTTTTTGGTGGTTCTTTTTTGTCAAAACAATTTATAAACAGATAAAAAAGAAGAAAAATGAAACAAAACAAAGAAACATTAAAGAAGTTTTTCGAAACAGGAGACAAGCCTACACAACAACAATATGCTGATTTAATCGATAGTTATATCGATGCCAAACAAGCAGAAGGAGAGGCAAATCGAAGATTTGTAATTGATGAAGCTGGAGAGGTAAGTGTAGCAACTCAATTAGCTACTCCAGATTACCAAGCAGGAACCAATGTAACGATCGATAAATCTAATCCTTTACAACCTATTATTAGTGCTTCTGGAGGAAGTTCTACTTCAGATTGGGCTACACATACAGGTTCTTCAAATAATGGAGATTTAGTGTTGACAATAGGAGATTATGCACAAGGAGGAGGAGAACCTAAAATAACCTTAAATGCAAACAATGCAGGTATTGATATCGGAAATAATCAATCTTTAGTTAAGATTGAAGGTCAAGACATTAACTTTACAAACAATACAACAACTCTTGATATAGATAATGGTTCAATAACCACAAGTCTTACACCCACTCAAATAAATACAGCAGGGAATAAATCACTAATAACTAAAGAATATGCCGATGCAAATTATGCTGGAGGAGGAACCACAGATTTGTCATATGAGGTTTCTACTAGAAAATTGGTGTCAAGTACAGGTAAAGATACTATATTGCCTCTTGCCGATGCAACCAATGCAGGGTTAATGAAAGCAAACTTTTATGAGGAAGGAAGTTTTACACCAACGTTGGTAGACGCAGCTGGAGGAGCTACTTATAGTTCATCTGCTTCGGGTAAATTTACTAGAATTGGAAATTTAGTTCATTTTGAAATAAACATGGGAGGTATTAATACATCGGGAACCCCAAGTGGTGATTTAAAAATAACTGGGTTACCAATATTAGCATCAGGTTCTTATGCTTCTATATCACATGGTTTTGAAGGTATACTGGGGATTGCCCCACCAGTAGTGGATGCTGTGAGTAATTATTTTAGATTATCTAACGGGATAGAGTTTTTATATAAAGATGCTAGTGGTAATTTATCTCAAGTCAGTTCTGCGGTAATTTCTAACGGTACAATTAGAATATCTGGTCAGTATATTACAAACCTATATACTCCATAATCAAAATTAAAATCTAACCACTAACAACTGTTTTTAGTGGTTCTTTTTCCAAATTAAAACGTTAGTGTTTTTTGTTGTTCTAAGGAAGGTTTTAATTGTCAGATTTAGCGTAGTTCAAATCTATCTTTTTTGAGAATAACAACACTTTTTAACCTAAAATATCAATGCTATGAATTTTTTTAAAACGAAAACCGATAGGTTACTATTGGGAGCAATTTTATTGTTGTTATTCATCAATTTATTCATAAAACAAAATGAAAAAAGAGTAACACAAGAACCTAAAATAACTATTGTAAGAGATACCGTTTGGCAAACGAAAATAGATACGTTTAAAGTACAAACAGTAAAATATAAAAAAGTATATGTACATAAGAATGATGTCACTAAAATCATTAAAGACACCATTTTTATAAAAGATACCACTAATTATATAGCTGCTAAAATATACAGGGACACCCTGAATAATACCGATGTAGAAATCTACAGTTATGATTTAGTCAAAGGAAAGTTGTTAGATAGCCAGATCTCTTATAAACTTAAGGTTCCTAGAGAAATAACAGTAACCAAGACTATTGAGTATCCTAAAACTTATAGAAGCGGATTATACCTCTTTTCGGAAGTTGGAGGAAATGTGCAAACTTTTGACAATCTAAGTTTTGGTTTACAATACAACAGAAAAGGAAAATGGTTTGCAAGCTACAGAGTTAATTTAAATCAGATACAACAACCAACACATAATGTTGGAGTTGGAGTTCGATTGTTTGACTAAAAAAGAGAAAAAGAATGAATAAAGTAATAACCACAAAAGATCTTGTCAACTACTTAAAAATCCCAGATTTTATACAAAAAGTAAACCAAGAGATCGTAGTCGTAAAAATAACAAAAGAAAAAGAAAAGTTTCAAGAAGAAGTAATGCTTTTAAAAGATTTTCCAAGAGAAAATAGAGAAATTAGCATTCCACAAACCTTATATATTGATGTAGATAATGTAGCATACACTTTGTATGCATTTAATAATGGAAAAGTTTTTTATAAAAACATCTCCTATGAAAAAGATGAGAGAGTATTTAGCTCTACTGATTTTTCTGAATCTTTAACCGAAGTGATAATCCCAGATGAATTATATTATGGAGGGTTTCAGTTTTATATAGATACCAATAACCATTTAGTAGCAATGATGGAAATTGTACATCTAGATAACTCAAAAGATTATATCAATTTTAGACCTGAAGATTTTTCTAATTTTACTGAAAAGACTTATCACTATACCAATGTTTATGGTGTAAAAGCTAATGAAAAATTAGAAGTAGTAATTAATTCATTAAAGGCATCCGTACATCGCTTCCCAATTTTATCAAAAGAATTAGGAAGTGCAAACCCATATAGTTTATCATATTATTATAAAAAAGATGCACCCAAAGTTATACCAACATTTTTGCTAGACGAAGATGAGGTTCCTACCATTGCTTTACGTATAAGTTTTAAGAATTTATCTACTGTAATGAGTTTTTTGAAAGACACTATTTTTAACTACTTCAACGAAGTAAATGACTTTAGATCAAAATGGCGTCATCAGTTTTTAAAACGTATAGGGTATCATATAACTCCTGTAGCAAACAAATCAAGCTTAAAAGACAAAAAAGCACTGATTTATCAAATACCAGAACCTTTGTATTATGTTTTTTATAATAATACATCGTTATGGGCAGCAATAGAAACTTTAGCAAAAGGAAACATAACTGATGTATTAGGTACAAATGAAGAGGATCTTATTTTAAAGTTGTTAAAAATCATTTATCATAGACGTACCCATAAACAAATAAAAGACACTATTGGAGAAGATAAAAGAGAGGTTCTAACAGAAGAAGAGAAAAAATATACAGTAGATATTAATAATAACTTTATAACCAACCTAATTACAAGAAAGGTAGATGGCAAGTTGTTATTATACAAGCTTGTAAAAGGTCTTGACGGAAAGGAGTTTCAAACCTATGTATATTTTATTTGGAATATCTGGAAGAATAGCTCTTACGCCAATATTAATCCAAAGACAAACAAATTAATTGATATTACAGAAAAAAGCCCAGTACTATTAGATTATCGTTCCGATACCGCTTTAGGATTTCATTATGATAATGCAGAAATACATTGGGAGGGAGAACAAGCTGAAATCGATGTAAAAGTAAGAGTTAAGGTTGGGACCAAGGAAGTTCAAGAGCTAATAAATATAGGTGATGCGAGTAAACCAAGATATATTGACACTGGTAATACGGAAGTAGTAGATGATTATCAAGCACAGCAATATAATTACCATCCGTTTGCACCAATTGTTTTGGTAAATAGTAAAAACCCTAAGTTTATTTTAAAAGAAAAGGATACATCCAATACCTTATATATAAAGCTACCAGCTTTTGTATTGTTTGCAAATAACAAAAGTACTTTTTGGAAAAATGTATTAAAAGGAAGTGAGTATTTAGTAGATGTTTTAACCACGGTATCTGGTGTTGGAAATATTATTAAAGCAGGACGTATTTATAATTTATTAAAAAAAGGAAAAACGCTAGTCTATAAAACAGCTCAAGTAACAAAAGCTATAGGGGCTGTTAAAGCAGCAGCAGGTGTTATTGAAGTAAGTTCTGGAACCGTAAATACCTTGTTAAAGCTTACGGAACTGGATGATACCGAATTAGGAAGAACAATTTCTAAATATTTGTTCTATTTAGAAATGGTAGCCTTGGCAGGAGAAGTTTCTTCTTTTGTGTATGATAAATTATATAAAACAGCTAGAGAACTAGTTGAAAACCCTAAATTCGAAAAATCTTTAGATAATTTAGTTAAAGAAGGAAGGCTTGATGAGGTAGGGAAACAAAACATAAGAAGAGAACTGCGAGCGTCGGCAGGAATGGCAAGAGATACTCCTACTAGAATTGATGCAAAAGAGTTCTTAGAAAGTGCAAGAAAACTTGCAAAAATTAATCCGGAACAAGCTCTTGAGTATTTAGATGAAGCATTAAAGCATTTTAACCATTACGTTAAAGATAATAAAGTATACAAAGTGTCAAATTTAAATTGTGTAAATGTTGTGCAAGTGGTCGATGATTACCTTAAAACAGGTATTATTAAATTAGCAAAACCAACCAAAGATTTTTTACCTGTTTCAATATTAAGAGATAGATACAATAGAATCTTTGATAAATTAACGATTCCTCAAATGAAAAATGTAATAAAGGAAGGAGAAAGAGGTATTATTTACGGAGTAAAAGAGGTATATCCTTTCGAAAAAGGACATGTGTTTAATGTAGTTATGGTAAAAGGAGAATTACGCATGGTTGATGGACAAAGTGGTAAGCTGGCTTCGATAGGTTTTAGAGAATACAAATATTTTAAATATTTAAAAACAAATTAAAATTATTGAATTATGTTAACTGATAAACAAATGAGACAGATCGCTGACAAATTCTTAAAAAAGAAAGAAGAGCTATCTAATATTCCTATAATTTCACTTGAGGAATGGACAATTAAAAAACAATATGGGAACATATATATATATGGAAGCAAAAAACATTATGAAACAAAGAATGATGATTTTGCTATTATAGGAAATGCTCCTTTTTTGGTAGAAAGAGAAACAGGTCGAATTGTTCAGTTCGGAACACTTTATACAACTAAAGAGTATATACAACAATATGAAGAAAACACATATGAATATGCAGATGACAGTGTTATTGAACCGGAAGATTTAGATAATTATTAGAAAATATCTTGTCTAAGAATACCTGACTAAAAATTTTTACTTGGATAATATTGAAAAACCACCTTTAAACAGGTGGTTTTTTATTGTTTTGTAAAGTTTAATGTTTTTATTAATTTCAAATATGAAATACAACACTTAGTTGAACATGATAATGCAGTAACTTTAAAGAAAAATGTTAGCTATGTTGTTTTTTCCGACCAATAAAAAAACTATGTAAAGGCCATGGCGGTACAAGATATTATTTCCTATACCTATAAAGATATTTTTAGTTTGCAAACAGTACAGTTTGAAAAAGCTTGTGTGGTGAATGAACCAGAACAAATGAAACAACTAAAAATTATTTGGATAAAAGAAGGGAAAGGCACTTATAATATTGATTTTAAAACTTATTCTTTTGCCAATGGAGTACTTTTTTTTCTTTCACCAGGACAAGTGTTTTCTGTGGAGTCTGAAAAGATAAAAGAAGCCTATCAACTGAGTTTTCATAAAGATTTCTATTGCATTCAAAATCACGATGCGGAAATATCTTGTAATGGGGTTTTATTTAATAATGTATATGAAACACCCCTAATAAAGCCAGAAGAAACAGATGTTGTTAAGCTAGATATGATTATTCATAACATGATTGAGGAGTTTCAACAAAAAGAAGCGGCTCAATATGATATGTTGCAAGCTTATTTAAAACAGTTTATAATCTCAGCGGTTCGAATAAAGAAAGAACACGATGTTATCAAAGAAGATACCGAAACTAAATTATTTAAAGATTTTAGTGTTTTAGTTGAACAAAACTTTAAGAAGTTGCATAGCGTAACTGATTATGCAAATAGATTAGGAGTATCACCAAAATCATTAACCAAGCACTTTCAAAAAATAGGCGCTCAAACTCCAAGTGATTTTATAAAGAATAGAATTGTTACTGAAGCCAAAAGACAACTTCTATATTCTTCAGAAGCGGTAAAACATATTGCCTTCGATTTGGGGTTTAATGACCCAGCGTATTTTTCAAGATTTTTTACTAAAACTACAGGAAAGTCTCCAAAACAATTTCAAAAAGAAAAAACCACGCTGTAATACACACGTGGATTTTTTTGGGGATTATTTAATTATAAGGGGAATATAAAAAAATGTTCCGCAAAAATATACTTCATTTTTTTTCTGAATGTTAAGAGAATATTAAGAAATAAAAAACTCGCAACTTTGGGGGCTACGAGTCGTAAGGGGTTTACGTTAGGGGAAATTATAGAGGGGATCTATTATTTCATATTGATACTGCAAATATATAACGTTTTTACAATCAGTAAATTAACATAGGTTAATAAATGCGTTTTTGGTTTAAAAATACTGGAAAAAAGGGAAATGTAAGGCAAAAAAAACTCGTAATACTTGGGGTACACGAGTTTAAGGGGTTTACTATTATAGGGGATATATATAAAGGGGATTCATATATACACTACAAATATAAGAGAGTTTTTTAGTTTGTCAATTAACATATGTTAATAAATTGTAAAATTTCTAAAAAAAAGTACTGTCCAAGTATAAGGAACTTTTGTCCATTTTTTGAGGTAGGTTCTCGTCGCATCTTTGTATCAGAAATTTTAACCAAGAATTATTGGTTATCAAAAAAGGAAGAAAGATGAAAGAACAAATAAACATTCAATGCCCAAATTGCTGGGGATACCAAGAATACGACGAGCAATTCTCAGATAGAGAATTATGTAACTGTAAATAATAATAACCTAAAAAATCTATAAAAAATGAGTACAAGAATTCAAACATTAAATCCGGAAACAACAACAGGAGCGTCAAAAGAATTATTTGATGCAGTACAAGGTAAATTAGGATTCATTCCTAACCTAATTAAAGTAATGGGAAATTCACCAGCGTTATTAAAAACATATTTAACGTTAGGAGAATTAAATGGAGGAGGAAACTTTTCTAATAAGTTTAGAGAGCAATTAGCTTTAGCTATTGCTGAAGAGAATACATGTAACTATTGTTTATCTGCACATACAGCAATAGGAAAAATGAATGGTTTAACGGAAGCTGAAACAGAAGAAAACAGAAAAGGATTGTCTTCAGATACGAAAGTACAAGCTGGATTAAATTTTGCACAGTTAATTACCAAAAACAGAGGTAATGTTACTTCTGATGAGATTGCAGAGGTAAAAGCAGCAGGATACAACGATGGAGATATTTTAGAAATCGTATTAAATGTAGTGGCAAATACATTAACGAATTATGTAAACCACATTGCAGAAACAGAAATTGATTTTCCAAAGGTAGAAGCAGGAAAATTTACAATAAACGCTTAATTAAATAACTTAAAATAATAAACAAATGAAAAAAATAGTAGCAATTTTAGTAATGGTGGTTGGATTTGCTTTCCAAGCACAAGCACAAGAAGTAAAAACAGTTTCTTTAGAGCAAACTAAGGGTGAATTTACTCAGAAATCAATCACTTTAGATGAAGGAACTTATATTTTCGAAATTTCTAATGCTAATGTAGGTCATGATGTAGGGTTTGTTTTAGCTCCTAAAGGAAAGACTGATCAGAAGAACCATATCAAAAATGCATATGTAACGTCATTAGTTAAAAACAATTCTAAATCAACTTCAAAGAAAGTAGCATTAACAAAAGGCGAGTATGTATATTTCTGTCCGTTAAATCCGACTCCTCAATATACATTACTAGTACAATAGGTAGATTTTATAGTTTAATGCTTATACTCCCACTTTTTGTGGGAGTTTTTTGTTTAAAAAAAAGCCCTGTCAAATAAAGTAGACAAGGCTTGTGTTGAAATGAATAATTAAAGGTTTATGCATTCATAATATCTTCTATTTCTTCTGCTTCAATTGGAATGTTACGCATTAGGTTAAATGCTTCTCCTGTTTCCTGAATTACCACATCATCCTCTAAACGAATTCCGAAACCTTCATCAGGAATATAAATACCAGGTTCAACGGTAAATACCATATTAGCTTGCATAGGTTCGTGTAATAACCCGTAGTCATGAGTATCTAATCCTAAATGATGAGAAGTTCCATGCATAAAGTATTTTTTATATGCAGGCCAGTTAGGATCTTCATTAGCAACATCTGCTTTATCTAACAAGCCTAAACCTAACAATTCAGAAGTCATAACTTTACCAACTTCAACATGATAATCGGCCCAAATTGTTCCAGGAACTAACATTTTTGTAGCTTCATTTTTTACTCTGTTTACAGCATTGTATACTTCTTTTTGTCTATCGGTAAAACGCCCAGAAACAGGAATCATACGTGACATATCTGAAGAGTAATTAGCATATTCTGCTCCTACGTCTAATAAAATTAAATCACCAGCTTTACATTGTTGGTTGTTTTCGATGTAGTGCAAAACATTGGCATTGTTTCCACTGGCAATAATTGGAGTATAAGCAAAACCTTTAGAGCGATTTCTTAAAAACTCGTGAGCAAACTCTGCTTCAATTTCATATTCCCAAACACCTGGTTGTACAAATTCTAGAGCTCTGCGATATCCTTTTTCTGTAATATTACACGCTTGTTGCATTAACTCAAGTTCAATAGCATCTTTTACAGAACGTAAACGTTGTAATATAGGATTACTTTTAGCTACCGAATGCGCAGGGTATTTGTTTAATAACCACTTTGTAAAACGAGCTTCACGAGTTTCAGTTTCTACAGAAGCACGATAATGTTCATTGGTATTTATATATATTGTATCTGCTAAAGCCATCATTTCGGCCAATACTTTTTCTAAATCTTGCAACCAAAAAACGGTTTTAACACCACTAGATTCAAAAGCTTTTTCTTTGGTTAACTTTTCACCTTCCCAAACCGCAATGTGTTCATTAGTTTCTCTAAGGAATAAAACTTCTCTAAGGTTTTCTTTTGGGCAATCTGGAAACACAACTAAAATACTTTCTTCTTGATCTACACCACTTAAATAAAAAATATCTCTGTGTTGTTGAAAAGGTAAGGTAGAGTCTGCACTTACCGGATAGATATCGTTTGAATTAAAAACAGCTAAACTCTTAGGCTTCATTTGTGCCATGAAGTTTTTACGGTTTTTAATAAATAACTGGCTGTTTATAGGATGGTATTTCATAATTGTTTCAATTTATTCTAAAGTTGTTTTCAAAAATACAGAAACAATTTATGTTAAATTAAGCCATATGGCACTATTTGATAAGTTTTCGAATTCTACTCATATGTCTTGTTGAAATTCCTAAAAAAGAAGCTAAGTAATGCAAAGGGACCTTTTGTAAAAGTTCAGGCTCTGTAGTAAGTAGCTTTTTATAGCGTTCTTCTGGCGACAAGGTGAGTAAGTCAATTCTATAATCATCAATTAAAAAAATCTGATGTTCAATTAAGTTAAAATAGAATTGATGAAATGCAGGGTTGTTTTTTAGGAGGCTATTAAAATCATCAACGGTTATTACCCATAGATTACAATCACTAAGTGCTTTGATGTTTTTACGAGAGGGCTTTTTTTGTAAAAAACTTTGTAAAGCCGAAGTACAGCTGTTTTTTAAACCTAAATAGGTTGTTTTCTCTTCTCCCGAAATTAAAATAGAATGTTGTAAAATGCCATTTTCTATAAAGCAAAAATACTTACAGATAGTACCTTCTTCTGCAAAGTATTGGTTTTTGCTAAGAGTCAGTGGTTTAAAATGTGTTAGAATCTCAGAAATATCTTCATGCAGAGAAATATCATTAATAATCTCTTGTAAATATGTATGTAATTTGGACATGGAAATAATTTTGAAATCTGAATTAAAGGTATAAAAAAAGCCCAACAATACTGTTGAGCTTTTTTATCGTTTATATCGCTAATTATTTCTTCATTGCAGATTTAATTAAACCAATAATAACCATTAAGACAGCACCCCCAACACCACTACCAGCAATGTTTCCAATAATACCAGAAATATCAATATTAAGCATACCTAGTAATTGAGATCCTAAACCTCCACCAAGTATACCTACTACAGAGTTCCAAAGTGTACCCATTGAAAACTTTTTTAGCAAAGCACCCGCAATATTTCCACCTACGGCACCACTTAATAAGCTAATAATTAATTCCATAATTTATTGTTTTTAATTAGTTAATAGGTATTAAATTAACAATAAATTTGTTAATAAAACAAATGACTCTTTGCTCACGTAGGTAAAAAACGCTTAAGATAACTTTAACAAAATCAAATATTTAAATAGCTAACTTTGAGGAAAACCAATTAGTATGAGAACATTTGTTATTGTTTTAGTTTTTGCGTTTTCTGCAAATATTTTTTCTCAAGAAAAAGAATTAGCGGTAAAAAAAGTAACCGAAGCTGCTAGTAATTATATCAATACTTTTTACAAGGCAGATACTACTTTAGCTTATAAAAGTGTGCATCCAAAACTTAGAAAAGTAGGATGGTGGTTTAATAAGAAAAAAGATCAATATTCAAATGACTCTGAAATGTCTTTTGATCGATTGATTAGTTTAGCAAAAAGATGGAATGCCAAAGGAGATAGAGCTAATGATAAGAGTATTCATAAAGTAGAAATCTTAGATGTGTGTGATAAAATTGCAGTGGCAAAAGTTACCGCAGTTTGGGGTATTGATTACTTAAATATGGTACATACAGATGATGGCTGGAAAATCATCAATATCGTATGGCAATCTGAGCCTAAATTTTCAATAAGAGAATAAAATCCTAGCTTCCAAAATGAAATAATGCATCTCCCATATTTACTATGGGAAAGTTGTTTTTTGCAATAATATATCCATTTTTTGGAGCTTTTACAGGAAAATTGGTTTCTCCATAAGTATCCATAATATTTCCAAGGATTTCACCTTTTTTAACGTGCGCACCGTTTGTAACTTTAGTATTAAAAATACCAGCGACTTTTGCACGAATCCACTTTCTTGAAGTAATATGAATTGAAGTAGGACCTTGTGGAATAACTACATTATCATGAATCATTTTAAAATGTTTAAGAATACGAAGTGTTCCATTGATTCCTTCTTGAATAGCGTTTTCTTCTAATCGTAAAGACTCACCACCTTCATAAACAATAACAGGAATGTTATTTTTATAACACTCATTTCTAAAAGATTTGGCTATCAATTTAGAACCGAACATTAAAGGAGCATTAAATAATTTAGCAAGTTCAGATCCGCGTTTATCTTCTGGAGTAAAGCGTATTTGTGGAAAGTTATTTCGTTGAGCACCGCCTGTATGGTAATCAATGGCAAAATCAACATTTTTAGTGATTTCTTTCATTAAATAATAAGCCATTCTACTCGCTAAAGAACCTTTTTTTGAACCAGGAAAACTTCTGTTTACATCCTTACCATGCATATCTCTAGATAGGTTCAAGAAACCAAAAATGTTCAATAAAGGAACTACAATAACACAGCCTCTATGTATCTTATATGACTTATCAATTAACATTCTTCGAACTAGCTCTACACTATTTACTTCATCTCCATGCAATCCACCTTGAAGTAAAACAGTAGGACCTAATTCTTCTCCATTAAAAACATATACAGGAATTTCAATGTAGGTTCCGGTAGGTAATCTATCTACAGGGATTTTGATCAATTTAGATTCGCCTAAGCCAATCTTTTGACCTCTAATTTCTACAATATTGTTTTTATATTCTTTTTTGAACATCCTCTTCTAAAAATTTAATAATAGCTTTGGCTATATCTACTTTTGTAAATGCTTCAATACCCTGTAGTCCAGGTGTAGAATTTACTTCTATCAATAAAGGTCCGCGTTTTGATCTGATAAGGTCTACACCAGCAATATCTAGATTTAAAAGTTGTGCGGCTTTTATTGCTATTTCTTCTTCTTCTGAAGTTAAGTCTATTTTAGAACCACTTCCACCTCTATGGATATTCGAACGGAAATCATCTTCCAATCCTTTACGCTTCATAGCGGCAACGACGTTGTTACCAACTACAAAAGCACGAATATCTTCACTATTACTTTCTTTGATAAACTCTTGCAGTAGAATATGTGTATTGGTACTATACATGGTATCGATAATAGATTTAGCAGACTTTTTACTTTCCGCTAAAATAACACCAGAACCATGTGTGCCTTCTTGCAGTTTTATAATAATAGGAGCACCGCCTAATAAATCAATTTGCTCAGCAATATTCTCAGGGTTTACAGAAAAAAGAGTACTAGGAATTGGTAAAGATGCCTTATTCATTATTTGTAATGTACGAACTTTATTTTGTGCTCTTAAAATTCCTAAAGAAGAAGCTGTAGTATACACATTATTCATCTCAAATTCTTTTACAACATCAGAACCATGTCTGGTTGCAGAGGCTCCGATTCTTGGAATGATAATATCAGCTTTTTCACTAATATTTTCACCTTCGTAAAAAATTTGATGTTCTCCGTTGCTAAGTTTAATAGAGCATTTTAAGTGGTTTATAACACTAACCTTATGCCCACGCCTTCGAGCTTCTTTATATATTCGTTGTGTAGAATATATGTATTCACCTACGGAGAGAATAAAAATGTTCATAGCCTAAAAAATAATTGTGCTCTCACAAATCTAATCTTTTATTTTTTATGATACATAAAGAATTTAGCATCTGTTAATTTTTTTGATTTAACATGGTGATGTAGTAACTTCATCGCTTCCTAAACCAAACACCCATGAAAAAAATTATATTTGGATTGAGTATTGTGTTAACAACTACAGCAATAGCACAACAATCTTCAATCTCTGCAGAAACAATTCAAAAAGCATTAGAACAAAAGAAACAGTTAACAGAAAAGTCAACAGTAAAAAATATTTCTTTTGAGAATATAGGTCCTACTGTTATGAGTGGGCGTGTTGTTGATATTGATGTAAATCCTAATAATACGACTGAGTTTTATGTAGGATATGCTTCCGGAGGAGTTTGGTATACGAACAATAATGGAACTACTTTTACTCCAATTTTAGACTCTTCTTCAACGCAAAATGTTGGTGACATTGCCGTTGATTGGAAAAAAGGAACAATATGGGTAGGTACAGGAGAAAATAATTCATCCCGTTCATCTTATGCCGGTATTGGAATTTTAAAATCTACCGATAAAGGCAAAACATGGACCAATGTAGGATTACACGATTCTCATCATATTGGTAGAATATTGATTAACCCCAATAATCCAGATGAGGTAGTTATCGGTGTTATTGGTCATTTATATTCTCCAAATGCCGAAAGAGGAATTTTTAAAACTACAGATGGAGGTAAAACCTGGAATAAAACCTTATACATTAATGAAAATACGGGAGTGATAGATGTACAGCAAGCTCCGAATAATTTTAATGTATTATATGCAGCTGCTTGGGAACGTGACAGAAAAGCTTGGAATTTTGATGGAGATGGGAAAAATTCAGCAATTTATAAATCGACAGATGCAGGAAATACTTGGACGAAAGTTTCTGAAAACAATGGTTTTCCTAATGGAGATGGAGTAGGTAGAATAGGGTTGGCTGTATTTGATGAAAACACAGTATATGCTTTTCACGATAGTCAATTCCGAAGAAAAAAAGAAAACAAAAAGAAAGAAGATTCCAAAGCATTGTCTAAAGACGATTTTAAAACGATGTCGGTTTCGGAGTTCTTAAACTTAAAAGATAAAAAGCTAAATACCTATTTAAAAACAAATGGTTTTCAAGAAAAATATAGGGCCGAAAATGTAAAGCAGATGGTAAGATCTGGATCTGTAAAACCTATTGACTTAGCGAAATATTTAGAAAATGCAAATGCTTTATTGTTTGATACTCCTGTAATTGGTGCAGAAGTTTTTAAAACAGAAAATGGAGGGAAGTCTTGGAAAAAAACGCACGAAGGATATTTAGATGATTTGTATTATTCTTACGGATATTATTTTGGTGAAGTACGTGTAGATCCGCAAGATAAAAATGCAATTTATGTGTTAGGAGTTCCAATTTTAAAATCGAAAGATGGGGGGAAAACATTTACCTCTATTAGTAAGGAAAATGTACATGCCGATCACCAAGCTTTGTGGGTAAACCCTAAAAAACAAGGACACTTGATTGATGGTAACGATGGAGGATTGAATATCTCCTATGATGATGGTGAAAATTGGATTAAGTTAAATCAACCAGCTGTTGGACAATTTTATACTGTATATGCCGACAACCAAAAGAATTATAAAGTGTATGGCGGATTACAAGATAACGGTGTTTGGGTAGGTAGCCATAATGCAAAAATGGATAAGAGGTGGCATCAAACAGGTAAGAATCCTTATGAAAGCATCATGGGAGGAGATGGAATGCAAGTAGCTGTAGATGATAGAGATCCGAACATTGTATATACAGGATATCAGTTTGGAAACTATTATAGAATCAATAGAAAAACAGGAAAGAATACTTACATACAACCAAAACATAATTTAGGAGAAGTTCCATATCGATTTAATTGGCAAACCCCAATCCATCTATCAAAACACAATCAAGATATTTTATATTTAGGAGGAAATAAATTACACCGTTCTTTAAACAAAGGAAATGACTGGGAAACTGTTTCTGATGATTTAACGCAAGGAGGAAAAAAAGGAAATGTAGCTTATGGAACTTTAACAACAATTGCCGAAAGTCCGTTTCAATTTGGATTATTATATGTAGGATCGGATGATGGATTGGTACATATTTCAAAGAATGCTGGAGGTAGCTGGGAAAAAATCTCAAACAATCTTCCTCAAGATTTATGGGTAAGTAGAGTAGTGGCTTCAAAACACAAAAAAGAAAGAGTATATGTATCGTTAAACGGGTATCGTTGGGATGATTTTACCCCTTATGTATATATGTCTGACGATTATGGAAAAACTTGGAAAAATATTGGTAGCAGTATTCCAGTTTCACCAGTAAATGTTATCAAAGAAGATCCGGTAAAAAAGAATGTTTTATATCTAGGTACAGATAATGGTTTGTATGTGTCTTTTGATAATGGAAGTAACTGGAAAGCTTTTGAAAAAGGATTGCCAAATGTTGCAGTTCATGATTTAGTAATTCAGCCAAAAGCAAAGCATTTAATTGTAGGAACACATGGACGTAGTTTGTATAAAGCAAATGTAGCTCCGTTACAAGAGTTCAATAATAAAGAAGCGATATTTTCAATACAAAATATAAGAAAGAGAGCTTCTTGGGGAAGCACATGGAGTAAGTGGTTAAAGCCAAATACTCCTGAAATTAGCATTCCTTTTTATACAAACTCTGAAGGAGAAGAGACTGTAAATGTTTATGCAGATGATGTTTTAGTGAATTCATTTAAAACAACAACAGTAAAAGGATTTAATGAGGCAATGTATGATGTTTCTTTTTCGAAAAAAGGAAGAAAAGCATATACACAAAAGCATAAAGATGCCATCATTAAAAAAGCTAAAAATGAAGTTTATTATTTACCAAAAGGGAAGTATACAGTTGAAGTTAACAATCAAAAACAAACCTTTGAAATAAAATAATTTGTAACATTTTTATCGGTTCATACTCTAATAAATAAAAAAACAGTATGAATAAGCCATTAAATTATACCTGTCCGAAATGTAACAATCACACTTATGAAGTGGGGGAAATGCGTGCAACGGGAGGTACTTTATCGAAAATTTTTGATGTTCAAAACAAGAAATTTACTAGTGTAACTTGTAAAAGATGTAGCTACACAGAGTTTTACAAAGCAAGTACAAGCGCATTAAGTAACATCTTTGATTTCTTTACAAATTAAGAAACATTGGTATCTTTGCTTCTATGGGAATTATACGTGTAAACAACATTCGGTTATTTACGAATCACGGATGTTTGGAAGAAGAAGCAAAAATTGGATCAGAATACAGAGTGGATGTTGAGGTAAAAGCAGATTTATCAAAGTCGTCAAAAACAGATGAATTAGCAGATACTGTTGACTATGTTCACCTAAATCATATTGTAAAAGAAGAGATGGCTATACGATCTAAACTATTAGAGCATGTAGCACAAAGAATTTTAGATAGAATGTTTGATGAGATACAACTCATTGAAGAAGCGGAGGTTAGCGTAGCTAAAATAAATCCACCAATTGGAGGAAATGTGGAGGAGGTTGTAATTGTTTTAAAAGATGTGCGTAAAAAGTAAAAAAAGCTTGCAAAAATAGATAAAAACTGTAAATTTGCAGTCCTTACAGGTTTAAGGTGCCGTGGCCGAGTGGCTAGGCAGTGGTCTGCAACACCATCTACAGCGGTTCGAATCCGCTCGGCACCTCTAAAAGCACATCATAATTGATGTGCTTTTTTGTTTTTCTTAACATAAAGCTCATAAAAATTCTGCATCTTTGTAGTTATGCGAATTTATCCGATAGAAACTGGTAATTTTAAATTAGACGGAGGAGCTATGTTTGGAGTAGTTCCGAGATCATTATGGGAACGTACAAATCCTGCCGATGAGAAGAATATGATTTCAATGGGAATGCGTTGTATGCTTATTGAAGATGGAGATAGATTAACTTTGGTAGATACAGGAATTGGAAATAAACAATCAGATAAATTTTTTGGATATTACTACTTATATGGAGACTTCTCATTAGATACTTCATTAGCCCAATATGGTTTCCATAGAGATGATATTACCGACGTCTTTTTAACACATTTACATTTTGATCACTGTGGAGGAGTAATTCAGTGGAATAATGACAGAACAGGATACATTCCAGCTTTTAAGAATGCCAAAGTATGGAGTAATGAGCGACATTGGAATTGGGCTATAGAGCCAAATGCTCGTGAAAAAGCATCTTTTTTAACAGAAAACATTAAACCTATTGAAGAATATGGACAATTAAATTTTGTTCATAGAAATACCATTGATCAAGTTGGTTTTGATGTAATTTTTGTTGATGGTCATACAGAGAAACAAATGCTTCCGAAGGTAGAATATCAAGGAAAAACAATTGTTTTTATGGCTGATTTATTACCTACAGTAGGACACATACCACTACCTTATGTAATGGGATATGATACCAGACCGCTACTTACGCTTGAAGAGAAAAGAGTTTTTTTAAATGAAGCTGCTGATAAAGAGTTTTATTTGTTTTTAGAACATGATGCATATAATGAATTATGTACTGTTCAACACACAGAAAAAGGAGTTCGATTGAAAGAGACATTTAAATTTACAGACATATTTTAATTAAGATAGAGAGATTATGAGAGTTTTAAAACCTGTATTTTACTCAGCGATAGCAGTGGCTACATTAGCGAGTTGTAAAACAGTAAGTAAAATACCAGTACCAACTGGTTCAAATACCGTGGTAAATATTCCAGCTAAAAAAGCTGAATTAACCGATTACGAAAAAGATAATTGGCAACACTTAGACTTAGCTTCAGACTCTATACCTGGAATGAGTGTTAAGAAAGCATATGACTTTTTAAAAGGTAAAAAAGGAGTAGAGGTTGTAGTTGGAGTAGTAGATAGTGGTACCGACTTAAAACATGAAGACCTAGTAGATGTTGCATGGGTAAATGTTGATGAGGTAGCAGGAAATGGTATTGATGATGACAAGAATGGATATGTAGATGATATTAATGGATGGAATTTCCTAGGGAAATCGTATACTGAGCACTTAGAATACGAACGTATTTTAATGAAGCCTTCTATAGCTAGTAAAGAGTTGTATGAAGAAGTAAAAGCTTTTCAAAATGAAAAGGTAGAAGAAGCTAAAGGAACCAAAGAAAGATATACGCAGTTTGTAAAGAACATTGATAAAGCAACAGAGGTTCTTTCTAAATATTTCGGAAAATCAGAATTTACTAAAGAGGAAATATTAGCAATTAATAGTTCAGACGAAGATTTAGCAACTGCAAAAGGAGTTGCTGGATTTATGTTTAATTATTTTGAGTCATTACCAGAAGCAAAAGAGTTTTTTGAAGGAGCAATTAAGAAAGCTGCAAAAACAATTAATGGTGAGAATTTAAAAACAGATTATCGTACGGTTGTAGGTGATAATGCTTATGATATTAACGATAAGCCAGGATATGGTGATGGAAACACTGGTCATTCAGAAAAAGGTGAAGCACATGGGTCTCACGTATCTGGTATTATTGGTGCTACAAGAGCAAATGGAAAAGGAATGGATGGTGTAGCTAATAATGTGAAAATTATGGCGGTTCGTTCTGTTTCTGATGGAGATGAGTACGATAAAGATGTTGCTTTAGGTATTCGTTATGCAGTAGATAATGGAGCTAAAGTAATCAACACAAGTTTTGGTAAAGGATTTTCACCAAATAAAGAGTGGGTTTTTGATGCTATTAAATATGCGGCTAAAAAAGATGTATTAATTGTAAATGCAGCAGGAAATGACGCTAAGGATATTGATGTAGAAAAAACATTCCCGAATGATGCACCGGATTTTAAAAATGAAATTTCAGACAATTTCTTAACAGTTGGTGCAATGAGCGCTAATTATAACAAAGAATTACCCGCTTCTTTTACAAACTATGGTAAAGTAAATGTAGATGTTTTTGCTCCTGGAGTACAAATTCATTCAACAACTCCAGATGGAGAATACAAGAAGTTTAGCGGTACATCAATGGCTTCACCAGCAACAGCTGGAGTTGCAGCTTTAATTCGTTCTTATTACCCAGAGTTAAGTGCTAGTCAAGTAAAGCACATTTTAATGAACTCAGGAACAAAGATCGGTTTAAAAGTAATTAAGCCAGGTTCTCCTTCAAGAGAGAATCCTGAAGGAGTATTAGTTCCTTTTTCAGATTTATCAGTTTCAGGTCGTGTAGTAAATGCATACAATGCATTACGTATGGCTGATAGAATGGTAAATGGAAGAAAGTAATTATTGGAAATTAAAAATATAAAAAGAGCATTACTAAATGCTCTTTTTTTGATTAAACCTATAACTAAAATATACAATATGAAGAAAATTTTATTCGGACTTTCTCTGTTATCTATGGTTGCTTGCGCAAGCAATAAACAAGTGTCAGATAAAGAAGAAAAAAATGACAATGGTTACTGGCAACAACATGTAGACTACACGATGGATATTGATGTGGATGTAAAGACATTTCAATATAAAGGAACTCAAAAGTTAGTATACACAAATAATTCTCCAGACGCATTAAACAAAGTGTTTTATCACTTGTATTTTAATGCTTTTCAACCAAACTCTCAAATGGATATTCGCTCAAGAAATATTGCAGATCCAGACAGAAGAGTAGGAGATAGAATTAGCAAGTTAACGCCGTCAGAAATTGGATATATCAAAGTAAATTCATTAAAACAAAATGGTGTTGCGGTATCTCATAAAACAGTTGGTACTATTTTAGAAGTTACATTAAATCAAGCAATTCAACCAGGAGAGAGTGTAACTTTTGATATGATTTTTGACGCGCAAGTGCCAAAGCAAATTCGTCGTTCTGGTAGAGAGAGTAAAGAAGGAGTTGCTTTTTCAATGACACAATGGTATCCTAAAATGGCCGAGTATGATTTTGAAGGTTGGCATACACCTCCGTATTTAGGAAGAGAATTCCACGGAGTTTGGGGTAATTTTGATGTAACTCTTCATATTGATAAAAACTATGTAGTAGGAGGTACAGGATACTTGCAGAATCCACAAGAAGTAGGTCATGGCTATGAAAAAGAAGGAGCGCAATTAAATCTTCCTTCAGGAAAAAAGCTAACATGGAAATTTAATGCACCTAATGTACATGATTTTTCATGGGCAGCAGATCCAGAATATACGCATGATGTATATAAAATGAAGAATGGAGTTGATTTACATTTCTTGTATAAAAAAACATTAAATAAAGAGTTTTTAGATAACTGGAAAAGATTACAGCCTAAAACAGCTGATTTAATGAATTATTTTAGTGAGCATGTTGGTCCATATCCATACAAACAATATTCTGTAATTCAAGGAGGAGATGGAGGAATGGAATATGCGATGTGTACTTTAATAACAGGAAAACGTAAGTGGGGTAGTTTATTTGGAGTAACTGCACATGAATTGGCACATACTTGGTTTCAGTTTTTATTGGCTACAAATGAATCAAAACACCCTTGGATGGATGAAGGTTTTACAACCTATATTTCTAACAAAGCAGAAAATGAAATTTTAGAAAGAAATAGAGTAAATCCACAAGAAGGATCTTACAACCACTATTATGCTGTGGTGAGTAGAGGAATTGAAGAACCAATTTCAACACATGCAGATAGGTACCATACCAATGCGGCATATGGAATGGCAAGTTATTCTAAAGGAAATATATTTTTAACGCAATTAGAATATATCATTGGAGCAGAAAATGTAGCAAAAACATTAAAGAAATACTTTGAAGATTTTTCGTTTAAGCACCCTACACCAAATGATATTAAACGTACTGCAGAGAAAGTATCTGGAGTTCATTTAGATTGGTATTTAAATGAATGGACACAAACAACGCATACAATCGATTACGGAATAAAATCTGTAAACGGAAGAGAAGTTACACTAGAGCGTATTGGTAAAATGCCAATGCCAATTGATGTTGAGGTAACTTATAAAGATGGTTCAAAAGAAATGTTTAATATCCCATTACGTATGATGAGAGGAGAGAAAAAATCGTCTGCAACGAAATTAGATGATTGGACATTTGCACACCCAACTTATAGTTTTTCTACTTCAAAAGATGTAAAATCTGTTGAAATTGATCCATCAGGATTAATGGCTGATATTAATGTAGATAACAATACAGTTACTGTTGAATAAATAGGAGTAGCGTAAAATTTATATTGAAAAGGTTGAGGTTTCCTCAACCTTTTTTTATTGCTGTATCAGTTGTTTTTGAAGTTGTGTTGGAGTAAGTCCAGTATGTTTTTTAACAAAAATGCTAAAGTTAGAAGGACTGTCGAAATTATAGTTGTAGGCAATTTCTTTATGGGTTAATTGCTTAAAAGCTAAGTCTCTTTTAATGTTTAGGATTAGAATAGCATGAATGTACTTTAAAGGAGTGCTATTTAATTCAGATTTTATGATTTGAGTAAGTTTTTTTGTTGAAATATGCAGCTTTTCCGCATATTCAGCAACTGACAATCTACTAATATGCTCTTCTACCAAATAAATGAAGTCTATTGTTAATGCATGAAGTTTTTTGTTTTTGAGCTTAATATTTTGTTCTTCGAGTGTATATAAAAGAGAAGAAAGCAAATGAACTGTTTTCTCTTTATAAAAGAACGATTTACTTTTCTGAATACTTAAAATGTTATGTAATTGAGAAAAGAAAGAATGAGATAAAATACTGTCTTGCTCAAAAACCACTTCAGATTTGGTAAAGCTTTTCAAAAAAGAAAAAGAATCAGTAGAAAGTGTTTCTTGCGTAAATTGTATTAATAAGCCATCAGCTTCAGAGCTCCTTTTTAGCAAATGAATTTGTTTGGGCTTTACAATATAACAGCTGTTGTCTTTAATAGGAACTTTATCAAAATCAATTAATTGATAGCCACCTCCCTTTTCAAAAAATAAAATTTCAAAGTAATTATGTTTATGAATAGTATTAAAATCATAACTATTCTCATGAGATATTTTCTCAATATTAATACTATATGAGCTGTTTATGTTATGAGTAGGGATGTTTATAGGCATAAATTCATAAGTTATATTCTGTTTTTAATAACTTTTGATTTTAAAGAGTAAATACTTTTGCTAGGCACTTTAAAATTTAAAAATAATGAAAAAAATAGTTTTAACTTTAATAGCATTTGTAGCGCTAGTAAACGTACATGCACAAACAACTTGGAAGGTAGACAAGGCGCACTCTTCAATTACATTTTCTGTTTCTCATTTTATGATTTCAGAAGTAACTGGAAATTTTGGGAAGTTTGATATTACCGCGGTTAGTAATGAAAAGTTTGAAGCACCAACGTTTGAGGTTTCTATAGATGCATCAACAATCAATACAAACCAATCAGGAAGAGACAATCATTTAAAATCAGCAGATTTCTTTGATGTAGCCAATCATGCAACAATTGTTTTTAAAAGTAAATCATTTAAACAGTTAGAAGGAAAAGAATTTGAAACTACTGGAGAAATCACTATCAAAGGTGTTACAAAAGAGGTTGTTTTTAAAGGGAAACTGAATGGGATTATTGAAGGAAGAGGAGGAAAGAAAAAAGCAGGATTAAAATTAACTTCGGTAATTAAAAGAGAAGAATTTAATCTAGGAAAAGGAATGAAACCTATTGGAAATGATGTAGAAGTTGTTGTTAATATTGAAATGAACGAACAATAAAACAACTTTAATTTTTAATAATAGATGTAAACCCAAGAAATAGTATCTTGGGTTTCTTTATTTAACTCTTTTTTTTAATAATGAAAATTACGAATAGAAGCTTACACAGAGATTTGGCTTATTTTTATGTTGGATTAATCATTGCATTTTCTTTTTCTGGAATTATCCTAAACCATCGTCAAGATTGGTATCCTATGGATTATACTTATGAAAACAAACCTTTTGAATTAAATATTCCTGCTGATAATGGGCAGTTAACAAAGGAGTATATTACAGAGCGTACTAAAGAGATAGGAAAGTATGATGGACATAGAGTAAGAAATGGAAAAATAAGAGTGTATTTTAAAGACAATATTATTTTTGATGCTGATGCCAAAACCGGAAAAGGAACTGTTGAATATAAAAGAAAAGTACCTATTGTAGGACATTCGATGTATTTGCATAAATCAACGAATAGTTTTTGGATATGGTATTCTGATATCTTTGGAATAGCTATGTTAGTAATTGCTATAACAGGGGTGTTAATTCCTTTAGGAAAAAAAGGATTCAAAGGAAGAGGATGGAAATTAGCAGTTGCAGGAATGTTATTCCCTTTGTTGTTTTTATTCTTGTTTGCTTAAAAAAGTTTAGTAATGGAATCAATAACCTTGGATTTTAATATGTTATCAGTTATAGATGTATTGTCTATAGCAACCGCATTAATGCTGGGGTTTTTGTTCATTACATTAAGGTCTAAAAATCAAAAAGCAAATTGGTTTTTGGGATTGTTTTTATGGTCTTTGGCGATAGAAGTTTTAGGAACGCTTCTAGAATCTGTTGAATTTAAAGAAATCGAAATTCATATAATACACACCTCTTTGGCAACGATTTCTCTATTGTTTTTATATGTGAGGTTAACGTTTAATCTAACGGTTAACGTAAAATACATTTTACTGTTGATACCATTTTTAATGGTTAATTTATTCCTGTTTCCTGAAGAAATGACAAGATGGTTCGAGTATTTTTTCAATGGTGTATTATTGGTTGTTTTATTGAAGTCTATAAAAGACCATCAAGAAAAAATAAAGGATTACTATTCTGATATAGAAAACAAAAGCTTAAACTGGATCAAAACAATTGTATTTATATACTTGTTTTTTTATGCATTTTGGATTATTGAAGAAGTGGTAGGAATAGCAAATGAGGAAGTTATTTATTATTTCGCATCCATATCCACAATACTAACTTTCTTTATGATCTATTGGATAGCCTATAATGGTTTTTCACAAACAGAAATATTTAAATCAAAGTTGTTTATTGAAGAAGAAGTTCAGGAGATAAAAGAAAATGAAGAAAAAGAAACAAATGAGTTGTTTCAGGAAATTACTCTTAAAATTCAAGAAGAAAAAATGTATGCTAATCAAAACCTAACGTTACGATTGCTTTCTGAGAATTTAGGAATTAAAGAAAAAGAACTTTCCAAGTTAATTAACCATCACACCCAAAAGAATTTTTATTATTTCATAAATAAGTTTCGAGTTGAAGCATTTAAAAAACTCTTGTCTTCAAAGAAAGCAAAACAATTATCTCTCTTAGGTTTGGCAAATGAAGCCGGCTTTTCTTCCAAATCAACCTTTTATGCAGTATTTAAAAACATTGAAGGAATTACGCCTAAACAATATCAAAATCAACTAAAAAAGTCCGAATAACCTTTATTCGGACTTTTTAACACCGTTTAAACATAGTATTGGGGCGGGTTTTGCTGTTATACATCATAATGAATAAAACTTTCGAATTATGATTAAAAAAACAGTTCTTATAAGTGCACTATTCTGTATTCTGGTTAGTTGCATTTCTTGTTCAAACAACGATAAAATAGTAAAAAATGATGCTTTATCTCTTGAAGAGTTTTTAAAAGCAAATGCTGATTATGTACATAATATTAACGGATTTTATATCGTAGGAAGTACAGCTAAACCAAAAGAAGCAATACCAAGTGCTACCACAGGAAAAGAAATTTTTGATCATAGTGTAAGATTGTTTAGTAGCTTTTTAGATATGAATAATGATGGGAAAGTAGATGATGATAAAAAGGAATTGAACAAATGGTTAGCTCAAAAAACAATGTTTATTAACGGACCTTTAAAGATGGTTGATAAAATATCTGAAGCATCACAATTAAGAACAAAAGGGCTCTATGGAATGAGTATGCAAACAGATAATTGGCCATATGTAAAAGATTACAATGGTAAAGGTTGGACTTTAGATAAGTTATCTTCTTCAACATGGAGACCTAGAGTGTTTAATGCATTATGGGAAGAAGTATTTCATACTGTAACGGAAGCTATTAGTAGAACCGATAGTGAATTTGCTTTTACAAGTGGAAAAAAATTACGTCAGTATATGGAAGATGATATTACGGCAAAAACATATGATATTTCAGAACAAAATACAGCGGAAAACGGAAACTATGATAAAGTAACCGCTGTTAATGAATACATACATCAAATTTGGGCAATCAATTTTGCAGGATTAAGTGATAAACTAAATACACATCAAAAAAAGGCGTTGGAGTTTATGAAAACTAAAAAAGTACCAATGTCTATAGATGCCAACTACACAAGAACAATAGGAACAAAAATCAAATAAAATGAAGGATATGAGAAAAATATTGAAGGCTGGAATGGTAGTATTTTCATTGGTTATAATGGGATGTGTGGCATGTTCACAAAATGATAATCTCATCAATAATGGAAACCAAAACGGAATTATAAATGAAGGAAATGATCCGAACTTTAAAATTGTTGCAAATTCAGATGCAGGAATGTCAAGTTTTAACAGAAAAGTAGTAGTGTTTGGAATAGATATTTATGCAGTACCTAAGGTGGAAGATGCAAAATTATTGCATGCAGCTAATGTAATGGCTCAGTATTTAGATAACAATGAAGATGGTACTGTTGATAACCCAAAGGTTTTAGAAGAAATGAATAAAAACAAAGCCTTTTTATTTATGTGGTATTCACAGTCAGATATGAATAGCATTAGTCCTCCTTCAGGAAGATTAGGGCAAGATTTAGGGAATGGAGAAACAATTCCGAACTATGTGTCTGGAGGTAAAAAAGGTCGTTTTGATGCTTCCTTAGAAGAGGTATGGCATATTATTACACATGCAGGGTATTCTAAAGCGTATCCAAGTGTCTTTGGAGAAAATGCAGGAACATCTTTAACCAATGCAATGGACAAAGCACGAGGAGGTAAATTTACGAGTATACCTAGTTCATACCCTACAGAAGCGTGGTACACTTATGACGATACTACTTGTACTTATGATTGTCAGGCTACAGAATACTTTTATTGGGCAATGAGTTCAATTTTAGGAGCACAAACTAATAGACTTAGTGAAATACAACAGGAATGGAAGTTAAACACGAAAGAAAAAGTAAAGGCGACAGATGCAGCTGTTTTTGGATTGTTAACAAATACTCAATATAAATTTCCAACAGTATTACCAGACGGGACTTACAAAAGGTAGGGGGAAGTAGTATACAATTGTTTTAATATTAAGTAACACGCTAAAAACAAGTAATATGGATAGAAAGAAATTTATCAAAAGATTGGGATTAGGAGTGGTGGCAACTCCACTTTTACCTACTTCGTTGATTTCATGTTCTGGTAACAGTGAAATTGTAAAGAACAATCAAACAAGTGAGTGTGGAATTACGAAATCTGATGTTTTAGGGCCGTATTATGTAAGTGGTACTGCTAAGATTACAAATTTAAACACCAAAAATTTAGCAGGCGACAAGATAGTGGTAACCGGGAAAATATTTGGTTCGGCAGATAAAAGTAAACCTGTTGCAAATGCAATGATTGAAGTTTGGCATGCCGATAGTGGCGGAACCTATCATCCAGTGGGCAATGGTAATGTAAGTAACTTCTCAGCAGACAAGATAACATTGAGAGGTTTTGTAACTTCTGATGCTGAAGGAAATTATACATTTGAAAGTATTAGGCCAGGTTTATATCCAGGAAGACCAAGACATTTTCATTATAAAATTACAGCAAACGGATACAAAACTCTGGTTACACAAATTTATTTTTCTGGAGATCCAAGAAACTCAAGAGAGAACATAGAAAGCTGTAGAATTATCGATTTTAAAAAAGATAGTCAGAATGTATATAGAGGAAATGCAGACATTCATTTAGAATCCAATTAAAATAAATGTAACAAAAATGTATTTCTAACGTCAAACAAACGAATACATAAATATTTAGATTCCTAACATAAGGAAGAGATTGAGGAATCTAAGTTAAATATTATGGAATAGGCTCCATATACCTTATCATTAAATTAAAAAGTGATAATGTATATGGAGTTTTTTGTTGAACCCAATATTATAAAAAACATGAAAAAAATTACAAAGATCGCAGTAACCTTATTATTAATTTGTTTTAGCATACATGTAAAAGGACAAGAATTAGCGGTTATTAAATCATCAAACATTACAATAGATGAGCTTCCAGAATATGTTATTATTACTTCACAAAACACGA
This sequence comes from uncultured Tenacibaculum sp., assembly GCF_947498805.1. Classification (GTDB taxonomy): domain Bacteria; phylum Bacteroidota; class Bacteroidia; order Flavobacteriales; family Flavobacteriaceae; genus Polaribacter. The sequence goes on along the minus strand of NZ_CANMLT010000003.1, from coordinate 311,536 downwards.
AACTGTTAGGAGGAATCAATATCATTATTGATAAGAAAAAGTCAACCTATAGAGATGAATTAGAAAAATTAGAATCGTTGCTACAAGATGGAGATAAACTTCGAATAAGAAATCAAACAGACTTATTAAATGCCATGTCTAAATTAGGGTATGCATATGTAAACGCATATAACGCCAATGCAATAATGCCAAGTAATAGAAATGATGATGCAGAAGATATTTTAAACATTGTAGATGGAGGAGAAGGAGCTTATAAAGTAAATATGGTATTTAGAAAAAAAGAAAAATATAGAGATTAGATAAAACAGAACAAGTAAAGAAGTAGGGTAAAACCTGTTGATTTTGTTTTAGTTAAAAGAGCTAAAAGCTCTTAGTGTTATATTTCATCACTGAAGAAGAAATTGGAAGTATAACAGAGAATTTGTGCAAAAGCGCATACTTCAGCAAGATCCGATAAAAAGGATATGGTTGAAGTGTGCGTTTTTATTTTGGTTAAATTTTAAAACAGGTTAAACATGAAAACAAGAAAAATGATTACGGTGGTAACAACACTTTTTGTATTACTTGCTAGTTGCAGTAATAATGAAGATTTGGCAACCAATACTTCAACCTTTGGAATATTTAAAGTGTTGGAGGATAAAAAAACGATTGAAATGAATGGAACAATTAATAGTTCTTCATTAGTTAATTTTAATAAACTGTATGAGAAATATCCAGAAGTTGAAAAAATAAATATTAAAAACTGTGATGGTTCATCAGATGATAGGGTTAATTTACAGCTATCTAAAAGAGTACATGATTTAAATATCAATATTCATTTATTAAATAATGCTGAGATTGCTTCTGGAGGAGTTGATTTCTTTCTAGCGGGAAAAAAAAGAACAAGAGGAACAGGAACGAGAATTGGGGTACATTCTTGGTCTGATGGAACCAATGAAGCCACCGATTTTCCTGAAGGACATGCAAATCATTTACCTTATATAAATTACTATAAATCCATAGGGTTTAGTGATGCTGAAGCAAAAGCTTTTTACTACTTTACAATAAAAGCAGCAAAAGCGAGTAGTATTCATTGGATGACAGAACCGGAAATAGTAAAATACAAAATGCTAAAGCCTTAAAAAAGACGACATATTAAGCAACTAATTACTCCTTTCTTTTTAACTGAGAGGAGTTTTTTTATGTAAGTCAGCTCAACTATTTTCACTAATTTTGCACTTCAATTTAAGAGAAAATGTCAGAAGAAAAGAAATCATTAAATTTTATTGAGCAAATCATTGAAGAGGATTTAGCAAATGGAATGCCTAAAGAAAACTTACGTTTTCGTTTTCCACCTGAACCAAATGGTTATTTACACATTGGTCACACAAAAGCAATTGGAATTAGTTTTGGCTTAGGTGAGCAATATAATGCACCAGTAAACCTTCGTTTTGATGATACAAACCCAGCAAAAGAGGAGCAGGAGTATGTAGATGCAATTAAAAAAGACGTAGCTTGGTTAGGATATCAATGGGAAAACGAATGTTACTCTTCTGATTATTTTCAGCAGTTATATGACTGGGCAGTTCAATTAATAAAAGAAGGAAAGGCCTATGTAGATTCTCAAACTTCTGAAGAAATGAGAGAACAAAAAGGTACGCCTACACAAGCAGGTACTAACAGTCCTTATAGAGATAGAAGTGTAGAAGAGAACTTAGATTTATTTAGACGTATGAAAGAAGGTGAGTTTGAAGAAGGAACTCATGTATTACGTGCAAAAATAGATATGGCTTCTCCGAATATGTTAATGAGAGATCCATTAATGTATCGTATATTAAAGAAAGAGCACCATAGAACAGGAAATGATTGGGTAATATATCCGATGTATGACTGGACACATGGAGAAAGTGATTATTTAGAGCAAATTTCACATTCATTATGTTCTTTAGAATTTAAGCCGCACAGAGAATTATATAACTGGTTTAGAGATAATGTATATGAATACAGTAAAGAAGCATATCCTTTAGTACCAAAACAAAGAGAGTTTTCTCGTTTGAACTTGAGTTATACTGTTATGAGTAAACGAAAGTTAATGAAATTGGTAGAAGAAGGAATCGTTTCTGGATGGGATGATCCTCGTATGCCAACAATTTCTGGATTACGTCGTAGAGGATATACACCTGCTGCTATTCGTAGTTTTGTTGAAACAGTAGGAGTTTCTAAACGTGAAAATGTAATTGATGTAGCATTGTTAGAGTTTAAAATCCGTGAAGATTTAAATAAAACAGCTAACAGGGTAATGGGAGTTTTAGATCCTGTAAAAGTTGTAATTACAAATTACCCTGAAGACAAAGAGGAAATTTTGATTGCAGAAAACAACCCTGAAGATGAAAATGCAGGGTCTAGAGAAGTTCCGTTTTCAAGAGAAATTTATATAGAACGAGAAGATTTTAGAGAAGAGGCTAATAAGAAATTTTTTAGATTAAAATTAGGAAAGGAAGTTCGTTTAAAGAATGCATATTTTATCACAGCAAACAGTTGTATAAAAGATGAAGAAGGAAATATTACCGAAATTCATTGTACATACGACCCATTGACAAAGTCTGGTAGTGGAACTGAAGAGAGTAAGCGTAAGGTAAAAGGAACACTACACTGGGTTTCTGTAAAGCATGCAGTAAAGGCAGAGGTAAGAGCATATGACAGATTGTTTTTAGATGAAGCACCAGATGCACACAAGGATAAAGATTTTATGGAGTTTATAAACCCTAACTCTTTGGAAACTATCAATGCTTTTGTAGAGCCAAGTTTGCAAACTGCTAAAATTGGAGATCGTTTTCAATTTCAGCGTTTAGGATATTTTAATGTAGATGATGATTCAACTTCAGAAAAGTTAGTATTCAATAAAACAGTTGGTTTAAGAGATAACTGGGCAAAAAAGAAATAAGACTATTCTTTATAAAAATAAAAAAGGTCCGCTGAAATAATCAGCGGACCTTTTTTTAGTTTATTGTAAAGGTTTCATTCTGAATCCAGTTGGCTCTCAATTTAAATTCTACATCTAAATAGATGATTTTTTCGGGCTGAATTTTTTGTAAAAAACTACCAGTATCCCATTTGCCATTATTGTTTTCGTCAATAATAGCTCTTACGGAGTAAGTTCTAGGTTTTAGTAAATTAAACTCTATCTTCTTAGAAGATGATAATTGTACTGTCTTTACAACGTTATCTTTTTGAATTAGTTGAATAATTAAGGGTTTATTTACCTCGTTTTTAACATCTAAGATAATACTACCATAATCTTCAGGATGAAGTGTTCTAAAATTATAACTTAAAGTATCATTTGACGTTTCATAAATATCTGTAATAGCCTCTGGTAATACATTTAATTTATAGACGTTTTTAGGAGTTTGCTTAAAAAGAACTGCCAATTTGTTAAAGCCTATCTTTTGTAATTCATAGGCTACATCTAAGGTGTCTTTATCAACTAGAGAGAACTTACTTACATCGTGTTGCGTTATTGGATTATTTGCGATTAAAAATAAGGTATCGGTTAAATGTAAAGTAGAACTTACGTTTGAAGTTACTTTAATCGAGTCTATTTTTTTCTTCCTAAGACGAACTGTTACGGTATCAACAAATTGCTCATGTGTTACTTTAAAGTTTAAAGAATCTACATCAATTAATGAGTGCCAATAACTTAAGGTGTCTTTGTCTTTTTCAAATTGACTAAACGATTTAAAACTAGAAGGAACTTCCGAAAGAAGTTTTACCTTCATGTCTTTCTGTTGTCCTTCAAATCCAAATTCTATTTTCCCCTTAGAAACTTCTTTCGCTCTTTTAAATTGAAAAGGTTGTACTTCTTTAAAAAACACAATATCGTTTTCTATGACACTATCTTTTGGTAAAGAAATAGGATCGTTTAGATACCCTATTTTATCAGTTTTAGAATTGAAGATAAAATTGTTGGCTTGCTCTTTTAGTGCAAGTAATACATACTTACCTTCTTTAATGTTGCTAATGTTAAAAAGAGTAGAATCTAAAGTGTTCGTTACATAATCAGGTTTACGTTTGTATACGATTGAGTCATTGTAAGAACTATCAATTCTGTAGAGTAAAACATTTACGTTCTTTTGAGTTTCTTTTTCTAAAGCATCACTCACAGACCCTTTCACAGTTAACGAATCAATATAGCTGCCAGTGGAAAAAACGTATTTAAAACTTTCTAATTTATTGTTTTCGTTATTGTCTTGAACGGCATTTCCAAAATTGAAAGTGTACGTGGTGTTTTCTTTTAAAGTGTCTAATATTTTAATGTTAATATATTTACTAGGAGATCCTTGAGGTGTTATTAAAGGAGGGTTTTTCATTGGAGGAGAAACCACAAGTTGTTTCGCAAGATCTTTTAATACGATATATTCATCAAAGTAAATTCTGATTTTATCATCCTTAAAATTTACCGACTCATAAGCTGGAGTGGCGGTTACCATTATGGGAGCAGTTTCATCTTTAGGTCCACCTTCAGGTCTTCCTTTTCGTGCACAGCTCACTGCTAAAACAACCCATAAAAGAATTAAAATTTGATTGAAATGCTTCACAAACTATTATTTAAATTCAATATCAAAAGTAGTAAATATGCATCATAAAATATTAGGTTTTTTCAGTAAAGGATATTGTGGCTATGCTAATGGTAATGTTTGGAGTTTGTAATAACTCTTTACAGCATGCTAGAAGAGTTGCTCCAGTGGTAATAACATCGTCAATTAACAAAATATGTTTGTTTTTAAATATACTCGTATCGGATAACCTAAATGTTGTTTTTTGATTAGAAAAACGATCAAATCGTTCTTTTAAGGTTTGGGTGTTGCTAATAGAGGTTCTGATTAAAACTTCGGGTTTGTATTCAATTTGTAAAATATTACCTAAAGAAGTTCCGAATGTAGTTAGCTGATTGTACCCTCTTTTTTTTAATTTTTCTTTATGTAAAGGAACTGGAACAATAAAATCAACATCGGAAAAAATATTGGACTCTTTTAGCCTGTGTCCAAACCAAGCTCCCATTAGGTTCCCAATACTAGGTTGGTTTTTATATTTTAACTCATGAATAATTTTTTGTGTAATTCCGTGTTTTTGATAATATAGAAATGATCGTACATTTTTTACAGGAACTTTATTGTTAAAGGTAGAAAGTAATGTAACATTTGTATGGGGGTTGTCGTCAATAATAGGAAGATCATTCACACAATAGGTACAAAGATGTTTTTCATTTTGTAGTAACGTTAATTTACAGTTAACGCATATATATGGAAAAAATAAATAGAATATATCTTTTAAATATTGCATATTTACAAGGCAAAAAATATAAGGGTTAAATAGAAAAAACAATTGAGTAAAAAGATACAATTTTTTAAAGAAGCAGTAAAAAGTTATAAAACGTCCGGTACAGTTGCACCAAGTTCTAGGTTTTTGGCTAAGAGAATGTTAAAACAAATTAATTTTTCGAAAGCTGAAGTAATAGTTGAATTAGGTCCAGGTGATGGAGCCATTACCAAAAGGATTCTTAAAAAGATACAATCCAATACGGTATTAGTGTGTTTTGAAATAAATGATGCTTTTTATAAAGAATTAAAAGAAATAAATCATCCTCAATTAATCGTTTTAAAATCCTCCGCAGAAGATATTAGAAAAGAGTTAAGTAAACTTGGGTATACCAAAGTAGATTATATTGTTTCAAGTTTGCCGTTAACCATAATTCCTAAGGAAATATCTTCAAATATCTTGAGAGAATGCTATAATTCACTCAACATCAACGGACTCTTTATTCAGTACCAATATAGCTTAACTTATTATAAAAAATTAAAGAAAGTTTTTGGTGATTTTATAGAGTTAGACTTCGAGCCGTTGAATTTCCCGCCCGCTTTTGTGTATAAGTGTACTAAAAAATAGTATATTAGCGAACAATAATCAATAATCACTTAATGTCCCCCCTTTGATGTTAAATGAATAAAGAGGCTAAAAAATACTATTATGGATTAGTCATCTTTTTACTTTTTTTAATTGGAGCAATAGGAGTTTTGTCATATCAAAATGCCCGAGATTATTCCAGATTAAAAGATGTATTTGAGGATGAGAAAAAAGAACTAGAGAGTAACCTTGGAGATGTAATTAAGGATTATGAAAAGGCGCTATCTGGTAATCGACATTTATCGTATAAGATAAATGAAGAATTAGAAAAGTTAATATCACTAAGAGATTCTGTTAGTAACTTAAAAGAAACCAATTATGGTTTAATTAGGCACTTCAGAAATAGAATAAACGAATTAGAGAAAACAAATAGAGAGTTATTTGTACAAATAGATTCGTTATACGCTGAAAACAGCGTGCTTAATGAAGAAAATCTTGGAGTAAAGAAAATATTAAGCGAAAAAGAAAATCAAAATAGCTTATTAAAAAGAAAAAATAGATATTTAAGAGCAACAAAAGAAGATCTAGAAGAGAAGATTGCAACTGCCGTAGTTATTGAAACTACACCAATTAAAGTGGTGGCAATGAAGAAAAGAAATAGCGGAAAGCATGTTTCTACAAGTAGATCTTCAAAAACAGATGCATTTAAGGTCTATTTTAATTTGTTAGAAAATAAAATTGTAGACTCAGGATTGGTTCCTATATGTGTACAAGTTATAGATGAAAACAATAATATAATTTCTAGCAAAGGAAAAACAAAAATGAAAGATGGTTCAAGGGTGCAATATAGTGATGCATTTTTGGCGGAATATTTTAATAAAGAAATTAACGTTCTATCTTTTATTTCTGTAAATAGAGATACCATTAAAAAAGGTATTTATACAATTAAAGTATACGTAAATGAAATGTATTCTGGAGAAACAAAACTAAAATTAAAGTAAATGAGTTAATAAATTAATAACCCCCTAACCATCCCTTAATTATGAATCCCCTTAAAAGAAAATCAAACGCTGTTATTTATGCATTGTCTTTGGCATTTATATGTTTAGCTCTTTATTCCCTAAAAAAGACAAACGATTACGCAGAACTTAAAGATGTTTTTGTTCAAGAAAAACAAGATTTACAAGCCAATTTAGATGAAATGATTAAAGATTACACAGATGTGGTAATCAGAAAAAAGCGTTTATCTAAAAGATTAAAAGTAGAGCTTGTTAAAATGAAAAATCTTAGAGATTCAATTGAAACATTAAAGCTCGATAATTTTGATCTTATTAGGAAATATAGAAGAAAGATCGCTACTTTAGAGAGAGAGAATAGAAACTTATTTATTCGAATAGATTCTTTAAATACAGCTAATCAAGTACTGGCTCAAGAAAATACTATCGCAAAAGAGATATTGGTACAAAAGGAAACTCTCAATGTTAATTTAGAAAAGAAGTACAACGCACTAGAAGTTAAGCAGAAATCTTTAGAGAAAAAGGTAGCAATTGCGGGAGTTATAAAAACTAGCCCAATAAGAGCTGTTGCTATGAAAGAAAGAAGTAGCGGTAAATTGGTTTCAACATCTAGATCGAGTAGAACTGATGCTTTTAAAATCAATTTCGACTTGTTAGAAAACCCAGTAACAATTTCAGGAGATAAAACGGTGTACATTCAAATTATTGATGAAGACAAAAAAGTAGTTTCTCCAAAAGGAAAGGCTAGTTTAAAAAATGGAGCTACCATACAATATACAGATTCTTTAGAAGTGAATTATTTAAATGACAGAATGAGTTTGGTTTCTTTCGTTTTGGTAAATAGAGATGATGTAAATAAAGGAAAGTATACTGTGAGTGCTTTTGTAGATGGAAATTATACAGGAAACGCAGTTGTAAAACTGAGATAAGATAAAGATAAAACAAATTTTAAAGTGAAGAATAATTTTATTCTTCACTTTTTTTTGTGTTATAGTCAATAGTTTAAAAGCTTATTTTATTTTTGCACCATGGCAAAACAAGAAGATCAATTTAAAAAGGTATTATCACACGCAAAAGAATACGGATATGTATTTCAATCATCTGAAATTTATGATGGTCTAAGTGCGGTGTATGACTATGCTCAAAATGGAGTTGAGTTAAAGAAGAATATTAGAGAATATTGGTGGAAAGCAATGGTGCAAATGCACGAGAATATTGTAGGAATAGATGCTTCTATTTTGATGCACCCAACAACATGGAAAGCATCGGGCCACGTAGATGCTTTTAATGATCCTTTAATTGATAATAAAGATTCTAAGAAAAGATATAGAGCAGATGTTTTAGTAGAAGATTATTGTGCTAAAATTGAAGCTAAAATTGAAAAGGAAGTTAAAAAAGCGGCAAAACGTTTTGGAGAAGCTTTTAATAAAGAAGAATTTCTGTCAACAAACGGGAGAGTTTTAGGATATCAAGAGAAGATAAATTCAATTTTAGGAAGATTAGCAAAATCTTTAGAAAACGAAGATTTAGCAGATGTAAAAGCTTTAATTGAAGAGCTGGAGATAGCTGATCCATTAACAGGGTCTAAAAACTGGACAGACGTGAAGCAATTTAACTTAATGTTCGGAACGCAGTTAGGAGCTTCAGCAGACAGTTCTATGCAAGTATACTTACGACCTGAAACGGCTCAAGGTATTTTTGTGAATTTCTTAAATGTGCAAAAAACAGGACGTATGAAAATTCCTTTCGGAATAGCACAAACGGGTAAGGCATTTCGTAATGAGATTGTAGCGCGTCAGTTTATATTTAGAATGCGTGAATTTGAGCAAATGGAAATGCAATTTTTTGTGAAGCCAGGAACTCAGAAAGAATGGTATGAAAAATGGAAAGAAACACGTTTAAAGTGGCACTTATCATTAGGAATGGGAGAAGATAATTATCGTTTCCATGATCATGAGAAGTTAGCACATTACGCAGATGCTGCAGCTGATATTGAATTTAGATTCCCATTCGGATTTAAAGAATTAGAAGGAATTCATTCACGTACAGATTTTGATTTAAAAGCACACGAAGAGTTTTCAGGAAAAAAATTACAATATTTTGACCACGAAGAGAATAAGAACTATGTACCATATGTTGTTGAAACTTCAATAGGTTTAGACCGTATGTTTTTAGCTGTTTTCTCTAACTCTTTACAAGAAGAAGAATTAGAAAACGGAACATCGAGAACTGTATTAAAATTACCAGCAGTTTTAGCTCCTACTAAAGCAGCTATTTTACCATTAGTTAAAAAAGATGGATTGCCAGAAGTAGCTCGTAAGATTGTAGAAGATTTAAAGTGGGACTTTAATGTGTCTTATGATGAAAAAGATGCTGTTGGACGTCGTTATCGTCGTCAAGATGCTGCAGGTACTCCTTTTTGTATAACTGTAGATCATGATACTTTAGAAGATAACACTGTTACTATTCGTCATAGAGATACGATGGAGCAAAAGCGTGTTAAAATAGAGGAATTAAGAGCAATAATCAAAGAAGAGGTTGATGTACGTTCTTGGTTAATGAAAATGTAATAAAACCTTATCTAAATAAGTTTAAAACCTATCAGTTCACATTGGTAGGTTTTTTATTTTTGTAATGTAAAAGAATTTTGATGAAAACAGTATTAAAAGTATTATTTATCATCTTTTTAGTATGGATGATTATTGGAGCGTATTTATTAAATACATTACATCCCAAAGCCCAAGTCGTAATGGGATTAGGAGTATTATATATGGCATTTATACTAATGCCGCTATTTATTTATCATCGATATAAAGATGGTAAATACAAGAAGTATATAATAAACAATAATGAAAATAAAAAAGAGGAGCTGTAAAGCTCCTCTTTTTTATTTATAATAACTCCTTTTCTTTTATTGTAAAGCAGGAGAATAATTCGTTGGGAAGTTAGCAGCTTTAGCTAAACCATCGGTCGCTTGAGTAAAGTTAGATCCATAAGTAGTATCAATAGCTTCTAACATCTTGTTAGCCATAATAGCATAACCTCTAGCTGTTAAGTGAATACCATCTAAACTAATTAAACCACCAGTTACTAAACTAGTATTTAATTGATAGTTGTCAAAAGTTAATCCAGTAGTTGCAGCCTCTTGTAAAACAGCGTTGAAATCTACAAATGCATAACCATTTTCATCAGCTTTCGCTTTAAGACTAGTATTGTATGCGTCTGTTGCAGTTTTAATTTCAGCTTGCTCCTGTGGAGTTAATACCCATTTGTCAGCTAATGGTAAAGTTAATCCTTCAGCAGAGAATTGACCAGCCAATGCAGGAGGTAATAAACCACCACTTGCAGCGATTAAAGCCGCCGCAGCATCGTTATTTACAGTAGCAATTACACTACTACTTGGTAAAACTAATAAATCATCAGCAGTTGCTGGTCTAGCTTGTCCATACTGATTCCCCATTAACTGTGCTACTAATGGAGCAGCAGAAGCAGGTAAACCTAATGATTGAACGAAAGGAACAAATGCAGGATTTGCACCTAAAGCAGCAGTAATTGTTCCTGATAAAGGAGTTAAATTCTCATCATGTATTACAACTGGATTTGCAGCAGTGGTAGAAAACTGAATAATTCTGTTAGTTTCTCCTAAAGCTGTAAATATTTGGTTTAATGCTCCATATACTGTGTTTAACGTTGGTATTTGAGCTGCTAATGCTGGATTAGAAGGATCTAATGGAGCATAAGGAACCGTAGTAAAATGAGCTAAACTTGTAATGTATGGTAGGTTTGCTACAACACCTTTAGCATTGGTAGCTTTTAATTTAGTAACTACAACATTTAAAGCTAAATCAAAATCAGCAGTTGTTGTAATTGGACTTGAACCATCACCACCAGTAATAGCATATCCTAAAACATCATTTCCTCCAAATTCAGATAAAGTAAAGAATGTTGGGTTTTGGTCTACTGCTAAATCTATGATAGAAGAATTTGATCCTCCCGCCATTCTAATTGCATATGGGTTTGCTAATGGGAAATTAGCTAAATTACCAAAACCAGGAGCAACTAAATGAGTACTTCTAGCTCCAGGAACTCCAAAGTTATTAAATGGACCTGTTGGATTGTTTAAAGCAAAATCTGTAGTAGACATTGCTGCAGGATTTAAAGTGTTTAATGGAGCTGGTGCAGTTCCGTTAAATACTAATCTTTCAGTAAATAATCGTTGACCTGTAACAGGACTAACTACTGGGGCTCCATTTAAAATTAAACCACCAAAATTATCATTCATTAATGGTTGAGTAAAAGTTCCTCCTCCGGCCATCGCAAATTTCTTTGATAATGTATTCGGGAAAGAGAACTCTTGAGAAGCTTTGAATAAAGCATTATCGGCAAAACCAGCTGTAAAAGAAGCACCTATAGCTACATATTTAGAAAAATCTGCACTACCTGCTTGTACTTCAACAGTAGGAGCTTTAATTTCTGGTAAAGTATTATCAACATCACAAGCTACCATACCTGTGATAATTGCTGATACTAATGTATATTTAAAAATATTTTTCATTCTTCGATTTTTTAGTTATTGATTGTCCAAGAAATATAATACTGAGATCCTACAGCACCTACACCAGGAGCACTTAAAAACTCTTCTCCAGTTAAGTTAGATCCACCAACCTTGAACACAGATTTAATTGAAGGAACAGCATAGTTTATTTGAGCATCAATTACAGTTCTACCTTCAACATTTCCTTCTAAGAAAGTCGATTCCCAGTAGAATGAATTTTGCCAACGTCCACTAACATTGAATCCGAAGTTTTCGAATAAGTTAGGGTGTCCAAATTGAGCCTTAACTTTATGCTCTGGAGTATTAAACCCAGCCTCAAAGTCAGGGTCTTGAGATTGATCAAAATCAAACTTAGACCAAGTATAGTTTAATCCAACGTTAAATCCATTAAATACTTTAGTATTTAATCCTAAACCAATACCGTAAGAATTTACATCAGCAACAGAGTTTGTTTTTGTACTGAAAGTAAGAGATCTATTATTTAAAGCATCTATTAAATTTTGACCAGTTAACGCCGCATCAGCAGGGTTTACTAATACAACAACATCTTTGTTTGCAATAAAGTCAGTATACATGTTGTAGTATGTACTGAAGTCAACAGATAACTTGTTTTCTCCTACAGGAATAGCACCACGATAACCAACTTCAAAAGCAGTTACTTGTTCTGGTTTAACTAATTCTGTTTGTACTTGTTGAGGTGCGTTTAATGCAATAGAATTTGCAGAATATCCTCTTGTAAATACATCTCTACCCGTAATTGTAAATCCATTAACTGTAGTAGAGAATCTATCTAAATTGTCTTCAGCAGTACCAAGAATAAATCCTGCACCTGTTGCTAAACCAATGTATTGATCTTGAGTAGTTGGGTTACGGAAACCTGTTTGGAAAGAAGCTCTAAAGTTATGGTTCTTAGTTTCTCCTGCAGCATATGCTAAAGATACTCTTGGAGAGAAGTTTCCGCTAAAGTTTTGAGACTTATCATAACGAGCAGAAGCCGTTAATTTTAAGCGCTCATCCATCATCTTCTTTTGTAATTGTGTATATATACCATATTCGTTATAGCTAATTGGGCTTTCACGGTCAGTATAAATTGTTCCAAAAGAATTTAAGTTGTATTCACGGAATGATCCTCCAACTTGCACTTCTGCCCAATCAATATAATCACGTAAGTTTAAGTTAGCATCAGCGTGGTAATAACTAGTGTTATCTCTAAACTTAGCACCGTTTTGTAAATCTGGATTATCAATTACACTATTAAATAATGAATTGTATTGTGCAGAACCAACTTCTGCTCTACCAGTTTCAGCAACTTGTCTTGCTAAAACGTGCGCTTGAGCTTCGCTTAAACCATTTTGAGCAACTGCTTGGAAAAATGTTCCAACATATTGTCCAAACCATGTTTGGTGGTCTTTCCATCCATTTAAGATGTTAATCGCAGCAAAACGAGTATCATAAGAATCACCAGCATCTTCACCAGCATAATAACCTCTTACGAAGAAGTTTTTACCTCTAACTTCTAATTTATGTTGTTCCATAAAGAAGTTCTTTAAGAAATATCTGTTTTGTCCTTGGTAGATAGTATTACCAGTACCAAATTTTGAATTCCAGATAATTTCTACTCTATCATTCCCTAATGGGCGATAATGTAAAGATCCATTAAACTTAACACTTTTAGCATCGTAGTTCATTAAATCTCTTTCGTCATATCCTGTTCTACTAATATTTCTATTAGGAATATGTGTATTGATAAATGCTGCAGCTGATGGAGGAAGTACTCCTGCACCAATTAATCCTCTTGCAACATCTCTCATGTTAAAAGTTACCTCATCACCATATACATTCGCTCCATCATAGTTTGGATTGTCTGCGTGGCTTAAAGCACCGTCATTTGTATATCCTCTACCGATACCGTTTGTGTTTCTTCTATCAGTAGCATGCCATTCTTCACCTTTTAAGTAGCTTAAGCTAACTTTAGCAGCAAATTTATCATCGAAAACATGCGCCATACGAATACCTAAGTCGTAAAACTCATTGTCTCCAGCAGCTTCTTGACTTGTAACACCTCCTTTTAAACTAACACTAATTCCTTGGTCGTCAAATGGGTTTTTACTAGTCATTAACATGATACCGTTAAATGCGTTGGCACCATATAAAGCCGAAGCGGCTCCTGGTAAAATTTCTACACTTTTCACATCTAATTCAGAAACACCTAAAAGATTTCCTACTGCAAAGTTTAATGCAGGAGATGCGTTGTCCATTCCGTCTACTAACTGTACGAAACGCTCGTTACCAAACGTAGCAAAACCACGAGTGTTAACTGTTTTAAATGTTAATCCACCAGAATTAACATCAACACCTTTTAAGTTTTCTAAAGCATCGTAATAAGATGCAGAAGCTGTGTTTTTAATTGCTCTTGAATCAAAACGTTCAATTGTTACAGGAGATTCCATAACACGTTCTGGAGTTCTAGATGCAGAAACAACTACCTCGTCTAAAGAAGTAGCATTTTCAGTTAAATTAACCTCAATAACTTGGTTATTTTGGGTTATTTCAACACTTTTTGTTTGATACCCAAGTGAAGAAATTTCAACTGTAAAAGGGGGAGTATCTGTTACTGTAAGGGTAAAATTACCATCAAAATCAGTAGTAGTACCCACTGCCTTTCTTGAAACTTTAATGTTCGCTCCTGGTATTCCTTCACCTAGAGCTGCATCTTTAACTGTACCCGAAATGGTTGTTTGTGCAACCATTGCAGCAGAGCTAAACAGCACAAATGCAACAAGTAATAGTCTTTTAATCATAATGTAAATTAATTTGTTAACTAAAGCGCAAAATACAATTTTTTTTTATTTATAAAATATAAGTATTCAGATTTTGTGATAATATCATTTTTATGGTTAATATTTTATAAAATTGACATTTTACAAGAAAAATCTATTAGTTTTTAGACAGTTTTATGCATAATTGTACCTTTGTAAAAATTATTTAGTACGATTGGAAATAACCCACTCAATTTTTGATTTCAAGCCAAAAGAAGAAACGATTGTAACCATTGGAACATTTGATGGGGTACATATTGGGCATCAAAAAATTATTGAAAAATTAGTCGCTGAAGCAAAAAAAATAGGTAAAAAGTCGGTGTTATTAACCTTCTTTCCACACCCAAGAATGGTGCTTCAAAAAGACGCTTCGATAGAATTGATTAATACAATTAATGAAAGAGCAGCCCGCTTAGAAAAATTAGGACTCGATTATTTAATAATTCACCCTTTTAGTAAGGAGTTTTCTCGATTAACGGCTTTAGATTTTGTACGTGATGTATTGGTGAACCAACTAAATACGTATAAATTAATCATTGGGTATGATCACCATTTTGGAAAAAATAGAGAAGGGAATATAGAACAACTTACCGAGTATTCACATATGTATGATTTTACGGTTGAAGAAATTCCTGCTCAAGATATAGATGATGTCTCTGTAAGCTCTACGAAAATTAGAAGAGCCTTAGCAAATGGAGAGTTAAAAACTGCAAACAAGTATTTAGGATATAATTTTTCCTTAACGGGAAAGGTTGTTAATGGAAAACAATTAGGAGGTAAGATAGGATATCCCACTGCAAATATTGATGTAGTAGAGCAGTACAAGTTAATTCCAAAAACAGGAGTATACGTGGTAAAATCTACCATTGCCAATCAAGAGGTCTACGGAATGATGAATATTGGTAATAGACCTACCGTTAATGGAGAACACCAAACCATAGAGGTACACTTTTTTGATTTTGATAGTGATTTATACGGAAAAGAACTTACCGTTGAATTGCTTTACTATTTACGAGCAGAACAAAAGTTTGATTCGGTTACTTCTTTAATCAATCAACTTAAAATAGACAAAGAAGACGCTATTTTGCATATTCAAACAAACCAATAAATAAGATTGCTTAAATCTGTAACAAGCTATATCTTTGCGTTTCTTAAAAATTAAAAAGATGTTACAGGTTCAGTTTATTAGAGAAAACAAACAAACTGTTTTAGAAGGGTTGGCAAAAAGAAATTTTGCTAATGCAGAAGCAATGATTGAAGAAGTATTAACTGCTGATGAAACGCGTAGAGCTACACAAGTTTTATTAGATAATGTAAAAGCTGAATCGAACAAAATATCCAAGGAAATTGGTGGTCTTTTTAAATCTGGAGAGGTACAAAAAGCAAATGAGTTAAAAGAAAAAACAGGACAGTTAAAAGCTCAAGATAAAGAGCTTACTGAAAAGTTAAATGAAGCATCTGATTTGCTACAAAACTTATTGTATCAAATTCCAAACATTCCTCATGCATCTGTAGTTGCAGGAAAAAATGAGGAAGATAATGAAGAGATTTTTAAAGAAGGAATTGTTCCAAACTTAGGAGAAGAAGCATTACCTCACTGGGAGTTAGCGAAGAAATATGATATTATTGATTTCGAATTAGGAGCTAAAGTAAGTGGAGCTGGTTTTCCAATTTATAAAGGAAAAGGAGCACGTTTACAAAGAGCATTAGTTAGTTACTTTTTAGATAAGAATACAGCAGCAGGGTATACAGAGGTTCAAGTTCCGCATTTAATTAATGAAGCTTCAGGTTTAGGTACAGGACAATTGCCAGATAAAGAAGGGCAAATGTACCATGTTACTGCAGATGATTTATATTTAATTCCAACATCAGAAGTGCCTATTACAAATATGCACAGAGGTGATTTATTACAAGAAAGTGATTTACCAAAGGCATATACTGGATATACACCATGTTTTCGTCGTGAGGCAGGAAGTTATGGAGCGCATGTAAGAGGTTTAAACCGTTTGCATCAATTTGACAAAGTAGAGTTGGTTCGAGTGGAACATCCTGATAACTCATACAATGCATTAAATGATATTGTAGAGCATATTAAAGGAATTTTACGTGAGTTAAAATTACCATATCGTATTTTACGTTTGTGCGGTGGAGATACAGGGTTTACAGCAACTTTAACTTTTGATTTTGAAGTGTATTCTACAGCACAAAACCGTTGGCTAGAAATTAGTTCTGCATCAAATGTAGAATCTTTTCAAGCAAATCGTTTAAAATTACGTTTTAAAAATAAAGAAGGAAAGAGTCAATTAGCGCATACATTAAATGCAAGTTCTTTAGCTTTACCAAGAGTATTAGCTGGAATTTTAGAAAACTATCAAACTCCAGAAGGAATTAAAATACCAGAGGTATTAGTTCCTTATTGTGGTTTTGATATGATTGACTAGGAATCGTAAAAAAATATAAAAATTGAAAATCCCAAGATTGCATTACACAATTCTTGGGATTTTTCATTTATTCCCCTAAAAATAAATATATACTTGTTAGTTGGCTACTACTGCAACCATTAATTTCTTGTATTTGTTCATTTCTAACAACGCTTCAAAATATTGAGATATTTGACCTTTCTTCATAAACTCGTTAGCATTGTTTTTTGCCGTTTCATATTGTTTAGTTAAGTTCTTCATAGTACCTGTTGTTTAGTTATGTTATTAAATAGACAAAGTTCGTGCCAAAATGTTACAAACTTGGAATTAAAAGTATTTGTTTTAGTAAATAATTAACAATTAGATAGTTGTTTTCCCTACTTTTTAAAAATGAAATGTAAAAATTGAGTTAAGCTCAAAGAACTAAGTTTTGATTTCATAAATTTGTTATATGAAGAAGTACTTCCTGTTTATATTATTGACAATGAGTTCGCTTGTTTGGGCGCAACAAAATGATTTCATTATTGCAGAAAATTATTTTAGAAATAATGAATACAATAAAGCATTATCGCTCTATAAATCATTGTATGATAAAAGTCCGTTTAATACAACCTATTTAAGAAGGTTGATTACATGTTTTCAAGAAACGGAGCAATATGGTGCTGCTGAAAACTTATTGCTAACAAAATTAGAAAGACAACCTAAACTAACTTTTTTATATGTGATTCTTGGTAATACATATGAACGTCAGCAGAAAAAGGAAGCGGCCGAAGAGAGTTATCAAAAAGCATTAAAATCACTTGATAAAAAAAACGGATACGGAAGTATTGTAGCAGGGTTGTTTAAGAATTATACAAAATTAGATTATGCCATTGAAGCTTATGAAAAGGTAATGGCAAATAACCCGAATGCTAATTATGGTTTTCAATTGGCCCAGATTTATGGAGAAAAAGGTGATTTTAATAAAATGTTTGTCTCCTATGTAGATTTGGTAGATAAGAATAAGAACTATTTGAATAACGTTAAAAGATATACGGCCAGGTATATCAATGATGATGCTGAAAATGAAAACAATGTTTTATTTAAGAAAGCACTTTTAAAAAAATCAATAAGCAATCCAAAAGATATTTGGAACGATTTATTAGCATGGTTATTTGTACGTCAAAAAGAATATAATAAAGCTTTCATTCAGAAAAAGGCATTGCTTGCTAGAGATCCTGATAAATTAGCAGCTATTAATGATTTAGGAAAAATAGCGCTGGAGAATAAAGATTATGAGACGGCAGAAGCTTGTTTTGACTTAGTTATAGAGAAAACAAACTATCCAACTGATAAGTTTATAGCTATAAATTATAAGTTAAAAATAGCAATTGAAACTAAGCAATCCAACATAGAAGAACGATTTCAATCAGTTTTTAATGAATATGGAATTAGCAGGAATACATTTAGAACACAAATAGCTTATGCTGATTATTTAACGTTTCACAAGGGAAACCCGGAAAAGGCAATCAAAGTTTTAGAAGAAGCAAAGAAGCATGCAAATTCTAAATTTACTAGAGCTACTCTAAAGCTAAAATTAGGAGATGTTTTAGTGTTTACAGAGAAGTTTAATAAAGCACTTATTTACTATTCGCAGGTGCAAACGCAGTTTAAAAATCATTTTTTAGCACAGCAGGCACGTTTTAAAGTAGCACAAGCATCGTATTTCAAGAATGATTTTAAATGGGCAAAAGCGCAATTAAAAGTGCTGAAAGGATCAGCAAGTCAATTGATAGCAAATGATGCAGCTGATTTGTTTTTAACCATTTCTGATAATGAGCCAAAAGATAGTATTCCTTCCGGATTAAAAGAATATGCAAAAGCAAGTTTATTGGCATATCAAAGTAAGAATAATGAGGCCGTTGCATTATTGAAAGATGTAATTACCAATTTTAAGGGGCAGCCTATTGAAGACGAAGCACTGTTTAAACAAGCAAAAATATATATTGAATTAAAGAAGTATGACGAGGCAATATTGAATTATGCTAAGATTTTAGAAATGGATGCTGAAGGTATTTTAATAGATGATGTATACTATCATATGGCCGAATTATACAATAATGAATTAAATGACGTAGAAAAGGCCAAAGAATACTATCAAAAGATTATTTTTGACCACCCAAATAGTATTTACTTAGTAGATGCAAGAAAGAAGTTTAGAAAATTAAGAGGAGACAATATTTAATGAATTAATTTGAAATTTGATATTATAGCAATAAAGCTATTTTTTAAATTTCCAAAATTCCCAAATTAGAAGCAATGTATATATACAACGTTACAATAAATATAGATGAGAGTATCCATGCAGAATGGTTAGTGTGGATAGAAAAACATATTCCTGAAGTATTGGCTACAGGAAGATTTGTAAGTGCGAAGATGACTCAGGTTTTGGTACAAGAAGAAATGGGAGGCGTGACGTACTCAATTCAATATACTGCAAAAACTAGAGAAGACTTAGATGATTATTATAAGCATGATGCAGAAAGGTTGCGTACTGACGGTATGAAAAAATTTGCCGATAAGATGTTAGCCTTTCGTACAGAATTAAAAGTCATCAATGAGTTTTACCCAGTAGTTAGTAGTAATTAATTTTTAGAAGCGAGAGACAAGAAGCTAGAGCAAAGAGCAGCTGTCTTGTTTCTTTTTTCTTTTACTCTTGAATCTAAAAATATGACTGTAAGAGCAAAGAAACATTTAGGACAGCACTTTTTAAAAGACGAGAATATTGCAAAAAAAATTGCAGACTCATTAACAGAAAAAGGGTATGATAATGTATTAGAAATAGGACCAGGAATGGGAGTGTTGACTAAATACTTATTGGAAAAATCTCCAAAAGTAACGGTTATGGAACTTGATTCTGAATCTGTAACGTATTTGCAAGAAACCTTTCCTGTAGAACACATTAAACTAGATACTTCAAAAGATAATTTCAATATTATTGAAGGAGATTTTTTGAAACAAGATTTGTCAACTGTTTTTAAAGGTGAACAAGTAGCTATTATTGGTAATTTTCCTTATAATATTTCCTCTCAAATAGTTTTTAAAGCTATTGAAAATCGACATTTAGTTCCTGAGTTTTCAGGAATGTTTCAAAAAGAAGTGGCGCAAAGAGTTGCGGAAAAAGAAGGAAGTAAAACGTATGGAATTTTATCAGTTTTAACGCAGGCCTTTTTCGATGCAGAATATTTATTTACGGTACCTCCAACAGTTTTTAACCCACCACCAAAAGTAGACTCAGGAGTCATAAGACTCATAAGAAAAGAAAACTATACACTTCCAGTTGATGAAAAACTGTTTTTTAGAGTAGTAAAAACAGCATTTAATCAACGAAGAAAAATGTTACGAAGCAGTTTAAAATCCTTTAAACTTTCGGATAGCTTAAAAGAAGACCCTATATTTGCGATGCGTCCCGAGCAATTGTCGGTAGAACGTTTTATTGAATTGACATCAAAAATCGCAAACGATGGCATTAGAAATCACTAAAAAACTTTTAGGTAACGTACAAGAACTTATTCAAAATAAGAAAGACACTGCGCTTTCTGAAATGTTTATAGATGTGCACCATGCTGATATAGCAGAAGTATTAGACGAATTATCGTTTGATGATGCTGTATATATCATTCGTTTGTTAGATTCTGAAACTACTTCAGAAGTATTAATGGATGTTGATGAAGATGTTCGTGAAAAGATTCTTTCGCAACTTACCGACAAGGAGATTGCAGAGGAGATAGAAGAATTAGATACCGATGATGCAGCTGATGTAATTGCAGAACTTCCTGAAGATCGTAAGCAGGAGGTAATGCAGAAGATTGAAGATAAGGAACACGCCAAAGAAATTGTTGAGCTTTTACGTTATGATGAGGATTCTGCTGGAGGTTTGATGGCAAAGGAAATGGTGAAAGTAAATGAGAACTGGAATGTGTTAACTTGTGTAAAAGAAATGCGTGTTCAGGCAGAAGAAGTTACAAGAGTACATTCTATTTATGTAGTTGACGATGATGGAAAGCTAAAAGGAAGGTTGTCATTAAAGGATTTGTTAATGGCGTCTACTAGGTCTAAAATTGCAGATGTATACATTCCTAGAGTAGATTTTGTAAATGTACACGAGTCTGCAGAGGAAGTTGCCAATGTGATGCGTAAATATGATTTGGAAGCTATTCCTGTTATTGATGAACTAGGTGTTTTGGTAGGTAGAATTACCATTGATGATATTGTAGATGTAATCAAAGAAGAGGCGGAAAAAGATTATCAATTAGCGGCAGGTATTACGCAGGATGTAGATTCTGAAGATAGTATTTTAGATTTGACCAAAGCAAGATTACCATGGTTGTTCTTAGGACTTTTAGGAGGAATCGGAGCTTTCTTAATTATGGGTAATTTTGAACATACTTTTAAGGAAAATGCGGTGCTATTTTTCTTTACTCCATTAATTGCTGCAATGGCAGGAAATGTTGGAGTACAATCATCGGCAATTATTGTACAAGGTTTGGCCAATGATGAGGTAAAAGGAAGTATGAAGAACCGTTTGATAAAAGAAATGTTATTAGCTTTATTAAACGGAGTGGTTTTAGCAATTTTCTTATTTCTTTTTGTATTTGTATACGAACAAGAAATGATGAAAGCCTTAGCTATTTCGATATCATTAGTAGTGGTTATTGTGGTAGCAGGTTTAATAGGTACTTTTGTACCGTTATTTTTACATAAAAGAGGAATAGATCCAGCAATTGCTACAGGACCTTTTATTACTACCAGTAACGATATCTTCGGAATATTAATCTATTTTCTAATCGCGCAGCTTATTTTAGGGTTCTAAAAAATTGAATTAATTCATGTTTATTATACTTTATCCATTATTTCTTCTAGAGGAATAATGGCTTGTAGCATTAAAAAGGCTCCAAAAATAATAAGTAAAACTCCCATCGCTCTTTTAATACGATAAATAACTAGAGGGGTCATTTTCTTTTTGAGTTGTTTGGCAAGTAAAATTTTAGCTAAGTCAGTAAGACCATAACCTATCATAACTTTTACAAAAAACCAAAAAATATTATTAGGATCCATGTCTAAAGAAGGTCCAATAACAACCATAATTCCTAGCCACCCCGCTAAAACACCTATATTAATGAAATTTAATAAAAAGCCGTTTAAAAAAAGCTTGAAGTAGTTATTAGCCCTAGGAACATCAACTTCTGTTTCATCTACTTCTTTTTTGTTACTTTTATCTAGATAGGTAATAACTCCATAAACTACAAGGATTAAACCCCCAACAAAAAATAAACGAGGATCATCTTTTATTTTCTCTAACAAAGTTCTACTTCCATAGTAAGCGATAAGTATGAAAGAAATATCTCCACATATAACTCCAAAATCAAAGGCAAGAGCCGCTCTAGCTCCTTTTAAAATACTTGTTTTTAAAAGCATAAAAAAAACAGGGCCAATCATAAAGGCCATAAAAAAACCAATGAAATAAGGGTTTTTAAATTGAGAAATATCCATTTTTTTTAGTTTTTAAACATCATCAAAATCAAGTACAATTTTTGCTGTGGTTGGATGTGCTTGACAGGTTAATACTAAGCCTTCTTCTAACTCATCATCGGTTAAAATAGAGTTTTTAGTCATTACAGCTTTTCCTTCCGTAACCTTAGCAATACAACTGCTACAAACACCTCCTTGACAAGAATATGGAGCATCTAGTTTATTACGCAAACTTGCCGCTAAAAGCGTGTCTGTTTGTTTCATAGAAAATGTAGTTTCTTCATCGTCTAACAAAACAGTTATTTCACTTTCTCCATCTTTAATAGCCTCTGTGTTCTCTTCAGAAGTAGAAGCGGTAAATAATTCAAAGTGAATGTTATCTTTGTTTAAACTATTTTCTTGTAAGGTCTCTGAAACACTATTAATCATTTCTTCTGGCCCGCATAAAAAAGCAGCATCAAAAGAAATATCTTTATATATATTTTTCACAAAATAATTTGTGTGTGCTTTGTCTATTCTCCCAGATAAAGCCTCTTCGTTACGTTCTCTACTAAAAACATAATGTAGTTTTAAACGCTCAGAATACGTTGCTTTTAAACTATTCAATTCATTATAAAAAATAGTGTCCTCAGTAGATTTATTACCATATACTAAAGTAAAAGTTGAAGAAGAGTTTTCTAAAACTGTTTTTACCATAGATATTACCGGTGTAATTCCACTACCTGCAGCAAAACCAAGATAATTTTTACCATCATTAGCCTCTAAAGTAAACTTTCCTTCTGGTGTTGATACCTCTAATTCGTCTCCTTCTTTTAATTGAGAAGTAGCATACACAGAAAATTTTCCATTTTCAACAGCTTTTACAGCTACTTTTAATTCACCGCTATTTGGAGAAGCGCAAATAGAGTATGCTCTACGAACTTCTTCGTTATTAATTGTTGTTTTAATAGTGATATACTGTCCTGCAACAAATTTAAAGGAGTCTTTTAAATCCGAAGGGATATTAAAAAGTATAGAAACAGCATCTTTTGTTTCTTTAATTATTTGCTGTATAGATAGTTTATAAAAAGTACTCATGTAGTCAGTTTTGTTGGGCAAAAATAACAAACTCCTTACGAACAGAAGTTAGAGTTTCTATAAAATTATACCTAAGATTTTTATGTATAAGAAAATTATGTATATTTGTATACCTAAGTTTTTTATGTATAAGTTTTAAAGTATATGGGAAATCAGAAATTATATAAAGGGTCATTACAAACAATTATATTGAAGTTACTAGCTCAAAATGATAAAATGTATGGCTATGAGATTACGCAAAAAGTAAAGGAGTTAACAAAAGGAGAATTACAAATTACCGAAGGTGCTTTGTATCCGGCATTACATAAGCTTGAAGCAGAGGGGTTGTTAGATGTTGAGGTGGCTAAAGTAGGAAACCGATTACGTAAGTATTATAAGCTTACAGAGCAAGGAACTACTGAAACGGTACATAGATTGGCGGAAATGCAGGAGTTTTTAAAAACAATGCAGCAATTAGTAAATCCGCAATTTGGATTAGAATAATTTAATTGGCTATGGAATTATCTAAAGAACAAATAAAAAGAATAGATTCTTTTTTAGAAGAAATAGGAGTGGAGTATGTAGATATTCGACTAGAAATGGTAGATCATATTGCTACAGAAATTGAAGAGAACGTGAATGATGTTGACGTGTTTTTTGAATATAAGGGGTTTCAAACTCCTTTTGTAAAATTTATGTTGAGTAAAAAAGCGCAATTTCTTAAGAGTTATCGAAAACAAGTAAAAAGGAGCTTTTGGTCTAATACTAAAAAGATCATTGTAGATGTTTTAAGAGAGACGATATATCCAATAAATCTATTGTATATATCAGTGTTTTTTGCTGTAATTTTTGTTACTGAAAAAGTTAATCTAAAGCTAGTTACTAATTTGGTATTTATTGGTTTTATGGCGAGCTATTGTTATATGGGAATATTGTTTCGAAGACTTAGAAAGAATTTTGGAAATGTGAGATTGATTCAAGCGTATACAAGTATGTTAATAGGTGGGTATATAATTGCTATGTATTTTCCAATATTACCAATTCCTTTTATTGATGAAAATTATACAGTTTATGGTCTCTATAAATTAGTAATGATACTGGTGCTTAATTTTTTAATCTACAAAAGTTATTTGAATAGAAAAGAAGTTATTAAAATCTATTATAAAACATTTATTTAATAGCTATGGAATTTACAGAGCAACATATTGAACAACTATACAGGTTTACACGCCAGCATTATGTTGAGCATTATGATGTACAAACAGAGTTGGTAGATCATTTAGCAAATGATATTGAGCAAATTTTAGAAAATCAACCAAACTTAACTTTTGAGCAAGCAAGGGATGCCTCTTTTAAAAAATTTGGTGTTTTTGGTTTTATGAATGTGGTGGAAGAAAAGCAAAAGCAAATGGGAAAACAATATTTTAAATTGATATTTTCTTTTGTACAAGAATGGTTTCAATTACCTAAGTTGATTTTAACGATTGGTATATTTTATATATTCTTTTTGTTACTTGATTTTTCCTTTGCTTATTACGTTTTTACAGCAGTCTACTTAGTTGTTTTTGCCGTTGAGATTTTTATGATGTATCTTAAAAAAAGAAAGTACAATAAAAAGATAGAAGTTACTGGAAAACGATGGATGTTTGAAGATATTATTATTTCTCAAGGATATGGAAACGTCGCTTTTTTTAGCTATTATTTGTTATATTTTATTGCTCCCGAGCAAACAACAGATATAACTGTCTATGGAAAAATATTCGTTGCGCTAGCTACAAGCTTGGCAGTCATTATTGGATATATTACCATGGTAGTGATTCCAAATAGATCAGAAGAACTTTTAGAAAAACAATATCCAGAATATAAATTAAGTAAAGTTTAGAAAGTTATTTTTTTCCTTCAACAACAATTACAATCTCACCTTTAGCAGGCTTTTTAGTATAATATGATAGCACTTCTTTTACACTTCCTCGTTTGGTTTCTTCAAATAATTTGGTTAATTCTCTAGAAACAGAAATCAACCTGTCCTCCCCAAAATATTCAGCAAAATGCGTTAATGTTTTTAGCAATTTATGTGGACTCTCATAAAAAATCATGGTACGAGATTCTTCGGCTAGTAATTTTAAACGAGTTTGTCGTCCCTTTTTTACGGGTAAAAAACCTTCAAAAACAAATTTATCGTTTGGTAAACCTGAGTTAACCAGAGCAGGAACAAAGGCGGTTGCACCAGGTAAACATTCTACATCAATATCGTTTTGAATACAAGCACGTGTAAGTAAAAAACCTGGGTCTGAAATTGCTGGAGTACCTGCGTCAGAAATCAAAGCAAACGTTTCACCACTTTGCAGTCGTTTAATCACAGTATCTACTGTTTTATGCTCATTGTGCATATGATGCGATTGCATAGGAGTGGTAATATCAAAATGTTTTAAAAGTTTTCCACTGGTACGAGTGTCTTCTGCTAGAATATAATCTACTTCTTTTAAAACAGTTAAAGCACGAAAAGTGATGTCTTCTAAGTTTCCAATTGGGGTTGGTACGATATACAATTTACTCATACTGCAAAACTACAAAGTTTTTATACTAATTAAATGCCAGTACAAAGCTTTTTGTACTTTTGTTTTATGCAAAATAAGCTGTTAGAAAATATTAAGTTTCCGAAAGATGTTCGAGACATCTCTATAACTGAATTACCCTTATTGGCAAAGGAGTTAAGAGGGTTTATTATTGATGTTGTGGCTGCCAAAGAAGGTCATTTAGGGGCAAGTTTAGGTGTTGTTGAATTAACAATAGCGTTGCATTATGTTTTTGATACGCCTGAAGATTTATTGGTTTGGGATGTAGGACATCAAGCTTATGGGCATAAAATTTTAACTGGAAGAAAAGATATTTTTCATACCAATCGTCAATTAGGAGGAATTTCTGGTTTTCCGAAGCGAAGTGAAAGTGAGTATGATACTTTTGGAGTGGGACACTCTTCTACGTCTATTTCGGCAGCTTTAGGTATGGCAATAGCTTCACAATTGAAAGGAGAGGCGAAACATCATGTAGCGGTAATAGGAGATGCTTCTATTGCAAGTGGAATGGCCTTTGAAGCGTTAAATCATGCTGGAGATACGAATGCAAACCTATTGGTTATTTTAAATGATAATGCTATAGGGATAGATCCGTCCGTGGGAGCGCTAAAAGACTATTTAACCCGCATGAAATCTTTTCGTAATGATGTAGAGCAACATAATATTTTTGAGGCTTTAAATTTTGATTATTCTGGTCCGATTGATGGACATAATTTAGAAGAGTTGATAGCTGAGTTGCATCGATTAAAACAAATTGAAGGTCCAAAGTTTTTACATGTAATAACTACCAAAGGAAAAGGACTGAAGCAGGCGGAACAGGATCAGGTAAAATATCATGCTCCAGGGAAGTTTGATAAAATTTCAGGAGATGTTTTGCCAAAGGAAGAAAGTAAGTTTACTAAGTTTCAAGATGTTTTTGGAAAAACTATTGTAGCATTAGCAGAGCATAATAAAAGGGTTGTTGGAATTACACCCGCTATGCTTACTGGAAGTTCTTTAAAATTTATGTTAGAGAAGTTTCCTGAGCGTACTTTTGATGTGGGTATTGCCGAGCAACATGCAGTTACTTTAGCTGCAGGTATGGCAGCAGAAGGATTAGTTCCATTTTGTAATATATATTCAACGTTCTTGCAAAGAGCATATGATCAGGTAATACATGATGTGGCATTGCAAAACTTACCAGTAATTTTCTGCTTGGATAGAGCTGGATTAGTAGGGGAGGATGGAGCCACTCATCACGGAGTATTTGACTTGGCATATTTACGTTGCATACCTAATTTAATTGTGTTTGCACCACGTAACGAAATTGAGTTACGGAATATAATGTATACTGCCCAGTTTGGGTTAGAACATCCTATTGCAATTCGATACCCGAGAGGAAAAGGACAATTAGAAACTTGGGAATTACCGTTTACTAAAATAGATATAGGAAAGGGAGCTTGTTTAAAAGAAGGAGAGGATCTTGCGGTACTATCAGTTGGAACGATTGCTAATAATGTTTCAGAGGCTATAGAAAATTTAAATAACAAGGATTCGGTTGCGCATTATGATATGCGTTTTGTGAAACCTTTAGACAAGGCATTACTAAATACAATTTTTGAGAAATTCAAAACTATTGTTACCGTTGAAGATGGAACTGTTAAAGGAGGTTTTGGATCTGCTGTTTTAGAATACGCCGCAGAGGCAGATTACAAAGGAACAATTAAAGTATTGGGTATGCCGGATGATTTTATTCATCATGGAACGATACACCAATTGCAAGAATTATGTGGTATTGATTCCTTATCAATTAAAACGACTATTATAAAATTAAAAAACTCGTTAAAAAACTAAAAGGAGATTTAACGAGTTTGAAGATTTTATTCTACATTAAATGTAATAGGTAGGGTATAACCTACTCTTACAGGTTTGCCTTTTTGCTTACCGGGTTTCATTTTTGGTAGTTTTTTCACAACTCTAATAGCTTCTTGTTCTAACTTAGGGTGAGGAGCCCTAACATGAATGTCTATTATTTTCCCTGTGATGTCAATTTTAAACTGAACATAAATTCTTTTTTTTCCTGGTTTTAAACTAACACATCTAAGTTCCTCTTTCTGAGTAGCTTCATCATAGACAAGTTTGGTTTCTAAACAACTTATCATTTTATGATTAAAATGTCTTTGAACATGCTTTATCATCATGATATTAAGACATTTTTTCTTTTCTGAATTTGTTTTGAACCTTTTGCATTTGGGATGTACAGGAACCTCCTCTATTATTTTAAAAGGAACGTCCTTTATTTCATTGATAGATTTAATTTCAGGTAATTTAACTTCATTTTCAGTAGCATAATTAGCTTCTTGAGATTGAGAAAATAAAGAAGTTGAATATAGTATAACTACAATAATAAATGTGTGTTTCATAGCGTTTTTAGTTTCAAAAAAAAACGAACCATTATGGTTCGTTTTTTATATTATGTGACCTTTATTTAATTAAAAGTCTAGTTGTTTAATGCTTCAGCACCACCTACAATCTCTAAGATTTCTCCTGTAATTGCAGCTTGACGTGCTTTGTTATAAGTTAACTTTAAATCGTCACGTAATTCCTTAGCATTATCAGTTGCTTTGTGCATTGCAGTCATACGAGCACCGTGTTCGGCAGCAAATGAATCACGTACTGACTTGTATAACTGAGTTTTTAATGACTTTGGAATTAATTCTAAAACGATTTCTTCTTTCGATGGTTCGAAGATATAGTCTAAGTTTACGTTTGCATCAGCTTCTACAGGCTTAATAGGCAAGAATTGCTCTACCTGAGGAATTTGAGTTGCAGCGTTCTTAAATCTGTTATAAATAACTTCGATTTTATCGTAAGATCCATCAACATATAAATCCATTAACTGTTCAGCAATACCAGAAACATTATCGAAAGTTAAGTTATCAAAAACATCATTTCTGCTGTCAATAACATTGTATTCTTTTGATAATATATCGTTTCCTTTTTTACCAATAGTTAATAATTCAACAGTAGCATTATTGTATTTTTCATTGATTGTTTTAACTGTTTGTTTCACAATAGAAGAGTTAAAACCACCACATAAACCTCTGTTAGAAGTTACAACTACTAATAATACTTTGTTTACTTCTCTTTGAGTTGAGTATACTCCACCGGCATCACTGTCTAAAGTAGCGCTTAAGCTTTGTAATAATTCAGTAAGCTTAGATGAATATGGGCGCATTGCCGTAATTGCATCTTGAGCTTTTTTCAACTTAGCAGCCGATACCATTTTCATGGCAGAGGTAATCTGCATTGTTGATCCAATTGAAGTAATTCTGTTACGTATTTCTTTTAAGTTTGCCATCTAATTTGAACTTAAAATTATAAAAGCTCCCGCCCGAAAGCGGGAAGTTATTTTTCTTGTTTATTAAGCTGTATACTTAGCTGAAATCTCCTTAGCAGCGTCTTCTAATACAGCTACTGCTTCGTCAGTTAATTTCCCAGCTTTTAAAGTGTCTAACGTATCTCTGTGCTTAGCGTTTAAGTACTCGATATAGTTAGCTTCGAATTCTTTTACTTTGTTTACAGGTACATCTTTTAATAAGTTTTTAGAACCTGCATAGATAATTGCAACTTGATCTTCAACAGTAAAAGGATCTCCTTGATTTTGCTTTAAGATCTCTACGTTACGCTTACCTTTAGAGATAACGTTCATAGTAGCTGCATCTAAGTCAGAACCAAACTTTGCGAATGCTTCTAATTCACGGTATTGAGCTTGGTCTAATTTTAATGTACCAGATACTTTTTTCATTGATTTAATCTGAGCAGAACCTCCTACACGAGATACAGAAATACCTACGTTAATTGCAGGACGCACACCTGAGTTGAATAAATCAGACTCTAAGAAAATCTGTCCATCAGTAATCGAAATTACGTTTGTTGGAATATATGCAGAAACGTCTCCAGCTTGAGTTTCAATAATTGGTAATGCAGTTAAAGAACCACCACCTTTTACTTTACCTTTTAACGATTCTGGTAAGTCGTTCATTTCAGCAGCAATAGCATCATCATTAATTACTTTTGCAGCACGCTCTAATAATCTAGAGTGTAAGTAGAAAACGTCTCCAGGATACGCCTCACGTCCTGGTGGACGACGTAATAATAAAGATACCTCACGGTAAGCAACTGCTTGCTTAGATAAATCATCATAAACAATTAAAGCTGGTCTACCAGTATCACGGAAATATTCTCCGATTGCAGCTCCTGCGAATGGAGCATATACCTGCATTGGTGCAGGGTCAGATGCGTTAGCAGCTACAATAGTAGTATAAGCTAAAGCTCCTTTTTCTTCTAACATGTTTGCGATTGCAGCAACGGTAGAACCTTTTTGTCCTACTGCAACATAAATACAGTAAACTGGCTCACCTGCATCGTAAAACTCCTTTTGATTTAAGATAGTATCAATGGCAACTGTTGATTTACCAGTTTGACGGTCTCCAATGATTAACTCACGTTGTCCACGTCCAATAGGAATCATTGCATCTACAGACTTAACACCTGTTTGTAATGGTTCAGTTACTGGTTGACGGTAGATTACCCCAGGAGCTTTACGCTCTAATGGCATCTCGTAAGTTTCACCTTCGATTGGTCCTTTACCATCGATTGGGTTACCTAACGTATCTACTACACGTCCAACAATTCCTTCTCCAACTTTTAAAG
The DNA here is from genome assembly GCF_947498805.1 of uncultured Tenacibaculum sp. GTDB lineage: Bacteria > Bacteroidota > Bacteroidia > Flavobacteriales > Flavobacteriaceae > Polaribacter. Next base: position 281,008 of record NZ_CANMLT010000003.1, on the reverse strand, counting down.
AAGCAATTCTTTCTGTACGTTTTACTGTAGATCCTTCACTTACTCCTGTCGATGATCCTAATAATACCACACCAACATTGTCTTCCTCTAAGTTTAGTACGATTCCTTCTAAACCGTTACCAAAATCTACTAATTCACCATATTGAACATTTGATAAACCGTATACACGAGCAATACCATCACCCACTTGTAATACAGTTCCAACTTCGTTTAACGTAGCTTTCGCTTCGAAATTTGTTAATTGTTCCTTTAAAATTGCTGATACTTCAGCTGGTTTAATTGCTGCCATCTTATATAATTTGATGTATAATTAAATTTAATTACAAGTGTTATTATAATCTTTAGCTAGTTTTAAAACATCGTCTAAATCCTGCATATTTAAGTTTTTATACTCAGGTTTATAACACTTACCTAAAAAATCTTCTAATTTCTTATTAATATCTTCTTTACCTAATTTGATTAAGGCAGTAGATTCTGTAACTCTTAACGCATTACGTTTTTCCGGGTTGTTAAATAAAGAAATATAAAAAGCATTAGATTTATAAGTTTTGTATACTCCTATTTTATCTAATTCTTCTACGATTTCTAAATATCTATAACCCTTTAAAGTACTTAATCTAACTCCTCTAAAACAAGGCTTTCCGTCAATAAAGCAAGCCTTAATACGCGACTTAGCCTTTATCTTAACTGGAACATTACCACTATCTTTTAGTTTTCTTACATGTAAATACTTACCATATTCACCATTTGGAACAACGGCATCTTCATGTGCAAACGTAAAACCGTTTAGTTTTGAGTAAATAATGGTAATAAGACCATTTATTTTTTGGCCCGATTTAGTTTCGTAATAACCAATTTCATGATAAACATTATTAGATTGTTTCATTGCCTCTTCATACTTAGCAATCTCAACCTGTTTTTTAGCTTTTTGCTCGTCTTTATACTGGTTTCCTAAAGTTACACCATTATAAATAATATGTCTTAAAGCCTCGTCTATCAGTTTATGTTGTGCTTCAGATCCTCTATCTATAAAAGGAACAGAAGATTTATATTTTACTTTTGCACCTTTTCCATCATTTAAAAAAGGAAAATCAATAGTTGCATCTCCAAAGTTTCCAAAATTAGCAATGGCAACATTTCTTCTAGATAAATCATAGAACTTAAGTGTTGAAATACCTTTAAAATTAGTTTGTCCATTACTTAATAAATGATAATAACCTAAGTAATTATCATATGCTTCTAAGTCTTCCGAAGAAATACTCCCTCTTCTATCTTTTCCATAAGGAATAGAATCTTTAAAGATATAATTCCTTTTTGTATCTACTTCAAAACCTGTAATACCAGCAATTGCTTGCTCTTTTTGAACTTCATTTTTGATAAGTTCATCAACTTCTTTTGAAATAGAAGGTCTTTCTTCATTAAAGAAAGCTGTAACAGCATCATTGTCAATTCCTCCTTGTTTTATAAGTTTATACTTTTTTACAAAAAGATAGCTTATAATCTTTTTCATGCTTAATGAAAAACTTAAAATTTCATACGCAACTTCTGTTGTTTTACTTCCATCAGGTAATGAAACTTCTAACCACTGTTTTGTCAATTCGTTGGTAACTTTTTTACCTACTAATTTCGCTTTAAAAACAGGAGCTTTTGTGTTTAAATCAGAATATAAATATTCATGTCTACCTTCTTCTTTAAATAAAGCAGATGCTACTTTATCAACTAAAACTTTTCCTTTTTTAATTTTCACCTTCTGGCCAAAAGAGGCAAGAGATAAAAAGAAGAAACTAATAAATAAATACTGACTAAACTTTTTCATTGCAATTAGATCTTAGGGATGTAATGACTATTGTCAAACTCTCTTTTCAATTCGTTAAAATGGTTAGAAATACTAGCATCATACTGTACATCTCCAACACGTAAAATAAATCCTCCTATAATATCTGGATTTATTATATTTTCAATATTAGCTTTGTTTCCTGTGATCTCTTCGATCTTAGCCAATACTTTTGCTTCTAATTCATTAGTTAAAGGTACTGCGGTAGTAACCTTTGCTACTTGCATGCTTTTGTAGTAATCGTAAATAACAGAGTATTGCTTAGCAATAGGTTCTAACATTAACATACGTTTGTTTTCTTCTAATAAGTTAAACAAACCTTTAATGATGTTATTTACATTTTCCCCGAAAAGTGCAGTTAATACTTTACGCTTATCTGCAGCTTTAATCACAGGGCTCTTAAGCATTGCATCTAAATCGCTACTTCCAGCAATCGTGTCAATGATAAACTTCATGTTTTCATTCACCTCTGTTTCTTTACCTGACTCTTTAGCTAGGTTTAAGATTGCTTTTGCGTAACGTAATGCTGGTCTTGCTGCTTTCATTGAGTGATTAGTTTAAAGTAACGTCTTCTAACATTCCTTCAACAAGCTTTAATTGATCGTCTTGTGAAGCTAATTCTTTTTTAACAACAGTTTGAGCTATACCAATAGATAGTTCAGCTACTTGCTTTTTAACATGTGCTAAAGCTGCTTGCTTTTCTTGCTCAATTGAAGCCTTTGCGTTTTCAATTAATTTAGCTCCTTCTTCTGAAGCCTCTTCTTTAGCATCAGCAACGATCTTATCTTTAATCTCACGAGCTTCTTTTAACATAGCATCTCTTTCTGCTCTAGCTTCTTTTAATAATCTATCGTTATCAGCTTGTAAGTTTTGCATTTCTTTCTTTGCTTGTTCAGCAGCGTCTAATGCATTTTGAATACCTTCTTCACGTTCTGTTAATGAAGCTAAAATTGGTTTCCAAGCAAACTTACCTAATAAAAATAGTAATACAAGAAGGATTATCACTTGCATGAAAAATAACCCTGGAGAAAAATCATTTAATAACTGATCCATTATATATGTAATTTATTCTTTTAAAATTCTGTTTTGTTTAATTTGAAAACATTTCCTGTAACCAACCGTTACAGGAAAATGTTTTTCTCTTTTTGTTCTTTGGGAGATTATCTTCCTAAGATTAAAGCACCGAATGCTAAACCTTCTAATAATGCTCCGATGATGATCATCGCTGTTTGGATTTTACCAGCAGCCTCAGGTTGACGAGCAATTCCTTCCATTGCTTTTCCACCGATTTGACCTAATCCGATTCCTCCACCGATTACGATTAATCCTGCTCCAATTAAATTGTACATACTAATTGATTTATATAATTAAACAAATTCTTATTCTAATGATGTTCGTGTTCTTCTACCGCCATTCCAATGAATAAAGACGATAACATTGTAAAAATAAATGCTTGTAAGAACGCTACTAATATTTCGATAACCGAAATAAATAATGCCAATACTAATGAAATACCTGTTGAACCAACTGCTCCGAATTGATTTTTTAAAGTAATCATTAAAGCAATTAAACTCATTACTACGAAGTGACCTGCTGTAATGTTTGCAAATAAACGCACTAATAATGAGAAAGGCTTAATTACAATAAAACCTACTAATTCGATAATTGCTAAGATTGGTCTTAAAATCACAGGTACTCCTGGCATCCATAATGTGTGTGCCCAGAAATCTTTACTACCATTAGATAAATAAATAACTAATGTGAATAAAGCTAAACAAATAGTAACTGCAATTTGACCTGTTACGTTAAACCCTAATGGAGTTAATCCCATTAAGTTTAAGATCCAGATAAAGAAGAATACCGTTAATAAATATGGCATAAACTTCTTGTATTTCTTTTCACCAATATTTGGTCTTGCTATTTCATCTCTTACGTATAGTACTAACGGCTCTAATACTCGACCAACTCCCGTTGGAATAGCTCCCTTTTTATAACCTCTAGCTAAAGCGCTAAAACCTAAAAAGATTAATAAACCAGCTAATAACATACCGAAAACACTTTTAGTAATAGAGAAATCTAATACTTTATGAGCGTTTGTTGCATGATGTGTTTCATCAAAAGAAACTGTACTAGCTCCTTCGTTTAATTCGTAAATCTTACTGTGAATCTTTACTAATTTCACATCACCTTTATCAACGATTACTGTTCCGTCATCATTGTGGTGAAATGCTGAAGACATAAAGGTTTTTAAACCTTTGCTTGTCCAAACAATTACGGGTAATGGAAACCCAACATGTTTGCGCTCACCTGCATCGTTTGTATACGAATACAAAGCAAAGTCATGCGAATCTGCTAAGTGATGTTTGATATACGCGTTAATTTTTTCTGGTGTGTTTACCTGTCCTCCTTTATCTGAAGAATCACCACCTCCTGCATATGCAGTGAACGAAGAAAATACTATTGCTAGTATTGTTAAAAACTTGATAGAATTTTTTGCTATCATCATACCTTTACTAAATATAGATTTATGCTCTCTAAATTTCCGTGCAAAGGTACACAATTAATTAAAACTACAAACCCTTTTTTGATCTTAGTTTTTTAAAAAGTTTTTTTAAGGAATTTTGTAAGTGATTTAACTAAACTGTTTGTTATTCAGGAGTTTTGAAACAGCAATTGCTTCAATGATTAAAAATAAGAATAATGGAATTACCAAAGAAAATCTTTCTGGTTTGCTAAGTGCTTCATTTGCAAAGATAGAGGCTTGGAAGATAAGAACGAAAAAACCAATCTTTAAGAAAATTGAGGCTAAATAGGCATAGCCTGCTTGGTTTGGTAAATTATCGGCCACTAACTCAACAATAGCATAAACTATAATAGCTGCGATAACATGGAAACTGTATACTTTTAATAAAGAGAAAGATAAAAGGATCTCTTTGGAGTTTAAAGTATAATCATGTGAAAAAAAACTAATTGCAAATACAGCAAGAATTATAACTGTAAAATATAGAATACGCTTAATCATTATTATCTTTTGAAAGTTTTGTTACTTGTATAATTACCGAAAGCATGGCTCCGAAAACGGCTACAAGTGTACAAATTTTTGTGTAAAGTTGATTCTCGTTTGGAAACTTTTGATCTAACCATTCACCTAGTAAACTTCCTAAGTAAATGGTTAAACCCATTTGAAGTGCGATTCCTGTGAATCGAATGTATTTATTAAGCGGTCTTTTCTTTTCGCTTTGTTTCATCTTTGTTTAAATCTTTCACTGCTCCTTTCATAGAACAAGTAGCGTTAAAGCTAGCTCCTGGCTCAACAGATAATTTACCAATAATAACATCACCGTTAATATTAGCTGATGATTTTACTGTAAGCGTATTGGTAACAGCTAATTCACCTGAGAATTTACCTTCAACATCTGCATTGGTACATTCTACTTTACCTTTAATAAAACCTGATTGACCAATGATAACTCTACCATCTGTTTTGATAGTACCGTCTAACGTACCATCAATTCTAAAGTCTCCTTCAGAAATAATATCACCTGTAATAGTAGTGTTTTGTCCGATGATATTTCTTTCTGATACTTTTTTTTCTCCTGAAGATTTTTTACTGTCTTTACTAAACATGGTTATGGGGAAATTAAATATTCTTTATTTTATTCGTTCATTAATTTGTTTTGCCTTTAAGCCTTCTGCGGTATTTGCATAACTCAGAGCAACAAAACTCAGTGCCTTTTTATAAGCGTCTTTGTCTTGATATTTACCAATGGCCAAAGCTTTTAGAAGTGCAAATTTAGGGATTAAATCCGAATTAGCTTTACTAGGATTGTAGTTATCTATCTGATTTACAACTTCTTCAAATTTATTTTCTTTATATAAGTAGTATAGTTCTTTATATTTTTCTAAATCTTCATCTTTCTTCTTTGCAGTGTCAATCTTCTTTTCTGGATTTAAAAGAATTTGAGCAAATGTAGTATCTGCATACTTTGTTAAGATGATATTTTTACAAGCTTCTGCCTTGGTATTATCGTTTGTTCTAGTGTATAGTTGATAAAGATGGTAGTTAATTGGAAGCTCCAATTGATCATCCTTTTTTACTTCTTGTAATCTCTCTAGGTTTTGAATAGCTTTCTTATTGTTTTTAAACTGTTCTTTATAAATCAAACCTAATTGATATAGTGCTTCGTTGCGATCTATTTTTAACTTTTCAATTTCTTTTGAATCTGTAGGAATTGCTTCTAAGTAAGTAGATAACTCATATCTTTGATCTACTTTGTCTTCTGCACTTGCCAACTCATCAAATTCAGAATTACCAATAACCGATTTGTCAGAAAGCCTCCAATTATCTTCTAAAGGACGATTTCCCCAAACTCGTTGGAATTCACCTCTTCCAAAAGCCAATGTTTGATTGCTGTAGAAATACCATTTTCCACTGTTATTAGTGTTAACGGCACTACCTCCTCCAAATGAACTTCCGAAATTTTGAGAGTTTAGTATTTGCTGACGCTTATCCTCATCTTCTTTTTTAATCTTTTCGATATAAGCTTCAAAAAACGCAGTTCGCTCCTCTTTGTTCATTGAAACAAGATTTAAAATACTATCATTGTTAGTAACTAAATCTTCATGTTTTTTAAGCGTAGTTAACCCTTTGTTTTTTCTTTTAATACGTCTAATTCTTTTTTCTTGATCAAAGTCTTTAGATACATTTTGTAAGACACTATCATAATAAGAACCAGCTAATAAATAATCTTCTTGTTGAAAAGCAATATTTCCTAAGCTTTCATAAGCATAGGTTTTTTGATACTTAGAATTGTTTTTTGCTTGAATTGATTTTTTAAAGAACTCTACAGCTTTATCGGTTGCTCCTCTTCGTTGCTCTAAAACACCTGCTTGATAGTATAAAGACGCTAGGAATTTGCGGTTGTCTGAGTTTCGAATAAGTTTACGTAAACGGTATAAAACTCCTAATGAAGCAGAATCGTTTTCTACGTTTTTAGCTAACTCAACATTCGCTCTGATTCTATATTTGTAAGGTGCTTTTTTTAAATCTGCTAACCTTCTAAAAATCATCGTTGCAGAATCTTTTCTGTCTAATTCACTATAAACTTGCCCTAAAATAAACATGTTTCTAGCCGATTGCTCTTTGTTTTTAAAAGTTCTTGAAGCTAGTTTTAAGTGCTCAATTACTTTTTGTATGGTATCCGTTTTTTCGTAGGCCATTGCCATTGCAGTATGTGCCTGTTCACGTTGTAAATCGGTAAGTGTTTTCTCGTTTTTATCTAAATCTATTAATAAATTTAAAGATTCAATAGCAAATTTTTCATTGTCTAGTCTAATATTTGCTTTTGCTCGCCAAATCTTTGTGTCATAAATCAAGTTGGCTTTTGGATAGTTAGCAATGATGTAATTAAAAGCATCAATTGCAGGAATAAATCGTTGTGTGTAATATCTTGATTTCCCTAATAATAAATAGGCATCATCTATTTGACGATTTTTTTCATACCCATTGATATTCATTGAATGAGTTTCAATTGCTTTTCTAGCTTTTTCTTCTGCCTTGTCAAAAGAAGTTAAGGTTACTTGTTCATCATCCTTGCTATTCTCATCAAAACCAGTACCTGGCTGAAAAGTTGGAGAGGCTATTTTTCTCTCGTCAAAAGTGATAGGCTCTATTTGTAATCGTTTCCAGAAATTGTCTTCATGCTTTTGTTCAATTTCCTTTAAGCCTTTTAAATAAGCTTGTTCTCCATTAAATAACACGTTGTACTTTGTGGTTAGTGCATGGAAGTTACGACTAACAAAGGAATCCTTTTTTACACTACAAGAGTAGGTAATAATAACAGTAGCGGTGAATACTAAAATTCTTGAAATTTTCTTCATACAAATTACGCCTTTACTTAACAACAACATTACTTGTATGTTATTGTATGTAAAAGCGTAAAAATAGTAATAAAAATGGATTTTTATTAATTTACTTTATCACAATCAATATTTGAATATTTACAGCGCTCTTTATAGGCAATATTGAGCTTTTCTTTAGCTAATGAATTGTTTGGAAAATATTCTAAAGCTTTGTTGTATTGGTAAATAGCATTTTTATATTGTTTTTTAGCTAGCCACCTATCACCATCTTGAATAACGAAGTTGAATTTTGGTAAATATTTATCAAGGTATTCTTTTTTATTCAATTCATTATTTTTTAATACTTTTTCATTTGCAATTGCTTTGAAATAAATGAATAAACCAATACTTATGGCAGTAAAAGTAGTTAAAATTACAATTAAAGCTATTTGTAGTTTTCTATGGTCTTTTTGAATTTGTGTTCTTATGCTTCGCTTAACTCTGTTGAGTTGGTATTTGGAAACTTTTTTAAAGGAAAGTTCACCTTGATAAAGACCTTGTAGGTTCTTTTTTTTATCGTTTGGTGAATTTCCCTTTTTGAATATACTTTTCTTACGTAATAATTTTTGTTATTGCGAATTAAAGGTTGTATGTTTCCATATCCTCCGAACATTACTTATGCAGAAAAATAGCTCTCTAGCTCTTGTAAAGTTTCTTGAGAAGTATTAATGTCTTTAACTATGTTTCCTCTATCTAATACCACAATTCTTTCACAAACTTCAGTAACGTGACTTAAATCGTGGCTCGAAACCAATACTGTTACGTCTTTGTCTTCTGTAAGTTTCTTTATTAAATTTTTCAATCTGATTTGAGTTGTTGGATCTAAATTAGCAAAAGGTTCATCTAAAATTACAACTTGCGGATTTCCCATCATTGCAGCAACAATACCTGCCTTTTTTTGATTCCCCTTACTTAAATCACGTAAGTACTTTCTTTTACCTAATATTTCTCCATTAAAAAACTCTTCAAACTGCGCTAAAAAAGTTTTAACATCCGCCTTATTCATTCCTCTTAAGTCTCCAATAAAATCAAAATATTCATCTGGAGTTAGGTAACTAATTAAGAAGCTTTCATCAATAAAAGACCCTGTGAATGTTTTCCAATCTTCATTTTTGTTAACTACAACTTCGTTATTTATGATTTCTCCTGAAGTAGGGCGTATCAAGTCTAGTAACAAGTTAAATAAGGTAGTTTTTCCTGCACCATTATTTCCAACCAAACCAAATGACTGGCCTTTTGGTATTTCTATATTTTCAACGTTTAGTACTTGAGTTGATCCGTATTTTTTTGAGATATTATTTATTGTAATCATTGTCTGTTAAGTTAGGTTAGTCTTTTTGTTTAAATCCGTTGATGGTAGCATATTTATTTTGTTGATACTTTTTCTCAATAAAATTCATTAATGGTTTTTTAAGTAAAAAGAAAGTAACTCCAATCATTGCGATACTTATAATAGCTATGTTAAAACTAAAGAAATGGTTTATTAAGGCATATACTAATATTGGCATTAAAAGCACAGGAATCATAACAATGAATTGAGCGGCACTCGTTCCTTGAGTGTTTCCAAATCCACTTGCATCTAAGTCTATTCTTTTTTTGTTAAAAGCTCCCATATAAAGCATTACTAAAGGAGTGAACCCTAAGTTGAAAAAGAACCCAGCAACAATTAGAAGGTATTTATGAAGCCCAAAATAAAGGTATGGTGTACATAACACAAACAATACTACTGTCATAACAATCATTAAGTACCATTTGCTTTCTAAAAACTTACGATAAGAAAAGTTTTGACTCATATACATTCTATAATGTTCACTATCCCAAGCAGGAATAAATTGTCCATAATTCATAGCGAAACCTCCAGTCATAAAAATACAAGCATATAATTGCATTACTTCTGAATCTTTATACGATTCCATAGTAAAGAACATTAACCCGAAAAGCAAAAAGAAAAAGGACATGAAAAATACTGTTTTTGTTCTTTTGTTTCTCCAAATTAAACGCATGTCGTTTTTAATAAAAGGGGCTACACCTCCTAATTTATTTACAAATGATAAATCAGAGGTTTTTACTTCCTTTTCAACTGTTCGAATTGCGCCATCTAGATATATAACTTTAGATAATTCTTTAAAGTTTAAGTAGTATAATATTCCTACTAAAGGAACTCCAATCAAAGCTAATACAGGTGTTGTATATATTGTATAAAAGATGTTTCCAAAGATTCCTGCAACATCGAATAAGTTATATTTATAGGCAATACCCAAAACTCCTAGAAGAACAATTAGAACTCCTAAGGCAATATTATTTTTATTAATCAAAAAGTTAATGAAATTTAGGCTCAATGCTAACATAAGCATAAATAAAGTCCATCCTATAACCCCTGTTACATCATATTCTTTGATGATTAAAACCAATGCAAAAGGAATGTATAAAAAGAAAGAACCTAGATTAAAGAAAGAAAAAACAGACTTCGTTAAAATATAGTTTACCAACTTACTTTTCTTAATAGGTAAAAGAAGCATGGGTTTAATATCCATTATAGGCATCTTTTGCATTAAATAGCGAAAAATCAAATCAGAGATTATTAAGAAAATCAAGAACTGATTTACGAGCACAAAAGGATCTTTATCTGGGAATGTTTTTTCTAAGAAAAAGTAGCCACCAGCCCCAAGAGATAAAAAGGTAACTAAAAGATAAAGGGCAAAAAAGCCCATGATTATTTTAAGAGCTACATTTTTTCCGAAAGAAGCAGAACGAAAAAATTGTTTCCATTCTAAATTTAAAAAGCGTGTTATCATTTGGCAATTAATTAGTTGATATTCATAGGTAGCATAAAAAGTATTTTTGTTACAAAAAAAGCGTCAAAAAATTTGACGCTTATAATATTTTATGAAAAGAAAGTCTTATGCCCACTGACAAATAATACCTCCCATTAAGGCTAAAGTAACAGTCCAGTAACCAACATTGATGAATATATATTTGAATGATTTTCTTTCAAATAATGCTTTCGTACCTAAAACTGGTAGTACAAAGAATATTCCTGTAAGAACTCCGTGTAAAGCACCGTGTTTAAAGGTTCTAAAACGGTCTCCAAAATTACTCATGAATTCTTGAAAATATGCATAAGCTCCACCAGTTTGTTCCATAAAACCAGGGTCGCCAGCAAGTGTTGAGAACGCACCATATTGATGAATTACTAAGAACTGCATAAAAAAGGCAATTAATAAACTGAAGACAAAACTGAGTCCGAAAATTAACAGCATATTACCACCTTCTAAATCCTTTTGAGTAAAATTCATTTCTTTCATCCATGCCTTTTGAAAGAGCATTGGACCGTACCAAACAAATCCCATAATCATTGGAATAAAGGCAGCTCCTAAAATTGCTAAATAGTTTGTTTCCATTATAATAAAGAGTTTATAGTTAATGTAATCAAATATAACAAAAAAAGCATCAAATTTAATTTGATGCTTTTGTATATCAGTTATTTACGTCTTGGTTATAGCTTTAAAGATTTTGCTATTGCTTCAAGTTCAAATATAAAATCTCTCTTGTTAACAGAAGGAGCATAAGTAAAACCTTCAACGATAATTAAACGGTTATTTTTCTTATCAACTACAGTGTAATTTAAAAAAGGCCCCGCCATAAAATCATTTTTTACTTCCCATTTCCCACGAGTTTCATAGGCCTTTTTACCATTTATTTCTGCTTCAAAAGTATGTGGTGTGTAAGCTTGTTCGGTTATCATATACATTCCTTCTTTACTTCCAGGTATGTGCTGTTTACCAATAGTATCTCTCACAGCGGTAATGTTGTCTGCAACTTTAGTTTCATCTTCTAATGGCACACTGTATACTAAGATGTTATTACTTCCATCTCCTCGAGCTATACCACTCTTTAAATGTTGTCTCATCCATAAGAAGTTGCTAGAGTCTTTAACCATATTGTATCTTTTAGGAATATCAAGAGTGATTCCTAAATTTTGAAGTGTTTCAAATTTGGTATGATCTAATCTTTCTTTTTTAAAGATGTTTTGAATGAACTTGATATCTTCATCTTTAAAGATTTTCATGATTTCTTTTCCTCGAGTACGAATTAGGTTTGTCAAACCTGCTTTGTCTTTAGCAGTAACATAAACCAATACTTGAGGTCGAGCGTATTTATTTTTACTTACCTTAATTGACTCTTCTGCACCTTCTCTTAAAATTAAAACGGCTTTGTTGTTTCTCATAAATGAAACAAATCCAGAAGGATCTATTTGGCTTACAGATAAAAGCGTTTCTGGTTGTGGTAAACCAACTTGATGTTCTCCAAATACAGAACGAATTTCATCTCCTATTTGACCATTCCAATCGGCAGATTTTGTAACTACCAATATGGTATTGGTATTTCCGGTTGATGTAGGAAGTGTTATTTCAGTCTTTCCGCTTTCTTTACAGGAAGTAAGTCCTACTGAAATTATTGTGAGTAGTAAAAGTAGTTTTTTCATAATTGGTTTTATATTAATATGGTGTATGAATCTAGTTCACCAAAAATTGTTCCAGTTTTAAATTATAATCTTCTTGGATAAATACTTAAGCGTTGCCCAATTTTTAAGTTATTATTTCTTAAACCATTCCAACGTTTAATGTCTTTGACGCGAACGCCAAATTTATTGGCAATTTTACCTAAATAATCACCACTGCGCACTTTGTAACGGATTCGTTTATCCATTTCAAAATACTTTGGTAATGGTTTTTCGCGTTTGGCATCCATAGAGTCTGCTAAGGCATAAATTTCTTTTTCTTTGTCTAGATATTCGATGAGTTTTGAACGAGGAATTCTAACTGAATAATCTCTGTTTTTTACAAATGGAATAATGTCTAATTTATAATGAGGATTTAAGAAAGTAAGTAGGTCTGTCTCTATGCTTGTTTTTTCCGAAATTTGATCAAAACTAATGGTTCTTTTTATGCGAATGGTATCCGTTTCAAAATATTGTATTTTAGGTGATTTCGGATATAAATCGTGTTCTTTTGCATATTTAAAAATATACATAGTAGCATAAAATGCAGGAACATATCCAGCAGTTTCCCTCGGTAAAAAAGGACGAATATTCCAGTAATTTCTATAACCACCAGATCGTTTAATAGCTTTTAATACATTCCCAGGCCCAGAGTTATACGCGGCTAATGCTAAATCCCAATCTCCAAAAATCTTATATAACTGACTTAGGTATTTACATGCGGCAATAGTTGCTTTTTCTGGGTGCTGACGTTCATCTATATAAGAACTAATCTTTAGGTCAAATTGCTTTCCTGTACCATACATGAATTGCCATAATCCCATAGCTCCAACATAAGATTGTGCTCTTGGTCTTAAAGCAGATTCAACAATTGCCAAATACTTCATTTCTATTGGAATATTGTATTGGTCTAAGTGTTGTTCGAACATAGGGAAGTAATATTCGGCTCTTGCCATTAAGGCTGGATAATACTTTTTACGATGTTTTAGATAGCTATTGATAACTTTTTCTAAAGCCGGATTGTAAGCTAAATGAAAAGGAGTGTTTTCATCTAAAAGAGATAAGCGCTCTTTTAAAATATTTGAATCAATTTTCTTAAAGTCACCATTGGTAAACTTTAAGTCTTTATCATCTAACACATATTGAATACTATCAAATAGTGAAGAGTTAAAGCGTTCATCTATTAATAAACTATCAATTAACTTTAGGTCATTGTCAGTAAATAATTCTATGGTTTTGGTTGAATCTTTAGCAACAGCAATTGAGTCTATCTGTTTTTCAACAGTAATAATAGTGTCAATAGGTTGTTGTTGCGCAAAAATTGCTGAACAAGAAAGAAGAAGTAGTAAAAAGGTTTTTTTCATTGTATACTTTTAATATTGATAACCTTAACCTAAAATATATAGAGGAAGGTAATTTTTGTTTATCACATTGCGATTAAAAAGTATGGTTTGGTTGATTTTATAGATCTAATTCTACTGCAATAGGGCAGTGGTCTGAATGTTTTGCTTCTGGTAAAATATAAGCTCTAGAAATTTTATCTTTTAAAGGTTCAGTTATCATAGCGTAATCCAATCTCCAACCTTTGTTATTGGCTCTAGCATTTGCACGATAGCTCCACCAAGAATACTCTTGTCTGTCTGGGTTTTTAAAACGGAAACTATCTATAAATCCACTGTCAATAAAATTCCCTAACCATTCACGTTCTTCTGGTAAAAAACCAGAAACACCTTTCATTTTTGGGTTGTGAATATCTATTTCTTCATGACAAATATTATAGTCTCCACAAATAACTAAGTTAGGAATAGTCTTTCTTAGTTCGGTAGCGTACTCTAAAATTTCGTCCATGTATTTGAACTTGTATCCTAAACGTGCATCGTTAGTTCCAGAAGGTAAATACATACTCATAACAGATACGTTATCGAAATCTACACGAAGGTTTCTTCCTTCAAAATCCATAGATTCAATGCCAGTGCCATATTCAATATGTTTGGGTTCTTCTTTGCAAAAAATTGCTACAGATGAATATCCTTTCTTTTCTGCAGAAAACCAATAATGATATGGGTAACCGGCATTTTCAAATTCGGTTACATCTAATTGTTCTTTATGTGCTTTGGTTTCTTGAATACAAATTACATCTGGGTTAGCAGCTTCTAACCATTCAATAAATCCTTTTTTTAAAGCAGCACGTATCCCATTTACGTTGTATGATATTATTTTCATTTCCTCTCTTTATAAAACACAAAAACGTAAAGCAGGTACTTTACGTTTTTTTATATTCATATTATTTTGTTAAAAAGCCATTTCTGGAATCTCTCCATTAACTACCAAGTTTCCTTCCGTAGCTGCTTCAATTTCTGCTACAGAAACTCCTGGAGCTCTTTCTAATAAATGGAAAGCATTGTCTTTAATTTCTAATACGGCTAAGTTGGTAACAATTTTGGTTACACATCCTACACCAGTTAAAGGCAAAGAACATTCTTTTAATAGTTTCGATTCTCCACGTTTGTTGGTGTGCATCATGGCAACAATAATATTGTCTGCAGAAGCTACTAAATCCATAGCTCCCCCCATTCCTTTCACCATTTTCCCTGGAATCTTCCAGTTGGCAATATCTCCGTTTTGAGCAACTTCCATAGCTCCTAAAACAGTTAGCTGAACATGTTGACCTCGAATCATTGAAAAACTGGTTGCAGAATCAAAAATAGATCCTCCATCTAATACGGTAACCGTTTGTTTTCCTGCATTAATTAAATCGGCATCTTCTGTTCCTTCAACAGGAAAAGGTCCCATTCCTAATAGTCCATTTTCAGATTGAAATTCAACTTCAATTCCTTCAGGAATATAATTAGCAACCAACGTAGGAATTCCAATTCCTAAATTTACATACCATTTGTGTTGTAGTTCTTTGGCTATTCTTTGTGCTATTTGTTGTTTACTTAATGCCATGACTTACGATTTAGGAGTTACTGTTCTTTGTTCAATTCTCTTTTCATACTTCTCTCCTTGAAAAATACGTTGTACAAATATTCCTGGGATGTGAATTTGATTTGGATCTAATTCTCCTGCAGGAACTAATTCTTCTACTTCAGCAACCGTAATTTTTGATGCTCCACACATATTTGGATTAAAATTACGTGCAGTACCTTTAAAAATTAAGTTACCAGCGGTGTCTCCTTTCCAAGCTTTCACAAACGAATAATCTGATTTAAAAGCAGGTTCTAAAACATACATTTTGCCATCAAATTCACGAGTTTCTTTTCCTTCAGCTACTTCAGTTCCGTAACCAGCAGGCGTATAAAAAGCAGGGAATCCTGCTTGAGAAGCTCTACATTTTTCAGCTAACGTTCCTTGCGGAGTTAATTCAACTTCTAACTCACCAGATAGCATTTGACGCTCAAACTCATCATTTTCTCCTACATAAGAAGAAATCATTTTTTTGATTTGTTTGTTTTGTAATAATAAACCTAAACCAAAATCATCAACACCTGCATTATTGGAAATACAAGTAACATCTTTTATTCCTAATCGTACCAGTTCTGCAATTGCGTTTTCTGGAATTCCACAAAGACCGAAACCTCCTAGCATAAAGGTCATTCCGTCTTTAACTCCAGCAACTGCTTCCTGTACGTTATTTACTTTTTTATTTATCATTTTAGTTGTGTGTTTTTTAAAATTCGGTGTCGTCTTCCTCTTCTATCTTTTTCTCAATTTCTTCTTTGGTTTCTTCAACCTTAGTACAATCAATATTAATGGTTAGTTCCTCTGAAGGTTTTTCGAAATCTTCTGCGCTAATGTTTAATGTTTTATCAGCATAACATTTTTGCATATACAATGCCCAAGATGGTAATGACATAACCGCTCCTTGACCAAGACCAATACCGTAGAAGTGAGTTGCTCTATCTTCACCACCAGTCCAAACACCCGTAGCTAGGTTAGGAACAATTCCCATAAACCATCCATCAGATTGGTTTTGTGTAGTACCTGTTTTTCCTGCAATTGGATTGGTAAATTTATAAGGGAAACCTGTAATAGCATTTTTACGTGAGTTATAACTTGTTCGTAAATATACCCCAGAACCAGACTGCGTAACACCTTTCATTAGATCTAAGATTACATAAGAAGATTCTTCACTTAAAACCTCTTTTGTTCTAGGTACAAACTCTTCTAATACAGTTCCATTTTTATCTTCAATTCGTGTAATCATCATTGGGCTTACACGTAATCCTTTATTGGCAAAAGTAGCATAGGCACTAGTCATTTCGATAAGTGAAAGTTCTACTGAACCTAAAGCTATAGATGGGTTTGCTTCAATTTTTGATTCTATTCCTGAGGATTCTGCCAAACGAGCAACGTTCACAGGTTCTACCATATCAATTAATTGTGCTGTAACAACATTGGTAGAATTTGCTAAAGCTTGTTTTAATGTTAACTCTCCTCCGTATTTGTTATTAGAGTTCTTAGGTGTCCAATCTTCTGGCATTCCATATTTTTCCTTTGGAATGGTATATGGAGTGTTTGGAAGTTTATCACAAGGAGACATTTTTAACTGATTGATAGCTGTAGCATATACAAAAGGTTTAAAAGTAGATCCTACCTGACGCTTTTGCTGTTGTACAGCATCGTATTTAAAATATTTATGGTTAATCCCTCCAACCCATGCTTTAATGTGTCCTGTTTGAGGTTCAATTGATACTAATCCAGAGCGTAAGAAGTGCTTGTAGTAAATAATTGAATCATATGGAGTCATTACTGTATCACGGTCTCCTTTCCAGGTAAATACAGTCATGTCAGTTTCAGTCTTGAAATTCTTTTCAATTTCTTTCTCTGATTTTCCTGCTGCTTTTAATCGTTTGTAACGTTCAGAATTTTGTTTTGCTCTTCTTATAATTCTGGCAATCTGATCTTTCTCTAAATCATAAAAAGGAGCAGTTCTATTTTTCTTTTGCTCTTTATTGAAAAAACTTTGCAAATTAGCCATATGTTGCGTCAAAGATTCTTCTGCATATTGTTGCATACGAGAATCAATGGTAACATATACCTTTAATCCGTCTTTATAAATATTATAAGGTTCACCATTTGGTTTTAGATTGTTCTTAGCCCAACCTTTTAAGAATTGCTTTACATTTTCTCTAAAATAAGTTGCTAAACCATCACTATGACTTTCTGGTGTAAACTTAATTTTTAATGGTAATTTTTGAAGAGAGTCTCTTTCTTGCTCTGTAATAAACCCGTTTTTTGCCATTTGAGAAAAAACAACATTTCTTCGGTTTAATGATTTTTTCTTTGAGCGTTCTCTGTGTGGATTGTATTGGCGTGGGTTTTTTAGCATGGCTACTAAAATTGCCGACTCTTGTAAATCTAAATCTCTTGGCTCTTTACCAAAATAAATACGAGAAGCAGAACGAATACCAGTTGCATGAAACAAGAATCCTTGTGTATTTAAATACATGGTCATAATTTCTTCTTTGGTATACTGACGTTCTAATTTTACAGCCACTACCCATTCTTTTACTTTTTGAGAAAGTCTTTTTAAAAGGTTACTTGACCCTCCTTTGTTGAATAAGTTTTTAGCCAGCTGCTGTGTAATTGTACTAGCTCCTCCTTTTCTACCAAAATTAGCAACGGCTCTAGCGGTACCTTTAAAATCAATACCAGCATGATCATAAAAACGTTCATCTTCTGTAGAAACTAAAGCTTTTACTAGGTTAGGAGATAGGTCTTTGTATAGGATGGGAGTTCTGTTTGCTTTCACATAGTATTTTCCTAAAGTTTTACCATCTGAAGAAATAACTTCAGTTGCTAAATCACTTTTAGGGTTTTCTAATTCTTCAAAAGTTGGAAGTGCTCCAAAAGCTCCCCAAGATGCTAATAAAAAGATTAAGCAAACGAAAAGTAATCCACCTAAAACGATTCCCCAAAACCATTTGATAAACTTGCTAAAATTTGTTGTTTTTTTCTCAGCCATTATTGTGTTTTTTCAATTCTAAATCCTACGTCAGTAATTCCATCTAAAGATGCTACTCCTTCAACTTCACCATTTTTTCTCATCGATTGACGAACGCTAAAAGTATATTCTCCTGATTTAGGAAATGTTATGTTTTCTTTATAAAAAAGTTTATTTTCTTTAATATCTGTAAATCCCTTTCCTAAAAATTTACCAGTTACGTCGGTCATGTCATACTCTAAAGTATCAACAATTTTTTGACCATCTGGAAAATCCATTTCTGCAATTAAAAACAAATTACTAAAAGGATAGTTTTTGTTGTTTCTTAGGTTAATAAAAAGATTTTTCTTTTGAACAGTATCGTTTATTGAAAACAAAAATGTAACAGTATTTTGTTTGTTCCAACTTGCTTTTGGAATAGATGTGTACTCATCAAACTCTTGTTTAGAATCACATGAAGTAAAACTAATCATGAGGAATGCTATCAAAACATAAATACTATTTCTCTTTATTTCCAGCATTTTTATTGTTGTTGTTATTTTGTCTTTTATTCGGATTTCTCCTTTTTTGATTGTTTTGTTTTTTGCTCTGAGGCTGATTTTGTTTTTGTGTACCTTCTGGTTTAGGCTTGTTGCTCCTCTGTTTGTTGTTATTGTTATTTCTGTTGTTTTTTCTAACAGGTCTCTTGCCTTCAGTACGTTTGTTTTCTGGATTGTTATTTTTCTTTCCAGAATCTTTTCTCACCGGTTTGTTCTGAGTCTTGTTGGAATTTGAAGGCTTATTTGAATTTGATCCTTTGTTTGTTGGTTTGTTCGTGTTTGAACTCGTCTTTTTATTGACTGGTTTTCTTCCACGTTTTCTATTTCTCCTTGGTTTCTTAGGAGTATCAAAACGAGTTAAACTATCTTGACCAACTACGTTTTCAAAATCGATTTTAGCTTCTTCAAGTATTTCAGCTTCATACTCTTCTAACGGAGAAGACACTTCGTTATTCTCATTAAGTTCAATAATTTCATGAACTTGTTCTAATGATAACTTAAACCACTTAAAACTTTCTTCTTTATAAGTATACCAAAGAAGCTTTTTAAAGATGTCCATTTTTACAAAAACAGCATCTCCTTTTTCGGTTTTTAGTACCAAGTCTTGTTTAGGAAAACTATCTAAAGCTTCTAAGTAAGTGTCTAGTTCAAAGTTTAAACAACATTTAAGCTTTCCACATTGCCCTGCAAGTTTCAACGGATTTAATGATAATTGTTGATAACGTGCCGCTGCAGTATTTACTTTTCTAAAATCTGTTAACCAAGTAGAGCAACATAATTCTCTACCACAAGAACCTACACCTCCTAAACGAGCAGCTTCCTGACGCATTCCAACCTGACGCATTTCTACTCTAATAGAGAAAGCACTTGCTAAATCACGAATTAACTGACGGAAATCGACTCTGTCATCTGCTGTGTAGTAAAAAGTAGCTTTGGTCCCATCACCTTGAAACTCTACATCTGAAAGTTTCATTTGAAGACCAAGCTTGCTTATAATTTCACGACCTCTACGTTGTGTTTCAGGTTCGCGATCTCTTGAAGCTTGCCAAACGTCAATATCTTTTTGACTTGCTTTTCGATAAATCTTTTTTACATCTTCACTGTTTTCTTCTACTTTACGTTTCTTCATTTGAACCTTTACAAGTTCACCTGCTAAAGAAACAATACCAATATCATGGCCTGAAGAACCTTCGACAGCCACAACATCTCCCATAGAAACAGAAGTGTTTTGCGTGTTTTTGTAAAAATGTTTTCGTCCGTTTTTAAAACGAACTTCATAAATATTAAAAGGAGCTTCACCTGAAGGTAAAGTCATATTCGATAACCAATCAAAAACAGCTAGTTTATGTCCGCTTCCACATGTTCCTGTCCCGCAATTTCCGTTACTTTTACACCCGTTTGGAACGCCGCTTTTGTTAGTTGAGCAACTGCTACAACCCATTTTATGTATATATTTTATAAATATTTTTTAAATCTGATTTTGAAGTCAGTATCAAAAAATATGTTAATCATTGATTTTTAGTTAGATAAAGTTTCTCTTTTTGAAACGATTTCTAACCAGTAAAGATACAGATTCTACTGGAAAGAGAAAATGCAAATTTTAGTTAATACGGGGTGTAGAATTATTTTGATAGAAAACCAATACAAGTTTGTATGGTTTCTTCTAATTCTAAGGGTAAAAAATGTTCTTTCCATGGGTGTCTAGCGTTAAAAACATGGTCGGCATTTTTAATAATTTTAAAAGTGCTATTTGGGTTCCATTCATGTTGGAGTTCTCCTTCTTTTATAAAAACCGAAGTATCATTATCTCCATGAATAATTAAATGTGGAATCTGTAGTTTTTTAATGGCTGATTCAATGTTTAAACGGTGTTCGTTTTGTTTAAAATCTTCGTAAAACTGATAAAAATGTGGCATTTTTTGTTTGGTTCTACCATTTAAAACGTATTTAACGCCTTCTTTTTTCCATTGTTCTAAATCACCAATTGTAGCAGTTCTTTTTCCAAAATCACAAACACCAGCTAGGGTAATCACCTTGTGTATCTTGTTGTTTTCTGAAGCTTTAATAGTTACTATACCGCCACCTCTACTATGACCGATAAGTGTAATATCATTGATGTCTGCTTCTTGTGTGATTGTGTCATTATGGTATAACCAGTCAATTACTGTTTCTAGATCATCAAGTTCTTTGGTGTAGTTATTGTTCCCAAAAGCTTCTAGGTCTGGGAAATCTATAGGTTGTTCTATAGTACCTCCGTTATGAGAGAAATTAAACTTCACAAAGTAAAATCCGGCATTTGCAAACGATGTAGCCATTAAATTCCAGGCGCCCCAATCTTTAAATCCTTTATAACCATGACAAAAAATAATGATGGGTTTTGAGGTGTTGGTTTCTTTATAAAAAGTGTCTACAAGAATGGGTTTGTTATGTGTCCCTTCTAAAACTTGATTGATGTTTTTTTTCATAGGTGGTACAGTTATGAGCAATAAAAATAAAAAAAGTGCACCAATATTTTGATGCACTTTGATAGTATTATGATAAGTTGAAATTATACAAGGTTTAACTTGTGTTGTTTATTTCTTTTTAAAATGAATTTCGGTTCTATTTTCAAGATAATTATTAAATAGAGTTATGGATAATGAATCTTTGTTCCATATGATATAATGGATGTTTGAGTCATGTATATTTCCTTTTTCTAATATTGAAGATTTTTGTTTGATTTCCTCTTCAAATTCATTTTCCTTTCTTATAGAATAAGAGATAGACGAATCTAATTTTTTGTTTAGAAATACATTATGGTCATTACCATATACTTTTATTAGCTCTTTATAGGCGGAGGTATTAAATTTTCCTTTAAAAATCACATAAACTAAATCGATATTTTCGTCTTTGTTTGTTAAAACCAAAACTTTACTAATGTCTTTGTTAAAAAACGTGACTTTAGTAGCATCAATAAGATAAGTGTCCGTGTCTGTTTTTTTTAAAGCTCCTAAAAATAGAACAGAATCAATTTTCTTTCCTAAAATTTCATCAAAATTATTGGTCATCATTAGAATAAATATGAAGTATATACTTTTAGCGAATTTTCATGTTCTAATTAATGCAAAGGGCTGTTGTCTTCCTTTAGATAAGCTTTAATTACTATTGAATCTCCTTTTTTTACGTTCAGGTTTTTCAATTCAAGAGGGAGTAATTGAACGAAATAAACCCCTATGGAATGCTTGCCTTCACCAACTTCAAATATTTTCTTTTCAGAAAAATATATGTTATTTATTTTGACAAAGGCTGGTATACTTTCTTTTAATCTTTTATCATATGTCTTTATGGTTATCCATGAACCTAACGAATCAAAAGTTTTAATTTTTTCTATTTTGTATTGACTTTTTTCTTGTTTCGATGTATTTCTGGTACCTGAACATGAGAAAAATAAACTAATGAGAATTATATATGCAGAACTATTTGCACTTAGTGCTTTTAGAACCCTCTTTGGCATGTCTTTCATTTTGTGCTGAAAAATAATGTGATTTGGTATAATAAAGACTACTCCAAATAAATTGGTTTAGTTTTCCATATTTTATAGTTGTTTTTGTATTTGATTATAAAATGAACATTGGAGTTATAGTCATTAAATATTTGATTTAGAAAATCTTTGTTAGCTCTTAGTTTTTCTATAGAATTTAACTCTAAATGATCAATTTTTTTTAGAATTCCCCATTCTTTATATGATTGAAATTCATAAAATAGAGGCTGTTGAGGTTGTTTGCTTATAACTACCTCATTTGAATATTCTGTTTCAGAAAAACTTCTTTTATTTTTCATTAATACTTTGATGCTAAAAAAGGTTTTGTCTTCTTTTATCTTGATTACCGGTTTATCCTTTTTTTCAATTAAAATGAAATAATTAATTTCCTGCGCATTTGCATAAAAAAAAGTAACCAACATTAAAAGAAATAAACTTAAATTATGCTTCATATTTTATTTTTTATATACAGCTTTCACTTCCTTTTTTTATAAAGTTACTTACCGTATTGTTTATTTTGTTTTTTTCTTGGTCTGATAAAGAATTCCATGCAATGGTACCTTTGAGACCTGTCCATGCTAATGAATTATAAATGTCTTCCGATAATCCTGGTTGAAACTCTCTTAGAAAACCTCCTATTATTGAAGTATAGTGCGAGGCCATTTGTTGATGTTGAAATCCATTTACTCCAAATCTTGAATAATAATCTATCATTCCTGAATAATCTCCATTGGATAGCATCGTTTTAAGTAACTTAACATCAATAGAGCCATGATTACTTGCTAAAGATATCATTTTTCTAAACATTTCGGCATGTATAGTTTCATGAATAATAGTTCTTACTATAGATAAGTTAGGTCTATTAAGTCTATTTTGATTTATCTTAATATCAATAACAAAATTTTTTGGAGGGGAGGTTTCAGCATTAATATTCAATGGTAAATCACTCAATTTAAACCTTAAATGACTTACAGGGAAATCACTATCAAATTTGCGTATCATATTTTTGAATTCTGAACTTGAATTTAATAATTTCTCATATAAACATTTAGTTTTACCAGTAAGTTCATTAATGATTTTATCCTCTTCTGACCACCATGGTTTAATATCTTGAAGATTAAGTTCATTTGGATTATTGTTGCTTGAATTCGAATTATTACTAGAAGAGCCTGCTCCATTTCCTAGATTGTCATTATGACCTAAACTCCAATCAATTGGGTTTTTGATATTGCTACTGGGGGTGCTCCATGTTTCATAAGTAGTAGAAGACCCACCTCCTGTAGTGCCACCAACGCAAACACAATCTAATAAGGTTCCTACATCCCAGCCATCCATGATAAGTTCTACAACTTCTAAAACAGAAGTAGAACAAGAACAACCGCGATTAGTGCTTTTATTGGTAGTATTTAGTTCTTTTAATGTTTGAATATAATTTCCATTTTGATATTGATAAACCTCTATAAAAGCACCTTTAGTATCATGTTTAAAAATATGTCCTGAAAACTCTTGATTATTGGAGCTTTTATCATAAACTAAGGTTAAAATATAGGATTGTATCTTATCCTTGTTTTTAATAGAAGCTAGTAAAGATTTAAAACGTTTGTTGCTGTTATACTCAATTGGGGTGTAGAGAATATTTATGTTGTCTTTAAATTCTTTTGTGGTGGATTCTGTCCAAAGGATATCCAATTTTTTTTCTGTTTTAAATTGGGAGTCTTTGGATAGTGTATTTTGTTCAAAAACTTTTTTAGTTTGTTTTATGGGTGGAATAGAAAATTCACTTTTATAATCCTGAATAAATTTGTCTTCTTTTTCGCAATTCCATAAAAAACAGGAGGTTCCTAGTAAAAGGATTCCTAGTTTGAGTAAGGTTACTTTTCTTTTTTTCATATGTTCCAGTTTAAAAATTGATATTCTTTTTTAAATGGAGAGTATTTTATAGAGAGTACGTGTAGTAGTTTGTATGCTTAGGTGAAACGCGAAATCTAAAATGTAGATGGGTTATCTTTGAGTATTCAAGAAAAATTGTTGGGCGTTTTTTTAGAGCTGTATTAGTTGGTTTGACTAAAAGGAATTGTAGATAGTTTCAAATTCTAATGAAGAAGGAGTGAAAAAGTGCACCAATATTTTGATGCACTTTGATCGTATTATGATAAGTTGAACTATATAATACTTCGGTTTAAGATAGTCTCTTTGATTCTTACTGTGTTTTTATGGTATTGACATCTATTTTATAGAAGTAGCTGCTTCCGATGGTAGATAAAAAAAACATCAGACCAATAAATGAAAACCCAACAGTTTTAAAGATCAATTCAGATACATTCGATTCATAATAGTATCGAAAAACGAACAAACTAAGTAGTGTGAATACTGAGAAAAATAGTATTTTGTTACTTACAAGTGGTCTTATATTGATTGTAAAATTTTGCTCTTTGTTGTTAAGTTTTACCTTTGATTTTGCCCAAAGAAATTTTACCGTTATTTGAACTTGTTTGTCATCATTATAAGTAGTTATGGTAGAGTTAGACGGTAGTTCATATTTCTCATCATTTACAAATACCGATAATGTATTTGCGTAGCTTACATAACTATTTTTACGTATAATTTTAATACATCTTTTGTCCATTTCTTTAAATTTATTGGTTTAACATTAAGCATTGTATAGTGCAAGGGAGTAACCTCCTGCGATTAATGCTGCTGCAGGTCCTGTCCACCACCATAATGCTCCACCTAAAGCGTCTCCGATCATGGCTTTTTCACTTGGGTCTAACCCTTTTGATGTTAAAGCAAATTTGCTGTTTTGCCATAAATCTTTTGAAGCTTCTAATACATTTACAAACGCCTTTAAGCTATTCTTCTCATCAATTGTCAAGTTAGGATTACGTTGCATTTTATGAATTACATCATATGTATGCTCTAATGTTGGGTTCTTAACTATAGATAATAAGTTATCGCGCATGTATTGACTAATATGTTTATTGTTAGATAATACATTGAGTTCTACTTTAAAGTTAGCGTAAATTTCAGATGTTTTTAAACCAACATTAAAGCCCTCTAGTTGCTTGTTGTAAAATTCTTCATAGTCTTTTAATTCTGGGTTGTTTTTAATTGAAAACTCATAAAAACTTCTAACTAAAGATTTGGTGTTTTTAAAGTTGTTCGTTTTGTTGTTTTCTAAAAACTCAATTAGCAATTCATTATGTTCTTTTCCGATGGTTTCTAAGTAAGATAACTTATCATTTTCAATAATTTCTTTATCGTTTGTTTGACATGAAAATAACAGTAATGATAGTGATACTACTAAACAAAACAATAATTTTAAGTTTCTATAATTCATCTTTTCTATTTAATTTTTTAATACAAATGCTATTAACACTACTGCAATTTTTTAGGGTGCTAATATTATTTGTAATTGTTTAACTTTTCCATGATTTCTTTTTTGTCACTCATAACTTATGACAATTTTTGCAAAAATATTTTTAAACCTTATGCACTTACAAGGTTGTGTTTTCAAAAAAATAGAGGGTAAAGAATAGTGTTAAGAGTAGTATCAGTTAGCAATTTTACCTGACGGTTAATTCTTTAATTACAGAACAAATATAGAAGTTTGTTTGTTTGAAACAAACTTTTTTCTATTTTTTATAAAAATATGCTTTGTGAATAGTATTTTGTTTTCAGGAAATGGGAGGTATGCCTTTTTGGAAACCAATGGGAAGTCTCTTGTGAGGGGCATATTAATTTAAGCTTATGAAAAGAGAAAAGAAATAGGTTTAAAGAAATATATGAGATCTCTATAAATCAAAGTAAAAGCCTCATAGATTTATCTATGAGGCTTTTATTATATAGTTTTATAAAAGAGTGTATTATTATACAACACCTTGGTCAATCATAGCTTCAGCTACTTTTACGAAACCAGCAATGTTTGCTCCTTTTACATAATCAACATAACCTCCTTCTGTACCGTATTTTACACATGCTTCATGAATGTTATTCATAATTCCGTGTAATTTACTGTCAACTTCTTCACGAGTCCAAGATAAACGTAAAGAGTTTTGAGACATTTCTAAACCAGAAGTAGCAACACCACCAGCGTTTGAAGCTTTACCTGGAGCAAATAAGATTTTTGCGTTGTGGAATACTTCAATAGCTTCTGGAGTTGAAGGCATGTTAGCACCTTCAGACACACAGATACATCCGTTATCTACTAATGTTTTAGCTTCTTCACCATTTAACTCATTTTGAGTTGCACATGGTAAAGCAACATCACACTTCACTCCCCAAGGTCTTTCTCCTTTGAAGAATTTAGCTGATGGATATTTTTCTACATATTCGTGAATACGACCACGCTTAACATTCTTTAACTCCATAACGAAAGCTAATTTTTCAGCGTCAATTCCGTCTTCATCATAAATATATCCAGAAGAATCTGATAAAGTAACTACTTTAGCTCCTAATTCAGTAGCTTTTTCAGTAGCATATTGAGCAACGTTTCCAGATCCAGAAACAGCAACAATTTTACCATCAAAAGATTTTCCGTTTGCTTTTAACATATTTTCAGCAAAGTATACATTTCCGTAACCTGTAGCTTCTGGTCTGATTAAAGAACCACCCCAAGTTGCACCTTTACCAGTTAAAACTCCAGTAAATTCATTACGTAAACGCTTGTATTGACCAAACATAAATCCAATCTCACGTCCTCCAACACCGATATCTCCCGCAGGAACATCTGTATCAGGACCAATATGACGAGCTAACTCAGTCATGAATGATTGACAGAAAGCCATTACTTCACGGTCAGACTTTCCTTTTGGGTTAAAGTCAGAACCTCCTTTACCACCACCCATTGGTAGTGTAGTTAATGAGTTTTTAAATACTTGCTCAAATCCTAAGAACTTTAAGATTGATAAGTTTACAGATGGGTGAAAACGTAAACCTCCTTTATAAGGTCCAATAGCAGAGTTAAATTCAACTCTATACCCTCTATTTACTTGCGTTTCTCCATTATCATCAACCCAAGGTACTCTAAACATTAAAACACGCTCTGGCTCTACCATGCGCTCTAACAATTTTTTACCTTGATATTTAGGGTTATTTTCTATAAATGGAATAATTGCCTCGGCAACTTCGTGAACTGCTTGTAAAAATTCTGGTTCATATGCATTACGTTCCTTAACGTAATCCATAAAAGCATTTATTTTAGATTCCATAAAAACTTAGTTGTTCTGTTATAATTTGTTTCAAAATTTACCCTGCAAATATAGTTAATTTACAATTCGTTAAATTTTATTTTATACTTTATTTAACGTCTTTCTTAAACGTTTTCGTAAACAGTTGAAATTCCTCTTATTTTTTCATAAAAAAGCGTAAATTTGCGACTTAATTTTTTTGAAGAATTATGTTAGATAAGGTAAAAGAATTGATTGGTGATGTGCAAGCTTTTAAAGCTACGTCTAAAGAGGAGGTTGAAGCATTCAGAATTAAATATTTAGGAAGCAAAGGATTGTTAAAAGATTTATTTGCTGAATTTAAAAATGTAGATGCTGAATTACGTAAGGATTTTGGACAAGCTTTAAACAACTTAAAAAAATCTGCTGAGACAAAAGTTAGTGAGTTAAACGAAGCACTAGAAAGTGCTGTTGAGGAGAATGGTGTTTATGGAGACTTGACTCGCCCAGCAGAACCAATTGAATTAGGATCACGTCATCCAATATCTCTTGTGAAAAACCAAATTATAGAAGTGTTTAACCGAATTGGTTTTACTGTTTCTGAGGGGCCAGAGATTGAAGATGATTGGCATAATTTTACCGCTTTAAATTTACCAGAGTATCACCCTGCACGTGATATGCAGGATACATTCTTTATTGAAAAGAACCCTGATACCTTATTAAGAACACATACTTCATCGGTGCAAGTACGTTATATGGAAAACAACGAACCACCAATTCGTACAATTTCCCCAGGACGTGTATTTCGTAATGAAGATATTTCTGCGCGTGCACACTGTATTTTCCACCAAGTAGAAGGTTTATATATTGATACTGATGTGTCTTTTGCCGATTTAAAACAAACCTTATTATACTTTACTAAGGAGATGTTTGGTAAATCAAAGATTCGTTTACGTCCATCGTATTTCCCATTTACAGAGCCAAGTGCTGAGGTAGATATTTACTGGGGATTAGAAACAGAAACTGATTACCGTATAACCAAAGGAACTGGTTGGTTAGAAATTATGGGATGTGGAATGGTAGACCCTAATGTATTAAAGAATTGTAATATCGACCCAACTAAATATAGCGGTTATGCCTTTGGAATGGGAATCGAACGTATTGCAATGTTGTTATACCAAATTCCAGATATTAGAATGTTCTATGAAAACGATAAGCGTTTCTTAGAGCAATTTAAATCGGTTATCTAGATTGTCAAATAGCGTAGGAGTATGATAAGGAAAAAAACAATTTTTTGGATATTTCTTTTCATAGCTCTTGCTGGGTTATTTGTGTTTTTTAAGGAAGATAGTTCATTCTATCAACCTCTTGTTGCAAAAATAAAGGGCAAGGAAACGGTAAAATCTATTGTCGAAAAACATGAAAAATCAGTTTTTGAAGAACTAGAACCGAACCTAACTAAAATTGGACTTGGTACTTTTCCTGATAAGATTTCAATCTTAATTTTTAAAGAAGAACGAAAGATGCAGCTTCTCGGATGGAGAAATGGTTTTTGGTACTTTATAAAAGAATATAAGTTTACTGGTTTTAGTGGTGAGATTGGTCCGAAATTAGTAGAAGGTGATAGGCAGATTCCCGAAGGGATATATCAAATTGAATTCTTGAATCCAAATAGCTCATACCATTTGTCTTTAAAGATAAACTATCCTAATTCTTTTGATAAGAAAAAAGCTAAATTGGATGGTAGAACTAAATTAGGTGGTGATATTTTTATTCATGGGAAGAATGTAACGATTGGTTGTGTACCTATAGGAGATGAAGCTGTTGAAGAGCTTTTTGTTGTGGCGTCCAAAGCTTATAATAAAGGAATAGAAGTAATTATTAGTCCAAAAGATTTTAGAAAAGATGATTCTTTTCCTGAAATACAGAGTATAACATGGGAGAATGAATTGTACGAAAAAATTAAAACCAAACTTTTAAGTTTACCAATAAAATAGATTAAAATGAGAAAAGATATTCATATACCTGAGGTTACTGGAGTAGAAATTGCGGTTGTTTTAGATAAAAATGAAAAGGATCATTCAGATGAATGGGGAGTGTATATCATCAATAGAAAAGAAGTTGATTTAGAAATGGTGGTGATTGTTTCTCAGGGGTTTTCAGAAACGAAAAAGACTTCTTTGTTTAGAAGAAAGATAGATGTATTACCAGCAAATTCATATTCGAAATTTGAGGTAATGCAACCAGAATTGTTTGCTTTAGACAATCGTTTTCAAGTAACTTTTTTTCAAAACAATCAGTTACATGATAAAACCTATATCTTCCAAGCAGAAACCATTCAAGAAGCATTTGCTCGTGATATAGATATCTTAGGAAAGAAAGGTATTGCTATTAAATAATAAGTGTACCTTTAACAACTATTAATTCTTTATCCCCCGATCTACATGGAAGAAATATTAAAAATTACTAGCGGACTTTGCTGGTCAACGGTATACATCGTTTTAATTTACAATGGTTTTAAGTATAAAAGCTACGGAATGCCTTTATTGGCTCTCGGACTAAATTTTGGATGGGAGTTCTTTTATAGTTTTTATGAGTTAGATGTAAATGATATTAGCTTACAACGATGGATTAATATTTTTTGGTTTGTGTTAGATGGGGTGATTGTGTACCAATATTTTAAGTTTGGTAAACAATACTTTCCGAAGAAAATATCCGGAAAGCTCTTTATTCCTTGGTCTATATTAATTTTTGCTAGCTGCTTCCTCGTAGAGTATATGTTTTTGTATGAATTTGGAAGAAGTCAAGGAGCAAAGTACGCAGCTTTTTTGCAAAACTTAATAATGTCTTTCTTGTTTATAGACTTATTGCTAAAAAGGGCAAAAATAGAAGAGTTTTCTATGATAGTTGCTATTTGTAAATGGATAGGAACTTTGGCTCCAACTATTTTATTCGGATTAGAAAGTAACTTTATCCTTGTTATAGGAGGGTTATGCTGTATAGTAGATATGATTTATATAGGGGTATTGTACATTTATAAAAAACAAATGCAAAGTGTTGCTTCTACATAGTAAATACTAAATAGACTCGTAACTTTCTACAGTAATATCTGCCATTACATTCCCAGTATGTTTGGTGCTTAAAGGTTCAAACAAAAGAAGATGTACTTCTTCTTTAGCAACAGGTTTATGGTCTACTCCTTTGGGTACAATATAAAATTCGCCTTCATTTACCGTAATGGTTTCATCTCTTAATTCAAGAATTAATTGGCCTTTTAAAACCATAAATAGTTCATCTTCATTTTCATGATTATGAAAAACAAATTCTCCTTTAATTTTAGCTAGTAGTATTTGTTGTCCGTTTAACTCACCAATTTTTTTTGGAGACCATCTATCTGAAAATAAATTTAATTTTTCCTGAATGTTTATTACCGACATGTGCTGTTGTTTTAGTTCTTGTTTGTTTAGAGCTGATTAAATTACTCTTTTTAGAGGTAAAAATGCTTTATGTTTTGTTAAATTAGTTGACTCTAAAATAGAAATATATGTTTTTAGGAATTCAAGAAACAGTAGCCCAGTTTTCTTCATGGGTATGGGGAATCCCTTTGTTAATTTTATTAATAGGAGGTGGGTTGTTTTTATTTATATACTCAGGATTAATTCCTTTTAGATATATAGGTCATGCTGTGGCTGTATTAAGAGGTAAGTATGATAAGCACGATTCTCCAGGAGATTTATCGCATTATGAAGCCTTATCATCGGCCATTGCAGCAACGGTTGGAATGGGAAATATTAGTGGAGTAGCAATTGCTATTGCAACAGGAGGTCCGGGTGCTATTTTTTGGATGTGGGTAAGTGCATTTGTAGGAATGGCTACCAAGTTTTTTACCTGTAGCCTATCGGTGATGTATCGCGGGAAAGATGAAAATGGAAATACCAAAGGAGGTCCTATGTATGTAATTACTGAAGGATTAGGAAAAGGATGGAAGCCTCTGGCTGTATTCTTTGCTTCTGCAGGTTTAGTAGGAACACTTCCAGCCTTTCAAGCAAATCAACTCACTCAAACGTTAATAGATGTTTTTCAAGTAAAAGAAGCGAATTATTTTACAGCTAAATTACTCTTAGGGATTTCGATTGCTATCATTGTAGCCTTGGTTATTTTTGGAGGGATTAAACGAATAGGAAGTGTAGCAGGGAAATTAGTACCTGTAATGGTAGTAGTATATTTAATCACGGTAGCTGCTATTTTACTTTTAAGAATAGAAGAAATACCTTCGATTTTCACATTGATTTTTGAAGATGCGTTTACAGGAAAATCTGTTTTAGGAGGAGCTTTAGGAGCTTTAATCATTATAGGGGTTAAAAGAGCAGCTTTTTCTAATGAGGCAGGTTTGGGTACTGCACCAATGATGCATGGTACCGCAAAAACTAAGGAACCAATTAGAGAAGGATTGGTAGCCATGTTAGGACCTGCAATAGATACGTTGTTAGTTTGTTCGTTAACAGCTTTTGCCATATTAGCTTCTGGAGTTTGGAAAGGTTTTGAGGGGAATGGAATATCCATGACTTTGGCAGCATTTGATGCAGTACTTCCGTATAATTCAGGAAGTGTTATATTGACTATTTGTGTATTGATTTTTGCTTTTTCAACATTGTTTACCTACTCGTTTTATGGTTTTAGTTGTTTGAGTTTTTTAACCAATTCTAAAATAGGGAAGTCCTATAACTATATTTACATTGTTACTATTGTAATAGCCTCTATTATCAAATTAGATTTTGTCATTAATTTGATTGATAGCGCCTATGCATTAATGGCTATTCCAACAGTATTATCTACTTTGATATTGGCTCCTAAAGTTAAAAAAGCAGCAACAGTATATTTTGATAAGTTAAAAACTAATTCTTTTTAAACTCCTGAAGTCTTTTTAGTATTTCAGTAGCTAAAGAATCTATTTTTTTAGTAGTCTTTTTAAGTTGTTTTTGATGATTTTTTGAGTCTTTTACAATGTCTAAAGTTGTTTGAGAAGCTTTAACATACCAATCTTTCCAAGTAGTAATAATCTTGTTTTGGATAGCTAAAGAATCTCCTTTTTCCAAATAGATTTTACTTTGTTTCTCTTCTTCTAATAATCTAGAAACGGCAGCTGTTTCGATGTTATGAAGTATCTTGTTAGCTGTAGTATCATCACTGTTTAAAAGTGCATATGCAGAGGACAAAGAGGCAACTCCTACATTTTTAAGAGTCGTCTTAGAAACCTTATCAATTCGGTCATTGTCGGTATGATAAAATTGATCTGTAAAGTGCCAAAATAAAACACTTGGAATATTGCTTTTTAAAAAAGGAACATGGTCGCTACCGCCTTCAAAAGGGTTTGTGTTTACAACCCAATTAGCTCTTTTACCTTGCTCTTTAAACTTGCCAATTAAAAAATCGTTTAAATAGTGCGGTGTCATTTCATCAAGCTTCATTTTTCGTCCACCCCATTCGGTATGTTTATCATTTCCACGGGTCCAAATTGCACTTGGATCGGGCATTTTTTCAATTAAAAAAGTTCCTCCGGTTTTTTCAGTGTCTTCACCTACCATGTCTAAAGAAATTCCCCATTTGATATTTTTAGCTCGAATATTATCTTCTTTTACATATCTGTTTGTAGATACAATTTCATCTCCCCATAAAAAAGTTAAGGTTCTTTGAGGGGTGAATTTTTTCTCTTTCATGAGTTTGGCAGTAAGAATGGCCATTTCTAAGGCAACTCCAACACCTGTAGCATTATCGTTTGCTCCTGGTTCTTGTATATGAGCGCTAAAGACTAAACGTTCTTTCGGATATTTGTTTCCTTTGATATCAGCAACAATAGTTAATTCTTCAGATGGATAAATATTGGTTTTAATAGATACGTTTAAGAAAACTTTTCCTTTTAACAACTCCGCTTTTAATTTCTCTTTCGCTTCATAAGACATGGCAATTGCCCATGCTTTTACCTCTTCATTTAATGGAATAGATCTAAACTGAATAGACGTTGTATTTTTTTGAGGTTGTAAATATTTTGGATTACTATAAGTAATAAGCCCAGCTGCTCCCTTTTCTACAATGGCTTGGTTAAATATTCTGTGCGGATGAGTTTCTGCAAAAACAATTTTTCCTTTAACATCAAGATCTTTAATAGTGTTTAGATCTTTAACATACACAACTTCAGCAGAAACTCCTTCTTTAGGAGTACTGTAAGAGTTTAAAGCAATCATATTTCTATTGGTGCTATGTTGTAAAAGAGGCATGTCTTTACCATTTATTGTTACAGTAGCATCTACCGATTCCCATGTAGGTTTTTCTAAAGGTCTTTTTTCTATTCTATACGTTAAAAGATGAGCGTCTGTAGCCTTTTCTTCATTTACAAATCCAGACTTCTCCAGCTCTTCCGCAATCTTATATACACTTTTATTAAAACCAGTATTTCCTACAATACGCCAATATTTTTCTACAAAAGAAGTGGTTTTATAGGCTAAATCACCAGTAAACTCTTGGTTTAAAACATCAAAATAATTTGAAGTACTTGTTTGTGTGGTTTCTTTTGAATTTTTACAACTCAGAAAAACTAAAAGTAACAATAGCGGGAGGCAAGATTTTTTATACATAACTGGTTTTTGTGTGTTAAATGTACACTTTTAAAGCGCTTTGAATGATATTATTTTCTAAAATAAAAACGAACTCCTTTATAGACTATGTAAATGCTAATGAGGATAATTAATAAAGCCCAAAACCAATAGGTTCCAAAACTATTTTCGGCTATGTTTTGAGTATCTGAGTTTAACACTTGATTACCCCTTATAAATTGTTTGGTGAATAAATAATCTAATTGTAAGTAACTACTAAAAATTGCTTGTAACCCAAGAAACAACAAGGTGCTCAGTTCTAATGTTTTGTTTTTGGTAAATGAAATGATACCTAAGGTAAGGGCAAAAACACTAAGTGTTATGATTCCCCAAAAAGAACGAATCCATAACAGTAATGAAAGGATTATAAAAGCAATTAAAATTCGCAAAGCTATAGAAGCAGTTCTTTTGGTTTT
Organism: uncultured Tenacibaculum sp.; assembly: GCF_947498805.1. Lineage (GTDB taxonomy): Bacteria > Bacteroidota > Bacteroidia > Flavobacteriales > Flavobacteriaceae > Polaribacter. The sequence goes on along the minus strand of NZ_CANMLT010000003.1, from coordinate 246,535 downwards.
GGCACTTATGATAAATAAAGTACCTACAATGGTTGTTCCGAAGAGACCTCCGGCTGCCACCAAAGCTCTCGAAATGTTATAGGGTAAAAAAGCACTACTAACACTGGTATAAGCAGTACCACCACCGTTTCTATAAATTTCAAGATGACTAAAATCACCACCTAATAATAATGCGGTAACTCCATGCCCCATTTCATGAAACCAAGTACCTAACAATCGAAAAGGATATTGTACTATGGAAAAAACAGGCAACTGTAATAAGATGAAAATAAGTACAGTGGCTGTTAAGATGATATAGTGTTGTTGTTTAGATATTGCAGGGTTGTTAATTTTCATAGAATAAATACTATTTTCAATAGTTCTGTAATTTTTTCTATAAAATTACAATATTTAAGAGAAAACTAAGGGATGGTAATTTTTTGCATACAGACATTATAGTTAAATTTGCACCTCAAAATTTCAAGAAATGTACAGAACGCATACTTGTGGCGAGTTAAGAGCGTCGCATATCAATACAGAAGTAACCCTTTCAGGTTGGGTGCAAAAATCACGTGATAAAGGATTTATGATTTGGGTAGATTTACGTGATCGTTACGGAATTACACAGTTAATTTTTGACGAAGAGCGTACCGCTAAAGACTTAATGGAGAAGGCAAAAACCTTAGGGCGTGAATTTGTAATTCAAGTAAAAGGAACTGTTATTGAGCGTGCTTCTAAAAACGCAAATATTCCTACTGGAGATGTTGAGGTATTAGTTGCTGAATTAGAAGTTTTAAATGAAGCTAAATTACCACCATTTACAATTGAAGATGAAACAGATGGGGGAGAAGACATTCGTATGCAATATCGTTATTTAGATATTCGTCGTAATCCAGTAAAGAATAGCTTAGTGTTCCGTCATAAAGTTTCTATGGAAGTACGTAAGTATCTTTCAGATAAAGGATTTATTGATGTAGAAACTCCATATTTAATCAAATCTACACCAGAAGGAGCACGTGATTTCTTAGTGCCTTCTCGTATGAATGCTGGTCAGTTTTATGCATTACCACAATCGCCACAAACCTTTAAGCAATTATTAATGGTAGGTGGAATGGATAAGTATTTCCAGATTGTAAAGTGTTTTAGAGATGAAGATTTACGTGCCGATCGTCAACCAGAGTTTACACAAATAGACTGTGAAATGGCTTTTGTGGAGCAAGAAGATATCTTAGAGATTTTTGAAGGAATGACACGTCATTTATTGAAAGAAATCAACGGAGTTGAGGTAGATAAATTCCCAAGAATCACGTTTGATGAAGCAATGCGTAAGTACGGAAATGACAAGCCAGATATTCGTTTTGGGATGGAGTTTGGTGAGTTAAACGAAGTAGCACAACACAAAGATTTCAAAGTATTTAACGATGCTGAATTAGTAGTTGGTATTGCTGTTCCAGGAGGAGCTTCGTATACGCGTAAAGAAATTGATAAATTAATTGATTGGGTAAAGCGTCCGCAAGTAGGAGCTTTAGGAATGGTATATGTAAAGTGTAATGAAGATGGTTCGTTTAAATCGTCTGTAGATAAATTCTACGATCAAGAAGATTTAGCAAAATGGGCGGAAGCTACAGGAGCAAAAGCAGGAGATTTAATCTGTGTGCTTTCTGGAAACACCAATAAAGTACGTGCACAATTAAGTGCTTTACGTATGGAAATGGCAGAGCGTTTAGGTTTACGTAAACCAGACGAGTTTGCTCCATTATGGGTAATTGACTTCCCATTATTAGAGTTAGATGAAGAAACAGGTCATTATCATGCAATGCACCACCCGTTTACTTCACCAAAACCAGGTCAGTTAGAATTATTAGATACAAAACCAGGTGATGTAAAAGCAAATGCATACGATTTAGTATTAAATGGAAATGAAATCGGTGGAGGTTCTATTCGTATTCACGATAAAGAAACACAAGCTATCATGTTTAAGCATTTAGGATTTACTGAAGAAGAGGCAAAAGCTCAGTTCGGATTCTTAATGGATGCATTTGAATATGGTGCGCCACCACACGGAGGTTTAGCATTTGGTTTAGACCGTTTGGTAGCTATTTTAGGAGGGCAAGAAACAATTCGTGATTTTATCGCATTCCCTAAAAATAATTCTGGACGTGATGTAATGATTGATGCGCCTGCAACGATTGACAATGCACAGTTAAAAGAGTTAAGCATTCAATTAGATGTAAAAGAATAATAGTAGGTCATTACGAGCCAAAGAGAAGTAATTTGTTTACTGAAATTCAGAAGACAAAAATTACTTTGTTTTATTCACAATGATATATAAAATATAAACCCCGTTCACAATGGAGAACGGGGTTTTGTTTTTATGACATAACAATACATATTGGGTTGTGTTCAATTGCAAAGTTGACTGAGTTAGCTATAAAACAATATTCATTAGCTTTTTGATGTAATGCTATTGCTTTTTCTTTCATAGAAGCCTCTAAAACGGTAACTGTTGGGTTTAAGGTTACTTTAGAAAAACTACCTTTTCCATTAGAATCTATTTTCATAACACCAGAGATGCCATCTTGGTAAGCGGTTACGATCACATTTTCTTCAGAACATAAATGCAAGTACCAAAGCATATGACATGATGCTAGAGCCGTAATTAAAAGTTCTTCGGGATTATATTTTGTACCATCTCCTTTAAAAGCTACATCGGAAGAACCTAAAATTGGTGGTTTATTATTTATGTTCATAGTATAGCTCCTTTCATAACTATTATAATTCAATGTTCCTTTTCCTTTGTTTCCAGTCCAAATTACTGCTGCCGTATAATTAAAATCTTTTTTCATAATCTTTAAGTACTTGAATGTTTTTTATTTATAAAATGATGTATGATTTCAACAAAGAAAGAGCAACAAAAAAAGGAATAGTTCATTTTAAAATGAACTATTAAAATTAGCATCGATTTACCTTTGAGGAAAAGAAAAAACATGGACTCAAAATCGATTATTTTATTAAACTTTAAAGAAACCAGACGAAGAAGTATTAATTTGTGGAAAGGAATTCCTTTTGAATATTTACATTGGAAACCCGATAGTGAAGCTATGAGTTGTATCGAGATGATTCGACATGTGTTAGAAGCAGAGCATTTATTTCATACCATTATAAAAAATAGAGGTAATTTAGGCGATTATGCATCGCCCTGGGAAGGTTTAGCGTTTATAGATGTACAACATGAATTACAATTCGCAGAGCTGTATAAAATAGAGTTATATGCGATGATAGAACAACTATCTGAAAGCGATTTGACAAACATTATTATTGATCGAAAAGAAGTAAACCAGATAAAGCAGTTGGGAGATTATTTAAATAGAATGGTATATCATGAAGCTGTTCATACAGGTCAATTATTAAGTTATTTAAGAACATTGAACATTACAAGACCACAAGTTTGGGATTAATCCTATGGAAAGTTTAGAAAACGATTTTAGTGAAATAGCCAGTTTATTAGGAGATAAATCTAGAGCAATAATGCTTTGGAATCTACTCGATGGTAGAGCATATACAGCAACCGAATTGGCCAACTGTAGCGGAGTTTCTTTGCAATCGGCAAGTAATCATTTAGCAAAACTTCTTCAAAACAATATCCTTATTGTAGAAAAGCAAGGAAGACACCGTTATTACAGGTTTAGTTCACCAGAGGTAGCTCAGGTTATTGAATCTATGGCTAGTTTACTTTCTCTACAAAAAGACTACAAAAAAGTTAAAAGACCAAAGACTACAGCTTTTACCTATGCAAGAACCTGTTACAAACACTTGGCAGGTGAAGTAGGAGTGAAGATTACAGAAGTTTTGATTTCTCAAGAAATCATTGCCCCTTTAGAGAAGCAGTATGTAGTTACCAATAAAGGAAAACATTGGTTTTTAAATTTAGGAATTAACACTGAGGAAATTCAAGATGTAAAAAGGTCGTTTGCTCATCAGTGTTTAGATTGGAGTGAAAGAAAACACCATATCGCCGGTGCTTTAGGTGATGCCTTTTTAGAAATGATGTTAGCAAATGATTGGTTTCGAAAGCATAAAAATACTAGAGAGCTAGTACTTACTTCTAAAGGGAGTTTTCAACTGAAAAAACTATTAGATATTGATTTATAAAAGAAGAGTGTAAGATTTTTTGCTACTTTTAGAATATGAAAAAACTACTTATACTTTTTATTTCGATACTATCGGTTCAATCGTATGCCCAAGAGCTTACAGGAAAACAGTTGTTAGATAAAGCAATTCAATATCATGATCCGAATGGAAATTGGGACACATTCAAAGGAACTTTGTTAGTTACCATGGAAACACCTAAAAGCCCGAATAGAGATAGTGAAATACAAATAAATCTTCCAGAAGAATATTTTTATGTAAAAGCATCTAGAGGAGAAAACACTACAGAATATACCATTGATAAAGATGCGTGTAGAATTGGGTTTAACGGACAAGAGAATCCATCAGAAGCAATTTTAAAGGAACATAAATTGAGTTGTGATCGTGCTAAATTATACAAGAATTATTATACCTATTTGTACGGACTTCCAATGAAGTTAAAAGATCAGGGCACTATTATTCATGATAAAGTAACACGTAAAACTTTTAAAGGAAAAGAGTATTTGGTCTTGAAGGTTACCTATGATCAAAAAGTAGGCTCAGATACTTGGTATTTCTATTTCAATCCAGAAACTTATGCCATGGAAGTGTATCAGTTTTTTAAAGAAAAACCAACAAGTGGAGAGTATATTTTATTATCTGATAAGGTGACTGTCAATGGGATAAAAATGCCTAAGAATAGAGCTTGGTACTACAATAAAAACGATGGTTATTTAGGAACAGATATTTTAAAAAATAAATAAATAATATCGTTGCGAGAAATGAGGCAATCGTTTATTTTATCCGCAAAGTTTACCGTAAAATGCCAAACACAAAAAAACTATTTAAAAAATTACTCATTTGGAGATATAAATATATTTCTGAAAGACAGTTTGTATATGTACTGAGTGTTTTAGTTGGTTTTTTAGCGGGTTTAGGTACGCTAGTGCTTAAAAATCTTACCTTCTTTTTTCAAGATATCTTAGAAGGAAGATTTATTAAAGATATTCATTACTTGCTTTATTTTATATTTCCAATAATTGGACTTTTTATTGTTTTCTACATAAAAAACAGGTTCGTTAAAAAAGAAATTGGGCACGGTATTTCAACTACCTTACATGCTATTTCTAAAAGAAGCGGAATCATTGAACGCTATAAAATGTATGCTTCTTTATTAACAGCACCTATTACGGTAGGATTTGGAGGCTCAGCAGGATTGCAAGGACCTGCTGTAAGCACAGGAGCAGCATTAGGATCGGGAGTAGCACAGTTGTTTCATATGAATACCAAAACACGGATGTTACTTATTGGATGTGCTACTGCCGGAGCGATGTCATCGATGTTTAAAGCACCAGTTGCAGCCATTATTTTTGCGGTAGAGATTTTTAGTTTAGACTTGGCCTTTGCATCACTAGTTCCGTTGTTATTAGCATCGGTTTCTGCAGTGATCACTTCTTATTTTTTCTTAGGGAAAGATGTGTTGCTTGGATTTCAATTACAAGATGAATTTCAAATAAATGATTTATTGTTTTACGTGCTGTTAGGAATAGGAACAGGAATAGCTTCGGTATATTTTTCTAAAATCTATTTTGCAATTACCAATTTTTTCAAAAGAATCAAGAAGCCTAAACATCGCCTAATTTTTGGAGGAATTATCATTGGTTTGCTACTGTTTTTAATTCCGCCTTTATATGGAGAAGGATACCATTTAATTAATAGTTTATTAGAAGGAAATGCCGTAGAAGCTTTAAAAGATATTCCATACAGTTTAAATTTCGAGAATACATGGACGGTCATTATTTTTTTATTGATAATTACACTGTTTAAAGCCATAGCAATGACTACTACATTTGCCGCAGGTGGAGTAGGAGGTATTTTCATTCCAACTTTGGTAATGGGAAGTGCTTTAGGAAATGTATTTGCCAAAGTGATTAATCAGTTTGGAGGAAATGTTTCCGAGAGTAATTTTACGCTTATTGGAATGACAGGGTTAATGGCAGGAGTGCTACACGCTCCTTTAACAGCTATTTTCTTAATTGCTGAAATTACTGGAGGATATGAATTATTCGTCCCTTTAATGTTGGTAGCAGCTATTTCATATGCATTGACAAAGTATTTTGTATCAAATTCTATTTACACTATTGAACTGGCTAAAAGAGGGGAGTTGATTACACATGATAAGGACAAGAATGTGTTAATGATGATGAAAATAGATAAGTTAATTGAAAAGAATTTTGTTGCCATTCATCCAGACATGACATTAGGAGAAATGTTAAGAGAAGGGGTGGCAAAATCATCCAGAAACTTATTTCCTGTATTGGATGATAAACAACGTTTTATGGGAGTTGTTTTATTAGATGATATACGCCCGTTATTGTTTGAACAGGAGATGTATGATAAGTTAACCATAGAGGTATTAATGAAGAGTGCTCCTGCCGTTATTTTTCATGATGATACCACAGAGCAAGTCATGCAGAAGTTTAAGGAAAGCGGTGCTTGGAACCTTCCTGTAGTAAAAGACAATAAGTATTTAGGATTTATATCAAAATCTAAATTATTGTCTGTTTATAGAAAGAAACTTATTGAGGTTACTGTTTAGATAGAAATGCAACCATTTTATCTGGAAAATCGGTAAATCCACCATCTACATTTGCATCAATCAATAAAACATGCATCATTTCATCAAAAGAAGAAAACTCATCTAACTGATCAGCTCTAAAAGTATACGGGTGTACTTTTAAACCATATTTATGAGATTGCTCTACTAAATTTGTAAAGGTAAATTTCCCATCTACTTTTTTCGATAAAATTTGTTTGTACCAAGGCCCAATACCATCTGCATAGGTGGCAAAATGTGTTAATTGTTTGGTTTCTTCTTCAAATTCGATTAATTGAACTAAAAACAAGTTCGAGTTAAGCTCTTTTCTAACACGTTCCAGTTCTTTAGCGTCAAAACATTGAAAAATACATTTGTCGGATTTGGTTTTATATCCATATTCGCTAAGAACATCCAAAGTAATTTTGGCAATGTCTTTTCCGTTGGTATGATGAAACTCTGGATTTTTAATTTCAGGATAAATCCCAATATCCTTACCAGTACTATAGTTTAATCCTTGTATTAGTTCTATTTCTTGCTGAAGAGAATGTAATTTGAAGTTTCCTTTTCCTTTTGGAAAACGTTTTGGGTAAAATTGCTTTCCTGTTTTAGGGTCAAATCGTTCTGTAACTTGTAATTGTTGTAATTCATCAAAAGTAAAATCAATTACATAATAACGATTGTCTGCTCTTTTTCTATCAGGAAAAATTTCGTGAACATTGGTAACATCATCTAAATAAATATCATGAATCACCACAGGAACATCATCTTTACTTAACACCAAATCTTGTTCTATATAATCTGGATGCATTGCATAGGCCATAGCTTTAGCTTCCATAGTGTGCTCTGGCAAATAACCAGAGGCTCCTCGATGTGCAACAACAATCTTCTTTTGCATAGATGTGTTTTTTGATGGTTTAGAACAACCTAAAAATACTACAAACAAGATAAATAAAGTGGGGTACTTCATAGAATTTATGAATAAAAAAACCGCCAATTTAATTGACGGTTTTTGTTTTTAGTATGCTCTTTTGTCGTTTCCTTCGTAATAATTAATAAAGGCATTGTTTACTACACGATGACCTCCGTCTGTTGGATAATCACCTGTAAAATACCAATCTCCTAAATTATCCGGGCATGCTTTATGCAGTCCGCTTACCGGTTGAAAAATTACTTCAACATCTGCTTTAATTTCAGAGGTCTTCAACATTTCAGCAATCTTCATAGAAACTTGCTCATCGGTAAAAGGAGCATAAATCTCTTTTACATAATTAACAATGTCTTTGTCTTGATTTGCTTGTTGTTGTTTACATTTATTGTAAACGTCCTCTATAACTTGTTCTTTACCTGTTTCTTTTAATAATTCAACTGCTGCTTTAAAGGCAATAAAATCACCAATTTTAGCCATGTCAATTCCGTAACAATCTGGGTAACGAATTTGAGGAGCAGATGATACTACTACTATTTTCTTAGGGCTTAAACGGTCTAAGATTTTAATAATACTCTTTTTAAGGGTTGTACCACGTACAATACTATCGTCTATAATAACTAAGTTATCGATAGGTTTTACCACTCCGTAAGTAACGTCATATACGTGCGCTACTAAGTCATCTCTACTACTATCATCAGTAATAAAAGTACGAAGCTTAGCATCTTTAATAGCTATTTTTTCAAAACGTGGACGCTGTGATAGTATTTCAGTAACACGTTCTTTTGAAAGCTTTCCTTCACCAGCGATAATAGCATCTGTTTTTTGCTTGTTTAATACATCCTCTGCAGCTTCAATCATTCCAAAGAATGAAGTTTCTGCTGTATTTGGTATATATGAGAAAACAGTATTTTCTAAATCGTGATCTATAGATTTTAAAACTTCAGGAAAAACATATTTTCCTAAGTTTTTACGCTCTTCATAAATAGAAGCATCACTACCTCTTGAGAAATAGATACGTTCAAAAGAACAAGCCTTTTTTTCTCTAGGAGCTAACACTTCTTTCATAGAAACGTTCCCGTTTTTCTTTATAATAAGTGCATTCCCACGTTCAATTTCCTTAATTTCTTCAATAGGAACATTAAAAGTAGTTTGAATCACTGGTCTTTCAGAAGCAACAACTACTACTTCATCATCTTTGTAATAAAAAGCAGGTCTAATTGCTGATGGATCTCTTAATACAAAAGCATCACCATGTCCAATTAATCCGGCCATAGCATATCCACCATCCCAGTTTCTCGAAGAACGTTTTAAAATACGTTGTATATCTAATTGCTCTTCAATAAAAGGTGAAGCATCTTTTTTATTTAATCCTTCTGCTTTGGCTTTTAAGTACATGTCTGCTACTTCATCTTCTAAGAAATGTCCGATTTTTTCCATTACAGTAACAGTATCGGTAGCTTCCTTTGGATGTTGACCTAATTCAATAAGTTCGTCCATTAACTCTCTAGAATTGGTCATGTTAAAATTACCAGCAACGATTAAACTTTGATGTCTCCAGTTACTTTGACGTAAGAAAGGGTGTACATTTTCAATACTATTTCCTCCAAAAGTACCATAACGAACATGTCCTAAGAATAGATTTCCTAAATATGGAATGTTCTCTTCTTGCCATTTTACATCATCAAGTTTGTCTTGGTTTTTCTGGAAAACTCCGTTAACACGCTCGTTAATTTGTCCAAAGATATCTTGGATAGGACGTGTTTTGTTAGAACGAATTCTACTAATGTATCTCGTTCCAGGTTCTACATTAAATTTGATACTTGCTAAACCTGCACCATCTTGTCCGCGATTGTGCTGTTTTTCCATTAACAAGTACATTTTGTTTACACCATAAAATGCAGTTCCATATTTTTCTTTATAGTATTCCAATGGTTTTAACAATCTTACCATTGCAATTCCGCATTCGTGTTTTATAGCGTCACTCATTTAATTTTTAGTTATTTAGTTGTGTTGTAGGTGTGTGTTGTTGTATAAAAAAATCCGCACCAAAAAGCGCGGATTTATAATTATGATAATTCGATATCAAATTGTGTTAATTCTTTAAATGCTTGCAAGCGAGTTTGAACTTCTTCGCTAGTTAGCTCTTCCATGCGCAGTGTTCCGAATTTTTCAACACAGAACGATGCTAAGTTGGAACCGTAGATAATTGCGTTTTTCATATTTTCAAAAGAAACATCTTCGGTTTTAGCTAAATATCCACAGAAACCTCCTGCGAAAGTATCTCCTGCTCCCGTTGGGTCAAATACTTCTGCTAATGGTAATGCTGGAGCAAAGAACATTTTTCCTTCATTAAATAATAAAGCTCCGTGTTCTCCTTTTTTAATTACTACATATTTAGGTCCCATTTCATGAATCTTCTTAGCAGCATTAACTAATGAATATTCTCCACTTAATTGGCGAGCCTCTTCATCATTGATTGTAATTACATCAATACGCTTTAAAACTTCATGTAAATCATTTAAAGCAATGTCCATCCAGAAATTCATTGTATCTAAGACAACTAACTTAGGACGTTCGTTCATTTGATCTAATACAGAAGCTTGTGTTAATGGGTGTAAATTACCTAGCATTACAATACCAGCATCTTTAAACTCTTCTGGAACTACTGGTTGAAAATGTTCTAAAACATTTAATTCAGTTACCAATGTATCACGAGAATTCATATCGTTATGATATTTTCCACTCCAAAAGAAGGTCTTTCCATCTTTAACGATTTCAATTCCATCGGTATTGATTCCTTTAGAATTCATCATGTCTAAATAGTCTTGAGGGAAATCTCCTCCCACTACAGAAACAACACCAGTCTTTACTCCAAATTGAGAAGCTGCTAAACCAACGAAAGTTCCCGATCCTCCTAAAATTTTATCAGTTTTTCCAAAAGGGGTTTCAATTGCATCAAATGCTACTGTACCTACTGCTAATAATTTACTCATTTCTTAAATTTAATATGTAATTTTGCACATTCAAATAAAATCTGTCTGCGACAGTGCAAAAATAGTTCTAAAAAATGACTATCAAAGAAATACAAGAAGAAATTATTGATGAGTTCTCAATGTTTGAGGATTGGATGGAGCGTTATGAATATATAATTGAATTAGGAAAGTCGTTACCATTGATTGATGAGACCTATAAATTAGATGAAAATTTAATTAAAGGCTGTCAGTCTAAGGTGTGGTTACATTCTGATTTGGAAGGAGATATTTTAAAGTTTACCGCAGATAGTGATGCTATCTTAACAAAAGGGATTGTAGCGTTATTATTGCGTGTTTTTTCCGACCAAAAACCACAAGCCATTCTAGATGCAGATACAGGCTTTATAGATGAAATTGGATTAAAAGAACATTTAAGTCCGACAAGAGCAAATGGATTAGTGTCTATGGTGAAACAAATAAAAATGTATGCAATTGCACAGCAATCTAAATTAACAAACTAAAGAAAAGATTATGACAGAAGATAAATTAGAAGAGTTAGGTGATAAAATTGTAAGAGTATTAAAAACAATCTTTGATCCGGAGATTCCAGTTGATATTTACGAGTTAGGGTTAATTTATGATGTTTTTGTTTCAGAAGATAATGATGCAAAAATATTAATGACGTTAACCTCACCAAATTGTCCGGTAGCAGAAACTTTACCTGTTGAGGTAGAAGACAAAGTAAAAACACTTGATGAAATTAATAATTGTGAGGTGGAAATTACTTTTGATCCAACTTGGACACAAGATATGATGAGTGAAGAAGCTAAATTAGAATTAGGGCTTTTATAAAATGGCAGATGAAATTGTAAATAGAGTAGCCAATAGTAAATTAGTTACTATTGATTTGGAAGATTTCTATCCAAAAGGGAGTCGTGTGGTTTTTGATGTTAAAGATTGGTTGTTTGAAGGCTTAATCTTAAGAGAAAAAGACTTTAGAGAGCAGGTTAAAAATCACGATTGGGCACAGTACCAAGATACCTATGTAGCATTGACATGTTCAACTGATGCTATTATTCCATCATGGGCTTATCTATTATTAACAACTGAATTATCTGTGTACACTAATAAAGTGGTAGTAGGTAGCTTGGAGTTGTTAGAAACAGTACTTTACCAAGAGATTATTAGTGAGTTAGACATAACGGAGTACGAAAACAAGCCTGTTATTGTAAAAGGATGTGCGAATAAACCTATCCCTCCTTCAGCGTATACCTTATTAATAGAAAAAATACAACCTGTTGCCAGAACCATTATGTTTGGTGAGGCATGTTCAACAGTACCCTTGTTTAAAAAGAAAAAATAACCCCCTGCTTAGTAAGCTTCAAAATGAAAAAAATACTACTACTCGTTTTCATTTGTTGTGTTCAATTAATCCAATCTCAAGAAAAGAAAGATAGCATTCCCAAAAAATGGACTATAGGAGGGAAGCTAACTTTTTTATTCAATCAATCTTCGTTTTCTAACTGGACTGCAGGGGGAAGCAATAGTATTGCTGGAAATATTGGAGTGAACTACGATTTTAACTACAAAAAGAAAAATTGGAACTGGGATAACAAGGTAATCTCGAGTTACGGGTTGAGTTATGTAGATGAACAAGGAATCAGAAAAACCGACGATAGATTTGAGTATAATTCCTTATTGGGTTTAAAAGCACAGCGATATTGGTTTTTTTCATTCTTTAGTAATTTTAAAACACAGTATACTAAAGGATATGATTATAAACAAGAACCGAAAGTAGAAGTGTCGAACTTTTTTGCACCAGCATATTGGAGTTTTGGACCAGGTATGCTATGGAAAAAATCAGACAATGAACGTATAAATATTGCGCCAGCCACTGCACGTTTTACCTTTGTTACAGATGAGTTTTCTGGTAAATATGGTGTTGATGAAGGGAAAACCAGTGATCTAGGTTTAGGTTTCAATTTATCGGCATACTTTAAATATGTAATCATGGAAGATGTAACAATGGAAAACATTTTAGCAGTCTACTCTGATTACTTGAATAACCCTCAGAATGTTGATGTAGATTATCAATTAAACTTTTTTGTAAAAGTTAATAAATGGTTGTCTATGAACCTTGGGTTTCATGCTATTATTGATGACAATGCTTCTAGTAAAATACAATTTAAAGAAGTTTTTGGTTTAGGGATTAATTATCTTTTCCATCAAAAGTGACTTTTTTAAAATATCTTTGTCTAACTATAGCGAGTACGTATATTTGCGCGCTAAAAAATCAAAATAGTAAAATAACAAAACAATGAAAAAATTATTAGCTATAGCTGTTTTATTTGGAGCTTTAACAGTGAGTGCACAGGAGGAAAAAAAGGAAGAAAAGAAAGAAGGATGGAAAAAAGAAGGAAATATTAGCTTTTTATTTAATCAATCTGCATTTAACAATTGGTTAGCTGGAGGAACTAACAATATTTCTGGAACTTTAGGATTAAACTATGATTTCAACTATGCGAAAGGAGATTGGAATTGGGATAACAAAATAATTGCTTCTTACGGTTTAACAAAGTTAAGAGGTCAGAGCTTACAAAAAACAGATGATCGTTTTGAGTTAAACTCTTTGTTAGGTAAAAAAGCTCATGGTAATTGGTATTACTCAGCGTTTTTTAACTTTAAAACACAAATGTCTTCTACAGATGTAAATGGAGTGCAAACTTCACACTTTTTCTCACCAGCATATTTCCAATTTGGACCAGGTATGTTGTGGAAAAAACACGATAACTTAAAAGTAAACATTGCGCCAGCAACTTCTAAATTAGTGGTTGTAGATGCTGATTTCACAAACGGATTACCAGCAGGAGGATCTTATTTTGGAGTTGCTCCAAACGAGACTACACGTTATGAATTAGGTGCTTCAATTAGCGGGTATTACAAGTTTGAGTTAATGGAAAATGTATCTGTAGAAAATATTTTAAACTTATATAGTAACTACTTAGAAGATTTTCAAAATGTAGATATCGACTATACTGTAAATGTTGTAATGAAGATTAATAAGTTTTTATCAGCAAACTTAGCATTACAAACTATTTATGATGATAACGCCTTTAGAGGTTTTCAAACAAGAGAAGTATTTGGTTTAGGAGTTAATTATACGTTTTAATTAGAAACTATCTAATAAAAAATAATAAACCTTAAGAAGAAATTCTTAAGGTTTTCTTTTTTGTGTATTTTTGAATAAAATTTTGAAGAATGACTTTATTAATAGTTTACGCAATCGTATCTATATTTTTTTCCTTTTTATGTTCTATTTTAGAAGCGGTATTATTAAGTGTTACCCCAACCTTTATTAATGTAAAGAAAAAAGAAGGGAAAGCTTTTGCAACAGAGTTAGAAGAGCTTAAAAAAGATGTTGATAAACCTTTAATTGCTATTTTAACCCTAAATACAATTGCACATACTGTTGGAGCAATTCTTGTTGGGGTACAAGCAGAACAATTACCATATAAATTTGAAGTTTTAGGAGTTAATATGGTAGGAATAGTATCAGCTATTATGACTATTTTAATCTTAGTAGTTTCTGAAATTATACCAAAAACAATAGGTGCTACCTATTGGAAAGGATTAGCCAATTTTACTGCGAAAGCTCTAAATGCATTAATTTTTCCTTTAAAATGGACAGGGATTTTATGGATGCTCCAATTAACTACTAAATTAATAGGGGGTAAAGGTGCGCATGGAGAAAGTGTATTAAGTAGAGAAGATTTTCATGCGATGACTGATATTGCAGAACAAGAAGGAGTTTTTAAAGAAAGTGAAAGTAAAGTTATTCGTAATATGATTAACTTTAAAGAAGTACAAGCAAAACATATAATGACTCCTCGTACTGTATTAAAAACAGCTGATGAAAGTCAAACAATTCAATCTTTTTTTGAAGGAAATAAGTCATTACGCTTTTCAAGGGTACCGGTGTATGCAGATAATGCGGATAACATAACTGGATATATATTAAAAGATCAGATGTTATTAGCAATGGTAGATAATAAAGGAAATGAGCCTTTAAGTTCTATTAAAAGGAATATCATTGTTGCTTCTAGAGATTTATCAATTCCAAGTTTATTTGAGAAGTTAATTGAACAAAGAGAGCATTTAGCATTAGTAGTAGATGAATATGGCTCTGTAAGTGGTTTAGTAACTCAAGAAGATGTTATTGAAACCTTACTTGGTTTTGAAATTATGGATGAAAGCGACAATGTAGAAGATCTTCAAAACTTAGCCAGAAAAAGCTGGGAGAAACGAGCTAAGCGTCTAGGAATTATAGAAACTGAAGAAAAGAAAGAAGAATAGAATCCACTATTCTTCTTTTTCAAAAGTTAAATATACAGGGAAGTGATCAGAGTATCCTCCCTGATGCCAAGGACCAATATAGGTTCTAAAAGGACTGTTTTTATACTTTCCTCTATGGCTTCTCAACCAATCTTTAGCAAAAACACGTGCCTTTAAGAAACTGTGATAGCTATTAGAATCAAAAAAGTTTTTCGAAATGATAATTTGATCAAATAAATGCCACTCCTTATAATACGTTAAAGTTCCTTTACCTTTTTTATATAATTCTTTCATTGGGTTATAAAGTTCTTCCGAAACCAAATGATTTTGAATACTTTCACTTGTAGGGTTATCGTTAAAATCTCCCATGATGAGTATTTTAGGATTTTCAGTTTCTTTCTTTATTTCCTCAATTATGTATTGGTTTAATTCAGCGGCTTTAATGCGTTTGTGCTTTGTTTCTTCTTCACCCTCTCTTCTCGAAGGCCAATGATTTATAATAATGTAAACAAGTTCGTTATAGAGACTTCCTTTAACTACTAATACATCTCTAGTGTAGTCTGGTGAACCATCATCATCGATTAAGTTTAATGAATAGGTCTTAGAAGAAAGCTCGATAAAAAAATTCCTGTTATATATTAAGGATACATCAATACCTCTTTCATCATTTGATTCAAAATGCACGTAGTCATAATTGTATTTCAATAAGTTTTTATGACGTACTAAATCTTTTACAACAGTAGCATTTTCTACTTCTACCAGACCAACAATAACTGGTGGTAGATTCGATTGTTCTTTTCCTATTTGAGAAATAACAGATGTTATTTTTCTAATTTTTTGATAATACTTTTTCTTATTCCATCTATGTTTTCCATTCGGAGTAAAATCGTCATCAGCTGTGTTCGGATTATTAACTGTGTCAAACAAGTTTTCTACATTATAAAATCCAACTGTAAAAGTGTTTTTTCTTCTATTTTTCAAATTAAAAAGTATTAAAACGAGGGTTCCTAAGGTATGAATTAATTATGTTTTAACACTTCTAATTAACTGTTTTTTCAATTTTTCTATATGTAAACGATTTTGTTTTAAAAGGATACTATTTATTTGAGGTAAACACTAATAAAAAAGGAAAATAAAGAGAAGATTTCTTTTAAATAAACAATGTTAAGCCCTTGTAAATAAAGAAGCTGTTTAATACGTAACTAACAAATAAAGAAACTTTTAATAACTTCAAAAATACAGAAAAAACTAGAAGGCTGAGTTATGTTTGTAGTGCGTTTAGATAAGACGTAATTATTAACTTTTTAAACTTTAAAAAAATGAAAAAATTAGTTGTTCTTGTAGTAGTAATGTTGTTAAGCGCCTCTTCTTTTGCGGTTAACGAAAACCCTGCAAAAAATGAAATTAGAAGTAAAATTGTTGAACTTTTAGGGAAAACAAGTTTTACAGTATCTAAAGATGTTAAAACAAGTGTTGAGTTTTTAATCAATAAGAATGGTGAGATCGTTATTCTTGATATTGATTGTAAAAATGAACAAGTATGTGGTTATGTAAAGTCAAAATTAAACTATAAAAAAATCTCAAGTGAGTTAATTATAAAAAATAAGGTTTATAGAATGCCTTTAGTTGTAAAGGCGAAATAATAACTTTTTAGTTGTGTGTAAAGACCTCATTTTTCAATGAGGTTTTTTTTATGTTTTGTATAATTAGAGTATTGATTTTTGAAGGTTCCAAAAATGTCAGTTATAATTTTAATCTGCTAGTTTAAATGTGTTTGTAACAACAAGAAATTTGTACTTTTGCATTCTATGATTGAAACAAGAGTAGCCATATCTGAGAAAGCGGTTTTAATAGGTATTATAACCCAACATCAAGACGAGCAACAAGCTGAGGAATATTTAGATGAATTAGAGTTTTTAACTGAAACTGCAGGAGGTATTACGGTAAAACGTTTTGTGCAGAAAATGGAAAAACCTAACCCTAAAACATTTTTAGGTAGTGGTAAGTTAGAGGATGTTAAAATGTATATTGAATCTAATAACATAGGTACAGCTATTTTTGATGATGAATTATCACCAGCACAATTGAGAAATATTGAGCGTATTTTAGATTGTAAGATATTAGATAGAACAAACTTAATTTTAGATATTTTCGCTAGTAGAGCACAAACAAGTTCGGCTAAAGCACAAGTAGAACTGGCACAATATCAATATTTATTGCCACGATTAACAAGAATGTGGACCCACCTTGATAAACAAAAAGGGGGGATTGGAATGCGTGGACCTGGTGAAACAGAGATAGAAACAGACCGTCGTATTATTCGTGATAAAATTTCTTTGTTAAAAAAGAAATTAGAAACAATAGATAAGCAAATGTCAGTGCAAAGAAAGAATCGTGGAAAAATGGTTCGAGTAGCATTGGTTGGATATACAAATGTTGGGAAATCAACTTTGATGAATGTTGTAAGTAAAAGTGATGTGTTTGCAGAAAATAAATTATTTGCTACGCTAGATACTACAGTTCGAAAAGTTGTTATAAAGAATATCCCTTTCTTAATGACGGATACGGTTGGATTTATTAGAAAGCTGCCAACGCAATTAGTTGAGTCGTTTAAATCTACTTTAGATGAGGTTCGTGAAGCAGATTTATTACTTCACGTGGTAGATATTTCACATCCTAATTTTGAAGATCATATTGCTTCAGTAAATAAAATATTAGGTGAAATTGATAGTGTTGATAAACCAACGGTAATGGTTTTTAATAAAATTGATGCTTATACTCATGAAATTATTGAAGAAGATGATTTAACCACAGAAAAAACAAAAAAACACTATACAATTGAAGATTGGAAAAAAACATGGATGCATGATTTAGAAAAACAGAGTATTTTTATTTCTGCATTAAATAAAGACAATCTTGAAAATTTTAAAGAGAAAGTCTACGGAGAGGTGAAAAAGATTCACATTCAGCGTTTTCCGTACAACGATTTTCTCTATGATTATGAGTATTAATTGTACATAAAAACAAACAATTAGTACATTGAATTGTGTTTTTTCGAAAAAAATATTATATTTAGAGTACATTTATTTGTTTAACCCTTATATGAGTCCCCTTAATTATGAAAACCTTGTATTCCCCTTCCCCAAACCTAAGCAGTAATTTTTCTATGTTGAACTTACCTTTAAGCTTCTTGCTGATATAAAGGATTAAATAGTTGTGTCATGAAAAAAATACTGCCATTACTCTTAGTAATGTGCATGTTTCAGCAATCCATTGCTCAAGAAATATGTACAAGTAACGAAGAGCCAGTTCTAGTTGATGTTAATGCCATCGCATCTAAAAAATGTGAGGTAGAAGAGAAATTGCCTAAAGATAAAACCATTAAACATCAATCACAAGTTTCAAGTCAGAGATATTTTAAGAAAAGAGCATTTGAGCGAAAAGAAGCAATCCAAGTGAATGCATTAACTCACTTGAGTATGTCTGTTCATGCATTTGAAAGTGAAGACCTAAAAGATGTTAAGGAAAAGGTGCAGCAGGTTGTTGAAACTATGTATACTAAAAAAGAAGTTAAAGCTAGTATGACTTTTGGTGAAGTAGAAGATATACCACAGTTTAAGTCATGTAACAATAGTGGGCTGAGTGGGGTAGATTGTTTCAATTATGAAATGAAAAAACATATTGAGGAAAATTTCATGTACCCAGAAGAAGCATTAATCAATGAAATAGAAGGAAATGTTTGGGTTAGTTTTGTTATTAATTCAAATGGTTATGTTGACAATGTAAAGGTTACGGCTCCGAAGTATGGAGAGTCTTTAAAGAAGGAAGCAATTCGTATTGTTTCGCTATTGCCAGACTTTATTCCAGGTAAACAAAATGGCGAGTCAATCAATGTAGAATATACTTTCCCTATGAATTTTACATTAGGAGAGTAATGAGTTGTTATTGAGAGGGTTGTGTTTTTGTGGGGAATTTCCCCTTTTTCATTAAAATTAACAATTTTTAAGTGAAAAAAACATATTTTTGTACACTGGTTTCTATTTAGCCCCAAACTATAGATTTTAAATAGGACTTGTATATAAACTATAATGCCCCCAATATTATGACAAAAATACACCTGCTACTTATATTGGTGATGATAAGCATTACCAGTATGTTCGCGCAAAAAGAAGTTTGCGAGACTCCTGAGGATTCTTTCGATGTAAATAGTATTACAAAATGTGCAGTCGAAGAACCATCAAACAAGAAAAAATCAAGACAAATTACCGTAAAAGTTTCGGCTAGTAAGCGCTTTATGAAAAAAAGAGAGCTAGCTAAAAAGCAAGCTGCTACAGGCGTAGGAAGTTTGGGTACATCTGGTATTCAAAGTACAGCAAACGAAAGTCCTATAACAAAGGGACTAGCTTTTAAGACAAATATAGAAGACCTTAAAAATAAATTATCTGCAGAGGAAGTAAGAAAAGCCTCTAAGTTTAGTGAAGTAGATAAAATTCCTTCTTTTAGTGCATGCAAAAAAACAAAGAAAGGAGAACGAGTAGACTGCTTTAATGAAGAAATGATGAAGCATATCCAAAAGTATTTTCATTATCCGAGTAAAGCAGTACAAGAATCGATTCAAGGAGAAGTTTGGGTTCGTTTTATTATTGATAAAGACGGAAACGTAAAGAATATAAAGACTTTAGGACCTAAAAATGGAGAGATTTTAAATCATGTAGCTCAAAATGTAGTTCACAAACTACCGCAATTTGCTCCTGCTAAAAAGAATGGAAGTCGTGTAGCTGTTAAATACGGTTTTCCTATTACATTCTCTTTAGAAGAATAAGTATAGAATATACATACCAATTTTTCAACCAATTCAAAATAAATATATATGTTTAGAAAACTACTCTCAACAGTTTTTATGTTGTGTAGTTTGTCCTTTTACGCGCAAACTACCATTGAAGGGAAAGTTTTTGATGAATATCTAGAACCCTTCCAAAGTGCCTCAATTAGAATAGATAATACCATAGTAGTATCTGATGCAGACGGGAATTTTACAATAACCACTTCAAAATCCTTTCCGTTAGATATACAGGTAACAGCATTCGGTTATCAGGCAGAGATAATTAATGTAACTAGCAAAGACCAAGAAATTAATGTAATCTTAAAAGAGAATATCTCATTAGAAGAAGTAGTAGTTTCGGCTTCGAGAGCTCCAGAACGAGTTATTGAATCTCCAGTAACTATTGAAAGAATGGGGATCACTGATATTCGAAATAATACATCACCTTCTTTTTATGATGGTTTAACTAACTTAAAAGGAGTAGAGTCTCGTGAAAGTAGTTATGGATTTAAATCTATTAACACAAGAGGGTTCTCTACATTTGATAATACTCGATTTGTACAGTTAGTTGATGGAGTTGATAGCTCTGTACCAGCTTTGAATTTCTCATTCGGTAATTACGTAGGGATTTCAGAATTAGATGTACATAGTGTAGAAATTCTTCCAGGTGCTTCTTCTGCTTTATATGGTGCAAATGCATTTAACGGAATTTTATTAATGACAAGTAAAAGTCCATTTACCTATACAGGAATTAGTACTTCTATAAAGACTGGTATCATATCTCAAGATGCATCAGTGGATAATGATGTGTTTTATGATGTGGGGATTAGAATGGCATATAAGTTTAATGATTATTTAGCAGCGAAAGTTAATTTCAACTATTTTGAGGCTGAAGAATGGCATGCCATTGATGAGTCTAATACAACGGGTGTTGGTGGAACTAAAATAGCTGGAAATAGAACTACGAATACAGATTATGATGGATTAAATGTATATGGAGATGATTTTAGTGTTGATTTAAGTTCACTAAATGCTGCATTACCTCCAATTGAAGTAAGTAGAACGGGGTATCTTGAAAGTGACTTGATTGATTACAATAGTAAAAACTTAAAGTTTGATGGTTCTATTCACTATAGGCCTTGGAAGAATGATAAATTAGAAATTATCTTAAATTCACGTTTTACCACTGGTGATTTAATTTATCAAGGAACAAGTAGGTATGCACAAAGAGGTAACTTCATGCAACAGCATAGATTGGAGTTAGTAGGAAAGAATTTTTTTGCTAGAGGATATTATACAGCAAATGATGCAGGAAAAAGTTATGATTTAAGATCATTAGGATTAGCTTTAAATGAAGCGTATAACCCAAATAGAAATTGGTTTCTTGAATATGCTGGAGTGTTAAGTGGTGCAGTTACAATCCCTGGATTAAGTCTTGGTAATGATGCGGATGCAAGAACTTTTGCAAATAGAAATAGATTACAACCTGGTACAGCGGCATTTAAAACTGAAGTTGATCGAATCATCAATACTTCTGTGAATGAAGGTGGAGCTGCAATTTTTGATAACACATCTTTCTATCATTTTGATGCTAACTATAACTTTAGAGATTTAATCAAATGGGGAGAGTTTCAGGTAGGTATGAGTTACCGTAATACAGATGTAAATTCTCAAGGAACATTGTTTACAGATAAGGATGAAAAGATAAACTTCCAAGATTTTGGTGCATATGCACAGTTACAAAAGAAATTCTTGGATGATAGATTAAAGTTAACCTCATCTATTCGTTATGATAAAACATCTGAATTAAAAGCAAATTACTCACCGAGATTTGCATTGAACTATTCGTTAGGAGAAAGTAGAAATCATATCTTAAGAGCATCGTTTCAAACAGGTTTTAGAAATCCAAGTACTTTAGAAAGATATTTAGGTTTACGAATTGGACCTAATGAATTTGTTTTTGGAACAGCTAGTGATAACTTAAGTCGTTTTAACGTTCAAGTGAATAACTTTGGAGGTGGTGGTACTTCTACAATTACAGGAGACTATGTTTTTGATAACGCGAGACTTGTTAATGGTGGAGCTGCGGCCAATTTAGAGACCATAAGACCAGAACAAGTAGGTACATTTGAATTAGGATATAGAAGTATTATCGGTTTAAGTGATGATAATGTATTAGAGCTTGATATTAATGGGTACTATAACGATTATAAAGATTTTACAGCGTTTAAAAATGTGTTTGTGCCAAATTATTCAGGTACGGCTGGAAATGGTAGAACAGCACTGGAAAATGGAGATGTAACAAGCCTATCGGTATATACAAATTCAAAAGCAGATGTAAGTTCTTATGGTTTAGGAATAGGAATGAATACAAAAGTATTTAAGACATTTAATTTAGGAGCAAATTATACTTGGTCTAGATTTAGCTTTGATCAAAATTCTGATCCAAGTTTTAAGGCTGGGTTTAATACACCAGAGCACAGATTTAAGGTGATGTTTGGTAATCCTAATATAATTAAGAATATTGGGTTTAACGTGAATGTACGTTGGCAAAATGACTTCTTATGGGAGTCAAGTATACTAGATGCTCAAATTGATGCTAGAACAGTATTAGATGCACAAATTAACTGGAGGTTCTCGAACAGATCAAGATTGAAATTTGGAGGAACTAATTTAACAGGAGATAATTATGTTGTAGCTCCTGGTTCTGGATTAGTAGGATCAATGTATTATGTATCATGGACTATTAATGATTAATAATAAGTAAGTTTATATTTATATTAAGAAGGTCAATACAAATTGTATTGACCTTTTTTAATGCGGTATAATTGAAAAAAATAAGAAGTTATAGGAAATAAAAAAAGCTGGCTTTTATGCCGGCTTTTTTTATTTAAATATATTGTAATTCGATTACTCTACAGTAACAGATTTAGCAAGGTTTCTAGGTTGGTCAACATTTTTACCTAACATTACCGCTATGTGATATGATAACAATTGTAACGGGATTGTAGTTAACAATGGGGTTAAAGCTTCCTCTGTTTCAGGAATTTCTATAGTGTGATCAGCTATTTCTTTAACCGTTTCATCACCTTCTGTAACAATAGCTATAATTTTACCACTTCTAGATTTAATTTCTTGAATATTACTCACTACTTTTTCGTAGTGACCTCTTTTAGTAGCTATAACAAAAACAGGCATGTTTTCATCAATTAAAGCAATAGGACCATGCTTCATTTCTGCAGCAGGATAGCCTTCTGCATGGATATATGAAATCTCTTTAAGTTTTAATGCTCCTTCTAATGCTACTGGGAAATTAAACCCTCTACCTAAATATAAACAGTTCTTAGCATCTTTATATACAGCGGCAATTTCTTCAACTTGTTTGTCTATCTTTAGTAATTGCTCAACTTGGTTTGGAATCAACTGCATTGTTTGTAAATACTGTTGAAACGCAGTTTGAGATAATGTACCACGCTTTTTAGCAAGTTTTAAAGCTATTAAAGATAATACTGTAATTTGAGTAGTAAAAGCCTTTGTAGAAGCTACACCAATTTCCGGACCTGCATGTGTATATGCTCCTGCATGAGTTTCACGAGCAATAGAAGAACCAACTACATTACAAACTCCAAAAACAAATGCACCCTTAGATTTTGCAAGCTTAATAGCTGCTAAAGTATCTGCAGTTTCTCCTGATTGAGAAATAGCAATAACAACATCTTTTTCTGTAATAATAGGATTTCTGTATCTAAACTCAGAAGCATATTCAACTTCAACAGGAATACGAGCCATATCTTCAAAAAGATATTCACCTACTAATCCAGCATGCCAAGAGGTACCACAAGCAACAATAATGATTCTATCAGCGTTTAAAAACTTAGAAATATTATCATCTACACCTGCCATTTTAATGATTCCTTCATCAGGAAGCATTCTACCACGATAGGTGTCAATAATTGCTTTAGGTTGTTCGTAAATCTCTTTTAACATAAAGTGATCATATCCACCTTTTTCAATTTGCTCTAAGCTTAATTGAAGCTCTTGAATATTAGCATCAACTAATTTATCATTATCTATTTTACGAACTTTAATTCCTTTGTCTTTCTTTATGATGGCTAATTCACCATCTTCAAGGTAAATAGCATTTTTAGTGTACTCAATAAATGGAGAGGCGTCTGAAGCAACAAAAAATTCTTTGTTTTCGTTACCTACACCAATAGCGATTGGGCTTCCTAAACGAGCAACAACAAGTTCATTAGGTTTTGATTTGTCGAAAACAGCAATAGCATAAGCACCAATCACTTGTGTCAAAGCTAATTGAACCGCTTTTCCTAATTTACAACCTTCCGTCTTTTTTACCTCTTCAATTAAGTTTACTAATACTTCAGTATCAGTATCACTTTGGAACTCATAGCCCCTTGAAATAAGTTCTTTTTTTATGGTATCGTAATTTTCAATGATACCATTGTGAACGATTACTAAATTTCCCGATTGAGAAAAATGTGGGTGAGAGTTTGTATCGTTCGGTACTCCATGAGTAGCCCAACGAGTATGACCAATACCAATACGTCCTTCTTTGCGTATTTCTTCTTTATTTGTTATTACTTCTAGATCTGAAACTTTACCCTTGGTCTTTGATAGGTGCATAACATCTCCGTCATACATCATTATACCTGCACTATCATAACCACGGTATTCTAATCTTTTTAATCCATTAATAACGATTGGATAAGCATCTCTATATCCAATATAACCAGTTATTCCACACATAACAATAGTTTATTTTTTTTCTGAGTAAGATATTTTTAAAATTGCTTTTTTAGCACCGTTCGCACTATTACCATCGTATAAGGTAACCGCTCTTGGGTTCCAATTATAGGACTTTACACTTGTGTCTAAAACTCCATTAGTAACAGGATTGTCTGTTGGATTATTATATACTTTTAAAACTAAAGGATCATTGGTATAGTTTTCCGTTCCTTTAAGTAAATTAGAAATATAATCGGTGATTCTAAAGCTGTATTTTTCAGGTACTTTCTCTGTGATAACTACATTACCATTAAAAGAAGCAGGTTCAACATGGGCATCAGAAAGTTGCGCTGGTTCAACTTGACCACCACTATTCACAAAGTTTTGATATAAAAATAATCTTTGAGGAACAAATGCAGAATCTTTACTGATTGTTTGATTTACATTAAAAGTTATTTGTGCGTCATTAATCAACCAGTTATTAGCTTTTAATTCAGCTAACTTTGTGTCGTTTAAAATTTTAACTTCAGCAAGACTACCGGCAGTTCCTTGTATAACAAAATTATTAGAAGGTGTTGGGTTAGCAGCATCAGTCATCTTATAAATACGACTGTTAAGACCTAATAAAGGATAGCTATGGTTTTTAGGAACAGTGTCTATTACCTCTCCTCCTGCATTTTTTACAGTAGAAGTTATAAGAAGGTCAATAGATGGTGATAAGTTAGCATTACTAAATGTTAAAGGTACGGCAGAACCGTTATTTCCATTATCAGTAACTTCAATAATAATTCCTTTAAGAATATTTCTAGCAAACTCCTCTTGACTTCCAAAATCAGCTGTATCATATTTATCGATAAAGTTAGTTTGGAAGAAATTCTTATCTAATTTTATATACTTAAATGGGTTTGCTGTAATACTAGTACCGTTAGCAACCTTAAGTGTGTCTTTATATGTTTTTGGAGTAGCAGATAAAAGAGTTCTATCAAAAACAAACATCGTATCTTTTTCTGCATCCTTAAATGTAAAAGTAGAAACTAAACTTAACTCTGTACCCTCATCATAATCAACATCCGATAAATATTCGTTATTTTTTGTTGGGTCGGTAGGATCTAGTTTGTTTAAAAAAGTATTACTTGCAAACACTTTTACAGTAAAACTTTGTTCTTGATCTCCTAATACTTGATCTAAAGTAAACTGAGGTTTACCATCAGCGTCTTTATCTCCACTTGTTGCTTGTAAAGGTATTTTTAAAATAACTTCATCTAAAACTGGCGGCTCTATTACATCTGTAGTTTCATACGTTTTATCTGTAAATGTTCTAATAGAGGCTAAATTAACTTGAGAAATGAAAGAAGCTTCAATTTTCTTAGCGTTAGGATTGTTATAAACACCAAGCCAATAATCACCCCAGTTAGTACGATTTGGAAATTCAATGTTATCCGCTCTAACAGCTTTGTAGAAAGGAGTAGGCGTGCTCGCATCAATACTATATGGAGTTACTTCTACTTCTAACTCAATAGTTCCAGTACTAAACTTTGTATTAGTTACTATACTACTTCCAATATCGTTAAAATCTTTTTCACAAGAAATGATTGTCGTTAATGCTAACGCACAAACACCTATAATACCAAATTTTTTGATCATTTTATTCGCTTAATTCTAATACGGTTTCTTTATAAAATTCTAAATGAGATTCGGTTAGCATTTCTTCAGAAGGAAACTCTAAAATTTCCACCTCTTTATCGCTAATAAAGCTTTCAAGCTCGTCTGGCAAAGACTCACTACCTTTTATTATCGCGTCAGAGTTTTCTATAGCGCTTTTAAGTATATTAATATGATTAGGTGTTTCAAAAACAGAAATTTTATCGCTATTGATTTGATCAAAACGAACTTTGTTTGCTAGCTCATTATTTAACTCGCCTTCAAAACCGTTGTTATATAGCGAAGTAACAATTTTACTTTCGGTAAATAAAGGTTCTTCTTTATAAAATTCTCTTAAATAAAGAGGCAAAAGAGAAGCTAACCATCCATGAACATGAATGATATCTGGAGCCCAATTTAATTTTTTAACAGTTTCAATTACACCTTTAGCAAAGAAAATCATTCGCTCATCATTGTCGTCGAATAGTTTATCATCTTCATCAGTATAAATAGCTTTACGCTTAAAGTATTCATCATTATCAATAAAGTAAACCTGCATTCTTTCCTTTGGAATAGAAGCTACTTTAATAATTAACGGCATATCCATGTCGTTAATTATTAGGTTCATACCAGATAAACGAATTACTTCGTGAAGCTGGTGTCTTCTTTCATTTATAACACCAAAACGTGGCATGAAAATACGGGTTTGAACTCCTTTTGAATGGGCGTGTCTAGCAACATTAAATGCAGTAGATGATAACTCTGTTTCCGGTAAATATGGAATTACCTCAGAAGAAACATATAATATTCTCTTATCCTTCATTAAATCGAACTCTTTTTGTAAAGATGCAAAATTACGAAATTTTATGCTAAAATCATGTTAAATTGCTAATTTTGCGCGTATACGTAAGATTTGCCGATGAAAATTTTTAAATCAAAATCTGAATTAAAGGATTTTTTATTAACCATTAGAAAAGATAAAAAATCTATCGGATTTGTTCCAACCATGGGAGCTTTGCACGAGGGACATTTATCTCTTGTTAAAAGAGCAAAAAAGAAAAATGATATAGCGGTAGTTAGCATTTTTGTAAATCCAACTCAGTTTGATAATAAGGAAGATTTAGTAAAATATCCACAAACACTTGAAAACGATATTAGGTTATTAGAAAGTGTACAATGCGATGTGTTATTTGTGCCTTCTGTTGAAGAGATTTACGACACCAATGTTGTCTCTGAAAATTTTGATTTTGACGGGTTGGAACATCAAATGGAAGGAAAATTTAGAGATGGACACTTTGATGGAGTAGGAACTATTGTGAAAGCCTTGTTTGAAATTGTAGAACCTACAAATGCTTATTTTGGTAAAAAGGATTTTCAGCAATTACAAATCATTAAAAAGTTGGTTGAAAAACATAATATTCCTGTTAAAATTAAAGGAAGACCAATTTTTAGAGAAGAAGATGGATTAGCGATGAGTTCGCGAAATGTCCGATTAACTAAGGAACATAGAGAGGCGGCTCCGTTTATTTATAAAACCTTAAAAAAGGCAAGAAAGAAATTTGGCATAAAAAATGTAATAGAGGTTACGCAATGGGTTGAAAAACAGTTTAAAAAACATCCGTTTTTAGAACTAGAATACTTTACCATTGCAGATGAAAAAACTTTAGAAACTCCAGAAGTTATTCATAAGAAGAAAAAATACCGTGGGTTTATAGCGGTTTTCGCTGGAGATATTCGTCTAATAGATAATATTGGGTTAAAGTAAATTCATTAAAAACAAACTCATTAATCATTAAAAAACAACTATTTTTGCAACATGTTAGTACAAGTAGTAAAATCTAAAATCCACCGAGTAAAAGTTACAGGTGCAGATTTAAATTATATAGGAAGTATTACCATTGATGAAGATTTAATGGATGCCGCTGGAATTATCGAAGGAGAACGTGTTCAGATTGTAAACAACAACAATGGAGAACGTTTAGAAACCTATGCAATTCCAGGTCCTAGAGGAAGTGGTGAAATCACATTAAATGGAGCTGCCGCTCGTAGAGTTCAAAAAGGAGATACATTAATTTTAATAGTGTATGCTTTTATGGAGTTAGAAGAAGCAAAGAACTTTAAACCAAAATTAGTATTCCCTAACGAAGCAGATAATACCCTTTCTTAATTTTGAATTTTAAAAAAGTTTTAAAAATTATATTACCTCTCATTTTGGGAGGTTTTTTAGTATGGTATTCTTTATCAAAAGTTTCTATTGAAACCTTAGTACAGTACTTTAAAAATGCAAACTATTGGTGGATTGCTTTAGGTTTATTCTTTGGAATATTAAGCCATTTATCAAGAGCTTATCGATGGAAATTCTTATTAGAGCCTATGGGCTATAAACCCGATTTTGGAAATAGTACCATGGCTGTTTTAGTAGCCTATTTGGTAAATTATGCCGTGCCAAGAGCGGGTGAAGTATCTCGGGCTGCTGTAATGACTAACTATGAAGATATTCCTTTTGAAAAAGGGTTTGGTACCATAGTAGCAGAAAGAATAGCAGATTTATTAATGATGTTAATCATTATTACGATAACTCTTTTTGTTCAATTTGATTTTATTTATGAATTGTTGACCAAAAACTTTGATCCAAGTAAAATTGGTATTGGGTTGGCAGTGTTGGTTCTAGGAGGTTTTATTTTTACACGTTATGTAAAAAAAGCAGATGCTGGTGTTGGGTTAAAAATCAAAAACTTCATTAGCGGATTAATAGAAGGTGCTACTAGTATTTTTAAAATGAAAGACAAATGGGCTTTTATTTTTCATACGGTTTTTATCTGGCTAATGTATGTAGCAATGTTTTGGGCCACTATCCCTGCAATTGAAGGATTACAAGTTCCTTTTGGAGCAGTTTTAATTGGATTTATTGCTGGTGGTTTTTCTATAGCTGCAACCAACGGTGGTATAGGATTGTATCCTGTTGCTGTAGCAGGAGCCTTTGCTTTGTTTGGTATTGCAGAAGAGCCGGCGAATGCGTTTGGATGGATTATGTGGACAGCTCAAACAGCGATGATAATTATTTTTGGAGGATTGTCATTCTTGTTTTTACCTTTATATAATAAAAATAAATAGTTTTCTTTTCTTTGTAGGTAAATCTTGCAAAAATGCCTAAAACCAAAACAACTTTTTTCTGTCAAAACTGTGGAACGCAACATGCCCAATGGGTAGGACAATGTAGTACTTGCAAACAATGGAATACCGTTGTTGAAGAAGTTATACAAAAAGAAGAAAAAAGACAATGGAAGTTTCCTTCCAATACTCAAAAGAAAGTATCGAAGCCATTACGAGTAGAGGAGATTCAATTGAATCCTGAAGAGCGTTTTGGAACTAAGAACCAAGAATTAGATACTGTTTTAGGGGGTGGTTTGGTTAAAGGAGCAGTAATATTATTAGGTGGAGAGCCTGGAATTGGAAAATCTACCTTGTTGTTACAAATAGCCTTACAAATTCCACAAAAAGTATTATATGTTTCAGGGGAAGAAAGTCAGTCGCAAATTAAAATGCGTGCAGAACGATTGAACGCAACGAATTCTAATTGTTTAATTCTTACAGAAACAAATACACAGCAAATTTTTAAGAATATAGAAGAAGTTCAGCCAGATGTACTGGTTATTGATTCAATTCAAACCTTACATACTAATATAATTGAAGCTTCTCCTGGAAGTATTTCTCAAATAAGAGAAACGTCTGCAGAATTGATAAAATTTGCCAAAGAAACAGCTACCCCTGTATTATTGATTGGACATATTAATAAGGAAGGAAATATTGCTGGGCCTAAGATTTTAGAACATATGGTTGATGTGGTATTGCAGTTTGAAGGAGATAGAAATCATACCTATCGAATTTTACGATCACAAAAAAATCGTTTTGGTTCTACTGCTGAATTAGGAATTTATGAAATGTTATCGGCCGGATTAAGAGAGGTGTCAAACCCATCGGAAATATTGATTTCTAAAAAAGATGGTGATTTGAGTGGTACCGCTATTGCTTCAACTTTAGAAGGGATTCGCCCATTGATGATAGAAATTCAAGCTTTGGTTTCTACGGCAGTATATGGAACTCCTCAACGTACTACTACAGGCTATAACTTAAAACGTTTGCATATGATTTTAGCTGTATTAGAAAAACGTGCTGGTTTTAAGTTAGGAGCAAAAGATGTGTTTTTAAATATTACTGGAGGAATTCAAGTAGATGATCCGGCTATAGATTTAGCAGTAGTAGCAGCTATTTTATCTTCGAATCAAGACTTAGCAATTAATCCTGATGTATGTTTTGCAGCAGAAGTTGGTTTAGCAGGAGAAATAAGGCCTGTTTCTAAAATAGACCAACGAATATTAGAAGCTGAAAAGTTAGGATATAAAACTTTCGTTACTTCTAAGTACAATAAAATAACAAGCAAAAATCATTCTATAAAGCTTATTTTGGTTAGTAAAATAGAAGAAGCTTTTGCTACGTTGTTTGCTTAGGAGGATATCGTAAAAAATCAATAGAATGAGTTAAAATTACTTCGCAGGAAGCCCTAAAATATAATATCCTTGTTTTTTACCTTTTGCATTTTTAGCATGGTCAATTGTCCATGTATAAGAATCGTTTTTTAGGTTTTTCAATAAGTAGTTTTCAATATCATTAAAAGTATACATTCTTACTAATGACGCCTGTCCGTCCCAAGCATATATAATAGGGATAATTGGTATGAGATAAGTGAAAACAATTTGCTTAAAGGTAATGCCTTTTGTGAAAGGAGTCATAAAAAGTACCATAATAATTAAAATAACCATTGAAATAGGTAACAATAACCACCAAAGTAGCGTAGGGATATTGTTTTCTCCCATTTCATAAATTAAAAGAGGCTGTTTGTTTTCTTGAGCAGTTTGTAGAATTTTTTGAGCGTTTTTAGGTGACATGTGATGAAAACTATTCATCATGGTTTTTAATCCTTTAGGTGTGTTGGTAAAATCAGTTGCGTTTAGAGGTGTTTCTTGATAATGTAGATTAGTAATATTGGAATTGTTAATACGATTTACTACTGAAGGATTGGGATATAAATCTGTGAGTAGTAAATTTATTGAGTTTTCTTTTGCGTTAATTTCTTGAATAACATCGATCATAACACCCCCAGAACCTGATCCAATATCTACTATTTGATTAAAGTTAAACTGCTTTTTAACGTCTAGAATAAGATTTACTACAACATCCTTAGTTTTCAACATTTTTAAAAGTAGTGCGAGTAAATTGGTAATACTACTTCTGATAAAGGGCGGAAGCCAATTAAAATCTTCAAATTCAAAAAGTTGTATACGTTTCATAAGACAAAGTTTTGATTTAAATATAAAGAAAAACCCTCACAATTTGTGAGGGTTTATAAGTAAGTTGTACTTAATTAGCAGCATCCACCACCATCATAATGGTACGTAGACTCACTAATAAATATATCATCTCTACCTAAATCAGCTAAAGCTTGTGCTGTTTTATCACAAACTGCTATAGGTTGGTTTTTCAATAAGGTATGTCCTTTTTTGTCATCAAAATAATCTTCATCACCAAAATAAATAGCAGCTTTTCCTGTAAAGACACATGGTCCATCTTCTGGCATCGGGTCTTTGATAGCAGCTACCTCAATAGATTCAATGTAAATTAACTCATCAGTTGGGTAATTCTTTGGGTCTAAGATTCTATATGGTTTTCTGGCTCTAATTTCAATAGTTCCAAAACCAGCGTCTGTTAACATTTTTACATATTCTGCAATAGGTAAACTTCCGCTTAAACAAAGAGCACGTAAACGTTCATCGTTACGTAATGTTTCATTCATTGGTTGCTCACAAGTTGGATCACTCATCACTAAACGACCATGTGGTTTTAAGACACGATACATTTCAGTAATTGCTTTCTTTAAATCCTCTGTCTTAAAGATGTTAAATAAGCAGTTTTGAGCAGCTACATCTACTGAGTTATCCTCTACAGGTAAGTTTAAAGCATCACCTTTACGTAGATCTACAAAATCGCTTTTAAACCAATCGTTTTGCTCTTCGGCAATTTTAAAGTTTTTACGAGAAGCTTCTAACATTTCATCAACCACATCTAATCCAATTACACCACCTTTGTTTCTGTTGAAATATGCAAATTGTAATAGCTCCATTCCACCACCAACACCTACATAAAGCATTTTAGGGTTGTTAGTTAAATCACGAGCATGTACCGTTGAACCACATCCATAGTTCATTTCCTGCATAATTCTTGGAATCTTTAACCCTGGTAATTCCCATATAGGATTTGTAGTACAACACAAGCCAACATCAGGAGTTAAGGCTGCTTCTTTATATACGTCTTTTGTAGTTTCTAAATAACTCATTTATCTGTCTTTTTTATTAAAAAGTCTATTGAAAATTTATCGAGACTTTTAGGAAGCAATAATAAACTTACTAAAAGTATACTTCTATACATTACATGAGATAAATCCCATATAGGGTCTTTTATACCATGACCTATGGTAACAATTACTAGTACCGACCCTAAGAAATATAAAGCAATGTCTCTTTTAAAACCGATAATTAGTAATAATCCACCTATTAACTCTACTATTGAAGTATAATAAGCAGTAAAAAGTAATAAGAAATCAGGAAGCAAGTCGGTATAACTTTTTAGAAAAAAGCTTTCATATACATTGTTTAATCCAAACTTAAAGACTTTACCAAAACCTTGGAAAAAGAAAATAAATCCGAGTAATAAACGTATAATTAATACTGCTGCTTGCTGGTTTCTAATCACTATATTTCTTTAATTAATTCTTTAAAAAGTGTAATCATTTTAGGTTCAGCTTTTCCTGCAACTTCAATAATTTCTTGAATATCTAATGGCTGTAAATTCTTCGGGTCACATTCATCTGTTAAAACTGAAACAGCTGCACATGGTAATTGTAAATGTTTTGCAACAATTACTTCAGGTACTGTGCTCATTCCAACTGCATCTACCTCTAGAATTTGAAGCATTCTGTATTCAGCTCTTGTTTCTAGCTGTGGTCCTACAACACTTGCGTATACACCTTCTTTCAAGTCTATGTCGTTTGCATTTGCAATAGCTTTCATCTTACTATTCAATTTTTTCGAATATGGTTCAAGCATATCAGCAAATAAATCACCCATCTCTCCAGCACCTTTAAAAGCTAAAGGAGAGCTTCCTTGAAGATTTAAATGATCTTCAATTAACATTAAATCGCCTTTTTTATATGCAAGGTTGATTGCTCCTGCTGCATTTGAAATTAATAAAGTTTGAATACCTAAACTATGTAAAGTTCTTATTCCATAGGTAACTTCCCATAAATTATATCCTTCGTATACATGAAAACGACCTGACATAACAAGTACTTTTTTTCCTGACAGTATACCGTATATTAATTTCCCTGAATGAAACTCAACTGTAGCTTGTGGGAAGTGTGGAATTTCAGCGTATGGAATTTCAATTTCTATGTCAATTTCATTTACAAGTTTACCTAAACCTGTTCCTAGTACAATTCCTATTTCTGGGTTTGTAATTCCTTTATCTTGAAGAAACCTTGTTGTTTCTTGCAGTTGTTGTTTTTTAAGCATTTTTAGTTTGTGTAAAATTGATTGAATGTAGCATTGTCTTTAATGTCATCAAAAACATCTACATCATTTAAGGTTTCCAACAAATGTACAGAAACGTTTTGTAAATCATTAAGTGTGTCTTGTCTTACGGTGGAGGTACCCCATTGTTTGTTGTGAAAAACTGATGAATACAAAGTTTTCATTCCTAATAAATAATAACCACCATCTTCGGCAGGGCCAATTACAACATCGTTCGAGTCAAGCATTTCAAAAGCTTCTTCGATATGTTTTTCTTTTAGGTCAAATAAGTCACTTCCTATAATTAGAACCTTTTCATATTTTTTTTCAAAAGCCTGTTCAAATGCGTTTTGCATTCGAATACCAAGATCTACACCGAATTGCGCATGTTTTTGATAGGTAGAGGTGCTCCAAATATCATTCTCTCTAATTTTAACAGAGTAGTACACGGCTTTGTCGCAATTTAAGTTTTGTGTAACTTCTTTAGTATGATTTAAGAGGAATTTATAAATGTCTAATGCAGCTTGATCTCCAACCGTTTTTGCTAAACGTGTTTTTACTTTTCCCAGTTCTGGATTCCTGGTAAAGATTAACAATAAGTTCTTACTCATATATCTTTTCTCCTTTATGTAACCACTTACTCCATTCTTTATTGAAAGTGTGGATTTTTTCTGTTGGTATGTTTTGGTTGTTAACCACGGTGTTGTTTTGGTTTTTCCACTCGAAAATACCTCCATACAAATTAAATACATTGGTGTATCCTTCTTTTTGGAGTTTTTCGGCAATATCTTCTGAGCGAATACCAATAGAACAATACACTATAATTTTAGTGTTCTTGTTCTTTGGAAGTTTTTTTAATGTTTTCTCTATATTAAAGAAATCATATCCAACACAAATTGAATTTTTAAGATGACTTACTTCAAACTCTTTAGGCTCTCTAGCATCTAGTAGAACAACGTTTTTTTCTTTTTGTAGATCTGTAACAGAAATGTAAGGAACACTTTCTGTATTGTATTTTTCAAGTAATTGTTTTAGGTTCTCTTGCGAAAAAGAACTAAAAGAAATTAATAAAAGAAAAAACACCGTGTTTTTCATACTTGTATGACACTTTCAAGTTAATTCATTGTGCTATGCTACCGTTCCTTGACAGCTACTTCCAGCTCCAGCGGTACAACCATAACAATGTTGGTTAATAATGATATTTCTGTTTTGTAATAACTCTTCATTATATTCAGAAATATGGGTTGCTTCGCTTGCTACTTTTAGATTTAGCATTTGATTAAAATCGCAATCGTATAAGTAGCCATCCCAACTTATTGATAGGGTATTGGTACACATTACATTCTCTACAGCCATTGGGTTATATGCTTCTACCAAAGCGTACATATAATCTTCGTAGTTTTCAGAAGCAATCAAGTAGTCTAAAAATCTACTTATAGGTAAATTGGTAATAGCGAATAAGCTGTTAAATGAAATTTGAAAATCTTCTTGCAAAGCTTTTTTAAAGTCGCTTTCTAAAGCAGCTTGATCTCCTGGTAAAAATGCCCCTGACGGATTGTATACTAAATCTAGTTGTAATCCGGTTCCATGAATTCCATATCCAACTTCATTTAGCATTTGCAATGCTTTGATAGATTTATCGAAAACACCATCACCACGTTGTTTGTCTGTTTTTCCACGAGTCCAATGAGGCATAGAAGAAACAACATGTACATTGTGTTTTTTAAAGAATTCGGGTAAATCGTAATACTTTTTGTTAGCTCTGATTATTGTAAGATTTGAACGAACAATGAAATCTTTTATTCCAGCTTTTGAAGCTTCTTCTACGAACCAACGAAAATTAGGGTTCATTTCTGGTGCACCACCCGTTAAATCTAAAGTGTGGGCACCTGTTTTTCTAATTACATCTAAACACTGCTCCATGGTTTCTCTCGTCATGATCTCTTTTCGGTCAGGACCAGCATCTACATGGCAATGCGCACATACTTGATTGCACATATAACCAACGTTTATTTGTAATATTTCTAACTTTTTAGGTCGTAAAGGAAACTGATTTGTTTCTTTTATTTTTTGAGCAAACGTAGGTAATTCACCATCAGCAAAAATTCCATTTGATAAAATTTCAAGTTGACGTTGCGTGTTTGCTAAATCGTTGTTTCTAGATTTTAAAGATTTTTTCATCCTATAAATTTGTGTCAGGTCGAGCGCAGCCGAGACCTTGGTACTATCTCTCGACTGCGCTCGAGAAGACATGTTTAAAAGATGCTACATTTCTAATTTGTTCACTTTGTTCATCATTTGAACTCCATGAACTAAGGTTGCACCGCTTTTAATTGCTGCTCCTACATGTATAGCCTCCATCATTTCTTCTTTTGTTATTCCACGTTGCAAGCCATCTTTTGTGTAAGCATCAATACAATAAGGGCATTGCTCTGTGTGAGCTACAGCCAAAGCAATTAAGCTTTTTTCACGAGCTGTTAAAGCACCTTCTTCAAAGACTTTTCCATAATAATCAAAGAACTTGTTTCCAAGTTCTTCGCTCCATTCTGTTATTTTTCCAAACTTACGTAAGTCGGCAGGATCATAATATGTTTTTGACATTGTTTTTTATTTCAGTTGAAAAGTAAAAATACCAAATTGTTTTACTAAATACTAGTATCGTAAATTACTTTCCGTTTAAACTCCAGTCGTATTCTAAATAACTAACTTTAGGTTTCTTGCTAATTTTAACTTTTGAATATTTGTTTATATAATCTGTTAGAGACCCTTTTTTGGTGAAGTCTCCTTTAAACCATTCAAATATTTTAGATAGTTGAACTTTATTTTCTGAGATTTTATTGCGCTTGGTGTCATTAATGAATTTACGCATTAAAAGATTTGTTTTCGACTCATAATTTGCTTCAGTAAATGCGTAATTTGGTAATTGCGGACAAGAACCAGAGGCACAGTTTACAGCAACATGGATTTTTGGGTCGCTATATTTTTTACGCAGAATCTCATGTTCAATTTGATTTAAAGTGTATGTTTTTCCTCCAACCTTAGCAAAAGGTATTTCCCAAGCGTTTTTACCTTTCTTTTTAATATTCATAATACTTTTAAGAGGGTAGTTGTCTAAAATCAATTTGATGGTATAGGCATTATAAGCATTCGCCCAAAAAGCTTTTGCTTTTGTAGCTGACCAAGATTTTTGAGGTTTAGTATTTGCTAAATAGTCTAAGAAACTTTGAAGTTTAGCTTCATCTGCTTTAAAAGCCTTGTAGTTTACATTCCCTTTAGGATCTACATGCTTCTTTAATAGCGAGCTATAAGCACTTGTTTGTGCATTTGTGTTTAAGAAGAAAGTTAAACTTAATAGTAAAAATATCTTTCGCATGATTTGGATTTTGAAGTTTAGACGTGTGTTTAAGATATACATTACAAAGAATATTCCAAAAAGTTATGAAACAAAAAAAGCCTTAACATTTTTGTTAAGGCTTTTGTACTGAAGGCGGGACTTGAACCCGCACGGGCATTACGGCCCATTGGATTTTAAGTCCAACGTGTCTACCAATTCCACCACTTCAGCGTTTATACTGTTTTATGACTACTCTAAATAATTAAAATTAAGCCTCACTTGGTTAAAAGTGAGGCTTAGTACTGAAGGCGGGACTTGAA
This sequence comes from uncultured Tenacibaculum sp., assembly GCF_947498805.1. GTDB lineage: Bacteria > Bacteroidota > Bacteroidia > Flavobacteriales > Flavobacteriaceae > Polaribacter. Next base: position 209,112 of record NZ_CANMLT010000003.1, on the reverse strand, counting down.
CCCGCACGAGCATTACGGCTCATTGGATTTTAAGTCCAACGTGTCTACCAATTCCACCACTTCAGCATAATCTCTTAAAAGGATTGAGCGAAAGACGGGATTTGAACCCGCGACCCTCACCTTGGCAAGGTGATGCTCTACCCCTGAGCTACTTTCGCGTAGTCATTTTTATTTTTATGAACTTGTGCATTACTGCGAATGCGGGTGCAAATATAACACCATTTTTTTAATTACAAAGCGGTTTTTGAAAATTTTCTGATTTATTTTTATGTTGGGGTGGTTAAAAGTAAGACTGTAAGTATTTTAGTATAGAAGGTGCTTTAAAATTTTAAAACGAGCAGGTATATTTTAATACTATATAATGTAGTAAAGCTATGGTTATTCAGTTTGAATCAAATATCTTTGCAAAAATTTTTTAGAACAATAAGAGTGGAATCAGTTTCAACCTTAAAAAATAAATCTACAGTTAAAGCATTGTTCTCTGATTTTAAGCAGCTTACAAAAGTTGGTTTATCGGTAAGTGTTGTTTTTACATCTATAACAGGGTATTTGTTAGGTGCTGAAGAAATAAATTCAACCATTATTTTATTATTGGCAATAGGTGGTTACTTTATGGTAGGTGCATCAAATGCATTTAATCAAGTAATCGAAAAGGACATTGATGCTGTAATGCAGCGAACTAAAAATCGTCCATTGCCTGCAGGGAGAATGTCAGTAACAACAGCTTTAATCATTGCGACTATATTTACCATTGCGGGAATTGCTATACTATATTCTATCAATGCTAAATGTGCTTTATTCGGAGCAATCTCTATATTTTTATATACGAGTGCATACACACCTTTAAAAGCAGTAACACCTTTAGCGGTTTTTGTAGGTGCTATTCCAGGAGCTATTCCTTTTATGTTAGGTTGGGTAGCGGCTACTGGAAAATTTGGAGTGGAGGCAGGATTTTTGTTTATGATTCAGTTTTTCTGGCAATTCCCACATTTTTGGGCCATTGGTTGGTTACAATATGAAGAATACAAAAAGGCTGGGTTGCATATGCTTCCAATGGATAAAAAAGATAAAGGAGCAGTAGCGCAAATTATATTTTATACTTGTGTTATGATATTAATGTCTGTTGCACCTGTGTTGAAACTTACAGGCGCTTTTTATATTCACCCTATTACTGCAGTAATAGTGTTTTTATTAGGGACGTTAATGCTATATTATGCATTTGTACTGTATAAAACAGAGAAAAATACAGATGCAAGAAAGTTAATGTTGGCAAGTGTTTTTTATATAACTATTGTGCCAATTATATATGTGGTAGATAAATTTTTACATTAATGAGTGAACAAACTTTACAAGAAGAATTAAAAGTAGGTAAGAGAAAGTCGGCAAAACCAATGTTGTGGATTTCCATGATTAGTATGGTGATGTTTTTTGCTGGATTAACAAGTGCTTACATTGTTAGTCAGAAAAGAGAAGATTGGGTGTCTTTCGATTTACCAGAAGCATTTTACATTAGTACTGTATTGATAGTGTTGAGTAGTGTTACCTTATATTTATCTCAAAACTTCTTAAAAAAGAACAATTTAAACCTTTCTTTTATATTGTTAATAACAACATTAATATTAGGGTTAGGTTTTGTTTGGTATCAATATGTAGGATTTAATGAGTTAAGCGCGGCAGGATTATATTTTACTGGACCAGAAAGCACGGTGTCTACATCGTTTATTATTGGTATTACTTTTATGCATGTTTTACACTTATTAGCAGGTGTAATTGTATTATTAGTCGTTATTTATAATCATTTTAAAAAGAAATATTCATCTACTGATATGCTTGGTTTTGAGTTAGGTGCAATCTTCTGGCATTTCGTAGATTTACTATGGATACTGTTATTTTTATTCTTTAAGTTTTACAAATAATATAAAATGCGTAATTTTGGCGCACTGTTTTAACAAAAATTAACAAACAAGAGATTTATGGGAGCAAATATTGCTGTAAATTCTGACAACAAAGAAACCTGGGGCGGAGGTGGTGTAAAACCATTTGGCGCTAGTTATGGTAAAATGATGATGTGGTTTTTCATCTTATCAGATGCGTTAACCTTTTCTGGGTTCTTAGCAGCGTATGGTTTAACACGTTTTAAGTTTATTGACTCATGGCCAATTGCTGATGAGGTATTTACACACATTCCGTTTTTCCACGGAAATTATCCAATGATTTACGTTGCCTTTATGACGTTTATCTTAATTGTATCTTCGGTAACAATGGTGTTAGCAGTAGATGCAGGTCATAAAATGCAACAAAAGAAGGTAGCTACGTATATGTTTATTACGATTATCTTCGGTATTATTTTCGTTGGATCTCAGGCTTGGGAATGGAAAACATTCATTAATGGTTCTTATGGAGCTGTTAAAACTTCTGATAATCACATTTTACAATTTGTAAAAGACGGTCATCAAATTGGTTTAGCTGATTTTGTTCACGGAAAAAGAAAAGATGAAAGAGTAGAGCACACTCGTAAAAACGGATTATGGTTTAACGATGAAGCAACAATTTCTCAATATTCTGTGGCGCAAGTTCAGGAAGCGTTTAAAGCAGATCCATCTTTATTGATTAGAACTGAAAGAATTAATCCAGAGACAAAACAAAAGATTGTTTTATCTAGAGAAGAAAGTTTAGCTCAATTAGCAAAAGCAACGGGAGTTGTTGAAGGAGCTAACTTAATAGAAAACGAATACGGTAATCCTATTTTTGCAGATTTCTTCTTCTTTATTACAGGATTCCACGGTTTCCACGTATTCTCTGGTATTGTATTAAATATTATCATTTTCTTTAATGTTGTATTAGGGACATATGAACGTAGAGGACATTATGAAATGGTAGAAAAAGTAGGTTTATATTGGCACTTTGTAGATTTAGTTTGGGTATTCGTATTCACATTCTTCTACTTAGTATAATCATAAAAAAAGTATTGTAAAATGGGTCACGCACACGAATCAAATACAAAAAGAATTTGGATTGTTTTAGCAATCTTATCTATTATAACTGCAGTAGAAGTAGTGTTAGGTATCTATAAGCCTAAAAGCTTATATTTAGGAGGATTTTTAGGAACTAGCTGGTTAAACTGGATTTTCATCATCTTAACAATTGCAAAGGCATATTATATTGCTTGGGCATTTATGCACTTAGAAGGTGAGAAGAAATGGTTTAGACGCTCAGTTGTTTGGACTGGAGTTTTCTTAATCTGCTATTTAGTTACTTTAGTTTTAATAGAAGGAAGCTATTTACATGAAACATTAGCACCACTTGTAAAATGGTAAGGTGTATGTAAAATTATTTGAGGTGGTGTTAAACCACCTTTTTTTTGCATGTTACTAAACTTAAATTAAGATGAGTAAAAAACAAAAATTTATAGTACTCTTTGCGTTATTTATTGTTCCATTATTGTTTTATATCTTTTTACAACTAGGAACACATAACTTTGGAAAACTTCCAATAGTTTCGAAAGATGTATTAGATGTTTCTTTATTAAATAAAAAATACACTTTTAAAGATAAAGTCTCGGTTATTACCTTTGTTGGAAGTGATGTTTCTGTTGCTGATGGAGAATTATTTAACTTAAACGAAAAGATATATAAGAAATTCTACGGTTATACAGACTTTCAAATGATTAGTTTGGTAAGTAAAGGTCAGGAAGAGGAAATTGAAAAAATCAAGAAAAGATTAAGTATCAATACAAACTTAGTTAAGTGGAGTTTTGTTTTTGCTTCGGAAGAAGAATTGAGGGCGATCTACGAGAGTTTTAAGACAGGAGAAACTTTAGATGCTAATGCGCATATTACGAAAGCCTATATTATTGATAAAGAGAATAATCTTAGAAGAGGAAAAACGACCATTAAAAAGAATGAAGAACCAAGTACTTTTGGTTATGCTATGAAGTCGGTAGCTGAGCTTAAAAATGATATGCACGATGATGTGAAGGTGGTTTTAGCTGAGTACAGTTTCGCTTTGAAAAAGAATAGAAGTGAGGATAGGAGAAAATTAAATATATCGAATGAAAAAAAATAAATATTCATACGTAGGAATTTCATTTATAATACTATTGTTTGGGATTTATTCAATACCGAAAATTGTAAAACATTTTCAAACTGCTGATTTGTATAAATTCACAAAAGTTCCAAATTTTGAGTTTATAAATCAGAACGAAAAAACAATTACCAATGAAGATTATAAAGGGAAGGTTTATGTAGTTGAGTTTTTCTTCACTACATGTCCAACCATTTGCCCTATTATGAATACCAAAATGGTAACGATTCAAAATGAGTTTATGGGGAATCCTAATTTTGGAATAGCCTCTTTTTCTATTACTCCAAAGGTAGACACGCCACAAGTTTTAAGGAATTATGCTAAAAGATATGGAATTAACCATGTAAACTGGCATTTACTAACAGGAAAACCAGAGAACGAAGTGTTTGACTTATCTAATGAGGGCTTTAAATTACCTGTAGGGGTAGGAGACAATGATCATGGTGGTTTTTATCACTCGGGCTTATTTGCTTTAGTGGATAAAGATGGGTATTTAAGATCAAGATATGATGAACAAGGGAATCCAATTGCTTTTTACAGGGCTTTAGAAGAACATGGATTACCAGATCAAATAAAAGAATTAAAAGAAGATATAAAACTATTGTTAAATGAGTAACGTTTCATTAAAAGAGAAGAGATACAAACGATTTATAACAATTGTTTCTATTGTAATTCCATTAGCAGTAGCTGCGTTGTTTGGGATTAAAATACCTAATGTAGAACCTTTGCGTTTTTTACCTCCAATTTATGCTAGTATTAATGGGTTGACAGCCGTTTTATTGGTGGCGTCTGTAGTTGCAATAAAGAAGGGAAATAGAAAACTTCACGAAAGATTAAATGTTACGGCTATTATATGTTCGGCGTTATTTTTAGTAATGTACGTAGCATATCATATGACTTCAGATTCTACTAGTTTTGGAGGTGAAGGAATTGTAAAATATGTATATCTATTTATTTTAATTACGCACATATTACTTTCTATTATCATTATTCCTTTTGTGTTGATAACATTTATGAGAGCACAATTAGGAAATTTCCCAGAGCATAAGAAAATAGCTAAAATTACTTTTCCTTTGTGGTTGTATGTAGCAGTGACGGGTGTAATAGTATATTTAATGATATCTCCATATTATGTTTAAGAAGCTTTTTTTACTAATATTTTTATTCTTATCAATAAATGCATCTTCTCAATGTGCCATGTGTAAAGCAGTAGTAGAAGGTGGAAATGAAACGATGGCAGAAGGGGTAAATGACGGGATTACTTACCTAATGATATTTCCTTATATCCTAGTTGGAATTTTATTTTACTTTATTTATAGACATAGAAAGAAGGCGAAAAATTAATTTACTAGAATTTGTAAATTAATTGTAACATATTGTTAATTTAGTCGTCATATAAAAACAAAATAAAAAAAGATGTACGATTTCGGACTGTAAAATGTTCACAATCAAACATCTTTTTGAGTTGAATTTTTCTGTAATTGTTTTAATATTAAATGATTACAGGTTGTTTCTTTTTTGGAACAGCTATTGACTAACTTAACTGAACAAAAAAAAATATTCGTCTTGAAAACAAAAATTGTATTATTAGCTACCTTATTTGCTTCATTAGCAGGGTTTTCTCAAAAACAATGGAGTCTTAAAGAGTGTGTAGATCACGCTTTAAATAATAATATCACCATTAACCAAAATAAATTAAATGTTGATATAGCTAAATCAGATGTGAAAAATGCCAAGGGTAATTTTCTTCCTACATTAAACGCTTCAACAGGAGGTAATTTAAATTTTGGATCTACTTTTGATCCTGTATCTAACAACAGGGTTTCAACTTCTACATTTGGTGGGTCTGTAAATTTAATAGCGGGCGTTACAGTGTTTAATGGCTATAGAAATTTAAATACATATAAACAAGCTAAGTTAGGTGTCGAAACAAGCAAACTTGATTTAGAAATTATTGAAAATGATATTTCTTTAAGAGTAGTAAATACCTATTTAAGTGTATTATTTGCAAAAGAAAACTTAGAAGTAGCAAAAGTTCAAGCAGAGATCAGTAAAAAACAAATTGAGAGGTCGCAAGCACAATTTGAAGCAGGAGCAATTCCTAAAGGAGATTTACTAAATGTACAGTCTACTGCAGTTGCTGATGCTCAAAACCTAGTTACTCAAGAAAATAGTTTAAATTTCACTTTGTTACAATTAGCTCAATTACTTCAGATTGATGCTCAAGGATTTGATGTGGAAAAACTTGAAATAGACAGGCCATCTGTTTCAATTCTATATGATAATGCAAATGTTGTTTATGAAAAAGCATTGGGAAATAGACCAGAAATTGAAAAAGCAAAATTAGATATTAAAAATTCAGAGTATGGTATTAATATAGCTAAATCTGGTTATTTACCAACGGTTTCACTTTCAGGAAATTTAAGAAGTAACTATGGGTTTAATTTAGATTTACCGACTGGGATTTCAAACACACCTCTTTTTACACAGTTAGATAATAACTTAGGGTATGGTGTTGGATTCAATGTGAATATTCCAATTTTTAATGGATTTAAAAATGATGCTAATGTTCAACGATCAAAAATCAGCAAATTAGTTTCTGAAACAAGATTAGAAAATCAAAAATTACAGTTACGTCAAACAATAGAACAAGCTTATTTAGATGCTAAAGCAGCAGCAAAAGCATTTGAAGCAGCAACAATTTCTCTAGAAGCACAGAAAGAAGCGTTTAAAAATGCACAAGAAAGCTATAATTATGGAGCTATGACACAATTTGACTATGATCAAGTTAGAAATAGATTGGTTAATGCAGAAGGAGCTTCAATTAGAGCTAAGTATGATTATGTGTTTAAAACAAAAGTGTTAAAGTTCTATTACGGAGAATCAATTTTAGATTAATTTTGATAGATATATTACAAATTTTAACCTCACCATTTGGTGAGGTTTTTCTTTATGTATCTTTGCGAAAAAAATAAATACGTGGCAACAATTCTTAATATAGAAACAGCAACAAAAAATTGTTCGGTAAGCATTGCAAGAAATGGTGAACTTTTAGCTCTGAAGGAATTAAACGATGGTAATTATTCACATGCAGAAAAGCTCCATCCTTTTATTCAAGATATCCTTGAGGAAGCATCGATAGAAAAAAAAGATATTGATGCAATAGCGGTAAGTAAAGGTCCGGGTTCTTATACAGGATTACGTATTGGGGTTTCTGCTGCAAAAGGATTGTGTTTTGCATTTGAAAAACCTTTAATTTCATTAGAAACATTGACTTCGTTAGCACATTCCATTGAAGTGGATGGGGTAGTTGTACCTATGTTAGATGCTCGTAGAATGGAGGTATATGCTGCTGTGTATAATAAGGAGTATTATCAAATAAGAGAGATCAAAGCTGAAATCATTGATGAGAACTCCTTTTTAGATTATTTAAATGAAGGAAAGGTATATTTCTTAGGAGATGGAGCAGAAAAATGTAAAGAGGTAATTACACATGAAAATGCCGTTTTTATAGATGGAAAATTCCCTTCAGCAAAAGAAATGGCACAATTAAGTTATGATAAGTACAAAAAAAACGACATCGAAGATGTCGCTTATTTTGAGCCTTTTTATTTAAAAGATTTTGTTGTTACTCCTCAGAAAAAGAAAGTTTAACCTTCTTTTTGTATTTCCACAGAGTGTGGATAAGGAATTTCAATTCCAGCTTTATCAAGTGCTAATTTTACATTTTCAGTTGTTCCAAAATATACATCCCAGTAGTCGGCTGTATTTACCCATGGACGCACTGCAAAGTTAACTGAGCTATCAGCTAGTTCCGATACATTTACAGAAGGAGCAGGATCTTGTAAAACTTTAGGATTTGAAGTTAAAACCTCCATTAAAATCTCTTTTGTCTGCTTGATATCTGCATCATAAGATACCCCAAAGGTTAAATCAACACGAAGTTTACCTTCAGCAGTATAATTGATAATGTTTCCATTAGATAAAGCTCCGTTAGGAATAATAGCCAACTTGTTTCCAGGAGTATTTAAATGTGTTGTGAAAATTTGAATTTCCTTCACTACCCCAGTAACTCCTTGTGCTTCGATTAAATCACCTACTTTGAAAGGTTTAAAAATCATAATTAATGCACCACCTGCAAAATTAGATAAGGAACCTTGTAGTGCTAAACCAACAGCTAAACCAGCAGCACCAATAATAGCTGCAAAAGAAGTGGTTGCAACTCCAAGTTTAGATACTACAGTAACAAATAATAAAGCTTTTAATGCCCAACCTAATAAGTCAGCTAAAAACTTCTGTAGCGTAATATCTACATCTTGTTTCTTCATTATTTTCTTAGCCGCTTTAACAATAAATTTAATGATAAATAAACCTACAATTAAAATAGCTAATGCGGTTAACACTTTTGGAGCGTACTCTACTAATAAGTCTTGAATGTTATTCCAATACTTTTCCATGTTTAAAATTTAAAAATTAATAATTGATTATATGAATAAATGGTAGTAGTGGTTTTTAGTTAAAGTTTAGAAAAGCAAAAATACTAAACCTAACAACGCAGGGATAGATTGTACAAAGAAAATTCTTGGTTTTTTAGTTGAATAAGCTCCATAGATACCAGCAACAAAGACACAGCTTAAGAAAAAGATAGCAACATCTGTTTTTTGACTGAGCATAGACCAAATTAATCCAGCAGCTAAAAAACCATTATATAGGCCTTGATTTGCTGCTAAAACCTGGGTTTCCTCAGCATATTCAACACTTTTTAAGCTAAATGTTTTTATTCCTTTAGGTTTTGTCCATAAAACCATTTCTAAAATTACGATGTAAATGTGGATTAGTGCAACCAACCCAATTAAGATATATTGTATAGTATTCATGTTTTCAAAGATAAAAAAAGCAGTTTTGATTAACCAAAACTGCTAGTAGTATAAGTTTTTATATTTGGTTTAATTACTTGACTTCAAAAGTAACCTTAAGGTTTACTCTAAATTCAGAGACCTCATTATCGTTAACAACAACGCTTTGTGATTGTACAAAAGCAGATTTAATACTCTTAACCGATTTTGAAGCTTGTTTGATTGCTTTTTTAGTTGCGTCTTCCCAACTTTTTTCTGAGTTCGCTAGGATCTCAATAACTTTCATTACTGCCATAATAATTTTTTTTAGTTAAAAAATGAGCTTGAATATACTAATTTTTTGAAGGAAAAATAGGGGTAATTATTGGTGTGTTAACCCTAATGTTAATTTAATGTTATGTAAATGTTTGTTTTTTGTAAAAAAATACATATATTTGTAATGTTAGTGTTAATAATTAAAGTGTTGAATATGAAAAAAATAGTAGTAATAGCATGTATGTTGTCAGCTGCGTTAATGCAAGCTCAAGAAGTAACTCCTAAATACGAAAAAGCAGGAGATATGGTGAAGGTAACTTCTTTTTATGAAGATGGTAAAGTTAAAGAACAAGGTTTTTTTAAAGATAAGAAGTTAGAAGGAACTTGGATAACTTATGATAATAAAGGAAACAAAACGGCTATTGCTCACTATAACCAAGGAAAGAAAGTAGGAAAATGGTTTCTATGGCATAAAGATGGTTTAAAAGAAGTAAACTATGAGAATAATGCTGTAGCTAGCGTTCAACACTGGAAAGAATCCACTAACATTGCAATTAAATAATTGTTAAGCCAAATTATTTTTGGTTAAATATATAAGTCAGGTAATTTTACCTGACTTTTTTATTTTCTTCCAAAATCTGCGGGGATTTCTCCCCAAGCCTTCGTTTCCCATTTTAAGATAGGAGTTTTGTAGGTATTGTTTTGAAGCCAGTTTTCTGCTCTTTTTATTAAGTCAAGAATTTCTTTATTGGTGCTATCAAATGCAACATTTGTTCTACACTGTTTTTTTACTACCCAACTCATGGCAATTTTAGAGTCGGAATAAATTGGAGTATTATCCATTTTTTTAGCTTTTAATAGTGCAATTCCATGAACCAAAGCTAAAAATTCTCCAATGTTATTGGTTCCATTCTTAAACGGCCCCATTTTAAATATTTCCTTTTTAGAGTGCGTTAGAACTCCTCTATATTCCATAATCCCAGGATTCCCTGAACATGCTGCATCAACAGAAATACTGTCTAAGATTGGTGTTCCATACTTTGCTTTTTCAGAAGCAGAGAGTGTAGGTTTTTTGGTGTCTTTTCCTTTATAATCTTCATATTTTTTTTTCAAAGCAATTTCAGCTTCTTCTTTATTGGCAAAAGCCTTGTATTGTGCACCTTGAAAACCATCAATTTGCTTTTTACAGCTTTCCCAAGAAGAAAAAACACCTGTTTTTTTTCCTTTCCAAACTACATAGTATTTCTTTTTTTTACCCATGCTTAGTAATCACTTGTTCTATTATTTCAGGAAAATGTTTGTATTCAAGTTCATGAACTTTTGTCGCAATAGTTTCTGGTGTGTCATTTTCAGAAAGCGCTGTTGACGCTTGAAAAATGATGGCTCCTTCGTCATAATTCTCATTTACATAATGAATCGTAATACCCGTTTCATGCTCTTTATTCTCTTTTACTGCTTTATGTACGTTCATTCCATACATTCCCTTTCCGCCATATTTAGGTAACAATGCTGGATGAATATTTATTATTTTATTAGGGAAGGCTTCTACTATTTTTGAAGGAACTCGCCATAAAAAACCGGCTAACACAATAAAATCGGCTTCTACCAGTAAAAAGTTCAAAACTGTGTCATCTTTGACAAAACTTTCTTTATCGAAGAGAGAAGCCTCTATTTGTAGGCGTTCACAGCGATCAAAAACTTTGGCATGCTCATTGTTAGACAGCACATGAGTAACGGTTGCAATTTGAGAAGAATTGAAATAATTGACGATATTTTCGGCGTTGCTTCCGGATCCAGAAGCAAAAATTACGATGCGTTTCATGGTTTTTCGTTGTATTGTTACTGCAAAAAAAAGAATAATTATTAACAACAAGGGCAACAATAGCAAAAGATTGAAGGATTTTTTTTATTTTAGACATCACATTTTTTAGCAAAAATTAGAATTAAAAATTAAGATTTGTATTTTTGCCCCGATTTTAAATTTTAAAACTTATAAAATTATGTCAGACATTGCATCAAGAGTAAAGGCAATTATCGTAGACAAATTAGGAGTAGACGATAACGAAGTAACTACAGAAGCTAGCTTCACTAACGATTTAGGAGCAGATTCTTTAGACACTGTTGAGTTAATCATGGAGTTCGAAAAAGAATTTGATATTCAAATTCCAGATGATCAAGCTGAAAATATCGCTACAGTAGGTCAAGCGGTAAACTATATTGAAGAAGCAAAAAAATAATTTATATGCAATTAAAGCGAGTTGTAGTAACTGGACTTGGCGCATTAACGCCAATAGGGAACAATAAAGAAGAATATTGGAACGGCTTAGTTAACGGAGTTAGCGGAGCAGCACCTATAACGTATTTCGATGCTGCCAAGTTCAAAACTCGTTTTGCATGTGAGTTGAAAAACTTTAACGCGACTGATTTTCTAAACAGAAAAGATGCGCGTAAAATGGATAGGTTTACGCAATATGCAATGGTCGCTTCAGATGAAGCAATTGCAGATTCAAAATTAGACCTAGACGAAGTAAACAAATTACGCGTAGGTGTAATTTGGGGAGCGGGAATTGGAGGTTTAGAAACTTTCCAAGAAGAGGTATTGAATTATTCTAGGGGAGATGGAACTCCTAAATTCAATCCTTTCTTTATCCCAAAAATGATTGCAGATATTGCGCCTGGTAATATTTCTATTAAAAATGGATTTATGGGGCCTAATTATACAACAGTATCTGCATGTGCATCATCTGCAAATGCTATGATTGATGCTTTAAACTACATTCGCTTAGGACACTGTGATGTAGTTGTAACTGGTGGTTCTGAAGCTGCTGTTACAATTGCTGGTATGGGAGGTTTTAATGCAATGCACGCTTTATCTACAAACAATGAAAATCACAAAACGGCATCTAGACCTTTTGATGCTACGAGAGATGGATTTGTTTTAGGAGAAGGAGCAGGAGCTATTGTATTAGAAGAATACGAGCATGCAAAAGCACGTGGAGCTAAGATTTACGCAGAAGTTGTTGGTGGAGGATTATCTTCTGATGCTCACCATATGACTGCACCTCATCCAGAAGGAATAGGTGTTATTGCAGTAATGAAAAACTGTCTAGAAAACGCAGGATTACAACCGGAAGAAGTAGATCATATTAATACACATGGAACATCAACACCATTAGGAGATGTTGCTGAGTTAAAAGCAATTTCAGAGGTGTTCGGAGATCATGCTAAGAATATTAATATAAACTCTACAAAATCAATGACGGGTCACTTATTAGGTGCAGCTGGAGCCATTGAAGCGATTGCTACAATTTTAGCAATGGAAAATGGAGAAGTTCCTCCTACAATCAATCATGCTACGGTTGATGAGAACATCAATCCAGAGTTGAACTTAACGCTTAATAAATCTCAAAAGAGAGATATTAAAGTTGCGATAAGTAATACATTTGGTTTTGGTGGACATAATGCTTGTGTTGCGTTTAAAAAATTAGAGGAATAGTTTATGAATTTCCTTCGTAGAATAGTAAGACCGCAGTCAACCGATGATGAGGATTTTTACTATGAACTTAAGGAATTATTAAACTTTAAACCCATTAAGCTTTCTTATTATAAAAAAGCATTTATCCATCGATCAATGAAAATGGTTGATGATAAAGGAAATCCTATAAACTATGAGAGATTAGAGTTTTTAGGAGATGCCATCTTGGGGTCTGTAGTTTCTTCTTATTTGTACAAACAATCACCAGAAGGTAATGAAGGATATTTAACCCAAATGCGCTCTAAAATAGTTAGTAGAGAGCACCTAAATACCTTAGGGAAAGACCTAGAGCTTATTCGATTTGTTAAAAGCAATATAGCTAAAGAACATATTAGTGATAATATTCACGGAAATATATTTGAAGCGTTTATTGGAGCTATATATTTAGACAGAGGATATAATTATTGCCATCAATTTATTTATGAGCAAGTAATACTTCGCTATGTAGATATTGAGCGACTTGAAGGGAAGATATCTAGTTACAAAGGTTATATTATCGAGTGGTGTCAAAAGAACAAGAAAAAGTATAACTTTCAATCTTATGAAGACACTGGCAACCAAAACAAGAAACACTTTAGTGTTCGAGTGAGTATTGATGGTACGGTAATGGCAAAAGGAAGAGCAACTTCAAAAAAGAAGGCTGAAGAAATTGCTGCCAAAAGAGTATACTACGCCATGCAAAATCAGATGAAATCGTCCTAATTACTTAAGAAAACGTTTTCGTTAATTTCACAAATTCTTTTCATTTCATTCCTTAACTTAGCAAAAAACAAATTGTTGTTTTTATGCAAGCTTATTCGTTAGAAATCAATGATTTTTGGTGTGCAGAATATACATTAATAGGTATTCACACGCCCCTAAATGACTATAAACTTGCCTATAAGTTAAATCAGTCTTTAGATGTAAGGCTAGTGAGAGCTAGTTACGAGTTGGATTTTGAAGATAATAATAATAAATCTGCCTATCCGATTTTTGATTATATAGATAAAGAACTTGATAATAACTGGTTTTTAATAACAAATGTTTTTAAAGAAAAGAGAAAGACAGATGGAATAGGGTTATTTGAAGAAAGTTACTTTAAAACCTATTTGATACCAGAAAAGAAGAAAGTAGATTATTTTTTAAAAATTGAAGGAGATTTAGATTATGATTTTATCGTGAAAATGGTCGATAAGATTAATCAAATTCCGCAAATTTTAACTTCATATACTATAGATTCTGAAACATTAAAATCTAAAGAGAACTTAATTTTTTAAGATATGCCACATAATAAAAAGACGAAAATAGTAGCAACATTAGGACCAGCAACAAGCACTAAAGAGGTTTTAGCAGAGATGGGAGCATCTGGTGTTAATGTGTTTCGTATTAACTTTTCACATGCAGATTACGATGATGTAAAAGAACGTGTTCGTCAAATTAGAGAAATAAATGAAGAGCGAGGATATAATGTTGCAATTTTAGCAGATTTACAAGGCCCTAAGCTTCGTGTTGGGGTAATGGAAGAAGATGTATTGTTAAAGGATAATGATACCTTTATTTTTACAACTGAAGAATGTATTGGTACCGCTGAAAAGGCGTACATGACCTATCAACGATTCCCTAAAGATGTAAAGGTGGGAGAGAAGATTTTAGTGGATGATGGGAAATTAATGTTTGAGGTAATATCTACCGATAAGAATAAAGAAGTAGTTACAAAGGTTTTAGTAGGAGGTCCATTAAAATCTAAGAAAGGAGTTAATTTACCAAATACCAACATTTCATTACCAGCCTTAACTGAGAAAGATAAAAAAGATGTGGTTTTTGCACTTGAGCAAGAAGTAGATTGGATTGCCTTATCTTTTGTACGTACTCCTGAAGATTTACGTATGTTACGTGATTTGATAAAACAAAAATCACGTTATAGAGTACCTGTAATTGCAAAAATTGAAAAACCTGAAGCTGTTGAGAACATAGATGCTTTAATTCCTTATTGTGATGGATTAATGGTAGCTCGTGGAGATTTAGGTGTAGAGGTACCTATGCAAGATGTTCCATTAATTCAAAAGAGTTTAGTACAAAGAGCTAAAAAAGCAAGAATTCCTGTAATTATTGCAACGCAGATGATGGAAACAATGATTGAGAATCCTGTACCTACAAGAGCAGAGGTAAATGATGTGGCAAACTCAATTATGGATGGAGCAGATGCTGTAATGTTATCAGGAGAAACTTCTGTAGGAAAGCATCCAGTGAAAGTAATTAAAAAGATGACGGAGATAATTGGTAGCGTAGAGTTTTCACCATTGATTAAAGTACCTCACAATCCACCGCATATTAGAACCAATCGTTTTATAACAAAATCTGTTTGTCATCATGCCGCTCAAATGGCAGATGATATCAATGCAGCTGCAATTTCAACTTTAACAAATAGTGGTTATACAGCATTTCAGATTTCGGCTTGGAGACCTAAATCACATGTAATTGCATTTACTTCTGAAAGAAGAATTTTAGGAAAGCTAAATTTACTTTGGGGAGTAAGAGCCTATTTTTATGATAGAAACTTAAGTACAGATGATACAATTGACGATGTTAATGAAATCATTAGAGAGAAAGGTTTTGTAAAAACTGGAGACTTTGTAATTAACCTATCTTCTATGCCAGTAGAAGCTAAGGGAATGGTAAATACTTTACGTGTTTCGAGTATAGACTAAAAGTTTCAATCCTAAGGTATTAATTTAAGTTAATTCAAAAATGACAAACAAAACGATAGTTTTATTTACACTATTAGTAGCATTTGTTTCTACATATTCATTTAGTCAAAATTTTGAGGGAGTTTTATCTTACTCAATGGATTTTGAGTTATTAGAACAATTGAAACAAATGGGAGTAACAAAAGAAGTGTTAGCAGAAAAGATGAAGAAAGAAAATTCTTTTTCTAAAACAATCAATTGCTCCTATAAGAATCAAAATTATTTGATTGAAATGATCGATAATGGAACAAGAAGTATATACTTGGGAGAAGACAACACCATTTATACTAGAGGAAAGAATGAAGATCTTGTAGTTGCTATAGATGCAGGTATTGATTTGGAAAACTTAATGTTTGGAACCAAGGCAAAAATTGAGAACAAAGAAACCGATGTTGTCATTTTAGGTAAAAAATGTAATAAAGTAGTCATAACTGGGAAAGCAGGAGTATCTGAGTACTATTATAACTCAGATTTTTTAAAAATAGACCCGGAGTTGTATAAAAACCACAAATATGATATGTGGTATGAGTTTTTGAGTATTTCTAAGTCTCTTCCTCTAAGAATTGTTAAAGAAGTTAAAGGGATGATGAAAATTAAAATGGAATTAATTAACTATAAAGAAGAAGAAATTGATGTTGAGAATTTTATTTTACCAAAAATGAAAATTGACGAAGAATTGTCAAAATTTGTTCCTACGAAGAATCAAAAGATTTATAAAGTAGAATAGCTAAAAGAAGTTAATATCAAACAGAAATAAAAAAGAGGCATTACCCATAAGTAACGCCTCTTTTCATTTTATAGCTTTATCTTTCTAGAAGATATAATTGCATCATTGGTAACAAAAGGCATTGGCATCATTACCTCAGTTCTTGGTTGTATATTCAATGATGGGTTTGATAATAAGTCATAAGAAATTTCATTCAATGTAATGTTTGGAGTTTCGTTTTTATCCAATACAAATGAAAGATTTAGGCTACTATCGGTGTTCCCCATTTGATAAATTAATAAAGTTCCTTTACTAGTAAAAGGTTTTCCTTTATTAACTAAAGCATTGTTAGCCGTTAGTTTTTTAATGTTTAAACTAGAGTTACATATTAGTTCATATTTGTTAATAGCTCTTTGCGGCTGTATATGAATGTCTAAATGTCTTAAGTTTTCAATAACAGTATCTTTTTCAATATTTATAATAGAGTTCTTTAAATCTATGTTTTTTGCCTTTTTATGATAGTTAAACAATGTATTGTATTTACTTTTTCCTTCAGCAAAAGAAATACTACCTTCCTTATAATCTTTGTCAAATACCTGTTTTGTATACGCGTCTAAGTTTTTGTTATACGTTCCCCAATAAGCTTCTTTAGAATCATGATTTTGTACATAGACTAAGCTGTTCGGGAATTTTTTATCTACTGAAAAACCACGTTGATAGAAGGCCATAACAAACAAGACTAATGTAGCGAAACCTACAAAAAATTGTAACCCGTTTTTTTGTCCTTCCTGATGAAACACAGGTAGAATAAAACTAAACAAAAGAATCGTTAAGATAGCGGATACAAAAAGAATCTTTAATCCTAACGCTATAGGAAATAACTCTATCATTGGACTAAAAATATATACAGAAGGAATTCCAATAATTGCAAATAATAATGATTTATTGGTCTTCTTAATATCCATAAACAGAAGAACGGCTAAAATCAATAAAGAAGAATATACTGGAATGATTAAGAAACCAGCACCTTGCAAATGTTGATATACAAGTATATTGATAACTATACCAAGTACAATTGGAGCAATAAATAAATTTGCTGTTTTCTCTTTAGTAAAGCGATTGTATACTTTTAAAGTAAGCCATAAGCTCAGCAAAACAAAAGCCAAAATATAGTAATGACCGTTGTATGTAAATCCATGTAACATGTCATTGTATTTTGGATGATTAATTAAAATCAATTTCCAAAGAAAATAAGATATACCACCTCCTAAAACTAAAGAAGATAATAGCGGGATAAATCCTTTTAACATGCCTGAAAAAGTAATCTTTCCTTTTTTTAGTCCTATAAAAATTAAAAAGATCAAACCTATAATTGCAATTATAAGCATTGGAAATATCCAGCTAAAAGGATAGCTTAAAAGCTTTACAAAAGGGAAGTTTAAATATATATAATCTTCATTACTATTAAAATCATTTAAATCAGCTTCAGAGAAGTATTTTAAAGTAGTAACTAAATAATCTGCTTGATGTAACAAAGATTCCTTATCCATTCTCTCAAATGAATCCTGAGCCGTATGATAATCGAAATGATCATCAATAAATGCAAAGTTAAATCCATTGATATTAGCATTTTCCCTAAAAATGGTTAAATCTGTATCATTAGGTAGTTTTTTATAGATACTGTACATTAATGAGCTGGCAGCTGGATAATTTGGAGAAGCATTCAAAAACTCAGAAAGAAGTTTTTTGTTCTTTCCATTGGTTTCCATGAGCATAAAACTAGATCCGCCACTTCCTCTAGCTTCGAAATTAAGTACAAGTCCTACATCTTTTGCCCAAGGATGACATTCAACAAAAGCTTGTGCACCCAATAAACCTAATTCTTCTGCATCAGAAAAAAGGACAATAATATCGTTCTTAGGTTTAATTCCTTTTGCTAAAAAAGCACGTATTCCTTCTAAGATAGTAACAATACCAGAACCAGCATCACTTGCACCAATAGAAGAGTGCGGATTAGAATCATAGTGACTTAATACCAAAAGTGATTTTCCTTTTTGAGTCCCTTTAATTCGAGCAACAATATTTTCAACAGTAGTTCCTGCTCTCCATTTATTGTTTACCACAGATTGTATTTGAACTTCTGGAGTTAATCCAATTTTCTTTAGTTCATTCACTAAATATTTTTGAACTTCTTTATGTTCCTTAGTTCCTACGTGGTGTGATTTTTTAGAAATATTTCTTAAATGATACAAGGCATTATCAACTAAGAAACCAGATTCTTTTAAGTTCTCAGAAGCTTTTTCCTCTGATGGAATCATATCTTTAAAACTCCAATAAATGGTAAAAAAAATAACAAGAAGTGAGGCAAGTTTGGTAGTAGATTTCATTAATTTTTTTCTTTTGATAAAAGTAGTAAATTAATTCCTATAATAAGATTGGTTGTTAAGTTGTTAAAAATCAGTATATTTAAGTCTAACTAAAAAACTAATTATTATGGGGATAATAAATTTTCAAGGGAGAAGAACCAGCCAACCTGAGAAAGAGCATGAACCGATTTTAGTTTCTGATTATATGAGTAAAAACTTAATTACTTTTAGGGAGGAACAACCTATAGAAGATGTAATAGAAACGTTGATTCAGAATAAAATATCAGGTGGTCCAGTTGTGAATGAAAAAAACGAATTGATAGGAATTATTTCGGAGGGAGATTGTATGAAGCAAATTTCTGAAAGTAGATATTATAACTTACCAATTGATAAAAACAATACCGTAGGCAAAGCCATGGTAAAAGAAGTAGAAACTATAGACGGGAATATGAATATTTTTGATGCAGCAAATAAGTTTTTAACATCAAGAAGAAGGCGTTTTCCAATTGTAGATAAAGGAAAATTGGTGGGGTTAATTAGTCAAAAAGACGTATTAAAAGCAGCAATGAAATTAAAAGGAAATACTTGGAAATAGATTAGTCTTGTCTTACTAACAAATACATTTCATTTTCCAATTCTAAGTATCCTTGGTCATATACATAAAAGTAGGTATTACCTGCTTTTGTTGTATATATGGAAGTAACAAACTTAAAGTCAAAACCCTTATCAAAAAGCTTCCTACGAGTTACTTTTGTTTTGCCAGAAATATTTAAATCTGAAAGTACTTTATAGTTCTTTCGTAGACGATTGTTGGTATTTCGTATAAGGTTTTTACTTTCTTTATTTACTTTGTTATTAAAGGCATTTCTACAATAATCAGAGCAAAACTTTTTATCTACTCTACCAATAACTTTGTCGCCACACTCCAAACATTTTTTATCGCTCATAATCTGTTTTTTTCAATTCGTACCACTTTGCGTCATGTCCTTCAAAAACAAAGTTATTGATATACTTTAAACCTATTTTTTGTAGAATTTTGTTAGATCCAATATTGTCTGCTTCGGCAGCTCCATAAATGATATCGTAATTCATCTTTTTAAAACCAAAATCTAAACAAGCAAAAGCAGACTCTGAAGCATAACCTTTTCCCCAGAAACGAGGAATCAAACGATAGCCTATATCAATAAATTCAGTAAAGCCATTGAGCTCTTCTTTCTCTCCAGTATTGAATTTTAATCCAGACCAACCTATAAAATCACCGGTTTCCTTTTCAAAAGCAGCAAATCTTCCAATACCGTTTTCTCTATATTGTTTTTCAAAAAAGCTAATAATGTCTTCTGCTTGTTTGTAAGTAGTAATTGGTCTATTTCCAAGATATTTATGGACTTCTGGATTTGAGTCTAATTCAAAAATACCAGCAGTATCTTGTTTTTGAAACTCTCTTAATATCAATCGTTCGGTTTCTAGGTAAAATGTCATTTGTTTAAGATGGTTAAATATTTAGGCCAAGGACCTGTTGCTTCTTTGTATTGTTTTGCCATAGTTCTTGAAATCTGAGCTATATGTCCTAAATCATGTACTACCCAAGCAGCTAATAACTCACTTACCGTTACAGTTCCAAACTCAGGATGAATACCTGTAAGCTTTAATTGGTTTGTTGTTAAGTTTAATGAGCGTAAATAACGAATGTTTTCTTCTCTAAGTTGTTTGAGATCTTTCAACAAATCATGTAAACTTTTTCCTTTGGAAAGTTCTGATTGCGCAAAACGATCAAAAGGAATGAAATGTTTATCTTCTTCAAATAAGATAATTTTTAAACGAGGAATCCAATCCGTTTTTTCACCATGTATTAAATGACCAACTACATCAAATGGAGACCAAGTTTTAATACCTTCATTGGAGAAAATCCACTCATCAGAAAGATTTTCTAATAAAGAAATTAATGTATTAGGAGTTTTTTCTAAAACCTCTAAACCCTTGTCAATACTGAAGTCCATGGTCAAATATAAGGCATCTATATACAACTTGGGACAAGACACCATTTTTATAAATTAATTTTATAAATATATAGAAAATAAATAAGGTCTTTTTTATAAACTAAAAACCTTATGAATATAAGAAGACCACCATTGCTGGTGGTCAGTAACTAGAAACCTAGCTCTTAGTTTTACGTGAGTGAATTAAAATTACGTGTGCTATCATCGCAATATGAAACCCACTTTGTAGAAAGTCTTGAACTATTTCAAAATTTTCCATAAAGGTCAATTTTAGCGGTTAATCTCACTCTTCATATTATAATCTGAGCTTAGGGCAAATTTAAGAAAACCATCCTGTATAGGGTGGTTTTTATTTATCAAACTCAAAAAATACTTTAACCTCAACACCAATTGCATCAGCAATTCTTTTTAAAGTTAAAGTAGCAGGATTTTGCCTGCCATTCTCTATACTAGACAAGTTAGATTTCTCCATTGAAATTATAGCACAAACGTCTAGTTGACTGTATCCTCTTGACCTTCTAGTCTTTGAGATATTCTTACCTACTTTCTTTAGATATTTCTTATCGATATCTTCCATATTATAAAGAACATCAATAAACAATCGTTTAAGGTTATGATATATCATAACCTTTTTATACTTTAGCTGAAACAATTAAAATTAAAAATTATGGAAATGTTATTGCTTTTAGTAGGTCTACCTTTAGTATTGATTATTGTAGGATATATAATATGGAGAAGTGCAATGGATAATTATGGGTACAACGTATTTAACACATGGGTACTCGTTAGGTTATTGATTGCTGTTGTTTGTGGTTTTATAGACTTATACCTCGGGATTGGACTATTTGTTTTATTCTCTATATGGAACTTTATTGTAACATGGAAAAATACTTCTATGTTTATAGCAATACTTGCAGTAATATTTCAACCAGTAGCTTTGTGGTTCGCTTTTGCCGCTTTAAATAGATTGGCTAAGGCTTTAAATGACTAAATCAGATAAGATTTATAAACAAAAATGAGGTGCTTATTTTAATGAGTGTCTCTTTTTTTTATTGTTAACTATTATACAGCGAATTAGTTTTATTGACCTTATTATAAATCTGGTCTTATTTTTGAACTTAATTTTAAGAAAATATGAAATATGAAAAAAATTGATACGCTTTTAAATTTTTTTAAAAATTTTTTAATGCGTATTTTTGTTATAGAAGAAAAAGAAATAAAACCCTCTAATGAAATGACGTATAGCTCAATAACAATAGCAAATTATTTTATAAAATCGAAGTCTAAATTTGGACAATTAACTCCGATGAAAATACTTAAGTTAGTGTATTTAGCGGATGCTTGGTATATGACATTAAAAGATGGGGAAGAAAAACTTGTAAATGAGAAAGTACAAGCTTGGGATTATGGTCCTGTTTTTCCTAATTTATATAGAAGTATAAAAATAAATGGTAGAATAGATCTTACCGAGCCTCTGTCATACGATAAAGAAGAAACAATAAAAAATGAAGATGTTGGTTTTCTTGAAAAAATTTGGGAAATGTATGGACAATATGATGGTATTATGCTTAGTGCAATGACACATAAAAAGGGAACTCCTTGGGAAAAAGTTTATTGCAAAGGATGCAATTCAGAAATTCCAAATGACTTAATAATTGATCATTATAAACCTAAATTAAAAGAAGCTAATTAACATCCTTAATCCCCCGTTTACTATGACTAACTTTTACGATCGAATGCCTGATCAAGATGATGATAGAACTGTTGATACAGAAGATTTTGAAGAGGCGGTAAGAGATAATATTAACGTAAATCAAGAAGTTACTCCTCAAGAAGAAAGGTTCAGAGAGGATACAGTTTTAAGAAAAAATTTAGCTACAGCTTTTACTATATTAATCTCATTCTGGTTAGTGGCAGTTTTATTAATTTTAACGGGAAATAATAATATCTATGGATTAAGCGATGGAATATTAAAAACACTTTTGATTACGACCACTGCTAATGTTATAGGTATGATGATGATAATCTTAAAAAACTTATTCCCTAATCAAGATTCAAAAAAGCAAAGTGATAATTAGGAAAGTTTAGGACTTGTGTATAATTACTTCAATATTTTCAATATTATCTGGTAAGTATTCTAAGGGTTTATACTCGTCTTTGAAATCATTATCTCCAACCCATTCAGAAAGACCCCAAAAACTAAGTTTATTAGATTGATTATATTTAATAATAACTAATCTGCCACTTCTTTTAAGTCCTCTTAAAATACCTTCTAATTTAATTTCTTTTCCTTTTGAGCTTAATCCGTTAAATTGATTAAAAGCTTCTTGTATTTGAAAAGATCTTACTCCAGTTTTAAATACATTTCTAAAAAGCCATAATACTTTCTCTGGTCTCTTTTCTGAGATTGGAAATGTATTAACTTGAAATTGGTTTTCCTTTAGTCTAACAGGTGATTCATTCTTATATAGTCGCATAAGGGTTGCATCTATATATTCGAGTCTTTTAAGTAGTAACTCCTTTTCTTTTAGCAAACTTTCTATAAATTCCATAATGTAAATATAGGATAAAAATACATATAAACTGTATTTTATACGTTAATTAACGTATAAATAAATATTTTTACGTATATTTGTAGTGTAATTATAAAAGAAAAAGAAAATAATGAACTTTAAATCACTACCAAAACTACTAGATTATTTCAGAGAAGAAAGTATTTGTATTGAGTATTACGAGAAGATAAGATGGAAAGGAAACCCAACTTGTCCACATTGTGGTAGTGATAAGCCTTATAAAACTAATAGAGGTTATAAATGTTCAAATAATGATTGTTATAAAAAGTTTACAGTTAAAGTAGGAACTATATTTCAGAATAGTAAAATACCGATGCGTATCTGGTTTGCGGCGATATTCTTAGCGACAAATCATAAGAAAGGTATTAGCTCCGTTCAACTTGCTTTAGATTTAGGAATCACTCAAAAGTCAGCATGGTTTGTATTACATAGAATTAGAGAAATGCTAAAAGAAAGAGCACCAAAAATGTTAGGTAGTACTAAAACTGTTGAGGTTGATGAAACTTATATAGGAGGTAAGGAAAAGAATAGGCATTATAAGAAAAGACGTTCAGCAGTTAATGCAAACTTTACGAATGGAGGTAAAATATATTTTCCTAAAAGAACTGTAATTGGTATTGTAGAGCGTAAAGGAAAAGTAATCTTAAAACATAGTCCTAATGCTCAATTGAATAACGTTAAGGCGTTTATATCCAATAGTGTTGTTAAAGGAGCTACAATTTATTCAGATGAAGCACCTGTATATAACTATTTAAGTTCAAATTATTCCCACAAAACAGTTAAACATAGCTCTAATAAATATGTGATTGGTGATGTTCACACGAATACAATCGAAAACTTTTGGAGTGTTTTAAAGCGTGGTTTATATGGTATTTATCACCAAGTAAGTGAGAAACACTTAAGTAGGTATTTAGATGAATATTCAGCTAGATTTAACACTCGTGAACTTTCTACGCATGATCGATTCATGAAATTTTTATCGAATGGTGAAGGTGTTTTGTCTTATAAAAAGTTAATAAAATAAGGGTTTAAGTATTGTAAATGTTAAAACATTTATTTTACTCCACCCATTTAATTATTTTTTATAAATTAGTGGCATACATAGAGTTTAAATGAAATTTTATGTATTACAAAAAATAGAAACATATTTTTACCCCCAAAAAATAGATTTTGAAAAGCACTATCATTTTAGACCTTGTAGGAGAATTAAAAGAAACTAGAGGTATTCCACAATTCCTATTTTGTTCTAGTATAGAACCTAGTAGTATGTTCCAAGTTAGAAAAGAGATACTTGATTATAAAAAAGAGTGTCCTAAATCTGATGAAATAGATTTTATTATTAATTCTCCAGGAGGAAGCCCAGCGGATGCATACAGAATAATAAGAACACTAAGGAATAATTTTGAAAAAGTTAATATTATTGTTCCATTTTGGGCAAAAAGCGCAGCAACTTTATTAAGTTTAGGAGGGAGTGAAATTATCATGGATGAGTTTGGTGAATTTGGCCCTTTAGATATTCAAATAGCTATTCAAAAGGATGATAGTCCTGAATACGATAGAGAGAGTGCCCTAAACGATGAATATTCAGTTAAACTTATTGAGTCAAGATCGAAAGAGTTGTATTATAGTATGTACTTATCACTATATAATACTGATGATGTCAAAATTAATAAAGTTGAATTATCAAGGCAATTATTTGAATATCTATCTCAGTTTTACAAACCATTATTGAGTCAGATAAACCCTTATAATTTAGGTAGTAAAAAAAGAGCTTTAGATATTGGGCAACATTATGCGATAAGAGTTCTTACAGAATATAATAGATCTCTACCAGAATATAATAGACAAGTATTAGTAGATTATTTAGTGAACCAATGTCCAGATCATGGATATGTAATAGACTTTAATTTCATATCAAAAGTTTTAAAAAACGTTAAACTATCTAAAGAGATATCGGAGGAATATTCTACTCAGTTGAGTGAAGTTTCTTCAGCTTTAATGGATAGTAGCGATTTTAGTTTTATTGGATTTGTTTATTCTAAAAAAGAGTTAGAAGAAATTTTAGAAACTCAGGAAGAAACAAATCAGGATAGTAGTTTAAAAGAAATCAAAAGTGAAGTAAAATCAAAGAAAGAGCAAAATGGAGTCAAACAATAATAATATAGAAGTAAAAACGAATAAAGAAAAAATGATTTTGTTTAGAATCAATTTCGGAAATGTAGATAATAAAGTTATAAAAAATAGGATTAGGACAACAAATAAAAAAGCTCAATTTTATGATAAGGTTTTAAGTTCTAGTTTATAAAAAGAAAAAAATAACATCTCTTAAGAGATGTTATTTTTTTTTAAAAGAAGTCTTTATGTTAACAATTTTTATATGAAAAAGTTAATTATTAAATTTGTTATATGTCTGAGAACAAAAAGAAAATAAACGATTCTAAGAAAGAATCTAAAAAAGAAAACAAAAAAGATTATCAGGAGAAGTTGAAAATAGATGCTTCTTTTGATGAGGTTCTTGGTATGTTAGAAATAAAAGAAACTAAATAATATTCTCTATAAATCGGTTTTGACCGTTTAGCTAGGGTAGCTTGTCTATATCAAGACATTAGCAGTTTATAGATAGTTCTTATTCTTATAAGCGAAAGCTGGGAAGTTTAAATTTTGGTATATCCGCCTGTACTACTTGCAGGAAGTAAGTATTTTGTTGCTTACGAAATTTGACTTTTTAAAAAATCACAAAAATTACTGTAAAACAAAACTATAATGACTTGTCCCAAGTTGTATATAGTTACCAAATATAACAAAAAATATTCGTTTACATTCATTTACAAACGAAAACAAACGATTACTAACCAATTATAACTTGCATGATGTCGGATATTTGCAGAGTCGATTTATTGAAACGACAATGTCTTAACTGTTTAACGAAAAAATAATAATTATGAATGCACTTAGAAACAGAGTACAGTTAATTGGAAACTTAGGAAACACCCCAGAAATTATCACTTTAGATAGTGGTAAAAAATTGGCTAAATTTTCATTGGCCACCAACGAGACCTACAGAAATAGTCAAGGTCAAAAAGTAACAGATACACAATGGCACTATATTGTTGCGTGGAACAAAACTGCCGAAATTATAGAACAGTATCTAGAAAAAGGAAGTGAAGTGGTTATTGAAGGAAAACTAACTTCAAGATCATTTGAAGATAACGAAGGAAACAAACGTTATGTAACAGAAGTTGTTTGTAATGAGTTACTAATGTTAGGAAATAAGTAGAGGGGAGAATTGCTATATCACCACTAGAAAAGAAATTGAAAAAGAAAGAATAAAACGGGCTAAATTGTTTAGCTCGTTTTTTTAGTTAAAATTAAACCGCACTAAAATATTGGTGGTAAGTCCTAAAGACAATCTTGTAAATTTATCTACCTCATTGGTGTTTTGATTAATTCTGTAGTAATTATTAATCGCATTTTCACTTCCTGTAACATTCCAAATAGCAAAGCCAAAATCGGCTCCTACATTTTCAGAAATTTTATATTGATAGGTAGCGGAAGCATCCATTCTAAAATAATTAGACAATCTGCCACTGTTAGCTTTGCCAAAATTTACATTATTATTAATAATTTCTTGATTTTCTAAAGGGAAAGAAGTTGGTTTTCCTGTTTGGTAGTTAATTCCAGCGGAGAATTTAAAAGTTTTGTAGGTATAAGTATTACCTAAGGTAATAGAATGTGTAAAATCGAAATTACTTGGAAAACTTTTTTCCTCAAGATTTTCGAAAGTATATTTATTTCTTAAAAAAGAATAACTCAACCAAGTGTTGAGGTTCTTTAATTTTTTTCTTGCTAAAAACTCAACTCCCCATACATTATAACTTCCTTGTTCTTTTACAAATTCATATTTGGTGGTAAAACTTTGACTTTGTGTTGTAATACCATCTATGGATTTATAATACCCTTTGATATCTAATAATAAAGAGTTGTTTATATAGTTAATTCCAAATGATAATTGTTTACTGGTAATTACTGGAATTTCATTGTCGTCAGATAATTGCCAACGTCTTTTTTCAATACCTAAAAAATCGTTTTGGAAATTGATGATTTGCGAAACATTTTGGTGTTTAAACTCTCCTAATATTTCAGAGGTGATCTTTGAAGAAATCTTTTTATGAATGCTAATTCTAGGTTCTATAATAGTCATTTTAAATTTTTCTATGTAGTTAACTCTAATCCCTGGTTTAATAATAAAGTCATTATTTAAACTTTGAAATTGAGTCTGAGCATAAAGAGCATGTTCTCGTATTACATCTGAACGCAATCTTAAAAATCTAGGATTGTCAACATCATTTAAATTGGTAACCTGCGATTCGGTAAAGTTATACCCCAATGTATATTTCCAGTTATATTTATGATAGTTTGCCTCTAATTTAGTTCCAGTTTCTGAAACAGTATTTTCTTGTAAAAAACGCTGGTCATCAAAAATATTTACATTGATGGCTTGGAGATTATAATCTGTTTCGTAGATATTCAATTGAGTAGAGAAATCATCACTCCAGTTTCGTTTATAGCTAATTCCGCCAGCAATAGTGTTCTGAGACAAACTACTTTCTTTACTTTCTATAGAAGCATTTACTGTGGCCGTTTCGTCAAAAGTTAAATCGTTATTAATAGTTATAAAATTAACACGTATTTCATCATTAGGTGTTGGTTTATATAACCAACGAAGTGAAGTGTCGTAAAATTTAAAACTTTGATTGGAGTTGGTAACATTTACAACATTGTTTGCTACTTCAGTATTTTGAGTAACACGTTCAAAATATTCTTCATACGTTGGAGTTCTCAACCATTCATCAATTGACCTTCTTGCGGCAATTTGAATAGATGATTTTTTTCCTAAAGGAAGATCTAAAAAAGCATTAGCATTGATAAAATTTAAACTAAAACTACCTTTAAGTTCTCGTTGAATTTTATCATCAGATTTCATATGAATTGTACCCGAAACACCGTTAGATAAAGAAGCGTCAGAACCGTTAGTGGTAACGATCGCTTTTTGGGTGATTTGTGGATTAAAACTAGAAATTAAACCAAAAAAATGCCCCGATTGGTACATTTTAATATCATCCCAAAGAATTAAGTTTTGATCGTGAGATCCTCCTCTAATATTAATGTTTGATACCGTTTCATCAGCACTTTGGATACCTGGTAATGCCTGTATAGAGTGCAATACATCAGCTTCTATTAATCCGGGAAGTAAAGAGAATTCAGAAAAATCAATAGCAATACTTCCATCAATATTTTTGTCAATCCCTTTAATCAAATAACCCGTTAAAGAAACTTGCGTAATTTCTTCTTGCTTTTCTTTTAAATAAATGGTTTTACAATCGTTTTTTAAGAAAGATTGTAATGTAAGGGTAAGAGGTTGGTGACCTAAGAATCGAATGGTTATTTTTTCTGAAGAAAATCGCACTAAGGTTTCAAAATAGCCTTGCTCATTACTCACAACATTTTTAAAATTTGTAAGAATGCTTGCTCCTTCTAAAGCAGATTGATTATCAAAACTTTTTACATATCCACAAACCTTATAGACTTTTGAAATACTATAGTGGTTGTTGTCTATTTTAGTAAATATTAAAGAAGTTTGAGACTCTATTGTTTTAAATTTCTGAGCCAAAGGAAGCTCTTTAGATAGCGCATATACACTAATATTATCAATAAAATTACTATTGTAATTAAATTGAATATTGTGTTGAGTAGTAATTTCCTTTAGTATATTTTTTAGAGGTAATTTACTTTGAGCAATCATTGTAAAACATCCTAAAAAGTATATACAAAAAGTAAAATAATTCCTTTTAGTTTGGTTCATCAGAAATGATTACTTCTGTTTTATTCTTAATGGTATATGTTAAATTAAAGGGCTGTGTTATTGCCTTCAGAGCACTTTCCATATTATTATGAGTAAATGCTCCAGTAAAATAAACTGCATTGTTTTTTAAATGGGTTGTTATGGTAATTTGATATTGCTTTTCCAGTTCGGTAATTACATTCGTTAAAAGAATACGTTCAAAAGTACTTTGATCGTTTAACCATTGTGGAGTTGCCAATACAATAGATGACTTTTCTGCATTGCCGTTTCTAAATGTAAATTCAGTGCCTGCTGGTAATTGAACAGTTTTCTGCTGGTAACTTACTTGTACCAGCCCTTCATAACAAGAAACTTTAAAAACACTGTCCCTAGATATTACGTTAAATTCAGTTCCTAAAACACTTACTGTTCCGTAGGTAGTATTTACATCAAAACGACTTCCCTTTTCAACATCAAAAAAAGCTTCTCCATCTAATTTTAAAAGTCTATTTGCATCCCAATTTTTATCTTGATATTGTAGTGTAGACAGTTCATTTAACTGAACAATTGAATTGTCTGGAAGTGTAACTGTTTTATTTTCTGAATAGTGCGTATTGAAATTTTTCGAAGCTGAATCAAACATGAAATAAAAGAGCCCTAAACTGATAACTAATACAGCGGCAATTCTTGGAATCAATCTTTTCCAATTCGATTTCTTCTTAGCAAGTAATTTCTTTTCTAAAGTGTCAAAAGAAACTACTTTAGTATGATTGTCAGCGCTAAAACGCTGCCCTTCTTCAATAATCTCTTTTAAAAAAGGGGCGTCATCTAATGCATCAAAAGCAACTTGCTCTTCATGTGTTAGCTCGACTTTTAACCATTTTTCAATTAACTCATTTTTCTCCATTATTCCTCTTTATATATAGAACAACTTTAATTTAAAATGTCCCATTATTTTTTATTTAATTCTTCTAGTTGATCTTTTAGCTTTTTAAAAGCCGCATAAATTTTGTGCTCTGCTACCTTTTTGGTTACTCCCATCAACTCGGCAACTTCCTTGTGGGTTTTTCCATCAATTTTATTCAGCATAAAAGCAATTCGTTCTTCTTCTTTTAAACTAGCCAACGCCTTTTCATATCGTTGTAAAAATTCTTTTTTTCGTAAAACAAACTCAGGAGATTCGTTAGTATAATCTATGGGTCTTACTTCTTGGTATTTAAATACCACTTTTTGATGCTTTACAGAATTTAGCATTAGATTATTTGCAACTGTATATAAAAATGACTTCGCTTTTTCTGGGGTTACCTTAGCACAGTTTTCCCAAAGTTTAATAAAAGCATCTTGAGCTTTATCACTTGGGTTATGAGTATCACCATATTTATAATATAAAAAATTACTTAGTCCTTGAGCATACTTTTCATAGAGTGCAGAAAAGTGCTTTTTATCACAAATATTTTCGAATAAAGATTTTGACAATGTAAGGGAGAATTAAAAAATCTTTAGAAAGATAGAAATTTTTTCGGGACATTTAAAAATGTAGTTGTTTTAAAATAAAGACGAACTAAAAAACAAGATTTATGAAATTTTTAAAATCCACCTTATTATTACTAATTGCAACTTTGGTTCTTTTTTCTTGTAGAACTGAAGAAATAAAAATTATTGATCCACCTGTAAAGAATGCTCTTGTAGATAAATCTCCTGTTGTTAGGTTAATGAATAGAACCGCTTTAAGAGATGGATCTAAAGATAATATTATAGATAAAGCAAGTTGTATAACAGTAAAATTACCAGTAACAGTTACTGTAAACTCAAATGAAATTACCATTGACAATGAAGATGGTTATAAAGAAATAGAAGATCTTTTTGATTTATTCGATGATGATGTAGATACAGTGGAAATTAAATATCCAATTGAAGTTATCTTAAGTGATCATACCGTTAAAACAGTTAATTCTGATGCAGAGTTAAAAGAATTGGCAGGAAACTGTAATGGAGAGAATGAAGAAGATGATGATATTGAATGTTTAGATTTTGAGTATCCTTTTTCAGCATCTGTTTTTAATGAAAATAACGATTTGATTTTAACACTTACTTTAGAAGATGATGAGCAATTATTTAAAATGTTAAACGATTTAGAGCAATATGCTGCTGTAACGATAAACTTCCCTATTAAAGTAAAATTATCAAATGATACGCTTATTACTATAAATAATTTACAAGAATTAGAAGAAGCAATTAATACTGCAGTTAACAGTTGTGATGAAGATGATGATAACGATTATAACGATGATGATTGTGATACTTGTACTACAGATATTTTAAATGAGTTCTTTGGAAAATGTGAAGAATGGAAAGTAGATAGATTAAAAATTAACGGAGAAGATTATACCGATAATTACGAAAAAGCTACTTTTTATTTTAGAGAAAATGGATCATTAAAGATTATTAAAAACGGAAACATTTCTGAAGGAGAATGGACAGCATCTGGAGAAGCAAATAACATTATGATTACTATTAATGTTGATGGTTTTGATAAGTTTAATAAAACTTGGACTTTACATGAACTAGACACTGATACAGACGAAATACAGGTAAGCTTGTTTTCTGGAGAAGATAAACTTCGATTTGAAAGTTCTTGTAATAAAGGAAGCAATAGCGGGGATAACCTAAGTGAAACGTTAGCTTCTCCGAACAATGTTTGGGTTGTAGAAAAGTATTCAGATAATGGAGAAAACTTAACTCAAGATTTTGCTGAGTATGAATTCTATTTTGAAACTTCTGGAGTTGTAAAGGCTAAAAAAGGAACGAGTATTCATTCTGGAGATTGGAAATCACTAGACCAAGGAGCTAAGTTATCTCTGGAGTTTGAACAACATGATATTTTAGAAAGACTTAACGAAGGGTGGAAAGTTGTGGAGCTTTCTGAAAGTCAAATAATGCTAAAAACATATACTAGCAGTGGAACAATTGAAGATATATTAATTTTTAACAAAAAATAGTTACTCCCAATAAATTCCTTTTATTTATTCTTGATGAACCAGCCAGTTGATTAGTTACTCGGCTGGTTTTTTTGAGTCTTCTTTTAGGGTGTACTTGTGATGTGCTCGATGTAATTTTTTCTGAATACGTTCTCGTAGTCTTTGAGGTTTTAATATTTCTATAGAATCTCCATAACCTAAAAGAAGTCTTTCTAGCTCGAAATTTATCTTAACAAAAATGTTAAATATTGTTCCATCGTCTTTTTCTTCAATTAAACGTTGAGATTTGTGAAAAGGTTTGGTAAAAACATAAGGAGCCATTTGTTTTTCTACCCAAAATTGAATACGTTGAGGTCGAGAATTGGGAACTGTAGCTCCAACTACATCTTTGTAAAAAACATCTCCTTCAATATTTAAATCCTTATAAATTGTATTATCTGCCACCGAAATATTTATAATTCTATCTAAAGCCAATGTTAGATAACTATTTTTATGAATGGACAAAACAAACCATCTATTATTATATTCTTTTATTAATTGTGGGTGTATTACTTTATCACTAGGCTCAAGAGCTTTAAATGATTGGTACCTAATTTTTAAAGCTTTTTTTTGCTGAATAGCATTATACAAGGGGTCTATAAATTCTAATCCTTTTAACTGTTCATTTTTATCTAAATGAATAATAGCCCTATTATTTTTTTGAGAAGAGTATACCGAGTCCTCCAATCGTTGTAAAACACCGTCCATTTCTTTAAACAAAGAAAAATCTTTAAACTGACGTAGTACTTGGATGGCATCATTCATCACTTTTACATCATTTTCAGTAACCGGAATGTTCATAATAGAATACCCTTCTTCTGCATAACGATAATACTTACGTTGGTATACTTCAATGGGGGCATTATATCCTAATTTATCACTACGCATCATTTGAATGTCTAGCTGAACGGTTCGTTTGCTCACATATACATCTTTTCCCTCATATTCATATAAAGCATCAGAACAAGCATCGATTAGGTCTTCTAAAGTCCAACGACGCATAGTATTTCGCAAACATTGATCAATCGTTTTATATCGTATTAAAGCGTTTTTATTAGAAGCCATTTTATAAATTATTTAGTTCATTAGTTAAATTAATTCGAGCTTGTTTTTCAAACAAATCATTAAAAGTTTTAGAACCATAAATAACTTCTTTATCTAAAAAATGTTGCAGTACTTTTTTACGTCCTTTTTTATACATAAACCATGGAACTAATTGATATTCTTTACGAATCAACTTTGTATAATTAGTATAAACTTCCGAAGATTTTCCTAGTATGGTAAGGTCAAAATCAACCAAAAGTTGTGTGTCGTTATCCGAAGCTTGGTGAGTTTTTGTAGCAATAATTTGTTGCTGAATACTTTCTAAAGAAGACTTTGATAAAACATTGTCTAATTCTAGTAAAGCAAAATCTGCACTCTTTTCTTCATTGTCTTTGTTCCAGATATTGTAAATGACATCATGATAAAAAATAGAAAAAGCAACGATATCTGAATTTTCTAAATGCTCTTGGTATTCATCAAAATAAGAAAATAGTTCTTTTAAATGTGTTAGGTTGTGATAAGCTCTATGAGACTCTGAATATTTTTGGTGAAGGTTTGTCCAAAGTTGTTGGATATGAGCCTTATTGGAAGTATACTTTTCTAAAAGATGAAAGAATCTGTTTTCTAAATCCATATTGTTTTTTTGTAAAAATCATAAAATAAATTTTAGTACGCAAAAAGATTGCGTAACACTGCTAAATATTTGCAGTGTGATTAAGAAAAAGAAGTCGTTTTAGAGGGAAAATGCTATGAATAAAAAATAAAATAGAGAAAATGATTATAGAAAAAGAAATTATTGTAATAGCAGAAAATGGTAATCAAGATATATTATATGAATGGATTGAAACCAATAGATATAAATTAGAATTTGTATCTGAAAATTCTGGTTGCGGTTGCTGTGTGAGTATTTTTACAATTAAAGGAAAAGAAAAGATTATAAATACAATTCCAAAAGAAATTTTATTATGAAAAATGAAAGACATATTACAGGAAAAGATTTAATTGAAATGGGTTTTAAATCAGGAAAATGGTTCCCAGAAGCTATGGAGTATATTAATTCGAATGAATTAACAGAAGTTCAAATAATGGACTATTTAGAGCAGTTTAAACCTGTACCAGAGATGCCATTGTTAAAAGAACCAGCGGATTTTAGTGTTAATATCAAGGCAGAGAATGAATTAGAAGAAACAAATGTAAATTCTGTAGTTCATTCTATGGAGGTATTAATGAAAACACCAACGTTGGTAAATGGAGCTATTATGCCAGATGCTTGCCCTACTGGTCCAGCAGGAACAATTCCAGTAGGAGGGGTAGCAGTTGCTAGAAACGCTATTCATCCAGGAATGCATAGTGCAGATATTTGTTGTTCGTTAATGTTAACAGATTTCGGAAAAGCAAATCCTAAAGAAGTACTAGATGCAGCTCATAGTATTACACATTTTGGTTATGGAGGTCGTTCTAGGGAGGAGCAATTTAGATTTCCTATGGATTTATTAGAAGAGATAGAGAATAATGTATTTTTAAACGATCAAAAAAGTATCTCTGCGGCACGCTCACATTTAGGAACTCAAGGTGATGGAAACCACTTTTTGTTTGTGGGGAAGTCTAAGAAAACAGGAAACACAATGTTGGTAACGCATCATGGAAGTAGAGGTTTTGGAGCAAATTTATATACTAAAGGAATAAAAGTGGCAGAACGATTTAGAAGAGAATTATCACCACAAACCTTAAAACAAAATGCTTGGATTCCTTATGAAACTGAAGAAGGGAAGGCATATTGGGAAGCCTTACAAATTATAAGGAAATGGACAAAAAAGAATCATGAAGTATTGCATGATGCTACTTTGGAAAAACTAGGAGTTGAAAAAGAAAATCGATTTTGGAACGAACATAATTTTGTGTTTAAAGATGGTGATTTGTTTTACCATGCAAAAGGAGCAACACCGTTGAACCCGAAATTTATGCCTGATATTACTGGTCCGAGGTTGATTCCGTTAAATATGAGTGAACCTGTGTTGATTGTCGAAGGAAAATCTACTGAAAGTAATTTAGGATTTGCTCCGCACGGAGCAGGAAGAAATGTAAGCAGAACGCAACATAGAAAAAGTAAAACAGGAACTTTTGAAGAAATATTTGAAGAAGAAACTAGAGGTTTAGATGTACGTTTCTTTTCTAATGAAATTGATATTACTGAATTACCATCAGCATATAAAAATGCAACAACGGTTCGTAATCAAATGAAAGAATTTGGTTTAGGAGAAGTAATTGATGAGGTATTACCTTATGGATGTATTATGGCGGGAGACTGGCAAAAGAATGCTCCTTGGAGAATTAGAAAAAGACAAGATAAAAAGAAGAGAAAATGAATTTTTATTGTAAAAAATGCAATCATCATTTAATTGAAAATTTAATTCAAGCTAAAAAAGAAGAAATTCTATACGATGATGAACAAGATTTAATTCCAATTGGAAAATTTGTTTTAAATGAAGGAATATGGAATTTTGATGATTTAGAAATTACTTATCTAGTTAATGCCGATAGTATCGTTTTAAAAAATCATTACAACTCTGTAAAAATGCAAGGATGCTGTGGACCAAGTGGAATGGATGGGTTAAATAAACTTTGTCCTAATTGTAGTCAAGAAATAGGAGTTCTAGTGTCAGATTGTTATACTCCACGTTTTATTGGAATAGATAAAAATAAAGTAAGTGAATCACCTATTTGGTGATTGTTAAAACTGAATTGAACAAACCTATAGAATTGTAAAAAAAAAATAAAGGTTAGGAGGTTTTACGAGAAAAATACTTGGAGTTCAAGTCTCATGGATTTGAAACGATAAATTGTATAATTCCAGAAAGAAGCTAAGAGAAACCAAAGAAAAGGTAATGGAAAGAGAAATAAATCAAGAATTAAAGCAAAAAGCGCTAAAGCTTTTGACAGATGAAATTGATACGAAGACCTTTGAAAGATCCTTGTATCAATTAGTAGGAAGTAAAGTGGTAAACAGTAAAACTTTGTTGTTTGATTTTATAAATATAAATTATAAGGAAAAGAACCATAGGAGTAAATTATTAAATCTAATAGAAAGTTATTGCTCAGAAGAAGAACTATTAAGTTTAAGAGTTTATACTCTATGTCAAAAGTTGTCAACTTCAGATAATCAAATAGAAATTTTAGATGTCGTTAATTTATTATCTGATTTAAATCGGCAAACTGATTATCAGTATGACATATTGTATGAGTTCTATATGCTAAATGATAATACTTTAGGGGATGGGTTTCATTATTATTCATTAACAAAAGAAGAAGTTGCGAGTAGGGCTAAGTCTTTTTCTAAAAAAGTTATTTCAGAATTTAATGTATATAAAGAAGAAGATTGGTTTGGTTTTTTAAATTGTGTAATAGAAAAAGAAGAAGAAAAGAAAGAGCAAGTAATAAAAGGTTATTCTTTGGAAGTAAAAAGTTCTGAAAACATCAGTGTATTTCGAAAAATAGGTAATTTGCTTAAAGGAATGTTTGGAATGAATTAAAAGAATAATTCCTATTTAAAATCAATCTAATAGAAAAAATCAAATAAAAATATCATATTTGCAATAGTTCATTGAAATGGCTTTCTCATTTTATGAGATATGTAAGACAATAGTGTTTTACATAATTTATAAAATGTAATTATTATGAATTGGAAAATTCAAAAGTTGAGTAATGGAGAAACCATTATTTCAAAAGAGCCAGGTAATTCGATGTTACCTATTTTAAAATCAAAACAACCGGTAAAGTTAAAACCAATTAGTTGGGAAGAATGTGAGGTTGGAGATATTGTTTACTGTAAAGTTCGTGGAAACTGCTTTACGCATCTTGTAAAAGGAAAGAACAATAAAAGAGGTTTATTAATAGGAAATAACCATGGAAGAATTAATGGATGGACTAAAAATGTATATGGAATTGTAGTAGAAATATTATCAATGCCATAGGCATTTCAGAAAAGAAAGATAATAGAGAATATAGATTCTCACACATTTTATAAATTATAATAAAAACAAAATATAACCTATGCGCATGCAATTAATACACATATCGGACGCTGAAAAGCGATTTTTATGTCGTTACCAATAGGTTATTGTAGTATAAAATCACTAAAAAGCGTCCAAGTTTAAAATTTGGACGCTTTTTTTATGAAAAATTTTCAGGCTGTTGAAAAAAGAGTTGCCCGTACTACATAACTAACTACCAGTAGGTTACTAATCTGAAGAAATTCGGACAGGAATCGTATACTTTAAATATAAGGTAAGTGACTGGAAATCAGAAAAATAAACTCAAAAAATAGTTGTGTAGTTCAAAAATCTCTTTCATATTTGCATCGCAATTCAAGCAAAACAAGAGTACAGTTTTAACTACTATGTTTATAATTATCAGGGGAGTCTGGTTTTTATATAAGAAAAATAGAAAGTAAAGCTTAACACATTAAAACGAAGTAAACATGTTAAAATATCAATTCAACATTAGTACAGTAATAGAACCAGGTTCTTTCGTACACATGCTTCGCGACTTCATTCATAAATAAAATTTCAATATGATTAAAGTCCGAAGCAACCAACAAAGTTTCGGATTTTTAATACTACACAATTCCGTTTAGTTTATTTACCATTTCCGAAACAACAAAGCAACGTTTAATAGGAAAATAATTGAAACCAGAACATAAAAAGTCGAAGAGACTTAAAGAGGTTCGTGGTATCTGGAAAAGACAACATCAAATTTGGGAACAAAAGAAAAGTTTAGGTTATATAAAACTTAAAAAACCAATTCGACATGGTTGGTTTAAAGAGATTGTTATAACGCAAAACGTAGATAGATATAAGACCAAAGAACATATTCTTGAATTATATGATATCATAGAAAAAAGATATTGGGGTAGGACTAAAGATGAAGCAGATAAACATTGGTTTCGTCAAATTTCGAAATATCTGATTTATAAAGATTTTCCAACAATAAGTAAGCGTCAATTTAATCGGTTAAGTTATAAAGCACAAAAAATGTGTACTGTGTATTCGTACAGAACTAGGGATAAAAAACTTAGAAAAAGATTTTATGTACGAATTCCTAAAGGTGCCTATCGTATAAAATATACGAGAGCATATGTAACACACTCTAAAAGAATTGATCCAGTTTTGGAAAGCGAAGATGCTTTACTCGACAACAAGTTGTTACAAAAAGGATACTATGAAGCAAATGCAAAATTTTGTGGTTGGAATCGAAAAGATTATTGGACAACACAAGATTTTCAAAAGGATAAACTTAAAGTTAAAAAACAATTAAAAGCTTTACAAAAATATCCAATAGCAGCAATTTTAAATGGAAAAATAACATGGGAAAGAAATTAAAAGGAAAAGACCTAATCAATTTAGGCTTTCCAAAGAATAATAGCATAAACATCGCCTTAGGGCAAATTAACCGATATAGAAAAAAGGAAAAGAAAGAACGCATTTTAGAAGAAGCAAAAGACGTATTGCTTCATCCAGAAAAATATCAAGGAAATGCGATTTGGGGGAAAGTTGCAGAAGGTTTAACCAAACCAGTAGAAGTTAAAATGCATCAATTGCGAAATACAAGAGCTCCATTTTCAATTTATGGAGAAAACGAAATTGATGAACAAGCAAAGTATCAGTTATACGATGCTTTAAAATTACCCATAGCAGTGCAAGGAGCTTTAATGCCCGATGCACATTCAGGGTACGGTTTGCCTATAGGCGGTGTATTAGCAACCGAAAATGCTGTAATTCCATACGGAGTGGGATTAGACATTGGTTGTAGAATGGCATTAAGCATATTTCCGATGAAGGCTTCTTATTTAAAAGGGAAGCAACATCAAATGGAAAACATATTAAAAGAGCACACCAAGTTTGGAATGTATGAAACCCATGCTAAAAAACAAGATCATGAAATATTCGAGCGTAGAGAGTTTCAAGACATTCCTTTGGTGAAGAAGTTAAAGATGAAGGCATATAATCAACTAGGAACTTCAGGTGGTGGAAATCACTTTGTAGAATTCGGAATTGTAAATATCTCTGATGAAAACAATGAATTCAATGTTCCAGTTGGTGAATATGTTGGACTCTTAACGCACAGTGGCTCTAGAGCTTTGGGAGCAAACATTGCTAAACACTATACCTATTTAGCAAGTAAGCAATGTCCGCTTCCCAAAAACGTACAGCATTTAGCTTGGTTGGATATGGACACGCACGACGGACAAGAGTATTGGCTAGCTATGAACTTAGCTGGAGATTATGCAAAAGCATGTCATGATAATATTCATAAACGAATTGCAAAATTGTTAGGAGTAAAACCATTAACAATGATTGAAAACCATCACAATTTTGCATGGAAAGAAGAGGTAAATGGAGCGGAACGTATTGTACATAGAAAAGGAGCAACGCCTGCTAATAAAGGAGCATTGGGAATTATTCCAGGATCTATGACCGCACCAGGATATATTGTTCGTGGATTAGGAAATGAAGAAAGTTTACAATCAGCTTCACATGGAGCAGGGAGAAAACATTCTCGAAGAAAATGTAAAGAGAAATTTACCAAAAGCGATATCAAACATCAATTAAAGATGAATGGAGTAAGTTTAATTGGAGGTGGAGTAGATGAAGCACCTATGGCCTATAAGAATATTAAAAAAGTAATGGGAAATCAGCAAGAGTTGGTTGAGGTAGTAGGAACTTTTACTCCAAAGATTGTAAGAATGGATAAGTAATTATGAATTAAGAATCGTCATTACGATGAGCAAAACTTTGTGAAGCGAAGAAGTAATCTGTTGATTAAATAGGGGATTGCTTCGTTTCACTCAGTTAAAAAAAAGGAAAAAGTTATGGGAGCAAATTATAATATAAAAAGATATGGAGAGGTATGGCCAGATTATAAAATAGAGTTTGGTCTTAAAATTTTAGAAAAATTAAAACAATGGATTGTGGTTTCAGGAGGTTGGGCTTGGCATTTTATGTCAGAAATGAACCACAAAGAGTTCAAACATGCACATGACCATAAGGACATAGACATTTTTGTGAATCCGAAAAATGTAGGAATTGTAATGCAAATTTTACTAGAGGACGGATTCGAAAAAGTTTGGACTAAATATGACCATATGCCAAGCAATGAAAATTTTAGACGCTATGAAAAAATAGAATGGTTACCAACAGGAAAAGAAGTTAGAGTAACGATTGATTTTTTCGAATCTAAGACAATTGAAAGTGTTGAGGTAAATGGTTGGAATGTGGTTGAACCAAGGACCTTGTTAGGTTTTTATGCAAACATTCACACAAGTGATAAATGTTGGGCAGTAAAATCAGCTGTTAAGCTTTTAGAAAAGGGAGAAAACCTAATTGGAAATCCATTGTTGTCAAAAATCCCGTTAATGGGAATAACATAAAAAATGGAAACAAAAGTAATTCAGTTTACCGCAGGTCGTGGTCCTGTTGAATGTACTTGGGTAGTGGCAAAAGTTTTAAAGGTTTTTATAAAAAATGCTATAGAGAATAAAATTAGCTATGAAGTTCTTTACAAAGAACAAGGAGTTGAAAATGGAACGGTACAATCCGTTTCCATTCAACTCAAAGGAAAAGAATTATCGGCATTTTTAAAAAACTGGTTAGGCACTATTCAATGGATTGGAAAATCGACATTTAGAAAATACCACAAACGTAAAAATTGGTTTATAGGCTGTTTTGAATTGGAATGCACAAGTGAATTAACACTTGCTGAAAAAGACATCGAATTTCAAGCAATTAGAAGTTCAGGCCCAGGCGGACAACATGCAAACAAGGTAAGTTCTGCAATTAGAGCAAAACATCGTTCAACGGGAGTCCAAGTATTGGTTTCAGAAAGTCGTTCACAACATCAAAACAAAAAAATAGCGATTGAACGTTTAAAGAATTTAGTTGCTGTATATAATATTGAACAATTAAAAAATGCGGTTAAGCAAGAATGGGAAAACCATTTGAATTTAGAAAGAGGAAATCCAGTTCAAGTATTTAAAGGAACCGATTTTAAACATCAGAAAAAGAAAAAAATATCCTATAAATCTAAACGAAATCAATTGAAGAAAGATTTACGTAAAGAATTAGAATAACAAAGTACTCGTCATTAGGATGAGCGAAACAAAGAAAGATGAAAACACTAGCAAACAATTACATATTTAAAGCATTAGATGCTTTTCCATATGATTTAGAAGAGGCTATGGAAGCTTTGACGTATGCATTGGCATATGAAGAAAAAAATGTGATGGCTTTGTGTTTAATGGGACGCATATATGCAGAACATTTATGTGATTTTGAACAAGCGAAACAATATTATATGGAAGCCTTAGCCGAAAACATCAATGCGTTTCATGTATATCCGCATTACATCAATGTATTGTTATGGAATGAAGATTACGATGAAGCAGAGCGATTAATCGATTTTGCATTGACCTTAAAAGGAGCCGATAAAGGAGTATTGCATGTTGCAAAGGCACAATTGCATGAGCAAAAAGAAAGCTATAAAAAAGCATTAAAGCTTTTAAAGGTAGCAAAGAAGTATATCTATAATGAAAGTTATATGTATACGATTAAAGAGCATATTACAAGAGTAGAAGACAAGATTCCTAAGAAAAAGAAGCAAAAAAGTAAAAAAAAGAAGAAAAAGAAATAACTACGCAAAAAGATTGCGTAATACTGTCGAATATTTGCAGTGTAATTATGAAAAAGAAAACTCGAAGAGTGGGAAAATTGCTAAGAAAAGCCTCATTATAACAAGGAGTATAATGGGGCTATTACAAAAGTTCATTAAAATAAAAGTTCGGTAGCTCAGTGGTTAGAGCAACAGAAAATACTATTCGCTATGAA
Organism: uncultured Tenacibaculum sp.; assembly: GCF_947498805.1. Classification (GTDB taxonomy): domain Bacteria; phylum Bacteroidota; class Bacteroidia; order Flavobacteriales; family Flavobacteriaceae; genus Polaribacter. The sequence continues at coordinate 167,233 of NZ_CANMLT010000003.1, read as the reverse complement.
AAAGCACAGATAGTTCCTAGAAAGATCAAAACTGTGTGTCGCAGGTTCGATTCCTGCCCGAACTGCAATAAACTGACAAAGAAAGTTCCTATATACACCTAACTGTCACTTAGAAATACTTTCCGTTAGTTTATATGGCTCAGTAGCTCAAAGGGTAGAGCACCGTTATTTACTATTCGCTATGAAAAGGCAACAATGGTTCCTATAAAAGATTCAAGATCCGGGTGTTGCAGGTTCGAGTCCTGTCTGAGTCACAAAAAAGATGTACCGACAAAGAAAGTTCCTATAAATCATCATATAGATCTTACTTTCCGTTGGGAAAAAGACAACAAGAGTTCCTATAAATCGGTTCGACTCCGGTATACGTTTGGTCTGTTTACTCTTCGTCTTTTTTAAAAAATAGGTAAATGGTGTTCCTATAAATTTTAAAAACACACCTCACTTATTAAAAATTATGAAAAATGAAAACGTTAAAATTGTTTAATGCAGTAGTTGCTAAAGACACAACATCAGAAGAAAACCCATATATCTCGAAAGATGGATTTATTATTGAAAAGAATGCTTTATGGGTAAAAGAAAGAATTATCGCATATTATGAGAAAGAACGATTGAGTGGAAATGATCTAAACAAAACATTTCATAAGTCATGGAGCAAAATTAAATTTAGTTCTAGAACCCAATTGTATGTTGACCAAATTCAACATTATATTTCAACCTATGGTAGTAATTTCAATAGTGAAGTGTATATACCTATAGAAGTTGTTGATATTCCAGAAGTAAAGTTGGTTTACAAAGTAATTAAGGCGTATACAGTGGAGGGAATGACGCAGAAGTGTTTGTCTTTGCTTCAATCAGGTATTGCCTTAAAGGAAGAAACTGTAAATGATGTAATATCAATATTAGTTGATGAATTAAACTATGAGTTTACGGGAAAAGAAAATATTAAAAATAAGGAAGCTACCGTTAAAATAGCCGATTTATATCATGTATATCCTGAAAATGTAGTGGAGTTCTTTCGATATATTATTTATAGAACTACTGATTCAACGTTACTTATTAAAAATGAAGAATTGATTGATGCTATTAAGAATAGCTCGTATAATCCAACATTAGCATTTAATAAGTACGGATTAGAGAAGCTGGCTGAGATATTTAATCGATTCAAACCATTGTTTTTAGCGTATAAAAATAGAGCACCAAAAGTAATTAACAAGATAAGTAAGTTGTCTAAGAAGTTTCATAAACCAATGGTTTCAAACCCATTAAATGAAGTTACGTATTCATTGTTAACAGAAAAAGATATTCATTGGTTAGATAATGCAACTCCATTTGCTTTATTTAAAGCGTTGAATGCTTGTTATATACGAAAAAATGGTCAAGATACTTTTTTGTATAGCGTAAGAAACGGAAAGTCTTGGGTAAAATCAGGTAATACTTCATATGCAAGTAAAATGAATTACAGTTTCATAGTAAACTATATGAAGAATAGGTTTGATTTATCAAATGCTAAAATATTTTTACCTGATGATGTCGAATATGCTTTACCAACTTCTGAAAAAATGTATGTAGAAAACATCCCTACAGGAACTAAATTTTTTGGAAAGAAAATGGCAGTTGGTATTTATTGGAAAAATGATTGGGGAGCAAGAGATTTAGATTTATCTGGTTTAAATATTGGAGGTAAAGTAGGTTGGAATACAAGTTATAAGCAAGGCAATGGAAGCTTGATGTACTCTGGAGATATTACTTCAGCACCAAGTGGAGCTGTTGAATATTTATATGCAGCAAATGGTTTAAAGGCTCCTACATTGGTAAATAATAATGTGTATTCAGGAAAAGTAGATTGTGAATATAAAATTGTAATCGGTCAAGGAGATCATATTAGTAAAGATTTTATGATGAATCCTAATAAGTTATTTGCCGAAATAAAATGTAACTCGGTACAACATCAAACTATTTTGGGAATGTTTTTACCTGAAAGCATAGAACAGAAGGTCTTTGGAATTTCAATAAAAAGTGAGGCGAAACAATCTTTTGTATTGTTAAACTTTGGAGCCGGGCATACAAGAGTTTCAGGAAATTCAGAAGTATCAACTTTAGCAACAAAAGCATTGTATCAGCAATGGAGTAACCCGTTGTCATTTAAAATGATTGTTGAACTGTTAGGAGCAAGAATAGTAAAGAATAAAGAAGAAGCAAATCACGATTTTTCTTTAGATCTACTAGAAAAAGATAGTTTTATTAAACTTTTTGAATAGAAATAATGAATAAGAATAAAATAATTGTAATAGATATAGAAGCTACTTGCTGGGATGGAAAAACTCCACCAGGACAAGTAAGTGAAATTATAGAATTTGGTATTTGTGTTTTAGATACTGAATCTGGAGAAATAGAAAAGAATAAAGGAATTTTAGTAAAGCCAGAACGATCTGAAGTAAGTTCATTTTGTACAGACCTTACTACAATAACACAAGACTTACTAGATAAAGAAGGTGTTTCATTTAAAGAAGCCTGTGATCAATTACGAAAAACATACAATTCAAAAGAATATGTTTGGGCAAGTTACGGTTTGTATGATTTGAAAATGATTAAAAACCAATGTAAGATCAGAAACATTGAGTACCCTTTATCGCAAGAACATATAAATGTAAAAGAGTTGTTTAGAGAAGTAAAAGGAATGTCTAGAAAAGTAGGAATGAAAGGAGCTTTAGCTATACTAAATATACCTTTAGAAGGAACACACCATAGAGGTGTAGATGATGCAAAAAATATAGCAAAGGTTTTGCATTGGAGTTTAAAAAATAAAAAGGAAGCTGAACGTATTTAAAAATTGATTACTATTGTACTCACAAATGAAATTAAAATTTATACATATCAATAAACAATTAGAACTTTGTTCGTATGGAACTTGCCCAGATATTGGCGAGACGGATGCTATGTATACTAATTTCAAGAATAACAATCGATAGAAATTAATAAAAAGAGATACAAATACAAGCGTCCAATGTAAATTGGACGCTTTTTTTATGAAAAAAATTAAAAGGAAAAATGTTAGACTAATAAGATTTAAAATAAAGAGCTAAAACTGAAAACAATTGAGAGACAGACATTTGTAAATAGGAACTAAATTCGTTTAAATACGAACAGGAAATCTATTGCTTTAAAACGAGTATAACTACCTGATAATCAATAAAATAAATTAAAATTTTCCTTGTGTAATTAAAAAATAGCATTCATATTTGCAACGTCAAAACGAATTAAAAAGAATCGTATAAACAATATAAAATGAAACAGTATTTACAACATAGTATAACCTATCATAATCAATTTCGCTCGCCGAAAAATGATCTACTATTATGTGGAGGAGAAGCTGGGTTCATTTATAAAAAGGAGATAGATGATGGAAATATAAGTTAAGTATTTCATCATTTAAAAAGCATTAAAGCATCTCCTTATACGAGATGCTTTTTTTTTATGCGATAAAACCAGGAAGGACAAGCCAATTTGGTGGTGGCCACAGTTTTGAAAACTGTTCGGAGTTAACGACTCGTGTGGGTTCGATTCCTTTACTCTCCGCAAAAAAGACAAGGTGGCTGAAAGGTTAAGGCAGCGGACTGCAACTCCGCTTTTTATGAGTTCGAATCTCATCCTTGTCTCAATGATTGAAGCAATTCAAACTTGTTTGAGAATTGCGGAAATCCACTTTGTGACTAGATGAGAACACGCAGTAATCTCATCCTTGTCTCAATGATTGAAGCAATTCAAACTTGTTTGAGAATTGCGGAAATCCACTTTGTGGCTAGATGAGAAGGCGCATCACTCTCATTCTTGTCTCGAGGATCTTTGAAATAAAGAAATATATCGTCATTCCGAAGGAGGAACGACTGAAGGAATCTCCTAAAAGAGATTACTTCACTTCATTCGTAATGACATAGTAAGGAAGTGTTGAGCAATTGGTTGGCTCGCCAGATTGTAACTCTGGTCTTTTTTAAGCGTGTAGGTTCGAATCCTACCACTTCCACAAAAATGCTCCACTAGCCCAAATGGAAAAGATTGGTGAATTAAAAACACTGTTTTTATGAAGGCAGAAACGAAGTTTGGGTTTAAGCCCAGTTCAGTCTTGGTTCGAATCCAAGGTGGAGTACAAAATGGTTCATTGGGGTAATGGCTATCCTTCCCGACTGTCTCTCGGGAGATACGAGTTCGATTCTCGTATGAACCGCTTTTACTGGGAAGATAACGATTGGTTGTTTACCTGCTTTGGATGCAGGAGGTTGTAGGTTCGAGTCCTGCTTCCCAGACAAAACCTAGAAAGGTGTGTGTTCAAGGTGACTAAGGGGCATACGAATAGTTCATAGTTGTAAAAAGAAAAAGTAACCCCTAAAGTCACCAAAATTGAGGTATAACTCAGCTGGTAGAGTACCGTGCTTTTAACACGGGAGTCTTGGGTTCGAATCCCAATGCCTCAACAAATAGCAGGAATGACGGAACGGTATACGTGTCTGATTTAGAATCAGAATTTTGAGAGTTCGAATCTCTCTTCCTGTACAAAACAATAATCAGTAATTAATGAAGAATGATCAGTGATTTCTGAATAATTGAAAATGGTGGCTTTAGTTTATTTGGTAAAACATTTCGTTGTGGTTGAAAAGAACAGGGTTCGATCCCCGAAGTCACCCTAAAAAGTAGAAATAAAATAGAAAAAGAAGAAATTGTGGATCAAAAATGGAGAAATTTTAGTGGAAAAGTATTTGATGAATCTATTCTAAATGTGCTTGAAAAAGCTATTGTAAAGGAAAAGAAAGATGGGTATCGTTTAAAGGTTTGTGTTGGGTCAGATTCTCAAGCTTATAAATCGCATATTGAATATGCAACAGCAATTGTTGTATTGAGAGAAGGTAAAGGAGGATTTATGTTTGTTAGAAATACAAAGGGAACCAAACAAATATCTATCAAAGAACGAATGCTTAAAGAGGTAACAATGTCTGTAAATATTGCCTATGCAATTTGCGATATGTTAGACAAGCATAATGTTGCGCTAGAGGTTCATGCAGATATTAATACAGATCCAAAGTTTCAATCGAGTGTAGCATTAAAAGATGCTATGGGCTACATCTTAGGAATGGGGTTTGAATTTAAAGCGAAACCTTTTGCATTTGCAAGTTCATCTTGTGCCGATAGAGTAGTTTAGTCGTAAATTTTTAAAATAAAATTACACTACGCAAAAAGGTTGCGTATTACAGTTAAATATTTGTAGTGTAATTGAAAAAGAAATCCGAATAGTGGGAGAATTGCTAAGAAAAGCCTCATTGTAACAAGGCGTATAATGAGGCCATTACAAAAATCCTCTTTAGCTTAAAAGGAAGAGCTGTGGTAAAAGATTTTCGCAACCATGGAGTGATTGGATGATGTCGTTAATAACACGCTTATTAATGAATAGATTTTGCAGAAGCACCGAAATTAACAGGATTAAAAGTAGGGAAGCGCATTTAGAGCCAATCTGCCTTAAATGATTAAGGAGTGTCAGTTCGAATCTGATAAGAGGAACTAAGTTCATAAACATATTAAGGTCATTACGAGGAACGAAATAATCTGTTCTTCTATGACATTCATAAAAATATCAAGCAAGTCTTGTTGCGTGTTTCTGTATAGCACCATTGTGTACTTTCTTACAGTATTGTATTAGATAAGTATGTGCAACTAGTCTTGAAGGTTTTTGATTGTTTACCAAAAAACAATCTCACTCTATAGGTCACGGGTTCGAATCCCGTCATAATCGAACGATTATGTAGTTCAGTTGGTTAGAACAATAGATTTTTAATTCGTGGGTTCGAATCCCACTATCCGAAAGGATATGGCGGAGTGGTCAAACGCGCTAGACTGTTAATCTGGTAATTATGGTAAGCCGAAAGGCGTGCCGGTTCGAATCCGGTCTCTTGACTTGAGGAAGTCACCATTAAGCTCATCATCTTGTAAAACTGATGACCAAAAGTATTGAATGTGTAATGAGTTTTTAAATGAACACTTACAAACGTACTTTGAAATAATAACCATTGTATACACCATGTATCTGGTTTTAGTAAGTCAGTTATGTCATTATGTGATGTAATCCATTTACTAAATAATGATACTGAAGCTATATCATCTTATTATTTCCGTATCTGCGTAAGCATTCACATTCAAAACTTTTAAAGAAAAACAAACAAATTTCTCCATAAGGAGTAAAGAATGAAATAGAAAACTAAAATTAAAACGAAAAGAAAAATGAAAAGAGTAAGAATTAACCAAGGAAAGGTTGGACTGGTACTTAAAAAAGGTGATTACAAAAGGGTAATTACTTCAGGTGTGTATTGGTTGAGGTTTAATGAAAATGCATTAGAATATGATGTTACCAAAGATTTTTATTCATCAATTCCTTTAGAAGTACTCTTAAAAGATGAAAAATTGGCTGCAATGCTGGAAGTTGTTGAGGTACAAGATAACGAGTTGGTTTTTATGTACGAAAACAAGAACTTTAAAAGCGTTTTAAATGCAGGTAGACATGTTTTTTGGAAAGGACTAATCAATAGAACTTTTCAAAGAATTGATACGAGCAAAATTTATATTACTGAGAATATTGATACATCTCTATTTGCTGCTTATGAAGTAAATAAGTATGTAAGAGTTTTTGAAGTTGCCGCCTATGAAAAGGCAGTGCTTTTAGTAGATGATGTGTATACTAAAACCTTAACAGGTGGTACCTACAGATTCTGGAGAAATCAAACAACGATTAAAATTGCCAAAGTCGATACCAGACAATTGCAATTAGAAATTGCAGGTCAGGAATTGCTTACAAAAGATAAGGCAAATGTAAGAGTAAACTTTTACACGCAGTATAAAGTAACTGATGTTGAAAAAGCTCTATTAGCAAACAAAGATTATGAAAAGCAGTTGTATGTAAGCATGCAATTGGCACTAAGAAAGTATGTAGGGCAGTATTCACTAGATGAGTTACTAGCAAACAAAGAAGATGTTTCTAAAGCTGTTTTTGAAGAAACAAAAGCAGGCGCTGAAAAGCTCGGTGTAGTAATTAAAGGTTGTGGAATTAGAGATGTTATTTTACCTGGAGAAATGAAAGAAATTATGAATCAGGTACTGGTAGCTCAGAAAAAAGCACAAGCAAATATTATTACCAGAAGAGAAGAAACTGCTTCTACAAGAAGCTTGCTAAATACCGCCAAATTAATGGAAGACAACGAAATGTTGTTCAAGTTAAAGGAAATGGAATACGTAGAAAAGATTGCTGATAAGATTGGAGAAATTACTGTGTCTGGAAACGGAAATGTAATTAAACAATTGAAAGAAATCTTTGCAGTAAATAAATAAGAGCTCCAATTGGAGCTCTTTTATGTTAAAAATTCATACTTAATTGAATTCGTTTTCTAGAAATATCTACTTCTAAAACTTTTACTTGTACATGCTGATGTAAGCTTACATGCTCATTTACATCTTTTACAAAAGTATCTGCTAGATTAGATACATGTACTAGTCCACTTTCTTTGATTCCTATATCTACAAAACAACCAAAATTGGTAATGTTGTTTACAATTCCAGGAAGTATCATTCCTGTTTTTACATCATCAATAGTTTTTATATGCTCATTAAAGCTAAAAGCTTTTGCTTTTTCTCTAGGATCTAATCCTGGTTTTTCTAATTCCTTAATAATGTCTTGTAAAGTTGGTAAACCATAAGAATCGGTTACATATTGCTGTAATTTGATTTGATTTAAAACAGCTGATTTTCCGATTAATCCATCAACTTTAGTATTTAAATCTTTGGCAATCTGTTTCACCAAACTATAACGTTCTGGGTGTACGGCAGAGTCATCTAATATATTATCTCCGTTTTTTATACGTAAGAAACCAGCTGATTGTTCAAAAGCTTTTCCTCCTAATCGAGGTACTTTTTTAATAGCGGTTCTATTGGTAAATGCACCATTTTCATTTCTATAGTTTACAATATTCTCTGCTAGTTTTGGCCCAATACCAGACACATAACTCAACAAAGAAGCACTAGCGGTATTGATGTTAACCCCTACTTTGTTTACACAGTGTGCTACAACAGTATCTAACGATTTCTTTAAGCTAGATTGCTCTACATCGTGTTGGTATTGCCCAACTCCAATAGATTTTGCATCTATTTTTACCAATTCTGCTAAAGGATCTGCTAATCTACGTCCGATAGATACCGCTCCACGAACGGTTACATCGTAATTAGGAAATTCATCACGTGCAATTTTAGAGGCAGAATAAATAGAAGCACCTGCTTCACTCACCACAAAAACTTCTACTGCATTTTTAAAATGAATTCGTTTGATTAATTGTTCGGTTTCTCTTGAAGCAGTTCCATTTCCGATAGCAATAGCTTCAACTTTATAAGCATCTGCTAAAGAACTAATTTTCTTTATAGCTTCTGTAGATTGATGTTGAGGTGCGTGTGGAAAGATTGTTTCGTTGTGTAATAAATATCCTTGCTCATTTAAACATACTACTTTACATCCTGTTCTAAATCCAGGGTCAATAGCTAGAATTCGTTTTTCACCTAATGGAGCTCCTAATAATAATTGCTGTAAGTTTTTTGCAAATACTTTTATAGCATTTTCATCTGCTTTTTCTTTAGCAATATTAAGAGCTTCTGTACTTAAAGAAGGTAATAACAAACGTTTATAAGCATCAGCAATAGCCAATTCAATTTGATCTGCACATTCATTATGAGAACGAATAATTCGATCTTCCATTTTTTGCAAGGCACGTTCGTTATCGATTTCAATTTTTACACGAATAAATCCTTCTTTTTCGGCACGTAAAATTGCTAATAAGCGATGTGATGGAATGCGACTTAAGTTCTCTTCCCAATCAAAATAATCTTTGAATTTTTGAGCCCCTTCATCATCTTTTTTTGTTTTAACCACTTTGGTAGCTATGGTTGCAAAACGTTCTAATTGATAACGAATATTATTTCTAATGTCGGTTCGTTCATTAATCCATTCAGCAATAATATGTCGTGCACCTTCCAAAGCTTTTTCTTCAGACTCAACTTCGTTATTTGTGTATTTAGAAGCAGTGTAGTCTAAATCATTTACACGTTGACTCATAATCATTTTAGCCAAAGGCTCTAATCCATTTTTACGAGCGGTTTCCGCTTTGGTTTTACGTTTCTTCTTATAAGGAAGATATATGTCTTCTAGTGTAGTAAGATCTTCTACTTTTTCTATTTTCTCCTTTAATTCTTTGGTTAAAAGATCTTGCTCTTCGATCGCTTTTAAAACAGCAACTTTTCTTTTTTCAAGTGCTTCAAATTGCTCTTTTAATTGTACAATTTGACCAATTTCTACTTCATCTAAATTTCCTGTTTTTTCTTTACGATAACGGGCAATAAAAGGAACCGTACAATCTTCATTTAATAATTCAATGGTATTTTGAATTGATTTTTCTGAAATGTTTAAACGATGGGTAATGTATTTTATCAAAGGTTTATTTTTAATTCTTAGTGGAGTCTAGCAAAAATAAGAAATAAAATAATCTAAAAGCAGATGAAATTATGCTGTTAAAAGAAAGTTTTATTGCAAAAAATAACCCCGTAAAAAACGAGGTTATTTATTGTTTAAATTTTAGAGACTCTTATAGATTCTCATTAATGTTTAAAACTTTAGTAGTAGTTATATATTCTCCATTTTGAGTTACTCCTTCTATAAAAAGTGTAAGATTTGTATTGGCAGGATTACTTATTTTAAAACTTAAGTTTCCATTGTTATCGAATTTACAATTAGGAATCCAGTCAATAACTCCGTATTCTTTGTAAAAGGTGTTGTGATAATTCTGATACTTTGGAGCATAGAATTTTTTATTCTTTGCAAATGATAAAGGAAATTTAAACTTTCTGGTGTTTTTAACCTCTTCAACATTATCTACTCCTGTTTTCGTATAAATCTTTAAGACTCCATTTGCTCCTCTTAAACCGTATCCCATTCCACTTGGGCTAACTACAATGTAGTCAATAAGATTCATTTGAAAATTATATAATAAATGAGTGCTTAACATTGGAATGTCATCTACAATAATAAGTGGACCTGCTAATGATGGGTCTTGAGCTACTACACTATTTGGATTTAAGGCAGCTCCGCTTAAACCTACTGCTCGACGATTGGTTACAACAAAGGTTCCCAATTCTTCTCTAACAGTAAACCCAGGTACATAGATGTTTATGTATTGCCCTAAGGTTAAAAATTGGTTTCCTCCAGACCTGTCAACGTTATATACACGAGACATCATATTGTCTCTCGTAAGTTTATCAAACCTTTTTTTCTTTAAAATAGATTTGATGGTAATTTCATCTAATTCTTGTTCTTCGTTTAAATCGAAACTAGTAAAAGGTTTTACTTTTGATTCTGAAGAATAAAACAATGGTTTTGGTGCTAAAGTAGTCGTTGAACTTTGATTGAATTCAGGTACTCTTTGCGGGTAAAATTGAACATATAAATTAGGTTTAACCAATTTTCCTTTTTCATCTAAAGCACTCAACCTTAAAGGTTCTTTTCCATGTGGATATAGACCATCTTCTGCAAAATAATTTTTATTGTCTTGTACTTTAATAATACTAGGGTTACTATGCTTCATTGAAGAAAGGAAAAAAGTAGAGTTGGGTTCATTGTTCTTATTTACCTTTACCGTAATTCCATTTTCAAAAGTATAAGGGTTCGACTTGTCATCTTTAAAAATAGATGTCCAATCATAACTACTCCATCCTTGCGTAATTAGTAAGTTATCTAAATCATGCTTTTTTTCTCTGTTAACGTTGGTAAAGTAATACCCTCCATTTTCAATATACCCCTTAACATATGGCTGTAGATATGTATATGAAACGATATTATGATTTTTTTGATAAGATTTTGTTCCTTTAGGTAACACAGATACACTCAAGTGAGGCATATTTACTGCTTTTTCAAAAGGAATATTAATTAGTAATGAATCGCCCATTTTAGAAACCCTTGATTTTTCCAAACCAACCGTTTTTACATCTTTATAATTAAAGAAAAGACGTTCTAATATTGGGTTGTTATCTTTATCAAAAAGTGTGAAGATATTAACTCCAGGAAGTAAATTCTTCTTATCAATGGTTTTAGCAAAACTTGTTTCACTAAATTCAACAAGTCCTTCTTTTATAATATCACCATTGTGTATTACTAATTTAAATGGTTTGTTTTTGATCTTTTTTAAGGTCTCTTTATTGGTGTTTAATTCAATAACAACTTTAGCATTTGATTGAATTAAACGAGGAGAAATACCTTTACTTTTAACTCCGCTAATAGCAAAGTGGTTGTCTGTATCTAAATGATTGATTTCAACAATGTAGTTTTGTTTTGCTTTTGGTGTCAACGAAAAGTTTCCTATTCCTAAAAAATTGGTTTTAAAGGTGGTAATTAAGTTTTTGTTTGTGTCGTAAACTTTCCCCTTTGCATAAGGGATACCATATCCGTTAGCACCTTTTACAGCGACTCCTACTTTTGTTTTTACATTATGAACAAAATGACCTCCTTCTGGTAAAAATTGAGCATCAATTAAATTAGAGGCTACTTCTTTCTTTACGTGCGTGTCTTTTTCAGAATCGATAACAGTAAAAGATTCCATAAAAGCATTAGGCTCATCGAAGTTTTTCATCCAGTTGGTATATGCTTTAAAAGTATAAGTACCGGTAGTAAAAAGACTGTCTATTTTGAAAGAGTTATAGGCAATTCCTTTATCTACTTTAAGTAGTTTGCTTTTAATAATTTTATTGTTTGCATCGGTAATTACACAATACAAGTTTTTAGTTAAAAGCGACGGTGTTTTTTTTGCTTTGTCAATTACATATCCACAAAAACCTAAAGTTTCTCCCTTTATATAGGTAGACTTGTTAAGTTGCGCATAAGTGGTTTCTTTGTAATTGGACGCATAGTTTTGAAAATTTTCAATTATTGAATTGGTTTTCTTTTGTTGTGCGAAAGACAGCACAGTTGCTAGAATGAGGTTTGTAAATAAAAATAATTTAACTGTTTCATTGAGCGTTTTCTTGTTTAATAAATAGCTAGTTTTCATGTGTTTTTTTTATTAGCAATTAGTTTAAAAATATATCAAAAACTATGCCTAAATTTAGGTTAAAGTTTTGATTTATTGAAATATACAATTTATAATTAAGGGGTTTTGTTAAAGTTAAGAACTTTAGTAGCAGCTATATACTTACCATTTTGAGTTATCCCTTCAATAAAAATAGTAATGTTTGTATTTGCAGGATTATGTATTGTAAAGCTTATATTTCCATGAGCATCTAATGTGGCATTTGGAATCCAATCAATAACACCATATTCTTGGTAAAAAGAGCTATCATAAGTATGATACTTAGGTACATAAAATTTCTTATTCTTGGAAAACGACAAGGGAAACTTAAATTCTCTGTTGTTTTCAATTGTTATTGCAAAGTCTGAAACTGTTTTAGTGTAGATCTTTATAGAGCCGTAACTACCTCTTAAACCTTCTCCATAGCCTCTAGGATTGGTAACTATGTAATCGACTTGATTCATACTAAAATTGAAAAGTAAATCATTTCGTGCTAGAGGAATATCATCTAAGTAAACAAGAGGAGGTTCTTTAAATGGCCCACTTATACTAAATCTTCCTAATTCTTCTCTTGCACCGAAGCTCGTTACGTAGGCATTTATGTATTGTGCTAATGATAAAAAAGAATCGTTTACAGACTTTTTAGTTCCATATACTTTTGAAAAGCCATCTCTTTTAATTTCTTGAAATTTTTTCTTTCTTAAATTCCCTTTAATAGTAACTTCATCTAACTCCTGTTGTTGATTTAATTCTAGTTTAGTAAATGGTTTTACTTTAGATTCGTACGAATAGAATAACGATTTTGGAGATAGTATTAAATTTGGGAATTCATTAAAATCGGGTGCTTTTCTAGGATGAAATTGAAGGTATAAATTTGGTTTTACAAGTTTTCCAGTTCTATCTAAAGAGCTCAAGTTTAAAGGTTCTTCGCCCAATGGATATAAACCTTCTTTTACAAGATAATTTTCATCTTCTTCAAGTCTTATAATACTCGGGTTGCCATTTTTCAAAGGATGAATAAAGAAGTCAGAATCGAAATCGCTGTTTTTATTGACTTTGATGATGATTCCATTTTCAAAAATATATTTATTTGGAGTATCGCTTTGGAAAATAGCATTCCAATCGTAGCTACTCCACCCTTGCGTTATTAATAAATTGTCTAAATGATGTTTTTTTTCTCTGTCAACATCGGTAAAGTAATACCCTCCATTTTCAATATATCCTTTAACATAAGGCTGTAGATAGGTATGTGAAATTATATTGTGATTTTTTTGATATGATTTTGTTCCTTTTGGTAATACAGATAAACTGAGGTGGATATCTTCTTTCTGAAAATTGGTAGCATTGGCAAAAGGAATCGTTACCAATAAAGAATCTCCTTTTTTTGCTGCTTTTGATTTTTTCAGACTAATGGTGTGAATACCATTATAATTGAAGAGAAGACGCTCTAGGATAGGGTTATTATTTTTATCAAAAAGCGTAAAGATATTGATTCCAGATAGTAGTTTTTTTTGATCAATGACTTTTACAAAGTTTGTGCTTTCAAACTTCACAGCCCCTTCTTTTATAGAATCTCCGTTATGAATAACTAACTTAAAAGGTTCATTTTTTATTTCTTTTAAAGTCTCTTCATTCGTGTTTAATTCAACAATAATCTTTGTGTTTGATTGGTTTAGATTGATAGAAATTCCTTTGTCTTTAACGTTTGTAAGAGGGGAGTTATATTCTTTATCTAGGTAGTTGAATTTAACAGTGTAATACTCTTTTGTTTTTGGAAGTAGCAAGAAATTACCTATTCCCAAAAAATTGGTTTTAAATGCAGTAATTAAGCTGTCTTTATGGTTGAAAACTTTTCCTTCTATATTAGAAAGACCATAACCTCTGTTGTCCTTTATTGTAACCCCAACATTCGTTTTTACGTTGTATATAAGATGTCCTCCTTCTGGTAAGAATTGAGCATCTATAGTATTGGAAAGTTGTTCTCTTTGTTGTGTGGAATTTTTTGTAGGATCTATAACTTTAAAAGATTCAATAAATGCATTGGGTTCGTCAAAGTTTTTCATCCAATTGGTGTATGCTTTAAAAGTGTATACTCCAGAAGTAAATAAGCTGTCAATGTCAAAAGAGTTGTACGCAATTCCGTTCTCAACTTTAAGCAACTTACTTTTAATAATTCTGTTGTTGTTATCTGTAATAACGCAATACAGATTTTTAGTTAGAAATGAGGGTGTTTTTGTTGCTTTATTAATTATATAACTAGAAAAACCTAATGTTTCTCCTTTTATATAAGTAGATTTATTGAGTTGCGCGTATGCAGTTTCTTTATAGTTAGAAGTGTAATTTTTAAAACTATCGACTACAGAGTTTGTTTTCTTTTGTTGAGCAATAGAGGAGGAGGTGAGAAGCAGAAAGCAAAATAATACAATAGGTTTAAAAATTTCATGTAGCACTTTTTTCGTAGTTAAGTGGTTGATTTTCATGTGTTTTTTTTGAGCAATTTGAGTTTAAAAACACATCAAGAATTATGCCTAAAAATCTAAGTTGTAATCTGTAGATTGTTGTTAAAGCTATTTACGGTACTTGTTCTCGTAAAACAAAACAATAGTTAAGTCTTTATTGAATTGGGGTAAAAAGAAAAGCCTCACTTTTTGTGAGGCTTTCTTAATATTTAATGTTATCGACTTTTATTTTTTAAATTTTCTTAGATAGTAGATTTTTGTTTCTGGGTTATATGACCCTCGAACAAAATGATCTTTATATTTGAATACAGTTACTCCAGTTTTTCCTCTTTTTGAAATGTTTTTCATTTTATCAAAGACATTATCATTAGGAGTAGCATCTTTAATGTGATCAAAGTTTTCATCAAACAAACACTCAATTTGTGTAGATTTAGTATTTGAAAAAGAGTCATAAGCTAACATAGTAGGATTAAAGAAAAAAGATACATTACCAAAACTAGCTATTGGCATTCCTCCAAAACCACCCATCATCATCGGTCCTGCTGCTCTTTGCTCAACATAACCTCCAATAGAAAAATGATAATCACCTTTATTTTTAATAACCGAAACTCCAATTTTATTAGAAGTGATTTTTCTTAAGAATTTTTTTGTTTTATCTAGTTTTCTATAGTTATTATAATAACCTCCTTTTTGGACGATTGCAGAATTTTTAAATGGGATATCTTCATCTTTACTTGCGGCATATTCTTTTATAAAAGTTCCTGTTTCATAATCGAGAATATGCATGGAAAAGATATTTTTTGTTGCTCCAACAATCACAATTTTATCATCATAAATAAAAGAGTTTGTTTTTTTTCTTCCCGATTTTATTTGAGATAGCGGCTTTTCAAAGTTCTTATTTGTAGCTTCAAAAGTATCTAGGTTTATGGTTAATACTTGTGTTACATTATTGTTGTTATCAAAAGTAAGCACAACACTATTATCACGCATGTACATTTTGGTGCTTTCTGAAGCAGTTTCTATAGAGTTAGGAGTGTCTTTTTCAAACTTTTTTATCGGGGTGCTATTAAAAGGCAATAGCAATTCGGTAATTGAAATTTTTCTACCACTTTTATTTAGAAAAGAAAATTCACTAGTATCAATTGATTGATACTGTAGTATGTTTTCATCATTAAAATAATTTAAAAAAACACTTCCTGTTAACTTGTTTGCAGATAAGATGTAAAATTTATTTTTATAAGAAATTGTCTGAATAAATGTTTGACCTGATGGTAAAATGAACTCATGAATAGATGTTTCCTTAGAATCAAAAGAAAAGGTTATAAAAGCAAACTTATTTTCATCTTTATTCGTTAGGTATAATTTGTATGTATTGTTTTGAATACTGCTTCCTAACAATACCTTATATTTTCTTTCTTTTGTTAAAGAGGAAACTTCTCCTCTTACGTTAAACTGGTCATCTAATTTATAACCATATACATTTTTAGCATCAGCTATAAATATAGCTAACTCATCATTTTCACTATTAATAATAGGAATGACATCTTTTATGTTTGTTGAGTTTTGTTTTAAATGATTTTTAAAACTAGCAATTTTTACTTGACCACATAGGGTGTTAAATACTAATCCTAATAGAAGAACTAGTAGGGAATTCTTTTTCATGTTTTTATTTTTTTAATTTAAAAAAAGCCTCACGAAAAAGTGAGGCTTTGCAAATATATAGAAATTTGTTTTTGAATTCTAAGCGATAAACTCTCCGTTTTTTACTTTTTCAGAAGGTTGTACAAAAGCTAATTTTCCATCTGGAGTATCCGTCATTAAAATCATACCTTGACTTTCTACACCTCTAATTTTTCTTGGAGCTAAATTACATAATACAGTTACTTGTTGACCAACAATATCTTCTGGTTTAAAGCTTTCAGCAATACCAGAAACAATTGTGCGTACATCAATACCCACATCTACTTTTAGCTTTAATAACTTCTTTGCTTTCGCTACTTTTTCAGCTTCTAAAATGGTTCCTACACGCATGTCCATTTTAGTAAAGTCATCAAACTCTATTGTTTCTTTTTGTGGCTCTACAACTTTATTTGCTGCTTCGTTTGCCTTTTTTGTTGCTTCTAATTTTTCTAATTGACCATCAATGGTTTTATCTTCAATCTTAGAGAATAACAATTCACCTTTATTAATTTGATGTGCCGCAGAAAGTAACACCTCTTTCTCAGAAATATCATTCCAAGTTAATGTGTTATCAATGTTTAAAATTGATTTTAACTTCGAAGAAGTAAATGGTAAGAAAGGCTCAGATAATACTGCTAATCCAGTTGCAATTTGTAGCGCTATATTCATAATAGTTTTTACGCGCTCTTCATCTTCCTTAATAACTTTCCAAGGCTCTTCATCTGCTAAGTATTTATTACCTAAACGAGCTAAATTCATTAACTCTTGAGAAGCTTCTCTAAATCTATAACGTTCAACAGATTTTCCAATCACATCTGGAAATTGTTGTAATTGGTGTAAAGCATCTTCATCAGCTTCGGTTAAATCACCTGCGGTAGGTACGACACCATTATAATATTTGTTAGTTAATACTACTACTCGGTTAATAAAGTTACCAAAAATAGCTACTAACTCATTGTTGTTTTTTGCTTGAAAATCTTTCCAAGTAAAATCATTGTCTTTACTTTCAGGTGCATTAGCTGTTAAAGTATAACGCAATACATCTTGCTGATTAGGGAACTCTTCTAAATATTCATGTAACCAAACAGCCCAGTTTTTAGAAGTAGATAATTTGTTTCCTTCTAAATTTAAAAACTCATTAGCAGGTACATTTTCTGGTAAGATATAATCACCATGTGCTTTCAACATTGATGGGAAAATTAAACAGTGAAATACAATGTTATCTTTACCAATAAAGTGCACTAATTTTGTGTCGTCTTTCTTCCAGTAGTCTTCCCAGTTTTTTCCTTCTCTAGCCGCCCATTCTTTCGTAGCAGAAATATATCCGATAGGAGCGTCAAACCATACATATAACACTTTACCGTCTGCTCCTTCAACTGGAACTGGAATTCCCCAGTCTAAATCACGGGTTACTGCACGAGGTCTTAAACCGTCATCAATCCATGATTTACATTGTCCTAGTACATTAGGTTTCCAATCGTTTTTATGACTCTCTAAAATCCATTCACGTAAAAAAGCCTCATGTTTATCTAAGGGTAAAAACCAGTGTTTTGTTTCTTTTAATGTAGGTACATTACCAGTAATTGCCGACTTAGGATTAATTAAATCTGTTGCATTATGACTGGTTCCACATTTTTCACATTGGTCTCCATAACTTTCTTCATTCCCACATTTAGGACAAGTACCAATTACAAAACGATCAGCTAAATACTGATCTGCTTCTGCATCGTATAATTGTTCTGTAACTTCTTCAATAAATTCTCCATCGTTGTATAACTTTGTAAAGAAATCTGAAGCTGTTTTATGATGAATTTCAGCTGAGGTACGTGAATAATTGTCAAAAGAAATACCAAAATCTTCAAAAGATTTTTTAATGATTCCGTGGTATTTATCAATAATGTCTTGAGGAGTAACACCTTCTTTTTTAGCACGCATTGGAATAGCTACTCCGTGCTCATCTGAACCACAGATGTAGGCTACATCTTTACCTTTTTGACGTAAATAACGCGCGTAAATATCTCCAGGAACATATACCCCTGCTAAATGACCAATATGAATAGGACCATTTGTATATGGTAATGCAGCGGTAATTGTATATCTTTTCGGTGTACTCATTAAGATTTATTTTTAAGGATACAAAAGTACAAAACACACTTTGATTTTGTAAATTTACTACATCTTAAATTCTGCAGTATTTTTATGAATGAAATAGCAATAAAAATTGCAAGAAAAGATCAACTTGATTGGATAAACACAATGTACAAAAAAGTAGATTTTAAACCGTCTCATTTTGAGAATGAATTTATAGTAATCGCTGAAGTAAATAAGACAAAAGCAGGACTAGGAAGATTAGTTCAAATAGATGATGAAAATGTTGAACTAGGAGGAATCTATGTTTTTAAAGAGTTTAGAAAAATTGGAGTAGCCAATGCTATTGTAAGTTATTTGTGTAAGCAAAACCCATTTTCAAACAAAACAATATGGTGCTTACCTTTTGAAAACTTGGAACAGTTTTATCAGCAATTTGGATTTGGTAGTAACAATGTAGTAGCTCCAAAAGAAATCATAGAAAAGTATCACTGGTGTAATAAAGAAGGGCAATATGCACAACGAGTTTTATTACTTTCTAAAACAAGCTAAATGAAGAGAACAATTTTTATACTTTTTTTTCTGATATTTTCATCAGTTAATTCACAAGACAAAATGAAATTAAAAACACCGACATATTTACAAAAGGGTGATACGATTGCTATTGTAGCTCCTGCAGGAATATTAAAAAACAGGAAGCATGTAATTGATAGAGCAAAGGATTTGGCTGAAAGTTGGGGAT
This sequence comes from uncultured Tenacibaculum sp., assembly GCF_947498805.1. Taxonomy (GTDB): domain Bacteria; phylum Bacteroidota; class Bacteroidia; order Flavobacteriales; family Flavobacteriaceae; genus Polaribacter. Next base: position 148,133 of record NZ_CANMLT010000003.1, on the reverse strand, counting down.
TAAAAGTGGTGTATGGAAAGCATATGTTTAATCAGGAGCATCATTTTGCAGGAACCGATGAGCAACGATGCGAAGATTTTCAAAAGGCATTGGACAATCCGAATATTAAAGCAATTTGGTCTGCTAGAGGAGGATATGGTTCTGTTAGAATTTTAGATAGATTAGACTTTACAAAGTTTTTAGAAAATCCGAAATGGATCATTGGATATTCGGATATCACTGCGTTTCATAACCATATTCATAATTTAGGAATAGAAACATTACACGCTATGATGGGTACGAGTATGCAGGATAAAGTTGAAGATATAGAAGAAACTATTACAACCTTTAGAAAAGCCTTGTTTGGAGAAAGTTTAAGGTATGAAATTCAATCATCGAAGTATAATAGAGAAGGAGATGTTAGTGGAGAGTTAGTTGGAGGTAATATTGCAATTTTAGCATCAATGTTAGGTTCAGATAGTCAAATGTCTACCAAAGGAAAGATTTTGTTTATTGAGGAAATAGGAGAATATAAATACTCGATTGATAGAATGTTGCAGAGTTTAAAAAGAGCTGGGTATTTTAATGGAGTAAATGGAGTTTTAGTTGGAGATATGACTAAAATAAAGAAAAATACAACTCCTTGGGGAAGCTCAATAGAGCAATTGATTTTAGATGTTGTTCCGAATGAGATTCCTGTTTTATTTAACTTTCCTGCAGGTCATGAACCAGATAATAGAGCATTAATTATGGGAAGGGAAGTGGAGTTACAGATTGGTGAAAATACGTCTAACGTAATATTTAAATAGTGGCAGAACATAATGAGCTAGGAAAAAAAGGAGAAAAAATTGCTGTTGATTATCTATTAGAAAAAGGGTTTCAGATTATAGAGAGAAATTACCGATTTCAAAAAGCAGAGGTAGATATCATAGCTAAAAAAGATGATTTGTTAATAGCTATAGAAGTGAAAACAAGATCATCTATTGAGTTTGGTGATCCACAAGATTTCGTAAGTCCAAAGAAAATAAAACTACTAGTTTCAGCAATAGATCATTATGTAATTGAAAAGAATTTAGATGTTGAAGTTCGCTTTGATATTATAGCTATAGTTATAAAGAATAACAAGGAAAATCTAGAGCATATAGAAGATGCATTTTTGCATTTTTAAATTTTAAAGAAAAGAAAACCCAACTAATTTTAGTTGGGTTTTCTTTTCTTTAAAAGTCATTAATCTTAGTGACTTTCGAAATATTTTTTAACGTCTTCAAATTGATCAGGCATTGCAATGATCTTCTTGTTTTGATCTAATACGAAATAAGAAGGTGTACCTAATAAGTTATATTTTTGAACAGTTTCATTACTCCATTTGTGCTCTGGGTGTGTTCCAATTGCATTGTGCCAATTAGGAAGTTTGTTTGTTGTAAAAGAAACCCACGCATCTTTATCACTTTCGTTTTCAATACCAAAAGAAATCACAGAAACATTTTTATGACTTTGCATAAAATTGTGTAATTCTGGTACATCTTTTACACAGTGAGGACAGCTAGTACTCCAGAATACTAATAAGTATTTATCACCATCATTTAAAGAAGATAATTTGTGTTCTGTTTCTCCTTTTTTCCATGAGAAATCTGGAGCAGTTCTACCTACAGTAGCATTTAAAATTTGAAGTTTTTCACTTTTAAATTCTTCGTCTTGATCTTCAGACGGTAAATCATTATAATGCTCAGCAAATAACCAATCTACCATTTCACCATCTCTTTTATCAGTAAAAGAAGTGATTAAAAATTGAACTAGATCTTTTCTTAATTTACCTTTTGAAACTTTAGATAAAACGGTATTGATAGATTCTTTATAAATATCTTTTTGAGCCTCTGGATCTTCAGAAGTGTTTAAGTAGAAAATATAATCGTTTACTTTATCAATAATAAAAGAAGAATTATATAATTGTGGACTGCTAAAGTCTACATACTTAAAGAAGTTTTCAATAGTAAAGTTCGAAAATTCATCAACACTTTCAAAAAGGCTTGATGGATTATATCTTTGAGAAGCTTTGATAAAATGATGGGTAAGCATTCCTTCAGATTTTGTTTCGTAAATCTCCTGTAATTCTTTTAATTCTTTTAAAGTTTTCTTGTAAGATTTTTTAATTTCTTTACTTGGAGTTTTTATATAATTAAGTAAATAAGAGTCTAACTTATTTTGTGTTTTAGCATAAGCTTGTAAGTAATCATTATATAATTTATTTTCTCGAGAAGAAGTAAATACAACCGATTGATCTGGGAATTTAGGGTTAAATATAAACTCAATATTCTCTTTGTTATATAAGAAGTCAATAAATCCAGAACCTTGGTTTCTATAGGTTGCTCTGTACGCTCCAGGTTTTGCATTAGCTGGTAATTGAATGGTAAATCTACCTAAAGCTTGTTGTTCTCCTCCTACTTTAACTGTATCGTACTTGATCGTAGTATGTCCAATAAATTTAGGTTTTACTCCCTCTAATTTATGTAACATAACAAAGTCACTTTTTTCAGGTGGAGTCATCGTACCTTTTATGGTATATTGAGCATTCGCTACTGATGTTGCAAATATTAATAAAGCAAGTAATTTTCTCATCATCATGATATAAAAGGGTTATTTTAAAGGTTTAAAACTAGTTATTTACCTACTACTATCCAAGAAGTATGCCGATTTTATTTTTTCTTCATTATTTTAGTCTCATCGTAAATTGTTAACAGTTGAAAATGAGCTTTAAAAATAAAGTGGTTTGGATTACAGGTGCATCTTCTGGTATAGGAAGGTCACTTGCAATAGAGTTTTCTAAACTCGATGTGAATATTATATTGTCTTCTCGAAGAAAAGAAACGTTAGAAGAAGTAGTTCAAGAATGTAAAAATCAAGAAAACATAAGGGTGTTGCCTTTAGATTTAGAAGACTATGCAACTCTTGAGTTAAGAGTAGAAAAGGCGCTTTCATTTTTTGGAAGTATTGATATTCTAGTAAACAATGGAGGAATTAGTCAACGTTCTTTAGTGAAGGATACAAACATTAAAGTTGATAAACGTTTGATGGATGTAAACTATTTAGGAACCGTTGCTTTAACGAAAGCTTTACTACCTCATTTTATAAAGAATCAGTCCGGGCAGTTTGTAGTAACCACGAGTATTGTGGGGAAAATAGGAACTCCATTACGATCTTCTTATGCAGCAACAAAACATGCATTGCATGGTTTTTTTGATAGTTTACGTGCCGAACACTATAAAGACAATATAAGTGTTACTTTGGTGTGTCCTGGTTTTGTAACTACAAATGTTTCAAAGAATGCACTAACTGGTGATGGGAGTCCGCAAAACTCAATGGATTCGGCAACGGCAAATGGAATACATCCCGATCGTTTTGCAAAACTGATGATTAAAGCTATTAAGCAAAAACGAGAAGAGGTTTATATTGCTGGAGCTAAAGAAAAATTAGGGGTTTATGCCAAACGTTTCTATCCTAAATTATTATCAAAAATGATTCGTAAACTTAGTGTTACTTAATCAAAGAAATTGATATCATCAAAATAGTTAATAATAGCTTCTTTCATAAGTACCGTTTGTTCTCCTGGTTTTAGACTAGGTAATTCCGTTAAGGTTTTATAGTGAGGCCAACCATCGTCGTCAAAAAAGTCAAACTCATAATAGCCATATGGTTCTAGAAGTTTACAAATTGCAATATGCATTAAGTTCACTTTTTCGTCTTTTTTAAACTTTCGTTGTCCTTGTCCTAATTCTTGAACACCAATTAAATAGATGATAGCATCTATGGTTAGTTCATCTCCTTCGGCAAATTGTTGTGATAATTTCTGATTCACAACATCCCATCTTTCTTTTAAGTTATTTGAAGTACTCATTTAATTTTTTGAAAAGCAAAGATACAAATGAGTTACGTATATTTACATTGAAATATATAAATGACTATGAATACATTTGATATAATTATTGCAGCATTATTACTTTTTGGTTTTGTACGTGGATTAATGAAGGGGCTGTTTGTAGAAGTTGCTTCCCTGGTAGCCCTAATAGCTGGAGTGTATGGGGCTATTCACTTTTCTTATTTTATTGGAGATTGGTTGAAGGACAGTGTAGATTGGGATGAAAGATATATTTCCCTTGCAGCATTTGCCGGGACCTTTGTTGTTATTATTGTAGTCATAGCTTTATTGGGGAAAATTTTGACAAAAATTGCAGATTTTGCCTCACTTGGAATTTTGAATAAAATATTGGGAGGTGTATTTGGAGCGCTAAAAATTGGTTTAATTTTAAGTGTTATTTTTATTTTCTTCGGAAAGATGAACGATACCATTCCATTTGTATCTCAGGAAAGTTTAAGTGAGTCTATTTTATACAAACCCGTAAAAAAGATTGCTCCAACAATATTTCCGTCTATCATAAAAGATGATAATGAAGTTGAAGAAGAGAACACTACAACTAATGTCGATACTGAATAATGGATAGTGCGTCAATTCGTGGTTTTATTACCTTAATTCTAATTTCCATTGCAATACTATTGTCAGTTTTTTTGTTATCTGTAAAAACAAAGAATAAGGTTGGTAATAGATTAATGGCTCTTTACTTTATAATTTTTGCAATTCATATCAGTGTATTTTTTTATGCAAATTATATAGAGATACCAATTGTTTTAGATAGACTTAGAGATCAAATAGCTTTTTTTGCTAGTCCACTTTTATACTTGTATGTGCTGTCTTGTATTTATTCTGATTTTAAGTTGAAGCCCAAGCATCTTTTGCATTTTGTTCCTTTTGCTATTGAACTGTTTATGTATTTTCCTAACTTTTATTTGGCTTCGCATGATCAGCAGATTCAGTTTTATGAAAACTATTATTCTTATCCAGAAGTTAAAGCATCATTAGTTTATGGAATTTTGGTGGCCTTGTTTTATTTGGTATTGATATTTATTGAGTTAAGAAGATACAGAAAACTGCTGTTGGAAAGTTATTCATCTACAAAAAATTATAACTATAAATGGTTATTTCAATTAGCGGTTATAAGTTTAGTGTTACTACTATTTTCTAGCATAAAAAGTGTTTACAAATTGTTTGATAGTGATGATGCTATTTTAGATATGATGCGAATTATTACAACACTTTTATTACTTGGGTTTTTATGTTGGATTGTATTAAAAAGTATGTTGCAACCAGAATTGTTTAGAGGCATAGATACCAAACATCAATTGGTGCAAAATATGCTTGAGAATGATGAAGAGGAAGGAGAAGATGAAATTTCTGAACAGATAAGTACTTTAAAGAAGTATATGGATAAAGAAGAACCTTTTTTAAACTCTTCGCTTACAATTCATAATTTGGCAAACCAAATGAATATTCCCTACAGAGATTTATCGGTATTAATCAATCATCATTTGAAACAACATTTTTTTGATTTTGTAAATGGATATCGAATAGAAAAGGCCAAAACAATACTTAAAAATCCATCAAATCAAAAGCTAACAGTATTAGAAGTTTTGTATGATGTAGGCTTTAATTCTAAATCTTCTTTTAATACAGAGTTTAAAAAACAAACAGGACTCACTCCAACACAATTTCGTAAAAACCCTTTGTAGTCAGTGGGTTATAACAAAGTCGAACGTTTGCTGTAGATACTCAAACGCATTTTTTTTGTAAAAAAGAGTTCGACTTTATGTAATCAGTCGCATAGTTTCCATTGATATAGCACTTTTGTTCTCGAATTAAAATTTTATTTATGAGAACGCAAAATATCTTGGTAATAATGGCAATACTATATACAGCAATATTGTCTGCACAGGTAACAATTTCCGGAAAGATTAAAGATAAAAATGGAGCAATACCTTTTGCTAATGTTATTCTTACAACGGTAGAAGGAAAAATTGTTACAGGTACTACATCGAATGATGAAGGAGATTTTAGTTTAACAAGTAACCAAGGAGATTATCGTTTATTAATTAGTTTTATTGGCTATGAGAATTTAGAGAAAGAGTTGTCTATTAAAGAGTCCCAAAACCTTGGAGTATTAGAAATTAAGGAAGAAGAAAATGTTTTAAATGAGGTTGTTATTAATTCTGAGAAAAAACTAATTGAACAAAAAAATGACCGTTTAGTTTTTAATGTTGCGAATAGTGTATCTGTTAGTGGAGGAGATGCGGTAGATGTGCTTAAAGTTGCTCCTGGAGTTTCGGTACAAAATAATGCTATTAGTATGGTAGGAGGAGAGGCAACTAGAGTTATGATAGATGGAAGAATGATGCAGCTCTCTGGTGAAGATCTGATAAACTTTTTAAATTCAATTGCAGCTGAAGATATTAAATCTGTTGAAATTATTACAAATCCACCGGCGCAATACGATGCAGTTGGTAATGGAGGAATTATAAATATTGTTTATAAAAAGGGTAGGAAAAATTCTTGGAAGAATACTACCTCACTGACGTATAATGCAAATAAGTACGGGTTCTTAACGTTACGAAACAACTTTTCATTTAGTAAGAATAAATTACAGCTAAATGCTTCTGTTAGTACTATTAGAGGAGCTTTGCCAAATGCAGAAAAGAGTTTTGCTTATTTTCCTACAACTACATGGAAAGTTGATATTGAGACTAAAGAAAAACGCAAAAATAATGCTGCTAGATTGTCTTTAAATTATGAATTGTCTAAGAATGTAGCAATAGGGGGTCAGTATCTGGGTAATTTTAATACGCCAAGTGCAGATGCCCCAGGAAGAACAGAATTTTACAATTTAGCAAATCAATTAGACAGTGTATTGGTGAAAACTGAACCTCGAAAGACACGAGTTTTTAGTCATGTATTGAATTCATATGTCCTTTTGAAATTAGATACTTTGGGAAGAAAATTATCACTTGACTTTGATTATTTTGATTATGAAAACACTTTAGATGCAGATGCTTTAGTAAATGCATTTTCTCCGCAAAACGAATTGCTAAATATTAATCAATCTGTGAGAAACTACAGTAATCAACAAATAAAGAATTATAATGTAAAGCTAGATATGCATCACCCATTTAAAAAGATAGATGTATCATATGGAGCTAAGTTTAGTTTTGTGACTACTAAAAATAGGTTAGAAAACTTCAATACAATTACTGGAGCACCTATTCTAGATACTAATTTATCTAATGAGTTTGAGTATGAAGAAAATGTACAAGCTTTTTATATAAGTGCTTCAAAAAAAATAAATGAAAAATGGAGTTTTCAAGGAGGATTGCGTTTAGAAAATACAGAAACCAGAGGGGTTTCAAAAACGTTGAATCAAATCAATGAAAATAGTTATGTGAAGTTGTTTCCATCGTTATATGTTAGTTATAAGAAAAATGAAAGTAACACGTTTAGTTTTAATTATGGAAGAGGAATAAATCGTCCTGTTTTTAGAGATTTAAACCCATTTAGGAATTACTTGAATAGTAATGTTTATTCAGAAGGAAATCCATTTATCCAACCTTCTTTTGTAGATCGTTTTAATTTGATTCATAATTATAAAGGGAAATTGATAACTACCTTATATTTTCATAGTATAGATAATGGTTTTGGAACATTGTTTTCAGCAGAACCAGAGAATAATATTCAAGCGGTAATAAGAAGGAATTATTATAAAGGAATCTATTGGCAACTTTCAGAGTTGTATAATGTAAAACCTTTTTCTTGGTGGAAAAGTCAGAATTATGTTCATATTTCAGGAAATTCTTCTACAGTTTTCGATGAGTTTGACGTTCCTGTAAAAAATGGAATTCAATTTAATTTTTCTACAAATAACACTTTTACGGTTTCTAATGATACAAGTTTACAAGTAGATTTCTTTTATCAACCAAAATCATCTGCGAATATTTATACGTTAGGAACTATGTATGGATTAAATGTAGGTGTAAAAAAGAGTTTTTTTAATAAGAAAATACAAGCATCTGTTTTGTTTAATGATGTTTTTAACACGGCAAGTTTAAACAATTTAGTTTCAGAGATTAATGGAGTAAGAAATGTGTATAGTCAAAATTATAACAGCAGGCATATTCGTTTTTCTCTTTCTTATAGTTTCGGAAATAAAAAGATAAAAGTAAAAGACAGAGGGTTTGGGAACAATGATGAGCAGAATAGAGCTAATTAACATAATGATATAAAAAAAACCGAAGCGAAGAGCTTCGGTTTTTTTGTGTATATATAAAATGCTAATCTTATAACATAGTTACTTTACCAGTTGTTAAAGAATATACTCCTCCAACAATCTTAATTTCACCGTTGTCTTCCATTTCTTGCAAGATTTTACTTCTCTCACGGATTCTTTCGATCGTCATTTTTACATTGTTTTCGATAGTTTTGTCAACAAATGCTTTGTTAGATGAATTCGCTTCTCCATCTACTTCTTCAGAAGCAGCTTTTGCAGCAGGAACAATGTTGTCTAACATTGCAGTAATATTTCCTAATTCAACACCATCACAAGCAGCTTTTACAGCTCCACAGCTTTCGTGTCCCATTACAAATACTAATTTACTTCCTGCAACTGCACAAGAGTATTCCATACTTCCTAAAATATCTACATTTTCGAAGTTACCTGCTACACGAGCAACAAAAACATCTCCAATAGTTTGGTCAAAAACCATTTCTACTGGTACACGTGAATCGATACATGATAAGATAACTGCTTTAGGAAATTGTCCTCCAGTTGTTTGTTGAACTAAATCTGAAACATTTGAAGAAGTTAAGTTGTTGTCAACATAACGCTTGTTACCGTCTAATAAATCTTGTAATACAGAATCTGCTGTGAAACCTGATTGAACTTCTTTTGTAATTGCTGTATTTCTCATAATTGTTTTTAAGTTAATTTTTTTAATAAATGTCTTTTATATTTTCTTTTGCCCAAGATTGGCATTCTTTAAATGTGCTAAAAATATGTTCTTCTGGAATGAAATCTGGAATTAAACCAATACGTTCCATCATATACCTTGGTTGTCTTAGTAAGCCAACAAATAATACTTGAACATGAGTTCCATTAGATTTTAAATCTTGAATCATATCTTCCATTGCATAGAGACCGGATTGATCCATATACTGCATAAGATCTAAACGCATAATTACGGTAGTTGCAGTTTTAGGAATCTGTTTGGCCATTGCTTGGAAATCACTTGTATATCCAAAGAATAAAGGTCCTTTAATATGCTTGATAAAAACTTCTTCTTTTAACTCTATTGGGAAATCAACCTCGTCGTCCCAAGCTTCTTCAAAAGTTAATACTTCAGAACGTTCTGCGGTTAAATCACCAATTTTCTTCATAAACATTAACGAAGCAATGATTAAACCAATTCCTACAGCATATACTAAGTTCCAGAAAGTAGATAATACCAATACCACTAGCATAATTAATACTTCTGAGCTTAATTTTATTGGTCCTAATTCAATATCTCTAGGTAAAGAAGGAATTGCTTTTAATCCTTTATAATCCATTACTCCAATACCAACAGTGATTAAAATTCCAGCTAAAACTGCGGCTGGGATTTTAGAAGCTACAGGTCCTAAACCTAAAAGGATAATTAATAGCATAACACCTGCTATCATACCCGATAATTTGGTTTTACCTCCTGAGTTAATATTTACTACCGTTCTAATAGTTGCTCCTGCGCCAGGAATTCCTCCAAAAACTGCTGCTATAGTATTTCCAATACCTTGACCAACTAATTCCTTATTAGGTTTGTGTTTGGTTTTGGTCATATTATCTGCAACAACAGATGTTAACAAGGAATCAATGGCTCCTAATAGCGCTAAGGTTAGTGCTGTAAAGAAATACGGAGTAACATTGGAGAGTTGAAATCCTGTGAATATTTCTAGATTTGGCGCTGGAAACCCTTGTGGGATTTCTTCAATTGGTCTATAATCTAAGCCAAAAGCTACAGCAATACCAGTCATTACAACTAAAGCAACTAGGGTGCTTGGTATAGCAGTTGTTATTCGTTTGAAACCATAAATAATAAATATAGTTCCGAGTGCTAAGGCTAATTCTAACCAGCTAATATTTTTTAAAGCTCTAGGAAGTACATTAAAAGTTCCCATTACCCCAGAAGCTTCTTTTCCTGCAAGTGTTTTACTTTCGTTTAAGATGTTTTCTTGGGTAATTCTTTCGGCTCTTTTAATTGTTTCTTTGAAATCTTCAAGAACTAAAATACCTTCATCAGCTTCTTCTTTTAGAATGTTTTCTAATATGATTTCCTCAGCTAAAGGTTTAAATTGCTCTACATATGAAGCATCTTCCTTGGCATAATATCCAACAGAAGGAAGTATTTGTGTTACCAAAATAATTACACCAATAGCTGTCATAAACCCAGAAACTACAGGGTAAGGAATATATCGAATGTATTTACCTAAGCCAATTGCACCTAAACCTATTTGCATTAAACCTGCTAATAAGAAAACAGTTAATATAATAGGCATTGCCTTATTAATATCTCCATCATTGGCTGCAATAATAGTAGCAATAACTACCATACTCACTGCAGTCATAGGAGCAGTAGGACCAGAAATTTGGGTATCGGTACCTCCAAAGAGTGCTGCGAAGAATGCAATTAAAATAGCACCATATAAACCAGCACTAGGACCTAAACCAGATGATACACCAAAAGCTAAAGCAAGAGGCAGAGCCACAATTCCGGCAGTTACACCACCAAATATGTCTCCACGAACGTTAGAAAATAGTTTTTTCATATGTAAAGATGATTAGTACTTAAAAATACTAATTTTTTTTGATTGCTTTAATCTTTTTGTTTTTGTTCATTGTATAATAGCACGTAAGGAAAGAGAGTGTTGGTACTAGATATACGACACTCTCTTTTAATTTTATGCTGCTTTTGGACGTAATTTGAAGAACTCAATAAAGCTATCCGGGTTTTCTACAACTCCTCTTTCTGAATTAAGTTTAATATTGATATTTCTTTCTCTTGCTTTATGAGCAAAGTCTTCTAAAATTTCAATAATATCATGATCTAAGAATCTTGTTTTTCTTACGTCTAATTCTAAATATGAATTTTCTTCAAGATTATCTAATTCTTTTAAAATGGCTCCTTTGTTAAAGAAGGTAACTTCTTCAGCTAAAGTCATTTTAATTTTGTGTTGTCCGTTACTCTTATCTTCGATATGTAAGAAGTGAGAATTTTGGTAGCTCTTAAATAAGATTACTACAATTCCAACTGCTAATCCTAATCCAATACCTAATAATAAATCTCCAGTTACAACCATTGGTACTACAGTAGCCATAAAAGGAATAAATTGCTTTCTTCCTAATTTGAACATGTTTATAAACGTAGCAGGCTTTGCTAATTTATATCCAACGATTAATAATACTGCTGCTAAAGCCGATAAAGGAATCTTGTTTAATAATGTTGGTATTAAGATGATTGAAATCAACAAGAAGAAACCATGTACAATAGCCGACATTTTACTTTTACCTCCAGATTGGATGTTAGCAGAACTACGTACAATTACTTGAGTAACTGGTAAACCTCCGATTAAACCAGAAACAATATTACCAACACCTTGTGCTAATAATTCTCTATTGGTTGGTGTTACATTTTTGTCTGGGTCTAATTTATCTGTAGCTTCTACACATAATAAAGTTTCTAAACTAGCTACAATGGCAATAGTAAAAGCAACAATCCATACATCTTTGTTACCAATTGCTCCAAAGTTAGGGAATGTAAATTGACCTAAAAACGAATCTATTCCATCTGGTACAGGAACACTTACCAATTGAGAAGAGTTAATACCTAATTGCTCGTTACCCTGAGTAACAATATAGTAGATGATTCCCATTACAACAGCTACTAATGGTCCTTGAATTAATTGGAAAATCTTTCCTTTCTTAGAAAGTACTTGTTGCCATAAGATTAAGATACCTAAACCTAAAACCCCTACTAATGTAGATCCTACGCTAATAGCATCTAATGAAAAGTCGGCAGATTTATCATATCCAAAGAAAAAAGGAATTTGTTTCATGATAATAATAATACCAATACCTGTTAACATTCCTTTGATTACAGATGAAGGAAAATAATATCCAATAACTCCGGCTTTTAATACACCTAAAATTAATTGAATAACTCCTCCTAATACAACGGCTACTAAAAAGTTTTCGAAACCGCCTAAAGTTGCAATTGAAGTTAATACGATCGCAGCTAATCCGGCTGCAGGACCACTTACTCCAATTTTAGATCCACTAATACTTCCTACTACGATACCTCCTACGATTCCGGCAATTAAACCTGAGAATAAAGGGGCTCCACTGGCTAGTGCAATACCTAAACATAACGGTAATGCAACAAAAAACACAACTATACTAGCTGGTAAGTCGTTTTTGATTGTTTTAAACATACACAATAATTTTCTTAAGCTAACTTGTTCAATTAGCTGATAAACTTAATTTTAATAAATATTTGTTGATCCTTAATAAGTATTTCGAATACTTATTTATATAAGGGAAAAGTTGAATGAGGTTATTAAGAAAGCTCCGGAGGTGGAGATTCTAAGCTATGATAGATTGTTTGGTATAATTCTGAATTATACGTAGTAATCGTTGCTTTATTATTTGTAGAAGACACATTAATGTGTGCAACTTCAGTATTTAAGATTTTTAATTCTTTAACTTCTTCCGATTTTTCATTTGAATCAGTATCTTCTTCTATGTCAAGAAGTAAAGAAGTTTCGCAAATATCATAATCGCTTAAGCTCACAATTGTAGGCACCGTTATACTAAATAACAGTAATAAAGTTAGTGAATATGTAAATAAGCTCTTAAGCATTTTTTGATCAAAAAACACAAATATAAGCAGTTGAACCGTTGTTTTTTGTTAAAGAAGCTTAAAAATTTTAGAATTCCTTTAGATTGGCAGCAAGTGTCCAGCCTATTTTTCCGTCAGCAAGTTTGATTTTTTTCCAATTGTCAACTGTATCTAATACTTTCACCTTGGTTCCTTCGTGTAAAGTAAAAACATCATCCGAATTTTTCGTAGGTGCGTTTTTAATTTCAATTTGTTCTGGAAAAACAATGGCTTGAATATTATTTTTCTCTTGATCGTATTGGTTAAAGGTTATTACTAAGGTAATAGCTAATAGGATAAAAGAGATGATACTAGTAGTGAAGTAAAGTCTTTTTTGATTAGGTGAATATGAAAAATAAAAAAGCAAGAATAATACTGATGCTAATACAGAAAATAAAATACTAAAAATAGCCCAAGAATTATATGTAAACTTTTGAAGAAAATTCTCATTAATTTTCTGAAATATGCTTTTAGGTAGTGCTTCAATTCTATCTAAGGTTAGTCTTTTAGCAAAAATCAAATTATTTTGAGCATCTTCATTAAGAGGGTTTAATTGAAGTGCTTTTTCATAATTATAAATAGTTGGAGCAACTTTGTTTAGTTTATAATAACAATTACCAAGGTTGTAATACAATTCTGAAGAAACATTTCCTTCTGCTATAATTTGATTATACTTTTCAATAGCTTCTGTATACTTACCTTCTTTATACAACATATTTGCATCTGCAAACAAAACATTTGCATTTTGAGCATTAGCGAAATTCGCTATAAACAATAGTAATATTACAAGTGTTTTCTTCATCATAATTGCTTGTCTAATTGCGTAATTACTTGTTTTGCCTTTTCGTATTCTTGGTGCATTTGCACATTGTCAATAGGAGTGTAACGCGCAAAATCACAATCATTTAAAACAGAAATAAAGTTGTCTATATCTGTTTGAGTCACTTTTTTATCTTGTAATAGTTGTGTTATTTTTTCTCGACTAATATCTGAAGTTTCAACCCCCAGTTTAGCCTTTAAATAGTTATGTAAAGCACGTTCTAAAGCTTCATAAAAAGCTTCTTTATTTCCTAATTGTTTTTGCGCTTGAGATAAATACTTTTTAGCTAACCTATCTGCTTTACGTAATTTATTACCAACTACATCTCCGGCTCTTTCTTCTCTCTTTTTGTTGATGAAAATACCAATTGGAATTGAAATTAAAGGTAGTAACAATAATGCATAGAATAATCCAGATTTGAAAAAGTCTGACTTCTTGTTAGACTCAAAACTAGTAGCGTTTTGAATATATCTAAAATTATTTCCGGTTACTTTTACATCTCTTTTTACTACAGCATTATCATCTGAATTTGTAACAAGTTCTTTTCCTTGTAAAACATCCACGTATAAATCTTCTGTAGTAATTGTTTGGTATACTTTTTCTTTCGGATTGAAGTAAGAAAAACTAACCTTAGGTATTTTGTATTTTCCTTTATATTCTGGAACAACCGTATAATTGTCGGTAACACTTCCTCTTAGACCTTTAGAAGTTACTTTAACCTTTTCTTTTCTTTCAGGTTGATATACTTCGAGTTCTTTTGGTGTTTCAATTTGAGGAAGTTCAAATAGCTTTAAATTCCCTTCTCCTTTTACGCTTACAGTTATTTGAGAAGATTCATTTGCTTTTAATGCCGTTTTACTAAGTGATACATCAAATGAAAATTGTCCTACAGCTCCGTTAAAATCTTCTGGTTTGTTTGCTAAAGGAAGAGATTTCGCTCTAATCGTTTTCCTTGCAGAAGCGAACTCTTTACGCAGTTGTTTTGTGATCGGATTTCCAAAAAAATCAGTACGTCCAACAGGAACACCTACTATAATATCCATTTTCATAGGATCTATGGTCAATTTCCCGTCTTTAGTAGGAATCAATAAGGCTTTTTGCAGGGTAACATAACGATAACGTTCTCCGTTGTATTTACCCATTTTCACCTGCATACCGTTAATTTTGATATCCTGGTTCCAAAATCCGTTGTATTGAGGTGCTTCTGTTACTGCATAATCGTACACATTTACATTTTCACTAACGTATAATCTATACTCAACATAAATTCCTTCGCCAACATATGGACCACCATTAGAAATTTCAGCAACTAAATGTATGTTTTGCTGAGCTACATAATTAGGATCATTAGGGTCTTTAGGTAACTCAACTGCATCTAGAACAATGATTTTAACAGTGTTTGATTGAATAACTTTTCCATCAAGTTCAATACTTGCTGAAGGTAAGTTAAACTCTCCTTTTCTTTTAGGTTGAAGAATATAGGTATACTTTTGAGAAAAGCTTGCTTTTCCGTTTACCCATGATTCACTGATCGATTGACTTGGGCCACCAACAACTTTAAAGTTTTTAAATTTTGGTGTTTTAAAATTATCTGCTCCTTGTTTATTGATAGAAAACTCTACGCGTAAACGTTGGTTTACCCCTAGTTTATTTTTACTAACGGTTGCTTTGAATACAGCGTCTTGTGCATTAATACTAAAGCTTATTAATGCTATAATGAATGATATGTAAAACTTTAACTTCATGTTATTTTTAAGTCGCGTAAAAATACTAAGATTTTAAAAAATTAAAAATTACCAGTCTTTTTCTTGCTTTACTTTTCTTCCTTTTGATTTTTTAACATTCATTTTCTTCTGAGTCTTTTTCTCTTCGTTGTTTAAACTTTCTAGCAACTGTTTCATTTGCTCAGGTGTTAATTTACCTTGTTGAGGTTTAGGCTGCTGATTTTTATCTTTTTTGTCATTCTTTTTAGGATCTTGTTTATCTTTTTGATCATCATTTTTTTGATCTTTATTTTGATCCTTTTTTTCTTTATCGTCGCCTTCTTTTTTCTTGTCTTGTTGGTCTTTGTTTTTGTCCTTTTGATTTTGTTGATCCTGCTTGTTTTGCTGATCTTTATTTTTCTTGTCCTTGTTTTTGTCTTTGTTGTCTTTTTGGTTTTGTTGCTCTTTTTTTAAGTTCTTTTGAGCAACAGCAAGGTTGTATCGAGTTTCATCATCATTAGGGTTGTTACGTAATGAGTTTTTATACGCATCTACCGCTTGTTGATATTGTTTTTGTTCCATCATTGCATTTCCAATATTATGAAATGCTTGAGCCTTTTCGTATTTGTCTTTTGAGGTCTTTGTAGTTAATTCGTATTGCCCAACAGCTTCTTTATAGTTTTTATCTTGATAAAGTGCGTTTCCGTAATTATAATTGGCTTTTTCGTATTTACTGTCTTTGTCTAAAGCTTTACGATAGGCTATAGCTGCGTCTCCAAACTTTTGTTTGTTATATAGTTTATTTCCTGCTCTTAAAAGTGCACGCGCTTCACGTTGAAGTTTTAATGTGTCGCGTTGTGCAGTAACATTAAAAACTCCCGTAAATAAAATAACTATAAAGAGTATCCCTTGTAATTTCTTCATCTTCATTTACTTTTTAGATTCCTCGTTAAACAAATCAACCTTTTTCAACCATTTGGTTTTTCTTTCAAAGAAAAACATATCTATAATTAGAAATAACAATCCGATACCTAAAAACCACTGAAATTGGTCTTTGTAATCAGAAAATTGTTTTGTTTCGAATTCACTCTTTTGAGCATTCGCTATAATATCTTCAATGGTCTTTACAGGTTTTTCTGTTTTATTTCCATCGATATAAATTCCATTAGAAGCTTCGGCTATATCCTGTAAAACATCTGGTTTACGTTGTGTTATAACAGTTTCTCCTTTGTTGTCTTTTTTATAACCAATAAGCGCGCCATTTAATTTCAATGGAATTGGCCCACCTTTTTCTGTTCCAACTCCTACAGTGTATACTTTTACACCTTCATTAGCGATGTTTTGAGCAATTTGCTTGGTTTCTTCTTGATGATCTTCTCCGTCTGAAATAATAATTAAAAATCGATTTGTTTGCTCATCATTATTATAGTAGGTCTTTGCCAACTCTAAAGCTTCGTTAATGGCTGTACCTTGACTTGATACCATATCTGGATTAGCGTTTTGCAAAAACATTTTTGCTGCCGCATGATCTGTGGTAATTGGTAATAGTGGGTATGAGTTTCCTGCATATATAATTACTCCAACACGATCGCTTCCAAGTTTGTCAATTATTTTTGAAATAATTTGCTTTGATTTCTCTAATCTATTTGGAGCAATATCTTCTGCAAGCATACTTTTAGAAACGTCTAAGGCAAAAACTACATCAACACCTTCTCGCTTTACAGTTTTCAATTTGGTTCCCATTTTAGGGTTTGCTAAGGAAACAATTAAAAAAGATAGCCCAACAATGAAAAAAACAAACTTTAAAACAGATTTAAAGGTAGAAGTATTTGGAGCTATTTTATTTAATAACTCTAAACTAGCGAACTTCTTTTGAGTTCTTTTTTTCCACCATATAACCAATAAGAAAACAACTATTAATATTGGAATAATAGTAAATAAAGAAAAATATATTGGTTCTTCAATCTTATACATAATTAAATAAAACTCTTAAATACAGTATTTTTTAATAAAAATTCTAACAATAAAAAGATTCCAGCTAAAAACACTAAAAGTCTATATTTTTCTGTATAGTTATAGTATTTAAACTCTTCTATTTTGGTTTTTTCTAACTTGTCTATCTCGTCATAAATAGCTTTTAATTTAGAGTTGTCTGTTGCTCTAAAGTATTTTCCATCTGTTTCTTTGGCAATGTGTTTTAATAAGTCCTCATCTATTTCTACTTGCTGATTTTTAAAAGAAAGTTTTCCAGTTCTAGGGTCTCTAGCCCAAGGGAAAGGAGCCATACCATTGGTTCCGATTCCAATAGTATATACTTTAATATCATTTCCTTTTGCAAGCTCTGTGGCTGTTTTTGGATCAACAAAACCAGCGTTATTTACTCCATCTGTAAGTAAAATAATAACTTTACTTTTTGCTTTACTTTCTTTCAGCCTATTTACCGCAGATCCTAATCCCATTCCTATAGCAGTACCTCCTTCTAGTTGCCCCCATTTTATCTCAGAAATGGTTCTTTTTACAATGGACTTGTCACTTGTAATAGGAGTTTGGGTAAAACTTTCACCAGCATAAACTACAATTCCAATACGGTCATTTGGACGACGATTTACAAAATCGGTAGCTACTCTTTTTAAAGCTTCTAATCTATTAGGTTTTAGATCTTTTGCTAGCATACTAGCCGAAACATCTATAGCCATTACAATATCTATTCCTCGGTTTGTTTTTGTCTTTTTACTAACAGCAACGTTTCTAGGTCTAGCTAACGCAACGATAAGGGCACTTAACGCAAGGAGTCTTAATACGTATAAGAAAGGTTTTAATTTAGGTAAAACGCTTTTAGTCAGTTCAAAGGCTTGCGTACTTGATATTCTTAGTTTAGCACTGTCCTTTTTTCTGGTATAGAAATTCCAAAAGGCCAATAACGGAATTAATATTAATAACCATAAAAACTCCGGATTATGAAATTCAAAATTATTCCACTTCATCTTCTTCTACTTCTATGGGTTTAGTTTTAATATTGTTAATGACACTTTCTGCGTCTTTTCTATCTTGTTCAATTTCGTGTGATAAAGGTTTTGACTTCGCAAATTTTACTAAATCTGCTTCTTGCAATAGTTCCTTTAATTTTTTAATAATCTCTTTATCTACATCAATAGTATCAATCTCTTTAAAATCTGTAAGAGTACCAATTAGTTCATCAGTGGTGTTTTCTAATGCTGGTATTTTCAGCTCTCGTTCTATATATCCTCTAACAATATCAGTTAACTCTGAGTAGTATTGCTTGGTTTTATTATTCTGCCAAAGTAACTTTTCATCTAAGTTCTTTAGCTTTTCTAAAGCCTCTTCATATGGAGGTAAAGCAGGTACGATTTCTTGTTGTACTTCTTCTTTTTTCTTACGGAAGAAGAAGTAATAGACTAATACAGCTATTAGAATAAGAATGGCCAATGCCCACCATAAATAATGTTTAAAATCATCTAGGCGGTATGGTTCTCCTTTGATTCCTTTAATAGGAAATTTTTTAATTTTTGTTGTATCAATAGGTACTGTGGCAACATTGATTAATAAACTATCTGTTAAATACGCTTGATTTTTTATGAATATTTGTTGTCGAGGAATATAAAAAGCACCGCTATCAAACCCAGTCAAAATATATTTTCGAATGAGTTTGTTGTTTATAGTATCAATTTTTAAGGTGTCTACAACTTCTAAACCTGTTAGTTTTTCTAATTTAGGAATAATTACGTTTTGAGTTTCGTTTACCGAAATTTTATACTCAAATTGTTCTCCTATTCT
Organism: uncultured Tenacibaculum sp.; assembly: GCF_947498805.1. Classification (GTDB taxonomy): domain Bacteria; phylum Bacteroidota; class Bacteroidia; order Flavobacteriales; family Flavobacteriaceae; genus Polaribacter. The sequence goes on along the minus strand of NZ_CANMLT010000003.1, from coordinate 128,999 downwards.
AATATTCGTAGTATCTACTTCTGCTTTTACCAATGATTCTTGAGCAAAAACAACAGCACTTAAAAATAAACATATGTACAGTAAGTATTTTTTCATTTCCTACTATTATCCTTTTTGTTTAAAATATCCCAAAAGTTTTTTTACGTAACTTTCATCAACACGAATATTGATTGTTCCTGCGCCACTTCTTTTAAAAGCGCTTTTAAAATAATCGCTAACTTTTAGAGAGTTAATTTTATATTGTTTCCTTACAGAAGAAGAGCTTGTATTGATATAATGAACATTTCCAGTTTCAGCATCAAGCATTGGTACCATACCTAGATTAGGTATTTCCTCATCATGCTTGTCATACACTCTAATTCCTGTTACATCGTGTTTATTCCCTATGAGTTTTAAAGTGCGTTCATATTCGCTATCCATAAAATCAGAAAGCATAAAAACAATGGCTTTCTTTTTCATCACATTCGATAAAAATTTAAAAGCTTGTGAAACATCAGTTTTTCTACTTTTGGGTTTGAATTCTATCAATTCACGAATAATACGTAAAACATGACTTTTTCCTTTTTTAGGGGGGATAAAGAGTTCTATTTGGTCTGAAAATAAAATCAATCCAACCTTGTCGTTATTTTGGATTGCGGAGAAGGCTAAAGTAGCTGCGATTTCAGTTACGGTGTCCTTTTTAAATTGCTCTGTAGTACCAAAAAATTCAGATCCAGAAATATCTACCATAAGCATCATGGTAAGTTCTCTCTCTTCTTCGAAAACTTTTACATAAGGTTCATTATAACGAGCGGTGACATTCCAGTCAATTGCTCGAATGTCATCGCCGTATTGGTATTGTCGAACCTCAGAAAAGGTCATACCTCTCCCTTTAAAAGTAGAGTGGTATTCGCCTCCAAAAATATGATTAGACAAACGACGTGTCTTAATCTCTATTTTTCGTACTTTTTTGAGTAATTCTTTTGTGTCCATTTATTAGTTTAACCAAGTCTCTGGTAATGGAGGTAACTCCATTTCAGTGACTCTACTCTCTTTTTTAATTGAAAATAAAGGAGCATCTTTTACAGATAAGTTTATTTCATTTTTTTCTGCAATCTCCTTTACAACTTCGGCAATACTTCTTTTTTGAGCTAAAACCAAACTATTCATAATTAAATTAGATTCGGTTTGTAAATCAAAGCAATCTACATGATATGCAGGTTGATTGTCTAAGTAGACTACTGCTTCAGTGTTTTTTCTTCTTGGCAATTCTAAAATTTCTTTCGTTCCAGTTAATGTTTTGTACGTTGTTAATTTAAATGTCATTTTAATAGCTAAATTTAAGGGGTTAAGGGGTGAAACTTTTTCTTAGTTGAGTTGTTGATTAGCAATAAATCATCACGGTTGGGTAGCTATATCGTAATACTTATGTGTTGTTGGTTTTTTAAGGAACTTGAACTTCGTTAATTATATCATTAATAATATCAATTGAAGAGATGTTTTCTGCTTCGGCTTCATATGTAATACCAATTCTATGACGTAAAACATCATAAACAACTGCTCTTACATCTTCAGGAATTACATATCCTCTTCTTTTAATAAAAGCATAGCATTTAGCAGCTTTTGCTAAAGCAATACTTCCACGAGGAGAAGATCCAAAGCTAATTAACGGTTGAAGTTTTTCTAAATTGTATCGTTCTGGATAACGAGTAGCAAAAATGATGTCTAAGATATATTTTTCTATCTTTTCATCCATGTAAACTTCGTTTGCAACTTCGCGGGCCTTAATTATTTGATCAACAGAAATTACTGGATTTATTTTTCCAAAACTTCCATTTAGATTTTGTCTTAAAATAATTTGTTCATCTTGTAATTGTGGATAATCAATTACAACTTTTAACATAAAACGGTCTACTTGAGCTTCAGGTAGAGGGTAAGTTCCTTCTTGCTCAACTGGATTTTGAGTAGCCATTACTAAAAACGGTTCGTCTAGTTTAAAGGTTTCGTCTCCAATTGTAATTTGACGTTCTTGCATTGCCTCTAATAACGCAGATTGCACCTTAGCAGGGGCACGGTTAATCTCATCTGCTAAAACGAAATTGGCAAAAATTGGTCCTTTTTTTATAGAGAAGTCGTTTTCTTTTACATTGTATATCATAGTACCTACAACATCGGCAGGTAATAAGTCTGGTGTAAATTGTACTCTGCTAAAACTTCCTTGAACGGCTTTAGATAAAGTGTTTATAGCTAATGTTTTTGCTAATCCAGGAACACCTTCAAGTAAAATATGACCATTACCTAAAAGTCCAATAAGCAATCGTTCAATCATATGTTTTTGACCTACAATTACTTTGTTCATTTCATTTGTTAGTAAATCAACAAAAGCACTTTCTCTTTCTATTTTTTCATTTATTACTCTTACGTCCACATCCATAGTTATAGAATTATGTCTTAGATTTTTTAGTGAAACAAAGCTACAATAATAAGAAAATAACTATTGTTAAAGTAAGGTTAAAGCAAAAAGATGAGTAATTAAAATATTGTTAATGAAATTTCCTTAACGTTTTAACATATTTAGTTAATTTTTTCTAAAGATTTAAGGTAATTATTACTAATATTGCTGGTAACTAATCAAAATATTTATACGATGAATTTAAAACCAAAAATTCTTTTAGTAGGTTTTTTATTAATGGCATTTGCTATAAATGCCCAAAATGTCAAAGGGAAAGTCACTGACAAGAGTGGTGAACCTATTCCTTTTGTGAATGTGATTGAAAAAGGAACTTCGAATGGAGTCACAACAGACGATGAAGGTCTTTTTAATCTTAACGTTAGTAAACTTCCCTCCACACTTGTAGTGTCGTCGGTTGGTTTTACTACGGTTGAAAAAACGGTGAATTCAACAAATTTTGTTGTTATTCAAATTGAAGAATCTAGCGAAAGCTTGGAAGAAGTAGTGCTATTAGGATCACGTAGTAAAGGTAGAACTGTAATTGATTCTCCTGTTCCTGTAGACATTATCGATGTTTCTGAATTAGCTAAAACTTCTCCTCAGGTAAACCTTAATCAAATCCTAAATTACGTTGCCCCCTCGTTTTCATCAAATACACAAACAATTTCAGATGGTACGGATCATGTAGATCCAGCATCTTTAAGAGGATTAGGACCTGATCAAGTTTTAGTTTTAGTAAACGGTAAGCGAAGACATACTTCTTCTTTAGTAAATGTAAATGGTACTTTTGGTAGAGGAAGTGTAGGAACTGATTTAAATGCAATTCCAGCGGCAGCAATTGAAAAAATTGATGTTTTAAGAGATGGAGCAGCAGCACAATACGGTTCAGATGCAATTGCAGGGGTAATTAATATTGTGTTGAAAAAATCAACAAATGAGTTAAACCTTTCAGTTACTTCAGGAGCAAATATCTCGTCAAATTCTAACGGGCAAACTGGAGGAATGGATGGAGAGACTGTTAATGTTTCGGCAAACTATGGTATTAAACTAGGTGATAAAGGAGGTTATGTTAATTTTACCGGAGACTTCGATTATAGAGATCCTTATAATAGAATGAGTGAGTTTAGAGGGCAAATCTTTAATGCTTATAATTCTGTTGAATGGGTTGCAAGAAACTCTGGATTAGATATTGCAAACCTTTCTTTAAATGATATTAAATTCGCTGCGCAAGGAGTTACTCATTTCGATTTAGCAACGAAAGCATCAATTAATGGAGCAGGAACTATTGATGATTTAAGAACGTTGTTAAACTTTGATACTACGGATTCAGAATTAGCAGTAAGAGGTTTAGAAAGAAGTGATTTTAACATGAGAGTTGGTCAGTCTGGATTAAGAGGAGGACGTTTCTTTGCGAATCTAAGTTTACCAATTGATGATACAACTGAGTTGTATTCTTTCGCTGGATTTAGTTCTAGAAAAGGAAATTCGGCAGGATTCTATAGATTACCTCACCAGTCAAGAACATATACTCCATTGTATATTAATGGGTTCTTGCCAGAGATCAATTCAAAGATTATAGATAAGTCTATTGCGGTTGGAATTAGAAGTAAAGCAGGAGATTGGGATGTTGATTTTAGTAATACTTGGGGAACAAACAGTTTTGATTTTGAAATTTCAAATACTGCAAATGCATCTTTGTTAAGTGCTACACCAACTCGTTTTGATGCTGGAGGTTTTGCCTTTACTCAAAATACGACAAACCTTGATTTTACAAATAACTACGAGGATATTTTTAACGGACTTAATGTTGCTTTAGGAGCAGAATATAGAGCAGAGTTTTATGATATCATTGCAGGAGAGGAAGCTTCATATACTCAATATGATGCTAACGGATTACCAATTACACCATTAACAACGGCATCAACAGACTTTTTTGGAAATGCAAGACCAGGAGGAGCTCAAGTTTTCCCTGGATTTACACCAGACAATGCTTTAAGCAGAGATAGAAGTAGTTTCGCAGCTTATGCTGATTTAGAGGCTGAATTGACTGATAAGTTTTTAATTAATGGAGCAGCTAGATTTGAAAATTATAGTGATTTTGGATCTACCATTAACTTTAAATTAGCTTCTCGTTATAAGTTAAGTGATAACTTGAATATAAGAGCAGGTGCAAATACTGGGTTTAGAGCACCATCATTGCACCAGAGATACTTCAATGCAGTAGCAACTCAATTTATTAATGGAGTGCCATTTGAGGTAGGAACTTTTTCTAACGATAGCGATTTAGCAAAGCAGTTAGGAATTCCTAAATTAAAAGAGGAAGAGTCGGCAAGTGTAAGTTTTGGATTTACCGCTAAGGTACCAAGTATGAATCTTAAAGTTTCAGCGGATGCTTATTTCGTAGCTATCGAAGATAGAGTGATTTTAACAGACCGTTTCAATATTCCTAGTGGGTTTACAACAAATGCAAATGCAGCTGCCTTTTTTGCAAATGCAATTGATACTGAATCTAAAGGATTGGATATTGTTGTAACTCATCAAACAGAATTGAATGAGTCAATGCGTTTAAAGTCTGATTTATCGGCAACTTTTTCTCAAACAAAACGTGTAGATGATATTCATTCATCGCAAGTTTTAGTAGATTCTGGTCAAGAAGGTAATTATTTTAGTGAAGCTTCTAGAATTTACTTAGAAGAAGCTGTGCCTAGAACAAAAGTTAACTTATCAAATACATTACTTACAGATAAATTCAACGTATTCTTAAGAAATGTTTACTTCGGAGAAGTAACAGAGGCTAGTAATGTTGCGGCAAACCAACAAGTATATGGAGGAAAGCTAGTAACAGATTTATCAGTTGGATTTAAAGCTACAGATGAATTGACATTTACAGTGGGGGCAAATAACATTTTTGATGTGTATCCTGACAGAACCAATAGTACAAATGGAAACTTTAGTTCAGGAAGGTTTGAGTGGTCAAGGAGATCACAACAGTTTGGAATTGGCGGAAGATTTGTTTTTGCGCGTTTAAATTTTGTTTTAAAATAAGCTAACCCTTACTATTATGAAAATTTTTAAATTATCAATATATGCATTGGTACTATCTATAGCATTTGTAGGATGTACCAGTAATACCACAGAGTTGGTTGAAGGAACAGTAACACCAACAACGCAAGTGTTCATTGGATTTACAGATACTAACAATAATCAAGATGTTCTTGAGGCTGGAGGTAATGTAAGCTTTAAAATATCGCTTTCGAAAGCATTACCAAAGGATATTACTGTTGAACTAGAAGTAGAATCTAGTGATTCAAGTTTAATGACTAATACGGTTTCAGAAGTTACTTATCAAGAAAAAGTAGTTATTAGTGCAGGGCAAACTTCTGCAGATGTTGCCTTTTCATTCGTAGACGATGGTAAAGATGATGCTTTAGAAACCTATACAGTGCGTTTAGAAAACGCTTATACTACAGAAACTTTAGTATCTCATTTTGTTACCACTGATGGAGCTGCAGATAGTACAAGTAGAGTAGTAAATGTGTATGATACATTACCTACCGTTATTGAAACTCAAAAAGGTACCGTTTCATTAGTGTTAGAATGGCCAGGTACTGAAGATTTAGATTTGTATTTAAGAAGTGAACCGATCATAACCTCTACGGTAATAGCAAACAGCTGGTTTTCTCAACCAGAATCTGTTGATATCACGGAAGCTATGGCGGATGGAGATTTCTATTTAGGTTTAGACAATTTTAATTTAGCGACACCATACAATGTGCCATGTACATTAAAAATTGTATTGCCAGATAGCTCATCACAAGACCTAATGATTGATTTAGTAACTACAGAAGTAGCTGCTGCAAATGGTGCACCAGATGCATGGTTTAAAATTAGTAAAAAAACAGAAGGTGATAAGGTAACCTATTCAATAATCAAAATAAGATAATAAGATGAAATATATACATAAAATAAGCTTTTTGTTCATATTAAGCTCAGTTATCTTTTTCAGTTCTTGTGCTGTAAATGATGATGATCCAATTGTTGCTGTAACTAAAAAGACAATTACAGCACAAACAGAAAAAACTTTTGAAAGGATTGATGCTACAGTAACTAGTTATAATGCTGTTATACAATTTTCACAAGCTGTAACTAACTTTTCAAGAGTGTATTACACTGTAAATGGAACAGCGTTTGAAGCTGATGTGAATGAGGGAGCAACGCAATTAGAAGTTCCACTTGATTTTTCAAGCCCTACAACAATTTTTCAAAGTGTTGAAATAACTGATTTTAAAATAATCGATGCAGATACGGACAATGTTAAACCAGAAGTATCTACAACATCAAAAGAATTAAATGTTGTGAAAGGAACAGATAAATTCTTGTTCATTTTAACATGGGAAGGAAGTAGTGATTTAGATTGTGCTACTATTGCTAGAACTCCAACTGGTGTTACTGCAATTGATTTGTCAGATGGAACAACAAATATTGAAGTGGTAAGACTTCCGGAAGCTATCACAGATGGAAATTATGCATTTGCAGTATTACCATGGACAGTTGAAAGTAATGCAATAAAGTGTTTTCTAACTGTTGTAAACGATAGTACTGTTGAAAAGTTCACCGGAACGTTGCGTGATGCTACACCAGGAGGATTTTTAGGGTATACTACTATTGCAGATTTTGTAACAATAGCGAAAACTACAGATGCAACTTCTGGAGATGCTATGATGTCTTTAACTCAAGTCTTATTTGAGTAAATAGCATAGTAAAACTTTTAAAAAAAGGTCAAAGAGATGAAAGTTTCTTTGACCTTTTTTTATGTTAAAGAAATGAATTTGGTGCGTTATTAACTGTAAATAAATTAGATAACTTAAAAATTTTAAGAGAATAATCATTATTATTGTTATTACTAACTTAAAATATTAATTATGAATTTAAAAGCAATGCTACTAGTGTTGGGGTTATTCTTTGTGTCTATATCACAAGCCCAACAACTCAAGGGTAAGGTTGTAGATGAACTGGGAGAGCCAGTACCTTTTGTTAATGTGATAGAAAAAGACACCGCCAATGGTGTGAGCACTAACGAACAAGGAGAGTTTGAAATAACTGTTGGAAAAATGCCAGCCACACTGGTGTTCTCTTCAATTGGTTTTGCAACACAAGAAAAAACTGTGTACTCTGTTGCATCTGTTAATGTTGTGTTGAAAGAAGATGGGATTTTAGATGAGGTTGTAATTTCAGGATTAGCGACTTCTACAAAAAGATCAAATTTGGCAAATACCGTATCTACCATTAGTGCAGCAGAATTAACAGAAGTTACTTCACAATCAGGTTTTGATAGTGCCTTATCTGGAAAGTTTGCTGGAGCAGAAATTAAAGCAAATTCTGGAGCCCCAGGGGGAGGTATCTCGATGAGATTAAGAGGGGTAACCTCGATTTTTGGAAATCAACAACCGTTATTTATTGTTGATGGAGTTTATGTTGATAATCAATCAATTTCTTTAGGAAATGATGTCGTAAGTGAAGCCGCTGGAGGAGGAAATGCCGCAACAAATCAAGATGATGCATCTAACAGGATTGCAGATATTGATCCAGAAGATATTGAGAATGTAGAAATTCTTAAAGGAGCGTCTGCTGCAGCAATTTATGGATCTCGAGCTGCTGGAGGGGTGGTAATTATCACTACAAAAAGAGGGAAAACTGGTAAACCAAGAGTTACTTTCTCTCAAACTTTAGGATTGAGAAGTCCTACTAGATTATTAGGTTTAAGAGATTGGGATCAATCTGAAATAACTGCATTAGGAGGTCCGCAAAATCCTACGTTAAGAGATTATGAAGCAGAACTTTTTGACCATACTAGAATTTCAACTACAACAAGATTTACTACCTCTGGAGGTTCTGAAAAAACAGATTACTTCTTGGGAGTTACTCACAAAGATGAGCCAGGATTGGTAGAGAATACAGGGTATAAAAAATCATCGATCCGTTTAAATGTAGGACAAAAATTTACCGATTGGTTAGATTTATATGTTACTTCAAACTATATAAACTCAGTAGGAGATAGAGGTTTCTTTAACAATGGTAATGCAAACAGAACAGTAGGGTATGCCTTAGCGTTTACCTATCCATGGGAGAACTTATCACCAGTAGATGGAGCTTATCCTGCGGGAGGAGCAGGATCTAACGTTTTAGAAACTATTGCTCTTACAACAAACAGAGAAAAAGTAAATAGATTTATTGGAAGTGCTACCACAAACATTCAAATCTTAAACGAAGAAAGTAATCAGTTAAAACTGGTTTTACAAGCAGGTTTTGATCAGTATACGTTAAGAACTTCGAGTATTTTCCCAAGAGCTTTATCATATTTTAGAGACCCTTCTACATTAAGAGGAGCAGCGGTATCTGGAACAACGGTAAATACAAATTTCAATTTATCTGCTTTTTTAGTACATAAGTTAAAATTAGAGAATGGATTGAAGTTTACTACTCAGTTTGGTAGTTTCTTACAAGATTTTGATAGGAATACAGTTGTTTCTATTGGAACAGGGTTTGATGGTTCTTTAACCAATTTAACATTGGCTAGTAATAAGAATATTTCGCAGGTAGAAAGATTACAAAAAGATAAAGGATTCTTTGTACAAGAAGAGATTAATTTTGATGATAAAATTATTGGTACCATCGGTTTTAGAGGAGATAAGTCTACAAACAATGGTCAGGCTAACAAAATGTACTACTATCCTAAAGCTAATTTAGCAATCAATGTACACAAATTTGATTTTTGGAATATTGAAGCAATTTCAACATTTAAGCCAAGAATAGCGTATGGTGAAGCGGGTAGATTCCCTAATTTCAATGATAGGTTTACTTTAACAGATGCTCAATTTATTGGAGGGAGTTCAGGATTGGCTCCAGATACTTTTAGAGGAAGTCCGAATATTGGACCAGAGAGACAAAAAGAATTAGAGTACGGATTTGATTTAGGTTTATTTGATGGAAGGATTACATTAGAAACTACATTCTATCAAAAGAAAATTGACGACTTATTAATTCAAGCTCAGGTTCCTACATCTTCTGGTTTTACTAGAGAGATTAAAAATGCAGGAGAGTTAGAAAATAGAGGGATTGAATTAGGGTTAACAGCTGGAGTAATTGAAAAGGAAAATTTTTCATGGAATACGAACATAAAATGGTGGAAAAATAAATCTGAAGTAACAAGACTAGATGTTCCTAGTTTTACAACAGGTGGTTTTGCTGCTTCTTTAGGAACTTTCTTAATTAAAGAAGGAGAAAGTGCAACACAAATTGTAGGGACGTATCCAAATACATTAACACCAGCACAAGTTGCTGCTATTGATCCAGATGGTGATGGGTTTGCAGTATACGGAAATGCAGAACCAGATTTTCAAATGTCATGGCAAAATAGTATTCGATATAAGAATTTTGATTTATCATTCTTATGGCACTGGAAAAAAGGAGGAGATGGAATTAACTTAACGACGTTATTATACGATTTAGCTGGAACTACATGGGATTATGATGATACTGGTTTAGATCCATCAGGACAATTGGCAAATGGTCCATATAGAGCAAGTCAAGCATTCTCTAATCCAGATCCTGTAATTGAAGATGCTGGTTATTTAAGATTAAGAGAAATAGGATTGTATTATACTTTTGATGAAGGAGTCTTTAAAGGCTTAGAAAGAGTTAAAGTTGGAATTTCAGGAAGAAACTTAATTAATATTTTCGACTATAATAGTTATGATCCAGAGGTATCTAACTTTGGAAACAATGTATTAGCGAACAACGTAGAGGTAACTCCATATCCTGCGTCAAAGTTTATCAACTTTCACCTTAATGTTAATTTTTAATTAAAAAAGAGAATTATGTTTAATAACAAAATATATAAAATATTATTAGTCTTAGTGACGGTGTCTTTTTTTAGTTGTGAACTTGAGGAGATTCCTAATTCAAATGCACCAACACTTGAGAGTTTTGCGAATAATGCTTCTCAGGCGGATGTTCAATCATTGGCGGTTGGTTTGGAAGCGATAATGAGAAATGATTTAGATTTTCATTATGAAACGGTTAGTTATTTAGCTAGAGAATACTACGATCTTTCAGGAGTTGATCCTAGATATACTGGAGAGGTTTTAAAAGGGCCATTAGATAATAATGGATTTTTGACAACAAGAGCTTATGCCGCTTGGTATAGAGTGGTAAAATCAGCAAATGTTTTAATAACGGCTGTTGAGAACTCTCAAGCAGGATTTAATGATTCTGTAAAAGCATCTTATTATGGTTATGCAAAAACGATTAAAGCATATGCTTTATTAATGTTAGCTAATAGACAATACACCAATGGTATTAGAATAGATGTTTCTGATCCTGATAACTTAGGTCCAATTGTAGGGTATCCAGAAGCATTAACTGCCATAGCAGGAATATTAGACGATGCAGCAGGAAACTTAGGAAGTTCCCCAGCTAGTTTTGATTTTTCTTTGAGTGCAGGTTATACAGGTTTTAATACACCTTCGACCTTTTTAGAATTTAATAGAGCATTAGCTGCAAGAGTTGCTTTGTATCAAGATGATAAGGCTAAAGCGTTGACTTTATTGAATCAATCATTCTTTGATTTAAATGGAAGTTTAAATAAAGGAGTAGCACATGTATTTGGTGCTACTGGTAATGATATATTAAATAGTTTATTTTACGTTTTAGGGCAATCTGGACAAGAATTTGTTATTCATAATAGTTGGATAGCGGATGCAGAAGCTGGTGACACCCGTGTAACAAATAAATCATTTTTATTAAGTGCTCCTGCTTCGTTTGATGGATTGTCAGGAACTCACCAAATTGCAGTTTACAAGAGTAATACTGATCCGGTTTATTTGATAAGAAATGAAGAGCTTATTTTAATGTATGCTGAAGCCAATATTGGAACAAATAATACGGAGGTGGTTACTGCAATTAATGTAGTGCGAAATGCTGCTGGTTTAGCAAATTATTCAGGAGGAACAACTGACAATGATTTGACAGAAGAAGTATTAATACAAAGAAGATATTCTCTACTAGGGGAAGGACATAGATGGGTAGATCTAAGACGTTTGAATAGATTGAACACAACCTATGTTCCTTTAGATAGAGCAGGAGATAATATACTTGATGCCTTCCCAACTCCATTTAGTGAATTAGGAATTTAATCAAGATATAATACCAAAAAAAGCATCTATTTAATAGATGCTTTTTTGTTTATAAAGAGTATTCTTTTAAGTTTAAAGTGTCATTTTCAAAAACACCATAAGTAAAATACTTTACCCAATCTCCTGTGTTTATATAGTAACTATTTTCCTCTAGTTTTATTTCTAGTGGAAGATGTCTATGACCAAATATAAAATAATGATACTTTTTGGTTTCTAATTTGCGTTTGCAATATTGCACAAGCCATTCATTCTCTTCTCCCAAAAACCTAGCATCTTCATCTCCAGAAATCAATTTGTTTTTTACCGACATATATTGTCCTAGTTTAACACCTAAATCAGGGTGTAACCATCGAAACATCCATTGAAAAGGTTTAAATGTAAAAACCTTTTTCATACGTTTATAACCTTTGTCGTGAGGACCTAATCCGTCTCCATGTCCAATCAAACAAATTTTTCCATTAATCAAAAACTCTTGAGGTTTATGATATACCGGAATGTTTAACTCTTTTTCAAAATAATCTGACATCCATAAGTCATGGTTTCCAACAAAAAAATAAATAGGAACGCCACTGTCCTTAATTTCCGCTAATTTCCCTAAAACACGAACAAAGCCCTTAGGGACAACAGTTTTATATTCAAACCAGAAATCAAATAAATCACCGAGTAAAAAAATAGCTTCAGCGTCTTTTTTTACTTCATTCAACCATTGAACAAACTTTTGTTCGCGTGGAAAACTTTCCTCAGGTGTAGGTGCACCTAAATGTTGGTCAGAGGCAAAATATACTTTTTTATTGGTTTGCGTTGTAATTGAAATCAAATCAGAAAATTTTATCAAAAATAGCTATTTTATTTGTCTAACTTTGTGAAAAACGATTTATATGAAGATAGTATCTGTAAATTTAGGAGAGAGAAAAGAGATAGATTGGAAAGGTAAAAAGGTTACCACAGGAATATTTAAGTATTCGGTTGATCAACCTATTTTTTTAGATAAAGAAGAGGTTAGAGAAGATGTAATTTGTGATAGAAAATACCATGGAGGAGTTGACCAAGCCGTATATGCCTATTCTTTAAAACACTATGATCACTTTAAAAAAGAGTACCCTGATTTAAATTGGGAAATGGGGATGTTTGGAGAGAATTTGACACTATCTGATTTAGAAGAAACAGCAATTCATGTGGGAGACCAATATAAAGTGGGAGAAGTAATTTTAGAAGTAACCAAACCACGTCAGCCTTGCATGAAGTTAGGAGTTCGATTTAATGATATGAAAATTGTAAAGCAATTTTGGAATACAACAATGAGTGGCGTATATTTTAAGGTTTTACAAACAGGTTTTGTTAAAAAAGATGATGTGTTTGAATTAATTCAATCAGATAGAACCCAACCAACAATTGCAGATATCTATACCAAAAAAAGAAAGCAAAAGGCATGATAAACCCGTTTGATGACACCTATTTCATGAAAAGAGCTTTACAAGAGGCTCAGATTGCATTTGATAAAGGAGAAGTTCCTGTAGGTGCGGTAATTACTCATAAAGACCAAATTATTGCAAGAGCACATAATTTAACAGAAGTGCTTAATGATGTAACTGCACATGCAGAAATGCAAGCTTTTACTGCAGCAGCAGATTATTTAGGAGGAAAGTATTTAAAAGATTGTACGCTTTATGTAACATTAGAGCCGTGTCAAATGTGTGCAGGAGCTAGTTATTGGACACAGATAGGTAAAATTGTTTATGGAGCAAGTGAACCTAAATTAGGATACAGTGTTTTACAAACTAAATTACATCCAAAAACAAAAGTAGTATCCGGAGTTTTAGAAGAGGAATGTAGTTTTCTATTGAAAAAGTTTTTTGTTGAAAAACGAAATTTGAACTAGTTTCCTAAGACTAAAATAAGGTTTGCTGTTTAGTACCACTTTCGTGTTCTAATAACCATTTTTTACGCCAAACACCGCCAGCATATCCCGTTAAAGAACCGTCCGAACCAATTACTCTATGACATGGAATAACAATCCATATAGGGTTTTTTCCATTGGCAGAAGCTACGGCTCTTATAGCTTTTACATCTCCAATTTTTTTAGTTTGTTCTAAATAACTTCTGGTTTTTCCAAAAGGAATATTTAAAAGTTCGTTCCAAACGTTTTGTTGAAAGTCTGTTCCTTTTGGGTTTAACTTTAGATTAAATTCTTTTCTGTTTCCTGTAAAATACTCTTCTAATTGTTGTACACAATCTTGTAATTCGTTAGGAATACTCTTTGATTTGTTTGAGATTTCAGTATCATCATCTAGAACAGAAATAGACTGAATACCATTTTTGTTTCCAATAATTTCTGCAATTCCGATAGGTGTTTTATAATATGTGGTTTGTACATCAGACACTGAATACTTCTTTAGAATTTCGAGTAGTAATTTCCGAAATTTCTTCAAAAGTTAAACCATAAATATCAACTAATTTGTCTATTACATTGGTAATGTAAGAACTCTCATTGCGTTTTCCTCGATAAGGAGTGGGAGCTAAGTAAGGAGCATCAGTTTCTAGAACAATATGCTTAATATCTATTTGATGTAAGAACTTATCGATTTTTCCATTTTTAAAAGTTGCTACTCCTCCAATTCCTAATTTCATATTATAAGAAATTGCTCGTTGTGCTTGTTCGAGTGTTCCAGTAAAACAGTGAAAAATTCCAAATAAATCGTCGCTTTTTTCTGTCTCCAGTACTTCAAAGATTTCATCAAAAGCTTCTCTACAATGAATTACAATAGGTAGTTTTTTTTCTTTAGCCCATTGAATTTGTGTTCTAAAAGCTTCTTGTTGTTGAGGTAGAAAGCTTTTATCCCAATATAAATCAATGCCAATTTCACCAATAGCATAAAAATTACGCTTATCCAACCACTCTTTTACATGAGCTAATTCTTCCAGGTAGTTTTCTTTTACAGAAGTAGGATGCAGTCCCATCATTAAAAAAACATCATTAGGATAGTTTTTTTCTAAGTCTAACATTCTATAGGTATACGAACTATCAATAGCGGGAATAAAAAAGCGAGAAATACCAGCTTCTTTAGCGCGTTGCATCATTTCATTTCTGTCTTCGTCGAATTGTTCAGAATATAAGTGCGTGTGTGTATCTGTAATCATTTATAGCGTATCTTTACAGCTAGCAAAAGTACGAGAAATGGCAAGTTTGAAAAAAGTATTAAGAAAAAAGAAATACATAAAAATAAAACTAAAGAAAATAATCACAAACCATCTAGAGTTGGAAGCAGAGATTAATGGAGTGAAAGGACGTTTTATTTTAGATACTGGAGCATCGAATTCATGTGTAGGGTTAGATTTGAAAGAACATTTCAACTTAATTTCAGAAGAAAGCGAAGTAAAAGCAGCAGGTGCTGGAGCTACTGATATGGAAACGCAAAAATCAGATAACAATGCTTTACAAATAGGAAAATGGAAGACAAACCAGTCTAATTTGGTGTTGTTTGATATGTCTCATGTAAATACAGCACTTACCCAACATGATGCAAATGAGGTTCATGGAATCATCGGAGCAGATGTTTTAGAAAGTGGAAAAGCATTTATTGATTATGATAAAAAAGTATTGTATTTGAAAAAATTAAAGAAAAAAAATCGTAAAAAACTATATAGAGTTCCGTTTTAGAAGTAAGAAAATTTGTTAAAAAACGTTAAAATTACAAGGCTAAATTTTAGTTTTTCTACCTTCGGAAACATATTTATGTAAACTGATTTTATTGGTTTTTTAGAAATTTTAGATTAAACGTTTATTATATTAATTAAATGTTATAGGATGAAAATCTTGTAACATTTTTTTTTGATCTGCGTCGTATAGATGTAATCAATTAAAATCAATAACCATGAAAACGTCAGTAAATAACTTAGTATTAGAAAGAGGAATTTTATCCTCCGTTTATAAACAAGAAATTAAAAGAAATATTCGTTCAATGAAAGATGAATCATTGTCACGAGTTAAAAACAAAATAAAAAACGATAGCTCAAAATTATACAGTGAAACAGCTACTATCTTAAAAGTTTCAATGTTTGCTATTGCTTTAGTACTTCTAGTTGTGTAAATAAAAAAAATCTCACAACAAATGTTATGAGATTTTAGAAATTTTATAAGTCTTTATTATAGCTTACACTAAAATAGCTTTTATTCTTTTTACCGCTTCGCGTAATTGTAATTCTGAAGCAGCATATGATAAACGAATGCAATTTGGTGCACCAAATGCTTCTCCTGTTACCGTAGCTACATTAGCTTCTTCTAACAATAACATAGAAAAGTCGTTAGCATTTTTAATTTCTTTTCCTTGGATTGTTTTTCCGAAGAAAGCTGAGATATCTGGAAAAATATAAAAAGCACCTTCTGGTACATTTAATTTGAAACCGTCGATTTCACCTAATAGATTTAACATTAAGTCTCTACGGTTTTTAAATTCATCTACCATGTATTGAACTTTTTCAGGAGATGCTTTTACGGCAGTAATTGCTGCACGTTGAGCAATACAATTTGTTCCTGAAGTAATTTGTCCTTGCATTTTAGTACATGCTTTTGCAATCCAATCTGGAGCCCCGATAAAACCAATTCTCCAACCAGTCATGGCGAAAGCTTTTGCTAAACCATTAACTGTAATAGTACGATCGTACATATTTTCTATAGCGGCAAAACTAAACGGCTTGTTACCATAGTTAATATGCTCGTAAATTTCATCAGATAAAATGTATATCTGAGGATGCTTTTCTAAAACTTTAGCCAATGCTCTATATTCTTCTTCTGAATAAATAGACCCACTAGGGTTGTTTGGAGAGTTAAAGAAAATCATCTTTGTTTTAGGCGTAATTGCTGCTTCTAATTGCGCTGGAGTAATTTTAAAATCATTCTCAATAGAAGAAGGGATTTCAATAAATTTAGCCTCGCAAAGCATTGCGATAGCAGAGTAACTTACCCAATATGGAGCAGGTAATAAAACTTCGTCACCAGGATTTAATAATACCTGTGCTACATTAGCAATTGACTGTTTTGCTCCAGTAGATACTACGACTTGATTTGGAGCATAGGTTAAGTCATTATCACGCTTAAATTTTTCGCAAATAGCTTCTTTTAATTCAACATACCCATCTACTGGTGTGTAGGAATTATAATCTTGATTAATAGCTTCAATTGCTGCGTCTTTAATAAAGTCTGGAGTATTAAAATCTGGTTCTCCTAAACTTAAGCTAATAATGTCTTTACCTTGTCCTTTTAATTCTCTTGCTTTAGCGGCCATTGCTAAAGTTTGCGAAACAGGTAAATTTTGAATTCTGTTTGATAATGCTTGTGACATTGTGTTTATTATTGTTGTGTGTGTTTACGCTAGTTGTGGTTTTTTTCCTAGTTCAGCTAAGTGTTTAAAATGCTCAATAATAGCTCTTCTTGTTGTTCTGTATTCATGATACGGTAAGTTGAACTCTTTAGCTGTTTCTTTAACAATTTTCGCTAATTTGTTATAGTGAATGTGTGAAATATGTGGAAAAATATGGTGTTCTACTTGATGATTTAAACCACCAGTGTAAAAGTTAATCAACCAGTTTTTTGGAGCAAAATTTGCTGTTGTATATAACTGGTGAATTGCCCAAGTATTCTTCATGTTACCATCTTCATCTGGTAGAGGCATTTCAGTTTTAGGTACAATATGAGCTAATTGAAAAATAACACTTAAAATGATTCCTGCAGTATAATGCATTGCAAAAAATCCTATTAATACTTTCCACCAAGCAATGTCTAAAACTGCAATAGGTAACACAATCCATAGTATATAATACAATACCTTAGATACGACTAATTTAGTCCATTCAGTAGCTGGATTTGGAAATTCACCATAAGATAATTTTCTTTTTAAATAACTGTGCATTTGTTTAAAATCGGTAGTAATTGCCCAGTTAATGGTTAATAGCCCATATAAGAAAATTGAGTAATATTTTTGGAATTTATGAATCCATAACCATTGTGCGTGTTTAGAAAAACGAATAACTCTACCAGCATCAATGTCTTCATCATGTTCAGGAATGTTTGTATACGTGTGATGTAAAACATTGTGTTGTACTTTCCAGTTATATACGTTTCCTGCTAAAATATAAATACTACTTCCAAAAAGCTTATTTACCCATTTCTTGCTAGAAAATGATTCGTGATTGGCGTCATGCATAACGTTCATACCTACACCTGCCATTCCAACTCCCATTACTAAAGCAAGAGCTAATTTTATCCATTGAGACATGTCAACAGTTAAAATCAAAATAAAAGGCACAAGGAATAGAGATAACATTACTGCAGCCTTAATATAAAGTTTCCAGTTCCCTGTTCTTTTAATGTTATTCTCTTTAAAATAAGAGTTTACACGCTTGTTAAGGGTTCTAAAAAACTTTGCTTGGTCAATTCGAGAAAAGTTTATTGTCTTCATTTGTTGTTTGTTATAAGTCGCAAAAATAAACGTTTTTACCACACGGTTATTGCTTTTAAGCTACTTTTTAACAATTTGAATATCTTTTGTTGAAAAGTAAATGTTACTAATTAGTTTTTTACTTTTGCATCGAAATTTATATCAACATGGAAATCATTAAAAAATACTTTCCGAATCTTACGGAACAACAAATAGCACATTTTTCGAAATTACAAGAGTTGTATGAAGACTGGAACTTAAAGATCAATGTGGTTTCTCGTAAAGATATTGATGAGTTATATATGCGTCATGTGTTGCATTCGTTGGGGATTGCAAAAGTAATGGAGTTTCAACCAGGAGCCAGTGTAATGGATGTAGGTACAGGTGGTGGTTTCCCAGGGATTCCATTAGCTATTTTGTTTCCTGAAACTAATTTTCATTTAGTAGATTCTATCGGGAAAAAGATAAAAGTGGTAAATGAAGTGGTAGAAGGTTTAGGTTTGGAGAATGTAAAAACTACGCACGGACGTGTAGAAGAGGTAAAAGAAACCTATGATTTTATTGTAAGTAGAGCTGTTGCTCAAATGGAAACTTTTCACCGTTGGATTAAAAACAAGGTGCAAAAGAAACAAAATCATGATTTAAAAAATGGAATTTTATATCTAAAAGGAGGTGATTTAACTGAGGAGTTGGCCAAGTTTCCAAATGCAACGATTTATGATTTGCCTTCGTATTTCGAAGAAGATTTTTTTGAAACTAAAAAGGTGGTTCATTTACCTGTAAAATTCAAGGGGTAATAGGTTTGTTTATTCTGAAAATTTCTCAGAAAGTAAATTCCATAATTCAGGGTATCCATCATCATATCCTAATGTCCAGATGCCAACACCGCCAAGATTGTTAGTTTTTATCCAATCGTATTTAATGGCAAGAGATTTTTTGTTTTCGAACCAAATTTCTCTGTAACTGTTGTCTGAATTTTTAATGGCAAGATAGCTTGAAGAACTTTCAGGGTTAAACAATACTTTACTTTTTAAGGAATCTATGTAAATACGTTTTATGTTTTTGTACGGAGGATGAGATCTAAATCTTTTTACTTTTGAAGGAATTTTGTTAGAATAAGTGTCCCACTCTGCACCATAGTAAGGAAGCCCGATAATTAAGTCTTTTGCTTTTACTCCTTTGTTGAGATAATGTTTGGTGGAAGCTTCAAGTCCTTTTCCAAAAGTTTTACTTTCTTTTAAAGGAGATACTGGTCCAGCTACTTTACTAAAACCACCATAGTAATCATATCCCATAAGTGTGTAAAAATTTATATGAGCATTAAGAGCTTTTATATCAAGAATATTATTCCAATCTACTCCATATAAACAAAGAGAAACCATATAGTTTGGATTGGCTTTTTTTAGTTTTTTTGAAAGTCGGACAACAAATTGTGTGAATTTTGTTTTGTCTTTTTTGGCAACACCTTCAAAATCAATATTAATTCCATTTGCATTTCTATAAGCTAATAATTCAGTTAGATTGCTAGCCAATGTCTCTTGTGCTTTTGAATTCGATAAAAAAGTTGAGTTGTTTGCATTTCCAAAGTTAGAAACCGAAAGAAATACTTTACAGTTGTTCGCCTGTGCACTATCTATTAATGCTGTAGTTTTCCATTGGTGAATGCTTTTAGGTTTTCCTGTTTCAGGTATAATATTGTAGGTGAAATAGGAAATGCCCCAAAGCAAAGAAAAATTATAGTTTTTGTAAGCAGAGCCGTTGGAGTATAGATGCCACCCAAAAGTTCTATAATTTTTATTGAGTTTTCTTTTTTTATGCGTGACTATTTGGTTTGAAATCTTGTTTAAACTATCCCATTCTTGTTCTTTTATGAACGATCTATTGGCAAAAGTTTGTTCATGTAAGTTTTGCTGACTTACAACCTCTTTTGTTGATGTTTTAGTAGTACAAGAAATGACTGTAATTAAGAACAGTAAGGGGACTAGTTGTTTCATGAATGGTTAGTAGTTTAATGTATTAAAACTACACCAAAAAAATGAAAATTAGTACCAACGCTTTTTCTTTTTTTTTGAGTTGGCAGATTTTCTACTCTTTTTATGTTTGCTAACCGTATTTGGCTGTTTTTTAGGTTTAGGTTTTACTAGAGGAAAAGGATGATCTTCTACAACTTTAATATCTCTTTTTAAAGTCTCTTGTATAGTTTTGATGTAGCTCAACTCATCCTTACTACACAAAGAAAAAGCTATTCCAGATTTTCCTGCTCTACCAGTCCTCCCTATACGGTGTATATAAGTCTCAGGAATGTTTGGTAAGTCAAAATTAAATACAGCATCTACTTTACTAATATCGATACCACGAGCAGCAACATCAGTAGCAATCAAAATAGTGGCTTTTTTATTTTTAAAATCTTCAATAGCTTTATTTCGAATGGCTTGTGTTTTATCACCATGTATGCTTGTGACTTTGTATCCGTTTTTAAGCAGTGTTTGTTCTAGCTTATCTACACCAAACTTAGTACGTCTAAAAATGATAATCTTACCATTAATTTCGTTTCGAAGAAGATGTAAGCATAAATCTGTTTTATTTCGCTTAGGAACGTAGTATAATAATTGACCAATGTTTTCAGAAGTACTTCCAGAAGGAGCAATGGTTATTTTTTCTGGATTGTATAACATTGATTTTGCTAGTTCTGCAATTTTTGTTGGCATGGTTGCAGAAAACAGCAAAGTTTGCTTTTTTCGAGGACATAATTCTTCGATTCGTTTTACATCTTCAATGAATCCCATATCTAACATTAAATCCGCTTCATCTAAGACCAATGTTTTTAATAAACGAAGTTCTACAACACCTTGTCTATGCAAGTCTATTAATCTACCAGGTGTAGCAATAAGAATATCTACTCCTTTAGTTAAAACATCTATTTGAGGAGCGGTAGACATTCCTCCAAATATTGCGGTACTTCTTAGATTAGTGTATTTGCTATAAGCTTTAAAGCTTTCCTGGATTTGAATAGCTAATTCTCTGGTTGGACTTACAATTAAAGCTTTGATTTTTTTACCCCCTTTCTCAGAGTCCTGTTCCTTTAATAAGCTTTGAATAATAGGTAAAGCGAAAGCAGCAGTTTTTCCAGTTCCTGTTTGTGCGGTAACAATAACATCTTTTCTATTCAGTGCTACCGGAATTACTTTTTGCTGTACAGGTGTAGCTGTATGATGTTTGTTTTCGGTAAGCGCTTTTAGAATAGTTTCGTGTAATTGTAAATCAGAAAACTGCATTAGATGTTATTTTTTGACAAAGGTAGGTGAAAAGAGGAGATATAAGTTCAATACTATTGATTTTACACTTTTTTTACACTTGATTGACATTTTTAACGACAAGCAAAAGTACTTTAGAGGAAGTATTAAAATCAAGAATATGAAGTCAGTAAAAAGAGTAATGTTTATAGTAGGAGTTGTATCAACTATTGCATTGATGAGTGGTTATGTAACTAATAAAACAAAAGCACCTAAGAAAGTATCAAAGAAGGAGAAGGTGGAGGCTAAGAAAAAAATCAATCTATTTGTTACGCATGGACACTGTAGTACGCCTTTTGAAGGAGTGGTTGAAAATATAGATATATATACTCCCATGTTAACGTTTAAAGAAAATTCATTGGGTAATATGAGTGTTTCTTTTGAAGTAGATCCGGATAGTTTCTATGTGAACAGAGCAGAAGAGTTAACCCCTCGAATTAAAACACCAGGAGTATTTGTTGGGATGAATAATGAAAAGATTACATTTAAATCTACCAATGTGTATATGATGGGAGTAGATTGGTATCAGGTAAATGGTAAAATGACCATTAAAGGAGAGGAAAGAGAAGTGAAGTTATTTGCAACTGGAATTCGTGGGCCTTATGAAAGTGGAGTAAGTTCAATGGTATTGCAAGGACAGGTAAACTTGTTTGATTGGGGAATTGATTATGACAAACTTGTGAATGGAAAATCAGAAGATATAGCAACCAAATGGTTGTATTTACATATGAAGATTGAATTATGTTGATTTAAATAAAAAAAGCGACCTTAATTAAGGTCGCTTTTTAGTTTGTATGTATATTCTTCTATCCTAAGAAAGGGTATTTGTAATCTTCTGGAGAAACAAATGTTTCTTTAATTAAACGAACAGAAGTCCAACGTAATAAGTTTTGAGCAGAACCTGCTTTGTCGTTTGTTCCTGAAGCTCTAGCTCCTCCAAACGGTTGTTGTCCTACAACTGCACCAGTTGGTTTGTCGTTAATATAGAAGTTTCCAGCAGCGTTTTCTAAAGTTTTTGAAGCTTTTTCTACGATATATCTATCTGTAGAGAAAATAGCACCAGTTAAAGCATATTCTGTAGATTCATCTACTAACTTTAATGAAGCTTCCCATTCTGTATCTTCATAAATATAAATAGTAATTACAGGACCAAATAACTCTGTACACATAGTAGCGTACTTTGGAGATTTAGCTACAATTACAGTTGGTTCAATAAAGTATCCTTTCGACTTATCATGACCTCCTCCAATAATAACATCTGCATCTGCATCTGCTTTTGCAGCATCAATATAACTTGCAATTTTATCAAAAGAACCTTCGTGGATTACTGCATTGATAAAGTTGTTGGTGTCTTCTGGAGATCCCATTTTTAATTCACTAGTTTGAGCAACTAAATGCTTCTTTACATCTTCCCATTGAGAAGCAGGGATGTATGCACGAGACGCAGCTGAACATTTTTGACCTTGATATTCAAAAGCTCCTCTAGTAATTGCCGTAGCAACTTGTAAAGGGTTTGCTGAATTATGTGCCCAAATAAAGTCTTTTCCTCCTGTTTCACCAACAATTCTTGGGTATGTTTTGTAGGTCTCAATATTGTTACCAATTTGTTTCCATAAGTGTTTGAAAACATGAGTAGATCCAGTAAAGTGTAATCCAGAGAAATCTGGAGATGCTAATACAGTGTCAGTAATCATTACTGGATCACCATATACAACATTAATTACACCATCAGGTAAACCAGCTTCTTTAAATAAATCTACAATTACTTGAGCAGAATAAGCTTGGTGATCAGATGGTTTCCATACTACTACATTCCCCATTAAAGCTGCTGCTGCTGGTAAATTTGCAGCAATAGATGTAAAGTTAAATGGAGTAATAGCGTATACAAAACCTTCTAATGGCCTGTATTCAACTCTATTCCATATTCCTGGAGCAGATTCTGGCTGGTCTTTGAAAATTTGAGTCATAAACTCAACGTTGAAACGGAAAAAGTCAATCATTTCACAAGCAGCATCAATTTCTGCTTGGTGTACATTTTTAGATTGAGCAATCATTGTTGAAGCGTTCATTTTAGCACGGTAAGGACCTGCTAACAATTCAGCAGCTTTTAAAAAGATTGATGCACGTTCCATCCAAGAAACAGAAGACCATGCTTCTCTAGCAGCTAAAGCCGTTTCAATAGCACTGTCTACATGAGATTTATCAGCTGTGTGATATTGTCCAACGACATGCTTATGATCGTGAGGAGGCGTAATATTTCTCGTGTTACCAGTTCTTACTTCTTCTCCATTAATATGCATTGGCACATCAATGTTACTGTTGAACATAGACTTATAAGTAGCTAGCAATTCTTCTCTTTCTGGAGAACCAGGAGCGTATCCTTTTACCGGTTCGTTTACCGCTTTAGGAACATTGAAAAATCCTCTTGTCATTTTTGTATGTTGTTTGTTAAATTAAATTTACTTTTGAAAGACAAAGTTAAGTTTATTTTTAGTAATGACCAGACGATTTGTTCGTCTATATTTAGCAAATTGAAATACTTTATGTGCACGGTAACTTATTTGCCTTTAGGAAATAACGATTTTATATTGACATCTAATAGAGATGAAGACCCAAATAGAAAAACAATCCCTCCCAAAGCATATCTAGAGGATGAGGTAAAACTTACCTATCCAAAAGATGAATTGGCTGGAGGTACATGGATTGGTTTAAGTGAAAAAGACCGGTTAATTTGTCTGTTAAATGGTGGTTTTACAAAACACAAAAGAAAGGCACCGTATCGAATGAGTAGGGGAGTTATAGTAAAAGAACTTTTAAAAGTAGATAATCCTGTTGAAATTATTAATCATTTCGATTTTAATGGAATAGAACCTTTTACAATTGTTTTGGTTGATTGGAAAGAAGGATTAAAAGCTTATGAATTGGTTTGGGACGGAGAACAAAAACATTTTCAGGAACTAGGAGAGGAACCGAAAATTTGGTCGTCATCTACTTTGTACACCGATGATGTAAAGCAATTGCGCAGGGAGTGGTTTGCTGAATGGATTCAGAAAAATCCAACTTTCAAGCAAGATGAGATTGTTAAATTTCATCAGGATGAAACAAAAGGGAACTCAGAGATTTCTCTAAAAATGAAACGTAGCCGGGTAGAAACAGTAAGTGTAACTTCTGTGTCTAAAACCAAACAAGAGGTGTCTTTAAAATACTACGATTTAGTTCCTGCTTAGTTTTATGAAATTAAAAACGCAACAAAAGAAATCACTACAACACCTATAGAAGCTAGCATTATAAAGACGGTGTTTACAAACCAATATTTTATAAACGTTTTAATATAACCTTGGTTGTAGAATCTTTTCATAGCTAAAAAGAGATATACAAGAAAGGCAATACTAAATACCCACCAAGCATTTTCATTATGATTGATGTTATAAATGAGTAAGAAAATGGTTAATAAAATGAAGAAGACGGTTTGAGTATGGAATACAAAAACAAGATGTTCAACATAGGTGAATTTTCTTCTGATATAAACAAATTTAATAAACAAAGTGAAAATTGGAAGTAATATAAACAACGAAACCGAAGCATAGGAGATAAGTTGTTTTAAAAAGACCTTTCCATTGGAGTTTTCCCACGAGTTAATTACGTTTACTCTAGTATATAGAAACTTATTGAAAAAACTTTTATCAATATTTAGACTATCCAATGCAGTTTGAGTAGGTGTATGTGGATTTTTATATTGATAACTCTTCATTCTTGAGATTTTAGATCCAAAATTGAAGTTAACGTTTTTTTGGTTTCCTTGTTTTAAAGCTGTAGAATCGAGTTGAGGTATAAATTTTGTGATTTGCTTTTTTGTGGTTGAGTCAACGTCTTTTAGTGTTTTGTCGAGTCCGACTTTAATAGCATTGTTAATAGAGTCAAGTTCTTGTTGTGTGAGTTCTTTAGTAGAATCAGTAAAGCTGATTTGTTCAGGAGCTGTATCGTTATTTAAATCAGTAAAATTCTGATAGGTGTTTATCAATCCTAATACCAAGAAAAATAAGATGGAAACGGTTAAGTAAAATCGAAATGGGTTGGTGTATCTTACACGTTTACCTTCGATATAGTTTTTAGAAACTTTACCAGGAGAAATTAATAAAGGGATAATGGTTTTCCAAAATTTCGCATCCCAAGAGAAAAAGCCATTAAAAACTTCTTTAATAAAGCTTACAAAAGTGATTTTAGAACCTTTATTTTTTTGTCCACATTCAGGACAAAATTTTTCTTCTTTTGTAAAAGGATATCCACAGTTTAAGCAGTTTGGGTCCTTGTAAAGGACTACGCTTTTCTTTTTAATCATTAGTGTTAGTTAAGAGTGGGAGTTGATGTTAGTTGAAATGTTGGGATGATTACTAAGAATTCTTCTTTGGTATTGATGTTTATCATTTTGTAATTTCCTTTCATAGCACCAGTTGTAGAGATTAGAAAACAGTTAGATCTATAGTTATATGTATCTTTAGGTAATAAAACCGGGGTTTCTCCAACAACACCTTCTCCTTCTACATACTCGGTAGTATTTAATGCATCAAATATAGTCCAAAAACGCTCTAAAAGTTTTACGGTTTCTTTTGATTTATTTTCAATCATAATATAATAACTAAAAGCAAAGTATTTTTGATGACCACGAATGATAGCTCCGTTGAAAACGGTCTTTACAGAAATTTTTATGCCTTTAGTGATTTGTTGAAACATACTATAAAAATAAAGTTTTTTTAGGTTTATTCCAACACCGTAGCTATCGATTTTGGTTAAAATATCCGTTTCCTACGCCAATAACCCTGTCATAAATGCCTCCAAAAGGTCTGTAATAAATGATGGCAGTGTATTCATTTTCAGTCTTGTAAAAAGACCCGTTGAGTTCGTTTGTATCGAGGGTATTGTTCGAATCAAGAGTTACATAATTGTAGTTGTAAAAACCTTGTTTAAACAGAATGTTGGCTTCATAAAGCTTGGTTTTTGGGTTATACCACATTTTGTTTTCTTCAGAAAGTTCAAAATTATTGAAGCCGCCATAAACGTAAATGTCTTTGTTTTCAAGTGGTTCAAAAATGTCTAAAGAAAAATGAACTAAAGAATAGTCAGCTTCAGTATTGTTGTCGTTACCTTCTACAGTTCTAACTACAAACTGTCCGTTGATATCTGGGTTGTAGGTATATATTTTATTCGCTCTTGTTGCGTCAACAAATAGGTAAGAGTTATAAATGTCTTTTAATTCTGTTTTTGCAATGTTAAAGTTGGTGTTGCGAATTTGCTTACTGTCGAAGCTTAAAAATTCGTTTCCTCCCCAAAAATTGGTTTTTACGGTATGATTATATACTAATTGATTTGGCTTAATGAATACGGGTTCTATATTGTCGATTACTGTATTCCAATTATGATTTTGAAAAAGAACTGCGTTAATCTCTTGTGAAGGATTGTTGATGTTTAATCCTTGATGATTAACGGTGAATTGAACAGTTTGCTGTGTGTTATTGGCACTGGCATTTCTACTTGGGAATACAGCAACACCAACACTAGTTATGTCTTCGTAAAAAACACAACGACGTGTAAAAACTACATTGTAATCTTCGTCTATTATAGAAACAAGATAATTACCACTTTTGGTAATGATTGTATTTTGATTAGGAATTTCTACAGCATAATGTGTGTAGTTTTGAAGTGTGTTAAAAGAGTTGTTAACATTGATGATTTCAATTTGTTCAAACCCATTGATGTATTGATTGGTGGCCAAACTGCTTGGTTTCCAATCATGTGTCATATGTTCAATTTTATACTGGTATTCTTTACTGTCTGCATCGAGGTCATCAAAAGAAAGTTCTAATACCTGACCTAAACGAACAATAGGAGTATATTGATTTTGGGTGTGCTTGGGTCTAAATTGAATGGTTTTGATGTTTTGAGAAAAAGCAAAACCGGTAAACCAAAATAAAATGTAAACAAAATTTTTAATCATAATAAACAAAAGTATCAAAATACACGCCAAAGACAAATTATTTATTTAGAATAATTATAAATAAATGAAGCAAGAAAAGATAAAAATCTAAATGCTTAATTTAAAAATTCAAAATCTGTAAATTTGCGTGTTTTTTTAGAAAATCAAATATATAGTTACTATGTCAAAAGACATCCGTATAAAGAAGGGGCTTGATATCAAGCTCGTTGGCGAAGCAGAGCAGGTAACTACCGAACTTTCCCTTGGTAGTGTTTTTGCTGTAAAGCCTAGTGATTTTCACGGCGTAATTCCAAAAATTTTAGCAAAAGAAGGTACTGAAGTAAAAGCAGGTCAAGCACTTTTTCATGATAAAGGTGATGAGCGTGTTTTATTTGCTAGTCCGGTAAGTGGTAAAGTTTCGGAAATCGTACGTGGAGCACGTAGAAAAGTTTTAGCAATTAAGATTGCTGCTGATGGTAAGCAGGAATACAAAGACTTTGGAAAGGTTGAGGTAGGTTCAATGTCTGGAGAAGAAGTGAAGAATCACTTGTTTGCTTCAGGTTGTTGGCCATTTGTAAAACAGCGTCCGTATGATGTTGTTGCAAATCCTAATCAGGCTCCAAAAGCAATCTTTGTTTCTGCATATGCTAGTGCACCTTTAGCAGCTGATTACGATTATGCTTTAAAGGGTAAAGAAGCTGAATTACAAGCAGCATTAACAGCATTAACAAAGTTAACTGAAGGTAAAGTTCATGTTTCTATTGCAAAGAATTCAACACTATCTCCTTTCAAGGATTTAAAAGGTGTTGAGTTGCACAAAGTTTCTGGGCCTCACCCAGTAGGAAATGTAAGTACTCAAATAGCACAAATAGATCCAATTAACAAAGGAGAAGTTGTGTGGGTAGTTGCTCCTCAAGACTTAGTGGTAATGGGAGAATTATTCTTAACTGGAAAGTTCAATGCTACAAGAACAATTGCATTAGCAGGTTCTAAATTTAACAAGCCAC
The DNA here is from genome assembly GCF_947498805.1 of uncultured Tenacibaculum sp. Taxonomy (GTDB): domain Bacteria; phylum Bacteroidota; class Bacteroidia; order Flavobacteriales; family Flavobacteriaceae; genus Polaribacter. Next base: position 100,669 of record NZ_CANMLT010000003.1, on the reverse strand, counting down.
AATATGTAACTGCAGTAGCAGGAGCACAAATTGGAGATCTTGTAAAAGGAAATTTAGATGCAGATAACGCTCGTGTAATTAGTGGTAATGTATTAAGCGGAGAGCAAGTTAGTGAAGATGACTTCTTAGGATACTATGAAAATATTGTAACGGCAATTCCTGAAGGAAACGATTATGAATTCTTTGGATGGAATAAGCCTATTTTCGATAAAGTTTCTACTTCTAGAGCTTTTACATTTTCTTGGTTAAATCCGAAGAAAAAATACGATTTAAATACAAATACAAACGGAGAACATAGAGCATTTGTGGTTACTGGTTCTTATGAAGAAGTATTTCCGTTAGATATCTATCCGATGCAATTATTAAAAGCTTGTATGTATAAAGACCTTGACGAAATGGAAGGGTTAGGAGCTTATGAAGTTGCACCTGAAGATTTTGCATTAACAGAATTTATTTGTGTATCTAAACAACCTCACCAAAAGATAATTCGTGAAGGGTTAGATTTAATGAGAGAAGAATTAGGATAAGATATGGGCTTAAAACAAAACTTACATAATTTAAAGGAAAAATATAAAGGTACTAAGATGGCACCTGCGTTTAACGCAATCCACACCTTTTTATATTTGCCTAATGAGATTACTCATGGAGGAACTCACATCAAGGCAGCAGATGATTTAAAGCGTACGATGAACATCGTAATCATGGCATTAGTTCCGTGTTTAATTTTCGGAATGTTTAATGCAGGTTACCAGCACAACGCGGCAATCAATGGATTTACAGAAGGAATGTCTTTCTTTAGTGGAGACTTCTGGAATATGGATAATTTCTTCATCGGTTTAAAGAAGATTTTACCATTAGTAATTGTATCATACTTAGTTGGTTTAGTTATCGAATTTATTTTCGCAGTAATTAAAGGACATGAAGTAGAAGAAGGATACTTAGTAACAGGAATGTTAGTTCCGTTAATCGTACCAATAGATTTACCATTATGGATGTTAGCAGTAGCAGTTGCTTTTGGAGTTGTTATTGGTAAAGAAGTATTTGGTGGTACAGGAATGAATATTTTAAACCCAGCATTAACAATTCGTGCATTCTTATTCTTCGCATATCCAACATGGATGTCTGGAGATAAAGTATGGGTACATGGAGCTGTTGAAAAAGCAGGAACTGCAGATGCTATTTCTGGAGAGACTATTTTAGGAAGCTTAGCACAAAACGCAGCACCTAATTTCTCTGTTTCAGATATGTTCTTTGGTTTTGTACCAGGTTCAGTTGGAGAAACATCTACATTACTAATCTTATTGGGAGGATTATTCTTAATCCTTACAAAAATTGGAAGTGCTAGAATTATGATTTCTTCAGTAATAGGAGCTTTAGCAATGGGATTCATCTTTAATCTAGTAGCTGATTCTGGATTAATTGGTGAAACTAGTAAGTTCTACGGATTAATGAGTTTAGATTTTTGGAAGCATTTGCTAATTGGAGGTTTCGCGTTTGGAGCAGTATATATGGCAACTGACCCTGTATCTGCAGCACAAACAAATAGAGGGAAATGGATTTATGGTTTCTTTATTGGGTTTATTTCAATTATGATTCGTGTATTCAATCCAGCATATCCAGAAGGAGTAATGTTAGCTATTTTATTAATGAACGTTTTTGCTCCAACCATTGATCACTATGTGGTTCAAGGGAATGTAAAGAGAAGATTAAAACGAGCTAAAGTTAAAACTGCCTAATTATGAGTAAGAAAACAGAAGGTAATGTATATACGGTACTTTTCGCAATAGGAATGGTATTAGTAGTAGGAGCTTTATTAGCTTTTACAGCATCATCACTTCGTCCTACAATCGATGCTAATAAGCGTATCGAGAAGCAACAAAATATTTTGTATGCAATGGGAGTGAATGACAATGATGAGAGCAGCGCAATTTTTGTATCAAAAGACAAAGTAGCAGAGGAGTTTTCAAAGTACATCAAAAAACAGTTAGTTATCGAAGGAGAGAACGTAACTGAAGATGCAAAAGCATATTTAATTGATGTAAAGAAGCAACAAACAGCAGCTAAAGATGGTAAAACTCGTAAGTTACCTTTATTTGTTGGAGAAAAAGATGGTAAAACATTTTACATTGCTCCAATTAGAGGTAAAGGTCTTTGGGATGCAATTTGGGGTTATGTAGCCATGGATGAAAAGATGATTGTTCAAGGTGTTTATTTTGATCATGCTGGAGAAACAGCAGGTTTAGGATCTAACATCAAACAACGTTATTTTATGGATGATTTTGCTGGAGAAGATTTAATGAATGATGGATCATTCGTTGGAATCAAAGTAGCAAAAGGAAATAATGATCCAAAGAATCAAGATAAGAATGATAATGAGGTAGATGCAATCGCAGGAGCAACGATTACAGGAGATGGAGTTTCTGCAATGATTAAGTCTGAATTAAGACAATATGTACCTTACTTTAAAACATTAAAATAAATATGGGACTTTTATCAAAAAAAGACGCAGGATTAATTCAAGATCCATTAGCAGATAATAACCCAATTACCATTCAGGTATTAGGTATTTGTTCGGCATTAGCAATTACAGCAGAGCTTAAAGCTGCAGTTGTAATGGCAATATCTGTATTATTTGTTTTAGGAGCAGGAAATGTTGTTATTTCTTTAATGAGAAATATTATTCCTTCAAAAATTAGAATTATTGTTCAGTTAATTGTAGTAGCAACTTTAGTAATTATAGTTGATCAAGTGCTAAAAGCTTTTGCTTATGAATTGAGTAAAACATTAGGAGCTTTTATTGGACTTATTATTACAAACTGTATCATTATGGGACGTTTTGAAGCATTTGCTTTAGGAAACGGGCCATGGAGATCGTTCTTAGATGGAATTGGTAATGCTTTAGGATATGGAGTGATTTTAATAATTGTTGCATTTTTCAGAGAATTATTAGGATCAGGAACTTTATTTGGATATCCAGTTTTAGGAGATTCTGTTGAAAAAACAGGGTTGTACGCATTTGGATATGAAAATAATGGATTTATGATTATGCCTCCAATGGCATTAATCGTTGTAGGTATTATTATTTGGGTTCAACGTTCAAGAAATAAAGCATTAATCGAGGATTAAACTCTTTGTTAAACCTTAGTTATTTAAGGTTTAAAAGAGAAAAAATATAGAATATGGAATTATTAGAATTATTTTTCAAATCGATTTTTATAGATAACATGGTATTTGCTACGTTCTTAGGAATGTGTTCTTACCTTGCAATCTCTAAAAAAGTATCAACATCTGTTGGTATGGGAGCTGCTGTAATTTTTGTACTTGCAGTAACAGTACCTATCAACTGGTTGTTAGATCAATATATATTACAACCAGGAGCTTTATCTTGGTTAGGAGAGGAATATGCAGACTATGATTTAAGTTTCTTATCATTTATCATGTTTATTGCAACTATTGCAACAATGGTACAATTAGTAGAAATTATTGTAGAGAAATTTGCGCCAGCATTATATAACTCTTTAGGTATTTTCTTACCATTAATTGCTGTAAACTGTGCAATTTTAGGAGGTTCTTTATTTATGCAATCTCGTGAGATTCCTACGTTAAGTCAATCAGTTGTTTACGGTGTAGGTTCTGGTATCGGATGGTTTTTAGCAATTTTAACAATTGCTGCGATCCGTGAAAAGATTAGATATTCATCTGTGCCACCAGCATTAAGAGGACTTGGAATTACTTTTATCATTACAGGTTTAATGGCAATTGGATTTATGAGTTTCGGAGGAATGTTAACAGGAGGTGATGAAGAAAAGAAGGAAACTCCAAAAGAAGCTGTAGTTGAAGTTAAGAAGGAAGTAGAAGAGAAGGCAGAGGTAAAGGAGGAAGAGTTGAAAGAGGATGCTGAAAAATTAGCAGATAACACTAAAAAAATTACAGAATAATGATGTTTTTAGAAGTAAGTACTGGAGGTACAGTAGCTGTAACTGTAGTAGCATTCTTAGCAATTTTATTAGTTTTAGTAGGGTTGTTATTATTTGTAAAAGAGAAATTAGCACCGTCTGGTCCTGTAAAGATTACGATTAACGGTGATAAAACAATAGAAGTTGCTTCAGGGGGTACATTATTATCTACTTTAGGTAACGAAAAGATTTTCTTACCATCTGCATGTGGGGGTGGTGGATCTTGTGTACAATGTGAGTGTCATGTAAATGCTGGTGGAGGTGAAGCTTTACCAACAGAAACACCACACTTTACACGTAAAGAATTAGCTCATGGTATTCGTTTAGCATGTCAGGTTAAAGTAAAGCAAGACATGGATATTTCTATTCCAGAAGAAATTTTTGGAATTAAGAAATGGGAAGCAACGGTAGTACGTAACTATAACGTAGCATCTTTTATCAAGGAATTCGTTGTTGAGATTCCTGAAGATATGGATTACAAAGCTGGTGGATATATCCAGATTGAAATTCCTAAGTGTGAAGTAAAGTTCTCTGATATGGACATTACTGCACACCCAGAAGAGCACGAAACACCAGATAAATTCCAAGTAGAATGGGATAAATTTGGATTATGGCCTTTAGTAATGAAGAATGATGAGTTGGTAGAAAGAGCTTACTCTATGGCTTCTTACCCTGCAGAAGGACGTGAGATTATGTTAAACGTTCGTATTGCTACTCCACCATGGGATAGAGCTAAGAACGGTTGGATGGATGTAAATCCAGGTATCGCATCTTCTTATGTTTTCTCTAGAAAGCCAGGAGATAAAGTAACCATTTCAGGACCTTATGGAGAGTTCTTTATTAATGAATCTGAAGCTGAAATGTTGTATGTAGGTGGAGGAGCAGGTATGGCACCAATGCGTTCTCACTTATATCATTTATTCAAAACCTTAAGAACAGGAAGAAAGGTTTCTTATTGGTATGGAGGTCGTTCTAAGCGTGAATTATTCTATTTAGATCACTTCTGGGCATTAGAAAAAGAATTCCCGAACTTTAAATTCCACATTGCATTATCTGAACCATTGGAAGAAGATAACTGGAAAGTGAAAGAGAATTTAGAAGGAGAAGGAGACGGATTTGTTGGATTTGTTCATAATTGTGTTATTGAACAATTCTTAAGCAAACATGATTCACCAGAAGATATTGAATTGTATTTCTGTGGGCCACCGTTAATGAACAAAGCAGTACAAAAAATGGGTGAAGATTTTGGTATTCCAGATGAAAACATTCGTTTTGACGACTTTGGAGGATAAAAACAAAGTAACTATTATATTGAGAACCGAGCATTTTGCTCGGTTTTTTTTGTTTATAGAAATCTTTAAAGACAATTATTTAGTCGTTCGTAAGTCAATTTTAACCGTTCGGAAAGTATTTTGACGTAGTAAGCAGTAAAAGTATTTTTTTTGTTTTGAAGCTACTCCTATCAAAAGGGAATTAAAGTTAAGAGGGGTACATAATAGTAGGTTTTTAAAACAAAAAGTTATGAGTTGTAGTTGTCCAAAATGTCAATCAATGTTTATTAAAAGAATTAAGAGAAGTTTATTTCAAAAAATAGTTCTTTTTTATAAAAAGAGATTCAAATGTTATACTTGTAAAGAAGTGTTTTTTTATTAATACAGTGTGTTGTTAGGTCATCTAAATGTGATGTTGTTTTTAAGGGGAATAACAAAAAAATGAAGTTAGTAATGTTTAATGTATGTAGATTTGCTATCAGTAGATAATCGCTGGAATGCTTTGACGATTAAAAGTTTATTTTGATACTTGAAAAACAAAATAATTAAAGAAATAATTTGAATCAGTAAGGATATTAGTAGGTAATTAGTCATTTATATTGAAAAAATGCATAAATTTATTCTGCCTTAGAATGCGTATTTTTTATAATGAAGAAGATATTAGTATTATTACTGTTAATCAATTTTAAAGTTTTCTCTCAAACAGGACCTGGAGGGGTTGGAGCAAGAGATGGAAGTAGTTCACTTAGAGTATGGTTACGTGCTAATGATATCAATGCTGATGGAGATGAATCGAATAACCCAGGAATAGGTAGTGCTATTAGCGCATGGAATGATTACAGTGGTAACGGAAATAATTTTACCAACGGTTCAGCGGCGGGATCGCCCACGTATGCAAGTACACCTTTTGCTTCTGTTAATTTTAATGCATCTTTAGGTACGGCGCAGTTGTTATTCGCTACATCTGGTGGAACCTATACAGATGGTAGTGTTTTTTTTGCAATCAATCCTGTAAACAGTGGAAATAGTAATTCTTTATTTGATAATCCTTCATATTCGTTAAGAATAGAACAATGGTCTAATACAAATCGAATAGGGTTAACAAGATATGGAGTAGCAGATTATTCGTCGTCTTTAATACCTCAATTTAATAATAATACCATTGTTTCGTATCATAAAACAGGAGCTTCTAATAACATCACTATTTATTCTGATAATAATTCTGCAGTATTAAATATTGGGAGTTCTGCAGCAGGAATTCCGTATACGAGGATTGGACGAAATGTAAGTGGTTCAGATGAAGCTAGTGGAGATTTCTATGAAATAATTTTATATAACAGTAGATTGAATACAGCAGAACGAGTTATTGTAGAAAACTATTTAAGTGCAAAACTTGGAAGTATTGCTGTTTCTGATAATGTGTATAATGAAGACGAAAATGGAGATTTTGATTTCAAAGTAGCGGGAATTGGTCAAGCATCTGATGGTTCAAATCACTTAAACTCTCAAGGAACGGGTGTTATTAGTATAAGTTCTCCTACCGATGTTGCAAATAATGAATATTTGATTTGGGGAGAAAATGTAGAAAACTCCGATTATGATTTTACACAAGTAGGTAAACGATATAGAATTAGTACAGTTTGGAGAGCAAGTGAAAGAGGAGATGTTGGTGATGTAAGTTTCTCTTTAAGTCAATCTGATATAGATTTAACTGGGGTACCAACAGGTGTATTTAAACTAGTGAGGAGTACAGTGTCAGATTTCAGTACAATAGCTGAAGAGTATGATTTAACGCTTGCTGGAGGAACATATTCAGGGACCGTGGCTTTTAATGATAATGACTATTTTACTTTAATGGTAGTCCCTTCAGTAGATTTAAAATTAACTAAAACTGTAGATACTGCAATTCCTAAAGTAGGAGATGTGGTTACGTTTTCGTTGTCATTAACCAATAGTGGACCGCAAAGTGCTACGGGTGTTCAGGTGAGAGATTTATTACCTTCTGGATTAACCTATGATGCAGGAAGCTCTACGATAGGATCAGGAACATATAATGCTGTTTCTGGTTTGTGGGATTTAAGCGGAGTTACGATTACAAGCGGACAAACAATTACAGTACAAATTGCTGCAACGGTTGATTCAGCTGGAACTGTTACTAATACCAGTGAAGTTATCAATGTTGATCAAGAAGATGTAGATTCTGATTCCGTAGAATAAAAGAGACTTTTTATACACAGATAATGGTTGTACCTTTGCAACAAATTATTCTGAATGATTACGTTTCAAGATTTAGATTTATCCAATCCATTAAGAAATGCCATTGAAGATTTAGGCTTCACTGCTCCAACACCAATTCAAGAAGAAGCTTTTCCTAAAGTGCGTTCTGGAAATGATGTTGTGGGAATAGCGCAAACAGGTACAGGAAAGACTTTTGCCTATGTGTTACCTATTTTAAGAGATCTCAAATTTTCAAAGCAAGAAAACCCAAGAGTACTAATACTAGTTCCTACAAGGGAATTAGTAGTTCAAGTGGTTGAAGAGATTGAAAAATTAGCAAAATACATGACGCTTCGTGTTTTAGGAGTGTATGGAGGAGTGAATTTAAATCGTCATAAAGAAGCGGTAGCACAAGGATGTGATGTTATTGTAGCTACACCTGGGCGTTTGTATGATTTAGCTGTAAGTAGAGTGTTGAAATTAAAATCAATTCAAAAATTGGTAATTGATGAAGTAGATGTAATGCTCGATTTAGGTTTTCGTTTCCAGATTTTAAATATCTTCGATTTACTTCCTGAAAGAAGGCAAAACGTAATGTTTTCTGCTACAATGACTGAAGATGTAGAAGCATTAATCGATGATTATTTTATTGCGCCAAAGAAAATAGCCATAGCTGTTAGTGGTACACCTTTAGATAATATCGAACAAAGCACTTACAATGTGCCTAATTTTTACACAAAAATTAACTTGTTAAATGAGCTACTGTTTGACAAACAGGAGTTTCATAAAGTACTTGTTTTTGCTCCTAATAAAAGGAATGCTGATCGAATTTTTAATTTGTTAGAAGAGGAGTTTCCAGGTCAAAACTGTGTAATTCACTCAAATAAGACGCAGAACTATCGTTTACGATCTATTGAAGAATTTAATAAAGGAAATCATCGAATTTTAATAGCAACAGATGTAATTGCACGTGGTCTTGATTTAGTTGAAATTTCGCACGTAATTAATTTTAACCCTACTCAGTATCCAGAAAACTACATGCATAGAATAGGGCGTACGGGAAGGGCTTCTCATAAAGGAAAATCAATTTTATTTGCAACCGAGAAAGAACAGGAGGCAAAAAAAGAGATTGAGGAATTAATGAATTATGAAATTCCGTTAGTTTCAATTCCTGAGCAAGTTGAAATTTCAAATCAGTTAACAGAAGAAGAACGTCCTAGAGAAGATAAATCACAGTCTGCCAATCGTACTTCACAAGAATATGTCCCTGGACCTGCTTTTCACGAGAAAAAAGAAAAGAATAAGAAAGTAAATCTTGGAGGTTCTTATAGAAGAGAAATAGCTAAGAAATACAAAAAACCAAAGACTAGAGGACAAAAAAACACTAGTAAAAAGAATAGAAAACGTAAATAATGAGAGCACTTACCGAACAAGAATTACATAACCTAGGTATGAATATCATAGGTAAGAAGCTCGAAGAAAAAGGATACGAATTTGTAGCTATAAATAGCAAGTTAAAAAGTCATCCTCAATTTGTACTATTTAAAAAAGGAGAGCCTACGATTTTTGTGCTTGTCAAGGTTTCTAATAATATTCAAAATCCAGATACCTATGATGTTTTATGGATGGAAACATTTAAAGAGCATGCAAAAAAGCAAAATGCCAAAGTTTGGTTTGCTGGTGTAGGTATTGCCAATGCTGAGAGTGTTGAGTTACCTGTTTTTAAAGATCAACCTTATTATGTAGCTTTTAGCGATTTTACCACTATTTTGTAAATAACTGTTTATCAATGTGTTGTATTTCACGTAGCAGAGTCTACCAATTATACATGTTTTTCTGCCATTTATACATAAGCCTTTGAAAAACAAGGAAAAACCCTGACTAAGATGTATATTTGCGTAGGGGAAATTTTAAATATATACACATGAAAAAAAAGTTACTTAAGGGGATTCAAGACTTTTTTAAGAACATCTTAGCGAAATTATCGGAATTTGGAAAAGGGGCCAGTTACGCTATCAATCACTAAGATCTACAAGAAAATAAGTTTTGAAAAAAAACACCAGCATTTAAGAAAATGCTGGTGTTTTTTTTATAGTAAAATGTTATATGTAATTTCTATCTAATTTATGAATTATTTACTTGTTGCTGTTCCGTAGCTTTGCGCTCCAACTCAGCTTGAAATTCTTCCATAACTGGTTTAACAGTACTTTCAGGTAAATCTACAATTTTAATATACATTAAACCATCTATCGCATTATTAAACTTAGGATCTACATTAAAAGAAATAATACGAGCGTTTTGTTTAATATACTTTTTGATTAAAACAGGAATTCGTAATGCCCCCGGTTCAAGTTCGTCGATTACCTTATCAAATTTATTCATGTCAGATTGCGTAGAATCAAAAATGAAATCTTTATCTGCATCATTTAAACGAACTTTAAATTCTTTCTTAGGATGTATGTATTGCGCTAAATAAGGATCGTAATAGTGAGATTTCATAAACTCAATCATTAAAGATTTAGAAAACTCAGAAAATTGATTACTAATACTTACTCCTCCCATTAAGTATTTATGTTCTGGATAACGTAAAGTAACATGAACAATACCTTTCCATAAAAGGAATAAAGGCATCGGTTTTTGTTGATATTGTTTGATAATAAAAGCACGCCCCATTTCGATGGTTTTTTCCATCATACTATGAAGTTCAGGTTCTACTCTAAATAAAGTTTGAACATAAAAACCATTAATGCCATATTTCTTGTAAATCTCTTTACCTAATCCCATTCTATAAGCACCAGCGACACATTTCTTCTGATTATCCCATAAAAATTTATGATAATAATATTTGTCGTACTTGTCTAAGTCAATAGGTTTATTGGTTCCTTCTCCCACTTCTCTAAAGGTAATTTCACGTAAACGACCTATTTCGTGTAGAATGTTAGGAATATCTTTTGCATGAGCAAAAAAGACCTCGTAATTTTTACTTTGTAACAACCTTGCACCAGAATCACGTAGTTTATCAACTTCTTTAGAAAACAATTCTGGATTTCTTTGAGAAGTTATCTTCTTTGCTTTTTTAGGAATTTTTAAATTCTGGGTAGATAATATTTTTTGTGGCGTTTTTTCAAATGGGTTCGCCAACATGTATGTTTTCTTTCTTAAGAAATGATAAAAATCCGGTATTTCAGCATAATTGTCTTGATCTTTAACTGAAATAGGTTTTCCTATCCTAACCTTGATAACCCTACTTTTTTGAGAAAGTAATTCAGAAGGTAATTTAGCTGTACGAAGTGTATCACTAATTTTTGATAAGAAATAAAATAATTTACTGTTTTTAGCATGGAAATAGATTGGAATAACCGGAACTTTTGCTTTTTTAATCAAACGAACAGCACCTTCTTCCCATTCTTTATCTACCATTAACTTTCCATCACGATAGGTAGAAACTTCACCAGCAGGAAAAATACCTAAAGGTTTTCCCTCGCGTAAATGCAATAAAGCATTTTTAATTCCTGTAACACTTGATTTAGCATCCTTATGGTTTTCAAAAGGATTCACTGGCATTACATATGGCTTTAGTGGCTCTATTCTATGCAACAAAAAGTTAGCAATAATCTTATAGTCTGCCCTATGTTCCACCAATAGTTTTAACAATAAAATACCATCAATTCCACCTAAGGGGTGATTTGAAATGGTAATAAAAGGTCCTTCTTTTGGAATACGCTTAAGGTCTTCTTCAGGAATTTCAAACTCAATTTGAAACTCCTCCAGCAATCCATTTAAGAAAGGTAAATCCTTCTTATGCTTGTGTTTATTATATATTTTATTGGCAGTGGAAATTCGCAAAATCTTCATTAGAAGCCATCCAGAAAACGTTCCAAACGCTCCAAATTTATCGACTCCAATAGCTTTTGCTATTTCCTTAGGTGTTACTAATCCCATTTAAAGATATCAATTAGACGTAACTGCAAATATAACGGAAATTTGTGAGCTTTAATAGCTTTTATTCTATGACCAACTGTGCGGTTTCTGTATTAATTTGACGAATAATCGATTTTCCCCTTTTCTGTATTGCCTTTATAGCTGAATCATTAAAATGACGAATTGTGTAAAGCGTGACATTTTTATATGACTTAATATTGAAATCGGTTTGTAACTCATTTAAGAAAGCATCAAACCTATCGTATTTATCTTCAATACAAACGGAGAAACTAATAGCCGAATTTTGAATAAGATTAACCTTTAATTTATATTCATGTAATTTCTTAAAAACATCACTAATATTATGTTCTACCATAAAAGAAAAATCCTTTGCAGAAATTGAAACTAAAATCTGATTTTTCTTTACAATAAAACAAGGTATTTCTGGAGTAATTTTCTTTCCTCGTCCGACACAAGTACCCTTTTTATGAACATCGTCAAAAGAACGAACAAAAAGAGGTATGTTTTTTTGTTCTAAAGGTTGTATTGTCTTAGGGTGTATTACAGATGCACCATAGAAAGCCATTTCAATAGCTTCTGTATACGATATTTCCTCTAATAATTCTGTTTCAGTAAACACTCTAGGATCGGCATTTAAAACACCATCAACATCTTTCCAAATAGTTACACTCGCTGCATCTAAACAGTAAGCAAAAATACCAGCGGTAAAATCAGATCCTTCTCTTCCTAGAGTAGTGGTTTCAGAGTCTGAACTTCCTAAGAAGCCCTGTGTAATATTAAGTTGAGAGGTATTTACATTTTCTTGAATTAAGTTTTGGGTAAGTTTCCAGTTTATTTTTGCTCCTCTATAATTAGTATCTGTTTTTATAAATTCCCTTACATCTAACCATTGGTTATGAATTCCAATTTCAGAAAGATAAGCACTTACAATAGTTGTAGATAATAATTCACCGAAACCGACCATTTGATCGTATACATAGTTGTAGTCGTTCGAAGTGTTTTGAGCCATAAACCCACTCAATTCACCCAATAACAAATTTACTTTATGATAAATTTCATGCTCTGAGTTAAATAAACCATTCATCATATCTTGATGAAAGTTTTCAACAAAACCTAAAGCATCTTTTAAGTCATCTTTCTTATAGAAATAACTGTTTACAATATGTTCAAATGCGTTGGTCATTTTGCCCATGGCAGAAATAACAACTAATACATTTTCAGTACCCTCATGCTGCAATACACGAGCTACATTTTTTACTCCATTAGGATCTTTGACAGAGGCTCCTCCGAACTTAAATATTCTCATTGCAAAATCTTGATAAGTTTTCTTCATTCATATGGCAAACTCTCCATTCATCATAAACAGTTGCGCCAGTGCTTCTATAAAAATTAACTGCGTTTACATTCCAATCTAACACTTCCCAAGCCACTCTTTTAAAGTTATTATCGTAAGCGTGTTGTAAAACGGAAGCATACAAAGCTTTTCCAGCTCCGATACCTCTTTTAGATTTTGTAACCATTAAGTCTTCTAAATGAATAGTTTTACCTTTCCATGTAGAATATCTTTCATAAAATAAAGCCATTCCAACAATAGTTCCATTGGTTTCTTCGGCAACAAAAGTTTTAAACTTTGGGTTTTCAGAAAAACCATCTTGCACCAAATCATCAACAGTAACTTTAACGGCGTCTGGCTCTTTTTCAAAAACAGCTAGTTCCACAATTAAACTATGAATGGCTTTAGCATCTTTTGGCTCACCTTTTCGAATGATAAAACTCATAATTTCTAAATTTTGTGTAAAGATACTTTATAAAATGCCTCAATAAAACAAATGAAAAATTAAAACATATCAATTTTTTTTGTTGAAAATTTTAAGTTTTAAACAATCGAAATCGTTGTAGTTCCGCAAAAAAGTTGGCATCTTTGTACACAACACAAAAATTTGACATGAACAACAAACATACTACCCTTGGAGAGTTTATTATTGGTAATCAAAAAGACTTTAAATATTCTTCAGGAGAACTATCTCGTTTAATTAATTCCATTCGTTTAGCAGCTAAAGTAGTAAACCACGAAATTAGAAAAGCAGGTTTAGTTGATATTACTGGAGCGGCAGGTGATATAAATGTTCAAGGTGAGGCACAACAGAAATTAGATGTTTTAGCAAATGATTTGTTTAAGCAAACCTTAATTAACCGTGAAATTGTTTGTGGAATAGCAAGTGAGGAAGAGGATGATTTTGTAGTGGTTGAAGGAAAAAATAAAACCAACGATAATAAGTACGTTTTATTGATGGACCCTTTAGATGGTTCTTCTAATATAGATGTAAACGTATCTGTTGGAACAATTTTCTCTATTTATAGAAGAGTATCTCCTGTAGGAACTCCAGTTACTAAGGAAGACTTTTTACAAAAAGGAAGTGAGCAAGTTGCTGCAGGGTATGTAGCCTATGGTACTTCAACAATGTTAGTGTTTACAACAGGAAATGGAGTAAATGGATTTACCTTAAATCCAGCAATTGGAACGTTCTATTTATCTCATCCAAATATGCAGTATCCAGAAATTGGTAAGATATACTCTGTAAGTGAAGGGTACTTTACACATTTTCAAGAAGGAATGAAACGATTTTTAATTCACTGTAAAGAGTTAAATAAAGCAGATAACAGACCTTATACAGCGCGTTATATTGGTTCATTAGTTTCTGATTTCCATAGAAACATGATTAAAGGTGGGGTGTATATTTATCCAGCAACTGAGATTACTCCAAATGGAAAATTACGTTTATTATATGAATGTAATCCAATGGCTTTTATTTGTGAGCAAGCAGGAGGAAAGGCATCAGACGGTTTTACAAGAATCATGGATATTAAACCAACAGAGTTACACCAACGTGTACCTTTTTATTGTGGAAGTATACAATTGGTGGAAAAAGCAGAAGCCTTTATGAATGAGTTTTCTGCAGATCAAAAGCCAAAATATTAAAGAATAGTTATTCTCTATAACGAAATAAAATATGAATAAGGTAAACAGTTGTTTGCCTTATTTTTTTGGAGTAAATTTACACTTGTAAAAACGAAAAATTAATAAAATAAAAATCAAATAATTATGGCTTTTGAGTTACCAGAATTAGGATACGCTTACGACGCATTAGAACCAAATATAGACGCAAGAACTATGGAGATTCACCATAGCAAACACCATAATGGATATACAACTAAATTAAATGCAGCTATCGCTGGAACTGATTTAGAAGGAAAGTCTATCGAAGATATTTTAACAAACTTAGATATGAGCAACGGAGCTGTTCGTAACAATGGAGGTGGGTTTTATAACCACTCTTTATTTTGGACAGTAATGAACCCAGAAGATAGAGGATACTTGTCTGGAGAGTTAAAAGATGCTATTGAAGCTGAATTTGGATCTAAAGAAGCATTTATTGATGCATTCTCTAAAGCAGCTGCTACTCAGTTTGGATCTGGATGGGCATGGTTATGTGTTCACAAAGGAGGAAAAGTTGAAGTATGTTCTACTCCAAACCAAGATAACCCATTAATGCCAGGTGTTACTTGTGGAGGTACTCCAATTTTAGGATTAGATGTATGGGAGCATGCATATTACTTAAACTACCAAAACCGTCGTCCTGATTATATTGAAGCATTCTTCAAAGTAATTAACTGGAACGAAGTTGAAAGAAGATATGCAGAGGCTAAGTAATTAGCATTTACATAAAAATACAAAACCCGCATTTTGCGGGTTTTTATGTTTTTAAACTTTTTGTAATCGTAATCCCTGAACTCTTTGTTCGAAACTATCTTCATCTACAGGCAGTATTACACTGTCAAACAATTCTAATAATTCGTCAGAATGTTTTTCAGAAGTTAGTTGGCGTAAGTTGAAATACACAAAAGAACTCCATAAAACAGCTTTTAATTCTGTTTTGGCTTCATTCCACATTCGAATTTCAACCAATAGATTTTTACTTCCATATTTGATTAATTGAGAATCGATAGTAACGGTTTCCATTAATGTTGCTGGTTTTAAATAAGCAATTTGATGAGAACCTACAACCCAGCTTTTTCCATTGTTTTTTCCATGTGCGTAAATATCTAAATCGTAGTTTGCAATAAGCTGGTCTTCTCTTGCATTGATTAAATAATTAAAATAAGACCCATTATTTAAATGGTTAAAAGGATCACAGTCTTGAAATCTGATTTTTGTTTTACTTTCTAAGATTTTTGGTAGTTCCATAGTATAAAATTTATTTATATACCAATCGGTATATTTTGTATTAAAAAAATATTATTGTTCTAATTCTTGTTTTATAATGTGTTTCATGGTTTGTGCTAGATCGATAAGATAGCTATCGTCTTTCATTATATAAGACATATAAACAGCACCCTCTATCATATAAAAGAAACGTTTGGCGTACTGCTCGCTATCTGTGGTTGTTCTTATTTCTTTTGATTTTTTTCCCATTTCTATTAAAAAGGTAAACTGCTCTAATATTCTTGAATTATAAGAACGAACTAAATTGGCTATAGCAGTATTTTGATTGTTTGAATCTACACCAATATTTAAAATAGGACATCCTCCAAATTGCTGACTGTACTTATAATAAGACTTATAAAAGGTTGCTACGTTGTAGAGCATAGCTAAAGGAGTTGCTCCTTGATTTATATGTTGGTTTAAATCCTTTAAAACTTTCCTAACAGAAAAACGAAAGGCTTCAATAGCCAATTCTTCTTTGTTTTCAAAATGTCCGTAGATAGCACCTTTAGTCAAACCAGTTGCCTGAGTAATCTTAGATAAGCTCATAGCAGAGTACCCATTTTTATTAAAAATAGGAGCAACGGTTTCAATAATATGTGCCTTTGTTTTTTCTGATTTAGACATTTTAAGTTGTAAAGTAATTGAGTTTATCAGTTTGTTAGTTTAGTTAATTGTTGTGCTTCAAATGAATTATATTCTTTTGTGCGTAAGCAATGATATGTCCAGTATATTTTTTCGTTTTTGTTGTTTAAGGAATATGAACTGGCAATTTTAGAAGTAGCATAAACTAAATACTCTCTTCCTTTTTTAAACCAAGGATATCCACATGCTGAACTCTGGGAATGTGTATAGATTGTAATGATATCTGATTTGGTTTTTCCTTTAAACTTTTCAATAACCTTTAGTTCGATTTTAAGAAAGTCTTTCTGAGTATAAAAGTTTTCCTTTTTGTTATGTTTAATTTTTATAGAGTCAAGAGTTTCTTTGTCTACTATTTCAGTTAGAGAAACGGAAGTTTTGGATAAAACTTTTCCATGAACAATAGATTCGAGTAATTTCGATTCATAGGACTCTTTTGTGCTTTTCTCTTTTTTACAAGAACATGCATATAAGTTGTTGAGACCAAATAGAGTCATCAGGATAAGTAACAATAGTTTTTTCATGCTACAATTGTTCAATCTTTTGTAAATATAATGAAAATATACCAATTGGTATATTTTTAGTAGTTAAAAAAAGCTCCTTACTAAAAAAGGAGCTCTTGTTTTATAGGTTTAATGCTTGTTCTAAATCTTTGATTAAATCATCTATGTCTTCAATTCCGATACTTAAACGAATTAATGAATCTGTAATACCAATTTTTAAACGTTCTTCTTCTGGAATAGAGGCATGTGACATAGAAACGGGATGATTGGTTAAGCTCTCTACACCTCCTAATGATTCGGCTAAGGTGAAAACTTTTGTGTTTTCTAGAAACTTAAATGCAGCGATTTTACTTTCATCTTTTAACTTAAAAGAAACCATACCACCAAAATCATCCATTTGCTTTTTAGCAACTTCATGGTTTGGATGACTTTCAAATCCCGGAAAATAAACATGGGCTACTTTTGGATGATCGACCAAGAAATTAGCGACTGCTTTTCCGTTTTCACAATGACGTTGCATACGAACATGCAAGGTTTTAATTCCTCTTAATGCTAAAAAAGAATCCATTGGTCCGGCAATAGCACCTACTGCAAATTGAATAAAATGCAATTCTTTAGCAAGCTGAGCATCTTTTACGATTAAAGCACCCATTATTAAATCAGAATGACCTCCTAAATATTTAGTAGCCGAATGCATAATAATGTCAGCACCTAAGTCTAAAGGGCGCTGTAAATATGGAGTGGCAAACGTATTGTCAACAGCAACCAATATGTCAGGATTTATTGCTTTAACAGACGAAGAAATTTCTTCGATATCAGCAATTTTCATTAATGGATTCGTTGGTGTTTCCAACCAAATTAACTTAGTGTTTTCTGAAATGGCATCTGTAATATTAGCAACAACATCAGTATCAACATAGGTGAATTGTAAACCATATTTTTGAAACAATTGCGTAAACATACGGTAGGTGCCTCCGTAAATATCATCTCCGGTAATTACTTCATCTCCTGGTTGTAACAATCGTAGTATGGCATCAATAGCTGCCAAACCAGAAGCAAATGCAAAACCATGTGTTCCATTTTCTATAGATGCCAAAGCATTTTCTAAAGCAGTTCTTGTTGGGTTACTTCCTCTAGAGTAAGCATATCCTTTATGAGCTCCAGGACTAGCTTGTGCATAGGTAGATGTTTGGAAAATAGGAGGCATTACAGAGCCCGTAGCCTCCTCGTGTTTTTGTCCTCCGTGAATGGTTTTGGTGTTGAATTTCATCTGCCGTTTTATAATGATCTTATACTAACTTTACTAAAGCCATAACAATTCCAAGGTGAATTCCTTCATGTAAATTGTTAAAAGCAATGGCTCTTTCAATAGAAGTTAATTCGAACCCCATACTTGTCATATATGGTGTGTACTCATTAAAAATTCCTGCTTCAAAATCTTCTTTTAAAGTATCAGGTAATCCCATTAATAACTCTTTAACTTCTTCCCATTCCTCTTCTGTAAAATCTTCAGAAGGAGCAGTTCCTTTTCTGTATTTTTCAATTAAATCTTCAGGAACTAAACATTGATTTCCTGATAATTTATAATGTAGTAATTGTTGTGTAACAACTAAGTGAGCTACATTCCAAGCAATGTTATTTTTAAAACCTTCTGGAGTTATATGAAGTTGTTCTAAGGTTAAACCTTCTATTTTTTTAAGAACAATTTCTCTAGATTTTTTTAAAACCTCAAATTCTGTATTCATTTTCTGACTATTTTAGCGATATCAAATATACTTATTTAACATGAAGAAAGTTTATTTTTTACAAACCTGTGATACCTGCAGAAGAATCTTAAAAGAAGTGAATGTAGAAGGTTTTGAAAAACAAGAAATAAAGATGAATCCAATAACGGTTGCTCAATTAGAAGAGATGAGAGAGATGACCGATAGTTATGAAAGTTTGTTCAATAAAAGAGCGAAACTTTATCGAGAAATGGATTTAAAAAATCAGAATTTGACAGAAGCAGATTTTAAACAATATATACTCGATGAATATACCTTCTTAAAAAGACCTGTTTTTATTGTAGAAGATGAAATATTTATAGGAAATAGTAAAAAGGTAGTAGAGAGTCTAAAGGAAAGGATACAATAAAAAAAAGCAGAAGTTCAACTTCTGCTTTTTTTTATACTTTTAACTAAAGATTTAATCACTAGTTTTAGATGAAATAATATCTGCAAGCTCATCTTTGGTTAGTTTTGTTTTAATACCTAATAAAACAAATTTGTCTCCATCACCACTTGCTCTGACTATAATTTCTCTAACAAAGTCATCTTTTTCAATAAATAAGATTTCGGCTTTACTTCCTTTTTCTTTGGCTCTAACTAAAGTTTTAAGGTTGTTTTTTCTTGAGAATTTTTTGAAATCTCTCGCAATATCATCATCTTCATTATCAAAGATCATTAATTTAAAATCACTTGACTTTTTAATTAAATTTTTAATCTCTGCATCGTCTTCATCATCAAAGAATTTACCAGCAAAAGAGCTAGATAAATTTATTGAGAAAGTAGTTTTGTCTTTGTTGGCTTTGTAAAAGCTTTTGAATTTGGTTTCTTGTGCGCTAACGTTTAAAAGGAATAAGCAAAAAATAGCTGTTATAAATCGTTTCATAATATTTGGTTTTGAAAGGAAGACGACTCGCTATAGATTTTGTTACAAACAAAAAAAGTCTCAACAAATATTGTTAAGACTTTTAAGTTGGCCTACTAGGACTCGAACCTAGAATATCGGTACCAAAAACCGGTGTGTTACCATTACACCATAGGCCAATGTTTATAATGCAAATATAAAAACAAAGTTTTATATTTAAAAAAACAATAAACAGTTTTTATGAAAAAATCCCTACGAAACTCGTAAGGATTAGTTGGCCTACAAGGACTCGAACCTTGAATATCGGTACCAAAAACCGGTGTGTTACCATTACACCATAGGCCAATTGCTTATTGCGGGTGCAAATATAGAGCTATTTTTTGTTTCAACAAACTTTTTTTATTTTTTTTCATTTAACACAACTTTATACGGTTTCAACCCAGTTTAAGAGATTCAAAATTATATTTTTGTTATCAATTAAAAATCGAGTGTATTTAATACTTTCGTAAATTATTTTAGATCAAAGACTATGAACAATTTTAGCTATAAGAAGTGGAATACCATTTTAGGATGGGTTTCATTTGCAATTGCATTAATCACTTATACTTTAACACTAGAACCAACGGTGAGTTCTTGGGACTGTGGAGAATATATTTCTACGGCAGTGAAGTTAGAGGTAGGGCATCCACCAGGAGCACCATTATTTCAGATGTTAGGAGCCTTTTTTGCAATGTTCACAAATGATCCTTCTCAGTTTGCTAAAATGGTCAACTTTATGTCGGCTTTAGCTAGTGCTTTTACCATTTTATTTATGTTTTGGAGTATTACCAACTTGGCTAAGAAAATGGCAGTTAAAAACGGTAAGTTTAGTACTGGAGAACAAATAGCTGTATTAGGAAGTGGGTTAGTTGGTGCTTTAGCGTATACCTTTTCAGATAGTTTTTGGTTTAGTGCTGTAGAAGGTGAAGTATATGCGATGTCTTCGTTTTTAATGGCTTTATTATTCTGGTTAGGATTAAAATGGGAGAGTGAAATTCATACACCACGCGGAAACAAATGGTTAGTGTTGATCAGTTTCGTAGTAGGATTATCATTTGGAGTACATATTTTATCATTATTGGTAATTCCTTCAATTGTAATGTTGTATTTCTTCAAAACCTACAAAGAAATCACTTTAAAAACAACAGCAATTGCTACTGTAGTATCTATTTTAGTATTGGCAGGAGTCTTTAAATTTTTATTCCCTTTTACATTAAAGTTTTTTAGTGTTGCCGAATTATTTTTTATCAATTCAATAGGGCTACCTTATAATTCAGGAACCATTATCGCAGGAATCATTTTAATTGGATTGTTCTACTATGGTTTAAATTATACTAGAAAAAAGAAGTACATAGCGGCTAATACTTTAGTGCTGTCAGTGTTGTTTATAATGATTGGTTTTTCATCTTGGTTAATGTTGCCAATTCGTGCAAATGCCGATACTGTAATTAATGAAAATAATCCGTCGAGTGCGCGTGAGTTATTAGCCTATTATAACCGTGAGCAATATGGAGATGCCAATGTGTTTTATGATAAGTATTATTCATTTGCTTATGATAGAGAACAGGATGCTTCGAATCCATACAAGGATGATAAGCCAAAATATGAAAAGAGAAATGGGAAGTACGAAATTGTAAATAATTATAAGAACGTATTACCAAATTGGTCGAGCAAGCACAAAGGATTTATACCAAGAATGGTAGATCCAGGAGCGCAAGAATACTATAAGCAAATAGCGGGTATTCCTGCTCGTAGTAAACGTAGACCTACATTTTTAGAGAACATGAAATTCATGATTGACTATCAGTTTGGATACATGTATGGTCGTTATTTTATGTGGAATTTTGTAGGAAGGCAAAATGATATTCAAGGACATTTAGATTATGAAAATGGAAATTGGTTAAGTGGAGTTAATTTAATTGATGAAGCTCGTTTAGGACCGCAATCTAATTTGCCAGATGAAATTAAAAACAATAAAGGAAGAAACAAATACTACTTTTTACCTTTAATTTTAGGAGTTATTGGATTATTGTATCATGCTAAGAAAGACCAAAGGAATTTATATGTATTAGGATTGTTCTTTGTATTCACTGGTTTTGCAATTATCTTTTATACCAACCCGAAACCTTTTGAACCTAGAGAACGTGATTATGCGGTAGTAGGGTCGTTCTATGTATTTGCAATGTGGATTGGTTTTGGAGTGTTAGCATTATACGATTATTTAAAATCGTATGCCTCAAAGAAAACCATTGCTATGGCAGTTTCAGTGGTTTCATTATTGGCAGTTCCGGTACTAATGGGATTCCAGAATTGGGATGATCATAATAGAGGTGATCGATATACGGCTCAATTAAATGCGCAGACATATTTAGAAAGTTGTGATCCGAATGCAATTATATTTACTATTGGTGATAATGATACCTTCCCACTTTGGTATATGCAACAAATGGAAGGAGTGCGTACAGATATTAAAATTGTAAACACAAGTTTATTTGCTACAGATTGGTATATAGATCAAATGAAAAAGAAAACTTATGAAGCTGATCCTATACCGTCTCGTTTAACACATGATCAATATAAATACGGTACATTGGATGTAGCATACTATTATCCTATTCCTCAATTAAAGGATTCAATTTTACCAATTAGCGATTTTATGCGTTGGATAGAAAGTGATAATGATGCAACTTATTTAAGTGCTGGAGAAGATTCTAAAGAGAAGTTTTATCCTACGAATAGAATACGAATTCCAGTAAATAAGAAAAATGCAATTGAATCTGGAATAGTAGCCCTAAAAGATGCAGATAAGATTTTAGATTATATTGACATTGAAGTAGGAGAGGTACTACCTAAGAATAGAATTTTAATGTTAGATATCTTAAATAATTTTGACTGGAAACGTCCAATTTACTTTACAGGAGGTTCTAATTCAGATGATGAATATATTTGGATGAAAGATTATTTACAGTTAGATGGAATGGCTTATAAATTGGTACCAATTAAGACTTCTAACAAAGGAAAATCTATGTTTGATATGGGACGTATCGATCCGGAGAAAATGTATGCTAATGTGAAGAAATGGGATTGGAAAACAATCAATAATGGAAAGATCTATTTAGATGAGCAAACAAAAAGAAATGCCATTTCATTACGTAATAACTTAATGCGTTTGTCTGAAGAGTTTTTAAAGAAAGGAGATTCTGTACAAGCGAAAGATGTATTGGATTTATCATTATATAAAATGCCAATTAAAGACTTCGATCATTACAGCATATCACTTGGGTATCCAGAACTATATTATCGTATAGGTGATATTGATAAAGCTCATGAAACAGCGGAAACATTGATAGATATTTTCCAACAGAGATTGATGTATCACAGTACATTTCCAAATGATCAGAAATATATAGTTAATGAAAATACAGCTACAACCTTGTATATGTATGAAAACATCATTCAACAGATTGTGAAGTATGAAGATAATGAAGATTATGGAAGAAAAATTGTAGGTGAATATTTAGCGATTAAAAAAGCATTTCCTCATTTAATATCAGAAGAAGAATTAGAGATGTTAAATGATCCACAATTATTAGATTCAGTAAAGCCTTAGTACATTGAGGTTTTATTTGATCAAAACACCACGTATTATAAAGAAGATATTCTTTAATTATACGTGGTGTTTTTCGTCTAAGCAGAAAGAAGTTTACTTAACTTTTGATGATGGTCCTACACCAGAAGTAACTTCATTTGTGTTAGATGTTCTAAAAAAGTATAATGCCAATGCTACCTTCTTTTGTATTGGAAAGAATATTGACAATCATCCAGAGTTATTTAAAAGAATTATGGATGAAGGGCATACAATAGGAAATCATACCCAAAACCATTTTAATGGGTGGAAACACTCGGTTGAGAATTATTTAATGAATGTTGAAACCTGTGAAAGAGCAATGCAGAAGTTTCGGGATACAACTTCTGAACAAAAAAGATTATTTAGACCGCCTTATGGAAAAATAAAAGCTTCTCAAGCTCGTGAATTGAAGCGTAAGGGATATGAAATAATTATGTGGGATGTACTTTCCGCAGATTTTGATACAAGAATATCTAAAGAGCAATGCTTAAAAAACGTATTTGAAAATGTGGAAAATGGAAGTGTAGTAGTATTTCACGATAGTGTAAAAGCAAGCGAAAGGTTGTGCTATGCTTTACCAAAAGTATTAGAAAAGCTATCGGAAAAAGGATTTAGTTTTAAGGCAATTTAAACGTATTGCTGCACTAAACCTATTAAAGTATTTGCATCTTGCTCACCTGTTTGACGCCACATCATCTCTCCATTTTTATAAATCATAAAAGTTGGATTTCCTTTTACACGAAGTGCCTCTGCAAGAATTTCATTCTTTTTTATGTCAATCTTGATAACCTTGGCTTTGTCACCTAAAGCAGCAGCAACATCGCGAAGAGTATCTAAACTAGGTTCAAATTCTTCCCAATCTGTGTAAAAATCGATTAGCACAGGTTTGTTGATACTTATGATTTCACCAAACTTTGTCATTTTTTGCATACGGATTTTAAGTAAAATGCCTAAAATTACTAATTTTTTTATTAAGACTATATGAAATTAAGGTTAAAAATGCTGAAAATCAGGCTTTTTTTAGCTTTATGACAGTAATTTCTGGCCAAATCCCTACTCTTCCAGGAAAAGCATGGTATCCAAAACCTCTATTTACGTTAATAAATCGTCCGAATTCATTGTATAAACCTGCCCATTGTTTGTATACATATTTAGCAGGACTCCATTTGATGAAACCAGGTATTTCAATGCCAAATTGTAAACCATGTGTATGTCCACTTAATGTAAGTTGGTAGTTAAAATCATCTTGTTTTATTTTATATTCCCAATGGCTAGGATCATGGCTCATTAGAACTTTGAAATCTTCTTTTTGAATCCCCTCAGAAGCCTTTTTTAGGTCACCTGCTTGGTTAAATCCTTTTCCCCAGTTTTCCACACCCACTAAAGCTATTCTTTCACCATTTCTTTCAAGGGGTCTGTTTTCATTTAATAATAATTCAAAACCAATTTTTGGATGAATATCTTTAATGGCTTGGAAATTAGCTTGTTTTTCTTCCTTGGATTTCCATTGAGAATAATCACCATAATCATGATTACCAAGAATAGAATATTTTCCCATTGGAGCTTTCAATTGAGAAAACATAGGAATCCATTCATCCATTTCTTTAGCAAAATTGTTTACGATATCTCCCGTAAATAAAATTACATCAGAATTTTGTTTGTTAATTAAATCAACTCCATATTGAATTTGTTCTTTGTTGTCAAAACTTCCAGAGTGAATATCTGTAATATGTGTAATGGTAAACCCGTCAAAAGAATCGGGTAAATCTGCAAAAGGTAATTCATACTGGATCACCTTATAATTGAACTTCCCTCTAAAAATTCCATAAAGAATACTGGCAAACGGAATTGCTGCAATTCCTAACGCTAATTGAGCAACAAACTTTCGTCTTCCTGCTAAGCTCTTCGTTTCTTCCTGAGAGAAATAAGAAACTCCTTTTTGAAACCATCGTACAATATCTTCTCCTAACATAAAAAGAAGAATTACCAACTTAGGTAATAACACAATCAACAATGTGCCAAAGGCATATTGAAACTGTCTAGTTTGTCCAGAACTTCTGTCTGAAGAAAAAATAACATAAAAGAAGTTTATGTATGCTAAAACACCTATCAGTAACCATCCATATCGAATGAATTTATTCTTGGTTACGGTTTTAATTGCTTGAAAAGCGTAGGCTTCAAATACAATGATTAGTGTCGAAATGATAAGTAAAGGGATTACCCAACGAGGCATAGTGTGCTGATTTTTAAAACGAAGCAAAGATACGTTGATTCGGGAAAATCAATTTTTAACATCATGTTAAAGTTTTGTACCTTGTCGTCACTTAAAAACAGATCAGATGTCAGGTAAAAAAAGGCTATTCTTATTAGATGCATATGCATTAATTTTTAGAGGATATTATGCGTTTATTAAAAACCCAAGAATCAACTCGAAAGGAGTCGATACTTCAGCAATATTAGGGTTTACGAACTCTTTGTTGGATGTAATTAAACGTGAAAGGCCTGATTATTTAGCGGTTTGTTTTGATAAAGGAGGTAGTGTAGATAGAGTTGAAATGTTTGAAGAGTATAAGGCTAACAGACAAGAAACTCCAGAAGCTATCCGTGTGGCGGTTCCGTATATAGAGCAGATATTAGAAGCAATGAATATTCCTGCAATTGTAAAGGAAGGGTATGAAGCCGATGATATTATTGGAACCTTAGCCAAAAAAGCAGAAAAGGAAGATTTAGAAACCTATATGGTTACTCCTGATAAAGATTATGCACAATTGGTTTCTGATTCTACCTTTATGTACCGTCCACCACGTATGGGGAATGGATATGAAAAATGGGGAGTGGAAGAGGTAAAAGAAAAATTTGGAGTAGAGCGACCTGAACAAGTCATAGATTTTCTTGGAATGATGGGAGATTCGGTTGACAATATTCCTGGATTACCTGGTGTAGGAGAAAAAACAGCCAAGAAATTTTTAGCGGCCTATGGTTCTATGGAAGGTTTGTTTGAGAATATTCATGAGCTTAAAGGAAAAATGAAGGAGAAAGTAGAAGCAAATCAAGAGCTTGGATTACTTTCAAAAAAACTGGCAACAATTATGCTAGATGTTCCTGTAGAGTTAGAATTAGATAAACTAGTAATGGAGCAACCAAATATTGAGGCTACCAAGACTATTTTTACCGACTTAGAGTTTCGTAGGTTAACAGATAATCTCTTAAAAACCTTTGCAATTGCACCAGAAGGAGCAGCTGAGCCAAAGGCTAAAACAACTGCAAGTGGAGTAAATAAAGAAGGTCAGTTTGATTTGTTTGCAGCTCCAGGTGGAGGGAATGTTACCGAAGAGACACAAATAAGTGGATTTAAAACGATTGGAAATACCAATCATTTCTATCAATTGATAAATACACCTATTTCTAGAAAGTTATTATTACAAAAGTTAATGCAACAAACTTCGGTTTGTTTCGATACAGAAACAACGGGATTAAAAGCTTTGGAAGTTGAGTTGATAGGAATTGCTTTTTCTTGGGAAGAAGGAAAAGGATACTATGTGGCATTTCCAGAAAATCAAGAAGAAACACAAGAGATTGTTGAAGAGTTTAGACCATTTTTTGAAAATGAATCTATTGAGAAAATTGGCCACAACTTAAAATATGACATCAAGGTGTTGTCAAATTATCATATGCCTGTAAAAGGGAAGTTGTTTGATACTATGATAGCGCACTATTTGATCAATCCAGATATGCGTCATAACATGGATGTGCTTTCAGAGACATATTTGAATTATCAGCCTGTTTCGATTACTGAATTGATTGGTAAAAAAGGAAAAAATCAATTGTCGATGAGACAAGTTGAATTGCCAAAGCAAACAGAATATGCGGTTGAAGATGCTGATGTTACCTTGCAGTTAAAAGAGCATTTCACAAAGGAATTATCAAGTGGGAATGTTACTGAATTATTCAATGATGTGGAAACACCATTGGTTTCAGTATTGACAGCGATGGAAATAGAAGGAGTTAACTTAGATACAGCGTTTTTAAAGTCATTATCGAAAGAATTGACCGAAGATATAGCGAAGCTTGAGAAAAATATTTATGAGCAAGCGGGAGAGGAATTTAATATTGCTTCTCCAAAACAATTGGGACCTATTTTATTTGAGAAATTAAAATTGGTAGACAAACCTAAAAAAACAAAAACCGGACAATATTCTACAGCAGAAGATGTGTTGTCTAGTTTAAAAGAGCATCAAATTGTTTCTGATATTTTAGAATATCGTCAGTATAAAAAATTACAAAGCACCTATGTAGATGCCTTGCCGAATGAAATCAATCCTAAAACTGGAAGAGTTCATACAGTATATGCACAAGCAGTTGCTGCTACAGGACGTTTGAGTTCGAACAACCCGAACTTACAAAATATTCCAATTCGTACAAAAAGAGGACAGGAGGTACGTAAAGCATTTATTCCTAGAGATGAGAATCATGTGTTGTTAGCGGCCGATTACTCTCAAATTGAACTTCGTATTATTGCAGCTTTAAGTGAAGAAGAGAACATGATTAAAGCTTTCCAAGATGGCGAAGATATTCATGCTTCTACAGCAGCAAAGGTATTTGATGTAGCTATTGATGAGGTAACTCGTGAGCAACGTAGTAATGCTAAAACGGTCAACTTTGGGATTATCTATGGAGTTTCTGCTTTTGGTTTAAGTAATCAAACAAACTTAACAAGAAAAGAAGCGAAAGCTTTGATTGATGCATATTATGAAACTTATCCAAAGTTAAAGGCTTATATGTCTAAACAAGTAGATTTTGCTCGCGATAATGGGTATGTAGAAACGGTTTTAAATCGTCGTAGATATTTGAAAGATATCAATTCTAGAAATGCTATTGTGCGTGGAGCAGCAGAACGAAATGCAGTAAATGCACCTATTCAAGGTTCGGCAGCGGATATTATCAAGCTAGCAATGATCAATATTCATAATAGATTTGAGCAAGAAAACTTTAAATCTAAAATGTTATTGCAAGTACATGATGAATTGGTGTTTGATGCGCATAAAGACGAATTAGAAACCATTAAGCCTATTATCAAACAAGAAATGGAAAATGCATTTAAAATGAGTGTTCCATTAGATGTTGAAATGGGAATTGGGCAAAACTGGTTAGAAGCACATTAGTCTTAAATCAGTTGTTGTACTCGTTTTTGTAATTCTGGAATTACTTCTTTTTCAAACCAAGGATTTTTTGTTAACCAAAATCTATTTCTTGGAGAAGGGTGTGGTAGTACAAAATATTTAGGTAAGTATGAAGGGTAATTATTAACCGTTTCGGTTAATGTTCTTTTAGCTTGGTCTTTTAAATAATAGTTTTGCGCATACATACCAATGAGTAATACCAGTTCAACATTTTTTAATTTGTTAAACAACTTGGTGTGCCATTCTGGAGCACATTCTTTTCTAGGAGGTAAATCACCACTTTTTCCTTTTCCAGGATAACAAAACCCCATAGGGATAATTCCGAATAAGTTGGTGTTATAAAATTGCTCATCTGTAACCTTAAGCCATTTTCTTAATTGTTTACCACTAGCATCGTCCCAAGGTATCCCAGAGGCATGTACTTTAGTTCCTGGAGCCTGACCAATGACTATTATTTTTGAATTCGGATTGGCATACACTACTGGACGAGGTTCAATATGGTCTTTACAAATGGTACACGAACGAATTTCAGAAAGTAACTTTTCCATAAAGTTAAAGTACAAAAAAAGCATCGTTTTAAACGATGCTTTTATATTATATATACTATTTCTTATTTAAAGAGTCTAAATATATCGTTACCATTGGCAAACAGTAATAGCGCTAATAATAATACAAATCCTGTTACTTGTGCATATTCTAAGAATTTATCACTTGGTTTTTTACCGGTAATCATTTCCCATAAAGTAAACATTACGTGTCCACCATCTAAAGCAGGAATTGGTAATAGGTTCATAAAACCTAACATGATTGATAAAAATGCAGTGATATTCCAGAAAGTTTCCCAGCTAAACTCTGAAGGGAAGATACTTCCTATAGAAATAAATCCGCCTAAACCTTTGTAAGCTCCTGTGCTTGGGTTAAAGATTTTTTTCATTTGCTTAACATAACTTGTTAAGGTAGTCCAAGCTTTGTTTGTTCCAGCTGGAACTGCTTCAGTAAACGAATATGATTTTTCTGCTAATTGATAATATCCTAGCTTTTCTAAATCTTTTAAAGATACAGCTCCCCAACGTACTCCAAGATTTCCATGGTTTGAAACCTTTGCAGGAATCGTTAATTCTTGGTTTTGTCTTTTTACCGTAAGGTTAATGTCTTGTCCTTTTAATGCTTGTAAAACAGGTTTAGCTTCATCGTAATAAGAGATTTTCTGACCATTAATAGCTGTAATGATATCTTTCGGTTGGATATCTGATTTTCCGTTTACAGAATCCTTTTCAACATTTGCTATAATGAAAGGGTATCTTGGTGTAATAAAAGCTCCTGCTTCTTTACCACGATCAACTAATTTAGAAATAAAATTGTTTGGAATTTCTTGTGTAAGAGTTTCACCATTTCTTTCAATAGTATAAGTGTTACCATTGATAAATTCTAAAGGTAACTCTCTAAATTTTTCAATTTTACTTCCGTCAATCGTTAAAACTTTATCTCCAGTTTGTAAACCTAAATCTTTACCTAGTTGATCCTGTACCCAAACACCGTCTTTTAAACTTTCATTAGGTAAAAACTTCTCACCATATGCCCACATTAAGCAGATGTAAATTAAGATTCCTAAAACAAAATTTACAAATACTCCACCTAACATGATAATTAAACGTTGCCATGCTGGCTTCGATCTAAATTCCCATGGTTTTGGCTCCTCTTTCATTTGTTCGGTATCCATGCTTTCGTCAATCATACCTGCAATCTTTACATATCCTCCTAAAGGAATCCAACCAATACCATATACTGTTTCTCCTATTTTCTTTTTAAATAAAGAGAATTTATAGTCGAAGAATAAGTAGAACTTTTCTACTTTGGTTTTAAAAAGTTTCGCAGGAATAAAGTGTCCTAACTCATGTAGCACAATTAACAACGATAAACTTAAGATGAATTGTGATGCTTTTATTAAAATCTCCATATAGGTTCTTTGTGTCTATGTTTTAAAATCTGACAAATGTACGTTTTTAAAAAGAGTTCTAAAAGTATCCTGTTTGGTTAGATAGAGGATTTAACAAACTTTTTAAGAAATGACATATATCGCCCTATTTTTTAGTCGTATTTTTGCATAAAATTTCAATAGAATGGATTTAAAATTCTTTAAAAAATCTAAAAGTACTATTATCTTTTTATTGGTGTTTACTGCAGTAGGTATTCCTGTATTTTACCATTTGGTAAAGGTAGACACAAAATTACCTATATATAATCCTGCAGATATCAATCCGAAATTGGTGGATGCATCTGTAAGAAATAAAACGAAGAACCATACTATTGGAGATTTCTCCTTACTAAACCAAAATGGAGAAACTATTACAAATGCAAATTATGATGGTAAGATTTACGTGGCAGATTTCTTTTTTACGCGTTGTCAAACCATTTGTATTATCATGGCTATTAACATGTCTGAATTACAAGAGCATTATAAAAATGATGATGAGGTGATGTTTTTATCACATTCAGTAACTCCTGTAATGGATAGTGTACCTCAGTTGCGTAAATATGCCAATGAAAAAGGTGTGATTGATGGTAAATGGAATGTGACTACTGGAGCCAAAAAACACATCTACAATTTAGCACGTAAGCATTACTTTGCTACCTTAGATGAAGGAGATGGTGGAGAAGCAGATTGGGTGCATACTGAGAACTTTGTTCTTATCGATAAAGACCGTCGTATTAGAGGTATTTATGATGGAACAAAGAAAGAAAACATGCAAAAAATAATTGAGGATATTACCTTGTTAAAAGAAGAGTACGCTCAATAATTATTTCAATTTATTTCCTTCGCTGTCGAAGTTTTTATTTAACTCTTGCTCAGTTTTTATAACTGAAACAGCAAGAGATAAAATAGTAATAGCCATTGGTTGCCATGTAATTTCTTTTCCGAAGTAAGCTAAGGCTAATCCCGCTACAAATGAAATAGCTGAATAAATTAAAAACTGTTTGATAAAAAAGGTATTCGCAAACTTCCAAATGTTTTCATTTTGCATCGTTCTATTCGTACGGTATCCGTAAATAGCATTTATTTTCTTAGGCGGAAAAAAATGAAATATAAGGCTAAACAAAAAGAGAACACCGTTAACAGAAAGTACGTAGTAGATAGAATCCATAATTAGTTTTTAATGGCCGCTAAGATACCGCTTAAAAATTTATTTACATCTGCATTCTTACTTAAACTCATGCGTACTACGACTAAATCGTGTTCAGGAAAGATAAATACATTCTGACCTTTATAACCATTAAAAGAGTACATGTTTTTTGGTACATCGGGATATTTACCACCCGTGTTTAACCAAATTTGAGCTCCATATCCACCATCTACTGAATTACTCGATCCTGGTGTAGGAGTAGTTGCATAAGTTACCCAATCTTTATCAAATAAATTCTCGTCATTCCATACTCCATTATGTAAATATAAAAGTCCGAATTTAGCCCAATCTCTTGGTGTAGCCCAAGCATATGAAGAACCTACATAATTTCCACTCATATCGGTTTCTATAAGCATAGAGTTCATGCCAATTTTATCAATTAAGGCGTTATACCAAAAATCAAGATATTCTTGATGGGTGCTAAATTGGTCTCGAAGAATTCCTGAAAGTAAATTTGTTGTCCCAGAAGAGTAGTTCCAAGTTTCATTTGGGTTTCCAATTAAGGGTTTGCCTATTTGACTCTTAGTCATGTCTTTTTCTAAAAACAACATTTTAGTTACATCAGAAATAGAATTATAATCTTCAACCCATTCTAAACCAGAATTCATTTGTAATAAGTTGTGAATACTGATGTTTTTACGTTCGTCGTTTTTCCATTCACTTATAGGAGCCTTATCATAAACGTTAATTTTTCCTTGGCACTGTAAGATTCCGAATAAAGTACTTGTAATACTTTTGGTCATAGACCATCCTAAAAGTTTTGAGTCTTTGTTTAGATTGTCGGCATATTTTTCAGCAATGATTTGATCTTTATAAACTACAACGGCGGCTCTTGTTTTATTTTTTTCATTAAAAAGCGTGTCTATAACCGAGTTTAGTTTGTTATAGTCTACATTGGTAAAAGTTGTGTCTTTTTGCAGAGCATTCCCATAAGGAAAAGGTGTGTTGTTGTTAGGAGCAGTTCTTTTAGGAACCAATAATTTTTGATTAACATCATAGTCTGCAGTAACCAATACAGCTCCTAAACCTTTTCTATATATAGCCTTTCTGCTAAGAAGTCCGTATACAGATCCTGTTGCGTATTTTTCTGAGGCGTTTATTTCATCCGAGGTTAAGTTAATCGGAGAAAAATTATTGTCGTTTGCATCTGTATAACTTAAACTTCTTCCGGCTAAAAATACAGAAGAGGCTGTGTTTTTTGCTGAGTAACCAGCTAGAATATTTAGTTTGGGATAGTTGTAAGCAAAAGCAATAATAACGACAACTAAAAGTAAAATTAAGATTCTTTTTAAAAGCTTCATGGAGGATTTTTAAACAAATGTAAGAAAATCAGAATACTACTATGTGAAAAGTGTATTAAATTAATAGGATTAAGTATTTCTGGGATTGTTGGTTTAAGATACAAGTCCTACCTTTGCTGTAAATATTATGAATGTATGTTTGATATAAATAAGATTCGTACAGATTTTCCAATTTTGAACAGAAAAGTTCATGGAAAACCGTTGGTATATCTTGATAATGGTGCCACTTCTCAAACACCACAAGTGGTTATTGATGCTATTGTAGATTATTATACAGGTTACAATGCAAATATTCACAGAGGAGTACATACGTTGAGTCAAGAGGCGACAGATAAATATGAAGAAGCTCGAATTAAGATTCAAAAGCACTTTAATGCAAAGCAATCGTATGAAATCATTTTAACCTCTGGTACTACCCATAGTATTAATATAGTGGCTTCAGGGTTTGGAGCTATTCTAAAAGAAGGAGATGAAATCATCGTGTCTGCATTAGAACATCATTCTAATATCGTTCCTTGGCAAATGCTTTGCGAGAAAACAGGTGCAGTTTTAAAAGTAATTCCTATGAATGAAGATGGTTCATTGCAAATGGGAATGTATCATGAGTTATTGAACAATAAAACAAAACTTGTTTTTTGTAATCATGTTTCAAACGCCTTGGGTGTTATTAATCCTGTTGAAGAGATAATTCATGCTGCACATAAGTTTGGAGCTTATGTATTGATAGATGGAGCGCAAGCATGTCCTCATATTAAGCCAGATGTTCAAGAGTTGGATGTAGATTTTTATGTTGCATCTGCTCATAAAATGTGTGGACCAACGGGAGTGGGTATGCTATATGGTAAGGAAGAATTGTTAAATATGTTACCACCGTATCAAGGAGGAGGTGAAATGATAGAGACGGTTACTTTTGAAAAGACAACGTATGCTGGATTGCCTCATAAATTTGAAGCAGGAACGCCTAATATTTGTGGAGGAATTGCTTTTGGAGTTGCGGTTGATTATATGAATGAAGTTGGGTTTGATGCTATTGCAACACAAGAAGATAAGTTACTAGCGTATGCAACAAATGAGTTAGAAAAAATAGAAGGATTAAAAATATACGGAACTTCTCGTAAAACGTCTGTTATCTCTTTTAATTTGGAAGGAATCCACCCTTATGATATAGGTGCTATTTTAGATAAGTTAGGAATTGCAGTAAGAACTGGACACCATTGTGCACAGCCTATAATGGATTTTTTCTGTATTCCTGGAACGGTAAGAGCATCGTTTACATTTTATAATACCTTAGAGGAGGTAGATGCACTTGTTGCTGCTGTAAAAAAGGCTAAAATGATGTTGTCGTAAGGCACAAAGAATATTATATATTAAAAAACCTCTAAAGAATTTCTTTAGGGGTTTTTTGTATGCATGAATTAAGAAGCGCTTAAAAAAAATCATATACAAAAAAACGACCGAGCAAATACTCAGTCGTTTTATTTAGTTGTGTTGTGTGTTGTTTATTGTCTAGTCCATCCAGCTCCCCAAGTAGAATACTCAGTACCTGTAGCACTAGCGTTTTCAGTTAAGAAGTCTGTAGTAGTAAATGTAACTCCTGTATCATTTTTAAGATTTGTAGTTACATCGTCGAACTTTACATTTGTAGCTTTTAAGTCACCTGAAGTAACTCCTGCACCTGTTGGGTTATCTGTAGCATCTCCATCTAAATCAAAACCTTCTGCAAATCCTTTGATGAAAACATTGGTAAAGATTCCCTGAGTACCTGCTCTTAATCTAATAGCTTCGTTTCCAGTTCCAGAACCTAAACCTACAATTGTTAAGTTTGTAACAGTTGGTTTAGAGAAGTATTTTGGACTT
The DNA here is from genome assembly GCF_947498805.1 of uncultured Tenacibaculum sp. Taxonomy (GTDB): domain Bacteria; phylum Bacteroidota; class Bacteroidia; order Flavobacteriales; family Flavobacteriaceae; genus Polaribacter. The sequence goes on along the minus strand of NZ_CANMLT010000003.1, from coordinate 66,059 downwards.
GATAAGTTTCCTATGTCAGTGTTGTATCCATCAGCTTCAATACCTTTATCATGGTCAGTTCCGTGCTTTACATAAGCATCAGTAATAGTTCCTGTATATCCTTCAGTCCAGTCAATTGAATCATCTTGTGCGTTTACAACAGATACGTTGTTTACGTTTACAGTTCCTCCGAAGAATTCAACTCCGTCATCTTTTCCTTCAAACATTTGAATGTATGCAACGGTAGTTTTATTTCCTACACCGTAGAAAGAGAATCCGTTGTTTTCTGATTGTCCATCTGCTTTACCTCCAGAATATTCTACTCTTACATAACGTAATGTACCAGAGTTATCATCAGCAACATTACCTCCATATGGTAAACTAGCAATTTCTGAAGTAGAAGTAGCAGTACCACCAGCTACAGAGTTAATAGGAGCTTTACCTAATAAGATTAATCCACCCCAGTCTCCAGCATTTGGAGTTGTAGCGTTAGAAGTAAAAACAATTGGTTGAGAAGAAGTTCCTTCTGCCATTATTTTAGCTCCTTGAGCAATTGCTAAATATACATCAGCACCAGTTGCAGCAGCTTTAACAGTCATTCCTGCAGGAATTGTTAATGTAGTTCCACTCTCCATAATAACAGGACCAGTAATTAAATATGACTTGTTGCTCTCTAATGTTAAGTTAGAAGTATAGTTTCCTTTTAATTCTATAGCATTTCCATTGTTATTGCTTCCACTACCACCATTATAATTGATTACAATGTCTTGAGTTCCATCATCTCCACATGATGAAAGTAAAGTAGTAGCCAGGGCTAATGCTAATAAATTTTTAATTTTCATTTTTTTAAGATTTAGTTATTTTGTTAATGTGTTGTTTAAAATTTGTATTTTAATCCTAATCCAAGATTTCTACCTCTTTTGTATTTAGATAATGTTACATCTCCTATTGAAGTGTTTTCTCTAACTCTTTCAATAGATGGGTCTAATAAATTTTTAGCGTTTAAGTTGATTTCCCACTTTTCACCGATTTTATTCTTCCAAATAAAATCTAAGGTAGGTACACCTTTCTCAATTACGTTTCCTAATTGACCAGCTCCTAAAGCATCAATTCTATCTGAGAAATAAGAGAATACTAATGACGCAATTGGCTTATAGTTTTTAAAATGAGTTGGGCTATAGTTAATGTTAGCATTGATTAAGAACGGAGAAGCTCCTTGTAATTCATCACTATCTCTATTAAAAGAAGTGGTAAATTGAGATTGTCCTCCTGAAATGTTTCTGATTAAATCTTGTTTTGTGTGCATGTAGGTAAAGTTGAATCCAGCAGAAAGTTGCGTTTCATCATCTTCATTTTTTATTAAGTTCTTACGAGCTTCTAATTCTACTCCAATAACAGTTGCTTTATCACTAGTTCTAAAGTAACGTTGGTTACCAGCGGCACTACTTTCTGCAACTAAGTTGATTGGGTCATTGATTTGTTTTCCAAATACACCAACTGATAATAATTCGTCTCTAGTAATGAACCATTCATATTTTAAGTCTAAGTTGAAGATTCTTGAAAAAGATGGGTTATCTAATAAATTAGGGTTACCTGCAATTCTTTGTCCAACTCCTTCGTAAACAAAGGGAGCAACTTCTTTAAATTCAGGAACAGAAACTGTATTACTAAACGTAAAACGTAAGTTCTGGTCGTCATTAACAGCATACTTAACATTTAGACTTGGTAAGAAGAATGTTTCAGAAACGCTTCTTGATCCAGGATCACTAGGATTAATGTTAATAACGTTGTAGGCTACTTTTTGATTAAAAGATTCTACTCTAATACCAGGAGCAAAAGTCCATTGTTCTCCTACCTTAATTACTGCTGAAGTATATCCAGCGTACACATTTAAATCACCATTGTATGTGTTCTCATTTAAACCAGGTAAATTAGTACTCGTTAAATTTGGATTTAAAATTCTGAAAACTTCTGTGTTATAGGTTGCACCTAAGTTTTGGAAGTTTATAATTTGATTAAGATTGTTTACATCAGAAATTCCGCTGATAGGATTAGTTAAACCTGGAGCTTTAAAATCATATCCATAACGAATGTTTTCAAAACTTCTTTCTTTAGTTCTTCCGTTGTAACCAAAGTTTAATGTTAAATTATCAGAGGCTTGGTAAGCCAAGTTTATCCTACTGTTTAATTCTTCGTCGATAATTTTTTGGAAATAACGTTGATTGTCAAAAGGGTTGTTTGTAAAGAAAACAGGGTTCGTATTAGGATCGTTGTCTAACGCTAAATGATAGTTTTCAATACTAATTCTCTTTCTATCTGGCTCATGAGCAAATACATTATTATATCCGATACCCCAAGTAAGTTTGTACTTGTTGTCTTCAAATTTGTGTTCACCTGTAATTTGATTCACAAATACTAAGTCTTGATTGTACTGAACATTCATTTGATAAAAACCTTGGTCAGTATCAATTAAAGCATCTCTGTTTTTTCCTAAACCTTTATTTCCGTAGTATCCTACTTGGTCGCTTGAGCTATTTAAGAATAAAGAGGTGTATTTAAGTTTGTGGTCACTATTAATACGGTATAAAGCACTCAACATTGCTGTTGTTGAAGTCGAGTATTCGAACTCTTGAGCATTTGGGAATTGCTTTTTAAATACATTTGTATAGTCCACTAATGGTCCTTCTCTATACTCAAAGTCTCTACTGAAAGAGGCAGTACCGAATAAGCTTAATCTTGATCCGTCTTCGAAATCGAAAGATTTTCCAGCATTAATTCCAATAGAGTTGTTAATTGGACTTCCTGCATTTACAGGGTCAACACCATGAGATAAAACTACAGCAAAAGGGTTGTGCTTAAAACGGTTGTAGTATCCGAAGTTACCCGTTCCTTCACTTTTCTTGAAGTCTTCACCTATAGCTCTGGTATTTACTCCAGATCCTAAGTTAATTTCAACAAATCCGTTTCCTTTGTATTCTTTAGATGAAACATCAATGTTACCAGCAGCAAAGTCTCCATAAAAAGTTGAAGAATATGCTTTGCTTATTGATACATTTTGAATGATATCTGAAGGGAAAAGATTTAAATCAATGTTTTTCTTAGCAACATTATTAGAAGGTAATGATAAACCATTCATAGTAGTATTAAGGTATCTATCACCTAAACCACGAACATATACATTACTAGATCCTTCTTGTTTAGAAACTCCAGAGATTTTAGCAACAGCTCCTGCTGCATCAGAAATACCTTTGGTAGCTAATTCTTCAGCACCGATACTTTCTTTAATAACGGTAGCTTTCTTTTGTTCTAATAATAAAGCACTTGCTTTGTCTTTACTAGTGGATGCTTTAATTTCTACTTCGTCTAAAGCAACTCCTTCACTAGCTCCTAATAATTGGTTAACAGTTAAAGTTTCGTTAGCTTTAACTACAATTTGTTTTTCTATAGTTTGGTAACCAACAAAACTAAAAACAATAGTTTGGGTTCCTTCAGGCACTGACATGGTGAATTTACCATCGATATCAGTAGTACCGCCAATTGTTGTTCCTTTTATAAAAACATTGGCAAAAGGTAAAGGTTCGTTATTTAACTCCTTATCAGTAACCGTCCCCGCTACGGTTCCTTTACTTTGCGAAAACACTAAGCTTGTAAAGCAAAAAAGAGTTATAAATATTATTTTTTTCATTAGAATAATTTGAGTTCTGTTTAATTCGAGGCAAAATTCAAATTACTGTGTAAAGCTAATGTTAGAGATAAATTATACTTGTATTATTAGAATGTTTCTTTAATGTTAAGCAAGTAGTTTAGTGTTTCTTTAATGTTAATTTAAAGAATTCTAATAGAGCAATAATAAGCTTTAGTTTGATTTAAAAGCTTGGTTTGTAGGGGGGGAGTGCTGAGGTTAAGATAAGGTGTTAAGTTATTGTTGAGGTCGCTACAAATAGTTCGTATATTTTGATAATTAAAGAAAATAAATTTAAAAAAATCCCCACACCAAGGTGCAGGGGGATATATTTAGTTTTTTAAAATTTTCAAAATCTTTTTGGTAGATAAATATTCAAAATGTCGTTGTGTGACTTTAAAGGTTTTATCTAAAATAATGGTTGCAGGTAAAGAAAAGGGTCTGTTTTTTCTAGAAGCCAATAACAACGGTATTTGGTGTATTGGGTTTCTGTTCTTTCCTATTTCTTTATTGGTGTATACTCTTCCTTCAAACTCGATGGTGTTTTTAGTCTCAGAGTCCATCTTAACGGCGTAATATTCTGAATTTAAAACATTGATTACATCTGGATTTTTAAAGGCTACTTTATTCATTTTTTTACAATAAACACACCAATCTGCATAAAATGAAATGAATACTTTTTTTGGTTTTACTGCTAAAGAATCGTCTAATTGTTCAAAAGAGATCCAATTAACTTGTTGCTTTTGCTGTGCAATTACAGTAAAAGTGAAGTATCCGAAGAGAAAAAATAATAATATGTTCTTTTTAAAAAGTTTCATCTAATGAAATTTACCAAACTTTATACCAATAAAAAATGTTCTTGGTGCATTTGGACCGTAAATATAATCAGAATCTCTTGTTGCTCCAGTGTCGAAATCATCCTGATAAGCATTAAACATGTTTTTTACACCCAAAGAAATGGTGGTCATAAAATTATCATTGAAGTCAATATGAGATTCTAATTTTAGATTTAGATCAAAAAAGCTCTCTACTTCGTTTAATTGTAGAAACCCAGTATCGCTAATTACTTTAGGAACGGTCATTCCGCCAGTATAGGTTCCTGTAAGATCAACATTGAATTTTTCACTTGGAATCCATGCAGTATTTAGGTATCCGTAAAAATTAGGGTTTCTTACAAATTCATCTACTATAACGTCAGATTCTCCAGGAGTTCCATCAGTTTCAAATAAAACCTGAGGTTCGTCGTATTTAGATGTTTGCAAAGTTCCTCCTAATTGGAATTGCCATTTCGGATTTGGAGATACTCCAAACTCAAAGTTAGTTCCATATACTTTAGCGCCAGATCCATTTCTAACTTCTTCAACAATAGAACCATTCGATAATGTTGAACCAGTACTTACTAATGTAAAAGGATTTTCTAATGTAGTATAGAAACCTTCAAGTAAGAAATCTAACTGTAATAAATTAATGTTTTTAGAATAATTTAAAGAACCTGTATAGGCATTAGAAAACTCTGTTTTTAAATTTTCTGAAAGAATTACAAATTGAGGCTCACCACCTACGCTAGAAATATGAACATCTTCGTTAAATGCTTGTGGTGCTCTAAAGCCTCTTGCATATCCTCCTCTAAATTTTAAGGCATCTGTAAATTGATAAGAAATCGTTAATCTTGGGGATAAAGTAGTTTGACTTACATCGGCGTTTCTAGCAATTGTAGCAATGGTGTAACTTCCATCTACATTAACATTATCTAAACGAGCTCCGACTAAAGCAGTAAATTTATCAGAAGGTTTCCATTCGTATTGTCCATAAACTCCTAATGATTTTACAGATTGGTCTACCAAACGATTATAACCAGCTATTTCATCTTTAGTAGAAGTAAAGTTATATTCTGCACCAACGGTAAAAACGTCTTTGTTTTTTAGTGACTTTGTGAATTGTAAACCGTTTACCCAAGCTAAATCTTTAGTGGTACCAAAAGCATTGTTAGCTAAGATGCTATCTTGCGCAGTTCTTCCGCCTCCAAGCCCTCCGTAATAGCTACCTCGATCTGTATACGAAGCAGAAGTATAAATCTGAAATTTACTAGAATCATCTTTGCTATACACTTCATAGTCTGCACCACCAATAAATGTATCATGATCTAGTTCTTCAGTAATATCGGTAAATTGAGGAGCAAGATTTAATTTGTCTCCACCACGTCTGTATTCTTTAATAGAATTTAAGTTTACCGAAATTCTACTTTTATCAGTTGGTTTTACAAAGGCTTTAGCACCCACAGTTGTGTTTTTTAATTTTACTAACTCCGTAAAACCATCACCATTTGCATCAAAACTTTCACGATCTCTATTCATTCCAAATAATGAGATTCCACTCTTTAAATCATCCGCAACAAGAGAGGTGTTAAAAGTTAAGGTTCTATCTAATGTTTTACCATCAATTAATGCGAAGTTAGAGCCAATTTCCCAAGTGTTTAAAACAGGATCTTTTGTAATAACATTAACGGTACCTGCTATAGCACTTGAACCGTATAAAGCAGAACCTCCACTACGAACAACTTCAATTCGTTCTATAATGTTTGTTGGAATTTGCTCTAAACCATATACGCCAATTAAGGATGTGAAAACAGGTCTACTATTTAATAAAACTTGAGTATAACCACCGTCTAATCCATTTAAACGAACTTGTGTAAATCCACAATTTTGACAATTGGTTTCTACACGTACACCAGGAGCGTAGTTCAACCCGTCTGCCATAGAAGCAGATTGTGTTGCGGTTAATAGTCTTGGTTTAATAGTTGAAACAATAACAGGAGTTTCCTTACGTTCTACTCTGTTTCTTGTTGCGCTAATAACAACTTCGTCTAAACCTAAAACGTCTTCATATAACGTAAAGTTTATCTCAATTTTTTCATTGGATTTCAAGATAACTTCTTTAGATGTTTTTCTGTAGCCTTGAGAACTTACTTCGATAATAGCTTTACCTGTTGGAATAGTAAGTTCATAGTATCCCTCTTTATTAGCGGTAACTCCATCAGTGCCTCCTTTTACATATACAGAAGCAAAAGGAACAGGTTTGTGATCTGCAGTAATTTTTCCAGAGATAGTCTGGCTAAAAGCAGCATATGTTATTTGTAAAAATAAAAGTGTGAAAATAGCTAGTTGCTTTCTCATTGTATTAAATGTTTTCTGGCAAATATACACTATCGCAACCGGGTTGCAATAAAATATAAAGTATTTTAATTTTTTACAAAGGTAAATAAATTTTTAGTCTTGCCTAAAAATTTATTTATATAAAACAAATTTTGTAAATTTGCTTGTCTAAAAATAAAATGATGTTTAGTCAGTCAGAAGAAAATTACATAAAAGCAATCTATCATTTAGGGGTTGAGGTTACTAAAGGGATTAGTACCAATGCTATTGCAAAAAGATTAGAAACAAAAGCTTCTTCTGTTACTGATATGATCAAGAAACTTTCTGAAAAGGAAGTAGTGGTTTATAAGAAGTATCAAGGAGTTACCTTGACAGATTTTGGAAAGAAAACAGCTGCAAATATTATTAGAAAACATCGGTTATGGGAGGTGTTTTTGGTAGAGGAATTGAATTTTTCTTGGGATGAAGTACATGAAGTCGCTGAGCAGTTAGAGCATATAAAATCACCTAAGTTAATTGATGAATTAGACGCTTTTTTAGGGTATCCGAAAAGAGATCCACATGGAGATCCTATTCCAGATAAAGATGGAAACCTTCCTCAAATACAGAAAAGCTTATTAGCTACATTACAGAAAAATGAAAAAGGAGTATGTGTTGGAGTAAACGATACCTCTTCTGAGTTTTTACGGTTTTTAGATAAACAAGAAATAGGGTTAGGGCAAGATATAGAAGTACTTGATAAGGAACCTTTTGATGATTCTTTTCTAGTAAAAATTAATGGGAAAGAAATAACTATTTCAAATAAAGTAGCAAACAATATATATATACAAAAGAAATAGAATGAAGAATGTAATAATACTGATTACAATTTTATTAGTAATTGGATGTGATAAAAAGGAAAAGAAAAGAAGTGGTAAATTAAATGTTGTTACCACCACCACGATGATCACTGATTTAGTAAAGAATATAGGAGGAGATAAATTAGAGGTTAAAGGATTAATGGGGTCTGGTGTAGATCCTCATTTGTATAAAGCTAGTGAAGGAGATGTATCAAAGTTATTTGAAGCAGATGCAGTTATTTATAACGGATTGCATTTAGAAGGAAAGTTAGAAGAAGTGTTTGAAAAAATGAAGCATCAAAATAAAAAAACAATCGTAGTTTCTGATGTTCTTGATAAAAATACATTGATCAATTCTGAAAATTTCGCTTCAAATTATGACCCTCATATTTGGTTTGATATAAATAAATGGGTGAAAATAGCAACCTATGTTGCCAATAAGTTAGGAGAGTTAGATGCAGAAAATGCGGGAGTTTATAAAGCAAATGCAAAAAAGTATATCGAAGAATTGTTAAAGTTAAGTACAGAAATATCTTCTAAGATAAACGAACTTCCTAAGGATAAAAGAATTTTGGTTACTGCACATGATGCGTTTAACTATTTTGGAGAACAACATCATTTTAATGTAGTTGGTTTACAAGGACTGTCAACAGCAACGGAAGCAGGAGTTCAAGATGTTCAGAAATTAGCAAAGTTCATTATAGATAATAATGTGAAGGCAATATTTGTAGAGAGTTCGGTTCCAAAACGTACTATAGAAGCGTTACAAGAGGCTGTAAAGTCAAAAGGACAAGAAGTTGTTATTGGAGGAACATTGTATTCTGATGCATTGGGGAATGCAGGAACAAAAGAAGGTACTTATATTGGAATGTATATAGCAAATGTGAATACTATAGTAGATGCTTTAAAATAATATGGAAACAAAATACGCGGTTACTGTAGACGATTTAACGGTGGCTTATAATTATAAGCCTGTACTTTGGGATATTGATCTAGCAATTCCAGAAGGAGTACTTATGGCTATTGTTGGACCTAATGGTGCTGGAAAATCAACTCTTATAAAATCAATTTTAGGAATAATTAACCCTATTGCAGGAAGTATTGCTGTCTATGGAGAGTCTTATGAAAAGCAGCGGAAATTAGTAGCATATGTTCCTCAAAAAGGTAGTGTAGATTGGGATTTTCCGACAACGGCATTAGATGTAGTAATGATGGGGACTTACGGAAGCTTAGGTTGGATAAAACGACCAGGAAAATCTGAAAAAAAGCAAGCATTAGAGGCGCTTGAAAAAGTAGGGATGCTACCTTTTAAAAACAGGCAAATCTCACAACTTTCAGGAGGACAACAACAACGCGTTTTCTTGGCTAGGGCATTGGTGCAAAACGCAGCCATTTATTTTATGGATGAACCTTTTCAAGGGGTGGATGCCACTACTGAAGTAGCAATTATTAATATTTTAAAAGAATTAAGAAAAGCAGGTAAGACAGTAATAGTGGTGCACCACGATCTACAAACGGTTCCAGAATATTTTGATTGGGTAACCTTTTTAAATGTAAAGAAAATAGCAACAGGGCCTGTTAAAGAGATCTTTAATGATGATAATTTAACAAAGACTTACGGAATTAATTATAAGGTAAGTGTTCAGCAGTAATTTAAAAGAATAAGATATTACTCAATAATTAAAACATACTAATTATAGATTTTAAGGAATACATAGAACTTGTTTTTTCAGATTACACGCTCCGAACCATAACTATAGGTACTGCAATTTTAGGGGCTATTTGTGGTATGCTCGGGAGTTTTGCCGTGTTGAGAAAACAAAGTTTATTAGGAGATGCAATTTCTCATGCTGCATTACCAGGAATTGCTATAGCTTTTTTACTTACTGGAACAAAGGATACGAATGTGCTATTAATAGGAGCTTTAGTAAGTGGACTTATTGGAGCTTTTTGGATTAGAGGAATTGTAAAAAATACGCATCTAAAAACAGATACGGCGTTAGGATTAATTTTGTCGTTGTTTTTTGGGTTTGGAATGCTACTGTTAACATTTATTCAGAAACAACCTAACGCAAATCAATCAGGATTGGATAAGTTCTTATTTGGGCAAGCAGCTACCTTATTAGAAAAAGATGTTTGGTTTATGGCATTGGTCGTAGGTATATGCCTAGTTGTATTGATGCTTTTTTGGAAAGAATTTAAATTATTATTGTTTGATGCGGATTATGCAAAAACACTGGGGTTTAATATCAAAACTATAGATGTATTAATAACAAGCTTTATTGTATTGGCTATAGTGTTGGGTTTACAAACAGTTGGAGTAGTACTGATGAGTGCTATGTTACTTGCCCCAGCGGCAGCAGCAAGACAATGGACAAACAGTTTGAGTACAATGGTTATTCTTGCGGCTATATTTGGCGCTTTAGCAGGGGTGGTCGGTACTGGTATAAGTGCAAGTCAGTCTAACTTGTCTACTGGTCCTGTAATTGTGCTGGTGGCAGCTGTGTTTGTAATTGTTTCCTTTATTTTTTCACCTTCGAGGGGTTTATTGTTTCGTCAGATTCGATTAATTAAAAACAGACGCGATTTAAAATTGCATAAAACATTGGCTTTTATGTTTGAAATTGTAAAAACACATGAAAATAAATCTCACCCACATACAATTAAGATTTTAAATAATTTTCAAGGATATACTAGGGGGACTTTAAACAAACTTGCAGATAAGCATTATATTATAATAACCGGTAATAATTGGGCAATGACCGAAGAGGGTTATAAGTTTGCTCAGAACCTATATTCAAAAGAAGTAAACGATGAGTAGTGCACAAATAGAAATACAATTAATAGCAAGTTTAGTAGCTATTGCATGTGCTATTCCAGGAACTTTTTTAGTGCTACGTAAAATGGCATTAATTAGTGATGCAATTAGTCATTCAATTTTACCAGGGTTGGTAATAGGCTTTTTTATAACGCATGATTTAAATTCACCATTGTTAATTGTAATGGGGGCTTTGTCTGGAATTTTGACAGTAGTCCTAGTAGAATATATTCAAAAAACTAGATTAGTAAAGGAAGATACGGCGATAGGCTTAGTGTTTCCTGCTTTGTTTAGTATTGGGGTAATTTTAATAGCGAAAAATGCAAATGATGTTCATTTAGATGTAGATGCGGTATTACTAGGAGAATTGGCATTTGCTCCGTTTGATAGATTTATGATAAATGGAATAGATCTTGGGCCTAAATCGTTATGGGTTATTGGAACAATTTTGCTAATAATACTCTTGTTGTTGGTGGCGTTTTTCAAGGAACTTAAAGTAAGTACTTTTGATGCAGGATTGGCTACTGCTTTAGGTTTTTCACCAGCAGTTATTCATTACGGATTAATGGGGGTGGCGTCTATAACTACAGTTGGAGCGTTTGATGCGGTTGGAGCTATCTTGGTGGTAGCATTGATGATTGCGCCAGCGGCCACAGCATACTTATTGACAAATGACTTAAAGAAGATGTTGACGTTATCGGTAGTTTTTGGAGTGTTTTCTGCTATTGCAGGGTATTGGTTAGCTCACTTCTTAGATGCTTCAATCTCTGGTTCTATGACCACTATGCTAGGGTTGGTGTTTCTAATAGTTTATCTTTTTGCTCCAAATAGAGGGTTGATTTCCGTGTTATATAGAAACAAACAACAACAAAAAGAAGTACAATTATTAACCTTTCTATTACATCTAAACAATCATAGTGAGGAAAATGAAAGGCATATCAATCATTTAAATGAACATATTAATTGGCATAAAGTAAAGGCTAAGTCAATTGTAGAATTGGCGAAGACTAATAATATGATAGTGATCGATAACAATATAATATCACTTACGAATAAAGGAAAGCTGTTTACAGAAAAAGCTATAAACTATATCATTACCAATGATGATACTGGAATTGAGACAATGAAAGAAGATTTCTTTTTGTTTAGAGGGTAAAAAACAGTATAACTTTGTGTAAATTCGTACTATTGGTAATTTAAAAGAGCGTGCAACAACCGTCAACTTTTCAAGTATATAATGCATCCGCAGGAAGTGGTAAAACTTTTACATTGGTAAAAGAATATTTGAAGATTTTATTGGAATCTGAAGATATGTATCGTTTTCAAAAAATACTAGCAATTACTTTTACCAACAAAGCTGCCGGAGAAATGAAAGAACGTGTGTTGCATAATTTGCAGGTTTTTTCTGAAGGAGAAACGAATGATTTGTTAGAGGTTATTTTAGAAGAAACTTCTGTAGATAGAATTATTGTTCAGGAGAGAAGTAAAAAGATAACGAATGCGATACTTCAAAATTACGCCGCTTTTTCAATAACTACGATTGATAGTTTCACACACAAGATAATTAAAAACTTTGCGTATGATTTAGGGTTGTCTTTAAACTTTGAAGTAGAGATGGATGCAGTTTCTTTATTAAATGAAGCTGTGGATGTGCTTATTTCTAAAATTGGGACCGATAAAGAATTAACAAAGCTATTAATAAAGTTTTCTCTAAGTAAAACAGATGATGACAAGTCCTGGGATATTTCTCGTGAGTTGAATGAGTTTTCTAAAATTTTATTAAATGAAGATGATGTAAAACACTTTAGAAAACTATCAGATAAAGGGATAGAAGATTTTACTTCATTACAAGAAAAATTGAGCAAGCATCAAAAGAATATAGTGTCTCGATTACAGGAGATTGGTGAAGAAGGTTTGCAAGCTATTGCAAATATGAGTTTAGCACATAATGATTTTTATAGATCTATGCTGCCAAATCATTTTGTTGCACTTCAAAAGAAACCAGAGTCGGCAAAGTTTTTTGATGAAAGTAAATTAAGGGAGCGTATTGAAGAAAATACCTTTTATGCTAAATCAAAATCAGAAGACGTTAAAACGGCGATTGAAGGAATTTTACCAGAACTACTTCGATTGTATACGGAATCTGAACAATTGTATCAGCAGTTCTTATTAAACAAACTAGCCTTAAAAAGTATCATTCCGCTAGCAGTCTTGAATAATATAAATGCTGAACTTACTCATATAAAGGAAGAGAATAATTTGCGGTTAAATGCGGAATTTAATCAGTTAATTTCTGATAATATTAAAGACCAGCCAGCGCCTTTTATCTATGAACGAATAGGACAACGATTTATGCATTATTTTATTGATGAAATGCAAGATACTTCGGTGTTACAGTGGAAAAATCTAATCCCGTTAATAGACAATGCTTTGGCCCAAGAAAACAGTAATTTGTTATTGGTAGGAGATGGTAAACAAGCTATTTATAGATGGAGAGGAGGAAAAGCGGAGCAGTTTATTAACTTGGGGTCTGAAAGTGAGAATTCAGAGAATCCATTTCAGACAGATAAAGAAGTGCTAGAGTTACAACGAAACTTTAGGAGTTATTCTGAGGTAGTAAATTTTAATAATCAATTTTTTCAACATACTTCTAAATTTCTTCAAAATGAATATTATAAAGAGCTTTTTGTTGAAGGAAATAAACAGTTAGAGAATGCTAAAAAGGGAGGTTGTGTAACTCTGAATTTTTTAGAAAAAGAAGAAGATAAGGAAGCGGAGAAAATAAAATATCCAAAGCAAGTTTTAGCTACTATTAATAAGTTAAAAGAATCATTTTCTTTAAATGAAATTTGTGTGCTTACCCGTAAAAGAAAAGATGGGGTTGAGATAGCAAATTATCTAGCTGAAAACGGAATTTCAATAGTGTCGTCTGAGACGTTGTTATTGCAGAATAGTGCTAAGGTTAATTTTATTGTGAATTTACTTCGTGTAATTCAATATCAAAATGATAAAGAAACATTATTAGAGATTTTGTATTACCTGTATGACAGTATTAATGTTCAAGAAGATAAACATGCATTTATATCTAATAACATATCCTTAAATAATGAAGAGCTTTTTATAGCTTTAGAACGCTATGGAGTTTCTTTTAATTTAGCAACTTTCCATCAGTTTCCATTTTATGAGAAGATAGAAGAGGTTATTAGGAGTTTTCAATTGGTAGAATCTTCAGACGCCTATGTACAGTTTTTTTTAGATGTTGTTTTAGAACAGCAAAGAAAAGGAACTAGTATTCCAGATTTTTTAGAGTTTTGGGAAGAAAAGAAGCACCTATTAAGTATTGTAGCTCCAGAGAGTAAAAGTGCTGTGCAAATAATGACTATTCATAAATCGAAAGGGCTAGAGTTTCCTGTTGTGATTTTCCCATATGATTTAGATGTATATCGACAAGTAAATCCGAAAGTTTGGTTAAACGATTTACCGAAAGAAACATTTCATAATTTTGATGAGTTACTAGTACCTTTTGCCAAAGAATTAAATTATATAAGCGATACCGGAGCTTCTATATATCAACATCAAAGAGAGGAGTTGGAACTTGATAATTTTAATTTACTTTATGTTGCACTAACAAGAGCGGTAGAACAGTTGCATATTATTACAGAGAAAAAACTGTCGTCGAAAGGAGTAGAGAATACTAATTTTTATTCTGGTGTTTTTATAAATTATTTGAAAGGAATTGGAGAATGGACTGATGATGTTCTAGAATATTCTTTTGGAGAGGTAAACAGAAAAAGTATTCAGGAAGAAATAAAGTCCAATACTATTCTCCAAGAATCATTTATTTCTACTTCGTGGAAATCACATCATATTCAAATGTTGGCAAGTGCTTCAAAACTCTGGAATACAGAGCAAGGAGAAGCAATAGAATATGGTAATTTAATTCATGAAATGATGGCTAAAGTTAAGTTTTTTGAAGATGTTCCGAATGTAGTGTCTTTGTATTATAAACAAGGGGTGTTAACTTCTTTAGAAAAAGACACTATAAATAAGGTGTTAGTTGAAATTGCAAATCACCCACAATTAAAAGAATACTATACGATAAATAATAGAATAATTAATGAAAGAGAAATTGTTGATGTCGATGGGCAAATTGTGATTCCAGATAGGCTAGTTTTTAGACCTAATAACAAAGTTGTAATTATAGATTATAAAACTGGAAAACCACATAAAAAGTATCATCAACAATTATTAAAATATGAACAAGTACTTAAATCAATGAATCTTTTTGTTGATAAAAAAATACTGGTTTACATAAATGAAGAAATTTTAATAGAAGAAGTTTAAAAAGAAGAATTGAAACTTGTAATTTTACCACATCAAAACAAACAACTATGTACGGATCAATAAAAGAGCATCTTCAAAAAGAGATTCAAGAAATCAAAGATGCAGGATTGTATAAAACGGAAAGAATAATTACTTCGTCTCAAGATGCAGTTATAAAAATATCTACAGGAGAAGAGGTTATTAATTTTTGCGCTAATAATTATTTGGGGTTGTCAAATCATCCAGAAGTAATTCAAGCGGCAAAAGATACTATGGATACACATGGGTTTGGAATGTCATCAGTTCGATTTATTTGTGGAACTCAAGATATTCATAAACAATTAGAAGCAAAAATTGCTGAATTTTATCAAACTGAAGATACTATATTATATGCTGCAGCTTTTGATGCAAATGGGGGAGTCTTTGAACCTTTATTAACAAAAGAAGATGCTATTATTTCAGATAGTTTAAACCATGCTTCAATTATTGATGGAGTACGTTTGTGTAAAGCGTCAAGATACCGTTATGCAAATAATGATATGCAGGCATTAGAGGAGCAATTAATAGAAGCGAATAAAAATAACCATCGTTTTAAAATTATTGTAACTGATGGTGTTTTCTCTATGGATGGTATTGTTGCTGAATTAGATAAAATATGTGATTTGGCAGATAAGTATGATGCTATGGTAATGATTGATGAATGTCATGCAGCTGGATTTATTGGTGAAACAGGACGCGGAACATTAGAATTAAAACGTGTTATGGGGCGTATTGATATTATTACTGGAACCTTGGGGAAAGCCTTAGGTGGAGCCATGGGAGGTTATACTACTGGTAAGAAAGAAATTATAGAGGTTTTACGTCAGCGTTCACGTCCGTATTTATTTTCAAATTCTTTAGCACCTGCAATTGTTGGGGCTTCATTGAAAGTTTTTGATTTATTATCAAATGATACTTCATTAAGAGATAAATTAGAATGGAATACCAATTACTTCCGTTCTGAAATGGAAAAAGCAGGTTTTGATTTAGTGGGGGCAGATGCTGCAATTGTGCCAGTAATGTTATACGATGCAAAGCTGTCTCAAGTAATGGCTAATAAATTATTAGAAGAAGGGATTTATGTTATTGGATTCTTTTATCCTGTGGTACCAAAAGAGCAAGCACGTATTAGGGTTCAGCTTTCTGCAGCACATGAAAAAGAGCATTTAGACAAGGCAATTGAGGCATTTGTTAAGGTTGGAAAAGAGCTTAATGTAATTTAAAGAACTTTGTATAAAAACTTGCATTTCTGGTAAGTTTTTGTAGATTTGTTTTTGTAAATAAGTTTTAACAACTTACATTTGCGTTATATATAAACGAACTTTTAATTTAAATTTTTAATAATGAAACAATTAAAATTAGCTGTGATGGCTTTATTCACGTTTGCTACTGTTGCAAACGTAAGCGCACAGGATTCAGATAATCCTTGGGCAGTTGGTTTCGGGGTTAACGTTGTTGACTTTAGAATACCTTCAGACTTTGCAGATTATGCTAAAGATTATATCGGAACAGGAGAATGGGGAGATAACCTATTACCTTCAGTTTCTAGAATTACAGTAGAGAGATACTTAAATGATGGTTTTTCTTTACAATTAGCTGGATCTATCAACAAAATTAAAACTTTCTCTGCTAAGAATGATGTTGATGAGCTTTACTGGGCTATCGATGCAAACGTTAAGTATGACTTAAATAACTTATTTGGTGATACTGCATGGTTTGATCCATATGCATACTTAGGTGGTGGATATGTAAACTACGCTAGCGAAGGTGAAGGAATGGTAGGAGCTGGAGTTGGATTTAACTTATGGTTTAATGACAACTTAGGTTTAAACTTCCAAACTGGAGGAAAGAAGGAATTTGCTGATAAAGTTCAAGATCACTTCCAACACTCTCTTGGTTTAGTATTTAAATTCGGAGGAAAAGATACTGACGGTGACGGAATCTATGACAAGGAAGATGCTTGTCCAGAAGTTGCTGGTTTAAAAGAATTCAACGGTTGTCCTGATACAGACGGAGATGGAATCAAAGATTCTGATGACGCTTGTCCAGAAGTTGCTGGTTTAGCTGCTTTAAACGGATGTCCAGATGCTGATGGAGATGGAATCGCTGATAAAGATGATGCTTGTCCAAACGAAGCTGGAACTAAGGCAATGAACGGATGTCCAGATGCTGATGGTGACGGTGTTGCTGATAACCAAGATAAGTGTCCTAACCAAGCTGGTCCTGCTGCTAACGGAGGATGTCCTTGGCCAGATACTGATGGTGACGGTGTTTTAGATAAGGATGATAAGTGTCCTAAAGAAGCTGGTGTTGCTTCTAACAACGGATGTCCAGAAGTAATCATTACTAAGGAAGCAGAAAAGAAATTAAACGATTTCGCAAGAGCTATTTACTTTAACTCTGGAAGATCTTCTTTCAGACCAGGAGTAACTGGTAAATTAGACTTAATTGCTGCTATCATGAAAGAGTATCCTAAAGCTAACTTTAGCATTCAAGGACACACAGATAGCCAAGGTCGTGCTGCTACTAACAAGAGATTATCAGAAAGAAGAGCTAAGGCTGTTTTAGATTACTTAGTTGCTAAAGCTGGAATCCCTGGTAACCGTTTAACTTCAGCTGGATTTGGTGAAGATTACCCAATCGCTGATAACAAAACTAGAGCTGGTAGAGCTCAAAACAGACGTGTAGAGATTAAATTAGTAAAATAATTTGATTCACAACGATAAAAATGAAGCCTCGATTTATTCGAGGCTTTTTTTTGTGCTTTATTTATATAAAAATTCTTGTAAACTTTTTTTAGTTTCAATCAAAAAAATTACCTTTGCACCTTGAAAAAAGGAGCTAAGGCTCACACAACAAAATAAATAACTTTAATTACATATAGTAATGTCTACAATAACAGGTAAAGTTTCTCAAATTATTGGTCCAGTAATCGATGTTGAGTTTAATACGGAAAATACTGAATTGCCAAAAATTTATGATTCATTAGAAATTAAAAAAGCTGATGGTTCTACTTTAGTATTAGAAGTACAACAGCACATTGGTGAAGATACAGTACGTACTATCTCGATGGACGCAACTGACGGACTACAAAGAGGGAAGGAAGTAATTGCTACTGGTAACCCAATTCAAATGCCAATCGGTAATGATATTTATGGACGTTTATTCAACGTAACTGGTGAAGCTATTGATGGTTTAGGAGATTTACCTAAAACTGGTGAAGCTGGTCTTCCTATTCACCGTCAAGCGCCTAAATTTGAAGAGTTATCTACTTCTACTGAGGTATTATTTACTGGAATTAAAGTAATTGACTTAATTGAGCCTTACGCAAAAGGAGGTAAGATTGGATTATTTGGAGGAGCAGGAGTAGGAAAGACTGTATTAATTCAGGAGTTAATTAATAACATCGCAAAAGGACACGGTGGTTTATCTGTTTTCGCAGGAGTAGGAGAAAGAACTCGTGAAGGAAATGATTTATTACGTGAGATGTTAGAATCTGGAATTATTAAGTATGGTGATGACTTTATGCACTCGATGGAAGAAGGTGGATGGGATTTATCTAAAGTTGATAAAGCTGGAATGAGAGATTCTAAAGCAACTTTCGTATTCGGTCAGATGAATGAGCCACCTGGAGCACGTGCTCGTGTTGCATTATCTGGTTTAACAATTGCTGAGTATTTCCGTGATGGAGCTGGTGAAGCACAAGGAAAAGATGTATTATTCTTCGTTGATAATATCTTCCGTTTTACACAAGCAGGATCTGAGGTATCAGCTTTATTAGGTCGTATGCCATCAGCAGTAGGATACCAACCGACATTAGCAACTGAAATGGGGGCAATGCAGGAACGTATTACTTCAACTAAGAAGGGATCTATTACATCTGTACAAGCGGTTTACGTACCTGCGGATGATTTAACTGACCCTGCACCGGCAACAACGTTTGCTCACTTAGATGCAACTACAGTATTATCTCGTAAGATTGCCGAGTTAGGTATTTACCCAGCGGTAGATCCATTAGATTCTACATCTAGAATTTTAACTCCAGAAATTTTAGGAGATGAGCACTATAATACAGCGCAAAGAGTAAAAGAGTTATTACAACGTTATAAAGAATTACAAGATATTATTGCCATCTTAGGTATGGAAGAATTATCTGAGGAAGATAAATTAGTAGTTCACCGTGCACGTCGTGTACAACGTTTCTTATCTCAGCCATTCCACGTAGCAGAGCAATTTACAGGAATTCCGGGAGTATTAGTAGATATTAAAGATACTATCAAAGGATTCAACATGATTATGGATGGTGAGTTAGATAAATACCCTGAAGCAGCATTTAACTTAAGAGGATCAATTCAAGATGCAATTGATGCTGGAGAGAAAATGTTAGCTGAAGCTTAAAAACTATAAACTATGTTTTTAGAAATAGTAACGCCAGAGGCAATTTTATTTTCATCAGAAGTAGATTCTGTTGTAGTTCCAGGAATAAACGGTGATTTTCAAATGTTGAATAATCACGCACCAATTGTTTCAATCTTAGGAAAAGGAACTATAAAGATTCATACACATACGAGTGAGCATTTAGAGTTTGATGATTTAAGTGGTCACTTCTCAAAGCAAGCAGATGATGATAAAGTTTTAACCTTAGATATTAAATCTGGTACGGTTGAAATGAAAGATAACAAAGCAATCATTTTAGCTGATTAATTATCAGTTTAGAATATACTTAAAAAGCCAAACAATATTGTTTGGCTTTTTTGTATATGAATGTTTTTAGTGAAATGAATTAGTTATCTTTGTAGCAATGAAAACAACATTTTTATTTATTAGCGGTCCAGAAATTTTTGTGATATTACTAATTGTAGTAATGTTGTTTGGTGCTAATAAAATACCTGAAATAGCACGAGGTTTAGGAAAAGGGATGCGTCAAATTAAAGATGCAACTAATGACATTAAAAAGGAGATAAACGATAGTGCTAATAACCATGGTATAGATACGGATTTTGTGAGAGACATTAATAAAGAGGTAAATGAGGTAAAGGATAATATAGATGACTTTACAGGGCCTATAAAGAGAAATATGTAGTATCTCTTATTTATTATTATAAACTAATCTCAGTAGTACTTTTAACCTGTTTTATTATAAAAGAACTTTTAAGATTTGAAATAATATCTAGTTGAGATATTTTTTTCACTACAAACTCTTGATATTCCACCATATCTCTTAGTAAGATTTTTAATAAAAAATCATAGTCTCCTGCTATGTAAGATACTTCCATTATTTCATCAATTTCAGCAACGTATTTTTCAAATTGTTTAAAGTATTTCTCTTGATGCTTCACAAGAGTAACTTGGCAATAAACAATTAGATTCTTACCAACAATACTTGAGTCTACAAGACCAACATATTTTTTAATAATCCCTGACGATTCTATTTTCTTTATTCTTTCATGTGTTGGAGTTATAGAAAGACTCACCTTATTAGCTAACTGTTTTATAGATTGTTTACAATCCTTTTGCAATTCCTTTATGAGTATATGATCTATCGAATCTAACGTTTGCATAGTATATTTTTCTTTTGACGGTTATTTTTAGTTTTGTTAAAAGTAATATTTTCTTTTATAAGTATAAATATAAGTTTTGTTTACTTAATTAACAGCTTTAAAGCAGTATAATATTTTGTTTATGTAGCTTTGTACATGAACTTTAACGATTAAGTAGATGGAAAGAATAGATCAAATATTTCATAGAATTAATGAAAATTCAAATAGATTTTTAGGGTATCCTTTAGCGAAGGATTTTGATTATAGTGAATTTGCTCCTTTTTTAAATTTGTGTATAAATAATGTAGGTGATCCAGAATCACCTTCTACATTATCTATAGATACAAAAGATATTGAGAAAGAAGTTATTTCGTTTTTTGCAGATACGTTAGAATCAAGTATAGAGGATGTTTGGGGCTATGTGACTAATGGAGGAACAGAAGGGAATTTATATGGTCTTTATTTAGCAAGAGAAAGCTTTAATGATCCTATAGTTTATTATAGTGAAGCAACCCATTATAGCGTAAAGAAGAATTTACACTTACTTGGTTTAAGGAGTATCGTTGTAAGAAGTAGGTCCAATGGGGAGATGGATTATAATGACTTAGAAAGCTTGTTAACATTGCATAGAGATAAGCCAGCAATATTTTTTCTAAATATTGGAACAACAATGACAGAGGCTGTAGATAATATTGATCATATTAAGGAGATTATAGAGAAGTATGCTATAAAGGATTACTATATTCATTGTGATGCAGCATTTTTAGGTTGTATAGCACCATTTGTAGATCCAAAACCAAAGTTCGATTTTTCAGAAGGAGTTGATAGTATT
Source organism: uncultured Tenacibaculum sp. (assembly GCF_947498805.1). Classification (GTDB taxonomy): domain Bacteria; phylum Bacteroidota; class Bacteroidia; order Flavobacteriales; family Flavobacteriaceae; genus Polaribacter. The sequence goes on along the minus strand of NZ_CANMLT010000003.1, from coordinate 44,855 downwards.
TCTATTTCTGGACATAAGTTTATTGGTGGTCCAATACCCTGCGGAATCGTATTAACAAAACGTAAACATAGAAATCGTATTGTGAATTCTGTATCCTATGTAGGTACTTTAGATACTACAATTACAGGATCTAGAAACGGATTAACACCATTATTTTTATGGTCATTTATAAAAAAACACGGAAAAAAAGGACTTATTGAAAGAGCAAGAAAATCTCAAGAAGTTGCTGCTTATACCGAAAATAGATTAAAAGAAATTGGAGTATATGCTTGGAGAAACAATGAAGCCTTAACTGTTGTGTTTGACAAACCTTCAGTTGCTTTGTGTGAAAAGTATCAATTGGCGTCGGAAGGAAAAATAGCACATATTATTTGTGTACCGGGCATCGAAAAAGAAGAAATAGATGTTTTTATCAATGAGTATGAAGAAGAATTAGTAGGTAGCAAGCTTGAAGCTGTTCTTTAAATTAAAGAAAGTAACACATATTTAATATGTGTTACTTTACTCTACTTATAGTTAAACCATCTCTAATAGGTAATAAAACGGTTTCTAAGCGAGGATCTTGATTAAGTAATGTATTATACTCTAACAATACTTTAGTGTCTATATCTTTAGGGTCAAGCTCTTCAACTACCTTACCACTCCATAAAACATTATCCGATAAAATAATGCCTCCTTTGTTCATCTTACCAATGATAAGGTTAAAGTAGTTTACGTAGTTAGATTTATCTGCATCAATAAAAACCAGATCAAACTTGGTTTCAATTGTTGGTATAATTTCTAAAGCATTTCCAACATGCTGAATAACTTGGTCTTTGTGAACTGATTTTTGAAAGTATTTATATTGAAGTTCTTCAAGTTCTTCGTTTTTATCAATTGTATGTAAAATACCATCTTCCTGCATTCCTTCAGCTAAACAAAGAGCAGAGTACCCTGTATAAGTTCCTATTTCCAAAATGTTCTTAGGATTAACAAGCTTAGAAATCATAGATAAAACACGACCTTGAAAAGCACCACTAAGCATGCGAGGATTCAATACTTTTTGCCAAGTCTCTCTACTTAATTCTTTTAAGATTGTAGGCTCTTGTTGAGAATGACTTACAACATAATGGTCAATATCTTCTGGTAGAAAATGCATAAATTAAATTTTAAAACAAAAGTATAAAAAAACGGAATTTACTGAAATGTAAATCCCGTTTCAATCTAACAAAAAATCAAAAAACGGTTTTTAAACTAAAACCGAAAAAAGTTTTACATTTTAAATTGCTTTAACTGTTCTTTCAATGCTTCTTTATCTGAATTAGAAAGACATTGAGTTTCTTGTTGGCAATCTGAAGCTTTCATCTTAAATAGTTTAGACATAGTTCTATTTTGTTTCGTGTACATTGAACATACCTTGCAAACTAATAGATGAAAGTTTAGTTTTATTTTTTCTAAAAATGTAGCCTCACCATATTGACTTTTGTCACAGATGGTGGTTGCTTCATCACACGTAATTAAAAATTTTCTAAACATTGTTTTTTTACTTATTAAACCAGTTCTTTTCCATACAATTTCTTAGTTGGGTTCTAGCTCTATGGATTATGACCCATAAATTTGACGGGGTAATATCTAGTTCCTTACAAATTTCCTCAGTTTCAAATTCTTGTATTGTTTTCATTCTAAAAACCATACCATATTTCTGAGGTAAAGCTTCGATACAATCTTCTAACTGACTTTTTAGCTCATTGTTTTCAATTGTCTTTTCAGCTTCATTTTTCCATGATTGTGGAACTCTTTCTTCAATCCAATTTCCTTCACTATCACCATTGTCATAGAAATTCATTCTTACTTCAGCCTGACCTTTTTTAGAATTAATCTTACGGTAGTAATCAATAATTTTTCTTTTTAAAATTGAAACTAGCCATGTTCTTTCAGTAGACTTACCTTCAAAGTTTTTTGCAGATTTTAACCCCGCAAAAAATGTTTCTTGCACTAAATCTTTAGCTATGTCACTACTGTTAACTCTAACTACAGCGTAGTTAAAAAGGTAATCAGCATAAGTGTCAATCCACTTATTGGGGTCTAAGGAATTTTCATTTTGGTTCATCACGCCAAATATACATTATTTTTTACTGAAAGGGTATGTATAAATTCTACTTAAACCATTAGGGGTATTATTAATATAATCAACAATTTTTTTAAATGTCATTTTATGTTTTAATGATTTGCTAATCTCACTTGGATTAGAAGTGAAATAAAGTGTTTGAGTATTCAAATCAACAAACGGACAGTAATCTAACCTTTTAGTGTTAATTTTTGAAAGGTGTTTCGCTTTTTTCCATTGGTTGTTTTCCCCTTTTTTACTAATGTATAAATCACCTCTTCCCATATCATCTTCTCTTCCATAGGAAGTAAAAATAATAAAACTTTCATCAGGAGCTACAAAAGCATTGAATTCATATTTTTCAGAGTTTACACCTGAGCTCAAAGGAGACGGCTTAGTGTACTTTCCATTTACAAACCGGCTTACATAAATATCTTCCTTACCTAAAGAGTTCTCATATTCAGCTGTAAAAAACAAATCTCCGTTATTCGTTACAGATGGGTAAAATTCATTAGCAGAGGTATTAACATTACTTCCAACATTAATTGGTTCTGACCATTCGCTAGATATTGATTTTCTAGTTACATACCATATATCCATATCAGTCTTCGTTTCTGTAGATACATTATCTTTTCTATTGGAAGCAAAGAATAGCTTCAATCCATCAGGAGATAAGAAAGGTTCTAGGTCTTTATATTGTCCTGAAAAAGAAACTGTCTTAGGAGATTGCCAAATACCATTAACTTTCTTAGAATAGGCAATAAATGAGTATTCTTTCAAGTAACTTTCAACCGTAAAATAAAATTCATCTTGAGCCTTATTCATTGAGAAATCTCTAACATTCGGTAAGCCACTGAATAATTCTGGTAAGAAAAGCTGTGGTTTTTGAGCAAAATTTAATTGCGCTGAAATAATGAAAATAAAAAAGAAGACTTTCTTCATATTCTATTTTTTAACTGCTTTACAACTTCCTCTTCTTCTCATGTCCACTAGATAGATAATTTCCCATTTTCCATTGTTATTAAATAGTTGAAAAGAGTTTGCACCACAATGACTAAAATTTCCATTAAAGTAAAACTCATAAGGAGTCCATACTGAAGCTAGGTTGCCATCAATATGTATATTCCAAGATAAAAGCTTTTCTAAATAGGTGTTTTCGGGTTTTTTGCTAGCAATATTTATTAATAACTGTTCTTTAGTTTCTGTTTTTAAGTGTTTCTCCCCTTTTTTATTGGTAAAGGTTGTTTGAACTTTTAAGTTTTTATGAAGAGTTGAGTTTACAATTGCGCTATCTCCCTTATGAAGTCCATCAAAAAAAGTGTTAATTGTTTGCTTAATAGTGGCTTCTTGTTCTTTGTTACTTTGTGCATTTATAATGCTAGTAAAAACAACAACAATTAAAAAAGTAATGATTTTTTGCATAATGTAATGATTAGTTGGGTGGTAAAACTATTTAAAACCAAACGTTTAAAAAATTTATCAAACAAAGATTAACAGAAGATTAACGAGTTAAAAAATAAAAGGGATAAATGAATATTTGTGTATTTTTACAATCGTTAAAATAAAAAACAATGTCTGTAGCAAAAAAGCAATATAAAAGGATTACAACAAAATCATTGGTAGAGATGAAATCAAATGGAGAAAAGATTTCGATGTTAACAGCCTATGATTATACAATGGCAAAGATTGTTGATGGAGCAGGAATAGATGTGATTTTAGTTGGAGATTCAGCGTCAAATGTAATGGCAGGTCATGAAACGACATTACCAATTACATTAGATCAAATGATCTATCATGCAAGTTCTGTAGTAAGAGCTATAGATCGTTGTTTAGTTGTAGTTGATTTACCTTTTGGGACGTATCAAGGAAACTCCAAAAACGCTTTAGAATCTGCTATTAAAATAATGAAAGAAACAGGAGGTCATGCGGTAAAATTAGAAGGAGGAGATGAAATAGGAGAATCTATATCTCGAATTCTTACTGCTGGAATTCCGGTAATGGGACACTTAGGTTTAACGCCACAATCTATCTATAAATTCGGAACTTATACAGTAAGAGCTAAAGAAGAAGAAGAGGCGATAAAATTAAAGGAGGATGCTAAACTTCTAGAAAAACTAGGTTGTTTTGCTTTAGTTTTAGAAAAAGTTCCAGCTCAATTAGCAAAGGAAGTAGCAGAGAGTTTAACAATTCCTGTAATTGGAATTGGAGCAGGACCTGGAGTAGACGGGCAGGTATTAGTAACACATGATATGTTAGGAATGACACATGAATTTAATCCGCGTTTTTTACGAAGATATTTAGATATGTATGGAGAAATGACCAATGCATTTAAACAATACATAGACGACGTAAAATCGGTTGATTTCCCTAACGAAAAAGAACAATATTAAAAATTGACCTTCCTTTTTGGAAGGTTTTATTTTTTATAGATATGAAAGTACTACATCTAGATACCAATCACTCGCTATTAATAAATCAACTTAAAGAGTTAGGTTTTATAAATGAGGAAGATTATAGCTCATTAAAGACAGAAATAGAAGCCAAGTTAGATCAATATGATGGAATTGTAATTCGTAGCCGATTTACCATTGACAAACTATTTTTAGATAAGGCCACTAATCTTAAATTTATAGGTAGGGTAGGAGCTGGCTTAGAAAATATTGATTGTGATTATGCAACAGAGAAAGGAGTTGCATTAATTTCGGCTCCTGAAGGAAATAGAAATGCAGTTGGTGAACATGCTTTAGGAATGTTACTGTCGTTGTTTAATAAACTCAATAAAGCGGATAATGAAGTAAGAAGTGGACAATGGCTTAGAGAAGAGAATAGAGGTGTTGAATTGGATGGGAAAACTGTAGGCTTGATTGGATATGGAAACATGGGAAAAGCATTTGCAAAAAAACTTCGTGGATTTGATGTAGATGTTTTATGTTATGATATTAAGTCTAATGTTGAAGATGAAAACTGTAAACAAGTATCATTAGAAGAATTACAACAAAAAGCAGATGTTTTGAGTTTGCATACCCCACAAACAGCGCTAACAATGAATATGATTAACGCTGATTTTATCAATAGGTTTTCTAAACCTTTTTGGTTGATTAATACTGCTAGAGGAAAATCTGTAGTAACAAAGGATTTAGTAGCTGCTTTAGAATCAGGTAAGATACTTGGTGCTGGTTTGGATGTATTGGAGTATGAAAAGAAATCCTTTGAAAATTTATTTACAGAGAAAGAAATGCCAAAGGCATTTCAATATTTAATTAATGCAGAAAATGTAATATTATCTCCACATGTTGCGGGTTGGACAGTTGAAAGTAAAGAGAAACTGGCGCAAACTATTGTAGATAAAATCAAAGCAAAATTTTGTTAACTTGCCTGTATGAAGAAAACAATTCTTGTTTTTTCGGCGTTAATAATTGCGTTATTAGCACTTTTTCAAATAAGTAAATATTCCATTATTTCGGGTGGAATGAGAACAGAGGTGATTATTTCTGTGATTGCTGTCTTATCTTTTTTTATAGGAATTTATTTTAATAGAAGGATTGGAAAAACGGAAGAAGACCTTAAAAAGGAAATAAACACTTCTAAAATAAAAGAATTGGAAATTACCTCAAGAGAATACGAGGTTTTAGAGTTAATAGCTAAAGGACTTTCTAATAAAGAAATTGCAACTGCGTTATTTTTATCTGAAAGTACTATTAAAACACATGTATCTAATCTACTCATTAAATTAAATGCTAAAAGAAGAACACATGCAGTACAAATAGCAAAAGAAATCAATATTTTATAACTTTAAGAACTAAAGTATGAGTGCTTTGGTACTTTAGTATGAGGCAATAATTTTGATAAGAAACTACTTTTGAAAGTAGAAAATATTAATTTATAAATTATGAAAGCAACAGTTTTAAAGTATGGTTTATATGGAGTAGCAGCCGGGTTTATAATCTTTATGCTACATCTTATGATAGGAATAGATAATTTCGATTATTCCACAAATGAAATATTAGGATACCTCTCTATATTTTTGTCACTATCCTTTATCTTTTTTGCAATAAAACACTATCGAGATAATATAAATAATGGAGTTGTTTCGTTAGGAAGAGGTCTTGCTATCGGAATCTTAATTTCATTATTTGTAGGGATAGGAATAGGAATTGCCGATTTTATATATACAAAATTTATTAATCCTGATTTTTTTGCTAACTATGAACAAATGCTCATAGATAAGGGAAGAGAGGATGAAATAATTGAAATGACAAGTACGATGGCTGCACTCTTTATGTTGGTCTTAGTAACTATTATTGGATTTATCATATCTTTATTATCAGCATTATTTTTACAACGTAAATAAAACACTATGCAATACGAGGCTAATACACCAGAAGAATATATTGCTCAGGTTCCAGAAGAACGAAAAGAGGTTATGGAACAATTACGAAAGGTTATTCGAGAGAATTTACCAAAAGGATTTGAGGAAGGTATCAATTATAAAATGATAGGGTATTATGTACCACATTCCATTTATCCAGAGGGGTATCATTGTGATACAAGTCTACCACTTCCATTTATGAATATAGCTTCTCAAAAAAACTCGATAAATCTATACCATAGCGGAATTTATGCTAAAAAGGAATTGTTAGATTGGTTTGTAGAAGAATATCCAAAGCATTCTAAAAGAAAACTTGATATGGGTAAAAGCTGTATTCGTTTTAAGAAAATTGAAGAAATACCCTTTGATTTGATAGCGGAACTATGTACTAAAATGACTGTAGAAGAGTGGGTGGAAATTTATGAAACTAATGTAAAGAAACGATGAAAAAAAAAGGTAGAGTAACAGGTATCGGAGGAGTTTTCTTTAAAGCAAACGACGTTCAAGAAACAAAAGATTGGTATAAACAACATTTAGGATTTAATACAGACGATTGGGGATGTACATTTTGGTGGAAAGATAATGAAGGAAAGAAAGCTTCTACACAATGGAGCCCTTTTACAAAAGATACCGAATATTTTTCACCTTCTAAAAAAGACTTTATGTTCAACTATAGAGTGGAGAATTTGGTAGAACTACTTGAAGAATTGAAAGAACAAGGAGTTACTGTTATTGATAAAGTTGAAGAATACGACTATGGTAAATTTGGTTGGATAGTTGATTTAGACGGAAATAAAATTGAATTATGGGAGCCAAAAGACGAAGCTTTTTTATAAATTTAACCCATATCAACTTTAAAATTAACTTATGGAAGTAGTAAACGAAAATGGAAATCCAGTTCCAACTCAAGAAAGTAAACGAATTTTAGCAGGAATCTTAGCAATTATTTTAGGAGGTTTTGGAGTACATAAATTTGTCTTAGGTTATACTAAGGAGGGTTTAATATTATTAGGAGCGACTTTAATTTCTATGCTTTTAATGTGTGTGATAATTGGAGCGTTTTTAATTTATATTCCATGGATTATTGGATTAGTAGAAGGAATTATTTATTTGACGAAATCAGATGAAGAATTTGTTCAAACTTATCAAGTAAATCAAAGAGGTTGGTTTTAAATTTTTCTAACAATGGAAGAAGGAAAGAAAAGTTTTGAAGAGAACCTTAATGAAGGGGTGGATAAAGCAAAAGAGGTTATGGACAATGTTACCGAAAAAGCAAGTAATATTGCAGGAGAAGCTGCTGAGCATGTAGTGGATTTTGCAGAAGATGCTAAAGAAAAAATTTCTGATGCAATGTCTGACGAGTCTGTTCAAAACATCAAAGAGAAAGCAACTGAAATAGCCTCAGAAACAAAAGAAAGTTTAGAGGATATGGTAGAAAAAGCCTCTGAAGTATTAGGAGAAGCTAGTGAACATATTGCCGATTTTGCAGAAGATGCAGAAGAGGAAGTTCAAGAAGCTGTAAAGAAAAGTAAAAACTTCTTTCAAAGATTATTTGGAAAATTATAAACTTGAACAACTATAAATAAAAAAGCGCCTATTGGCGCTTTTCTTATGCTATATTATTTACTTTATTCGTTCTAACAATTGCTTGTTCATTCTTCCAGTCGATCCACTTCTGACCTTTTATTCGACGCATTACATTATCAACAGTTCTCATAACAAAAACATTATAGATTGCTTTCCCTAAGTTTTTAGGGTTACGTGCAATCGCTCTTAAACTCATAGAGAAACCAGGAGTTACATATCGCATATAATGCCAATAACCTTCAGGCATATACAATACATTACCATGCTCTAATTCTGCAACATGCCCATGAGCTTTTTTTAATGCTGGCCATTTTTCAAAATCTGGGTCATTAAAATCAATATCTTCTCTTGTGATTAATGAATGTGGAATTTTATACAAGAATTTATTTTGCTTTTGATCAAACAAAATACATTTCTTTTTTCCTTCAAAATGAAAATGAAAAATATTAGCTAAGTCAATGTCATAGTGCATAAAAGTGTACGAATCTGTACCACCAAAAAACAACATTGGTAAACCTTTCATTAAACGTAAACCAAAATCAGGAAATTTAAAATCTTTCTGTAACTGAGGTACTTCTTTTAATATATTCCATAAAAAGATTCTAAACTTAGTAGGCTCTCGTTTTAATAAATCTACATACTCACTCATTTTCATGGTAGCATGAGGTTCGTTAAAACCATCTTTATAATCAACTGGTCTGTCGTCATATAAAGGAACTGTCTTGTCACCAGCAACTTCTTTCATATACTCTAAAGACCATTTATTGTATGCCGGCCAATCTTCAATAAATTGCTCAATAACCACTGGTTTTTGTGGTTTAAAGTAGTTTTTAATAAAATCTTCTTTTGTAATTGTTTTTACCCTGTCGATTTGAGTAAGATTCAATCCCATGGCTATCAGTTTAAAAAAAGCAAAGTTAAGAAATCGTTATGATACTTATTCTTAAATTTGATAGATTAAATTTAGTATATGATAGATTTATCTGAAGATTTTTGGAGTAAGAAATACGAACAGAACAAAATTGGTTGGGATTTAGGTGAAATTTCAAACCCTTTAAAAGAATATTTTAATCAATTAGAAGATAAAAGTATTCGAATATTAATTCCTGGAGGCGGAAATTCATATGAAGCCGAATATTTATTTAAAAATGGATTTATGAATGTATTCGTTGCAGATATTGCTAAAGAACCTCTAGAGAGAATAAAAAAGAGAGTGCCTGATTTTCCTGAAGAGAATTTGTTGCATGTTAATTTCTTTGATTTGGAGGCGTATTTCGATGTAATAATAGAGCAAACATTCTTTTGTGCTATAAACCCTAGTTTAAGGGAAAAGTATGCGGAAAAATCGAAAGAATTATTATCTGATAACGGAAAGTTAGTAGGACTAATGTTTGATGCCAAGCTAAATGAAGATCATCCTCCATTTGGTGGAAGTAAAGAAGAGTATATAAATTATTTTCAATCGAACTTTATAATTGATATTATGGAACCCTGTTATAACTCAACAGGAAATAGACAAGGGATGGAGTTGTTTGTAAAAATGATAAAAAAATAGCCATCAATTATTTATGGCTATTTTAAAATATTGTGATGTTGAATTAATTAACTTCTCAAAGCTTTTGCTTCTTGTTTTTTTAATTCATTTCTTTCAATTTTGTGATCTGGTCTAGTCCACTTTGGTTTTTCTCCTAAAGCTTCGTATTGAGAGTCAGTAGCTTCTACAGATTCTCTTTGCTCATGCTTATAAAATGCTTTTTGCGGATTTAAACCTAAGTCTTCGAACATTTTCATGTCTTCATTAATATCAGGATTAGGAGTTGTCAATAATTTATCTCCTGCAAAAATTGAATTTGCTCCTGAAAAGAAACACATTGCTTGACCTTCTCTACTCATTTGAGTTCTACCAGCTGATAAACGTACTTGAGAATCTGGTAATACTATACGAGCAGTAGCTACCATACGTACCATTTCAAAAATATTTACCGGTGGTTGATCTTCTAATGGAGTTCCTTCTACAGCAACCAATGCATTAATAGGCACAGATTCTGGATGTGGAGAAAAACGAGTTAAGGTTTCTAACATTCCTGCTCTATCTTCTAAAGACTCTCCCATACCAATAATTCCTCCTGAACATACAGTAACGTTTGTTTTACGAACATTTTCAATAGTATCTACTCTGTCTTTAAATGCACGGGTAGAAATTACATCATCGTAATAATCTTCTGAAGTATCAATGTTATGATTGTAGGCATATAAACCAGCTTCAGCTAAACGCTTTGCTTGATTTTCTGTTACCATACCTAAGGTACAACAAACCTCCATATCTAATTTGTTAATAGTACGTACCATTTCTAATACTTGATCAAATTCTGGTCCGTCTTTTACATTTCTCCATGAAGCTCCCATACATACTCTAGAAGAACCTCCAGATTTAGCACGTAAAGCTTGTGCTTTTACCTGATTTACTGTCATTAAGTCGTTTCCTTCAATATCGGTATGATAACGCGCTGCTTGCGGGCAATATCCACAATCTTCAGAACATCCTCCAGTTTTAATAGAGATTAATGTACTTACTTGTACTGTATTTGGGTCGTGATATTTTCTATGAATAGTTGAAGCTTCATATAAAAGCTCCATCAATGGTTTGTTATATATTTCTAGAATTTCTTCTTTCGTCCAATCGTGTCTTATTTCACTCATAAATTCAAGTTGTTTGTTGGGGTAAAAATAAGGATATTATTTTGATAGTAACACCGAAACGGCATTTCCTCCAAATCCTACAGCGTTTACTAATATTTTTTTAATTTGTTTTGGATGTTTTTGCTTGTCTGCAAAAGGAACTTCAATAACTTTTTGATGCTGTAACATCAATACTGCTAACTCCAAACTTAAAAGTCCGGAAGCTCCAAAAGTATGTCCTAATTTCCATTTGTTGGTGGTTAAAAAAGGAACTTTATCGTTAAATACTTTTTTAATTGCATTTACTTCAGAAAGATCTCCTTTAATGGTTCCAGGAGCATGCATTACGATTGCATCTACCTCATCAAGACTTATATTTTGCAAGGCCATTTTCATCGATTTCTGAAAACAATCTGCATTGGTAGATACTGAAGTATTGTGTTCAAGTACTTCGGTTGCATACCCTATTCCTTCAATAGTGGCTAAAGCATTTTCTTTTACTCCACTTTCTAAACAGAAAGTGGTAGCACCTTCTCCCAACACCATGGTGTTTTTTTTCTTTGTTAAATCTAAAGCTTTACAAGGAACATCTCCATTATCGTTAGAATATACCTTTAAAGCTTGCATTTGAGCAATCGTAAAATCGGTTAATGAAGCTTCACTTGCACCAACAAGAAATTTATTGGTTAATCCAGATTGAAGCCAAGCAACACCATTTAATAAAGAATGTAAACCTGTAGAACAAGTTATAGAATGCGAAATTTCTGGACCATTGCTTTGTAAGTCATGGGCAATCCAAGATGAAATATTTCCTAAAGTGGTTGTAGGTGAACTTAAGGTAGATGATACCCCTTTGTTTAAAAACTCTTTGTGGTATTTTTCAAATAAAGAAGTGGCACCACGAGAAGAACCGATATTAATTCCGAAGTTATCTTTTGAATTCCAACCAGCCTCTTGAACTGCTTTACGAGCTACAAACAGTGTGTAAAGAACAGTTTCATCTAGGTTTTTATATTTATTATCTGAAACTCTAATTTCTTCAATCTTTTTTTGATCTTCTGAAGAAAGTTGAGCTACCCAAGCATTATTCTTTTTAGATAAAAAGTGTTGCGGGAGTAAGTAATTACTCCAAATATTTTTTGAATCACTTCCTAAAGCAGAAATAGATGCAAATGATGTTATTGAAATAGGTTTGTTCAACTCAATAAAATTTTGGCAAAAATAAGAGTTCTCAAGGGATTCGTAAGAAAATAAATTGGTTATCTTGTGAATAAAAAATTATGAGCGAACAACATCAAAAAAGTTGGTTTAGTAGAAACTGGTTATGGTTTATTCCTGTAACTGGTTGTTTAGGGATTATTTTACTCTTTGTATTTGGTATTGGAGCAGCAATTTTTGGTGTTTCAAAGATGATCACAAATTCAACTCCAATAGAGTATGCAATGAAGAAAGCTACGGAAAATGAATATGTTATTGAAAATTTAGGAAATGATATTGAAAAATATGGTATTCCATCAGGAAATATATCATTAAAGAATAATGATGGTGAGGTTGATTTTTCAATTCCGATTCGAGGAGAGAAAGGAGAGGGTACCTTAGTCGTAAGAGGAATTAAAACAGATGGTGTTTGGACTTATGAAGATTTATATGTTCGTATAAAGGAAACACAAGAAGAAATTAATTTACTGCAAAATGAAAAGCTTCCAGAAGCTATCTAGTTAATTGCGAATTATGAATTTAACGATTCATAATTCACAATTCATAATTTTATAATTGGTTTAGTACCTTTTCAATAGTTGTATATAACTTGTTTAATTGTGCTTCTGTAATAACGTATGGTGGTTGAATGTAGATAGTATTTCCTAAAGGACGTAAGAAAACTCCCTCATCCATAAAAGATTTTAAAAGTTGATCTCTTAAACTTCCATATCTACTAGCATTTGTTTTTAAATCAATTGCCAAAATTACTCCTTTAGAACGTACTTCGGTTACTTTAGCATGGTTCTCAATACTCTTAGCAAAATTGATATGAGCATTCGAAATCCATTGGATGTTTTGTTGGATTTCTTCAGATTGTAATAATTCGATGCTCGCTAATGCTGCACGACAAGCAATAGGATTTGCAGAATAGGTATGACAATGGAAAAATCCTTTTGCAATATCCGAACTTAAGAAAGCTGTGTAAATTTCTTCAGTACATGAAGTAATTGCCATTGGAACTAATCCTGCAGTTAAGGCTTTACTCAAACAAATAATATCGGGTTTAGTGTCGATTTCATTAGAAGCAAAGTCATTTCCTGTTTTACCAAAACCAGTCATTACTTCATCAGCAATGGTTAAGATATCGTTCTCCTTACAGAATTGTAAAATAACATTTAGATCTTCAGCTTTATGAATTTTCATTCCTGCTGCTCCTTGTATCAAGGGTTCGTATATAAATCCAGCTATTTTTTGTTGAGAAGTAATTTCTTTGATTTGTTTTAAAATAGCTTGGTTGTTTTCTCCATTAGGAACAGGAATTCTTTCTACATGCATTAAAAAATCTTCAAACGGACCGTTGTAAACAGAAAGTCCAGAAACAGACATGGCACCAAAAGTATCTCCATGAAATCCATTTTCTAAAGCAATGAATAAATTTCTTTTTTCACCTCTGTTAAAATGGTATTGTAAGGCCATTTTAATTCCTGCTTCTACAGCAGTTGAACCATTATCATTAAAAAAGATCCTGTTTTGGTTCTTCGGAAGAATTTTAATGAGTTCTTCTGATAGTTTTACAGCAGGCTCATGCGTAAAATCGCTAAACATTATTTGATCTAATGTTTGCATTTGATTTGAAACCTGACTGGTAATATAATCATTACAATGCCCAAACATACAAGTATACCAAGAAGAAATAGCATCGATATATTCATTGCCATTTTCATCAGTAAGTATACATCCTTTTGCTTTTACAATACCTAAACTATTAGGGTGCGTTTGGTGCTGCTTTAAAGGATGCCACAAGTGTTTTTTATCTCGTTGTTGTAAACTCATAATTTCTCTTTTACGTCATGCTGAACTTGTTTCAGCATCTCATCAAATTAGTATTTTAACGTACTTAATGTTGGATTAATTTCTCTAATAAGATTTATTTTCCATTCTTTACGCCAATTTTTTAACTGTTTTTCTCGTGCAATAGCTTGATTAATGTCTGAGAATTCTTCAAAATAAACAAGAGCTACTACATTGTATTTTTTAGTGAACTTAGAAGCAGTTCCATTATGATGTTCAAATAACCTTTTAGAAAGATTTGATGTAACACCAATATAAAAAGTTGTTCTGTACTTATTGGTTAATATATAAACAAAACTTCTTTTCATAATATTATGGGACCCTGAAACGAGTTCAGGGTGACGTTATAATTTGTCTTTAAAAAGGTTGGCATACTCTTTAATTACGTTTTTATCAAAATATGGTTCTTCATCAATGCGTCCAATAATAGGAACATTGGTCATCTTTTTAATAATGCTTTCGGTGGTAGGGTGTTCGTTTCCTGAGAAGAGAATTGACACGTCAAAACCTCTTTCTTTTAAATAGTTCACCGTTAATAAAGTATGATTGATACTTCCTAAATAATGGCGAGAAACCACAATGATTTTATACTCTGACTTAAGAATATCTAACAAAGTATTCTCATCGTTTAACGGAACTAACAATCCTCCAGCACCTTCAATTACCAAGTTGTTTTTTGTAGAAGGTTCTATTATTTTAGTAATATCAATAGTAACCCCATCAATTTCTGCAGATGCATGCGGACTCATTGGTGTTTGTAATCCATATGCATTTGGATGAAAAACAGTTTTTTGATTAGAAATTAATTTTTCAACTTTATGAGTATCTGAATATGCTAAATCGCCAGATTGGATAGGTTTCCAATAATCAGCTTCTAAGGCCTCTGTTATAATGGCAGAAGCAACTGTTTTACCTACTTCTGTTGAAATTCCTGTGATAAAATATTTTTTCATTTAAAGATTGTTTTACAATCATTACATATTAATTTTCTACTTTCAAAAAAAGGAAATAGCATGTAGAAAAAGTTTTTTCGCTGAGGAGGTGCTACCAAAATTTTAGTTGAGTTACATTCTATACAATGAATATCACTACCGTTGGATGTTTTCTCATAAGTTCTTACTTCGTTATAAACATCTAAAGCAGCATTTAAATCATCGTTATGAACTAGTAATTTTACTCCACCAATAGCTTGACTTAATAAAGGGTCAGTGTCAATAGTTTTTTCATCCATTAACATTGTTTGAAATCCCTCTGAATCTAATTTAGATTTTATTACTTGAGCTTCGGTTGAGTATTCAAAAACTTCTAAAACTGTATAATCATCTCTCATGGCTACTTCTTTTTAAAGAACAAAAGTAGCAAGTTGTTCTAAAACATTTGTAATTTCTTCTTTAGAATTATAGGAATGTAAACAAAAGCGTAAACGTTCTTGATTTTTAGGAACTGTTGGAGAAAGAATAGGTTTTACATGAAACCCATTTTTTTGTAATTGAGAGGCTATCTCTTTTACTTTTTCATTTCCTGAAATGATACAACAATGAATTGCAGAATCACTTTCGATAAAATTTAAGTTTAATCGTTGTGTTTCTTTTTTAAAGAATAGGATATTCTCCGTTAACTGAAATTGTAATTCTTTTCCTTTTTTACTCTTTAAATAAGTATATGCAGTTTGTATAGTTGCTAATGCATGAGGTGAAAGTCCTGTGGTGTAAATAAAACTTCTCGCAAAATTTACTAAGTAGTTAATAAGATCCTTACCTCCTAAAATAGCAGCTCCATGACAGCCTAAGCCTTTTCCAAAAGTTATAATTCGAGCAAAGACATCATTCACAAGATTAAGTTCTTGTACTAATCCGTCTGAAAAGACTCCTAAAGCATGTGCTTCATCTATAATAAAATAAGCTTGAGTGGTATTACAAAGTTTAGCCATTGATACTAAGTCTGGAGTATCACCATCCATAGAGAAAACAGATTCTGTAACTACAAATACAGAGGAGTTTTCTTGTTGGAAACGTAGTAACATTTCTTCGAGATGTTCTATGTTATTATGCTTAAACTTATAGGATTTTGCATTGGAAAGTTGAATTCCATCTCGAATAGAAGCATGGATAAATTCATCATATAAAATAACATCTCCACGTTGCGGTACAGAGGAGAAAAAACCTAGGTTGGCATCATAACCAGAATTAAAAATCAAAGAAGCTTCAGTAGCATGGACTGCATTTAATTGCTCTTCAACGATGGTATACATAGAATGATTTCCAGAAAGTAATCTTGAACCAGTAGCTCCGTTAGTTTTGATTTTGTTTTTAGTTAAAAACTCATGTGTTTTTTCAAAAATAGCTTCAGAACTTGCAAAGCCAATGTAATCATTGGAAGAAAAGTCAGTTATAGTATGCTGATCTCCCAATTTTCTATATGCATTTTGAGCAATTCGATTGTCTAATTTTTGTTGGAGCTTTATAGGTAAATCCATTCTCTTTACTTGTAAGAGCAAAAATAGTAAGATTAGAAGTTTTTTTTCTAACAATATTCATATTCGTCATTTCGAGGAAATTTATGACCAAAATGATTTATTTATTTTGAAGTTTGCTCATGTGTTGAGTTTGATTGCTCCACAGGACTTTATTTTACACATGATGGTGATGTATTTTTCTTCACCGTGTTTTTCCTGAAAATTCTTGGCACGTAGGTGTAACCCCTTAATTTACTTAGAAAACAGTAAAACCGCCTTTTAAGTTATTTAATTTTAAAATCTAAACCACGGGGTTTTTCCCCTTTTCTAAAATCTATTTTTCCTAAAGCAACAGAAGAAAAATCAGTTATTTAAATGGAGTTTTTAAATGGGATTAGAAACACTTCGAGTATCTAATTTTACAATGCTTTTAGTTAAACCGTTAAAAGCAACTAACAACTAACCAAACTCACTTAGTATAATGATTTACGAGATGCTACAAATTCTTGTGGAAGAATTGAACGTTTATCTTGATGAAAATGCCGTTGGATTAGCCAATATTGCAGAAGCTAATGCAGAAGGAACACCTCAAGGAAATTTTCCAGATATTCCTTTGTCTTTAATTAATATTCAAGAAGAATTTGCCTTAAAAAACACCCGTAATAATTACGTTAATGGAACTTCGGTTACGTATAAAAATCCAAAAGTATTTTTAAATCTATTTATACTTTTTAGCCTAAACAAATCTACCTACACAGAATCTTTAAAAAGTTTAACAAAGATTATTGCTTTTTTTCAAGGAAAGAAAGTATTCACACAAGCAAATTCCAATTATGAAAATGTAGATGGAGTTGAAAATATTAAAAGTTTCAAATTCATTGTAGAACTATATACACCCACTTTTGAAGAACTCAATTTTATCTGGGGAACATTAGGTGGAAAACAAGCTCCTTCAGTCTTATACAAACTCACTTTATTAGAAATAGAGAGAGATGTAATTACCAAAGAAGGATCAGTAGTTTCAGAAGTAAGTAAAAATACATTAATCGATAACTAAAATGGTATACAAAACACTTTTCAATCTAAATGTATTACATGCTTATTTTCTTGATAAAGGAGAAGAGAAATACCATGCAGCAAATGCAAATGATGAGTTGTCTGAAGAAGATAAGAGAGAAACAGAGAGAAACTATAACATTGCTCACTTCTTAGAAATTGTTCCGAATGTACTTACTAAAAAGCTGGTGAAAAACTATCGATTGTTAATACGAAATCACTTAAAAGGAATTCGAGTTTTAACTAGTTCGTTAAGAGTAAATAGTAAAGAAGGAAATACAGAAGTAGAACGATTTCACCCGATAATCAACTTATCAGATGATTTAGTATTGACCTTTTACATCCGTATAGCAGATAGTTATTTTGAAAATTATACAGATGTAATTGAGAAGAATTCACCTCAACTATATTATCTGTCAAACAATGCTACATCGATTACCAATGTTTTTGATGCAAATGGTTCAATTGAAACATGGGATTCGTTTTTACTCACAGAAAAAGAATCAAGACGCTTGGTATACGACTTAGAAAAAGAATATCAAGATCAAGCACAAACACCTAAAAGAGTTAGTATAGCCAATATAGAGGCTAGTGTTATAGATACTATTGAAAATAAGATAGAGAATGCACTGCCTTTAGATGATGAAGAAACAGAGATTTTAGAAAGTTTAAATCAATCGATAGCGAGTGTTAAAAACAATAAAATTATTGGAGTTGTACAATTGAAGATTTCAGGAGATAACAATACAAACTTCACAGAAGATGTTGCAACTGAAGATGAAGAAACTGGAAACTTTGACTTAATGAAACAGTGTTTATTAAAAGACACGATAGACTTTCAAATTTATATAGAAAACAAGAAAACATTTTGGCGCTATAATCAGCCATCAGAAAATACCATCATGGTTACCAATCAAAAACAACCTTTAACACAAAATGGAAAGGTAGAGATTGGTAAAACCGATGTATCTCCCCAACCGCAAGGAACCATATTCTTCCCCAATCCTAGTGTAGAAAGTATTACCAAAGAACAACAGAACTATTATTCAGAAATATTCATATAACAAAAATTAAAATTAATAATTATGTCAGCTTACAAAACACCAGGAGTTTACGTAGAAGAAATTGTAAAGTTTCCGCCTTCGGTAGCTCAAGTAGAAACGGCAATTCCAGCATTTATTGGATATACCGAAAAAGCGAAGAAAAAAGAAAATGACGATTTAGTATTGAAGCCTATGAGAATTACTTCAATGTTAGAGTACGAAGAATTTTTTGGTTTTTCAGAAAAAGAAACAAGTATTCAAGTCAATGTAACTAATCCAAATAGTGCAAATGAAGAAATCATTGTTGGGCAACCAAACACACCATCACCATTTAAGATGTACTATAATATGCAAATGTATTTTGCCAATGGAGGAGGACCATGTTATATTACTTCAGTAGGAACGTACACGTCAGCAAGAACTAATAATAACAACGATCCTGTTATTTTACAAGAAGTTGCTAATAATGGCTTCAACGGATTAAAAGAAGGGTTAGATGCAGTTGAGTTAGTAGATGAAGTTACGCTAATTGTTTTTCCAGATGCAACTTCATTAATTTCAGATGCAGACTTTTATAGCTTATACGGATTGGCATTGACTCAATGTAATAAATTACAAGACCGTTTTACCATTATTGATACTTATAGAGATGCAGAGTATAATGATGGAGTAGATGATGTAGATCCAGTAGAGGCGTTAAGAAGTAAACTTTCTTTAGGAAAAGATTACTTAAAATACGGAGCTGCATACTTCCCATATTTAAATACCATTATTGATTTCTCATATGACGAGTCTAAAATAGATATAAATGGATTAGAAGAAAGCTTATCTGTAAAAGCAGCCGGAGCAATTGATGGTATCGATTTAGCAAAACTAGAAGAGTTGTTAGCAACAATCGTAGCTGCAGAAGACAATATTGACAATGCAGCAGACAATGATACAGCCTTAGGTTTTAAAAATGATGCTATTGCAAGTGTACGAAATATCATAGAGTATTTAGAAGCAATTACCAATGAAATTAATGATTTGATTGACGATTCTGAAGCTTCAGGTGAAGTAGGTTTAAATGCAACAACTACTGCTTTGAATGCATGGATGGATGGAAATTTGGAAGCAACTTTAGCCGATTTGCATTCGAGATTGTTCAAACTTCAGCAAGATGATACCAAAACGAAATTGACCAACACTTTTAATGTTACAACACCAAACGTTTTCGGATTGTTAGGAATTGTAGATATGGTAGACATGACCAATAACGGAGTGTATACTGATTTAGATGGGCAAAAAACAGCAGATGAATTATTCGCTTTAAAAGGAGCAATTGATGGATTAGGAGGCGTAACAAGCTTACCAACATTAGCAGATATTAAAGCAGACAATAATGCTTTATATAACAAAATTCGATCAGAGATTGGGTTGTTACCAGTAAAGTTAGCTCCTAGTGCAACTATGGCAGGAATTTATGCTCGTGTTGATTCTGATAGAGGAGTTTGGAAAGCACCAGCCAATGTAGGATTAAACTATGTATCGTCACCATCAATTCCAATTTCACATGAAGCACAACAAGGATTAAATGTAGATACCAAAGCAGGTAAATCTGTAAATGCTATCCGTGCTTTTGTAGGAAAAGGAAACTTAGTATGGGGAGCTAGAACCTTAGCAGGAAACGATAACGAATGGAGATATGTTTCAGTAAGACGCTTCTTTAACATGGCAGAAGAGTCAATTAAAAAAGCTACGGAGCAATTTGTTTTTGAACCAAATGATAAAAATACATGGGTTCGCGTAAAAGCAATGATTGATAACTTCTTAACGCAGCAATGGAGAGTAGGAGCCTTAGCTGGTCCAACACCAGACAAAGCATTTTATGTAAGTGTAGGATTAGGAGAAACCATGACAGCACAAGATATTTTAGAAGGAAATATGATCGTTGAAATTGGAATGGCGGTAGTACGTCCGGCAGAGTTTATCATACTTAAGTTCTCTCACAAAATGCAAGAGGCATAATTAACTAACCAAACAAGAATTAAAAATTAGAAAATCATGGCACAATTATATCCACTTCCAAAGTTTTCCTTTGAAGTAACCTTTGGAGATACCAAGTTTAACTGTACAGAAGTATCAGGATTAACTTTTGAAAATAAGATGATAGAGTATCGTGGAGGAGCAGATAGCGAATACCATAAGAGTAAACAACCGGGGTTATTCGAATATCCTAACATCACGGTAAAGCGCGGAACTTTTGTAGATAAAAGCAAGCAATTTTATGAGCAGTGGGCTAAAACTGTTTATTTCCAAGAAGGAGGAGAGCAGTTTAGAGGAGACCTAACCATAAGTTTATTAGATGAAAACGGAGCGCCAGCAGTAACGTGGAAAGCGCAAGATGCCTATGTTACTAAAGTAACTCCAACCGATTTAAAAGCAGATGGAAATGAGATTGCTATTGAAACGGCAGAATTCGTTCATCAAAAATTAACAATGATAAGCTAATGGAAAGTTACTATCCACCCGTAGGATTTCATTTTAAGGTAGAATTTCAAGGAATTTCTACTAAAGACAAAGATGTGTCATTTCAATCTGTTTCAGGTCTATCAGTAGATCTTGAAACAGAAGAAATCACTGAGGGTGGAGAAAACAGATTCAAGCATAAGATTCCGGTACGATCTAAGTTTCCAAACTTGGTTTTAAAAAGAGGAATGCTCATAGATTCAGAATTGATAAAATGGTGTAAAAAAGCATTGGAGAATTTTGAGATTAAACCAGTAGATATTACGGTGAAATTACTCGGAGAAGACCATCAACCGTTGCAAACTTGGAACATTGTAAAAGCATATCCAGTGAAATGGAATGTGGGGGATTTGAATGCTGAAGAAAGTAAACTAGTGATAGAAACCTTAGAGTTAACCTATAATTATTTTAAAGTCGCCTAAAATGCCAATTACCATCAAAGAATTACACATTAAAATTAATGTAGACGAAAAAGCAGAACCACAAGGGCAACCAAGTGGAGCAAAAAGCGATAATACAGCGGCAATTGTAGCTGCTTGTGTAGAAGAGGTAATGGATATTCTTGAAAGACAAAAAGAACGATAATGAGTCAAGGAGAATTAAAAAAACTGGTTATAAAAGCCTATACAGACGAAAAGTTTAATGACGAAGTAGCCGATGGAGAGTTTACCACACTGGTAAACCCTGAAAAATATATGGTTGCTTATAAACCAGAGTATTCAGAGCAGCAAGGACAAGGAACAAGTGCTACACAGCCAAAGTTTACAAGAATTGCACCGCAAGAACTTGACCTCGATTTATTGTTTGATAGTTCAGGAGTAATCGATGGAGAACCAAATTATAAAGATGGTATCATTGATAAAATAGAAGCTTTTAAAAGAATTGTTTTTGATTATAGCGGAGAAGAGCACAAACCATACTATTTAATGATTAAATGGGGTGCATTACTTTTCAAAGGATCATTAGTAGACTTAGCCATAGAATATCGATTGTTTGCACCCGATGGAACACCATTGAGAGCCAATGCTAAACTAAAGGTCAAAGGAACCATTGATGATGATCTTCGTGTAGCAAGAGAAAACAATCAATCGCCAGATTTAACCCATTATCGAAAGGTAAAAGCAGGAGATACATTACCACTAATGTGTCACCGTATTTATGGCGATTCGAAATACTATTTGGAAGTAGCAAGAGTCAATAAGATTGCACAATTCAGAAAATTACAACCAGGACAGGAATTATTTTTTCCACCATTACAAAAGTTTGCCTAAATGAATAATACAGGAGTCATACAAACTTCTAAAAGTGCCGATTTAATCACTTTTAAAGTCCTAATAGAAGGAGAAGAGTTATCAAAACTTTATGAGGTAAAAAGTATTACCGTTTCTAAAGAAACCAACAAAATACCAACAGCTCAAATAGTATTGATAGACGGTGATCCTTCAGCAAGAGATTTTAAACTAAGCAATGAAGAATTACTAATTCCAGGAAAGGAAATAGAAATTACTGCTGGGTATCATTCAGATGAGGAAATCATTTTTAAAGGAATTGTAATCAAGCATAACTTAAGAATTAGAGCAAATACATCGCAACTAATCGTAGAGTGTAAAGATGAAGCCGTAAAAATGACCGTTGGTAGAAAAAGTAAGTACTATTACGAAAGTACCGACAGCGACATTTTTGAGGAAATTATTGGAACATATGGCTTGTCAAGCGATGTAGAAAGTACAAACCACAGTCATCCAGAATTAGTGCAATACAATGCTTCAGATTGGGATTTCTTAGTCTCAAGAGCTCAGGCTAATGGGAAACTTTGTTTTGTTGATGATGGAACTATCACAATTGCAAAACCAGATGTAGGTCAATCGGAAGTTGAAACAGTAACCTTTGGAAGTTCACTACTTGATTTTGATGCAGAAATTGATGCACGCCATCAGGTACAAAAAGTAGCTGCCTATGGATGGAATCATGCCGATCAAGAACTGGTTGAGGTAGAAGGGCAAGATCCTAGCGTGAGTCTTAATGGAAATTTATCTGCAAGTGATTTAAACGAAGTAATCGGACTAGAAAATTTAGAACTACGTCATGGTGGAGCAGTTACCGATACAGAACTCCAGGATTGGGCAGATGCCAAATGGTTATTTCAGCAATTAGCAAAAGTACGAGGAAGAGCAAAATTTCAAGGAATTCCTTCAGTAAAACCAAATACAATTCTAAAACTAGAAGGAGTTGGAGATCGTTTTAGCGGGAATATATATGTAACAGGAGTTCAACATGTAATTTCGGAAGGAAACTGGGTATGCAATGCGCAATTTGGATTGAGTACCGAATGGTTTTCAGAAACTTTTGAAATATCTGCAAAACCCGCTTCAGGATTATTACCAGCCATTCAAGGACTACAAGTAGGGATCGTATCTCAACTGGAGGAAGATCCAGATGGAGAAGATAGAATTCTTGTGCAAATTCCAATAATCAATAATGAAGAAGAAGGAATTTGGTGTAGAGTGGCATCACCAGATGCAGGAGAGAATAGAGGAATTTTCTTTCGTCCAGAATTAGGAGATGAGGTAATCGTAGGGTTCATTAATCAAGACCCTAATGATGCCATTGTTTTAGGAATGTTGCATAGTAGTGCCAAACCATCACCAATCACGGCAGCAGATGACAATCACGAAAAAGGAATCATAACCAGAAGTGAAATGAAAGTTCTGTTTGATGATGATAAGAAAATCATCACCATAGAAACACCTGCAGGGAAAGTAATTTCACTAGACGAAGATGAAGGAGCTATTACTATTGAAGATGACAATTCAAATGTAGTTACCATTAATAGTGATGGTATTTCGATGGAAAGTGCAGGCGATATTTCTATAAAAGCATCGGGAGATGTGAATATAGAAGGAACCAATGTAAGCATTGCTGCCAATGCCGAATTCAAAGCAGAAGGAAGTGCTGGAGCAGAAGTATCTACGAGTGCTATAGCAGTATTAAAAGGATCATTAGTACAAATAAATTAAAGAAATGGGACAACCAGCAGCAAGAGTAACAGACATGCATGTATGTCCAATGGTAACAGGAGTAGTACCTCATGTAGGAGGTCCAATTTTACCAGCCGGAGAACCTACAGTATTAATAGGAGGAATGCCAGCTGCAAGAGTAGGAGATATGGCAACCTGTGTAGGTCCTCCAGACACCATTATAGCAGGTTCAGGTACTGTACTTATAGGAGGAATGCCAGCAGCAAGAATGGGAGATAGTACTTCTCATGGAGGAACCATTGTGTTAGGAGAGTTTACCGTATTAATAGGATAAAATGGAAAATAAAAAATCGTTTTTAGGAATAGGTTGGGGGTTTCCGCCAGAATTTTCAGAAGATCTTAATGAAGTTGTGATGATCTCTGAAGAAGAGGACATTAAAAGTAGTTTAGAAATATTACTAAGTACCCGCTTAGGAGAACGCGTAATGTTACCTGGTTATGGATGTAACTTAGAAGATCTACTTTTTGAAAAACTAGACAGAACCCTAATAACCTTAGCTAAAGAAAGAATAGAAACTGCAATTCTATATCACGAACCAAGAATAGATGTTATAAAAATAGACATTTCAGAAACTGATCCTTTAGAAGGAAAACTAGTAATAAAAATAGATTATAGAATTAGAGCTACAAACAGCCGAACCAATGTTGTTTTCCCTTTTTATAAAGGTGAAGGAACTGATATAAATTAAAAAACATGAGTAAAATCATTACAAACATATTAAAACGAAACGGAACCGGACAAGAGCAGCGCTTCATTGATGCTTTGAATCCAGATAATTTCGAGTTGCACGATTTTACTATAGAGGATTGGGTATTATTTGCCTATAATTTTTCAAAAAATCTAAACTACTTCTCAACTGATAATCATGAAGTCCCAACAGGAAATTGGAAAGAGTTTTTTAAAAAACTGATAGATACAAGTGTTTCAATTGATGCATCAAATGCTAGAGGAACCAGAAACTATGATAAGTTAAAAGAACATATTTCTAAAGAACTATCAGAACTAACTAAAACATCAGAATTAACACCACATCTAGCATTATTTGTATGCTTTTTAAAGCTGCTAGAATTCTCTAAAGAACGATTTAATAAATTAACCAAGCGCCATTTAGATTTTTATTACAAAGAAATACTACAGGTAAATAAGAGAGCTCCAATTCCAGACCAAGCCCATATCATATTTGAATTGGCTAAAAAGATTTCAACCCATCAAGTTAAAGAGGGTACATCTTTAGATGCGAAAAAAGATGGTTTAGGAAATCAGTTGGTATATACTACAAATGAAGAATTAATTGTAAACAAAGCCACAGTTGGTGCACTTAAAACGGTATACAATTCAAACACCGATACTTTAAAGAAGATAAAGATTAGTGAGGTAGCAAATACTAAAGATGGTATCAAAGAACCACTGCCAGAAGAAGCTCCTTATTGGTATCCTTTTGGATATCCAGCAGGTAATGAAAATGCAGATGAATTACAAGATGCTCAATTAGGATTTTCGATTGCATCTCCGATGCTATTATTGCAAGAAGGGCATAGAACAGTAACCATTAGTATAAAATTCGGAGCACAATTTTCAAAAGAAACATTCAAAGCAAATGAGGTATTAAAACAAATACAACTTTTTGGAAGTGGAAAGGAAAAATGGATTACACCAACGCTCACAAAAATCAATGCTATTAATGATGGAAATTTATCAATAACAGATACCATTAGTTTCACTTTTGAATTAGATTTTGATGCAGATGCCTTACTGCCTTATCAAGAAGAATTCTTATTGCAAAAGTACAATACTACCCATCCTTTAGTTCAGTTCGTTTTTGATATCTCCAATGAAACAGGATATAATTTTTACCGATTTATAGCTGATAATACGGTGAGTGAAATCACTATAAAAGCAGATGTGAAGGGAGTACAAACCGTACATATTGAAAATGATAATGGGGAATTAAGACCCAATAAACCTTTTCATCCGTTTACAACACAACCTATTAAAGGATCAAATTTCAAAGTAGGATATCAAGAAGCGTTTACGAAAAAATGGAATGACTTCACTGTTAATTTACAATGGAAAAATACTCCAGAGGATTTTAAAACTTGGTATCAAGCTTATTTAAAAAGTAGTAGTTACACCTCTATTCAATCATATGCAGATACGTTGAAATTGGGACAAAATGCGAATTTGATAGTAGGAAATGAAACTTATTTTACCGCAGAAAAAAGAATGTTGCATTCTGGAGGTTCAGGAAAAGAAACCGCTGGAGAAATTATAGATTTATTTAAAAAACAAACGGTAGGAGATGGAGACACCGAAGAAATCTTTTACACGGCTACAATTGCAACCAAGAATACCAGTAATTCATATCAAATAGATAAAGCAGAAGGATTACAACTATCAATAGAAACGTCTTTTTTACATAACAGGTATCCTAAGTTATATGCTTTAGCAGTAAGTGCAGATGATAAAGAAATTAATCTTCCAAATGAGCCTTACACACCTTTAGTAGAAAGTATCACGGTAGATTATATTGCAGAGGAAAAATTGGTAGTGTCGGAAGCTTCCATAGAAGACAATCGTATACAGCTATTTCATAAACATCCTTTCGGACAACATGAAGAGAACTATGCAATAAAGGAATATCAGCAAAAAGAAAAAGGGATTAAAGACATTTTTGATAAAGATATTATTCAAACTTTTTTAGTACCAAGATATTGTATTGGAGGACATCTGTTTATTGGCTTGGAAAATGTTGAAGTTCAACAAAGTGTTTCACTATTAGTACAAGTTTTAGAAGGAAGTGAAAACCCAGAAGCAAAAAGTTTTGAAGACAATGAAAAAATTAGCTGGTCCGTTTTATGTGATAATAAGTGGAAAAATCTTGAAAACAATACGATTACTAACAGTACAGATAATTTTTTAAAATCGGGAATCGTTAAGTTTTCTATTCCAAGAGAAGCAACTTCCACAAATACAGTTTTACCTGAAGGATATGTTTGGATAAAAGCACAAATGAATAAATCATTTGATGCAGTTTGTAAAACAATCAATATACATTCGCAAGCAGTAGTTGCAACATTTGAGAATAACGATAATGAAGTTAGTCATTTAAAAGAAGGATTGCCAAGTGGAACCATAAAGAAGATGGTAACTAGAATTCCACAGATTAAATCGGTAAATCAACCTTATAATGCTTTTGGAGGAAGTGCAGAAGAATCTGATACTAATTTCTATAGAAGAATAAGTGAACGTTTACGTCATAAAAATAGAGCAATTACACTATGGGATTATGAGCATTTAATACTTCAAGAGTTCCCAGAGATTTATAAAGTTAAATGCCTTAATCATACTTCAAAAACAAGCTTTACGGCAGCAGGTAATGTTACACTAGTGGTAGTTCCTGATACGGTAAATAAAAATGTATTTGATATCTATCAACCTAGAGTAAGTAAAGCAACATTGAATCGAGTAAAAAACTATATCAATGCACTAAATACATTGCATGTAAATGCAGAAGTAATTAATCCAAATTACGAGGAGGTACGTATTGGTTTAGAAGCAAAATTTTATGAAGGATTGGATGAAAGTTTTTATAAAGAGAGATTAAAAACAGACATCACCAAGTTTTTATCGCCATGGGCATTTGACGATACCAAAGAAGTAACTTTTGACGTCATGCTTCATAAAAGCGTATTGATTGATTACTTAGAAAAACTACCCTATGTAGATTATTTGCAGAATGTAACGATGAATGAAGATGCTACCATTTATCAAATAGAACCCAGCGATCCTAAATCCATTTTAGTCTCTGCAAAAAATCACAATCTAACAACAGTTTTAACTACCTGTAAAGGAACCAAACAAGAAATAAAGTTAACATGTCAATTATAAATCAACATATCACCATTCCCAAGAATATTTCTACAAATGATGATTTGGAATTCCATTTTCTAAGAAAAGAAGGTATTTCATACTTAGAAAATTTAGGAGGTAAATTATGGACCGATTTTAATTCGCATGATCCAGGAATTACCATATTAGAAATGTTGTGTTATGGCATTACCGATTTAGGAATGCGTATCAACACTCCTTTAGAAGATTTGTTGGCATCAAAAGATGCTAAATTGTCTTTACAAGCTCAGTTTTATAAAGCATCACAAATTTTTCCAACGAAACCAATAAACGAATTAGATTACAGAAAGCTTTTTATAGATTTAAAAGGAGTAAAGAATTGTTGGTTGCGAAAGTATACTAAAAGAGTATATGTAGATTGTAAAAACAACAAACTCTCTTATAAAGAATTTGAAAACCTATTACCAGAGTTTCAAAAGAAGTTTACCTTAAAAGGATTGTACACATTGCTAGTAGATCTTGATGAAGGATATGGAGAAGAAATTTTTAGTACTATAAGAACCGCATATCATGCAAATAGAAATTTATGTGAAGACTTAATAGAAATCAAAAAAGTTGAAGAACAACCTATTGCTATATGTGCCAATGTTGAGGTTTTTCCAGAAGTTGATGAAGAAAAGGTCAAAGCGCATATTTTATATGAAATAGAAAATTACCTATCTCCTTCGTTAAATTTCTATGGGGTGACTCATATGTTAGACAAAGGATATACTACTGATGAAATTTTTGACGGACCTACTTTGTCAAATGGATTTATCGATGATAAAGAATTAAAAGAAGCAGAATTAAGAAAAGAAGTTCGTCTTTCAGATGTCATGAAAATCATTATGAACATTGAAGGAGTAAAGCTTATCAAAGATATTTCTGTAGGGCATTGCGACCCAAATAAAATTCAACAGAATAAATGGGTCGTATGTATAGATCCAGATAAAAAACCGGTACTGTGTGATAAAAGCACCTTCAATTTTAGCAAAGGATTCCTTCCTTTAAATATCAATGAAAATAGAGTTGCTGAGTACTTAGATAATATAAAAGAAGATGTAAGGCAATCTCAAAAAATTAATAAAGAAGAGAAAGAGTTATCCTTACCTAAAGGAACTCCATTAGATTCACATGACTATACCACCATACAAAATGATTTTCCAGATACTTATGGAATTGGACAAGAAGGACTTTCGGTACACGTAACCAATGAAAGAAGAGCAAAAGCAAAACAGCTTAAAACTTATTTAACCTTTTTTGATCAAATTTTAGCCAGCTATTTTAAACATTTATCTGAAGTAAGAACCATTCTTTCGGTAAGTGGGGAAGAAACACGGTCCTATTTTACCCAAGCAGTAAAAGATATAAAAGATTTTAAAGAGCTTGTAGCAGAATATCCTCAGTCAAATGATGAAGATTTAACACATTTATTACTACATCATTTTGATAATAATATAGAAAGAAGGAATTCCATTTTAGACCATTTAATAGCACGTTTTGCAGAACGTTTTGGAGAATATACTTTTTTAATGAAGGCGCTTTATGGAAAAGCAACAGATGAAATAGTTTTAGGAAACAAAGAGGCATTTTTAAAAGACTATATCGCTATCAGTAGAGAAAGAGGGAGTGCATTTAACTATTACAAGCAAAAGAAAGAAGATTTATGGAATACCTTAAACGTATCAGGTTTTCAAAAGAGAGTAGCACGTTTAATGGGGATGACCAATGAACGAAGAAGAAACTTAACCGAAACAAGTGTTGAGGTTTATGACTTTGAAAGTGGAGGAAAAACAGTTTACAGATGGAGAATAAGAGATAATGAAGGGAATATTTTACTATCCGCTACAGAGAACTACGCCACTACTTCGCTAGCTGTAGAAGAACTTTATTTTGCAGTATTACAAATTGTACAAACAAGTGCACAAGAAGTTGAAGATTTAGTAAAGATAGAAGATAAAACCATCATAGGTTTTCTAAGGATTCATACAACTTCACCTGCTAATCCAGCAACTCCAATAAAGTATTCTTTTGATGTAATAAATCCAGAAAAACCAAAAAACAGTGCCGATTATATCATTGCAAAGCAATATAAGTACTATGAAAGTGTAGAAGAAATTAAGGAAGCAATTCTTGAGATCATCTCCTTTTTAAAAGGTCAATTTACCGAAGAAGGAATGTTTTTAGTGGAACATATATTATTACGACCAGATGTTGCTGAGAAGGAAGGAACACATTTTTTACCTATTTGTGCAGATGATTGTGCTGATTGTGGTACCATAGACCCGTATTCATATAGAGTGAGTATTGTACTTCCAGGATTTACCTATCGCTTTTCGAATACAGATTTCAGAAGATATATGGAAGATGTAATTAGAGAAGAATTGCCATCACATATACTGCCAAGAATATGTTGGGTAGGAGATAGAAAAGGAATTGTAAAAGATGATAAAAATGACCTTTTAAGATTCGAAAAAGCCTATAAGAAATACTTGTTTGCCAAAACAGGTTTAGAACAAGAACAACCAACAAAACAAAACGAATTACCAAATCTAATAGCGGCAATACAAGAGTTGAATACAATTTATCCAACAGGTAGATTAACAGATTGTAGTGCAGAAGAGGAGGCGTTAGACGGACGAATAATTTTAGGACAATCGAGTATTGGACGTCTTGAGAAAAATAAAGAAGAAGCGGACGAGGAGTAGAAAAAGAATACATAAAGAAACAACCAAACAGAGTATAAAAAATAGCGTGTTATACATAGCACAACCAAAATGAAACGGTATGAAAGCTAAACTAAAAGATATCACAACAGAGTATAGTAAGTTTAATGCAAATCAGGTATTAACTGAAAAACAATTAAATACATTCATAGATTATTTTGAAGATCAAGACCGTTTGTCAAGATTAGGTTTAAGCGGAGTTGGAATTGCATGCGGTTTTCAAATGAACCCGATTTTTACAGTAGATCAAAAAGCGGTAAGTAGTATTCGAATAAGCCAAGGAACTGGAGTCACTACAGATGGAGATTTAGTGCAATTTTTCGACTTGTTAGAAGAGAATTTAAAAACAAAAACTTTTCGATATTACAAAAAGTTTGAAGATGATAAAGCAAAATACCCAAGGTTTTTAGATTCAGAAAAAAATCAATTTGATCTATGGGAATTACATGTTCATAAAGACGATTCGTTCACCGATTTAGTGAAGTTTGAAGAAATCAAAAAAATGGCGGTGATATTGTATGTAGAGCAATATCCAAAAGAAGATGAGCTATGTAATAAGATCAATTGTGATAATCAAGGAGTAGAGCAAATAAACAATATTAGAGTGTTGTTGGTTCGTTGTGAAGATTTAGAAGCTATCGCCATAAAAGATACTATTTTTCATGAACATGATTGGTATAAAATTAACGATACATTACCTGTAGTTGAAGCGAGAAGAGTCGTGTTGAAAGATTACAATACCAAAACATTTACTTCTATAAAACAACAATTTGATACTGTTATAAAAGATGAGAGTATCACAACAGATTTAATCTTAGGATATGATGTGTTGTTATCTAAATTTGGAAAACAATCCATCACGGCAAAAATAAAATCACTGTTTAATTTTAGTGCATTAGCCATTCCTTTAGACTTTCAATATAGATACGATTTATTTAAAGATTTAATAGATACTTATAATGAAATCAAAGACTTATTGTTACATATAAATGTAGCTTGTTGTCCAAACATTGGAGCATTTCCAAAACACTTAATGTTAGGAAAGATTGATAGTACGGTTGTCTACCCTGAATTAAGACACCGTTTTTATAAATCGACTATTGTAGGTCATGAAAACAAGAACTTACAAAAAGTAATTAGTCTATTAAATAGAGCCATTTTAATAGCACATAGTTATGTAGGAACTTCGAAAACCGAGGAAGTAGAAATTACACCATCGCAAGCACATACCTGTTTAAGTGAAAAAGCGGTTCCGTTTTACTACAACGTTTCTTCATTGTTATTAGAAAACTGGGATTTTACGAAAACAGACAATTATAGAGCCAATCAAAACTTAAGCTATCACAAAGGTAATTTGAAAAAGGCCTTACCTATTCAAAAACCATTAGCCTATAATATTGACAAAAATGATTTTTATAGAATAGAAGGACATCAAGGAAAAATGTATCGAGAAGCTTTGGCAAAAATAGATAAGCTGAAGAGAGATAATGGATTGAGTTTTGATGTGAAAGCCCTTTCTATAAACGCTACCGAACAAAACATAAATATAAACGACTATGAATGTGAGTTTGACGATTTGAAAATGCTTTTAAGTGCATGGAAAACTGAACAAAACTGTATTCTTTCTGAAGTAAGTAAAACATTTTCTGCATTTAAATTAAGCAATCCGAAAGAGAATATAGTAACAGATAAAATAACAAGAAAAGAAAAACTAATAGAGGAAGAGTTAATCGCGAGTCCATTAGCGGATTTTAATGAGGAGGTTAATTTATCGGAAGAATTAAAGGGGATCTCCAAAGAATCATTGATCTTAGATCAAGAAGCATTGTATAGGTATGATAAAGCCAATATTGTTAAAGAAAGTCTAACCAGAGAAGAAGATAGTATTGGTTTTTTAATAGATAAAGTTTTTGATAAAAAGAAAGAAGGATCTGCCAGTGATATTATCGTAGAACTAGAAAAAGAAACCACAAAAATAAAAGAGAGTGAAGCTTGGATCAATGAACCAGAATTGAGTGAATTCATCTTAACAGATGTTACAGAAACATTGATTCATGCCTATGTATTGGATAAAAAAGTTCCAATAAATATAAAAGATGTTAGCAATGTCATTATTCAAAGCTATAAGCTAACCATAGAAAAGTTATGTCAACAAGTTAAAAAACTACAAGCAAGATATAATAGCACAACCTTAAAACCAACCACTAAACAGATTCTTGGCTTATTGGTGAATCAATTGTCAATTGTATGTTGTTCAGGAAAAAAGTTAGAAACTTTATTAGCTGAAATAGAGAAAAGAAAACTTCAAATTTTACAAAAGATTCAATTGTCGGAGTTTGTAAAGCATCATCCAGGATTAGAACATAAAGCAGGAGTTATTCCAGGAGGAACTTTTGTAATGGTATATGTTACAGAGAATGCAGCAGATAAAAACACCTTTGACAATGTTGTTTTAGAATTAAGATTTAGAGAACAACCAATCGTTACTGAACAAGAAATTGAATTTTTCAATGATGATTTCTTTACATCAGAAAAAGGGGTGTTAGGAAAGAATAGAAAAGAGTTCAAAAATGGAGGAGCTATTCAATTATGGGATAAGAGTTCCACCATACATTTTACATTTATAGATAGAAGTTATTTAGACTTTAAAAACAAATATTTCTTTGGAGAGGATGTTGTTTTAGTAGGAAAAACTTTAGCAGACACGGTAAGCAATTTTTCAGCATTTTTAAACAGAACTTGGTCTAGAGCAGGGCTGTCTGATGTTGTAAATGCAAAGGAAACTTTAATGTATAAAGACGGTACTGTTGGAATGCGAATTATGATAAAAGATAAGCTGGTTCCAAAGAATGAGTACTATTTACAAATGTTCAATCCAAATATTTTAGGAACCAACAAACAATTATTTTTTGATGAAAATGAGGTGGTTGTTAGCAATGCAACCTTAAGAAATACAGTAGTAGCAGATTTCTCATTACCATACATGTGTTGTTCAGATTGTGCTCCTATTAATTTCATTGTACCGAAAGAACCACCATTTTTGAGTTTACCGGTAGATTATATCTGTTTAAAAGAAGAAGATATAGAACCGTTGGTATTTACCAAACGACCTATAGATGGTATTGTAAAAGCATTGATTCCAGAAGAATTAGTCTCTGGAATTTTTGAAGATGAGGGGGATGGAAAAACAAAATTAGATGTCACCAAAATTGATAAGAGCTTCTTAGGAAAAGAAATCAATTTCACAGTAAATGATGAACCAACTGATTGTAAAATAATTGTATATCCAGATATCAATTTAAAAGTAACTGTTGCATCTATAAATTACAATGATGACAAATCACAGGCAGAAGTAACCTATGCATTGGTTTGGGAAAATATTGAAGGAATAAGTGATGAATTACTAAGTCAAATTAAGTATGGTTGGGATTTCTTTGGAGATGGTAATAAAACCATACAAAAGCCCATAAATAATAAGTTGGTAAGAACCTATATGTTACCAATCGGTGAAAAGAATACAATCACACCAAGTTTAGAAATTTCTTTAGGACCATGTAACAAAACGATTGCAATAGAAACCATAGTGTTTGAAATATTTACACCATCAGAATTAGGAATCATATCGTCATATTGCTTTGATACTATGGTAGAAAAGAAAGCCAGAATACCATTTACAGGAGTCAATGGAACTATTACTGTAGAAGGACAAATAGAAGGCGTAACCATTGAAAATAACGAACTAGTTATTGATGCAGTAACCTTTAAAGCATTCGATCAAGTATTAACTTTTAGAGAAGATGGACAGGAAACAAATGCACAAATAACAATTCATGAAGTAATTCAGATTTCTATAACTGAAGGAAAAGAAGCTAATTACTATTGGAAAGGCGGACAACTAATATTCGAAGGAGCATTCCAACCTGTAATTCCAGATCATGTAGATCCGTTATCACTTAAATACTCATGGAAAACAGAAACAGCAGAATCAGATACAGAATTATTTATTCCAGGTTTTGTGCTTAAAGAGGGAGGAGAAAACGCCTTTAAAGTAGTGTTAACGGTAACCAGTAAAAACGGATGTATTTCTACAACGAGTATCACAAAAGAAGTTGAGTACCCAGAATTTATCTTTAAGATGAAGTATACTGAGTTTTGTTGGCAAGATGAAAAGGCATATCCAATAGCGGTAGATCCAAACTTCAAAGGAATGCTGTTAAAAGGTAAAGGAGTACGTTTTAATAAAGAAACGAATAGATGGGAATTTATCCCAGCCTTATCTGAAGTCACTGGAGCAGGAAAAGTAATCGTACAAATTGTAGGTACTTCAGTAACTCAAGAAATTACTTTAAAAGATGTGGCCATAGCAAATTTCACGCACAAATTTAATATTGAAACAGGCGCGTTGGTATTAACCAATACTTCAGAAATAGGAAAAGAATATATCTGGAATATCGATGGTAAAGAAATTATAAGAACAACCCGTACTGCGGTTACTGTAAAAGTAAATAATGAAATAGTACGAGTTTCATTAACCGTAATTAGTGATTGTGGTAAAAACACAAGAGCAGAAACAATCGAACTTTTTGGAAGTTAAAATAATCCATGTTGCAAGAACAAGAACATATCATAAATAGAGTATTTGTTGAGGTAAATACAAAGAGTAAAAAAGTAGCCAATGAGTATAAAAATTCATTGGAAACTTTCTTGCAGCAAGAAATATTTCCAATGATAGCATCCTATCTGGAAAATGCAGGACTAAAAAGTGATACAGAAGTGCAATTGATTTCAAAATTGAATATAGAAGTTGACTTAAAAAGAGATGATACTTCTTCTTTTAATCAAGAAAGAATTCAGCAAAAAATCAAAGAACAAATTCTAAAAAAGTTAGAAAACCAGATAGAACAACCAGATGTACATAATGTTGTAATTGAATCAAAACCTTTGATTAAATCTAAAGCAGATGCATTTTTTTATTTCTTGAAAGAAGGCAGACCAGCTTGGTGGGATAATTCCAAAGAAGAAGTAGAGTTTACCAAGAAAACTTTATTTGAACTCACCGAAACCGAAGGTTATGAAGCTCGTTTCTTAAAAACAATTAAAGATCCATATCAAAAAGAAAGATTGATTAAACAGTTTTTAGATGAGGAGTTGCAAATCCTGTTCTTAGGAGTCTATCAAAAGCCAAGTGGCTATGCTGAAATACTATCTGCAATAACTCAATTTAAGTTTGCGAAATCGTTTGTAAGAGAAGAAGTTTGGGAGATTTTTATAAAAGGATATTTAACTGATGAAATAGAAAAAATAACAAAGAATATTCAACTAAAAATTGATGCCTTTGAAAACAAGAATACGTCAATATCAGTTATAGATGAATTAAAAGGTTTTAATAATTCTATGCAAAAGGTTTATCCAACGTTTGCTGAATTTACTTCGAATATTGATTCAAAAGAATTGTTAGATAAGAAAGACGTAGAAGTTTTAAATAAAATTTTTTCAGAAGAGGAAGAAAAAAGACACAAAGAATCAAAACACATAGAGAAGATTATAACAGAAAAAGAGACTGAAGAAGATATCCTTAGTGAAAATATAGAAGTTTCCAAAGAACAAGAAGATGCTTTAAGAAAAGAAAAGTCTAAGAAAGAAGCTTTAGTAAACACTGATGCTAATAGTGTAGCAACAGGAAAAAAAGAGCAAACCGAAAAGAATATTAATGAAAATATTGACACTGATGTAGTGGTAAAAACTAATAAGGAGCAATTATCATCATTAGAGAATAGACTGGAAAGAACTGATTCCTATAAAAAAATAGAAGAAGTTCTAAATCATACCATTCAAAAAACAAAAGCACCTAAAACATACTTGGTGCAAAATGCAGGTTTAATTCTATTGCATCCGTTTTTAAAACAACTATTTACTGCATGTGGTTTTTTAAATGAATCTAACCAAATTATAAAACCTAATGAAGCGGTTCATTTACTACATTATATAGCAACAAAAAAAGAACAACAGTTTGAAAGCAATTTATTGTTTGAAAAGTTCATTTGTAATATTCCGATTCAGCAACCTATTGAAAGAAATGTGAAGCTTTCAGAAAGCATAAAGCAACAAGCTGAAGAAATGCTGAAAGCTGTACTTCAAAATTGGGAGCCTTTAAAAAACTCTTCGATAGATCTTCTTAGAAATGAGTTTTTACAAAGGACGGGAAAGATAGATTTAACTAAAGAACACCCTCATATAATCGTAGAAAAGAAGACACAAGATATATTACTAGACAAATTACCTTGGAACTACAGTCTATGCAAGTTACCATGGATGAACACTTTGATATTTACAGATTGGTAAGAAAAAAATGAAGAAACATGTTTATTAGAGATAAGAAACCAAAAACACAGATACCCAATAAGGCTAAGGAAGATAAAAATATGTTTTTTCAGCCGAAGCTAACTATGGGGAAAAGCGGAGATAAATATGAAGTTGAAGCCGATAAGATGGCTGATAAAGTGGTGAATAAAAAAGGGGATACAGGTTTGTTGCAAAAGAAAGGAGAGGAAGAAGTTCAGCAAAAACCATTGGCGTCTGAAATAACACCATTTGTACAAAAGAAAGAAGGTGCTGAAGAAGAAGTGCAACAAAAAGCACAGGAAGAAGAACAACCTGTTCAAAAAATGGAAGAAGAGGAAGCAGTACAAGCGATGGAAGAGGAAGAGGCTGTGCAATCAAAGAAATGTGGTGATTGTAAGGAGGAGAAAAAAGTACAGAAAATGGAGGAAGAAGAAGCTGTGCAACAAAAAGAAGAAGAGGAAGAATCATTACAAGCAAAGGAAAACTCTAACAATAAAAAAAGCTCAAGTAGTTTTTTAGAAGGAAGGCTGCGAAGAGGAAATGGAGGGCAGCAAATGGATACTCAAACAAGTGCGGAAATGGAGAGCGGATTTGGAGCCGATTTCTCTAGAGTAAGAATTCACAACGATTCAGAAGCAGCTCACATGAGCGCTGGTATAGGAGCACAAGCCTTTACTCATGGAAATGATATTTATTTTAATAAAGGAAAGTACAATCCAAATTCGAAAGAAGGAAAAACTTTGTTAGCTCATGAGTTGACTCATACCATTCAACAAACAGGAATGATTCAAAAACAAGCAAGTGCATCAGGAGGTTTTGACAGTACCATCACAATGAGACATCAGTATTTTGAATCGAGAAGGTTTGAAGTAACCAACGGAAGTGTAGCAGTGTTTTGTAATGCACAATGGGATAGAGGAGCCACACACTGCGGAAATGCAGATTACAAAATAGGATTAATGGAGGTAGGAACCTTATACGATTCAGATCATGGATTAAAACGTTTTTCAGTACGAAGACCTACTCGTAAAACATGGACAGGATTGTCAAACGGAACCTACTTTTTAACCTTTAATGTAGAAAGTACAAATCACAATTGTATCCTGCAAGGAGATGTAAGGGTAAGAACCTAATTAATTAACAATGGCGGAAGATAAAACTAAAACAAAGTATTCAACTACAGTAGCTATAACAGAATATATAGACGCTTTAGTTAGCATTATTATGATGTTATTTAATACTGGTGTTTTAGGAGGGAAGAAAAAAGAATTTCAAATAGAATAATCGGCTATGTTTACTGCTAAAAAAAATACTGCACAACCTTCTAATACAGCTCTTAAAAACAAGAGCAAAGGCGCTTTTATTCAACCAGAAATGAAGGTGGTAAAGCCAGAGAAGAAAAAGGAAGAGGCTTCAAAAGAGTTTTCAAAAAATACAGAGAAAACTTCTCAGAAAGAACAATCATCCTTTTTTTCTCCGAAGAATGATACCATTAAAAAAGCGGTAGATACAGTTGGGAAAGAAAAGGATAAAAAAGAAGTAGGAAAGGAAGAAATAGTAAAGGATGCATTAGGTAAAAAGAAAGGAGAAACCAAAGGAGCAAAAAAAATACAACTAGAAGGAGCTAAAACCCTTGCAAAGGGTGAAGGAGGGCAAAATGTTGCTGCAACAAAACCAACTCCAGTAAAAGGAGCACCTGCTGATAAGAAGAAAGGAAAAGAGGAGGAAGGTGCTAAGAAAGAACCAAAAGAAAAGATAGAAGCTGCGGAGAAAAAAATACCAAAAGCACCTACGAAACCAGAAGATGATCCTGCATTTAAAAAACAAATAAAAAAAACCGAAGCGGTAAAAGAAGAAAAGTCACAGCACCCAGATCCAGATGCCAAAGTTTCAGAGCAAAAGGAAGCAGGGCATGCTGCCCCAGAAACGCAGGCTAAAAAAAATGACCAACAAGCCCATGAGGCTTCGATGTCTGAAACTTCAGAAAAGGAAAAAGAACGAGAGCCTTTTACACCAGAATCCTTCAAAAAACTTCTAGAGAAAAATTTAGAAGATTTAGAAAAAAACTTACCAAAAAATTCAGACGAAGCACAAGAGTTTAGAGAAGATAAACCTATTGAAGGGATTAAAGAAAACATATCTGGTCAAGTAACTTCTGAAAGTGATAAACTAGCTGGGCCAATGAAAAGTGAGGCAGATAAACCTGCTCCAGCAAGTGGACAACCAACTTTAGAAGCAAAACCTTTACCAACAGCAGATCCTGGAAAAAAACCGAAACCATTAGACGCCAAAGCGGCAATTCCAAAGCCAAAAACTTCAGAAGAAATCTCTATGGAAAAAGAGAGTCAGTCCTTAGATGATTACATGACTGAAAATGAAGTAACCGATGAGCAATTAGCAAAATCTAATGAACCAAAATTTACAGGAGCTTTAGAAGAAAAAAACACTGCGCAAACAGAAGCAAAATTAGCTCCGGTTAAGTATCGTAAAAAAGAACAAGCACAATTAGGAGTAGCAAAGAAAGTTGCAGCTACCAATAGTCAAGAAGGGCTAGATCAAATGCAAGCAGCAAAGGTTTTATCGGAGAATGATGTACTGGCAAATCAGACGACCAATAAAACAAATGATAAAACAGAGCAGGAGAAAATTTATGCAGAGTTTGAGGCTATTTATGAAGCAACTAAAAAAACAGTAACCGAGAGTTTAGAAAAATTATCAGAAGATGTAGATAAAAAGTTTAGTGAAGAAGCAGAAAGCGCTCAAAAAACATTTGAGAAAAATGTAGAGGACGGATTGGGAGAAATTTACGGATGGACCGTAATTGACGATTGGATTTTTGGAGAAGATACCGAAGCTATTGATAAATTATTTAGAGTAGAAAAGAACAAATTCATTGCTAAAATGAATACCGTTTTAGATGATATATCTATCATTATTGCTGATGGATTAAATGGCGCCCTAGATGCAATTGCTGAAGGAAAGAAAAAATCAAAAGAAAAGTTTGATAGTTTAGATGAATCACAAAAGAAATTAGCAGAAGATGCTTTTAGTGATTTTAACGATCAGTATGCCGATTTAGAAGATACTGTGTATGAAAAGCAAGAAGAATTAGCGTCAGACTTAGCACAATCTTACAAGGAAAATGTAGATTCTCTACAAGAAAAATTTGATGAAATAAAAGAAAGTGTTAGTGCAGGGTGGATTGGTGCTGCTTTGAATGCATTGGCAGGAGTCATAAAAACCATCTTAAAAATAAAAGATTTACTACTCAACCTTTTAGCAGCGGCTACAAGTGCTATAGGAGCAATTATTTCAGACCCTATCGGTTTCTTAAGTAATCTAATTAGTGGAATAAAACAAGGTTTTGTCGATTTTGGAAACAATATCAAAAAACACATGATCAAAGGATTGATAGAATGGTTAACAGGTTCTTTAGGAAATGTAGGAATCACATTACCAGACAATTTGTTCAGTTTATCAGGGATTTTCAGTTTAGTAACCCAAATGTTAGGACTTACCTGGGATTATTTTAGAGAAAAAGCCGTAAAATATTTAGGAGAGCCTGTAGTAGCGGGGATGGAAAAGGCAGTGGAAATATTCCAAATTGTTAAAAAAGATGGAGTAATGGGGCTTTGGGAATATATCAAGGAGCAATTCAATAACCTAAAAGAAATGGTTATGGATGCTATTCGAGATATGATTATTACTAAAGTTGTAGAGGCCGGAATTAAATGGATTATGGGACTACTGAGTCCGGCAGGAGCTTTTGTAAAAGCCGCAATGATGATCATTGATATTGTAAAGTTTTTTGTAGAAAGGGCTGCGCAAATTTTTGAATTGGTAACAGCCTTTATAGATAGCATCAAAGCTTTGGCAGCTGGAAATGTAAAAGCGGTGGCTAAAGGAATAGAGACAGCATTGGCTAAAGCGATTCCGGTATTAATCAGTTTTCTAGCAGCATTGGTAGGAGTAACAGGTTTAACAGGGAAGATTCAAAAAATCATTAAAAAAGTTCGTAAAAAGATAGATAAGGCTATTAAGAAGATCATCTTTAAAGGGAAGAAGATGTTCAATAAAATATTAGGAAAGAAAAAGCCTAAAAAAGGACAAGCTAAAAAGATCAAGGATGATAATAAGAACCAGAAGCCAGCGAAACTAACCGCAAAAGACAAGGCCAAGCATAAAAAGATCGCAGGAGATATTAAAAAGAAATTGAGCGTTAAAGCGAAGAAAGATGAGAGTTTTGAAGTTTTTCATAAGCGAAAGAAAAAAGAAGCAAAAGCTTTTGAAAACAAATATCAACCTCAATTAAAAAAAGGAATCAATATTGATGTTACGGTAACTCCTTTGGCGAAGGATAAAGAAGATAATGATGTAGATTTTAAAATTAAAATTGCACCTAATAACGCTACGGATTCTGGAAGTGCTCAAGGAGGAAATGCGGAAGAAGCTACCATGTCGCAAAAACCAAAAATGCTAAGTTGGTTAAACAAAAAAGTGGTGAACAAAGACGGAACGGTGTCTAAAACTTTCTGGAAGTTAATTAGTCCAGATAGCCCTTCAAATAAATATAAACTAGAAGGAGATAAAAAAGAAAAAACTGCCTATAAGATTATTCAGAAAAAAGTAAATAAAGAAAGCGCAGAAAAGTTAGATGAAATTAAAATAGGAAGAGTTAAAGCAGTAAAAGGGCTCAAAACAATTTCAATAACACCTGTTGATGGAAGTACTGGAGATGGTGGAAAACTAGTTGAAGGAGCAGAGAAGAAATACATTGCTCCACATGATAATTTTGTGCCAAAAGAAATAGAACTCAAGAGTGATACAAAAGGAAAATACCATGCGGGTTACGATACCTTAACCTCTGATGGGAAACCAGGACCACGATTTGAAATCGAAATTAGTTATGAAGAAGTGGCAGGAGATATTAAAGATAAAAGACAAATACGTAAAGTAGAAGGGAAAAATCTTTCTAATAAAAAATCAGGAATAGGAAGAGGAAAAACAGATAGTGCAAGCGTATTTGATAATGCACATATTATAGGAGATCAATTTGGAGGTTCGGGAAAAAACTCAGCATTAAACATTCACCCATCATCAGCAAACTATAATAGAAAAGATATGTTAAATGTGGAGAATCAAATGGCTGCACACTTTAAGAAGAGTGATGAAAATTATAACCTAACAGCTACGGCCACTTTAACTGATGACGATGCAACTCCACAAAACCTAAAAAAGATGTTAGAAACAGAGTTTAAAAAGGATAATCCAAAAACAGTAAAGTTTGTGAAAAACAAAGCAATGCAGGGAGCAAAAGATAAGCTAATTAGCACGCTTCAATCGGCAGTAAACAAGGATTTAAAACAAGTACCAGCAAAGTTTTTAAGTATCAATTATAAATCTTCAGGTTTAGGTAAAGAGTTTGCCGATGGTGTGAAAACAGAGTTAAAAGACGACGATAGAGCTAACAAACCAACAACTAAGGTACAACCAGATAAATCAATTACCGTTGGACCAGATGCAGGTTTTGAAGAAACAAAGAAAAAATTCTTGGCAAAAAAATAACAGGTTATGCAAGTAAACAATCATACAATTGAAACAATCATAGAAACAAGTTTTTACAACTATTTAGAACATCGAATTAGGTTGAGGTTAAAGTCTGATTTAAGTGAAGAACCAATTCAAGATAAAGAATTTAAATTTCAATTAGATAATTCGGCACTATCACAGTTTATTTATGAAAATCAATTTTCTCCAGATGAAATAGTCGTTTTAATGTTGGCATTGCTACCACATGTTTCTCCGAGTTTTGTAAATGATATTTTATCTGATTTCTTACCTCATGGAGGAGATTTTCCAGAGTTTGGAGGAGTAAAAGGAAAGAACCATAGGGGTGTTATTCCTACAGGAGAGACAGCGCTGTATATTTTAGCTGGAAAAGACATAGAATACAGAACCTATTTAACAGAATTTCTACTATATAAAAGTATTTTGTTTAAAAAAGGAATCATATCCTTAGAAAAAGTACCCAAAGGAGAACCCTTTTTAAGTGGGAAATTAATTTTAAGTGAAGAGCACACACATTTGTTTTTAACAGGTAAAGAATTAAAACCACAACTAAGTCAAGATTTTCCGGCAAGTCTTATTTCAACTGGATTGGATTGGGATGATTTAGTACTTAGTACAAAAACCTTAGAGGAGGTACGAGAAATAGAAAACTGGTTGGACTATCATATGGTGTTGATGAATGATTGGGGAATGGAAAACAAGATAAAACCAGGATATAGAGTATTGTTTTGTGGCGCGCCAGGAACGGGAAAAACTTTAACAGCAAGCTTATTAGGAAAGCATACGGGAAAAGATGTGTATCGAGTTGATTTATCTATGGTAGTTTCAAAATATATCGGAGAAACCGAAAAAAATCTTTCTAAACTATTTGATAAATCGATTAACCAAGATTGGATTTTATTCTTTGATGAAGCAGATTCAATTTTTGGAAAACGAACAAATGTTAGAGATGCTCATGATAAATACGCAAATCAAGAAGTATCTTATTTATTACAAAGAATAGAAGCGCATCCCGGGCTCATCATTTTAGCATCAAACTTTAAAAACAATATAGATGCCGCATTTACACGTCGCTTTCACAATATCATAGAATTTGAAACACCAAATTATGAGGAGCGTGTAGCCTTATGGGAAAAGAATTTACCGAACAATATTTCTTTAGAAGCGTCAATTTCCATAGAAGAATTAGCAAAGAAATATAGCATTACGGGAGCAAATATTGTAAACATCATTCAATATGCCTGTTTAAAAACAATAGCTAATAAAAAGGAAGAAATTCAAAGAAAGTACCTTTTAGAAGGTGTAAAAAGAGAATATGCAAAAGAAGGTAAATCAATCAATATTGTCATATAGGTAAGCAATCAAAAAAAATGAAACAATGAAAAAAATAGATCATATCAATGGAATCCCTTTACATTATGCACGGTTAACCAATCATCCTTATGGAACAAGAGGAGAGCAAAGAGAGTTTTTAATAGAAGAAAGTTTTTTAAGGATATTAGAAAATGCCTTACAAGAAATATTTGAACACTGTCCGTTAGGAATTCCAGAGCTGATTACAACGGCAGGTATTTTTGTAAATAAACCTGGGCAACATAAGCATGGAAAAGCATTTGATTTAGATGCAATTTTTTGGCAGGAAGAAACCTTGGTTACATTGAATTTTATTCATCAGAAAGAACTGTATTTAGGAATAGAGTCTTTTTTAAGAAAACACTTCGGAATAGTATTAAACTATTATTACCCTAATCATAAAGACCATTGGCATGTAGATACTAGTGTTCCGGTTGACTTTAATCAAACATCAAAATCTGAAACGTTGTATGTGCAATTAGC
Source organism: uncultured Tenacibaculum sp. (assembly GCF_947498805.1). Lineage (GTDB taxonomy): Bacteria > Bacteroidota > Bacteroidia > Flavobacteriales > Flavobacteriaceae > Polaribacter. The sequence goes on along the minus strand of NZ_CANMLT010000003.1, from coordinate 622 downwards.
TCTAAAATATATTTACAATGAAGAAATTTTGATAGATGGTTTATGGGGACGACAAACCTCGGGAGCAGTAAAAGAAGTTTTTGGAAGATTAGGAATCAGTACCCCCATAACAACCAAAGCAAACTATTTACAATTTTTAGATATTACAGGTAAAGTAGCTTTTAAGTTATATGAAGAAAAAACATCTCCAATACATTTACTAAGTAATTTAACAGACGTCATAGAAGCATTACCACAAGAAAATAGAATTTCGGTACGAGAAGCACTCAACAGTTTTTTAGATCATGAAGAAACATCAACTTGGTTGCATGATTTTGAAGAAGAAACCAATTTAGATCAAATAATAGGAAGTGTCATTACATCATAAAAACAAAAAAGTCTAACTAGTACAAGTTAGACTTTTTTTGCTCCCCCTCTTGGGCTCGAACCAAGGACCCTCTGATTAACAGTCAGATGCTCTAACCAACTGAGCTAAGGAGGAATGTTCATGTAGAACAATATATGTATGTTGTGGAAATTATCGGCTTCCACGTTGCCTTTGTTTATTTTGCTCCCCCTCTTGGGCTCGAACCAAGGACCCTCTGATTAACAGTCAGATGCTCTAACCAACTGAGCTAAGGAG
>NZ_CANMLT010000002.1 GCF_947498805.1 uncultured Tenacibaculum sp. | reverse complement strand
GAACATGTACAAACCTTAACGATCGAAGATACTACTGCACCAACATTTGTAGAAACTTTACCAGAAGATGCTACAGTAAGTTGTGATGCAATTCCAGAAGCAGTTGTACTTACGGCAACAGATAACTGTGATGCTCAGGTAACTGTAAACTACAGTGAATCATTGTCAGGAAATGATGATGAGTGTCCTTCAGTATATACGATTACAAGAACCTGGAGTGTAAGTGACTGTGCAGGAAATACTACAGAACATGTACAAACCTTAACGATCGAAGATACTACTGCACCAACATTTGTAGAAACTTTACCAGAAGATGCTACAGTAAGTTGTGATACAATTCCAGAAGCTGTTGTACTTACGGCAACAGACAATTGTGATGCTCAGGTAAGTGTAAACTACAGTGAATCATTATCAGGAAATGATGATGAGTGTCCTTCAGTTTATACGATTACAAGAACCTGGAGTGTAAGTGACTGTGCAGGAAATACTGCAGAACATGTACAAACCTTAACGATCGAAGATACTACTGCACCAACATTTGTAGAAACTTTACCTGAAGATGCTACAGTAAGTTGTGATACAATTCCAGAAGCTGTTGTACTTACGGCAACAGACAATTGTGATGCTCAGGTAACTGTAAACTACAGTGAATCATTATCAGGAAATGATGATGAGTGTCCTTCAGTTTATACGATTACAAGAACCTGGAGTGTAAGTGACTGTGCAGGAAATACTGCAGAACATGTACAAACCTTAACGATCGAAGATACTACTGCACCAACATTTGTAGAAACTTTACCAGAAGATGCTACAGTAAGTTGTGATGCAATTCCAGAAGTAGTTGTACTTACTGCAACCGACAATTGTGATGCTCAGGTAACTGTAAACTACAGTGAATCATTATCAGGAAATGATGATGAGTGTCCTTCAGTTTATACGATTACAAGAACCTGGAGTGTAAGTGACTGTGCAGGAAATACTACAGAACATGTACAAACCTTAACGATCGAAGATACTACTGCACCAACATTTGTAGAAACTTTACCAGAAGACGCTACAGTAAGTTGTGATGCAATTCCAGAAGCTGTTGTACTTACGGCAACAGACAATTGTGATGCTCAGGTAACTGTAAACTACAGTGAATCATTGTCAGGAAATGATGATGAGTGTCCTTCAGTATATACGATAACCAGAACATGGAGTGTAAGTGACTGTGCAGGAAATACTACAGAACATGTACAAACCTTAACGATCGAAGATACTACTGCACCAACATTTGTAGAAGCATTACCAGAAGACACTACAGTAAGTTGTGATACAATTCCAGAAGCAGTTGTACTTACGGCAACAGATAACTGTGATACTCAGGTAACTGTAAACTACAATGAATCATTATCAGGAAATGATGATGAGTGTCCTTCAGTTTATACGATTACAAGAACCTGGAGTGTAAGTGACTGTGCAGGAAATACTACAGAACATGTACAAACCTTAACGATCGAAGATACTACTGCACCAACATTTGTAGAAACTTTACCAGAAGACGCTACAGTAAGTTGTGATGCAATTCCAGAAGCTGTTGTACTTACTGCAACAGATAACTGTGATGCTCAGGTAACTGTAAACTACAGTGAATCATTGTCAGGAAATGATGATGAGTGTCCTTCAGTATATACGATAACCAGAACATGGAGTGTAAGTGACTGTGCAGGAAATACCACAGAACATGTACAAACCTTAACGATAGAAGATACTACTGCACCAACACTCGTAGAAACTTTACCGGAGGATACTACAGTAAGTTGTGATGCAATTCCAGAAGCAGTTGTACTTACTGCAACCGACAATTGTGATGCTCAGGTAACTGTAAACTACAGTGAATCATTGTCAGGAAATGATGATGAGTGTCCTTCAGTATATACGATAATCAGAACATGGAGTGTAAGTGACTGTGCAGGAAATACTACAGAACATGTTCAAACTATTAACGTAGAAGATACTACTGCACCAACATTCGTAGAAACTTTACCAGAAGACGCTACAGTAAGTTGTGATGCAATTCCAGAAGCAGTTGTGCTTACCGGAGCTGATAATTGTGATTCACAAGTAACCGTTGTTTACAATGAGGTAGTAGGAACATCGGCAGAAGGATGTGCTTCATCTTATACAATAACAAGAACTTGGATGGTGAGTGATTGCGCAGGGAATGAAACTTCTCATGAGCAAGTGATTACTGTTGAAGATACAGAGGGACCAACTTTGGTAAGTTCTTTAGATGATGAAATTAATGTGGAATGTGATGCAATTCCAGATATACCAGAGTTAGAGTTTGAGGATAACTGTTCAGAAAATGTAACTGAGGTGAGTTTTGAAGAAACAAGTACGTTTGATGGAACTGATACAGATTATAGTATAACAAGAGTTTGGATAGTACGCGACGATTGTGGAAATACCTCAGAGTTTACACAAGTAATTAATGTATCAACAAACAACACTACAATCGAGGTTTCAGATTCGAAATGTATTGATGATGGAATAGTTGATTTAAACGATTATTTAGATACTTCAAGTACAGATGTGACTTGGGAAGTAATATCAGGAAATATAGAACTAAATTCAGACGGAACCTTTGATCCACAAAATTTAGAGTTAGGAGATTATGTCTTTAGTTATACTGCTCCAAATCAAGGATGTTTAGCAACTACCAGAGTAACCATAAATATAAATGATGACTGTGTGGTATTACCTTGTGGACAAGAAGACGTTGTAATATCTAAGGCGGTTACACCAAATGGAGATCAATGGAATGAAAACTTTGAGGTTACTGGTGTTGAGAGTTGTGGATTCATCGTAAAAGTACAAATCTTTAATAGATGGGGATCAAAAGTATACGAATCAAATAACTATGCAAATAATTGGAATGGAATAACAGATGGCGCCTCATTTGGAGGAGCAACAAGACTACCAGCGGGAACTTACTACTACATAGTAGAACTAGAGAATAGTGGCTTAAGACCATTTACAGGAGCAATTTATTTAGGAACCAAATAAGTATAAGCTATGAAGCAACATTACAGAATTTATACAATAGTATTTATGCTATTCTTATCAATTACAAGTGAAGTAGTAGGTCAACAATTACCACAATTTACGCAGTATATGTATAACACAGTTTCAATTAATCCGGCCTATGCAGGAAGTAGAGAAGTGTTAAGTATTGTGGGATTACACAGAAGTCAATGGGCTGGTTTTGAAAGATCACCCGAAACACAAACTTTGTCAATTCATACTCCACTTAGAAATGAGAGAATAGGTTTAGGACTGTCATTCATTAATGATCAATTAGGATATGAAAACTTTACCTATTTGTATGGAGATTTCTCTTATACAATTAATTTAAGTGAAGAAACAAAATTGGCATTCGGATTAAAAGCAGGATTCTCTCAATATAGAATAGCAAATGAGTTACTTGCTGCCGAAGGAGTAGATCCAGGAATTGGGGGAATTCAAAATAGATGGGAACCTAATATGGGAGCAGGATTGTTTTTACATAATAGAAAATGGTATGTAGGATTATCTTCGCCAAGAATGCTGAATATTGATCATAATGAAATTCGAGTAAACGGAATAGATTATGGTGTAGTAGATAGAGCGGTGTATTATTTAACAGGAGGATATGTTTTTGACTTGAACAGTAGTGTTAAGTTTAAACCAGCAGCATTAATTAAAGCAACCAATGGTGCTCCTATGTCCTATGATGTTACAGCCAATTTTTTATTTAATGAAAAGTTTTGGTTGGGAGCAGCCTATAGAATTAACGAAAATACAGGTGGCTTAGGTGCTTTGGTAGATTTTCAAGTATCTAAACAATTCCGAATAGGGTATGCTTATGAATACCCTTTATCAGATATTCAACAATATTCAAACGGAACGCACGAGATTTTATTGATGTTTGAATTTGTAAGGGATAAATCGTTTCGAACAAAATCTCCTAGATATTTTTAAAATGTATGATTATGAAAACAAGAATTACACTTTTACTACTATCTTTTATATCATTTAGCATTTTTTCACAAAGAAAAGTAGCCGATAAATTCTATAAAGAATATGCATATATTAAAGCAGCTGAGTTTTATAGAAATGCAATAAATAGGGGAGATGATGGAGTTGATTTGCTTAGTAAGTTAGCAGATTGTTACTATAATAACTCTGATTCAAAACAAGCTGTTTATTGGTATAAATTGGCAAGTAAAAGAGAAGGAGGTTTAGTAGATAACGAGAGTATTTATAGATATGCACAATCTTTAAGAAGTGTTGGAGATTATAAAGAGGCAGAAACATGGTTGAAAAAGTTGCCTGAAAGTTATGTCAATACACTTAATGTAAATCATGAGAAGTTAAAAACACTTCATAGAGATTCAGTACGAATTTCTAACATGAGGATAAATACTAAAAACTCAGATTTTGGACCATATGTACATAATGGAAAGTTCTATTTTGCATCAGCAAAAAACGAAAACGGAGCCCTTTATGAATGGAATAATGAGCCTTATTTAGATTTGTATCAAGGAAAGATTATTGAAGATACTCAAGAAAAAACAATAGAAGATATTATTCCAGTTGTATCCACAAAGTTAAATACAGGTTTTCATGAATCTAGTTTAACAATTACCAAAGATGGGAAAACAATGTATTTTACTAGGAATAATTTGGATGAAAAAAATGAATTGGAACACAATAAAGAAGGTACTTCACATCTAAAAATATTCAAAGCAGAGTTAGTTAATGGAACATGGAGTAATATTCAAGAATTACCTATCAATAGTGAGCTTCATTCGAATGGGCATCCAGCTTTAAGTCCTGATGAAAAAACACTTTATTTTGTATCGGATAGACCAGATGGATTCGGACAAGCAGATATTTATAAAGTAGCAATTTTAGAAGATGGAACTTTTGGGACACCTCAAAACTTAGGAGGAAAAGTAAATACTTCAGGAAAAGAAATGTTTCCATATATAGCGAAGGATAATACATTGTATTTTTCATCAGACGGTCATAAGAATCTTGGATTATTAGATATATATAAAGTATCATTATCTGAAAATGCTACATCAGAGGCAGAGAACTTAGGAGCTCCCTTTAATAGTGGGTACGATGATTTTGGTTTTTTTATGAATGAAGGAAATAGAACAGGATATTTTTCATCTAACAGACCTGAAGGTAAAGGTAGAGATGATATTTATAGTTTTAAAATTGTAGAATGTTTTCAATACCTTAAAGGAAAAACATTTGATAAAAGAACAAAAGAGCTTTTACCCAACACATTGGTAGAGTTGATAGATTCGACAGGAAAAGTTGTTAAAAGATTTGTTACTCAAGAAGATGCAACATATACTTTTGAAGTAAAGTGTAAGAACAGAAAATTTACATTAAGAGGAACAAAACTAGATTACAAAGACGATATACAAAATACAGAATCTACCGAGGAGAGAGACCAAGAGATTCTGCAAGATTTATACTTGACACCTTTAATTGTTGGAAAAGAAATAGTTATTAACCCAATATTTTTTGATTTTAATAAATGGAATATTAGACCAGATGCAGCATATGAATTAGAGTTTGTTGTAAAAGTAATGAACAATCATCCAAAGATGATCATAAAAATTGAAGCACATACAGATAGCCGAGGAAGTGATAGATACAATGAAATATTATCAGATAGACGTGCAAAATCTACGAGAGATTATATTATTTCAAGAGGTATAGCTCCTCATAGAATTCAAAGTGCAATTGGGTATGGCGAGAAGCAATTGGTAAATAAATGTAAAAATTATGTTCGATGTACTGAAGAGGAACATCAAGAGAATAGAAGATCTAAATTTATAATTCTAAATAATTATGAATAGCTTGTAGTTATTTAAAGTTTCCCGAGTAGTTCGGAACCTCTAATTTAATCTGGTAGGAAGGAGAGAATTAGGGGTTCTTTGATTTTAAAGGTTTCTTACTTCCTTACAAAGATGTTAGTAAAATACCATTTACCATTAGCATCTTTTTCAGCTGTAACCTCGAAATGAGTAAAATCACCTTCAATGTTCTTTCTGTGTCCTTCACTTTTAATCCAAGCGTTTACAACAGATGCAGCAGAAGAATAGCCATAGGCTACATTTTCTCCAACTCCAATAGCACCAGCATTACTAATTAAATACTCTTTGCGTTTGTAAAAATTGTCATGAGAAATTTTACTTTGCTGAATCATATAATTCGTATGATTACTAGTTTGAGATTTAATAGCCTGTAATTTGTTTAAAGGAGCATACCCTTTGCTAATTCTGTATTCATTAACATTAGCTAAGATATCTGCTTCAATAGACTTTTCGGTAAGGTTTACGGTAAGTTCAATATTGTTTTCTACTAGTTCAACTTCGTTTGAAGAGCACGACGTTAAAAATAGCGCGCAAGCTACTATCAATAACTTTAGGGGTAAGTTATTCATTATTTAGGGGTTTTGGGGTTAAATAATACGGGTGCAAATATAAGACTAAAACACCTAGTGAGCCAAATTAAATTATTGATTTTTAGCTATTAAGGGTGTTTTTCCTGTTTGTTTTTATACCCTATGTCCGACATAATATTGTAACAAATAAGGCATTATGTCGTCTTATATATACATTAACCAAATTATTATTAAGGATGAGAAAGAATAAAGAATTATTAGTATTAACCCATTTAAGTCAGTTATTAGATTTTATAACAGGGATAGGCGGACTTATAGTGCCGTTAATATTATGGGCAGTAAAAAAAGATGAAGTTTTGGGGATGGATGAACATGGTAAATCTATTATAAATTTTAGAATATCAATGTTTTTATACTTGCTGTTATGCATTCCTATGATTCTGTTTTTCGGTTTAGGTTTATTAGGATTTCTTGTTATAGGAGCTTTCTATTTTATATTTCCAATTGTAAATGCAGTAAAAGCAAGTAATGGAGAAGAACCTAATTATCCTTTTACCATCCAATTTTTTAGTTAGAAAAAAGAAATTTTATATAAATCAAAAGAAAAACACTCTTGTTAAAAGGGTGTTTTTCCATTTATAATTATTGGTAAATTTATAGAACTAAACTAACCAAAACATAATTATATAATGAAAAAAGTACTTTTTTTAATAGTGTTTCTTCTACCTATTATGGGTATAAAAGCACAAAAACTAAATACAGTAAGTAATTTATTACCTGTAGTACATTGGAAAAGTCAATCTCCTGTTAAGCACCAAGGTGTAAAATATACATGTACAGCTTTTGCCATTGCTGCTACCTTAGAAACATTTCCTGGAGTTCCGAAAGATTTAAGTGAAAAATACTTGTATGCTTTACAGAAAGGGTATCAGTTTGCAAAAGACGCTAAAATTAAAAGGGGACATTTTTTAATGCACTATCCAAACTCCTTAATAAGAGATGGGGCTATAGAAGAAAAGTATTTGCCATATAAATTAAATTACGATAAGGTAAGGTCTATGAATGAAACACAGTTTGATGCTTATATGATTGAAAGTGAAATAGGATTTGTTACCCTATTAACTAAGTATAAAGATAAGGCTGTTGTATTTGTTGATGAATATGAATACTTAGAAGGTAAGAAAGCAAAAAATGTGGAGTATCTAAAATATCTTTTAAGAAGTGGAGTCAAAGCTATTCCTGTTTCTTATCCTATATTATATAAGCCCGCATGGAAGTCATACGCTTCAAGAAATTTTCAAACGATAACACCTGATAAGGGATTTAAAGTAAGAGGACCTAATGGTAACTTTTTAAAGTACTCAGCAGCTAAAGGATGGTATCCAAACATAAATCAACAAATAGTTGATGGAACAGTTTCTATGGAATTTAGTGATACCGGTGATCAATACATAGGGCACGCAGTAACTATTATAGGCTATGACAATAAAGGCTTTATCATTAAAAACTCATACGGACCTCAATGGAGAGTAGGAGGTTATGAGCGTGTTAGCTATGATTTTCACGAAATATTTGCTATTGAAGCATTGATTATTAAAAAAGTGAAGGTGAAAAAACGAGGCTGGTTTTAAATGGCCTGCTTAATAAAATCTTCATATTCGTAGAAGAATAACTCAAATTTGGACATGGTTGCTACGAAAAACTCGTAGCAATCTCTCCAAGTATTTTTATTATGAATGCTAAATTTCTTTTCATAAGGAACATAAATACGTCTAATTATTTTCCCGCTTTCTAATTCAAAAGTAGCGTCATAAATCACCTCAGGAATTTCGGCTTCTAATAGTTTTCTCAAAGAAAGCATTTGATCGTATAATAGCTCATTAGCATCTTCATCTAAATGTTCAAAATCTAAACAAACAGACGCCTTTTTTCGATCTGCTTGAAACTTAAAAGCAAACCCTTTTATTTTGGTATTGTACAACAACCATTTTCTTGGAAAAGATTTTCCAAAACTAGTCCAAAACTCTTTACGTAAACGAGCTGATTCTTCTCTACTAAACACTATCCGTGAACTTTAGCAATGGTTCCTCTATTTTTCATCATATCAGCTTCAAAGGCCAATAAGTCATTCCATTTTTTATCAACAACTTCTCTGCCCATGTAAGTACGAGCGTATCCTAAGAACAAAGTATAATGATTTGCCTCAGAAACCATTAAATCACGATAAAAAGTAGCTAGTTGTTCATCTTTCATATTGTCAGAAAATACTTTAAAACGTTCACAACTACGAGCTTCAATTAAGGCAGCAACCAATAAACGATGTACTAAAGCTTCTGTTCTATTAGAAGATTTAGGGAAGAACTGTTGTAATTTTAAAGCATAGTCATTCTTAGTAGCTTGCCCTAAAACCATTCCTCGATCTACCATTAAATTATGCACCATTCTAAAATGTTCCATTTCTTCAATAGCAATATCGCTCATATCTTTCACTAATGCAGTTTCTTCAGAATAATTAATAATAATAGATACTGCATTAGAAGCTGCTTTTTGCTCTGCAAATGCATGATCTGTTAATAATTGTTCTAGTCCGTTCGCTGCAACATCTACCCAAGAAGTTTCTGTTTCAAATTTTAATCCTAACATGTTCTTTATTTCTGGGTGTAAAAGTAAAAAATATATAGCATAAATTGTATTTCAAAAGTTTAAAATGGCTAGTTTTGTTTAGGCCTTAATTACTAAGTAATATTCAAAAGCTTTAAGGAGTTATCCATACTTAGTTAACCTAATTAAAATTGCAATTAACACGAATACTCATTGAAGTGATACGAATTCTAAATTTAGAATTTAGATAGCTACATTTTCAGTAACTTTAGTATTCAATTAAAAAGCTATCAAAAACAGTACTAGAATGAAAGTAAATCTTCCACAGCAACTATCAAGAAATATTAAATTTCTCAGTGTATTAATCATTTTATTAACCGTTTCTTGTAAAAAAGATTCTAAAGTAGAAAGTAATATCAATGCCTTTAGTGAGTATATAAGTGTATATCCTGAAAAGCTAATTTCTACAACGGCAAACTTACAGTTTCTTTTAAAAAAGAGTCCGAAAGTAACAGAGATTAAAGATGATGTTATTTCCGTTTCTCCAAAAGTAGCAGGAGAAGTTGTTTTGAAAGACAATATGCTAAGTTTTGTACCTCAAAATAAACTTGAGAACAATAAGGAATATACGGTAACATTGCATTTGTCAAAGTTGTATGACGATGTGGAAAGTGATTTAAAAAACTTAACGGTAAAGCTAAAAACAAAAGAATTATTATTTAATGTATCCTTAGAATCACCAAAAGTGTATTCTAAAGACTTATATTATGTAGAAGGAAGTTTAACGACAAGCGATGTTGTAGAAAGTAGTTTACTTTCAGACATTTTAAGTGCAAAATATCAAGGAAAAGTGAAGGCAATAAACTTTGATACCAACGAAAAGTATGTATCAAAAGTATATTTTAAAATAGATAGCTTAGAAAGAAAAATAGAGGATACTTCTTTACATGTTTTATGGAATGGTAACGTAATTGGATCAAATTCAAAGGGAGATCGAGAAATAACTATAACAGGGAAAAATAATTTTAAAGTATTAAATGTAGAAGTTCTTGATACGGATAAACAACATATTGAAATAAGTTTTTCAGATCCTATCCAAAAATCGCAAGATTTGAAAGGGTTAATTCAGTTTTCTAATACACAAAGAAGAAGGTTTACGTATAAAGTAAACAATAATATAGTTACCATTTATCCTACAGCTTCTTTTAAGAATAAAGTAGATATCGAAGTTTTTAAAGGAATTAAAAATGTTAGTGGATATAGTTTAAAAAATGGCTTCACAAAAACCTTGCACTTTGAACAAATAAAGCCAGAAGTTAGTTTTATTAAAAGTGGTACAATTTTACCAAATTCAGAAAACTTAAAAATCAATTTTAAAGCAGTAAATCTTAGAGCTGTAGATGCTACTATTTATAAGGTTTATAAAGATAACGTATTGCAATTTTTACAGTATAATAACTTGGGTAATCAAGGTAATTTACGTTACGTAGGAAGGCCCATAGCAAAGTATACTGTTGATTTATCGAATCAAGGACTGAATCTGGACAAGGAAAATGCATTTGCTTTTGATTTAGCTGATATTATTTCTGTAGAAGATGGAGCTATGTATCGAGTAGAATTAGGGTTTCATAAAGAGTATTCTAATTATTCATGTGATGGAGCAAGTAATACTGCGACTATCGTATACGGAAAGAAAGAAATCAAAGAAGAAGCATATAATAATCCGAATTATTATAATGATGATTACTATAGTTACAATTGGCGTGATAGAGAAAATCCATGCACTACTTCTTACTATTACAATAAAGATAAAAGCACCAATATTTTAGCGACCAATTTGGGAGCTATTATAAAAAAAGGAAATAACAATAAAACCTTTATTGCGGTTACGAACTTGTTGACAGCTACACCTGTAGATGGAGCCAATGTAACCTTATATAATTTACAAAAACAACCTATTGTAAATACAAAATCAGATAAAGAAGGGATTGCGACTTTTGATGATGTTACGAATGCCTTTTTTGCTGTGGTAAGTAAGAACAATAACACTACGTATATCAAACTCAATGATGGAAATGCATTGTCAATGAGTAAATTTGATGTATCTGGAACCAAACTTCAAAAAGGAATTAAAGGATATATTTATGGGGAAAGAGGTGTATGGAGACCAGGAGATCAATTGTACCTCACATTTGTTTTGAATGATAATGCAAATCCGTTACCAGAAAATCATCCAATAAAATTTGAGTTAAGCAATCCACAAGGGAAAATTGTAGAGCGAAAGGTATTGTTTAAAAATACTACAAATGTATATGGGTATAGTCCAAAAACCAATTCAGAAGCAATTACTGGAAATTGGAAGTTAAAGGTAAGTGTTGGTGGAGCTGTTTTTAATAAGACATTAAAGATAGAAACGATAAAACCAAATCGTTTAAAAATAAAATTTGATGCTAAACCAGATTATTTCAAAGCGAAAGAACCTATTGCAGGAGATGTTGAAGTAAAATGGTTGCATGGAGCTATTGCTCGAAATTTAAAATTAGATATCAAAGGGAAGTTTACACAAACAAAAACAACTTTTCCTAAGTTTAATAATTACAATTTTGATGATGTAACTAGACGTTTTGGAACAGAGGAATTTTCAGTTCTAGATGGAAAATTGAATAATGAAGGAACAACTAATTTTTCAGTAAGACCAACATTATCAACTAAGGCTCCTGGGATGTTAAAAGCTAGTTTTATTACGAAAGTATATGAAAATGGAGGAGATTTTAGCACAGATGTTTTTTCAAAAAAGGTATCACCTTATACAAGTTATGTAGGATTATTGAATGCAGAAGAAACGCAATCAAAGAATTATTTGTTTACAGATGAAAAATATACTTTCAATGTAGCTACTGTTAATGAAAACGGAAAAGCCATAACTAATAGCTTAGACGTAAAAGTATATAAACTATCTTGGAGATGGTGGTGGAGTGCATCAGATAACGGGTTATCAAGTTATGACGGAACGCGTTACCATCAATCTTACAAAACACTTAAAGTTAGCACAAATGCAAATGGAAAAGGAAGCTTCGATTTAAAAATTGATGAGAATGATTGGGGACGTTACTTAATTAAAGTAACAGATAAGAAAAGTAAGCATGTAACTTCTTCAGTAGTTTATTTTGATTGGCCATCTTGGTATGGAAGAAAGAAAGGAAGTCAAGATAAAACAAATGCAACCATGTTAGTTTTTACAACAGATAAGGAGAGTTATCAAGTAAATGAAACAGCAACAGTTAAATTTCCTAGTTCTGAAGGTGGGCGTGCATTAGTTACGATAGAAAATGGTACAGAAGTATTGAGCCATTTTTGGGTAGAAACACAGGCAAAGCAAACAGAATTCTCTTTTCCTGTATTACCAAGCTACACACCAAATGTATTTGTAAACATTTCATTATTACAAAAGCATGCACAAACAGTAAATGATTTACCTATAAGAATGTATGGTTCAATTCCTATGCTTGTAAATGATCCCGCAACGAAATTAGCACCAGAAATAAGTCTAGCGGAAGAGATAAGACCAGAATCAACAGCAACGATTAGTGTAAAAGAGAAGGATGGAAAGCCAATGACATATACCATTGCTGTAGTAGATGAAGGTTTGTTAGATTTAACTAGATTTAAAACTCCAAACCCTTGGAGCACCTTTTATGCGCGTCAGTCCTTAGGAGTAAAAACATGGGATGTTTTTGATGATGTTATTGGTGCGTATGGAGGTAAAGTAAATCAGATTTTAAGTATTGGAGGAGATGAAGCTGAGGCAGGAAGTAAAAACAGAAAAGCAAATCGTTTTAAGCCAATGGTAACCTACTTAGGACCTTTTGAATTAAAGAAAGGAGCTACTGAGAAGCATGAAATTAAAATTCCAAAATATGTGGGGTCTGTAAGAGCTATGGTGGTAGCAACGGATATCAAGAAAGAAGCATATGGAAGCGATGAAAAAACAGCTTTTGTTCGTAAACCAGTGATGGTCTTAGCATCTTTACCAAGAAAGATAACACCACAAGAAACCGTTACCTTACCGGTTACTGTATTTGCAATGAAACCATCTATTAAAAATGTAAAAGTAACGGTAGCATCAAATGAGTCGTATACGATTGTAGGAGATAAAACTAAAACAATCAATTTTACCCAACCTGATGAGAAAATGGCTTATTTTACATTAAAGGTAAATGACTTTAAAGGAATAGGAAAGGTTAAAGTAGAAGCGAGTTCAGGAAGAGAGAAAGCTACTTATGAAGTAGAGATTGATGTGTTAAATCCAAATCCTGTTACTACAGAAGTAAAAGACATGGTATTGAAAGCAAATGAGCAAAGTGAAATAAGTTTTGCAACATTTGGTACCGAAGGAACAAATGGTGCTAGTATTGAGCTGTCAACATTACCTCCTATGAATTTTACAAAACGATTGGGATACTTAATTCAATACCCACATGGATGTGTTGAACAAACTACTTCAAGTGCATTTCCACAGGTATATTTAACAGAGATTTTTGAGTTATCAGATGAGAAAAAACAATCGATAGAAAGAAATATCAAAGCAACCATTCAGCGATTATCAGATTTTCAATTATCTAATGGAGGGTTGTCTTATTGGCAAGGATCGAGGTCTGCAAATAGTTGGGGAACCTCATATGCTGGACATTTTATGATAGAAGCAGCTAAAAAGGGATATGCATTACCAATTGGATTTAGATCTAAATGGATTGGTTATCAAAAGCAACAAGCTCGAAATTGGAGAAATGGAAATTCTTATTATAACAATGCTTTATCACAGGCTTATAGATTGTATACACTGAGTTTAGCAAACAGTCCTGATTTAGCATCGATGAACCGTTTAAGAGAAACTAATGGGATTTCTAACGAAGCCAAAATGCGATTGGCAGCAGCTTATGCTTTAATAGGAAAAGAATCAGTAGCAAAGTCAATTTTAAGATCACTTACTTCAGAATCTTACAGACGTACTAATTATTATAACTATGGTTCTGAAACAAGAAATAAAGCCATGGCTTTAGAAACTTATACCTTGTTAAATGATGATACAAAAGCTATTAAGCTAGCTAAAGAAATATCAGAAAGTCTTTCTGGAAATCAATGGATGAGTACGCAAACAACGGCCTATAGTTTGTTAGCCATAAGTCAATATGCTTTAAGAAACGGAGAAAATAGTGGAATTGAAGCAACCTATGCTTTTAATGGAGAAAACAATAATGTGAATACTTCAAAATCTTTGTATGTTAAAGACATGGTTCAACTTAAAAAAGAAAATGTAGTTAAGCTGAACAATAAAGGAAGAGGAGTATTGTATGTTAGAGTTTTAAACAAAGGAATTTTACCAGTAGGAGAAGAGAAAGCTTTTCAGAAAAATTTAGAATCAAAAGTACTTTATAAAACCAAAGAAGGAACTCAAATTGAACCAGACAAGTTAACTCAGGGAAGTAATTTTATTGCAGAAGTTACGGTTAGAAATACAACCAATAGAAAAGTAGAAAACGTAGCATTGACGCAATACATTCCATCTGGTTGGGAAATAGTGAATACTCGCTTTACCGATTTCGGAAATAGCACAACTTCTTCTAATGTCGATTATACAGATATAAGAGATGCTAGTATTAGTAACTATTTTACATTGAAGGCTTATGAAACAAAAACATTTAGAGTATTGTTAAATGCATCTTATTTAGGAACATACTATTTACCAGGAATTCAGGTTGAAGCTATGTATGATAACGACTATATTTCTAGAAACAAAGGAAGATGGGTGAACGTGGTGAAATAAAAATTTAATTTATAAGGACATATAAAAACTACTTTGCATTAAATTGTAAAGTAGTTTTTGTTTTTATAAGTCATTGTAAGAGATCTTATTCTTGAAGTAATCTCTTAATTAATGTGATGCGCAGATTTGAAAGAACAAAAATTAAATTTGCTCTGAAATTTTAAGGTGTACATTATATGTCATTTATGCCCAATTATTTAACGCCTGTTACTTTTCTGAGCTAAAACATAAGTTTTAAATCTTAAACTAGTGGTAGTAATAGATTAACCAACCAAAACTTATGTATTATGAATTTAATTTCAATTATTTCTCCGGTAATAGATCAAATGGAGAATTCACACTTAAAAACACAGTTGCAAACGTATTTTCCGCAACAAGAAGAACAATTTTCAGTGATAGAAGAGTCTTTTAGAGAATTTACCTCTCAAAAGCAATCAAAGGAAATTTTGAATACTTTCTTTAAAAGCTGGAGTCAGACGAATAATAGCGCCATGACTGTAGCAGGATTAAGTAATCGTATGACTATGATTATTCATAAAAAAAAGGAAGTAAATAGTGAATACGATTTGTTTAGAGCAGTATCAAGTTTAAACAGGATTGTAGATGAAGATTTAGCTGTTGTTGGAAGAATACTACACTCTAAGTTATTTTATAATATGGCTACAAGCATTGCAGAAGATGATTCTTGGTTATCCCACGAATATTTAACACAAGAGGCAGTCGACTTTAAAGCTTGGAAGGATAAGAACTCTTTACGAAATAGAGATATCATGATTGGTCTATTAACCACTTTAGTTCATGAGATTTATACCCATGGTGAAGTAGAGTTTATAATTCCATTATTCGAGAATTGGCTAAAAGAAGAAGGACGTTTAACGGAATCTGAAATCGATAAATCATTAGCTTGGATTAGAGTGCATTGTGGTCCTACAGAAAAAGATCATTTTTTCCATGCTGTTGATGCTGTGAACTCATATGCTAAAGCATTTAATATAGATATTAAAGAATATGATTTGAAAGAGATTGTAGATGATTATTTACGCTTAAAATCAGAGGTAATGGGGGTATTAAAAAGAGAGCTTTCAAAAGAGTATACCTATTAAAAATTAGAGTATGATTGCTACTGATTTTTTAGATACAACAGAAAAGAAACTCTTAGATACTAACTATAAGTTACTGTTAGAGAAATACTATAAGGGTCTTTCTCATGATTTTAGTTTATTTAAAAGAGTTCCTTTTCTTGTTAACGATGATTTATTAATAGAGTTTCAAAGATTAATCAAGATTCTTAATACAGTTTTAAAAAAAATAGTGTTGAATTATTTCGAAAATGAAAGAATACAACAACTATTTGATTTAGATGAAGAATTAGAAAATATTTTGAAATTAGGAGTATCTATACCTTATGAAGTAGGAATGTATAGGCCAGATATTCTATTTGATAAACAAGGACGACCAAAAATATGTGAAATAGGTTGTAGATACCCTATAAACGGATGGATGATAAGCTATTATATGAATGAAATACTTCAAGAAGTATATGCATTATATTCTAAATGTAAACCTATATCGCATCAAACTAATTTAATCAAAGAAATAGCGAATAGTTTTCATAAAAATGAACTAATCTATTATGTACATAATAAAGAAAAGGGAACAGAAGCCTATTTGTTTTTTGATGAGCTAAATAAACTCGGATATAAAATTAAGGATGTTTCTCCTAATGATTTTTATGTAATAACCGAAAAATTGATGGTTGGTGAGAATCGAGCAACACAATTTATTCTTGAAATGGACAGAGAAGAGCTCAAGGATATAGATGCTGAAGTATTAAAACATTTAATTAGGTCTGAAAAATGTATTAATGATATACGAACAATTATTTTGGTTCATGATAAGCGAATTTTATCTGTGTTATATGATGCAGAAGTAATGAAAAGCTTTATTAGTACTGAAGACTATACCTTTTTAAAAAAGTTTTTAATTCCATCGTATCCTTTAATAGATGAAAACTTAATCAATACCTTAAAAACGACTAATGACAATTGGATCTTAAAAAAGAGTAGTGGAGGAAGAGGAATAGATATGTACGTTAAAGATGAAACTACAAAAGAAGAATGGCACCGTATATTAGATAATGAAAGAAGCAATTATATGGTACAACAATACGTAGATCAGCAAGTATATACTTTTGAAAATCAAGAACTACATATGGTAGGAATGTTGTTAGCGTATAATGAAAAATCGTATGGTTTAGGTATTTATAGAGGTTCTGGAGAAAGTGTGATCAATGTACATAGTGGAGCATATATTTTTCCAAGTGCAGTAAAAAGATAATAAATGAAGTTTTCAGTTGTAATACCACTATATAATAAAGCTCCATATATACAAGAAACTTTACACTCTTTGGCTATTCAAACTCAATTACCTTATGAAATCATTATTGTAGATGATAAGAGTACAGATGGTAGTTTAGAGAAAGTAAGAGCATATATACAAACAGCTCCAACAAGATTTCAAAATGTTAGAATTGAAATTGTAGAGTTAGATAAAAATTATGGAATAGGATATACTAGAAATATTGGATATTCAAAGACCACTGGAGATATTGTTAGTTTTTTAGATTCAGATGACATCTATGAAGATGGTATCATAGAAAAAGCTTCGGGTATGATGCTCCGTCATAATATTGATTTTTTAATAGTTGGAATACAACTCTTTCCGAGTAAAGAAATATATCCTAACATTCAAAAAATTCAAGAGGAACTAACATTGGTTGACTCAGAAACATTTCTATTAAATAATCCTTTAAGAACGATTACATCTCATAATTTTTATATGGGGGTTGGAAGTAACGTACTTATAAAAAGAGAATGTGGAAGCACTATTAAGTTTATAGAAAAGAAGATTTTTTACGAAGGGATAGACTATTGGTATAGAGTACTGAGAAACCATATAAATAAAGGGAATAAAAATATTGGCTTATTAATAGGAGAGTATTTAAGGATAAGAGAAGTACCTGGAAGTGAATCTAGAAAGAAATATTCTAAATGGAATCAAATTGATGTACCACCCGTGTTAACGAGGTTTAAAAAGAGTAAAGATTATTATGATAAACGTCTAAAAGGGGTAGTAGCATATAGATGGATTAAACACGCTTTAGCAAGTCTTAATTCGTCTCAACAAAAACTAAAGTTTATTTGGGTTTATAGAAGCGTATTCTTTAGACAATGTCACTATTATTTTCTTCATAAATTTTAAAAGACAAAGAATGGAATTAGAAAAACTAAAACAGCATTTTACACTAGTTAAAAACTCTTCTCTGTTTAAAGAATTCTATAAAAATGAAGAAGAATCAAGTGTGTTACCATTAGAAAAGCACGTATTGCGAAAAGTATTAAAAGATAATTTTAGCCTTCAAAAAGAAAGCAAAGGAGTGTACTTGGTAAGATCAGGAGGTTCTTCTTCCAAGCCACTTATTTTTCCTGTAGATATAAAAGAAAATTTATATCAACGAAGTTTATTAGCAAAAGAACTTGTAAAATATGGCATGTTTTCATCTAAAACCATTGCCTTAAACTTATTTAGTTATAAAGGAATGTATCGAACTGCAGCAATTTTAGATGATATTTTAGAAAGATGCGATGCAACAACTATTTCTTTAGGAGCTTCATCGTCTTTTGAGTTGGTTTATAATACAGCAAAACAATTTAAAGCAACCATACTAATGGGTACTCCTTCGAAGCTTGTGTTGTTTGCAAATTACCTTATGGAAAACAACTTAGAATTAGAGGTAAATAATCTAATGTATGCCGGAGAGTTTTTATTAAAGTCCCATGCCGAGCTTTTAAAGAAAGTTTTTAGAGCACAAAAGATCTATTCATTATATGGCTCTGCTGAAACAGGTATTTGGGGCTGGTCAACATATTCAGAAATAACAACATCGTATGAAATTTTAGATGATATAGTTGTTGAAATAGAAAAACCTGATAAAGAAGGAAATGGAACCTTAGTAGTAACTAACCTATTAAGAAAGAGATTTCCGGTATTTAGATATTTAATGGGGGATATAGGAAAATTGATTTATGAAGAAGGAAAAAGAGTATTAGTTTTAAAATCAAGAGAATCAAAATCTTTTTCTATTGATTCTGAAGCTTATTTTTTAAATGATTTTGACTGGTTGTATGAAGAAATAAATCGATATCAAATACAACTTAGAAATACGTCTGATGTCGCTATAGAAATAGAGTTTTTGTTAGTTGAAGCTCCGAGTAAAATGATAGATAAAAACCAAATTCGTAAAAAACTTCAGGCAATTTTTCAAATAAAAACACCCAATATTACTTTAACAATTAACGCAGTTAAGGAGTCTGATTTATATGTAAATAATACTACCTCAAAGACACCTTTAATAGTGGATTTTAGAAATTAATTTCTCATTTTTTAATTGATAATATTTACTTTAGAATACTAACTAATCAAACACTAAACAAATGAATAAAAGTATTGTACTTATTTTATTAGCCATTTTAATAGTAGGCTGTAAATCAGAAGAGAAAAAGAATGTAACAACTGGAGTTGAAAAAGAAGGAATTGCAGAGAAGAAGCAAGATTCCGTGGTTTTTAGTTTTACTTTTTTAGGATGTAATAGAGTAGATAGACATCAAGTAGGAGATACCACCGCAACAAATGCATCCACCGCGAACTTATCAGCAATGAAACGAATTTGGACAGAGATTGCTGATTTAAAAAGAAAACCAGATTTGTTCTTTTTCTTGGGGGATATGGTTTTGGCAGAATCAACAACTAAAAACTTAGAAGATCAATTAGTAGCTTGGAAAGAATTGTATTACAATACCAATTTTAGCTCTATTAGTAAAGCGGATATAGAAATGGTGGCTATTCCAGGAAATCATGAAATGTTATATTGGCATGATTACAATGTACCACATCACGATGAGTGGCCTTTAAAAGGAGCTACACAAATTTGGATGAAGCATATGGCAGAGTATATGCCAAAAGATAGAGATCATGTTATGGGAAAGGACAGTATTAATAATCAAATGACTTTTGCTTTCAAAAGAAAGAATATAGGTTTTGTACTGATGAATACAGATACCTATAATGCACCCACTACTGAAAATCCATATGGATTGGAAGGACAAATACCTACGGATTGGATAATTAATAAAGTAGAAGAGTATAGAAAAGATCCATTAATTGATCATGTTTTTGTTTTAGGGCACAAACCTTATTATGTAAGTGGTAAACCAGAAACAGGACATGCAGGTTTTCCAGAAGGACCAGTATTGTGGCCTAAGTTAGTTGAAAATAAGGTCGTAGCTATGTTATCTGCACATTTACATGATTACCAGAGAATGCAACCAGGAGGAGAAGGAACCTATCAGGTAATTGCAGGAAATAGTGGAAGTCCAGGTTCTGCAAAGTTTTTCGGATATTCTAAAATAGATATTTTAAGTTCAGGAGAAGTAAAACTAACTTCTATGGGCTATGATGTTGGAAATCCATATTACAAAGCGGTTCCAGAAAATCCTTCAACTGTTAGAGATCAAACGACGTTAACATGGAGCAAAAACGGAAACCCTTATCTGAATAACTAGAAGAAGTAATATTTTTTTTATATAAGCTTATTAAGAATTTTCTTGATAAGCTTTTTTATTAAAAATTAAACCCTAATTACTGTTATAAGACTAACTATCTTTGTTGCAAATATAAATTCATAGATATAATATGGCAAATACAATAAAGACACAAGAAGATATTTTAGCAAAGCTTAATATCTATGAATTAAATGAAATGCAAAAGGAAGCGGTTTCAGTAGTAGATACAAATGCTAATACTGTGATATTATCACCAACAGGTACAGGTAAAACCTTAAGTTTTTTATTACCAACTTTAAAATTGATAGATCCTAAAAACACTAATGTGCAAGCGTTAATTTTAGTTCCTTCAAGAGAATTGGCAATTCAAATAGAGCAAGTATTGCGAGAAATGGGGACTGGGTTAAAAGTAAATGCAGTGTATGGTGGTAGAGCAATGTCAAAGGATAAAATAGAATTGCAACATACACCTAGTATTTTAATTGGAACCCCAGGAAGAATTTCAGATCATATTGCAAGTGATCGTTTTTCTAAAGAGGATATTAAAACTTTGATATTAGATGAGTTTGATAAGTCGTTAGAAGTAGGTTTTGAATATGAAATGAGAGGGATTATTAATCAGTTACCTAACATTCGTAAGAGAATTTTAACATCTGCTACACAAGAAACAGAGATACCTAGTTTTGTTGGTTTAGATTCTCCAAAAGTATTAAACTATTTAACAGGAAAGAAATCTAAAAAATTAACACTAAAAACGGTTGTTTCACCTTCAAAAAATAAAGAACAAACATTAGTAGATTTATTACAGCACATAGGAGATAAATCTGGAATTATATTTTGTAATTTTAAAGATAGTATACAAAAGGTAAGTGAATTTTTATCAAAAAATAGAATAGCGCACAGCTGTTTTTCTGGTGGAATGGAGCAAAGAGACCGTGAACGTTCATTAATAAAGTTTAGAAATGGAACAAGTCAGGTGCTATTAGCAACAGACTTAGCAGCTAGAGGAATAGATATTCCAGAGTTAAATTATATAGTTCATTATGAATTGCCGCAACGTATAGAAGAATTTACTCATAGAAATGGTAGAACAGCAAGAGTGAATGCAAAAGGAACGGCCTATATATTAAAATGGCAAAAAGAGGAATTACCTGAATTTATAGAGAACTTGTCAAATGCTGATATATCGCATAAAGAGAAGATAAAACCTCGTTATTGGGAAACGCTATTTATCTCAGGTGGAAGAAAAGACAAGATTTCCAAAGGAGATATAGCAGGGTTGTTCTTTAAAAAAGGAAACTTAAGTAAAGACCAATTAGGTATTATTGAGTTGAAACAAGATTGTGCTTTTATAGCGGTACCAAAAACAGAAGCAAAAAGGTTAGTGGAAAGCTTTAATAACACACGTTTAAAGAATAGAAAGGTGCGCGTTTATATAGTATAAATTTAGTATTCACATGTAATTTTTACTATTGTAGTATAAAAATTGTAAATGAAAAAAAAGGATAACATCTTTAAGAGGCATAGGATAAAAATTATCATTATTGGTTTTTTAATGATTTTATACTATTTCTGTTTACCTAAACAACTTTTCAATACACCTACATCAACAGTAGTTACAGCAAAGAACGATGTATTATTAGGAGCGGTAATAGCTAAAGATGGACAATGGAGATTTCCCGAGTTAGATTCAGTTCCTTTTAAATTCGAACAATGTATTTTACAATTTGAAGATGCTTATTTCTATGAGCATTTCGGATTTAATCCAATATCTATAGCTAAAGCTTTACAGGAGAATATCAAAGCAAAAAAAGTTGTTAGGGGTGGTAGTACAATTACCCAACAAGTTATTCGTTTATCAAGAAAAAACACTGCTCGTTCATATACGGAGAAATTAAAAGAACTTGTCTTAGCAACACGATTAGAATTTCGTTCTTCAAAAGAAGAAATTTTAAGACTCTATGCATCACATGCTCCTTATGGAGGAAATGTAGTAGGACTGGAAATGGCAGCTTGGAGGTATTTTGGTTTAGCACCACATCAGCTTTCATGGGCAGAAAGTGCTACGCTAGCAGTTTTGCCGAATGCACCTTCTCTTATTTATCCAGGTAAGAATCAATTAAAACTCAAAAAGAAAAGAGATACTTTGTTAAGAAAGCTGTTTCAAGAAGAGATCATTGATAAAGAAACCTATGAATTGGCTATTGAAGAAGAACTTCCGCAAAAACCTTATAGATTACCTACGGTAGCAACACATTTTGTGCAGGAAGTAGCCAAGAAATATCCTAATAAACGTATTAGAAGTTCTATTGATATTTATTTACAACGCCAAGTAAATACAATTGCTAAAAAGCACTATGAATTACAAAGGCAAAATGAAGTACATAATCTGGCCATTTTAGTATTAGATGTTGAAAAGAGAAAGGTACTTAGTTATGTGGGAAATGCTCAGACCACCAAACAACATCAAAAGGATGTGAATAATGTGATAGCGCCAAGAAGTACAGGAAGTACTTTAAAACCTTTTTTATACGCACATATGCTAAATGAAGGTGAATTATTACCAACGCAATTGGTTGTAGACGTACCAACAGAAATAGCTGGGTATTCGCCTAAAAATTTCGATTTAACTTTCGATGGAGCAGTTCCTGCAAATGAAGCATTGACAAGATCTTTAAATATTCCAGCAGTAAGAATGTTACAAAGCTATGGTTTAGAGAAATTCAGAGAAGATTTAAAAAAGTATAAGATAAAAGATATAAATAAGTCTGCCGATTATTACGGACTTTCCTTAATACTTGGTGGAGCAGAAGCTAGTTTATGGGATCTATGCAAAACATTCGCAGGATATGCTGGAACTATTAATCATTATGAAGATTTAAAGCATCAATATTATTCACAAGAATTTATAGAACCAAGTTTCTTACAATTGAAAGAAATAGGTTACGGAAAGAAACAAAAAGAATACACAAATATAGATGCTGGATCAGCCTTTACAACACTGAATACACTGACAGAAGTAAACAGACCATATACAGATCAGGCATGGAAATATTTTGATTCCTCGCAAAAGATAGGATGGAAAACAGGAACTAGTTTTGGGAATAAAGATGCTTGGGCTATTGGAGCAACTCCTAAATATGTAGTGGGGGTTTGGGTAGGAAATTCAGATGGGGAAGGAAGAGCAGATTTAACCGGTGTAGGAAGTGCTGCACCTATTATGTTTGATGTGTTTGATGTATTACCAAAATCAACATGGTTTTTAGAACCTTTTGAAGATTTAGTAGAAGAGAATATTTGTAAAAAAAGCGGGTATTTAGCTTTACCTATCTGTGAATCTACAAGAAAGAGAATTCCTAAAAAAGGAATACGTGTAAAACCATGCCCTTATCATAAAGAAGTTACTGTAGATAAAACAGAGAAGTTTCGAGTAAATACCAATTGTGAATCTGTTAGTAATATTAAAAGAAAACCATGGTTTGTATTACCTCCTTTAATGGCCTATTATTACAAACAGAAGAATGCAGATTATAATGTATTACCGAACTATAAACAAGGATGTATTGAAGAAGATCTAAACACAATGGATTTTGTGATTCCTACTAAATATGAATCAACAATTTCATTAACCAAAGGAGCCGATGGAAATATAAATTCGTTAATTTTGAAATTAACGCATTCCAACCCTGAGGCAAATGTGTTTTGGTATGTAAATGAAAAATATATTGGTAAAACGCAACAATATCATGAAAAAGAAATACTCCCAAAAAAGGGAGTATATAAAATTACGGTCTTAGATGATTTTGGTAATGAAAAAACGCGTATGCTTAAATTGCAATAGCTTCTTTCTTCTTGCATATAATATTTTGTAAACGCATACCGTAATCAGCCAACGCTTTAATCTCTTTAATACCAGCTAAACGTTCTCTACCAATAATTAATAACCCTCTATTACTGGCTTCAATGTGGTAGTATGTATTACTTTCGAAAAATAGCACTAATTCATCGGTAAAGAAATGCTTTATTTCTGAAGTGCTTTTACCAGATAAATAAAAACGTTTAGAAAAATCTGGATGCTTATCTATATCAATATCTTTAAATCCAGCAAAGTGATATATATATTCAAAAATACCTTCACGATCTAAAGTAAACTCAGGTACATTATGTTCTAATTGAATATGTAACATTGTTGCTTTGATGATTTGCTTGGCAAATAATTCACCTTCATGAAATTCAACGTCAAACAACGTACAATTTTCATTAGAAAGTACATTTGATACTTTCTTAATAGTACGTGTTTTAAAATATCCAAATTCTGGAATTTTGGTTACTTGAGAAGGTAATAATTGATATTCCCAACCTAACTCAGTGCTAATATGTTGTAATGATTTTTGTCTTTTAGTTAAATTGTGAACTGCTCCTAACTCTTCTTGTTGCGTTGGTATATTTTTACGTAAGGCAAAAGGATGTTCACTAGTAGAGTTGTGACTATCCAAACCAATTACTTCAAAATGACCTCCTTTACGTTTAAAAGATTCTGCATAATTGTTGAGGTTTTCCATTACCGAATGATCTACAAAATCACATAGGGTAAAGTCAATAATAGCATCTTCATTTTCTGGGATTTGATCTAATTTTGCTTTTAGTTTTGTATAATTTAAAAAACTAGAGAAGTTTTTTACCGAAACGTAGTATTTATCATCCTCTTTAAACATTAAAACATTAGGTTTTAATAAGTTTCTAAAAAATAAACTAAAACTCTTGTTGATAAATGTATGAATTACAAAAGTTGCTAGAATACCCACTAAAATACCAGTAATTAAACTAGTGGTAATGGTAGTTAATAAGGTAATTAAGAAAATTACTAATTGTTCTTTCCCGATTTTAAATACTTTACTAATGTTTTCTGGGGAAGCGAGTTTGTAACCTGTATAAACTAGGATAGCAGCTAATGCTGAAAGTGGAATCTTACGTAATTCACTAGCAAAAAGCAAAATAAATATCACTAAGAACGAAGCATGGAAGAAGTTTGCAGAACGATTACTTCCTTTATTATTTACGTTTACAGAACTACGAGCGATAACGGTTACTACATTTAAACCACCCAAGAAACCGCTAATTACAGTAGCTAACCCTAAAGCTCGAATGTCTTTGTTTACATTAGAACGACGTTTTAAGGGATCTAATTTGTCTACGGCTTTAATACTCAATAAACTTTCTATACTTGCAATCAAAGTAATTGAAATAACAGCGCTGATGAAGTCTGTTTCATACACCTTTCCAAAATCAGGGAAATTAAAATTAGAAACGACATCATCAGGAATATTAATTAATAAATTAGCATCGATAGGATAGTTACTTGCAGAGAAATATTCGAAATAGTAATACATCCCAACACTTAGCATAACAATCCACATAGGAGCTGGAACTAACTGAAAATACTTATTTCTAATTTTACCATAAAATACCATAATAAGTAAACTCAGAATACCTACACCACCTGCATATAACACACTTGTACTATTAGACGTAACGTAATTATATAATCCTTCTGGAGTTTGTAATACTAATTGTACAATACTTCCTTTGGCATCTAAATTCCCTAGCATTACATGAATTTGCTTGGCAAAAATACCAATACCTATGGCAGCCAGCATTCCTTGTATGGCAGAGGCTGGGAAAAAGTCTCCTAATGATCCAAGTCTTAAAAAACCTAGAATAATCATAATAAGCCCAGAGATAACGATGGCAGCTAAGGTGTATAAGAAACCTTGATGCATATCTCCAGCACCAAGTGTAGTAATTGCAGCTAAAATAACTACTACTAAACCATTTCCTGGCCCTGTGATAGTTACATTTGAGCCACCTAATAAGGCTACTACAGAACCTCCAACAATTGCTGCTATAATTCCAGAAATAGGAGGTGCTCCTGAAGCCAATGCTAAACCTAACCCTAAAGGTAATGCTATTAAAGAAACAACAAACCCAGAAAAAAGATTTTGAGGAATGTCGTTTATAAATGTTTTAAAATTATTCTTCATATTCATTTACTTCACTATTAAAACATCGGTTGGTAATTCTGATAAAATGTATTCTAAGTCTTGAGGAAAAATTCTGTCTAAAATTCCCGTTTTTGAAGGTGGGTTCATTATGAGTAAATCGGCACGTTTTACTTTTGCATAATGACCAATAGAATAACCTCTTTTACCAAAGATGTTTTGTGTTTTTACGGTAATATCTTTGGTGTCGATTTCTTCTAAAATTGAACGAACACGTAAATCTTCACGTTTTTTTATCTGCTCTTTTACTTTTGTGCTTTTTTCTAGAGTTTTGTCATCGTTAACTCTAACATTCAATTCAGACTGACTAGTTTCTTCAACAATTGTAACTCTTTTACATCCTAAACTGTGAGAAACATTAAAAGCTGTTTTGATAGTCTCTTGTGTTTTGTCATCTTTTAGACCATTCACAACAATATGCTTACAAGGAATTCTTTTTACAGAAGGTTTTATCATTAATAAAACAGAACATGGAGCTTTTCTAGTTAGCTTCCTAGCGATAGAACCCACATAATACTTATATAAATTTTCTCTTTGTAAAGCTCCTAGTATCAATAAATCAATTTGATGCTTATGAATAGTGTTTAATATAACATTTACAGGATTTCCTTCTTGCCAAATAGTAGTATAAGAATCTGTTTGGGGTGCAATACTTAACAATTGCTTTAATTTAGATTCTTTCTCTGGAGTTTGCTTACCAACATGAACTCCAACAAGTTGAGCGTTGAGCATATCAGCTAATCGAATTGCTTCAAATAAGTTGGATTTTAAATTTGGAGAAAAAGCAATACCAATAAGAATTTTTTTCGTCAAAATTTGTATTTTAAGCCGCCGAAGATAGAGTTTTATTATCGCATACGAAAAAATAACTATTAAGAACACTGAACTTTACATTTATGATTGAATTAGCGGGAATTATCATTTTAGGAATTTTAGCACAATGGGTGGCATGGAAATTCAAAATACCAGCAATTTTACCTTTAATTTTAATAGGTCTTTTTGTAGGGCCAATTGCTGCTGAGTTTTTTAATGAAGATGGAAGTAAATGGATAGAACCTGTTTGGAATGGTACAAAAGGGCTTTTTCCAGGTAATGGACTGTTTTATTTTGTTTCATTGGCAATAAGTATTATACTTTTTGAAGGAGGATTAACACTTCGAAAAAGTGAAATATCAAATGTTGGACCTGTAATTACAAAGTTGATAACCTTAGGTTCTGCGGTAACATTTGTAATTTCTGCAATTTTTGCACACTATATTTTCGATTTAGGTTGGGAGATTTCTATGCTATTCTCCGCGTTAATAATTGTAACTGGACCAACGGTAATATCTCCAATTTTAAGAAACATTCCGCTGAAAAAAGATGTTGCTGCAGTATTAAAATGGGAAGGAATTTTAATTGATCCTATTGGAGCATTGGTAGCAGTATTAATGTTTGAGTTTATTAGTGTAGGAGGAGGAAGTGGTTTCACAAAAACCGCATTGTTAGAGTTTGGAAAGATTTTGTTATTCGGATTTACCTTCGGGTTTACTTTTGCGCATGCACTTATTTTTGTAGTCAATAGAAAGCTTGTACCGCATTATTTGTTAAATGTTGTAGCACTATCTTCAGTATTATTGGTTTTTGTATTGTCTGATTTGTTTGCCCATGAATCTGGACTACTTTCTGTAGTAGTTATGGGAATGGTTATAGCAAATAGTAAAATTCATAGTTTTGATGAATTACTCTACTTTAAAGAATCTTTATCCGTTTTGTTGATTTCAATATTATTCATTTTATTAGCTGCAAACATGAATATTAGTGAGTTAATGCTAGTATTTAATTGGAATGCGTTGTTGCTATTTGCTTCTGTAGTATTAGTTATAAGACCATTAGGAGTATTTCTAAGTACCTATAATTCTAAATTAAAATTAAATGAAAAACTATTTATAAGTTGGGTTGGTCCTAGAGGTATTGTAGCTGCGGGTATTGCATCTTTATTCGGAACAAAGTTGATGCAACAAGGAGTAGAAGGAGCAGAATATATTACTCCATTGGTATTTATGATTGTATTAGGAACGGTTTTATTAAATGCTACCACTGCAAGATTGTTTGCAAAGTTGGTAGGAGTTTTCTTAAAAGAATCAAAAGCAATTGTAATTATAGGAGCTTCAGAGGCATCTCGTTTGATTGCTAAATACTTAATAGACAATGACCGTAGAGTGGTGTTGTTAGATAGAAACAAAAGTTATATCAGTGAAGCAAGAGATAATGGAATAGAGGCATTTGATGTAGATATTTTCCATGATAGTTTAGATGAGAATGTAGAGTTGAATGATGTTGGATATTTAATAGCAATGACAGGAAGTGATGCCGTAAATGAGTTTGCAATAAACCAGTTTTCAGAATTATATGGAGAACAAGGTACCTTTAGAATTGCAACTTCAAATGAGGCTAAATTAGAAGATAGCCAGATGAATGGAATGCTGTTAAGTTGTAAAGATGATTATATTAATTTAAATGACAGTGCTAGAGATTATCCTAATATGAATGAATTGGTAGTAAGTTCTTCTGAAGATTATCTTAATAAATTAAAAGTAATTAATGACGAGTTAAAGGCGATTCCATTATTTGTGAAAATGGGAGAGAACTTTGAAGTGGTTACTAATGTAAAAGCAGAAGATATTAAGGAAAATAACACGATTGTTTATCTAGGAAAAGAACTAGACATCTAATCCAAAGGTATTTTTAAGCGTTTCTAAAAGAGGATTTTTCTCTTTAAGCTTTTGATATTTTTCATGGGGTGTGTACGCAAATTTCTTTTCAACTTTTTCGTTTACCACCACCTTAATACTAATACCATAGTTATTTAAAGCTTCTCGCAAATGCCTTAATAACTTTGGTTTTGCACGCTCTAATTGATTAGACATTAAACTATTTGGTAGTGAAAAAAGAATTTCGAAGTTTTGAGCCAATTTAGGCTCACCAGCAGTGATAACTGAAGCTACGCTTCGTTCACCTCCATTATAAAGTTTAAAATAATATTTTTTCCAAGCATCCTTTAATTGTTCTTCAGTAAAAGGTGTTTTAGGATGATTGTCGAAGTTTTCTTCTAAGTCCGTTCCTTTCTCTTCTCGTTTTTCATGAACACTTTTTAAAGTTAGTGAAGAAGAGCGTCTACGAACTCCTTCCAAACGAGGTTTTCTAACTTTTACTTCCTCTTGAGGAATAACTTTCTTTTCAACAGGTTGCTGTTGAACAGGAGTAGGAGTAGGTTTTACTTCTTTTTTTACTTTTTGAATCTTTGGAGATAAAGAAGTAAAAAATGTAGCTGGAATTATGTAGTTGCTAGATTTTTTTTTTGCTCCATCAAAAGTGATAGAGGCAATTTGCATTAAAGTAAGTTCTACCAGTAAACGCTGATTTTTACTGCTTCGGTATTTTAAATCACAATCGTTGGCTTTATCAATAGCGGGTAATAAAAATTGCATAGTAGCTTTATTAGCCTGCTCTAAGTACTTTTTCTTAGTATTATCACCAACTTCTAATAATTGGATGGTGGCGCTATCTTTAGCAACCAATAAATCTCTAAAGTGAGAAGCCAACCCACTAATAAAATGATGTCCTTCAAATCCTTTAGATAAAACATCATTAAAAGCCATTAATACTTCTGGAATTTTGTTAGTTAATAACAAGTCAGTCATATTAAAATATACATCATAATCTAAAACGTTCAGATTCTGTGTAACTGCTTCACGTGTTAAATTACTACCAGAAAAACTCACCACTCTATCAAAAATAGATAAAGCATCACGCATTGCTCCATCTGCTTTTTGAGCTATAATATGCAACGCATCATCATCAGCGGTAATGTTTTCTTTAGCGCAGATTGTTTTTAAATACTCTTTAGCATCTAAAACACCAATTCGCTTGAAATCAAAAATTTGACAACGAGATAAAATCGTCGGTATTATCTTGTGTTTTTC
Source organism: uncultured Tenacibaculum sp. (assembly GCF_947498805.1). Classification (GTDB taxonomy): domain Bacteria; phylum Bacteroidota; class Bacteroidia; order Flavobacteriales; family Flavobacteriaceae; genus Polaribacter. The sequence goes on along the minus strand of NZ_CANMLT010000002.1, from coordinate 570,385 downwards.
AGTAGTAGCTAAGATAAAAATAGCATGAGCAGGTGGCTCTTCAAGTGTCTTTAAAAAAGCATTAAAGGCTGCTTGAGAAAGCATATGTACCTCATCAATAATATATACTTTATACTTTCCTGTTTGAGGCGGTATTCTTACCTGATCAGTTAAGTTACGAATGTCATCTACAGAGTTGTTAGAAGCGGCATCCAATTCAAAAATATTAAATGCGAAATCTTCGTCGTCAGTTGTAGAACTCTCTTGGTTGATTCGTTTAGCCAAGATTCTGGCACATGAGGTTTTACCAACACCTCTTGGTCCGGTAAACAACAAAGCTTGTGCTAAATGGTTATTTTTAATAGCATTTTCCAACGTATTTGTAATAGCTTGTTGACCTACAACATCCCCAAAATTTTGAGGTCTATATTTACGTGCCGATACTATAAAATGCTCCATTAATTACTTTTGTTTACTTGAACAAAAATAGAAAACCCAAAAGCAACACACAAACAAATTTCTTAAGGAAAACATAAAGTTGTAAACAATTGTATGTAGTTTGTTTTTTTATCGACCAAACAGTCATAAACATTATAAAAGAATGAAAAAATACATTTTAGTAGTACTTGCATTAGCCTTAGGTATTTATGGTTTTAAAACAGAAGAAAAAGTAGAAAAGAAGGTGGTGGAATCTGTAAAGAAAGATACAAGAGTAGCATATTTTGCAAGTGGGTGTTTTTGGTGTGTAGAGGCAATTTTTGAAAGTGTAAAAGGAGTAGAGGAGGCGGTTTCAGGATATGCAGGAGGTCATACAAAAAGACCAACCTATAGAACCATAGGAACTGGAAGAACAGGGCATGCAGAAACAGTTGCAGTATATTATGACCCTAATATTGTTAGTTTTCAAAGTTTAGTAGATGTATTTTTTGGATCTCATGATCCAACTACAAAAAATGGACAACATCCAGATTATGGATCGCAATACCGTTCTATAGCGTTTTATCAAAATGAAAAAGAAAAGGAAATAATCGAAAGTACCATTAACAAATTAAATAAAGAGGTATATAACGGAAGAATTGTAACCGAAGTAACTAAGTTTACAAAATTTCATAAGGCAGAAGAATATCATCAAAACTATGAAAGGTTACATCCTTTCAATTCTTATGTAAGGAATGTATCAATACCGAGACTAAACAAATTCAAAAAACGGTTCCCTCACCTTTTAAAAGATAAAGTTCATTAATAGAATTTTAAGTTAATAGTTTAAATGTAGAAGCCTTTTGATTTGTTAATAACAGGTCAAAAGGTTTTATTTTTTAAATAAGAATCCGAAACCTAATCTACTTAAGAATTTCTTTTCAAACTCCCAGAAGAAATCGAACTTACCAAATAACCAACCTACAATAGGTAAAGTAGTTTGGTAAATAGGAAAAATTAACAAGAATCTATACAAACCATATAGAAACCAGTGTGTGTTATCAGCAGTTACATTGAAATAAGATAAAAGTGGTCCTCCAATCTTAGCAGCAAAAGATCCATTGATAGAAAAAACCAATAGTACGGCAATAACATCCCAAGTAGTTTTTAATCCCCAACGTTGTTTCAATTTTTCCATGCTGCAAAAGTAATTAAAAGAAAAAGGGCAAACAACAAATGTTTGCCCTTTTAAGAATGTATTTTTCTTAAGTTTATTTCTTACCGAAAAGTCCACCAAGTAATCCTCCTAATAAACCTCCTGACTTTTGATTACTAGATCCTCCTAAAACCATTCCAGCTACATCATCTACAACACTTCCGTCTCCATCTGCATCTAAAATTTGCTCTAAAAAACTTTGCTCTTTTTGAGCTGAACTTCCACCTAATAAGCCTCCAAGTAATCCACTTAAATCACCTGAGTTATTTACATTACTTTGACGCGTTTGTTTACCTAAAACTCCCATTAAAATCGGAGCAGCAGTTTTTAAAATATTAGCAACAGATCCTGCATCAATTCCAGCTTTTTGACCAATTACTTGCTCAACTCCTTGTTGTTTGTTACCTAAAACATGTCCTAAAATTTTACCACCATCTTGTAAAACATCCGCATTTACACCTCCTTGAAATAAATCTCCAAGATTATCTAAAATACCACCATCGTGTTTTTTAGATAAAGCACCCATTAAACCTTCAGCACCTTCTGGTGTAGAAGCATTTCGTTGCATTGCTTTCATTAAAACAGGTAATGCCATTGTAAGTACACTTCCAGTTTTATTTGTGTCTTGACCAGTTGATCCTGCAACTCCTGAGATTATTGTTTTTCCTAAGTCGCTATTTAAGAGGTCTAAAATTCCTTCCATTTGTTCTTTTTTAAGATTAGTAATTCGCTTTCAATAATTGAGACACAAGTTACAAATTTAAAGTCACATTTGTTTCAATAATTATTTTTACCTTTCAGCTTTTAAAATAAACGATTACATGAAAAAACTGGCACTACACTGGAAAATTCTAATAGGAATGGTTCTAGGTATTTTATTCGGATTAGCAATGACTGGTATTGATGGAGGAGCAGGCTTTGTAGGGGATTGGATAAAACCTTTAGGAACAATCTTTGTTAAACTATTAAAATTAATCGCAGTTCCGTTAATTATAGCATCATTGGTAAAGGGAATTTCTGATTTAAAAGATATCTCAAAGTTTAAAAACATAGGGTTACGAACTATTGTAATTTATGTCGGTACTACTGTGATGGCTATTACAATAGGGTTATTATTAGTAAATATTGTAAAGCCAGGGGATGGAATTTCTGAAGAAACTATTACTAGATTAACAGAAACCTATGCTAATAGTGGAAGTGTTCAAGCAAAGATTGCGGAAGCATCTAAACAAAAAGCAAGTGGACCATTACAGTTTTTAGAAGATATGGTACCAGATAATGCGATGAAAGCAATGAGTAATAATAAAGCTATGTTGCAAGTTATTTTCTTTACTATTTTCCTCGGAATTTCAATGTTGTTAATTGGAGAAAAAAAATCAAAGCCATTAAAAGACTTTTTTGATTCTTTAAATGAAGTCGTGTTAAAAATGGTTGATTTAATAATGTTATCTGCACCATATGCTGTGTTTGCATTATTAGCGAATGTAGTAGTATCTTCTAATGATCCAGATTTATTATTGGCACTATTAAAATATGCATTCACTGTTGTAGGTGGTTTATTAATAATGGTTACTTTTTATATGATATTGGTAAGTGTATTTACTAAGAAAAACCCAATGTGGTTTTTAAAACAAATAAGTCCAGCGCAATTATTAGCTTTTTCAACTAGTAGTAGTGCTGCAACCTTACCCGTAACTATGGAGCGTGTTGAAGAGCATGTGGGAGTAGATAAGGAAGTATCTAGTTTTGTACTTCCTGTTGGAGCAACCATTAATATGGATGGAACCAGTTTATACCAGGCAGTAGCAGCAGTATTTATTGCTCAAGCCTTAAGTTTTGATTTAACCTTTGGTGATCAGTTAACCATTATTTTAACTGCATTATTAGCTTCTATTGGTTCAGCAGCAGTTCCAGGAGCAGGAATGGTAATGTTAGTAATTGTTCTAGAAGCTGTTGGTTTCCCTGGAGATAAGCTAGCGATTGGTTTAGCACTTATTTTTGCCGTAGATAGACCGTTAGATATGTGTAGAACGGTTATTAATGTTACGGGTGATGCAACGGTATCTACATTAGTAGCAAAGTCAGTTGGTAAATTAGGAGACCCTAAGCCAAAAAATTGGGATGATCATTATGATGAAGTAAAATAATATTTCATTTTTACATATTGAAAAAAATAGTATTTTTATAAACACCACTGTACTTAGTTACATTGGTGTTTATTTTCTTAAAATAGAATAAAGTAACAAACTAAACTAATATCATTTTAACTTTATGAACATTTGTTTTTTAATGTATCCTTGGGAAGAAATAGATCCAGAGAATGATACTACATTAGCACTTATTCATGAGTGTGCTAAGAGAGGTCATGGAGTGGCAATCTGTACACCATCTAATTTAACAATACGTAATAGTATTACCAATGCATTTTGTACAATTATTAATAGGATGGAGAAAGTACCTTCTAGTATAAAATCGTATTATAAAAAAGCAACAACAAGAGAAGAAATGCTCCCTTTAGCAGGTTTTGATGCTATTTTTATGCGTGCTAATCCGCCATTAGATCCACTAATGTTAAACTTTTTAGATTCCGTAAAGGACGATGTGTTTATCATCAATTCGGTTCAAGGGATGAGAGAGGCAAATAACAAGCTCTACACCGCAGTTTTTGATGATCCGAATAATGATATTATTCCCGTGACACACGTTTCAAAAAATAAAGACTACTTGATTAAAACAATTGCTGAATCTGATTCTGATAAGATGATCTTAAAACCATTAAATGGTTACGGGGGATCAGGAGTTATTTTAATAGAGAAATCTGCAATGGGAAATATCAATTCTCTATTAGATTTTTATATCAGTAAAAGTGATGGGTCTTCAGATTATGTAATTCTCCAAGAGTATATTGAGGGAGCAGAAAAAGGAGATGTACGTATTTTATTATTGAATGGGGTTCCAATTGGAGCAATGAAACGAATACCAGGAGAAAAAGACCATCGTTCTAATGTAACCGCAGGAGGAAGAGTTGAAAAACACAAATTAACAAAAGCTGAAAAAGTACTTTGTGAAAAGATTGGACCTAAATTGGTTAAAGATGGGCTGTTGTTTGTGGGAATAGATGTGATTGGAGGAAAGCTAGTAGAGGTAAATGTAATGAGTCCTGGTGGAATTACATATATCAATAAAGTATCTAAAGTTAAACTTCAAGAAAAAGTAATTGATTTCTTAGAAAGTAAAGTATTAGAAAAGAATGCTGCTTTTAGGAGAATGACAGATCTTAAAAGAGCAGTAAATGAGGCTTAAAATACCTACTTCCTTAGTTTCTAAGGAGTGGTTGCATGAAAACCTTCAACATGAAAATTTGATTGTTTTAAACGCAACTATTCAAAAGGTCGGAACAAAGAAGGAAGAAGAAATAGATAAACAACAAATACCGGGTACTATATTTTTTGATTTAAAAAATGTTTTTTTAGACAAAGAGGCAGAGTATCCTAATACAATTCCTTCAGAAAAACATTTTCAAAGAGAAGTCCAAAAACTTGGAATTAATTATAATAGTTGTATTGTTGTTTATGATGATATAGGTGTATATTCTTCTCCTAGAGTATGGTGGCTTTTTAATGTATTCGGATTTAAAAATATAGCAGTTTTAAACGGAGGCTTAAAAGAATGGATTAGCGCAGGTTATAAAACGGAACCTCCTAAGCAAATAGAAAGATTAGAAGGGAACTTTGAGGCAAGTTTTAGTAAAGACTTGTATGCAAGTGCAGAAGAGGTTTTAAAATCTCTTAAAAAGGACGTTTCTATTTTAGATGCTCGATCGAAAGGAAGGTTTAATGCAACCTCTCCAGAACCTAGAGAAGATTTAAGGGGCGGGCATATTCCAAATTCATTTAGTTTACCATATTCAGTTTTACAAGAAGAAGGTAAAATGAAACCTATAGAAGAATTAAAGAAGTTGTATATCGACAGTAATCCTGAAAATAAAGAAATGATTTTTACTTGCGGATCTGGAATTACGGCATGTATTCTTGCATTAGGAGCACAGGCATCAGGATATACTAATTATAAAGTTTATGATGGCTCATGGACAGAGTGGGCTAGCAGATTAGAATTACCAATAGAGAAATAATGGAGTTAGATTGGACCAAAAGAGAATTTGAAATATATGTGTTGTTATTCGCAGCACATTGTAACTATATAGAAACAAAAGAAGAAAGAGACTATATTCTTTCTAAAGTAGATGAAGTTACGTATAACAAGATGCATACTGAGATTGTTGCAGAAAGTGATCATACGAACTTAGAGAAAATAAAATTGTATTTAAAAGAGAATAAGTACTCAGAAACAGAAAAGGATGATTTACTTAGAGATATTAAGGAAGTCTTTTTTGCAGATGGTACTGTGGATGCCATGGAAAGAAAGGTATTTGGTGTTTTACAAAAAATATTGAATTAAATGCTAAAACTATCTGTTGAGGAGATTATAGAAAAGATTTCTAAAGAAGAGTTGTTTGAAGCGGTTAGTAGGGACTATTCTTTTACTTTAAAGGTAGAAGCATATGTTCCTTATGTATGTGGTGCAGTTCATGATGGACATCAATTTAGAAAAGAACTTTGGAACAATTGTAAGCATACAGCATATGAACGTTGGTATGAGGAAGATCCTGAAACAAAGAATATGGTAATTTCTCATCCCATTATTATTGCAGGATTAGATTCTCGTTTTGAGTATGATCTTAATAGAGCGCCAGAAACCGCAATATATGAAGATGCCTGGGGAAAACAATTGTGGCATAAACCTCTTTCAAATGAAATGAAAGAGAAAAGTCTTCAAAAGCATTTTAATTTTTATAGCGTAGTACACGCTTTAATATCGAAAATTGAAGAAAAATTTGACTGTTGTGTAGTGTATGATATGCATTCTTATAATTGGCAACGTTGGGATAGGGAAGTACCTACTTGGAATTTAGGAACGGCTAATGTTGATAATACGAAGTATGCTTTGTATATTGAATCTTGGAGGAAGATTTTGGAGGAAATGCCTTTTCCAAATGGAATTAAATCAAGCTCTAAGATTAATGATACCTTTCAAGGAAATGGATATTTCTTAAAATATATTACTGAAAACTTCAACAATACATTGGTATTAGCTACTGAGATAGCAAAAGTATATTGTGATGAGATACATCAAGTAAATTACCCGGAAGTTGTTTCTGCTGTAGAAAAGTATTTAAGAACAGCACTAAAAAGTCATGCCGAAACTTTTTATAAAAGCTTTAAATTGTAACTTTGCAGCCACTTTTTCAAATTGAATTATGATGAATGATACGAATGTTGCTACGCAAGAGCTGTTCAAAATAGATCGATATATAGATGCTCTAGTGAAAAAAATAGAGTTGTTAAACTATGTGAATCCGACAAATATTGAAGAGCAAAAAGAACTTTTTTTCGCTTCTAAGTATTTAACAGACCCTGTATTTGCATACCCTCAAAGAGATTTTGATAAGTTTAAACTACATAGAGAATTCTTTACACTTCCTTTAGAGAAAATTGAAGATGAACGAATTCGAAATATGTATGAAGAAATTGTGTATTTCTATTCTGGATTAATTCAGTGTATTGAAACTATTGGAGAAGGAAAGAAGTTTTATTATAACAGCTTACGTTCGTTTGGAACTCCAACTGAAGATGATGTAGAAAATGCAAAATTTATCTTACATTTTGAAGATGTAGATAAAGATTCTCCAGTATTCAAACCTAAATTTTCTCCTCAACAAGCAGAAGAAATATTTAAAGAATACGGTAAAAATTATGAATTCAATTTTCATATAAAACAATCTACTAAAATGAGTGCTATTGCCATGGTTTTAAATAGTATTAAAACCTTAGTGATAAGTGGAAATCATACCTTTTCTGAAAATGAAATGGCTATACTTACAAATCATGAAATAGGTGTACATATGGTTACTACCATGAATGGTTTAGAGCATCCTTTAAAAATATTCTCTCATGGTTTTCCAAATAATGTTGAAACTCAGGAAGGATTGGCTGTTTTTAGCGAGTATATGTCTGGGAATTTAACATTAAGACGACTAAAGGAGTTGGCTTATAGAGTTATTGCAGTAGATGCATTAGCTAAAGGATATTCTTTTTCTAAAACTTTTAGATTGTTACATAACACCTATGACTTAGAAAGAGAGGACGCCTTTTATAAAACTGTGAGAGCCTATAGAGGAGGCGGTTTCACCAAAGACTACTTGTATTTAACAGGTCTTAAAAAGATTTATAACTACTACAAATCAGGAGAAGATTTAAGTGTGTTGTTAACAGGAAAGGTATCATTAGATTTTGCAGAAGATATTAAGTATCTGATGAAAAATAATTATGCGGTGCCTTCAAAGTTTATAACAGATTCTTATGCTGAAAATAAAAACCAAAACAAAACCATTGATTTTATCTTAGAAAATTTAAAATAGAATTGTTGGTCAAAAATAGTTTTAGGTAATGTTAGATATATTAATTTGTTTCTAAAGAGCTTCGTTCTAGTTTTTCTAAATAACAATATAAGATTTGTTCGTTAACGTGTAAAAAGTTAATTAGTTTTAAAGCAACCAGAGCAGCCAAGCCTATAGTACCGTTTTTGTCATTGCTAAATTCGATTTGTAACTTATGATTTGGAGTTTGTTGATCGTTAGAGATTCCCTCAGGATCTAACCAAGTACCTTTAGCCTCCACTTCAGTTACTGCTTTTAAGAAAAATAATGAGTCGGATTTAGAAACTGGGAGCATAATAGTTAAGATTTCTTCCTGCTCTCTAGTTAAATGAATGTTAATGCTTTCATCTCCATATAAGCAAGAATAGAGTACATCTCTAGCTTTTTCAAGAAGCAAATCACCATTAGAAGATCTTTGAAGAGAGGAGATAGTATCTAATCCCATATGTGGAGGATTAATTAAGAGGTTGTTTTTTTCTAGTACTTCTCTTGTAGTGTTTTGGTATTGTTTAATAAAATTATCTAGATGTTGTAAATTGTAGTTTGCTGTATGAATTCGTTCTAAACGCTTTTTAAAGTTATCTAAATTATGTTTTTGTTCATGTAAACTGTGCTTTTCGCAAGTGAGAAATATAATTTGATCTATAAGCCAATCTTTATCTTTCTTTTCTAATTCGGCACGAATTTTAGCTTCTAATTGAGGAAACAAATCATCTTGTGCTTTTTTTATAATGCTATTTATATTATTCATAGAAGTAAGGTTTGAAGGGTGTAAGTAGATAGAATATAGGTTATGTGTTTAAACTAAATTCAGGATTATAAATTAAACCTAGAACATTATTAAAAGGATCAAGTACGGTAGCGGTTACAATTTCTCCACCAACATTATACGGTTTTTCATGTTCTTTGGCTCCAAGTTCGATAAGTCTGTTGTATGATTTTATAATATCGTTAACTCCCCAGTAGGTAATTACACTTTCTGTTTTGTTTTGAATTGCTTGTTTTTCAGGTTGTAATCCAAGTTCGTATCCTCCAATATTGAAACCTACATAAAAAGACTGGTTGAAATAAGGAGCAGTTTCAAATGCTTTGGTATACCACTCTGTGGCCTTAGTAATATCTCCTACTTTATAAATAGTGGTACGTAAACCAAGAAATTCAGTCGTATTCATTTATTTAATTTGTTTAGATATATCTTATGGTTGCCATTGTTCTATTAATTCAAGAATACCTTTTTCAATACCAAGATAATACTGTTCATTATTAAATTGAGGAATGATTGTTTTATCAATAACTTGCTTGCAAATAGAATTAGTAAGTACTAATTGAGTGCCTATTCCAGTGGCTATGCCAATCTTTTTACATGGTTTGCATAAAACAATTGCCAGTCCATTATTAGTTTTTTTCGATCCAACTCCCCAGTTATTCCCTAAATCGCTCGTATACTTTTGTATATTAGTATAGGGATTTATGCTATCTACGGTAACCACTACAATTTGCTTTGTTGTTTTAATTTCGTAATCATAAAGTATTTTATGCAGTTGCGCTTTTTGCTCTTGACTGAAAATATGACTAAAATCATTAATAATTCCTCTAGGAGTAGGGAAGGAGCTTTTATTAATTTTTTCCTTCTCTTTTGAAACACTTTTGCAAGAAACAAAATTTAAGGAGATCAATAAAAATATAATTTGAATAGCAATTTTCATTATAAAAGTTTGATAGTTTAGTTATGTGTTTTTAACAAGTTTGTTATGTGTCTAAGTAGTTTTTTAATTGGTTTTTGATAAACCAATTCCATCCTCCAATACAGCTTTCTCTTTTAAATTCTTCAATGTCTGCAGTAAAACTCTCTGTTACTTTATGGGTTAATATTAATTTGGAACCTTGTTCAGATTTAAATATTTCGAAAGTTACAAAAGAATCACCTTTATACCCTTCATATTTCCAATTATAACATATTCTTTCTTTTGGAATAACTTCAGTTACTTCCCAAAGGTGAGGAAAGATTCTATCTTCATTTTGAACGATAAACTTTGTTTTAAAGCCTACCGTAGGCTCAAAAGACTCAATGTTTTCAAAGAACCACTGTTTCATACGATTCACTTCAGTGATGGCACCCCATAGTTCGTTTATGGATACAGTAAAGTTTTCTTCTACAATTACGGGTTTATCAGTTTTTTTCATGTTTGTTAGTTTTTAATTCGTCTTGAATAGAAACATATTTAATACTCCATTTTTTATCCTGTCTTGTTCAGTTGGGATGAGAGTTAATTTTGCTTTCACATGAATCATTTCAGACGTTTCATTGAGGTGAAAATCCTTAATACTATAATTCGAGTATTTTTCATAAGTATTGTCAAGTCTCAATTCTTTGTGATTATAAGTTTTAATCTTTAAAGAATATGTGCCAATTTTTATTATCATTTTTTGTTTTGAAGTAGTTCTTCTAAATTTTTGATAACTTTTTGTATATGGTGTGTATCCCAAGGGGTGTCCACAATAAATTTTGTTAGGTATAGTTTATTCTATTTTTATTCTATTTTCATCATACAGCCCAACCAAGAGGCTATTACCTTTATTGTCAACTTTTAGTCCTCCATACTTGGCTTTTTCATACTTTTCTGCTTCTCCTTCTTGGAAAAAATATGATTCAGAACCAATGTTGATTCCTCTCCACTCTCTTGAAGTATATTTTATTGGAAATTCATTTTTATTAAGAGGGGTTCTTTTGTCTTGAATTCGAACTTTTTCCGCGACTCCATTTTCTTTCAATTTGATAATGCAATATCCTCTTTTAGAAATGCTGTCGGTATCAATGTTATTTGAAATATCGTAATTCAATCTCATATAGTCTCCTTGCATTAAAGAGCGAGGGTCAACAGGAGCTAGCTCTAATAAAACAAGTTGTCCGTCAGCTAGTAATTCTTCTTTTTGAAGAATAGAATTATTAAAAAAAACAAGTAAAATGATAAGATTAATTAGAATGATTACCAACTTATATTTTTTCATTCTTATTTAAATTTTTTATGGTGAATAAATAGAACAATAGAAATATGACTCCAGATATAAATAAGATTATTGACTTGGTTAGCAATGTGAAATTTAAGTCATAATAGTACTGTGAAACAAAGTAAATAATTGAAATTATTCCTATAGCTAATCCTGTTTTGTAGTTAACTAAAAAACTTAATAGTATAATCAAAATTGCTCCTGAGATAGAGGGTGAGAATATTGTTGGAATTAGTATTAATGTACTTAAAGTATAAATCAATACCTTGCTTTTGATAGTTTTAATTTCATTTATTTTTATAATTGAATAAACTAAATACATTATAACTAAAATCATTGCAATTGACGATAACCAAATATAACCTTGCGATATTGGGATTAAATGTCTTTTACCAATTGAAACAAGACCAAATAATAAAGAAATAATCAAACCAATTCTAACTGGATTATAAAGTTGAGATATCCGTTTACTTGATGAAATTAGTTTTGCTTCATTTAAAAACAAGTATGTTAGGCATAAAGTATTAATGAAAACATAAAGATGAATTAAATCATATGAATTGTTAGAGATTATAAGAAAAATAAAATTGCCACTAATAATAAGGACCGAAATAAATGATAGAATAAAATTTTGTGTAACAATCAAAGAACTAAGTGCTATAAAACTTATTAATATTGTAATTATATTTTTATCAACGTTCATCTCTAATAATCCAAAGGCAAACAAAGCAAAGCCTATGACATATATTGAAATACTAAATGTGTCTATGATAATTTTATTGTATGCTTTATTAAGCCAAATAGCAGAAGTTATAAACCCTATTCCAAATATTAACAATCCAAGTTCAGAGTTGTAAAGGCCTGCAATTGCTAAAAAACCGAGGAATGCTAATGTTGCGATAAAGCCTCCAAAAATAGAAAGTATTTTAATAGCTAAACTGGATTTATTTTCTCCTTGAGCTTTATATTCTTCATGGATAGCATTTTCATCACATTCAAAATTAACACCTTCTGATGAACGAATACTATTTAGTAGAGCCTTTTTCTTAGTTAATTTATCCATTTTTTTTGAAGGTCAATTAGATTTTTAATTACAAGTGTTACACTTCCAATAACAAATAAGCTAATGATGAAAAATATACCGGCACCATCTGATATTTTTATTAGCAAAGCTGAAATTATAATAATGATACTAAAAGGAATTATAGAAAGGTAAAAACCGCTTTTTACTTTTAGTCCATATTTAATTCCAATTCCATATAGTATTGATGTAATGATAATTAAAATGAAGAATGATTTTTGGGTTTTGTCAAAAATTCCAAAGATAATACCTAAAGTACTGAAAGACAAAGCTGTCAATGCTATTAAGTTCGAAAACCAAATAGGAATCTTAATTTCTTTGTTAATTTTCTTTCCGTATAAGAAAGTTGTTAAGAATAGTATGTTGATAATGAAAAGTAAAGTAAAAACAAAAACCTCTGACCAATCGTGCGCTACTTGTTGAGTGTATAATATGAGTGTTGTGTTTATTAAAGTTATAAAAATAAGCCACAAAGGAGCAAAATTAGAAATTGCTACCCAAAGGGTAATAAATATAGTCCAGCCTAGAAAAAAATCATAAGCATTAGCGCCGGTTTGATAAATTTGCCCAAAAACGGCAAATAAAACACCTACTAATACTGATGCTCCTGTAAGTAATATCTTTTTAATATCTAAACTTACTTTAGATAATAATAAAGTTAAAGTTGAAATTACAATCAACCCTTCAATTAATCCTATTTTAATGAATTTGTGTAAGTCTGCCCAATTATAAGCAAAGAAGAAAATTATCCCTGCAGTAGTAAAACTAATACCTAAACTAATAAAAAAGAGTCTTAGAAATTTTTGCCAAGATTGTTTATTACTATAAATTTCTTGTTTCAGTATTTTGTCAATACTTCTTTCAGACCAATTGCTGTGTCTGCTTATTATATGAATATCTTCTCTTTCAATTTTTTCCATTCAATTATTTCTTGTTTCAGTAGTATAAATATAGCATTATTTTAGTTTTAACTCAGATTCGATATTTATCCATTTAATTGTCCAGTTTATCTCTTGATATCCACCAGTTGTAAAGAAAAGAAATTTATTGTCTGGAGTTACATATGGATTACCTTGTCCATAACTGTTTATTTCATTATTGAATCTTTTTGTGTTTGTCCAATTACCTTTTCCATCGTTGAAACTAACTTGTAGATCAAGCTGTTTTCCAACCGTTGCAAAAAGAAGGTAGGACTCATCTGGAGAAATGTATGGGGTGCATTTGTTTAAATGAGTTAATGATGGGATTGATACTTTCTGAGCATCTTGAAAGGAATTGTTCACTTGTTTTGCTGAGTAGATGTCCATTTCACTATAGTCTGTATTGCTTGAATGAAAATATAGCGTCCCTGAGTTTGTAATAACAGGATGAGATACTAATTTGTCTCTTAAATTAGGAATATCAACAAAAATAGGAGTGCTCCAAACTCCATTAACTTTTTCTGACTTCCAGATATGCCAAGTAGAAGGAATACCTTTAATATTAACTGGTCTAGTGGAGCTAAAGTATAGTGTATTTCCATCGGGAGAAAAGCTCATTCCATGGTCGTCATATGAACTATTAATGAATGTTTTTTTAGGTTTAGACCATTCATTACCTATTCTTTTAATAGCATAAATATCGAAGTTTTTAAAATCTTTATCAGAGATTGTATAATAGTAGTGTTTAAAGTCTGGACTAAAAATTCCTTTATGGATAATTTTGTTTTTAGGAGTTAGTTCTGGTTTAAATGCTAGAGGGGTGTTAGTAGCATTGGTATTAAACGGAATTGTTTTTCCTAAGTTATAATTACCTCGTGCCCATTGAATAGTTGGAGATATCCACTGTTTTAAAGGTTTAAATAAAAAACCGTGTTTCATTCCAGTATTGAGCTGGATTTCTTTAAAGTGTTGAATTTCACATATAGAATTTTGTTTTCTCTGTATGGCAGAAACTCCAAAGGGATCAGACTTTTCATAAATGGTCAATATGTTTCCGCAGAAATTGATTTCAGGAATATTTTGAATATCACTATCTCGAAAGCTAGCTATAAAAACAAAATTTAATAAGGGATTATTTGCAATAGTAGAAACATACTGAGCAATATATCCACCCTTAGAAGTTCCAACAACTGTAATATGCTTTGGGTTAATTCCTTTTGTAGTTAAGCTATCTATTTGTTGAACAACTCTTGTAGCATATTCACGAGCATTTACATTTCCTTTTCTCTGTTCGCTTATAACGGTAAACCCATTTTTCTTAAATTCATTTAAGATTTCAATATATTCAGTTCGTCCGTATTCAGAATGTGTATCATTTAGATGGTGTTCTTCTAAAAAACGATTGTGTAAAAAGAAAACAAAGCGATTCGGTTTTTCCTTGAACAAATTAATCGTATAATCCAAAAGTTCTGTGCCTCCATTTTTTCCATGTCCAGGAATTACAATTTCTAAATCAGGAAGTTCTTTTTTAATTTTTGTTACAGTTGTAGGCCACTCAGACACAGTAGCATCTGCTAAGTTCCCTTTAGGAGCGTTTACTTGTTTTACTAAACAACCTCCAAATAAGGCTTTTTCCGAAGGAATATACCCAACAATATTATCTTTTGTATGCCCCTCACCAAAGTATTTAGCATAGACTGCTTTATTGCCTATTAAAAACTTAAACTCTCTATCAAACCCTTTCTGAGGAAGAGGATTTTTATTGTTTTCTTTAGCAAGCTGTATAGTTTGATTAGTAGCGTAAGATGGTATTTCTTTAGAATGAAATTCTTTTAGTCCGCCCAAGCAATCAATATGGAAATGAGATACTACAACTGCTTTAATATGTTTTTCTCCTAACCAATTAATTAATTCTCGCGAAGCTTTTTCATTCACTGGAGTATCAAAAATAATTGCTTCATTTTCATTGAAATAAATCATTCCATTACAAGGAACAACTCCGTGACTTTTGGTAGGTAAAAAGGAGGTGTGTTGATATATATGATCACCAATTTTTTTAATCGTTAAAACATCAGAGGTATAATCACTCAATGTCTTTTTATTGGGTGAACAAGCATTAAAAACTAATGTTATTAAAAGTAGTTGTAGAATATACTTCATATGTAAACAGTATATGATTGCATTTATAGGTTCATCTAAGGGAGTTCTACGCAAACTTTTAAACAACATTCTCTTGTCTAACAATAGAGATAAGGGAAACGAAAAAACATTAAGTTGTTTTTTAGAATTTCATTCCAACCTTAAAGTTTAATACTCTGCCTGTCATAAAGTTAGGAATACCATATTGTTGTTTGCTATAGGCATCACGAACCCAAGTATTGGTAATAGAATTACGAATATCAAAAATATTGAATAATTCCAATCCTAAGGTAAACTCTTTAAAATGAGATAAAATTTTGTTGTTTGATGATTTATTAGCGTCTACAAAAACATAAGAAACCCCTAAATCAGCTCTTTTATAATCGTCTAATCTATTTTGAAATTGATATACATCGGCATATGCAGGAGCACCTCCCGGAAGCCCAGTATTGTATACAATATTTAAATAGGCTTTTAAATCAGGAAGGTTAGGTACATAATCTTGAAATAGTAAACCAAATTTTAAACGTTGGTCCGTAGGTCGAGCAATGTAACCTCTTCCATTGATGTTTTCTTCTGTTTTTAAATACCCGAAACTTATCCAACTTTCGTTACCAGGAACAAACTCTCCATTTAATCTAACATCCAAACCATAGGCGTAAGCTTCTGTAACATTATCGGCTCTGTAGCGCACACGCACATTATCAATAGAGTAGGCATTGACATCAGAAAGGTTTTTATAATAGGCTTCTGTTGTAAGTTTAAAAGGACGGTTCCAAAGAGTAAAACTATAGTCATTTCCTGCTACAATATGAATAGATTTTTGTGCCTTTACCTCTGGATGAATTTGCCCATCATAATCTCTTAACTCCTTATAAAAAGGCGGTTGCGAATACCAACCTCCTGAGAGTCGGAATAACATATCTTTTTCCCAGTCTGGTTTGATAGCTATTTGAGCTCTTGGACTTATAATTGTATGACTTTGAGAATTGTTGGCAGTTTTAACATTCCAGTAGTGTGAACGTACTCCTAAATTAAACCAAAGTTGATGATCGTTAAGAGTTGTTTTTCTACTAAATTGAATAAAACTTGTTAAACGATTAATATCCACTTCGTTTTGAGCACGTACATTTTGGAAAGGCTGTATAGGCCCTGTAAAAGGTTCGTATGGCTGATTATTTGTAATGTTATGGTGTGGAGGACGAACAGAAAAACCTAAAGAATCAATTACTTCCCATTCTCTAATACGATCCTTAATATTTTCTTGTTGATATTTTATTCCAGCCTTCCATTCATTATTCCCATCCTTAAGAGTTGCTCTCAATTGAACATTGTTGATTAAGGCATCTAAATCATTTCGAGCATGATTGATTTGCGAGCCAATTCCTTGCGCGAATTGAACATTACCAAAGTTATCTGATCCAATATTACTATCAACTTGTCCTAAGGCATAAGCTGCTGCGATATCAAAATATTCTTCTTCTTGGGTATTAAACGAAGAAACTGTAGCGGTTATTTTTAATTGTTCATTTACTTTATAGTCTGCTGAAAAAGCTCCGAATAAAGTCTGAAATTGATCTTGTTCTTGACCTTGATAGAATACAATAAGTTCTAAAGGGTTGGCTAAGCCTCCAAAGCGAGTTCTTCGAGTTAATGGCTTATAATTATAGTCGTTTAAAGAAAAATTACCTAAGAAATTTAAAGTCAGTTTATCAGAAAACTCATAGCTTAAAAATGTTTGTACATCAGTAAATTGAGGTCTGAAATTTACTTCTGTTTGTTTGCTATTTACAAATAAACTGTTATCACGATAGCGCACTCCCAATATGGCGCTTAGTTTGTTTTTTGCAAATGTATCTTCAATGGTAAAACTACCACCTAATAAACTCAAATCAACTTGACCCTGAAATTCCTTAGGTTTTCTATAGGTGATATCTAACACTGAAGAAAGCTTATCACCATATTTAGCTTGAAATCCACCTGCAGAAAAGTTAATGTTTTGAATCATATGTGGGTTGAGAAAACTTAATCCTTCTTGTTGACCAGATCGTATCAAAAATGGGCGATAGATTTCAATACCATTTACATACACTAAATTTTCATCAAAATTTCCTCCACGAACGTTATATTGAGTACTTAATTCATTATTATTACTAACTCCTGGTAAGGTCATTAATACATTTTCAACACCAGCATTTGCTCCAACAAGAGTATTAACTTTCTTAACATCAATTTTGGTAATCCCTTGGGCTTCTTTCTTTTGGTTTTTAATAACTACTTCTTCTAACTCTTGCGTTTTAAAATTTAAGGTAGGAGAGAAGTTGAATGTTTTACTTCCTCTGGCAGTAAATTTTTTGGTAACACTTTTATAAGAAACATGTGTAAAAGTTACTGAAACAGTTTTTCTTATTGGAATCGTGAATTCGTAATAACCATTTTTATCGGTAGTGGTTCCTTTATCTAAATATGAAATAGCAACTCCGTTGATAGGATTGTTGTATTTATTAATGATGTTACCTTTTACCGTAGCGGTTTTTTGGGCAAAAACAGCTAGAGGGAATAGCAATAATAAAAGTAGTTTCTTCATGTAGGGTTTTATTAATCTCTAAAGATTTTACTTTCTAAAGAACGTTGCAGAAATAATTTTCGTATTTCCAACATTATCAGAAACTACAAGTTTAAAAAGATGTTTGCTACCTACCAACTTTTTATCACTAAAATCGTAAGATAATATTCCTTTTTTATGATTGTATTCCATTAAAACCCAATCATTATCAATAGTTGCACGATAATTCTTTATTCCGGATTCTTTATCTCTAATTTTTACTTTCAATTTTTTAAGTTGAGAGACCCACTGGTTGTTTTTAAAGTTATATAGCTTCGCTGTAGGCGGAATGGAATCAAATTTAAGCGTATAAGTTCCAAGAGATTTGGTGGTCGTATAAACTTTGTCGAGTTTTTTCTTAGTAGAAGTATACCTTGAACGGTTTCGATTAATTTTGGCAATATATACTTGTTGTTTTTCTTTTTCTGTTAAATGTTGAGTGAAAAAAGTAAGTGTATAGCGCTTGTCTAAAGGAATAACTGGTTCATGAATTTTAGCTGTATCGTTTTTTACAGTAAAATCTAGAAAACAATCCTTATAAAAGGTGTTTTTAGGAAAAGCAATGGTTACGTTTTCCTGTTTAAACTTATGAAAATCGTTTGCTTTAATTTTAAAGCTGGTAGTGTCTTTTTTGGTAAAAAGGCTATTACTTTGTATTCCTTCAATAGGAATACTAATAGAAGAAGTATTTCCTTTAAAATCTTTAGCAATGATTTCTACGTGGTAGGTATATCTATCTTCAATATCTATTTTTCCATTGTTAACAAGGTCTTCATAAATACTAAGTCTATTTTCATCTACTTTATGAGTTTTTTGAAATCTTCTTCTAAACTTGGTATAATGTTTATAATCGATTAACAGATTGATATATTTACTTTCAGCAAAAGAAAATGTTTCTAAATCATGGTAATATACACGAGTGCCATTTAGTTTCATTTCTAAACTGTAAATTCCATTTTTATTTAAAGCACCATCTAATCGATCAAAGACATTTACCCCAAAACCTATAGTTCCGCTAGCGGTTATTTTATTGGTAATGTATTGATTGTTTCCTTTATTTCGTAACTCTAAGGTGGTTTTTGTCGCTGAATTATTAATTCTTGCATTATCAGATAGAGGAAAAACCATTAATTTTTTAATGGTTGGAGCTTTGGTATCAACTGGTAAAAGACCAAAAAACATTGGATTGATGATATGTTCTGTTTTGGTATCTCTTATTTCGTAATGTAAGTGTGGTCCTCCAGAACTTCCCGTATCTCCAGTATAACCAATAAGATCGCCTTTTTTAACAGGGAAACGTTCTGGTTTAGGAAAAAGATTACCTGTAGCGTATTGCTCTTTTTGGTATTGAACGCTTTTAACGTATTCTTGAATTTCTGGGGAGAATCTTCTTAAATGAGCATAAACAGTAGTATAACCATTTGGATGATTAATATATAGTGCTTTACCAAAGCCAAATTGTGCTACTTTTATTCTGTATACAAATCCGTCTGCAGGAGCAAAAATTGGAATTCCTTCTTTACCTAAAGTCTTTATATCTACCCCAGAATGAAAATGATTACTTCTCAATTCTCCAAAAGTTCCAGATAGTATAATTGGAATTTTTAAAGGTGGGTTAAAATAATCTTGTGGATATTGCTTTTGAGCAAATCCAAATTTGAATAAAAAAACAGTAAAAAAGGTTAAAAAATATTTCAATTTGCAATGGTTTATAACAAAAATAATAAAAATTATGCCAAAGAGTTAGTAGGTTTAAAACCAGTTAAATAGGAAAATGCGTCAAAAATTTTGCTATCTAGCTAGAGATTAATAACTTTGTAAATATAGTTTTAGTCTCAAAAATAAATGGGTAACACTTTAGAAGCAATTCATTTACTGGAAGATAGATTAGAAAAACTTTTAGTTAACTATGAATTTTTAAAGGAGGAAAATGAGGTTTTACTTCAACAAAATACAAAGTTACACTATTTGTTAGAAGAAAAAGATATGGAGCTTAAAGCAAAAGATGAAAGATATAATTTGCTAAAAGTAGCTAAAACTATAGAGGGCAGTAATGAAAATACAAGAGAAACAAAACTCAAAATAAATGCTTTAGTTCGAGAGATAGACAAATGTATTGCTCTCTTGAATATTTAAAAGTTCTTTATAAATGGCAAAATTAAAAGTTAATGTTGTTATAGCTGGTAGGAATTATCCTTTGAGTGTGAATAATGTAGAGGAAGAGGAAGGAATGCGAAGAGCAGCTAGAAATATTAATGAATTAATTGCTAAATTTGAAGAAAACTATGCGGTTTCTGATAAGCAAGATGTATTAGCGATGTGCGCTTTACAATTTGCCTCTAAAGGAGAGATAGAAAGATTAACACATTCTATAGAAAGCGAAAAAGCATTAAAAAAAATAAATGAGCTAACAGAAAAGTTAGATCAGCACATATAAGTTCTTTAAAATAAAAATTTAAATATACTGCCTACATTAGTACATTGTTTGATAAACTCAACGTTATATAATTATAAAGGATGAGTCTTGGTTAGTAAAGCATGCCGTTTTATACGGATCCTTGATCAACCAGTTAGTCCTAAACCTGTTTTTTTGGAGTTTATAAAACCCTACTGATGTAGGCTTTTTTTATACAATTAATCAAAATTATGGAAGGAGTATTATTTCCTGTGTTAGCAGGGATTGTAGGATTAGCAATAGGTTTTATTATTGCTAAAATGTTAGAAAAAACAAAAGCAAATAAATTAATTCAAGAAACAGAAAAGGAAGCAAAGAGCATTATAAAGGAGGCTAAGGTAGAAGCAGAAGCTCTTAAGAAAGATAAGATATTACAAGCTAAAGAAAAGTTTATTGAGCTTAAAGCAGAACACGAAAAGGTAATCTTAAGTAGAGAGAAGAAAGTTTCTGATGTTGAAAAAAGAATTAGAGATAAAGAAAGTCAAGTTTCTTCAGAATTAGATAAAAATAAAAAGCTAAACAAGTCATTAGCACAAAAAGAAGGTGATTACAACTATAAATTAGATTTCTTAGAGAAGAAGGAATCAGAAGTTGAAAAATTACATAAGCGTCATGTAGATATGCTTGAGCAAATCTCTGGTTTATCTCCTGATGAAGCTAAAACAGAACTTGTAGCTTCGTTAAAAGATGAAGCTAAAGCAGATGCAATGTCTTTTATTCAAGACACAGTTGAAGAAGCTAAAATGACAGCACAGCAAGAAGCTCGAAAGGTTGTTTTAAATACAATTCAAAGAGTTGGAGTAGAGCAGGCTGTAGAAAATTGTGTATCTGTATTCAACTTAGAATCAGATGACGTTAAAGGTAGAATTATTGGTAGAGAAGGACGTAATATTCGTGCTTTAGAAGCAGCTACTGGAGTTGAGATTATAGTTGATGATACTCCTGAAGCTATTATTTTATCTTGTTTTGACCCAGTACGTAGAGAGATAGCACGTCTTTCAATGCACAAGTTGGTTACCGATGGTAGAATTCACCCAGCTAGAATTGAAGAGATTGTTAAGAAAACAGAAAAACAAATCAATCAAGAAATAATTGAAGTTGGTAAGCGTACAGTTATCGATTTAGGAATTCATGGATTACATCCAGAATTAATAAAAACTGTGGGTAGAATGAAATATCGTTCTTCTTACGGACAGAATTTATTACAACACTCAAGAGAAGTAGCGAATCTATGTGGTATCATGGCAGCTGAAATGGGCTTAAATGCAAAGGCAGCTAAAAGAGCTGGATTGTTACATGATATTGGTAAAGTGCCAGAAACTGAAAGTGAATTACCGCACGCTTTATTAGGAATGCAATGGGCAGAAAAATATGGTGAAAAAGCAGATGTTTGTAATGCAATCGGAGCGCACCATGATGAAATTGAAATGAAAAGTTTAATTGCACCGATTGTTCAAGTATGTGATGCTATTTCTGGTGCAAGACCAGGAGCAAGACGTCAAGTATTAGACAGCTATATTCAAAGATTAAAAGATTTAGAAGATATTGCTTTCGGATTTAATGGAGTGCAAAAGGCATATGCAATTCAAGCAGGTAGAGAATTACGTGTGATGGTTGAAAGTGCAAAAGTAAATGATACAAAAGCTGCAGAGCTATCGTTTAACATTTCTCAAAAAATTCAGAACGACATGACGTACCCAGGTCAGGTTAAAGTAACTGTAATTAGAGAAACAAGAGCGGTTAACGTAGCTAAATAATATTGAATACAATAGATGATTATAAAAACCAAATAGGCATGCTTATTTGGTTTTTTTTATTTTTAACAAGATTATGAAGCTTGTTTATGTAAATTTGTAATGAAAAGATTAAAGAAACAACT
Organism: uncultured Tenacibaculum sp.; assembly: GCF_947498805.1. Lineage (GTDB taxonomy): Bacteria > Bacteroidota > Bacteroidia > Flavobacteriales > Flavobacteriaceae > Polaribacter. Next base: position 548,189 of record NZ_CANMLT010000002.1, on the reverse strand, counting down.
ATAGTTTAATCACACTATCACCCCTAAAATGATCAAAAAAAATGTCATAACGTTTGGATGTTTTTTACTGTTTCTATTGACGGTAAATACAATGATGTCTCAAACTGTGTTTACAAAAACATATAGTGGACCAACGGTATCAATAGATGCTACTACTACTTCAATTCCCATAATATTTAATGCTGCAGATTTCCCTAATGGTACAAACATAGAAAATGTTAGAATTTCTATAACATGGACAAAAACAGATGGAACTTGTGCGGCTCAAAATACAGGTGATCCTTTTCATACGGAAACGGGTTTTGATATACAAGGACCAGGAGCAACGGTTGAACTAGTTCCTACGAATACATGGTCAGGAGGTTTAGATATAGGAAATGTAACCACTGTTTTTGATGATGCTTTTGGAACAAGTCCAACGGGAACTCCTGTAAGTGGTAACTTTTCACCTTCTGGGAGTTTAGCAACTTTTAATGGAGGGGATCCGGTAATGACTTGGAATTTATTGGCAACAGATACAGTAGGACAAGATCCTTTATGTGTTGAGTCATATTCCATTACCATAACCACTACAGATACTTCGACATCAACATGTATTAATGATACTCTTTTAAATGTTAATCCAACTGACGACTTTGTTGGGCCTGCAGAAAGTTGTAGTAATCATACAGGAGGAGATCCAACGAGTAATGCAAGTAATCTATTTAGTTATCCTGCTCCTACAGCTTGTTATGAAGAAGTAGATGTTTTTGTAACCATAATACCCGATAACCCAAATAGTTCTGGTACACCGGGATTTGAAGGAGGGGATTATGTTGAGATAACGTTAACAGATGATAATGGAAGCACAACAACAACAATTCCTGGAAGTACATATAATGGTAACACAAGTAATACATTTACTGCTACTAGAACCAATCCAGGAGCGAATTTAACGATTAGTGTTTTTATTCATATTACGGGTAATTCAAATCCTTCGAATGATAGGGCCTGTTTAGAGCGTCTAAGAGTTACTAATGTTAGGGTAACAGGTAGTGATACTACACCGCCGCCGACACCATCACTTGGTAATGTAAACTTTGATTGTAGTGCTACGCCAACGGCACCAACTATTACCGATACTTGTAATTCTAGTACGATTACTGGTACGACTACAACATCTTTTCCAATTACAACAGTGGGAACTACCGTAGTTACTTGGAGTTTTACCGATAGTTGTGGGAATATTACTACAGCCGATCAAAATGTGATTGTAAACGGTTGTGCAGATTTAAAATTAACAAAAACAGTAAGCAATGCGCTACCTAAAGTGGGTGATAGCATAACATTCACCATTACTTTAACCAATGCTGGTCCGTTAGCAGCAACAGGAGTTCAAGTAACTGACTATACTTTACCAGGATCAACAGCTAGTTTACAATATGTAAGCCATACTACTTATGGAACATCAACATATACCCAAGCTACTGGAGTTTGGGATTTAAGTTCAGAAACAATTCCTTTAAATACACCTGTTCAATTAACAATAACTGTGAATGTAATTGCAGCAGGTCAAATTATAAATACGGCTGAAATAACCAATAATGGCTTAGTCGATCCAGATTCTACAGAAGGAAGTAATAATTAAAAAAGTATAAATTAAAAAACCTCATTTGTACAATGAGGTTTTTTTGTTGTTATCTAGATCTTCTATTTGATCTATCATCTCTATTTGGATTCGCTTGATAAAGATCGTTTCTTCTCTTTTTAGATTTACGTCTTTTAATAACCTTACTACGTTTTCCAATTTTTGCATTAGGAACTGCTCTATAGTAGAAGAAGTTATCATCTTCTCTAAACTGACGGTAATTGTTTCTAAAATCTCTTCTATAGAAATAAATATCGTCGTAATCAAATACATCTCCAATATTAATATCGATATCTATTCCTCCATCGTCATAATATACATCATCTTCACAATAATCGTTGTATTTTACATTTCCATGAAATCTTGGATTTCCCCAACGATCATACCTAATTCTAAGATTTCCTACATCAGTTAATTGCCCAAACCTATATCGCATGTATACACTACCAATTCTTTTTACATTACCTCTTGCATCATAATTGATAAAAGTGTTTCCTACACGTCTTACACGACCTCTATGATCTCTGTCTATACGTACACCACGATTGGATCTTACACGTTTTCCGTAATAATCATAGTATCTTGTATTTCTGTAGTGGGTGTTAAAGTCAAAATCACCATTTAAAAATACATGAAATTGTACTCCTCTTTCTACAAAGGTAACAGCCTCGTTATAACGATATGTAACCCCAAGTTTGCTTGTTGATTTTGTGATGTTATTAGCATTTATAGTTGCCATTGTCATCATTCCTAATAATAAAAGTATCCCTTTTTTCATAATTGCTAGTTTAGGGTTATGCTTACTCTATATGCTTTTCAGCTTCCGCAGTATGCTTTATCAATTTTCAAATAACATGCCAAAAAATATGAAGAAAAGTATGTTAGTAATTACTTTAAATGTAACTCTTTGTTAGTAAGGGTGTTAAAAATGTTTTTAAAAAATACTTACTATAGCCCGTAAAATATTTTATATTTATACGACTCTTTATTCAAAACCAATTTTAAAGCATGATCGACGCTATCGAGAAAAACCTTCAACGAGGAATTAAATTATTAAACTCTATTTCCGATGAACAATACAGTAATAATACAATACCACCTTATTTTTCAAGTATAGGGAGTAATATGCGTCATATTTTAGATGTGTTTTCATGTATTTTTAATGGAGTTAATTGTTGTTGTGTTGATTTTTCAGATAGAGAACGTAATACATTGGCAGAGCAGAAAACGGTAGAAGGAATTGCTTATTTTGAAAGAATCATAAAACAGCTAAGAGAATTAGAAGCTGAAGATTTTGATAAAATCATTTCTGTTACTGATGATTTGGGAACTGGAAGAGTTACTGCAAATTATACTTTAGGAAGTGCATTAATTCAAGCCCATAGTCATGCAATACATCATTACGCAAGTATTGGTTTTATTATAAATCAATTAGGAATAGAACTACCAGATGCAGATTTTGGTTATAATCCAACGACACCAAAATTAGCGAAAGCAAATTAGCCTGATATTCTTAAGGTTTGGTTTACTAAGTATTTAGTTTTTTTATTGTAGCAATGTATTTTTTTAACTCCAGCATTTCTTGAATAAAGTTAGCAGGAGATTTATAGGGAATACGATTCTTTCTATGGTTTTCGGTAGATACATCAAATAAAGATTTCCAGTGTGCTCTAATAGCTTTTAAAGCTTTGAAATAAGTATAGTTTTCAGAATCATAAATATGTGTTGGCTCAGCGATGATTCCATTAATTTCTAAAACTTTAAAATCAGTACCATTTTCTAGTTCCGAAAAATCATTGTATTTTAAATCAACACGACCATAATACCAGCCATCAATGGATTGACTTAATTTATCAAATGTTTTTACTAATTTAGATGTTATAAGGTGGTTCCCATTAATAAACTGTGTTCCTTTAGAATGGTTTCCTATTGAGGTTAACTTAATTACTTCTTTCTCTTTAGGAACGGTGTTCAGTTTTTCTTTATGTATATCTATAAATAGTTCATAATAGAGCTTAGCTCTTGAATCTTGAAGAATCAACTGCTCTAAAGTACTAATGCCATCACCAGTAACTGTAATAAAGTTCTTTAGAGTTAAAGAAGTAATCTTTCCTGAAGCTTCATTTGGATTTCGATGATAGAATACCCCACATTCGTTTTCATGGTCTAAAAACTCTTGTATGATAATATCTATAGGATATTTGCTTAGGTAGTTTTTTAAGGCTTCTGGAGTGTTTATTTTCTTCACAAGCAACCCCCTAAAGCCAATATCTGGTTTAGCAATAAGCGGAAAAGAAATGTTTTCTTTTTTAATTTGATTTAGAACTTCGTTGAATCCAAGGTTTGGAGTTGCTAATACAGATTTTGGTCTAAATTCTTCAGGAACTAATTGTATGGTGATGTACTTACTTTCTGTACCATTTCCTGAACTTTTGATAGATGGATTAGCTGCAGTAAAGAAAGCCAAATGCTTAGCTCTAAAGGCTAAATAAAAAGCATAGGGTAGATTGGGAACATAAAACATTGAAGAAGGCCAATGTTCCCAGTTTAAAATCTTTTCTAATGTAGCTGATCTCTCTTTCAACATTTTAACTATTAAAAATTAAGTCTAAAATGACTTTAAAAGTTTTAATTCCAAAATATACCGTATATAAAATTAAAACAACTCCTAATGCTACTAATATATATGCGATAAAGATTTTTGGCGTATTGTTAAAAACTCGCAAAGCTTTAATTCCAAAACTTAAAACCAAGGGAGAAAGGATTAAAAATCCTAGTAACATGAGTAATCTTTTAACTCCGGATTCATTTGTTTTCGGTTTATCCATTGGTGGTATAGTTTTTAATAGCTTCTCTAACACTTCCATACTTATTTAGTAACTCGCTAGCCATATTTTGGTCGATATTTAGCTCATTTACTAACATTCGAATACCTCTATCTACCAATTTATTATTAGATAGCTGCATATCTACCATTTTATTTCCTTTTACTTTCCCCAATTGAATCATTGCAGTGGTTGAAAGCATATTTAAAACTAGCTTCTGTGCGGTTCCAGCTTTCATTCTAGAGCTACCAGTTACAAATTCAGGGCCAACAATTACTTCAATAGGATACCTTGCTGTTAATGCTAGCGGGCTATTTTTGTTACAGGTAATGCAACCGGTAACAATATTTTTTTGGTTACATTGTTCCAAAGCAGCAATAACATAAGGGGTAGTGCCTGAAGCTGCAATTCCAACTACTACATCATTTTCTGATATCTGATATTGCTGTAAATCTTCCCATCCTTGTTTTGTAGAATCCTCAGCAAATTCAACTGCTTTTCTAATAGCAGTATCTCCTCCTGCAATTAAACCAACTACTAATTCATGTGGAACTCCAAAAGTAGGAGGACACTCACTTGCATCTACAACACCTAAACGGCCACTAGTACCAGCTCCCATATAAAATAGACGTCCACCACTTTTTAACTTAACAACAATTTGTTCGATAAGTTTTTCTATTTGCGGTAGTGATTTTTCAACGGCTAAAGGAACCGTTTTATCTTCGTTGTTTATGCTGATTAATAATTCAGAAACACTCATGTTTTCTAAATTATTGTAGTTTGAATCTTGCTCTGTAGTTTTAATAAAATCCATAATTCAAATGTACATATAAAACAATAAAAAAGCAGACTACTAGAGTCTGCTTTTAAATGAATTTATATAATGTATTAAATACTTGCTAAGATAGAATTTAAGGTAGTATTTGGACGCATTGCTGCATCTGTTAACTCATCTTTTGGTTCATAATATCCGCCAATATTTACTGCATCTCCTTGAATTTTATTTAATTCGTCAACAATAGTAGCTTCATTTGTAGCAAAAGCTTCAGCAACTGATGTAAATTGAGCTTTTAATTCAGCATCGGTATTTTGAGATGCTAATTGTTGCGCCCAGTACATTGCTAAATAGAAATGAGAACCTCTGTTATCTAACTCACCAGCCTTACGAGAAGGTGATTTTTTGTTGTCTAACAAAGTTTCGATAGCCTCGTCTAAAGCATCTGCTAATACTTTTGCTTTAGAATTGTTATTTGTTTCACTTAAGTGCTCTAAAGAAACCGCTAAAGCTAAAAACTCTCCTAAAGAATCCCAACGTAAGTGATTTTCTTTTACAAATTGTTGAACGTGTTTAGGAGCAGAACCTCCAGCACCTGTTTCAAATAAACCTCCACCATTCATTAATGGAACAATAGATAACATTTTAGCAGAAGTACCTAATTCTAAAATTGGGAATAAATCTGTTAAATAGTCACGTAATACGTTTCCTGTTACAGAAATTGTATCTTTTCCTTCTTTTGTTCTTTTTAAAGTGAATGCTGTAGCCTCTGCAACAGACATGATATGAATTTCCAGCCCTGAAGTATCATGGTTTGGTAAATATGCTTCAACCTTTTTAATTAATTCAGCATCATGAGCTCTATTTTTATCTAACCAGAAAACAGCAGGAGTTTGGGTAGCTTTTGCGCGTGTAACAGCTAACTTTACCCAATCTTGAATTGGAGCGTCTTTAGTTTGACACATTCTCCAGATATCTCCTTCAGCAACCTCATGAGAGATTAAAACAGTTCCGCTAGCATCTACTACTTCAACTGTACCATTCGAAGCAATTTGGAAAGTTTTGTCATGAGAACCATATTCTTCTGCTTTTTTAGCCATTAAACCAACATTAGGAACAGTTCCCATAGTAGTTGGATCGAAAGCACCATTTTCTTTACAGAAATCAATTGTTGCTTGGTATAATGAAGCATATGAACTATCCGGAATAACTGCCTTCGCATCTTGTTGCTTTCCTTCTTTATTCCACATTTGACCTGATGTACGAATCATTGCTGGCATAGAAGCATCAATAATAATATCAGATGGTACGTGTAAATTAGTAATTCCTTTATCAGAATCAACCATTGCTAGGTCTGGATTCTTTGCGTAAATAGCATCAATATCAGCTAAAATCTCTGCTTTTTTATCTGCAGAAACTTCTTCTAAATTCCTTAATAAGTTTCCAAAACCATTATTAACATCAACACCTATTTGTTCAAACGTATCTCCGTGTTTTTCAAACAAATCTTTGAAGAAAGTACGTACTGCATGTCCAAAAATAATTGGGTCAGAAACTTTCATCATGGTAGCTTTCATGTGTAAAGAGAATAAAATCCCTTGATCATTAGCATCTTGTACTTGCTTATCTAAGAATGCTAATAAAGCCTTTTTACTCATTACAGAAGCATCAATAACCTCGTCTGCTAATAAAGATACTTTTTCCTTTAATACTGTTTTAGTTCCGTTAGCATCAGTATGCACAATTTGTACATCGGTTGCTGCTGGTACAGTAACAGATTTTTCGCTATGTGCAAAATCACCATCAGTCATTGTTGCTACATGCGTTTTAGAATCTGAACTCCAAGCTCCCATTGAATGTGGGTTCTTTTTAGCGTAGTTTTTAACAGCTTTAGGAGCACGTCTATCTGAGTTTCCTTCACGTAAAACAGGGTTTACCGCAGAACCTTTAACTTTATTATAACGAGCTAAAATTGCTTTTTCTTCTTCTGTATTCGCATCTTCTGGATAATCTGGTAAAGCATATCCTAAAGCTTGTAATTCCTTAACTGCAGCTTTTAACTGAGGTACAGAGGCAGAAATATTAGGTAATTTAATAATGTTGGCTTCTGGTTTTGTAGCCAACTCACCTAAAAATGCCAAAGCATCTTCTACGCGCTGATCTTCAGGTAACATATCTGAAAAATTAGCAAGTATTCTTCCTGCTAAGGAAATATCTTTTATTTCGATTTCAATATTTGAAGATTTTGTAAAAGCTTTTACAATTGGTAAAAACGAACGAGTAGCTAACGCTGGAGCTTCATCCGTTTTAGTATACATAATTTTAGCTGTTTTACTCATACTGTTGTATTTTGAATCTCACGAAAGTGAGTAATTAGTAATGATTAAATTCTTTTGATTTTGAAGCGAAGCAAATTTAAGAATTACAATTGAAATTTTTAATAAGGATTTTTTATTAATCACTTGTTTTTGTTGTGAATATGATAAAAATATAAAGTGATTTTAAGAAGTTGTTATAAATAATAAAAGCCATATCATGCAGTTTCCTGTCTGATATGGCTTCCTTGAAATAGACTTTATGTCCTAATTTGGTATTGCTACAAATTAAATAGAATTACTTCTATGTTTTTAAAAAAATTAAAAACTACATATACTATTTCAAAATGAAATAATAATTGATAAACATTTTATTTATGAATTACTATCTCAAGCGTTTTTAAACGAACCTCAATTGTTATAATGAATCTAATCAAATAACTATTTTAACTTTCAATTAAAATTATAAATCAAAAAATTAATTTATAATTCTATTTTCAATTACATAAATATTAAATCAACTATTACTCGGTTGCTTAAAAACGATTTATATAAAGAACGTTACTTTATGTATTTACTTTTTCGGTGATTAGTATAGTTAAACTATAAATCTGACGTCACTTACTTTAGTAAAGTTATTCAAATTTAAGAAATTATGTTTGTTTTTTTTGTGGTTTAACTAATTATTAATCAACAAGATAAGAACAGGTGTTATTAACAATTGTTAATAAAAAAAGGAGCTTTTAAAAGCTCCTTTTATAGTTTGTTTGAAGATAAAATTAGTTTCTTCTTTCTGTGATTCTTGCTTTTTTACCAGTAAGACCTCTGAAATAGTAGATACGAGCTCTACGAACTTTACCTCTTTTGTTAACTTCAATTTTTTGAATAGAAGGTAAGTTAATTGGGAAAATACGCTCTACACCAATAGTACCAGACATTTTTCTGATCGTAAAAGTTTCTGAAGAACCGCTTCCTCTCTTTTGAATAACAACTCCTCTAAAGAACTGAGTACGAGTCTTGTTACCCTCTTTAATTTCGTAATAAACAGTAATTGTATCACCAGCACCAAATTCTGGTAATTCGTTTTTTGTTACAAATTCGTTTTGTACAAATTTTACTAAATCCATTTTATTTAAATGTTATGATTTTAACAAAACAACATTCACGATTTTCGTCAGAGGTTGATTTTGTGGCTGCAAATTTATAAATATTTTTTAAAAAGAAGAAATATTTTTCTTGTTGATTTTTAGAAAGATAACTAAATTAATCTTCTAATAAATCGGGTCTTATTTCTTGTGTACGCTTATAAGCTTGTTCATTTCGCCATTCTTCAATTTTTGGAAAATTACCAGATAAAAGAATGTCTGGCACTTTCATTCCGTCAAATTCAGAAGGACGTGTATAAACAGGCGGAGACAATAAATTGTCTTGGAAACTATCTGTTAAAGCAGATGTTTCATCTCCTAATACCCCTGGAATTAATCTAATTACGGCATCACATAAAACAGCTGCAGCCAATTCTCCTCCAGTTAAAACATAATCTCCTATAGAGATCTCTTTGGTAATGTATTTATCTCGTATACGTTGGTCAACTCCTTTGTAATGACCTGTTAATATTAATATGTTTTCTTTTAAAGAAAGTGTATTAGCAGTTGCTTGATTTAATGTTTTGGCATCTGGAGTCATGTATATGATTTCATCATAATCTCTTTCAGCTAATAGCTTTTCAATGCATTCTGAAATTGGTTTAATCATGAGTACCATTCCGGCACCACCTCCAAATTGATAATCATCTACTTGGCGATAATTACCAATACCATATTCTCTTAAATTATGAAAATGTACTTCTGCCAATCCTTTTTCGATAGCTCTTTTCATCATAGAGTTTTCAAAAGGACTTTTTATTAAATCGGGTTCTACTGTAATAATATCTACTCGCATGCTGCAAAAGTAGTTTTTTTGAGATTAATAGAATCAATTCCTAACTAGGAAAAATCTTTTTAAATTTTTTAGGGAGTTCAGAAGTAATAAGAAGCTTTTCATGAGTTACCGGGTGAGTAAATCCTAGCGTTGTAGCATGAAGGTACAATCCTTTTCCTTTTAATATTTTATGTTCCAAAAAATAGTCTTTATCGCCTAAAATTGGGTTTCCCAAAGAGAAAAGGTGCTTTCTTAATTGATGTCTTCTGCCTGTTATAGGCGTTAGTTTAACAAGGTTTAAGTATTCAAAACGTTCAGAGACTACCGTTTCTTCAATGTTATATTGAGTAATAGCTTCTTTCTCCTCTAGTGCTTGGTGAATAGTTCCTTCAGTATCCATTTTCCCTATAGCAATAGCAACATAGGTTTTTTGGATGTCTTTATGTTTAAAAAGTTTGTATAAAGCTCTAATGCTAGTACTTGTTTTTCCTACTAATAATAAACCACTTGTGGGATAATCTAAACGATGAATAGGAGTGGGGCGAACAGCATCTTCTTGCGTACTTTTTTGTAGGTTTTGTGGAAGTGCGTTGTAAATAGTAACAAAGGTATTTCCGCTTACTAAAACTCCGGGAGGTTTTTCAATAACAGCTAAATAGTCGTCTTCGAAAACAACCTTTAGGGGAAATTTTAATTTTTGAATAGCACTGGGTAATTCACTCGTTTGAAAGAGTTCAATAGTTTCTCCTCCTTTGATATATAGCGCAGTTGTAGCAGTTTTATTATTAACACGTACCAAGTTCTTTTTAATGGCTTTTTTGAAACCAGATTTACTAGGTAATGTTTTAAAAATACCTACGCCGTACTCTTGTAATCGAATGGGAAGTTCAAGTTTAGGAACGATATGAGTTTCTACAAGTTCTTTTTTTTTCAATAGTTGATTTTTAGTATTAAAAACCTACAGCTTTATCATCACCACGAGGATCTGCACCACCTTCTAGCTTTCCGTTAGGAAGTACCATAATTCCTTCTACTTTACCAATTACAGGAGAGTTGGTTTCGTCTAATTCGTATCCTAAAGATTTTAGTTTGTCTTTTACTTTTGGGTCAAAACTATTAGGCTCCATTTTAATTACATCAGGTAACCACTGATGGTGGAATCTTGGTTGGTTTATTGCTTCTTGCATTCCCATGTTGTATTCATGTACATTTAGAATAGTTTGTAATACTGAAGTAATAATGGTAGATCCTCCTGGAGTCCCCACGACCAAATACAAGTTACCTTCTTTTTCTACAATGGTTGGTGTCATAGAACTTAGCATACGCTTTTCAGGTACAATTTTATTTGCTTCTGCACCAATTAGTCCAAACATATTAGGTACGCCTGGTTTGCTACTAAAATCATCCATTTCATTGTTTAAAAAGAAGCCGAGCTCAGTACAATAGAGTTTAGAACCATAGGCACCATTTAATGTTGTAGTAACCGAAACAGCATTTCCAAATTGATCCACGATAGAGTAGTGGGTAGTTTCATCACTTTCCACCATTTGAATATTTCCATGAGAAACCTCAGATGATTTGGTAGGTTTTTCAAAAGAGAAGTTATTCATTCGATCTTTGGTATATTCTTTAGAAATTAAGGTTTCTACGGGGATTTCTACAAAATCAGGATCACCTAGAAAGAAGCTTCTATCTGCATAAGCTCTACGTTCTGCTTCCGTAATTACTTGTATAGATTTTACAGTGTTATGTCCTAATTCATGTAAGTTATAAGGTTCTACAGCGTTCATAATTTGTGCTAAACAAATTCCTCCACTTGAAGGAGGAGACATAGAGATCAAACGTAAATTATCATAATTAAAAGTAATTGGAGTACGCCATTTCGCTTCGTATTTAGCCAAATCTTCTTCTGTAACATAACCACCATTATCTTGTAAAAAAGCGGCTAGTTTTTTAGCAGTTTCTCCTTTATAAAATTCATCTCTACCATTTTTTTGAATTCTAGTTAAGGTAGTAGCTAATGCATTATACTTGATGGTATCACCAGCTTTCCATTGTTTATCAAAAAGAATTTCATCTTTATTCGCTTTTGGAAAATTAGGTTGGTATTTCTTTATACGTTTTTCTTGTTTTTTGGTAACAACAACACCTCTTTTGGCCAATTCTATTACAGGTTGAATAATTTCTTCAATCGGTAACTTTCCAAATCTTTTATGAGCAGCATATACCCCAGCAACGGTACCTGGAACTCCTACAGCGGTAGCTCCTAAAGTACTTTTGTTTTTAATTACATTGCCTAAACTATCTAGATACATGGTTTCGTGAGCTGCCAAGGGAGCTTTTTCTCGATAGTCTAAAGCACCAATTTCACCGTCATTTTTTCTATATACCATAAATCCACCGCCGCCAATATTTCCAGCATACGGATAGGCAACTGCTAATGCAAGTTCAGTAGCAACCATAGCATCAAAAGCATTCCCTCCTTTTTTTAAGATATCAGCACCAATTTTAGAAGCTTCTTCACGAGCAGAAACCACCATGGCTTTTTCAACAATTAGTCCTTTTACTTCTTTCTTACATGAAAGAATAAGTAAGGATAATACAAATAGTGTAGTGAGTCTTTTCATATGCTTATAAGGATGATATTTTTTCTTTACAAAAGCTTTGTAGTTCTGCAAAAAAAGAAGTGAAGTCTTGTTCGAATACAGCATAGTGATTTAGTAAATCTTCTGTAGCAAGATTCATTTTAGATTTCCCTTCTGTTCTTCGATTCATTCCGTTTAAAACTTCTTGAATTCCTTTAGCAAATTGATAATTGTACAACCAATTATATTCAATCATATAAGGAAGCATTTCTTGTGTCTTTTGAGGAAGAATAGCAATGTTTTCATTAAGTAAGTTGTATACTGAATTCACAAAAACACTTAAGGGGATTTCTGAATAGTTTTTCCAATTTTTGGCTAAAAAGTGATCAAAAAATATATCAATTATAACTCCATCATAATGTCTATAACGTTCATGAAGTCTTCTTTTACTTTCTCGTACAATAGGATGTGTATCTGTATAACTGTCAATATTTCGATGTAATTGAATACCTTTTTGTATATCTTCAGAAAAATGAGAAAACTGATTTCCTTTTACATGATCAGCAATAAAATTGCCAATCATTAACTCTTTATTATCACCAGAAAGGTATAAATGCGCCAAAAAATTCATTTGATAAATGTAAATAAAAACAAGGACTTATACCTTACTTTTATTTATTTAACAGAAAAACGCTCCTTGGCATTGATAAACCTACCTTCTTTTGTATATCCTTGTATTGTAATTTCAAATGTACCAGTAACATCGGATGTAAAGAAAGAAAGTGTATTTTGACTTAGATTTATAGCAGGGTTCCAGTATAACTGTGTTCTAAAATCTGGAATTCTTTTGTTTTTGATGTTTTTATTGTTTTGGAAAAAGTATATTTTTTGGGGTTGTACAGGTGTTACTTCAAACTCTTGAGTCTTATTAGTACTTGACAAGAAATCGTTTTTAAAGGTTCTAATTATAACCACTCCTTGATATAATGCGTTTCCATAAAAATACTTGCTTTTAACGATAGAAATTGAATGGATTTTTCTAGAATCAAAGTCAGTTAAGTCATTATGATTAAATACAATGCTGCCATCTATAATTAATAAAGAAGGTATGTGTTTAAGAGTTTTGGCTTCTCCAGTATTGGTTACCGAAAGGTTATATTGACCTTTATTCCTTATAAAACCAGCTCCTTCGATAACTTCAACAAAGGTTTCTTTTATTGTTTTAAACCGTTTATAATCATCAAGAATATACGTGGTTTGAACGTAATTTAATAAAGGACTTTTCTTGGTTGTATGAGATATACTATCTTTTTTTACTTTGTAAAAGGCATTTTCTATTTGAGAGTAAATACTTCTATCACGTATTTCCTTTGAAATGTCTTCATTTAAGAATAATTCAGGAAAACTTTCAAATTGTATGTTTTCATTTGATGGTTTTATTAATTCTATGTTGTAATCATTCGCATTTTTATCTAATATTTGAATCTCAACTTTAGAAGTCCTTAATTCCGGAATATTAAAATAAAACTCACCTTTATCATTTGTTATTGCTGTAATAGGTAGGCGGTTTTTGTTTTTTGTTGAAAGAGATAATTTAACATCAGTAATAGCATTAGATGTATTTGATGTTGTTACTTTTCCTTGAATAAGTGTACCTCTTAGTTCAGGTAGATAAAAAGCGTTATTTGTTTTTATCGGAGTGTTGGTAGTCTTGTTATTAGGTAGTTGAAAGTTGTTTTTCTTTCTGATAGAAACAGAGAAACTTCCTTTTAATTGAGAGAATGTGTTGGTTAAATTAAGTACAACGTTTTCTCTTTTTGAATAGCTAGCTTTTAAATTGTCAAATAAACCGTTTCTTTCATTAGTATTTTCATTATACTTTAATGTAGTGGTGGTTTCATTTGTAGGGTTACTTCGTAACTTATCAGAAAAAGGGTTCACCAAAAATATATCTTGTTGAAAAAATGAGTTTTTATTTTTCATCCATTGTGTATAAGCAACTAACTTATACGATCCCGTTTTTATCTGAGGGCTGATAAAAAAATCGCCATAACCTTTACCTACATCTAATGAAATACGTTGTTTGAGAATACTATTGTTTTTAGAATCAATCAGTTCGGTATAGGCAATTTTGCTAAAAGGACTGTAGTTATTGTTGTTTAAACAATAAATGGTGTAATACAATGTTTCTCCTGTAAGTAGGAAATTATTATTACTATGTACATATATCTTTTCTTGTGGGAGATCTTTTGTTTGAGAAGCAAAAGATTGCTGTGATTGTGAAACCACTACCTTAGAAAAGGCCAGCAAGCATATTATTAAAATTTGTTTAGTCATCTTTTTCTTTTTAATCAATCCAAAATTCGGGAGCATTAACAGGGCCAATATCAGTACAGTCTCCACATATTCTTTTAGTAATATCATAGGGAGTATTTGGAGGAACGTTACCAAGTCCGTCTAGGTTTTCAGTAATATTTAAGAAAATCCAACCACTTTGCAACCTATTTAGTAAAGGAGAATTCCCTGCTGCACCTAAAATTTCAGGATTTAGAACTTCACCACACTCATCACCAGGATAGTTTATAAAATCAGTATTTGTAAAATCCTTTCTATTAAAGTATACTCTTTGAGATCGTACAGAGGAAACTTCAAAAAAGCCAATAACTTTATTTATATCTGCATTTTCTTTAAAAAAAATGTTGCTAGGAATGTTACCTACTTGAATTTGACTAAAAATATTGTCAGGATCAGAGAATTTATCTAGAAGAGTATAAAAATCATATGAGTTTTTATTGAGTACATATTGTCTAACCATAATAGAGTATCTTATACCAATGAGGTAACTATCTAAAGGAAGTTTTCTAATTTGAAAGTTTACAATTTTATCTTCACTTAAGCTTTTTGTTTCTGCTAGCATAACGGTTTTAGAGCTAGCACTTCCAAAACAAATACCAGTTCCTTCAGAAGGATCTTTATCAACTAATTCAAATCCATAGGGTGGAACACTAGAGGTGACAACCAGCTTTTGAGAATTCCAAAAAACTGTTTTTACTTTATAAGTTTCATCATATTCATAACGGTAATAGTTACCATCACCCGGGGTAGGCACACTATTAACTTTAAATACTACTTCTTTAAATCCTTCATCTTCATTATCTTCTATATTTAAGTTAATGTCTTGAATCTCGACACTAGAAGGTAATTTTTGAGGTGTAGAAATATAAGAACTTCCACTTTGAGTCTGGATGTTTAAAGTATAACTCTTGTTTGCATCTGCTGAAAAAGCTATGAAAGATTCATAAACTCCATTTTCTTTCTCACGAAAACTATAAGTACCACCAGCATCATCTGTAATAGAAACAATAGCATTTCTTTCTGGGTTTAGTTTTGTTGAGTCTATAGGAATTGTTCTTGATAACTCAATAGTGTGGTTTTTTAGTTCATTGGTTAATACAGCTCTAACCACTAAATTTTGTTCTTCGATGGAGCTACTAAACTCAAAAGGTTCTACACAGTTTTGTAGTACAAGTAACGATAGGACTGCTAAAATGTAACTTTTATATGTTTTCATATCGTTTAAAATTTAAAATTATAGGTTATTGTTGGGATTGGGTGAGAAAAAATAGAGCTTTGATAAGCTTCAACGTTACCTGTTCCAGAGGTTTGGAAGAATACTGAATATGGATTATTTCTTCCTAGGACGTTATATACAGAGATATTCCAAAAACTATGAGCAAACTTTTTAATCTTATGATTCCCTTCAATATTAATACCTACATCCAATCGGAAGTAATCAGGAATTCTAAATTGATTTCTGTTACTATAAGTTAAGTATTCTGTTCCTTGATAAATAAATTTTCCTGTAGGGTAGGTGATTGGTCTTCCCGTTTGATAAGAGAAATTGGTAGAAAAACTATATCTTTTTGTAAATTTATAATTTAAAATAAGATTTAAATCATGGGGTTTATCATAGTTTGTTGGAAAGAATTTTCCGCCATTAACACGTTCTTCTTGGAACATGCTATTTAGTTGAATTAAAGATCTAGAGTAGTTGTAACTAAACCATCCATTAAGTCTACCAGAATTCTTTTTTAGTAAAAACTCTACTCCATAAGATTTTCCGTTTCCTTGGATTATTTGAGTTTCCACTTGTTCGTTTAACAATAAGGTCGCACCAATTTTATAGTCTAAGATGTTTTTATAAGTCTTATAGTACCCTTCTAAGCTAAGCTCAATATCTTGATCGTCTAGGTTCTTAAATACTCCTAATGAAAATTGAGAACTTTCTTGTGGAGTAATATTAGAATCTGAAAGTCTCCATGTATCTATTGGAGTAGCTGTGGTATTGTTGTTTAATCGATGTATGTATTGAAAGGCTTTGTTGTAACTCGCTTTTAGAGACAATGAATTGTCAAAAGCATACCTACTAGCAATTCTATAACTAAAATTATGGTAGGTTTTAAATACTTCATTATTACCATAGGTTGTTGAGTTTACTAAAGTAGTTGGATTCTTGGGACCACCACTTTGGTATTCTCTTTGGGTGGATGCTCCTAAGGCTAGATATTGATTTAAACGCAGACCTACGTTAAAATTAAGTTTTGGGGTTACCTTTATTTCGTCTGAAATAAACAAGGCATTTTCTAGGGCTTTTTCTTCTTGAATATTAAGAGGACTCACGATAGAATTGGTTCCGTTTGGTACAATATTACCTGGGTTTACTCTATAGAGTTTCGCTTCAAAACCATAATCGAATTTATGAGTATCAGAGTGATCATACTTCATTTTAAGTTTTAAGTTCGTCTCGTTTATTTTATACGTAAGGTTGAATGCTTTTGTATCGTTAGTTTCATAATCGATATCAAAAGAATAGTTACTATTTGATAGGATTAAATTCCCTCTATTTTTATCATTAAATTTATGATGCCAATTAAGAGAAAACATGGTGTTTCCATATTTATTAATGGTATCTGAAGCAATTTGATATTGATCTCTACTGTAGTAACCAGTAAATTTTACGGTGTTATTGTCATTAATACGATGTGTATATTTTCCAATAACATCATAGAAAGAAGCGCTACTTTTCTCAAAATTCTTTTCATCAATAAGCCCTAAGATCCAATCAGAATAAGTACCTCTAACCCCAAGGTTTAATCCAGATTTATCTTTTACAACGGGAATTTCAACATTCAGGTTTCCTGTAACAGGGCCAATAGAAGCTTCTCCTTTAAATTTTTTAACATCAGCGTCTTTTGTAGTGATTTCAAAAACGGAAGATAACTTTCCGCCATATTCAGCTGGAATATTACCTGTGTATATCTTTAAATCTTTGGTCGTAAAAGGATTGATGGCAGAGAACAAGCCTAAGAAGTGTGTAGGGTTATAAATCACTCCGTTGTCTAATAAAAACAAGTTTTGATCTACTTTTCCTCCTCTAACATTTACTCCTTCCGCACCTTCACCTGCTGATTTAATAGAGGGTAGGGTAATGGCTACTTTTAAGATATCTCGTTCACCAAGGACCAAAGGAATGTTTTTAATGTCTTGTGTTTTAATTTGACTAATTCCACCAACCGTTTGTCGAATATTATCTTTTTTATTGGCATTGATAACAACTTCGTCGAGCTCTTCAGATTTAGGGTTTAGAGAGAAGTTTAATTGACCATCGTTATACATAATCAACTTCTTGTAATTACCATCAAATCCAACAAAAGATGTTTCTACTTCATTTTTGCCATAAGGCAGTTCGAGTCGGTAGTATCCTTTTTTGTTAGAAGTTGTATAGATGTTTTTCTCTTTTTCTAAAATGGTTACACCTTCAATCGGAGTATTGTTTTTATCATTTATAATATATCCAGATAGGGTATAGGTAGCACGTTTTGATTTCGTTTCTTTCCCAATTTTAATTATACTTTCATCAATATTGGTTTTAGATTCGACTAAAACGGGAGCCAATTCATTGGAAGAACTGGTGTTATTAACATCATATATGGAACTTTTAACTAGGTTTCCGCTTGTTAGAATTACTTGATTCTTGTTATGAATGTAATAATTGATTTTACTGTCTTTAAAAATTGAGTTTAATATGTTTTCAATTTTTTCATCTTTAAAAGAAATGTTTATAGGAGTATCGTCTAACCAATCATCAAGAAAGAAAAAGCGATATTCACTTTTTTTCTCGATAAGTTCTATGATTTCTTTTTTGTTTAATTGATTTATCTCTAATGAAATCGTGTTTTCTTTTTCTTGAGATACAATAGGGAACGCTACTAGCACGAGAAGCGTTGGGAGCAATTTTCTAATAAATGATAGCATCATTTTAATTTTCAAGTTGGTTCATTAGTTCTATTATGAAGGTTTTATAATTGTTCTTTTTTAAAGAGGAATTGTCATTAAAAAAGGACGTTATCTGTTTTCTTTTTTCGGGAAAAATTTTAATAAAATCTTTTCTTGATTCTATTGGGAAGTATTGATTGTTGTAATAAAGGTAGAATTCATCTACTTCTTTTTCAAAAGTATGATAAACGTAGTTTTCATTAGTGTTTTTCTCTACAGATTTTTGATGTTTTTTAAGAACAGAAAAATTATCAAAAACGGCTATTTTTTCTAAGAAACCATATTTCTGAGGAAAAGTATTGACAAAATTATGATTGTGTATCTGAAAGTGATCAATTAAGTTTTTCTCTAAAATGATCGAAAGTTTTTGCTCTTGATTGGTAATTCTAGCAATAATGATATCGTTTACAATATCATATTTTAGTTCAGCATTGAAAAAATCTTCACCTCGATAGTGAATGTTTCCTTTTTGAAAAACATCTGACAAAAAACAGTTGTGATTGTTTTTTATTCTCTTTCTAAATTTTTCTTCAAAAAAAACTCCATAGCTTAATTTAGTATTAAAGGTTCCTACTGTTTTATCGAAGTTTGAATACATCGAAGAACCTTGATTTTTACTCTGTGAAAAACCGAAACATACAAAAAAAAGTATAAAGCTAACAAGTAGTAGATTTTTCATTTAAATAGCTTTTTTGTTGTGAATGTATTGTTTTTTTTAATACAAGAATGTTAAAAAGGTGTTTTTTCGATGAATTGTTTATGATAAGTTCAGTCTAAAAAAGGGTAGAAAATAAAAAACCACCTAACTAGGTGGTTTTTATAGTTTATGTAAAGTGAACTTAGTTCTTACTAGGTGTATTTTTTAAAATCTCTAATAAATACTTCCAGAATTTTTCTGTTGATGAGATTTGTGCACGCTCATCTGGAGAGTGTGCTCCTCTAATATTTGGTCCAAATGAAATCATATCCATTTTAGGATAGTTGGTTCCCAAAATACCACATTCTAATCCTGCATGACAAGCTGCAACATGTGGTTGTTCTCCGTTGTTCATTTGTACATATAAATCCCTTAATACTTGTAAGATTTCAGAGTTTACGTTTGGTAACCAACCAGGGTATGAACCTGAAAACTCTACTTCAAATCCTGCTAATTCAAAAGCAGAACGTAAAGAGTTTGCTAAATCCCACTTATTGGTTTCAGAAGAAGAACGTGTTAAACATCCAATTTTAATAGCACCGTCTTTTACAATAACACGTGCTATATTATTCGAAGTTTCTACTAAATCTTCAATATCCGGACTCATACGATACACACCGTTTAAGGCAGTATAAATAGCTTTGATTAATCCTTCTTGTACGCCTAAATCCATTACAGAAGCTGGAGTTGCAACTTCTTTTAATTCAATGGCTAAGTTTTCTTCTAAAGAAGCAAATTCTTCTTTAATAGTATTGATAAGCTCGTTGATTTCAAATAAGAATGGTTCTTTAGAAATAGTATCTACTACTACAGTAGCAAAGCTTTCACGTGGAATAGCGTTACGTAAACTACCACCGTTGATTTCAGCTACACGTAAACCATAGTTTGTGAATCCGTCGAATAATAAACGGTTCATGATTTTGTTAGCATTTCCTAAACCTTTATGAATGTCCATTCCAGAATGTCCACCGTTTAATCCAGTTACAGAAATTTCAAAAGCTGTAGCATTTTCTGAAGTAGCTTCTTCTGCATAGGTTCTTGTAGCGGTAATGTCTACACCACCAGCACAACCAATACCTATTTCATCATCTTCTTCGGTATCTAAGTTTAATAAGATATCACCAGTTAATAAACCTCCTTCTAATCCCATAGCACCAGTCATACCAGTTTCTTCATCAATGGTAAATAGTGCTTCAATAGCAGGGTGTGCAATATCTGTAGACGATAAAACCGCCATGATAGAAGCAACTCCTAAACCATTATCGGCTCCTAAAGTAGTTCCTAGAGCTTTTACCCAATCACCATCTACAAACATTTTAATTCCTTCAGTGTCAAAATCAAAATCTGTATCTGAATTTTTCTGACAAACCATATCTAAGTGACTTTGCATCACTACCGTTTTACGGTCTTCCATTCCAGCAGTAGCAGGCTTACGAATAATTACATTTCCTACCTTGTCTACTTGAGTTTCTAGGTTCAAACTTTTACCAAAGTCAACCATAAATTGAATAACTCTTTCTTCTTTTTTTGATGGACGAGGAACTGAATTTAAATCAGCAAAGTGATTCCAAACCGCTTTAGGTTCTAGGTTTCTTATTTCTGAACTCATTATGAATTGTTTGTTTAATTTTTGATGCATCAAAGGTACTAATTTCAAATGTCAGTTCGAGTGATTTTGATTTTGAATTAAAATGAAAAAACAAAATTGTATCGAGAACAAATTGATTGTCAGGTCTCTTGATGATTTTTGTTGCTGTTATTATAAGCAAAGTGACAAAAAATGGATTTCAAAGTTGAATGTTGTACCTTTGTAGGCTATGGATTTTTCTTCAAAACTTTTAGAAAATGCAGTAAATGAAGTAAGTCGATTACCGGGTATTGGTAAACGAACAGCTTTACGTTTGGTATTGCATTTATTAAAACAGCCTTCTGAAAATACCAAGTACTTGACAGAAGCCTTATCTACTTTACGAAATGAAGTAAAATCTTGTAAGAAATGTCATAATATTTCAGATACTATTTTGTGTGAAATATGTGCAAATCCGAATAGACATACCGAAGTAATTTGTGTAGTAGAGGATATTCGTGATGTAATGGCTATTGAGAATACTGCACAGTTTAAAGGTTTGTATCATGTTTTAGGAGGGAAGATTTCTCCGATGGAGGGAATTGGTCCACAGAACTTACAAATAGAAAGTCTGGTTGAAAAAGTTCGAAATGGAGAGGTAAAAGAATTAATCTTTGCCTTGAGTTCTACTATGGAAGGGGATACCACCAATTTTTATATTTACAAACAAATCGAAAAATACAATATCACTACGTCTACCATTGCACGTGGAATCTCTGTAGGAGATGAACTAGAATATGCCGATGAAGTTACGTTGGGACGTAGTATTGTAAATAGAATTCCGTTTGAAAATAGTTTGAGGTCTTAATCATCTTTTTCTTTTTTTATTAAGTTATCATCTTACCTTATGTGTTATAAGGTAAATACCTTCTTTGTTTGTAAGCATAAAATCAAATGCTATGTAACTATATCAAATTATAAAAAACGTAGAAGAAGTTTTTATGAGCATTCTACTAATTAAAAATGAGGAGTGAAAATATCCTCCAAAGAAACATTTTGTTCCGCCTTGTCGCCAAGTTGTACTTAATAGTTATTCGTTTATAGGTCGTTCCTTAAACTGTAGGTTTTTAGAAAAAAGGAAAACAGTAGGTACCTATGGGGGTAAGACAACCATAAATACAATAATCATACATATTATGAATGTAATTAAAATCAGGAAGAATTTCTACTAAGGGGATTGCAAAGAGAGCACAGGATAATAAAACTGAGACAAGTTTAGTAAAAAAAGAAACTTTCCTAGTCTCTACAAATTCAATATTTAGTTGTTCATAGCTATGTTTCATAGAGTAAAAATAGTAAAACCAAAATAAAGTAAAATAGTAGTAATTATAGGAATTTCTGTCCTAAGTCAAATAAAAAGAAATATGAAATAATTAAGTACAAAGTTAATACAATCAAATTATGAAGTTTTTCATTTTTACTTGTATCAAAAATCTTTTCGTAAACGAATTTTAAAATAATAAACGGTAAGATATAACAAATAAAAATTGTGAATAATGTGATCAAAATTATCTGAGTTTTCCAATTTAGGAAGGCAAGATATTAAAATTAGTTAGTAAAGTAAATTATAAAATAATTGTAGTTAATCGGAACTATTGAAAAATCCGATAAGTTCATTGATATATTTGTAGTAAATAATTATTTTTCTAAACTAGCTAGAGTTAAAGACATATAAAATCGTTGATTTCTGTACGAAATTGATGGTGTAACGATGTGTTGTATATGTATATAAACAAATTATTATTCTTGCCTAATCAAAAATGGCCATTCACTCATTTTGATTTTTTAACCCTAAAGATTGAATATAAATTTGTCTGAAATAAAAGATAAAATGAATAAATCTATTTGCACACTGTTTCTGTTTTTAACAAATACCTATTTGATTTTTGGTCAAGTAAATAAAAAAAGAGTATATGAAATTTCCGTTTTTAACGAACCACAAACGATTGAATTAATAGAATACGATAACGGAAAATATTCGGGGAATGTAATTACAAAAATAAGTAAAGGAAAAAGAGGGGCAGGTTGGATAGATAGAACTTGGAAAAATATTTGGAACATAAAAGATAAAGAAATTGTCGATAAAAATTCAATAGACCAAACAGTTGTAAAAGAACTAATGGCTGAATTAAAAGATAACGGAATTGAAACTATAAAAAAATGTAGTGATGATAATGAATGCAATAAGCATATGTTTCTTGATGGAGGAACAGTTGGTTTTAATATAAAAACATCTGAAATAGAAAGAGAATATTGGTTTGAGGAAATCTATCCTTTAAACGAAAAGAACAAAGAGAAAATATACTTAAGATTTAAAGCGCAAATACTAATTACAATTCTTTATAAACATATTGATTTAAAACAAAGATTCTCGGACTTGTTCAAAAGACTTCCAAGAGGATATTATTATTGGTATCTATCAAGTGGAAATTCGATAGTGATGATAAAAAACAGGAAGCGAAAAAAAAATATGCGTAACAACTGCATGTATAGTAAATAGCAGTTGAATTCCTTATCTGAATACTATCTTTCGGTAACGGCTGAAAAATTATAGTGATTTCCAGCAGCGGACATCAAAAAAAATTTAATATTATTTACTACAAACACCTTATTTAAGGTGTTTTTTTATGTCCAAAATTTTGTAATAAGAATATTAAAATAATTGTAGTTATCCTTCAATGATCTTAATTGTTAAAATTATGAAACCGAAAAAGATTAGACATACTCCAAGTAACAAAAATAAGGTTGAAAATGGTAAGTAGTTTATCCATGCAAGAGCGTTAAATACATTACCTAAAAGTATTAGAATAAGCCATAAGAGTTCTTTAGCAATTTTTTTCATAAACCAAATGTAAACAAACTAAAAGCGGTAGTTAAACAATTAATGTATCTGCCATAATACACCCAAGAATAACAAGATTGGTAAAATTAACGAAGCAATGATACTTAACAAATTAAATATTAAACCTGAAGTATAACGAAATTGGTAAGATTTGATAGAGCTTACTATTGAAACAATGAATAAGAGGAAACAAATAATTAATACCCAGAATTTATTATAGAAAATGTAACGGTTAAACTTTACATTATCTAAATTAAAGATAGTAATAAGATTTAAGCATAACAAAAACAATGGATATAAGGTTAAAAAAATCTTTTTCATATACTAAATAAAGTAAAACTGTAGTTATCTATCAATTATTTTAACCATTAAGATTATAAAGCCGGAAAAGATTGTACCTATTCCTAAAATCATAAATAAAAAGCTAAAAGGGAAAAAGTCTATCCATGCAAGAGCATTAATAATGTAGCCTAATAGCATTAGAATAAGCCATGATAATTCCTTAGCAATTTTTTTAATCATACATCAAAAATAGTAAAACCAAAATAAAGTAAAAGAGTAGTTAGAAGAGTGGTAAAAAAAAGAAAAGCGAACCGAAGTTCGCTTAAAATTTTAAAGAGTTTCCCATACAAGACAACAACTTGGATTAATTGGTACAGCACATCTAACAGCTTCTCTTGGTAAAGGAACACATAGTTCGTTTACAGGTGGTAAACCATCACCACCACTAATAGATTTTTGTTCTGACTTGTTCAAAGTTGTTCCTAAGTTTAAAATGTTCTTTAACATAAAATAGATTTTTAATTTTCTCAAACATATGAATAAAGAATTATGAGAAATAATTAAAAACCTTACTAAAAATAAGGTTTTACCTTGTTTAACTAAAATTAACATTTCAATAAAATAGTATCAATACGATGGGAAAACTAACTATATTAGGTACCTAAATTGGTTATTTTGTTCCTTCCACCATTAAAAGAATCTCTTTAATAATGGTATCAGCATTTTCTTTTTTGGTAATAATAGAGCCATGATTGGCGTCCATGACAAATTGTTTACTATTGCTAGATAACTCTTTTAATTCTTTTTGCATTTGCAACCAAATTTGAACCTGTTTGTCAGGATCAATACCTTGTTTTCTGTATTTCTCTTTTTGAACTTCTCTATACTGTTCAGTAGCACTAAAAACTAAAAGAGGCAATGAATCTAGATTGTTGGTTTGTCCTGCTCGTAAAAGAATATCGTGGTTAATGCTGTTTTCTTTTAAATATCTTTTATATACTTTTCCTGAATAGGTATTAAGGTTACGAGAACGAATATGACATTCTTTAGGAAGTCCATCGTTTCTAAATTTAGGAGCAGACATTTTATTGAAAATACCCGATATCCCCATTTCTGCAAGTATTAACCCCAATTTTATAGAGCTAATATGCTCTTCTGGGATTAAATCTTTTTGAGCTAATCGTTTCCATTGCTCAGGGTGACTAGCATCTATAAGTACAAGTCCTTTTACTTCGTTTGGATAGAGGTCTCTGTATATTCGTTGATAAAGGCCACCCATAGAATGTCCTACTAAAATATAAGGAGGTTTTTCACCGTTCTTTTCTAATAAACCATGTAGTTGATGAGCATAATATGCGGAGTTAATAGAATCATTACTTGTTTCACTAAAACCTTTTCCTTCTCTATCATAACGAATGACTCTCATTTTGTGCTTTAAGCCTTCCGCAACCCAATGAAACATATCTGTGGTTCCACCTGCACCGGCTTCAAGAATAAGTGTAGGTAAATCATTCTTTTCACCTTCGGCAATGATATGGAGTTTGGTTCCGTTAAGATCTACTAATTTTCCTAGAGGAACAGGTTCAGAGCTAAACAATCGAAAGCATAGTCCAGAAATTAAAAGAAGTAGTATAAGTCCAGCAATAATCTTACTTATCCATAAGAGGATTTTGCGAAGTGTTTTCATAGTAATTCTAAATAAAAATGATTGTACTTTTAGTGATGACTAAATTAACCTATTATCCCTTAATTTTAAAGAGAAAAAGTGGTTTTTAGTTTATGATATAGCGACTGTTTTTTGAACTGTTTGTTGTGGGCAATATTATCAAGAATTAGAATAAAAAGTAACAAGACGATACTCAATTCGTCTTAGAAATAAAGAGAAAAAATGAGAATCTTTAAATTAATAATTGCATTAGTAATCTGTTCGTTGATTTGCTGTAAGCAAGAAAAGGAAGAAGTTAAACCTGTTTCTAAAGATATAATTGTTGAAAATGTAAAAGAGAATATAAGTTTATCAGGAACATTGTCTTTGCCCAATGAAAAAGGAATTTTTCCAGCAGTGATTTTGATTAGTGGAAATGGTAAACACAATAGAAATGCTGAGTTTGCCAATCACAAACCCTTTTTAGATGTTTCTAATTATTTGACAAAAAAAGGAATAGCTGTATTTCGTTATGATAAAAGAGGAGTAGGAGAGTCTACAGGAGATTATGGTGCAGCGAATTCTTTTGATTTTGCTAATGATGTTAGGGCTATTTTTAAGTATTTACAAACCAGAAAAGAAATCGATCAAAATAAAATAGGTTTAATAGGTCATAGTGAAGGAGGTTTAATAGCTCCTATTGTTGCTGGTGAGTCTCCAGAGATTGCATTTATTATATCGTTGGCGGGTCCAAGCCTTTCTGGAAATAAAATTCTATTATCTCAACAAAAGGCAATTGCTATGGCTAAGGGGCAGGAGCCGTCGGATATAGAAAAATCTCAAAAATTGAATCGGGATGCTTTCGAAATTGTTCGATTATATAAGAATAAGGATACTCTAAAGAGCAAAATGACTGAATATATTGAAAGAATATCTTTGAATGATCCAGACAAGCCGGAAAGCATGACTTATGATGAATATGTAAAAGCTCAAGTAAATGGAGTTTTAAGACCATGGATGGTAAATTTTTTAAACTACAATCCAGAAGAGTATATTAAAAAAGTTAAATGCCCAGTTTTAGCACTTAATGGAGCAAAAGACTTACAGGTTTTGGCAAGTGAAAATTTACCTGAATGGAAACGGATATTGGTGAATTCAGGAAATACAAAGGTAACGGTTAGAGAGTTTTCTAATTTAAATCATTTATTTCAAGAAAGTAAAACAGGGTTGCCTGAAGAGTATGAAAAATTAGAAGAATCCTTTTCAATAAAGGTAATGGAGGAAATGGTAAATTGGATTCAACAACAATTGTAGTAATTGTTTCAAAACTTAAAATATAGAAAAGCACCGGCTATACGCATCGGTGCTTTTAAGTTATACTATGCCGGAATTACCATAAATGGAATGTTTAGTATATGGCCTAAATTGGCTATAACAGGTTCTCTAAATAGGTTTTCAAAGAAATTATGCTTGTATTTGATCATGGTTAAAACATCAATATTTTCATTATTGATAAAGTTGGTAATTTCATTAGTTATGCTTGTGTTTTGAGAAAGCTCTACATAGTTACTCTGTACATCGTTTAAATACATTTGTAACGAATCTAAATTTTCTTTTTGACTTGTATTTAACTCATTAGTTGTTTGTATATGAAAGATATGTAATTTGGAGTTATGTAAGCTTGCTAAATTTCTAATTTCATCTAATTCTTTACTATTATATAAGCGTTTAAATCCACTTGAAAATCCAATGTTTTTCGGAGTTGTATATGCCGTATTACTAGGTATTGCTAATACAGGACATTTAGAAAGCGTACTCATAACTTCTACCGTATTGCTTCCTACAAAGATTTCTTTAGAGCCTGTGGCTCCTTTGGTACCCATAATAACTAAATCTATATTATGATTTTCTACAGCAATACTTACTGCTTGTTCAATGTCATAGGTACTAGTTGAAATACTAAAACTATGCTTTGCATTGGAATGTGTTTTCTCTAATCGTTCTTGTAGATGTTTTAGGTCCTTTACTGCATTTTCTTGCATTACACGAGCTAGTTTATTTGAAAATGAAGAAATCCTAGAAGATTTAACTGGAGCAGCATGAAGTAAGTGAAAAACACATTCTTCATCAGCAAATAAATTTAGAGCGTACACGGTAGCTGTCCATGCATTTTCTGAAAAATCGGTGGGTATTAATATGCGTTTCATAATGATAGGTTTTAAGAGTTAGTTAATGGTGAGACATTAGTATTTGTTTACGTTTACTGAGTTGTCTCTCTAAATCACTAATAGTGTTCTTAACCGCCAATTGATAATTGTCTTCATTTGAAGAAGCAAATATTTGTGGGCCAGATTGACTCAATACAATTTCACAAATTTTACCTTTTGGCGTAGGGTCATTCTCGTATTTGATAAATACTTGTGCTTTGATAAGCGAATCGTATTTTTTATGAAGTTTGTTTAGTTTTTGTTGAATGAAGTCTTGTAGACTTTCACTTACTGGCATTTTAACAAATTGAATATGTACTTCCATCTTGTATTGTTTTAATTTAATACTCAAATTTAATTGGAAGAAATACCTTTAGGAATGATATATGTCAGTTTATATTTAAGTTTATAATGGTATATTTATAGGGAGTTGTGGTGTTATTGCATAGCATGCAATTAGATGTCGATACATATCAGTATGCAATGAATTTTATCTCAAAGTACTGATTCTTTTAAAGTTAATGAAAATATTTTAGTTTTCACCTTATTTGTTGAGTAACTAATTGTAATAAATCATAAAAAAGAAGCCACTATACAATGGCTTCTTTTTAGATTTTCTGCTAGAAAATAAACTAGTTTTTCTTTTTTAGTTTCACAATGTCAAAAACGTTATTGTATTTTTCTGCAAACAAAAAGTCGGAAAGTATCGATTTTAGGTTTCTCTTTCTTTCAGGTGCTACATCACCCTTTTTTTTGTTAGGATCTGTACTTTCTGAAAGTACCTTGTGTATGTATTGTTCTTGATAATAATCCAAGGTGCTTTTTAAGTTTTCATCTAAACTCAAGCCTTGGAAAGTTAACTTTTTATAACTCACTATTTAAATCCTCTTTGTATTTGTTTAATAACTTCTTGGTAATACCCATGTTAGCCTTTTCTCTATCTAATGCTAAATAGATAAAATACTCTCCGTTTTGTGAGATATTAATGGTGTGTATTTGGTTAGATAAGTTAAATTGAATATCGTTTAACTCTTCATTAATGTCTAGAGCATTCATTGTTTTTCGCTTTGCATTTATAATTTCAACATTAAATGCAGATGCTAATTCTGGATCAAACCCTTCAATGCTAGAATCTGAAATTAATGATTCTCCAGAAGACATTTCTGTTACGCTCACACCTCTGTAACCTGGAATATTTTCTTTTACATTGTTTACTAACCCTTTTAAAACTGTTTCCATAATTTATTAATATTTATTTGTTTAACTCTTTTCTTAAGCTTAGTTCTAATACGCCTAGATTCATGTTTTTATCTGAGAAAAAGCAAATGATAAAATCATCAAGCTTTATTAAAGCAATATTTTTTTTATTCGATTTTATGGTAAGATTAGATAATTCTGATTCAAAAAAATCGGTAAAAAAATGTTGCGCCATATTAAAAACTGTAGCGCTAAATGCTGTAATGTTTTCTGCTGTTTTATTACTTTCTTTAGGATAAGAATCAATAATATTTCCATCTCTTTCAAAAAGATAAATACTATGAGAATTCGTATTAGATAAAAGTTCTTTTAAATTCAATTTTATATTGTTTAAGATTATAAATACATGTGCTGATTGTTAGAGGAAAGTTTAAGGTTAAGTTTGGAGCAAAATTAGTTAAGACGCTAGCGTGGTTTTGATTATTAAAGCGGTATAAAGTCAAAGAATCGGAAATTTATACCTCAATAAATGGTTCTTGTGAATTCTTGTAGAGAATTATAGGTCTTTACATGGTTTAGCTATGGATAGCTTGTAAAAAATAAAACCCAACTTTAAGGCTTAAGCAGAGGAAATTAAACAACTAACTATTGACTTGAGCATTAAGTTGGGCTTTAACATAATAAGGGGTGTAAATTCCTTATTAGTACATCAAACTAACATAAGGGATAGAACGTTCGTCAAAGGTATTATGGAGATTAGTGGGATACAAAAAAATGAGGGAGGTATGAGTTTAGAAATCAGAAATATAAACTCTTAAAATACTTTTATGAAGCTTTGTACTGAGCAGGCGTCATATGAACATTCTTTTTAAAAGCGCTGTAAAAAGTTGCCTTGGTGTGAAATCCAGCTTCAAAACCAATTCCTTCAATAGATAAATGCTGAGTTTGCTCACTTTTTAAAAGCTTTTTAGCTAGTTCAACTCTAAATGAGTTGATATAATTGTTAAAATTTTTTGATTTAACGGTATTGATAGAGTAAGAAATTCGTTTAGGATGAATGTTCAATGTTTCTGCAATATCAATGATGGTTAGTTTGTTGTTCATATAACATCGAGACTCGATTACATATGTTTCAACTTTGAGACAAATGTTTTGAGCTTCTTTAAGAGGCATTAGGTTATGAGATATTTGAGGAGAAATATGAGTGTCGGTATTGATGAAAGATGAATTTGGT
This sequence comes from uncultured Tenacibaculum sp., assembly GCF_947498805.1. Taxonomy (GTDB): domain Bacteria; phylum Bacteroidota; class Bacteroidia; order Flavobacteriales; family Flavobacteriaceae; genus Polaribacter. The sequence goes on along the minus strand of NZ_CANMLT010000002.1, from coordinate 518,075 downwards.
TCTTTATCAAGAGCAGCGTTGTTGTTACTTTTCTCTTTAAGTTTTTTATTATCCCAAACAAGTGCTCTGACATTTTCTTGGGTTACTCCTTTAAAAGAAACCCAATAAATAAGAATAACATTGAGTACAGAAATCCAAGCATACCATACATGACTTTTTAAGAAAATGTTGGTTAGGATTAACAAATGAAATAAAACACTAGCGTAGGTAAACCATTTAGACCAACTCAATGTTTTACTATGAATATAGGTGTATTGATTTTCTACTTCAATAACGTGTGAATGAATCCATTTTAATATGAGATAGGCAATGTAGAGTGAATATGATAAGCCAGCAATAAAATATAAAATAGCAATAGATGATTCTTTTATTTGAAGTTTTATTTGATAAGGGAGCATAAAAATAACCAAGGCTATACTGAATTCAATTATTCCAGGAATTAAGGTCCAGTTACTGGTCTTTTTATCTTTTAATATAGATGTTTTTTGAATGTATATAAGTAAAAAAGGATATGCTAGAAAATGAAATCCTACAGGGAGTAACTCAAGTTCTGGGTGTTTTTCTAGGTAACCAAGATCATGGAGTACATTGGGCATGGGTTCTAGTGCGAACAAAATTATAAACAGACCTAGAAATAGAGTTGGTTTGTTTTTTTTTGAATAATAAAAAATTAAAATCAAGCCAAATAATAACCCCTGTACGACTCCTAATGAATCAATGAAACTAATAATGCTGTTTGATAAATCCATTCGTGTTAGCTTAAAAATAAATAGGTAAAGAAAAAGATGAAATGGTATTCATTTTTTAGTTGTTAAAATTTAATTGAGGGCATGCAAAATAGGGGTATTATTATTTAATAATTGATATACAGGGTGTTTTTTAAGTTTAATATTCTGAAATATTTACTAAAAAGAATAATTAAACTTTAAAAGGGGTGCTATAGAAACAAAAAAGCGAAGTGTACACTTCGCTTTTTTTATAGTTTATTATATATTTTCATCTTCTTCGAGTAATTCCTCTTCAAATTTGTCCCAACTCTTTTTAGCACGTATTTTTTTATACAGTCTAACAGCTAACATTAATAGGATAGAAACAAGAAGAATTCCTACAACTCCCCAAATCCAATTAATGGTGTCTTTTAATACCACTAAAAAGACAATTGCAAATAAAAGAATCGTTGCTACTTCATTCCATAAACGAAGTTTAAGAGAAGTGTATTTGATTTCGTCTCGTTGTAATTGTTTGTAAATAACTTGACAAAATCCGTGGTATACGTATAAAACCAATACAAAAGATAGTTTTACCAACATCCAACCTTCTTCTAAATAAATTGGGTTTTTATACAGCATCCAAAATGCAAAAAAACTTGCTAAAATGGCAGAAGGCCAAGTAATAATATACCACAAACGCTTTTGCATAAGCTTGTATTGCGTTTGTAGAATTTCTTTGGAAGGTTGCTCTTTTTTATCTGCTTCAACATGGTAAATAAATAAACGTACCATGTAGAATAGTCCGGCAAACCAAGTAACTACAAAAATAATATGTAATGCTTTAACGTATAAAAAATCCATGATTAGTTGTTGTTAAATTCGTTGATCCAATTGGCTAATACAGCTACCCATTCATCATTATCATTAATACAAGGTACTGTATAGAATTCATCACCACCAGCTTCTAAAAATTCATGTTTACCTTCCATTGCAATTTCCTCTAAGGTTTCTAAACAGTCAGAAACAAAAGCAGGAGTTACAATAGCTAACTTTTTAATACCATCCTTTTCGGCTTTGTTAACGATCGTTCTATCGGTATATGGTTGTAACCAAGGATCTACTCCTAAACGCGATTGGAAAGAGGTAGATACTTTGTTTTCGTCCAAACCTAATTCAGCCATAACATTCTTTGTAGTTTGATAACACTGATGTCTATAGCAAAATTTATGCGCATCTGAAGGAGTATTACAACAAGTTAAATTACCAGCTTCTGGGTTACAATGAGACTTGGTAATATCTGATTTTCGAATATGTCTCTCAGGAACTCCGTGATACGAGAATAATAAATGATCATAGTCTTTATCTTTCAAGTAATCTTTAATACTATTCGATAATGCTTTGATATATTCTGGTTGGTTATAAAAAGCAGGAACATCGGTTATTTTCATATCCGAAAAATGCTTTTTACGCAATTCTTCTGCGAATACTAAGATGGTTTCCGTAGTTGCCATGGCAAATTGCGGATATAACGGCACTAATAAAACATCTTTAACGCCTTTATCATATAATTCTTGTAACCCGCTTTGTAAAGACGGATTTCCATAACGCATTGCTAAAGCAACAGGTAATTCTGTTTTAGCCTGAACCTTGTCTTGTAGTCTTTCAGAAAGCACAATTAAAGGAGAACCTTCTTTCCACCAAATTTTTTGATAAGCCTCAGCAGATTTTTTAGGTCGTGTATTTAAAATAATTCCTCTAACAATAAAAGCTCTTAACCAATAAGGAACGTCGATAACACGCTCATCCATTAAAAACTGATCTAAATACTTTTTTACATCTTTTGGATCTGTACTGTCTGGAGATCCTAAGTTTACTAATAAAACTCCTTTCATGTTTTATAATTTATCTTAAGGAAGATTAATCAAGTAGACTAAACTTGCTTTTTCCGATTGTATTATTATTTATTTTATCAAGAGATAACTTGTTGCCTAGTACTAGATATTTAAAAGCTCTATGATTGTATTTTTTGTAGCAATCATAACTTTTAAGATCTTTTTTATATACTAAGGTGTACGTGAAATTATATCTTTTTTGAATTTTAATATCTTTTTTTGATAACGGTTTTTTTTGAAAAACATATAATTTAACTGTATTCTTTTTGTAATCGTTTCTTACAGATTTGCTAATAATTGTACATTCTTCTACAAATGATATAGATTTAGGTTTTTTTCTTTTGGTCCAAACGTGTTTGTAGTTGTATGTTTTAACAATGCTATCATTAATATAGAAATTAATGATGTAATCTGATTGTTCTTTTTCAATTTGTAATTCAAATAAACCATTATTATCAATTAATTTTTTTTCTGAGAATCCTTTTATTGAAACATTGATTAATGGAAAGTGTTCTTTAAAGTTTTCAGAAGTAAATAGTTTACCCTTAATGGTGTTTTGCCCATTAAGGTTGAGTGATATAAAGAAAATAACTAAAAGTATGTTTTTTATATTTCTTCTAATCTCCAACTTCTACTTTTTTAATTGATTGGTTACTTCGTATAATGTAATAGATAAACTATGAATAACATTCATACTAGAGTTTCTACCATACATAGGTATAGCTACAGTGGCATCTACAACATCTATATTTTCAATTCCATGGCGTTCGCTTCCCAAAAGTAACACGATTTTTGAATGATTTTCAAAATTAAAATCTTGAATATTGATACTGCTATCGGTAATTTCTATACCAATAATAGTGTTTCCTTCTTCTTTTAACTGTTTGATAAGCGTCTCAAAATTGTCATAACTATCATGTGCAATTTGTTGGATAGTATTACGCGCTGTTTTCTTAACAATACGATTGCTTATCGAAGGAGAGTTTTCATGTAAATATATTTTCTGAACACCAAAACTTTCAGCAATTCGAAAACACATCCCTATATTTTCAGGTGTACGAATAGCATCACAAACAATCGTAATAGGAAAAGATTGTTGCGTATTTTCTATTTCATAATGAGTTAATTGTTTCATTTAATTACTTTGTAAAGAGATGACATATTGTTTTGGAGTTGTACCAAATTTCTTTTTAAAAGCGGCAATAAAATGACTAGAGGTACTATAACCTACTTGCAACCCAACTTCATTTACATTTAACTGATTGCTCTCCAATAATTTTCGAGCATGTTCCATTTTATAATCAAATAAAAAGCTATATACCGTATCTCCATAAATTTGTTTAAACCCTTCTTTTAGCTTTTTTAAGTTTAATCCAACTTCATTGGCTAATTCTTGTAGGGTAGGAGGTTCGGTCATTTTAGATATAATGATATCCTTTGCTTTTCTAATTTTTAAAACATCACGTTCATCTACTAAAAAAGGACAGTATTCCCCTTCGTACATTTCATCTTTTTGGAAATACAAGCTTAACAACTCATAAATTTTTCCTTTAACATAGAGGTGTTTTAAAGAGCTATTAATATTGGCATTGATTAATTGTTGTAAAACAACTAATTCTGTTGGCTTAATGGTTGAATCATCGTAATACTTTCTATTTCTGTTCTCTTCACTTAAAAAAGGAATAAAAGCTGCCTCGTTAGAAAAAAGAGAATGAAACTTCTTAATGGAGATCACCAAAGAAACAATTTGTGTTTTTGGTTGTAACTCTAAATTAATTGGAAGTTTTTGCTGTGGATTATACAACAGAATAGAATGCTTATCTAATACATCAAAAGTGTAATTTCCGTTGTTAAAAAGAAAGGATGATTTTCCTTTTATACAGAAATGTAACTGAATAAAAGTGTTATCTATATCTCGTTCAAATCGTTGAATTTCACCACTTTCGTTTTGAAAATACAAAACGCGAAAACCATTTTCTAGGTCGATTTCTTCAAAAGTACTTTTAGCGATGTTTTTTGACATAGATCAAAAAAAGTTTTTAATTTAATTTATTTAGAATGATTATAAATAAAATCATTCCAATTGCCTTATTTTACTGCAAATCTACACTTTTTTGTACGTTTTTTATTTAAATAACGACTAAAAAACGGGAAACGACATTAAAAGTACTTTTAGCGATACTTTTTTTTAATGAATCTTTATATTTTTGACCGTTTTTAGGAAGTAGATTGAATGCAAACAGAGAATAAATCCACAAATTTTTACAACATAGGTGTTAGTTATGTGAAAGCTGATGCGCATACTCGCGGTAAGTTTTCGCTATCTAAAGAGAATCAATTAAACTTATTAGCAGAAGCAAAAGCTATTGGATTAGGTGAGATCTTTGTCTTATCTACTTGTAATAGAACAGAGATTACTGGATTTGCTGAGCATCCATTTCAAATAATTGGTTTGTTGTGTAAGCACTCGAATGGTTCGGTAGAGGAATTCGCCAAAGTTTCTTATGTAAACAAGAACCAAGATGCAATTCAACATTTATTTAGAATGGGAACTGGTTTGGATAGTCAGATTTTAGGAGACTATGAAATTGTTGGGCAGTTACGTCAAGCATTTAAACAAGCAAAAGAGTTTGGAACTACCAATGGATATTTAGAACGATTACTAAATTGTGTAATGCAAGCTAGTAAGCGTGTGAAGAATGAAACCAAATTGAGCTCAGGAACAACTTCTGTATCCTATGCCGCTGTTCAATACATTATCAAAAACTTACCAGATTATAATTCAAAAAACATTTTAGTATTCGGTTTAGGAAAAATGGGGAAACATACTTGTTTAAACCTTGCCGAGTATACCAAGAACAAATCGGTTTGTTTAATTAATAGAACAGAGGAGAAGGTAGATGCATTTGTTAAGGAGAACCCAGCTATTAGAAAAGCTAAGTTTGAGAACTTAAATAAAGAAATAGCCAATGCAGATGTGTTAATTGTTTCTACGGGGGCAGAACTTCCTACCGTTACAAAAGAACATGTTTTAACAACCAAAAAATTATTGGTGTTAGATTTATCGATGCCAGCTAATGTATCTCATGATGTAAAAGAACTATCTAATGTTACTTTGGTAAATGTAGATGAGCTTTCTAAAATTACAGATGAAACTTTAGCGGTTCGCCAACAAGAAATTCCGGTTGCAGAAGGAATTATAGAAGAACACAAAGCAGAATTTAATGAATGGTTAAACCATAGACGATTTGTACCAGCAATTAATGCCTTAAAACAATCGTTGCAAACTATTCAGAAAGACGAAATAAACTTCCACAAGAAGAAAATTGAAAATTTTGATGAGATGCAAGCAGAAGCAATCACGTCAAGAATAATTCAAAAAATCACTACACAATTTGTTAAGCACTTAAAAGACGAAAAAACATCGGTACCTCAAAGTATTGAAGTAATGTCTAAAGTGTTTGGAACTACGTTACAATCTATCGATGCAGAAGATAATTAGAATAGGAACTCGTGATAGCGAGTTAGCCTTATGGCAAGCCAATAAAGTACGTAAAGAACTTGAAGAATTAGGCTACTTAACAGAAATAGTACCGATTAAATCTACAGGAGACATTATCTTAGATAAGCCCTTGTATGAATTAGGAATTACTGGAATTTTTACCAAGAACTTAGACATAGCAATGTTAAATGGCGATATTGATATTGCTGTACATTCTATGAAAGATGTTCCTACAGTATTGCCTACAGGAATCATACAGGCAGCAGTTTTAAAGAGAGCCAATCATAACGATATCTTAGTTTTAAAAGATAACGAAGAGTTTATGGCGCAGCCTAATGGAGTCATTGCTACAGGAAGCTTACGAAGAAAGGCACAATGGTTAAACCGTTATCCGTCTCATAGTGTAGAAGACTTAAGAGGAAACGTAAATACACGTTTAGAGAAGTTAGATGCAAATGAATGGAACGGAGCTATTTTTGCAGCAGCAGGATTAGAACGTATTGGAAAAAGACCTAAAGGAGCAATTAATCTATCTTGGATGATTCCAGCACCTGCACAAGGAGCAATTATGATCACGGCTTTAGAAGAAGATACTTATGCTATAGATGCTTGTGAACAAATTAACGATAGAGACACGAAACTTTGTACAGATATAGAACGAGAGTTCTTAAATCGTTTAGAAGGGGGATGTACTGCACCAATTGGAGCTTTTGCTAGAATTGATGAAGTAGAGAAGAAAGTACATTTCAAAGGAGTACTCTTAACAAGAGATGGAAGCAAGAAAATAGAAGTTCAGAAATCATCAAAAATAGGCCCTCATAAGTACATCGCAAAAGATGCGGCAAACTACATAATTGATAGAGGAGGAAAGTTGATGATGATGGAAGATCAAGGAATAGAAAAAGAATTTTCTATTTACTCAACAAAGAAATTATCTGAAACTCAAAAGAAGTTATTACCAACTACGATGAAAGTAGAAGATAGTGATTTTATTAAAATCCGTTTTAATAGAATTGCAGCGAAGGTAGTAAAGCAAGAAATAGAAAATGTAATTCTTACCAGTAAAAATGGAGTAGAAGCGGTATTACATAACTATCCGGCTGAAGAATTACAGTTCAAGAATATTTATTGTGTTGGAAGAAGAACCAAGAAGTTAATTGAACAAAAGATAGGAAAGGTAGTAAAGTCAGAGAGAAATGCTCAGAAATTGGCAGAATACCTTTCAAAAGAAATAAAAGGACAAGAAGTAACTTATTTCTGTAGTGATTTACGTTTAGATACTTTACCAAAAGTATTAACGGAAAACGGAATTACTGTTAATGAGGTAGAAGCTTACAAGACTATGTATAGTCCTGCTAAAGTAGATGCAAAAGTAGATGGAGTATTGTTTTATAGCCCATCTACTGTAGAAAGCTATATGCAGCAAAATTCAACAGATAAAATAGCATTTTGTATAGGAGAGAGTACAGCAAAAGAAGCACGTAAGCATTTTGAAAATGTGCAGGTAGCAAATGTACCAACTGTAGAAAGTGTGATTGAAATGGTGAATTTACATTTTGTAAAAAAATAAAATATGTCACCTCGAGCGCAGTCGAGAGGTTTGTAAATAAGGTCTCGACTGCGCTCGACCTGACAAATGAAGTTATATGTTTAGAACACGTAGACTTAGAAAAACAGAAGGAATCCGAAGGTTGGTAAGAGAAAACCAATTATCGGTGAACGATTTTATATATCCGTTATTTATTGAAGAAGGAGAAGGTATAGAAAAAGAAATTGTTTCTATGCCAGGAATCAAACGTTGGTCTTTAGATACTATTTCTAAAGAATTAGATGAAGTAGTGGCTTTAAACATACCAGCTGTTATTTTATTTGGTATTCCAACTGAGAAAGATGAAGTAGGAACAGAAACATGGAATGATAACGGAATTATGCAGCAAGCAGTTCGTTATATTAAGAAGAACTATCCGAGTTTGTATGTAATAACAGATGTATGTTTTTGTGAATATACCTCTCATGGGCATTGCGGAGTGTTGTGTAATAATGATGTTGATAACGATGCTACATTAGTGAATTTAGCGAAGCAAGTAATTTCTCATGCAAAAGCAGGAGTAGATATGGTAGCCCCTTCAGGAATGATGGATGGAACCATAGCCATGATTCGTGAGAGCTTAGATCAAGCAGGGTATCCAAATTTACCAATTATGGGATATTCTGTAAAGTATGCTTCGGCATTTTATGGTCCGTTTAGAGATGCAGCAGATTCTGCACCAAGTTTTGGTGATAGAAGAACTTATCAAATGGATCCGGCAAATAGAGATGAAGGTTTACGTGAAGCTACTTTTGATGATGAGGAAGGAGCAGATATTTTAATGGTAAAGCCAGCTTTATCATATTTAGATATTATTAGAGACTTAAAAGAGAACTTTGACCGACCAATTGCATGTTATAATGTAAGTGGAGAATATGCGATGGTAAAAGCTGCCGCGGAAAAAGGATGGATTGACGGAGAACGTGTAATGATGGAAAGCTTACTATCTATGAAAAGAGCAGGAGCCGATATTATCATTACTTACTTTGCTAAAGAAGCAGCAAGGGTTTTAAATAGAAAATAATAGAGTGGAAAGAATTGCTGCAGCTGGAAATATAGAACCTCCTATTTATCATCTCCTTTTGGAGAAAGGTTATAAGCTTGAACTGAAAAATCATCGAGTTATAGCAAGGAAAGATAATTTGGAAATAATAGCAAATAGTGCAGTTGAGTTGGCAGGAATAATTTTATTGAGAGAGAGTAAAGGTGAAAACTGGAAAGTAAGTGATGAAAAGATTCACGAGTATTTAAGTTTTTTTGAAAATTTAAAATAATAAATTCCACTACAATATTAATTAAGGTAACAGAGTATAATGAACTTCAAAAAATCACAAGAATTATATCAACAAGGATTGGTAAACTTAGTAGGAGCGGTAAATTCACCAGTACGTGCATTTGCTTCTGTAGGAGGAAATCCTTTATTCATTAAAAAAGCTAAAGGAAGTAAAATTACCGACGTTGATGGTAATTCATATGTTGACTTAGTATTATCATACGGACCAATGATTTTAGGACACCGTCATAAAAAAGTACAAAAGGCAATAACCAAAGCTTTAAAGAATGGATATTCTTTTGGAGCTTCTACCAAAAATGAAATCAAATTAGCAAAAATTGTTTGTGATGCTTTTCCAGGAATGGATAAAGTTCGTTTTGTAAATTCTGGAACCGAAGCTGTATTAAGTGGAATTCGTTTAGCACGTGCATTTACAGGAAAAGATAAAATTATAAAATTCTCTGGTTGTTACCACGGTCATCAAGATGCTTTATTAGTAGCAGCGGGTTCAGGATTAGCAACCTTAAGTTTACCGGGGTCTAAAGGAGTTCCAGAAGGAGCAGTAAAAAACACTTTAATTGCAAATTACAATGACTTAGAAAGTGTAAAAGCACATTTCGAAGCACATGATGATATTGCAGGGGTTATTTTAGAACCAGTAGCGGGGAATATGGGAGTAGTAACTCCACAAAATAACTTTTTAAAAGAATTAAAAGAGTATGTAAACTCGAAAGGAGCCTTATTAATAATTGATGAGGTAATGACAGGGTTTAGATCTAAATTCGGAGGAGCTCAAGAATTATTTGATGTAGAAGCAGACATTACTTGTTTAGGTAAAGTAATAGGAGGAGGATTTCCTGTAGGAGCGTATGGAGCTCGTAATGAAATTATGGAAATGGTGGCACCGTTAGGAGGAATGTATCAAGCTGGTACATTATCGGGTAACCCAATAGCAATGGCTGGAGGTATTGCTACCTTAACAGAATTGAAAAAACAAAATCCATACGAGAAGTTTAATGAGATTGCACAAATAATTGAGGTATTCTTGTTAGAATCGGCTAAGAAATACGACGTAGAGATTACTGTAAACAGATTTGGATCAATGATTAATCCTTTCTTTAGCAATAAAACAGTAACAAACTTTACAGAAGCGCAAACTTCTGATACTAAAAAGTTCGCAACGTTTTTCTGGGCAATGATGCATAACGGAGTGTTTTTACCTCCATCGCAATTTGAAGCGTGGTTCTTATCATCAGCTTTGTCTGAGAAAGATATTCAAAAGATTGCCAAAGCGATTGATAAAGGAATGGAAGCAGTTTCAAAAATGTAAAATATAATTGTATGAAGCTTATATTTAGTATTTTATGTAGTTTATTGTTAACTTCATGTCCAAATAAGAACATGAATCAAAGTCAAGAACCTAATGAAATAGTCTCTTTATTTGAAGGAAGCCTATTAGGAGCTGGAGAAGAAGGTTTTCAAAAAGAGAACTTTGTTATTTCTTCAGAAAAACAATGGAAAGACTTTTTAAATAAATTAGATATAACAAATAAAGTTTCTACAAGTTTCGATTCAGTAATAGATTTTGATAAAGTTATGGTCTTAGTGGCGGTAGATGAAGTGAGAAACTCTGGAGGATATGGAATTAAAATTACAGAATTGAAAGATGAAAAAGAGAAATTGAATGTAGTTGTATTACATACAGGACCAAAACCAACAGATATGGTTACTATGGCAATAACACAACCAATAAACATTGTACAAATTAAAAAAACAAACAAAGAGATCATCTTTGTAGAAAGATAAATATGATAAAAAACGATTTATTCTTAAGAGCCTTAAAGGGAGAAACTGTAGACAGACCTCCTGTGTGGATGATGCGTCAAGCTGGACGTTATTTACCAGAATTTATGGAAATCAGAAAAAAGTATGATTTCTTTACACGTTGTCGTACTCCAGAATTAGCATCAGAAATTACCGTACAACCTATTCGTAGATATGGAATGGATGCTGCTATTTTATTTTCAGATATTTTAGTAGTACCTCAAGCAATGAATGTTGAGGTAGAAATGAAACCTAATTTCGGACCATATTTACCAAATCCGATTCGTGATAGAAAGAGTTTGGATAATGTAATTATTCCAGATGTTCATGAAGAATTAGGGTATGTAATGGATGCTATTAAAGCAACCAAAGAAAAATTGAATGATGAAATCCCATTGATAGGTTTTGCAGGGTCTCCATGGACTATTTTATGTTATATGGTGCAAGGGCAAGGATCTAAAAACTTTGATAAAGCAAAAGAATTTTGCTTTAGTCAACCAATTTTGGCACACGAATTGCTTCAGAAGATAACAGATACCACAATTGCTTATTTAAAAGCAAAGGTTGAAGCAGGTGTAAATGCTGTTCAGGTTTTTGATTCATGGGGAGGAATGTTATCTCCAGTAGACTATCAAGAATTTTCATGGCAATACATCAATCAAATAATAGAAGCATTAAAAGACGATGCCCCAGTTATAGCATTTGGAAAAGGGTGTTGGTTTGCTCTAAATGAAATGTCTAAATCAAATGCTTCTGCACTAGGTGTAGATTGGACATGTTCAGCTAGAAATGCTCGTTATTTATCAGGAGGAAATATTACTTTACAAGGTAATTTTGACCCTTCGAGATTGTTATCACCGCCAGCTGAAATTAAAAAAATGGTAAACCAAATGATAAATGAGTTTGGTAAAGACAAATATATTGTTAACTTGGGGCACGGAATTTTACCTAATATCCCTCTAGACCATGCAAAGGCTTTTGTCGATGCAGTAAAAGAATATAAAGGTTAATTTTTTTATCCCCTAAATAATTAATTATGAAGAAAATAGTATTATTACTTACCTGTTTAATAGCAACTAATTTTTTCGCTCAGGAAAAAGTGTATTACAACTTTGCAGTAAACAATTGCACTGAAGAAAGTGCAGAAAGTATGATTGATAACTGTATCAAAGGATCATATTTATTAGATTATGATTTTACTTCTATTGATGGAAAAACATTAAGTACAAGTAAAATTAAAAAGCCAATGGTGATTATAGCTGGTGCTTCTTGGTCTGCTCCTTGTCATGGAGATATTCCAGCCATTAACAAAATGGTAGAGAAGTATGGAGACAAACTTCAATTTGTTATGATACTTTGGGATAGTGAAGCGAAAGCTAAAAGAATGGTTGATAAATTAAACAAAAATGTGTTTATCATTCCAGCAAGAGAAGGTGATAAAGTAAAGAAAGACTACTTAGATATTAGTGGTTTTGTACATAAGCTAGATTACCCAACAGCTTACCTTATCGATAAAACAAAGAAATTTGTAAATGTAAAAAGAGGAGCTGCTACACCAACAAAAGAAGTTGGATGGGATCAAGTAAACGAAATTAACATTAAAAATTTCGAAGAATTTTTAGCGCCAATATTAAATTAAGATTTTAAAAATATTTAAATTACCTCTTTCTAACTAGAAAGAGGTTTTTTTATGTTTAAAAAGAAAATAATATGATTAAGAATATAATTCAAGGTGTGAAAGCTTATGTTGGTGCATTACAATTAATATCCAAATTAAAGCTATGGAAATACTTTACCATTCCTATTTTAATTAGTGTAGTTACCGCTATTGTTATTGGTATTTCAGCATACGGACTGTCCGATAATATTGGGCATTATATCGCTAATTTTTGGAAATGGGAATTTGGAAAAGAAACATTTGAAGTAATAAGCACATTCATTAGTGCTTTGTTAATATTAGCCGTCGGATTGGTGCTGTACAAACATATTGTAATGGCATTATCTGCTCCATTTATGAGTCCTGTGTCAGAAAAGATAGAAGATTATTATAGAGGAGAAGATCATAAACACAGAGAAACAACCTTTCAAGAACAATTAATAAGAGGTATTCGTATTAATGTTAGAAACCTAATTAGAGAACTATTCTTAACCGTTCTTATTTTACTTTTAGGACTTATCCCGGTCATAGGAATACTATCCACCATTTTACTATTCTTAACGCAAGCATATTATGCTGGTTTTGGTAATATGGACTATACCTTAGAAAGACATTTTAAATATAAAGAGAGTATTCTTTTTGTTAAAAGAAACAAAGGACTAGCTATTGGTAACGGAATGGTTTTTATGTTGTTCTTATTAATTCCCGTATTAGGAGTAATATTAGTCTTACCACTTTCGGTAACTGCAGCAACTACTGAAACTATTAAAAAGATTCAGCAAAATAAAATAGAAGAATAGTTACTTTTGCAATTCAATTGAGATTAGATGAAAGAACAATTTTATAGCTATATACAAAACTTGCAAGATACCATTACTTCTAAATTAGAAGTTGTAGATGGAAAAGCCAAGTTTCAAGAGGATTTATGGGAAAGAGCTGAAGGTGGAGGCGGAAGAACACGTGTTATTGAAAATGGAAACATTTTTGAAAAAGGAGGTGTAAATATTTCTGCAGTGCATGGAGAATTGCCAGAAGTTTTAAGAAAGCAATTTGGAGTAGAGAGTGGAGATTTTTTTGCTTGTGGATTAAGTTTGGTAATTCATCCTAAAAACCCTTTTGTTCCTACAGTGCATGCTAATTGGCGTTATTTTGAAATGTATGATCAAGATGGGAATATTGTTACCCAATGGTTTGGTGGGGGTCAAGATTTAACTCCTTACTATTTATTTGAAGAAGATGCTGTTCATTTTCATACAGTTTGTAAAGAAGCTTGTGACAAGCATCATGCTGATTTTTATCCAAAATTTAAAGAAACTTGTGATTCTTATTTCTGGAATGCACATAGAAATGAAGCACGTGGTTTAGGAGGATTGTTTTTTGACTACTTAAAAGAAACGGAAGAGTTTACTATGCAAAATAGATATGATTTTGTAACAGAAGTAGGAAATAGCTTTTTAAACTCCTATGTACCAATTGTTGAGAGAAGAAAAGAAATAGATTATACCCAAGCGCATAAAGATTGGCAAGAAGTACGTAGAGGGCGTTATGTGGAGTTTAATTTAGTGCATGATAGAGGAACATTATTTGGATTAAAAACTAATGGACGAATTGAAAGTATATTAATGAGTTTACCTCCAACAGTGCAATGGAAATACAATCACCACCCAGCACAAGGAAGTGAGGAAGAAAAGCTATTAGAAGTGTTAGCAAAACCTAAAAGTTGGGTTTAAAAATATAGAGGTAAGATGTAGAAATCTTACCTTTTTTATTTTAGGTTAATACAATGTTAATGAAGAAGACTTAAGGCTATCTATTTAAAACTTCTCTTATTTTTGAAGTATTATGACTCAAAAAAATAACTTGTTAATCATTGCCTCTATATTGGGGCTTTTAGCATTGTCTGTTGTTCAAGGTTATTTAATAAAGAACACCTATATGTTAAAAAAGGAGTCGTTTGTAAATAAGGCAAATCAAGAAGTTTCTAGAATTGATGATTATACACCAGAAATTGATTCAATAAATGAAGCATGGCAGAGAACTTTTATAAAAACACTTGATAAGTATAGTCTTAAAACGATTTCCAAAAAAAAAGTCTTAACACGATTAAGAACAATTACAGATTCTTTAAATGATGATTTTATAAAAGAGTATGAGAAGGAACTTAAAACAAAAAAACTTGGCTATGGATTACAATTCCATAAAAAAGTAACCAATATTATTCTTATTGACAGTATACAAATAGATACGATATTTAAAGGGGAAAACAAACCCGTATTTAAATTATTGGGATCTGATTTTAAAGAACAGAGAGACTTGCAAATAAGTAATTCTGTTTGGCATACAGAACGTTCTTTTACTAAAAAAATTGGAGGCAAAGTAAAACGTAGTTTTTATCAGTTGTATTTTGAAACTCAAGATTATATCAATATTGACCAATGGAATACGATTGTATTTAATCAGATGAAAGGCCTATTAGTACTCTCTTTTATTGTCTTTTTATTTGTTTTCGGCCTGCTGTATTATTCCGTCAAAAATTTAATTACTCAAAAGAGAATATCAGATATAAAAACCGACTTTATCAATAACATAACCCATGAGTTAAAAACGCCTTTAGCAACATTATCACTTGCTACAAAAATGTTGAAAAAGGATGAAGTAAAAAGCCACCGAGAATTACTAGATAATACAATACATACGGTTGAACGACAAAATATAAGACTGCAAAAATTAATCGATCAAGTATTGGATAATAGTTTAGGCTACAAAGAAATTACTTTGCAAAAAGAGAGCGTATTCTTAAATGAGTTTATGCAAGCGCTTCTAAATGATTTTTGTCTTTCCATTGAAGAAAAGGATATTATTGTAAAAAGAAGCTTTTTAAAGGATGATATAGAAGTTTTTGTCGACAAATTTTATGTAACAACAGCTTTGCTAAACATGTTGGAAAATGCGGTGAAGTATGGAGCAACTGAGGTACATGTTAGCCTATATAATACTACGACCCATATTGAAATAAGCATTAAAGATAATGGTATTGGAATATCAAAAAATCAACAGGCATATCTATTTGACAAATTTTATAGAGTACCTACTAAAGAAGTACATAATGTAAAAGGATTAGGCTTAGGATTATATTATAGCAATCAAGTAATAAAAGCACACGAAGGAGATATTACTATAGAAAGTAGAGAAAACAAAGGTGCTATATTTAAAGTTAAAATACCAAAGATATAAATGAATGTCAATCATATTTTATTAGCAGAGGATGATCCAGATTTTGGAAATATTTTAAAACAATATTTAGAAATTTCTGGATATAAGGTAACCTGGGCAAAAGATGGAGTAGAAGCACTAGAATTGTTTGAAAAAATAGATTTTCATATATGTGTATTGGACGTAATGATGCCTAAAATGGATGGGTTTTCCCTGGCTGAGAATATAGTAGATATAAAACCCGAAATTCCATTTGTGTTTTTAACAGCACGTAAAATGAAAGAGGATAAGATAAAGGGGTTGAAACTTGGAGCCGATGATTATATTGTAAAACCATTTGAAGCAGATGAGTTGGTTTTAAGATTGCGAAACATTTTAAAAAGAGCCAATACTTTTCTTAGTGAAAGACTAGAGGAGAATCTTGTAAGGATTGGACAATATACCTTTAACCCTCGTAGATTAGAGCTAAAGTTTAATGATGAATTGGAAAAACAGCTTACGGAAAAAGAAGGAGAATTGATATTGTTTCTTTTTAATCATAAAAATCAACTATTAAAAAGAGAGGAGATTTTGAAAAAGGTCTGGGGAAACGATGATTATTTTTCTGGGAGAAGTATGGATGTATTTATCAGTCGCCTAAGAAAGTATTTTAAAAAAGATGCTGAAATATCTATTAAAAGTTCTCGAGGAATAGGTTTGGAATTTAAGATAGGTTAATAGGTTTTTAAAGTTGAGTTAATGAAGGGTTAACAGGAATGATTCTTTTGTTTTCAGTAGATATGACCTATAGTTTTGAAGTATTAAAATTTAAAACCATAGCATTATGAAAGCAATTCAATTTATTCTATTTAAAGTAGCAGTGTGCCTTATACCAACGTTGTTAAACGCACAAGTACCAGAAACTCCAACTCCTCCTAATAATACGCATACTGACGTAACCACTACAATTAGTAATTCAACGAGTGTATCTAATTCAAATGATACGTATAAATTTTTATCGAAACATGAATCTTCAAAAAAAGAAGGTGTTTTAGAAATCTTGGAAGATGCTTTAGATGATGTTACTGTAAAAAGAAGTGGAAGTACCTATGTATGGAAAAAAATAAAGCAGGGAGAAACAGTGTTTTATTGTAAGTTAACCAATAGCACTTTAAAAATGGTTTTGGAAAAAGACGAAGTGTCATATAGCTTTAGTAAAAAGATCAAACATTTAGGTGATGAACTAAAAAATTATATCTCATCACACAGAAAACATATATTTGGAAATGCTTCTAAATCAGTGTCTAACGCTCAAATAAGAGTAGATAGAGCTAAAGAAGAGTTAACACGAGCAATAAGAAATTTAGAAAAAGTAAAAAGGAATTCTGAAAACTAGTAAAATCAAATAATTGTTAAAAACGCAATTTATAAGCTGAAAATCAACGAATAATAATGTAAAAGTTGATTTTTGGCTTCACTTTTTATGTATAATTCAAAATATAAGCCAATTCATTTTAATAATTCAATAATAAAAATTGGAAAAATTGGGGTAATTTTAGTATTTTCGCAATCAAATAAAAAAACAAACAATGGCTAGATTTGAATTAAAATTGCCTAAAATGGGTGAAAGTGTTGCAGAAGCAACAATTACTTCATGGGTTAAAGAAGTAGGTGACACTATTGATATTGACGACACGGTAGTAGAAGTAGCAACTGATAAGGTTGATAGCGAAGTACCTAGTGAAGTAGAAGGAACCCTAGTTGAGATTTTATTTGATAAAGACACAGTTGTTCAAGTTGGAGAAACAATTGCAATTATAGAAACGGAAGGGGGAGCAGTAGTAGAAACTGTAGCAGCCCCAAAACAAGAAGCACCAAAAGAAGTAGCTCAAATTGAAAAAACAGTAGAAGATGCTAAAGAAATGGTAGCTACTACAATAGATACTTCTTCAAGTGATCGTTTTTATTCTCCTTTAGTAAAAAGTATAGCACAAACAGAAGGTATTTCATTATCAGAATTAGAAACTATTTCAGGAACTGGAAAGGATGGAAGAGTTACTAAGAATGATATTTTAACTTATATAGAAAATAGAGGAAGTCAACCGAAACCAGCAGTAAAACCTGTTGTAGCGGCTCCTGTAAAACAAGCTCCAGCTAAAGTTTCAACTCCTATCACTATGAGTGGAGAAGATGAAATTATAGAAATGACTCGTATGGGTAAATTGATTTCTAAGCACATGGTAGATTCTGTACAAACATCTGCGCATGTACAATCATTCATAGAAATTGATGTAACTAATATTGTTAAGTGGAGAAATAAGGTAAAAGATGCTTATTTAAAAAGAGAAGGAGAGAAGTTAACTTTTACTCCAATCTTAATGCAAGCAGTAGCCCAAACTATTAAGAAATTCCCATTGATTAATATTTCTGTAGATGGTGACAAGATTATCAAGAGAGGAAATATCAATTTAGGAATGGCAGCAGCTTTACCTGATGGAAACTTAATTGTACCAGTAATTAAAAATGCAGATCAGTTAAACTTGGTTGGAATGACTAAGAAGGTAAATGATTTAGCAAATAGAGCAAGAGCAAATCAATTAAAGCCAGATGAAATTCAAGGTGGTACTTACACAGTTACCAACGTTGGTAGTTTTGGATCTGTAATGGGAACTCCAATTATCAACCAACCTCAAGTAGCAATTTTAGCTTTGGGAGCTATTAGAAAAATGCCATCTGTTATTGAAACTCCTGAAGGTGATTTCATTGGAATTAGAAGCAAAATGTTTGTATCTCATTCTTATGATCACAGAGTAGTAAACGGAGCTCTTGGAGGTATGTTTATTAAAACGTTTAAAGAAATTTTAGAATCTTGGGATGTAAATCAAGATTTTTAAACTGAAGATATATCAAATAAAAAAGCTCACTTTACAAAGTGAGCTTTTTTATTTTTAGTAAGCTATTAAATTTAATAACTCCTCTTTAAATCGTTCTTTAGGTAAGTATTCTTTCTCTAGGTTTCCAGCAAAAGGAATAGGAGTTTCAAGACTCGCTACTCTTTTTACAGGAGCGTCTAAATACTCAAAACAATTTTCCATAATTAGGGAAGAAATATCACTAGATACACTTCCAAATAAAGAATCTTCTTGTACAATAATCACTTTTCCGGTTTTCTTTACTGATTGATATATTGCATCTGTATCTAAAGGATGTAAAGATCTTAGATCAATCAAATCTGCTGAAATATCTTGATGTTCTTTTAAGGTATCTAAAGCCCAATGAACAGCAGCTCCGAATCCAATAATAGTAACATCATTACCCTCTTTTAAAAGAGAAGCCTTTCCTATTGGTAAAGTATAATAATCGGTAGGTACATCTTGATAAGTACTTCTATACAACGCTTTATGCTCAAAAAACAGTACAGGATTAGGATCATTTATGGCAGCGGTTAATAAACCTTTAGCATCATAAGGAAATGCTGGATATATTACTTTAAGTCCGGGAGTCTTGGTAAACCAAGCTTCATTGGTTTGTGAGTGAAAAGGTCCAGCGCCAACTCCTGCACCACAAGGCATTCTTACTACTACATCAGCTTTTTGTCCCCAACGGTAATGTGATTTTGCTAACAAGTTCACAATTGGATTAAACCCTGTAGAAACAAAATCTCCAAATTGCATTTCCATAACAGCTTTCATACCGTTTAAAGATAAACCATAAGCTGCAGAAACAATGGCAGATTCGCAAATAGGAGTATTACGAACACGCTCTTTTCCAAATGCTTCTACAAAACCTTCTGTAATTTTAAATACACCACCATATTCAGCAACATCTTGACCCATAACAACAATAGAGTCATCTTTTTCCATTGCTTGTCTTAAACCGTCTGAAATAGCATCTATTAAGCGAATGTTTTTAGTTTCTTGATTTGCCGGTATATTAATAGGTTCATAAGCTTTATATACATCGGACAATTCCTTTGTAATTGTTGAAGTAATGGTTGGTTCTTCAAAAGCAATGTTCAGATTATCTTGAATCAAGTTTTTAAATTCATTTCTAAAGTTTTCATCTTCTTCATTGGTTAAGATATTTTCAGAAATTAAAAAGTCTCTAAAATTGTTTAGAGGATCTTTTACAGCCCAATAATCCATTAACTCTTGTGGAACATATTTTGTACCACTTGCTTCTTCATGACCACGCATTCTAAAAGTTTTGAATTCAATTAAAACGGGTCTTGGATTTTGTCTAACACTTTCTGCTAGTTCTGATACTTTAGTATAAACTTCTAAGATATTATTCCCATCAATAATGTGAGACTCCATACCATATCCTTTTCCTCTATCAGCTAAATGTTCACAATTGTACTGTTCAGAAGTAGGAGTAGAAAGACCGTATCCATTATTTTCAATACAAAATAATACAGGTAAACTCCATACAGAAGCAACATTTAAAGCTTCATGAAAATCACCCTCACTAGTACCACCATCTCCTGTAAAAACGGCACAAACTTGATTGTTCTCTTTTAATTTGTTAGCTAAGGCAATTCCATCAGCAATTCCTAATTGAGGTCCTAAATGAGAAATCATTCCTATTACTTTGTAGTCTTGAGTACCAAAGTGAAAACTTCGATCTCTTCCTTTTGTAAAACCATTGGCTTTTCCTTGCCATTGAGAAAAAAGACGATGTAATGGAATTTCCCTTGAGGTAAAAACTCCTAAGTTTCTATGCATCGGTAGAATGTATTCCTCTTTTGATAAAACAGAAGTAACTCCAACAGAAATAGCTTCTTGTCCAATACCACTAAACCATTTAGATATTTTACCTTGTCGAAGAAGAATTAACATTTTTTCTTCAATCATCCTTGGTAATAACATCTTTTTGTAGAGATCAAGAAGTGTTGTATTACTGAGTTTGTTTTTATTGAATTGTATAGCTGATTGTAAGTTGTTCATTTTTGAATTCTAAGGTTTTTAAGGAATATCAAATGTGACTAAAAAAAATATAGAATCAAAGTTTATTTGATAATTTTTCAATTTTAACACTCTTTTTTTAAGGGAGTGTTAAAAAATAGCCAAATAAATTATCTATATGTAACTAGTTGCTTCCATGAGAGGGAGGGATATTTGTGTATATTGCCAGCTAATTAAAAAAAAAAAACATGAAAAAAATAGTACTATTTTTATTGTTGGCCATTTCTGCTGTGGGAATAGCACAAGAAAAAGCTTTACTTCGTTTGAACTATGAGTAAGGAGATGTTTATTTAGTAAAAATGAACATGAAGCAGAACATGATTGGAATGATGGATTTAGATATCAATATGGATATGAGTATGAAGGTTACAGGATTTGAAAATGATTATTATAGTACTGAGATGAAGTTTACACATGCTACAATTGATATGATGGCCCAAGGGAAGACGATAAAGTATGATTCAAATGTAAAAGAAGAGGATATGAACCCATTTGCAAAAGGAGCACATGTAAAGATGAAGCCTCTTTTAGAATCGGTAATGGGGTTTACTTATGATAAATTGGGAGAGGTTAAAGAAACAAAGGTAATTTCAGGTACTGCAAGCGCTGATGCTTTTAAGGAGAATTCAAACGGTATTATGTATCCAAAAGAAGCGGTTGAAGTAGGTACAGCTTGGAAAGAATCTAAAACAACTGGTGAGGGAGTAAAAATGAACTATGAGTACAAAATTACTGCTATTGATAATGATAAAGTAACTATTGGTATATCAGGAACTATTTCTGAAGTTGGTGCGGGAACATTAACAGGAACTGCCTACATAGAGAGAAAAACTGGAAATGTTTCAAACTTAACTATTGACATGAACATGGATATAATGGGGCAAAAGATGAAGCAGGTATTGACTATGACTACCACCAAAATATAATTCGTAAAACGGAAATATAAAAAAGCTCAGAAGAAATTCTGAGCTTTTATTTTTTGGTGAAGTACCACCAATTCATATCTCTTGTGAGTTGGTATCCTAGTTTTTCATAAAGTTTAATAGCTGGATTTCCTTTAGTGGTGTGTAAAATAGGATGTTTTCCGTCTTCTATAATATCTTTTGTAACATGTTGGGTTAGTTGTTTAGCAAATCCTCTTTTAGTAAAATCAGGATGTGTAACCACACCACTTACTTCTATAAAATCATTTGTTTGCATACGTTGGCCTGCTATGGCTACTAATTGTTCATTTTTAAAAATTCCAAAGTATTTTCCCATATCAAACGTTCTTTTTTTATAGTACCCTGGCATTACTAACCAAATCAGGTTATAGATTTCATCCACATTTTTTTCAGTTAAAGGAACAATTTCTTCTGTTATAGTAACTTCTTGTATATTCTCTAAAACCATTTGAACTCCTTCGATTTTTTTATCTAATATGATTTTTGAAGTATCATATGTAGGAGTTTTACTTTCTGAAACTAGAAAAAATGAATCTGTTAGTTTTGAATATTCATTTAAAGCATGTTCAGTTTTCTTGGTATTGGTGAATGCACCAAATGGACAAATAGTAGGCTGATAAAAAGTAACTTCATCGTATTGAATAGAAAACTTTTTATGGGTCTCTTCTAACGAAGACCAAACAGGGTTAACGAGCTTGTTATTCATTGTAGAGATTGTTTAAGGCTGCTGTTAAATCTGCAAAAATATAATTATACAATTTAGATGTTTTATCAGCAGAAACTCTACTTCCTTTTAATAGTATATAAGCCATTTCTCCTAAGGCAGTTTTTAAAACAAAAGAAGGAGCATTGATTGGAAATACTGCTTTTTGAATGGTTTTGCCCAATGTATTTGTAAAGCTTTCATTAGTTTGGTGCTGGGGTGCTACAGCATTGAATATCCCTTTAAAGTTTGTATTATGTACAGTTTCAAGATATAAATTACACAGATCTTTGATATGAATCCAAGGAACGTATTGTTGTCCATTACCTAAGGCAGATAAAAAGAGGGGAGTATTCATTTTAGTCAGTGCTCCACCTGTTTTGGTTAAAACTACCCCAGTACGGAGAATAGTAACAGGAACATCAATTTTTTGAAATTGTAAAGCAGCATTTTCCCATTGGACGCAAATGTTAGAAATAAAATCATTTTCTGGACGATCTTCTTCTGTAAAAATTTTGTCTGAAGTCTTAGCACCGTAATACCCAATTCCGGATGCGGAAATAAACCCTTTTAATGGAATTTGTAATTCTTGTACTTTTTGAAATAGTAAGTTGGCAGATTGAACTCTACTATTTATAAGCTCTTTTTTTCTTTTGGTAGTCCATCGTTTGTCGGCAATTCCTGCTCCTGCTAAATGAATAATATGCGTTACTCCTTCAAAAGCTTTAACATCAATATAGTTTTCGGAAATGTTCCAATGAAATTCATTTTTATTTTGAGGAGAGCGAGTAAGTATAGAAACTTCGCATTTATTGGCTCTTAAAAGATCCTGAAGTTGTTTTCCTATTAACCCGGTTCCTCCAGTGATTAAAACTTTTACCATGTTCCTTTTTGTTTTTGGTTGGCTTCACAAAGCTGAATTATTTCAGTAATTCTCTTTAATCGTGTAGCTTCTCTTTTGGCACTAAAAAGCCAATATAAATATCCTTTTCGATAAGATCGTGCAAAATTTTGATAATTTGAATAAGCAACAGGATTCTTGTCAAACTCAATTTGTAAGTCTTTAGGGATAATAAGATTTTCCACATTGTCTAAAGAAGACCAAGAACCGTTCTCTTTTGCTGTTTCAATTGATTTTAAGCCTGATTGATGTATTAACTTTTCAGATAACAATTCATCAATATATCTTTTATTTAAAGCACTCCAAACTCTTTTAGGTTTTCTCGGACAAAAATATTGTTGACGTTTTCCATCACCTAAGCTTTTTACGGTAGAGTCAATCCAACCAAAGCACAAAGCAACTTTCACAGCTTCTTCCCATCGCATGCTTGGAGTATTTGATTCTACTTTATATAAAATTAAATTAACACCAGTACTTTTATCATGGTTTTCAAGTAACCATGCTCTCCACTCAATATCAGTTTTAAAATATAGCTGAGGCCTGTTTTTACTCATGTTTATCTAATTATTTTGGAAGGAAAGGCAACAATACTTTCATATCCATTTTCACCAACAGCCGATACACCAAAGAAATAATTATCTATAACAATTCCTTCTAAGGTAAACTCTGAAAGGTCTCCAACATACCTGCTATGATCCCAAGTAGGAGAAGTAGTGTCTCTCCAATAAATTTTATATCCTTTTGCTCCATCAACTTTGTCCCATTTAAGTTTAACAGAAGGTTCTACAATTCCTCCAATAGCAACATTATTAGGTGAAGTTGGGGCCGTTGCTACACTTGCTAAATTTATAGCATTTACAGCAGTTAGCTTTTTGGCATAATCAAAATTAACAAACTTAAGTTTATCTCCGTATTCTATTCCGTTTTCTGATCTTATATCTTGATGTTGTTGCGTGTAGTTTTCATGAGCTTCCATAATACGTATTCCAGGAAACCCAGCATCGTTAAATGGACGGTGATGACCACCTCTTCCGAATCTATCTAAGCGATATACCATTTTCGGATTCATTTCAGGCATATAAGTTTTAGTAGTTTTATAAATATATCGCGCTAATTGACGAGAAATACCGTCTACTTCGCCACCATAAAAACGTCTTGCTCTTCGTTGACGTTCAGTTTCAGTAGGAGGGGTAGGTTCAGAAAAAATTCTAAAAGTACGATTGTCTATAACTCCATCAACACCTTTGATGTTTCCAATCATATCATTGTTCATCACTCCTAAAATATTCCAGCCTTTTTCTTTAGCATGGGCAGCCAATCCTTTTCCTCCAAATAACCCTTGCTCTTCACCAGAAAGCCCCACATAAATAATACTATTGTCAAAAGAATATTTACTTAATACACGTGCAGCTTCTATTGCTCCAGCCATTCCAGTAGCATTATCATTTGCTCCTGGCGCGTCATCTGTAAAGTTGTTTGGGTCTGAAATTCGAGAATCAATATCACCACTCATGATGATATAATTATTTGGATTCTTTTTTCCTTTTTGAACCGCAACTACATTAACCACCCAAACATCTTTTGTAATTCTATCATTAGTTCCTTTTTTAACCAAATCTTTTTGATAAAATACATCTAAGCAATTATTGCAGTCTTTTGAAATTTTATCAAACTCAGATTTAATCCATCTTCTAGCTGCACCGATCCCTCTGGTATCAGAAATGGTATCGCTTAAAGTATGCCTAGTACCAAAATTGGCTAAAGTGGTTATATCAGCTTTTATTCTATCTGCTGAAATAGCATGTATGATATCATAAATTTTAGCATCCGTTTGAGCTGATAAACAAAGGGAAATTCCTAAGAAAAGTGTAGTTATGTATGTTTTCATTTGAATAAGTTTTAAGGTTAACTTATTGGTTAGACGTGGTAAATCAAAATCATTGCAATACAATATTATTTTTTAAAATGCCAAAAAGGAATTTTTGAGATAATAACATTGGAAGTATCTTTTTTTCGAATACGTTTACGCGTTATTTTTAAGACATGGTCTCCTTCAGCCAATGAATCAATATTAATATAGGTTTCATATCCTAGATCTTTGCGTTTGTTTTTAGTAGCGATAAATTTAGAAGGATACTGAATCGAATCGATATATATAGAAAACATCTCGTTGAATGTCTTGTGATATTGATTTACCAAGCTATCACTATTTTGTGTAAAATCATTCCAAAAGAACATTTTTGATTTTAACCCTCTAATATCTTCTTTTGGTTTAAGATCTTTATTAAAGTTAAAAATTTTATCTTCTAGTCGCTCGTTAAAAACAATGAATACGTTTAAATGAGAATCTTTAATGATTTTAGAAGGAATGGTAGCGGTATTTATAAAATCTGTTTTACTTTTAAGTTGATCTTCATAGTTGTGTGGATTTGCATATACTTCTGAAGACTTTCTATCTTCCTTTAAATAGTTGGATTTATTATAAGAGTAAGTAGAAGAAAACAAGATAAATACATATACAGGGACGAGTATAAAACTTAAACGTCTTCCAAAGCGATTGTCTAAAAAGTTATATACTAACGGACGGTATAAAAAAGACAAGGTAATAATGCTAAAGACTCTATAAAGAGGGAAATACAGTTTGGCAATCCATTTTTTCTTTTTTAAAAAACCTTGACTCAAAAAATCAACAAAAGTTAGAAAAGCACCGGCTAAAATGAACAAAATAAGCACTATTCCGATAAAAACAGATATTTTTTCCCAGATTCCATCTAAATCTGTATCCATAAACAAGAATACCGTAAAGAGTATACTTAATAAGGTAAATAAGCAAGCTAAAAAGTAAAATATAAACAGAAAAGAAACTGCAAAAAGTATACTACAATAGTTTTCAAGATTTCCAATATATCTATCAAAAGAACCTATTCTTTTCTGTAAATGTTTTGTGAATTTGGGAACATATTTTAACTCATCGTAATCAATATCTCCCGAAACATATCGAAGTCCTAAAGCTCCAATCCATAGCCCTCGAAGAATTACGTGTATAAGAAGATTGGATATCAGAATCCAACAGGAAACTTTAATAGTATACCAAAGAATGGTCTCTGCAAGTTTAGTATCATGTTTGGCAATTTCAAAATTGGCTTCAATTGGACCAATAGCGGAAAATAAACCAAATATGGCAAAACCCGAAATAAGTAATTCTAATTGCCAACTTTCTTGCTGTAAACGGTCTAATAAATCTTTAAAAACCGAGCTATTGTAGTCTTTACTCATAGTTTGTTTAGTATTGATCTAAAGATACATTGTTTTTTTAAAGTAAAAAACCTCTTCAGAAGAAGAGGCTCTATCATATTATTAGTATTGTGCTATAAGGAATTATATTTCTCGTAGCATCTCGGTTTTGTTTTTGTTTTTCCATGTACCACCAGTAAAATCAGGTACTTTGACAGAACTACTATTTTGAGCTACAGAAAGTTCTGATAGAGGAGTAATAGCACTCCAAAGTACACTATCATAAACATTAATATCTAAGGGTAAACCTTCGTTTAAACACCTAATTAAACGATAAATCATTACAAAGTCCATTCCTCCATGCCCAACTGAATTGTCAGAAATTTGTGATTTCAATTTTGCCCAAAGCGGATGGTTGTATTTTTCTCTATAAGCTTTGTATTGTTCTTCATCTAACCATTTGTGTCCCCACCAAGCCAGTTCCTCTTCATTGATATATAATTTAGAAGGATATCCTTCATGAACAGCTTTGGTACCTACTACAGTATTGAGTCTATCATATGGTCTACCAGAGTGCACATCAAATTGTAGCATTATGGTTTTTCCAAGTTTTGTTTTGATCATGGTGGTATTCATATCACCACATTTGACATTGGAAAACTTACTAATGTTAACTCTTTTTGCAGCGTCACTTAAGCTTTTTTCACGAGAACTCATAGAAACTACATGATCATAGGTGTCTCCACGTCCTATATCCATATATTGACTAATAGGACCTAAACCGTGCGTAGTGTAAAAATTTCCGTCTTTTGTTAAATGATGTTTGATACGCCATTGATCTTCATAATATTTTTCATCCAATAAGTGTTTTCTTAAATCATGAATATAAGCACCTTCTGCATGAGTTAAATCTCCAAAAACTCCTTGGTTAACCATGTTTAAAACCCATAACTCCTCGTTATTAAAACAGCAGTTTTCCATCATCATGCAGTGCTTTTGAGTGCGTTCTGCAGTTTCAATGAGTTTCCAACAATCTTCTAAGGTATAGGCTATAGGTACCTCACAGGCAACATGTTTTCCTTTTTCCATTCCGTACAAAGACATTGGAGTATGCATTTCCCATGGTGTAGCAATAATTAAAAGGTCTATATCATCTCTATCAACTAATTTTTTCCATTCATCAGGATTTCCATAATAGGCATCTGCTATCTTACTATGGGTTTTTTGTAAATGCTCATTGAGTTTGTCAGTTTTGTCTTTTTGAAGATCTGATACGGCTACAATATTGGCTTTGTTAGTTTTAACTAACCAATCGAACATTTGTACTAAAACCTGTCCTCTGTTTCCACAACCAATAATTCCAACATTAACGGTATCTATTTTTGGAGCTGTTAGAGCAAAGGCACTTCCTTTAGCGGTTTTATTTAATAGTTGTGAGGTCTTTTCTTCGTCTTTACAAGAGATTGTTGTAGATAAACCTAAAAATAATGAGGCTTTTGCAGAAAGCGAAAGAAATTTTTTTCTATTCATCATAGTTTCATTAAATTGCTTAAGATGTAGTTACTTGTAAAGGTATCAATTAATTGCTATTTTTACTGGCTAAAATTTACTAAACGACAAAAATCAACATAAAAAAATATGTATAGTTCAAAAATTACAGGTTTGGGTTATTACGTTCCTGAAAACGTGGTAACTAACGATGATCTTACCCAGTTTATGGAGACAAGTGATGAATGGATTCAGGAGAGAACTGGAATTAAAGAGCGTCGTTGGATTGATCCTAAAACTGAAGATACTACTTCGGTAATGGGAGCAAAGGCTGCTAAAATAGCGATTGAAAGAGCTGGATTGACAAAAGATGATATTGATTTTATCATTTTTGCAACCTTAAGTCCAGAATTATACTTTCCTGGTGGAGGTGTGCAAATTCAAGATTTATTAGATATGCCAACTATTGGAGCATTAGATGTACGTAATCAATGTTCTGGATTTATTTATTCATTATCTGTGGCAGATCAGTTTATCAAAACAGGAATGTATAAAAACATACTTGTTATTGGTTCTGAAAATCACTCTGGTGGATTAGAGAGATCAACTAGAGGTAGAGGGGTAACTGTAATTTTTGGTGACGGTGCTGGTGCAGCAGTTTTATCTCGTAGTGAAGAAGAAGGAAAAGGTATTTTGTCTTCTCATTTACATTCAGAAGGAAAACATGCTAAAGAATTGGCGTTAATAGGTCCTTCTACAGGAAGATGGGTAGACGCAATCATGGAAGAAAATGATCCAGATGATACTTCATATTATCCATATATGAATGGACAGTTTGTATTTAAACATGCTGTAGTTCGTTTTTCTGAGGCAATTGTTGAAGGATTACAAGCAAATGGATTACAAAAAGAAGATATTGATATGTTAATTCCACATCAGGCAAATTTACGTATCGCACAATTTATTCAGAAGAAATTCCAATTATCAGACGATAAGGTGTTTAATAACATTATGAAATATGGAAATACTACTGCTGCTTCTGTTATTATTGCTTTAACTGAGGCATGGGAGAAAGGAAAGATTAATGATGGAGATTTAGTAGTTTTAGCTGCTTTTGGTAGTGGATTTACTTGGGGATCTGTTGTGATTCGCTGGTAGTTATAAAGTATAATATATAAAAAAAGCCGAAGTTAAAAACTTCGGCTTTTTTTATTAGAACATGCCTCCTTGAGACTCATTGTCATCTCTATATTTTCGACCTTTACTTTTGTTTTTACCACTTCCAAAGTTATAAGAAAACCCTAGATATACTGAATCATACTCTAGTGTGTAATTTCCTGTTTGAGCAAAAGGATTGTTAGAAGAATACTCAAAGTTAACATTATTGAAAATATCAGTTCCTCTAAAGGTAATACTACCTTTGCCTTCAAGTACCTTTAGTCTTGCTCCTAAATTAATCATAGTATACGGTTGTACTATATATTGAATATTTTCACTTTGACCTCTATGAATAGCAGATAATTGGAAACTTAAATTTTTACTAGCTTTAAAAGAATTGCTTAAACGTGCTTTTACAAGGGTATTCTTAATAGTTTCAAAATTTCCATTTAAAATACCTTGTGAATCTTGTATGTAAGTTTCAAACGAAGGTCTTATCGTCCACCATTTTTGTGGCTTATAGCTTCCTGAAATTTCAATACCATAGCTATCTGAAAAATCATAGTTTGTAAAAGAAGAAACTAATAAATTAGGATTTGCAGTATCTCTTTGAAGAATTCTTCCAATTTTATCATTGGTTCTACGATAAAAAGTCCCAAAAGAGAGATAACCTTTGGAGATTGTTTTGGTATAATTTAATTCTAAAGAGTTGGTAAATTGAGGAACCAAATTCATATTACCTTTAGAAATAGTTAATGGAGAAGCCCATTCCTGAATAGGGGTTATTTGATATGCAGATGGGCGATCAACTCTTCTACTATACGCAAGTTGAAGATTATCTTTTTTGCTTAGTTCATAATTAATGGAAGCCGTGGGATAAAGACTAAAAATACGATCATTTAGATCAGAATTTCCTTGTTCGGTGTTAGAAAAATTAGCATCTAGATTAAACTGTTCTAATCTTAATCCTATTTGAAAAGATAGTTTTTCGTAGGTTTTATTAAAATTAATGTATCCAGAATAGATTTCTCGATGATAGTCTAATGTTGTATTTCCAATAGGCTGTACAGTTGGGGGAGAAGAAACTTGTACCTCTTGATCTGTGAGTATGTTGTTATAAAAGTTTTGTTTTCTAAATTCTAATCCTAATTCTATTTTTCCTTTTGTTATAGGTTTAACATAATCAATATTAAATAGCCATAATTTTCTAGTGTCGTTAATATCATTGGAGTAATTATGTTCTTTTGATAGAGGATTGATGCTCTCTGAATTTGTGGTTACCTCAGGATTTTTAGTTAAAGAATGAGTCAATTCAAATTCTATATTTTGCCCTTTGTCATCTAAATGATATAAATAATCAACATTGTAGGCTTCATCCTTTTGTTTGTATTTAGAAAAACGTTTGTTGTTAAATAGCAAATTAGTATTTTCTAAAATAGTAGTATTTGTGGTCAAGCTATTATTATCAAAATTCTGACTTGTATAAAGAGATAGTATACTTTTAGGAGACACGTCAATATCTACACCAAATTTAAAATTATGACTTTCAGAATTATTTAGAAAATCAATGTCTTGAAATAGGTTATCATTAGGCCTTTTAAGATTGTTAAAAGTTTCATAGTCTCCCGAACTACTACTGTAATTAGTATAAAAATTAGTGATTCCAATTTTATAGTTGGCATTTAAAGAAACATCAGGTCTTGTATTTCTACTATGTTTTATTCCAACAGAAACATTTCCATTAAAACCAATTTTGGTATTCTTCTTTAAAATTAAATTTATAATCCCACTCATTCCTTCTGGAGTATGTTTTGCAGAAGGGTTAGTAATGATTTCAATGCTTTTTATAGAGTTCGAAGGGATTTGTTTTAAAAGTTGCTCTGTGTCAATATTTGAAGGTTTTCCATTGATTAAAATTTGTACATTTTCATTACCTCTGAGACTTATGTTTCCTGATAATTGATTTACATCAATGGAAGGGATGTTTTCCAACATCTCTAAGGAAGTACCTCCAGTGGAAATTAAATCCTTTCCAACATTGAAAATTTTTCTATCAATTTTTTGAACCATGCTAGAAGATTCAGAGTCTATCTCAATTTCGTGCAATTGATGATGGTTTTCTTGAATTTGGATAGTACCTAAATGATGTTTTGAACTTTTATTCGTTAAGTCAACTTCTTTTAAGATTGTTGTATAGCCAATAAATTGAAAGCTTAAAGTAAGTTTGGTTTTTGGGAGTTTTTTTAAATAGAAAAGACCTTTATCATTTGTGATAGTACCAGTAACAATGGTTCCATCTATTTGTTTGCATGTAATGTTTACATAAGGAATTGCAATTTTACTCTTTGCATCAATTACTTTTCCTGAGATTTGATTTTTTTGACTGTAAGTACTTAGAACCATACCAACAAGTAGTATAGTTAGTAAAAACTTTTTCATATTTAAGGGACTTCATATTTAAGTCGCTAAATGTATAAAAAAAAACCAAGGTTACAATCACCTTGGTTTTATTTATATAGTAGTTAGTTGCTTAGAAGAAACCTCCGCCTCCTTGCTTTTCATTACTGTCTCTTCTTCTGCGTTGTTTTGCTTTATTTTTTCCACCTCCAAATCGGTAGTTGAAACCTAAGAAAGTAGTTCTACTTTCCCATTTAAAACGTCCGTTTTGTGTGAATGGATTGTCAGAGTTGAATTGAAATCTCATGGTATTGAAGATATCATTTACTCTAAAGCTAATGTTTCCTTTTCCTTTAAATACGCTATAATTGGCTCCTATGTTAACCATTTTCATTGGATCAACATTCCATTGAATATCTTTAACTCTACCTCTATACATTGCAAATAACTGTAATCTAAGTTTTTTACTAACAGTAAAGCTGTTGCTTATACGAGCATTGAATACTTCATTTTCAACTTCTATTCTATTAGCAGTTGGGTTCGTTAAATTGGTTGTTCCAAATTGCTTTTGAGAGTAGAAATCCATACTTGCATTTGCACGCCACCATTTTGCAATTCTATAGTTTGCAGAAAGCTCTAACCCGTATGCATCTGTATCGTCAAAATTTCTAAAAGTTAATAACTGTGCTCTTGGATTTACATTATCAGGATCTATAGTGGTAACTCTATTAATCACATCAGTAATATTTCTATAGAAACTACCTAAAGTAATTGATCCTCCTTTAACTTTTCTTGTATAGTTGAACTCAACAGAGTTTGTAAACTGAGGTACCAATGTTGGTTCTCCTACAGATGTAATAAGTGGTGTACTCCATTCTCTAATAGGATTCACTTGTTGAATGCTTGGTCTATCAACACGCTTACTATAACTTAATTGGAATTGATTTTTATCAGTTGGGTTAAATGTAAAGAATGCAGATGGGTATACAGTGAATATTTCATCTGTTACTTTTTTAGTTGTAGGTACTCCATTTTCTAATCCATTGAAATTTCCTTCAATATTGTATTGCTCTAACCTAGCTCCTAACTGCATAGTTACTTTTCCAAATTTGTGGCTATAATTAACGTAACCAGAATAGATATCTCTATCATATGTGAATGAAGAGTTTCCTAGGTCAACAAAACTAACAGGTGTAGTACTAGTATCGGCACGCTGTTGATCAGTTAAGTTTACATTATCAGTTGAATTGAATCTATATTCTAAACCTAACTCTAATTTACCCTTTTTAGAAACTGGGTTTGTATAATCAACATTAATTAAAGTATTTTTTCGATCGTTGTTGATATCATTAAAGTAATTTAATGTACGATCAGTAGGGTTTAATAGATCCATATTTCTTAATAATTGAGGAGACTCATTAATAGAATATGTTGCTTCAAACTCAATATTATGCCCTTCTTTTTCGAATTCTCTCTTAAAGTTTACATTATAAGTTTGATTATGACTATCAGATACTTGTGTGTTAGGGGCGTTGTTAGTTAATGTATTGGTATTGTTAAAAATTAAAGAACGTCCAGAAGCATTACTATCAAACCAGTTTTGAGTAGTGTAAAAAGAAAGTGTATTCTTTTCATTTAAATATACATCAGCACCAAATTTTAATAAATGAGATTCATTATCATTCACAAAAATAAAGTCTTGGAGATTTGCTTCATTTCTCACAAACCCAAAATTGTATCTTTCTCCAGTTCTAAATCCGTAGTTACCAAAGAAATTAACCTTTCCTGTTTTATAGTTCATGTTAGTACCAAGATTGTAACGAACGTAATGTCCAGCTTCAATACCAGTATTTACAGAACCATTAAACCCAATATTAGCATTTTTGTTTAAAACAATGTTTATAATTCCACTCATTCCTTCAGGATTATATTTTGCTGAAGGGTTCGTAATTAGTTCAACGCTTTTTATCGATGTAGAAGGGATTTGCTTTAATAATTGAGCCGCTGGAATATTTGTTGGTCTTCCATCTACTAATACACGTACGTTTTCATTTCCACGTAAGCTAATATTTCCTGATTGACTATCTACACTAACAGATTGTACATTGTTTAATAACTCTGAAGCAGTTGCCCCAGCAGAAGTTAAGTCTTTTCCAACATTGATTACTTTTCTATCTACTTTTTGTGTTACTGTAGATGTTTCAGCTCTTACTTCAACTTCGTCTAAAGTAGTACTATCTTCTTCTAAACCAATAGTTCCTAAATTAACTCTTCTATTTTTATTAGTTACATCAATTGCTTTACTAAAAGTTTTATATCCAATAAACTGTACCTCAACCGTACTTTTACCTTCTGGGATATTTTTAATAGTGAAAGCTCCATTATCTGTAGTAATTCCACCTGTTATAATTTTATTGGCAAGGTCTTTGACAATAATATTTACATAGGGTAATGGTTCTTTAGTGGTTTGGTCGATTACTTTTCCCGAAATTACCCCAGGTTTCGGAAGATTACTTTTTGACATTTGAGCAAAAGAAATGCTACTTACAAGTAAAAAGAGTAACAATAGTTTTTGTTTCATTTTATTTTTTTATTGAATAGTTTTAATGTCTAGTAGACTATCTTTAATCTATATTTGTTACCTTGTTTAACAGAGTTTAACGTATTATTAACAAAAATGAAAGATGCAACCCTTGTCTTAGGAGCTTCATTAAAGCCTGAGAGATATTCGAATAAAGCAATAAAGAGATTGATAGCAAATGGTTTAGATGTGTTGGCTGTTGGAAATAGGGAAGGGGTTGTAGAAAACATTCCTATAATTACAGAAAAAGAACATTTTGAAAATATTGATACAGTAACACTCTATTTAAATCCTAAAAGACAAAAAGAGTACTATGATTATATCGTAGGATTAGCTCCAAGAAGAGTTATCTTCAATCCAGGTACAGAGAATATGGAGTTTATTAAAATGTTGGAATCTCAGAATATCGAATCGGAGTTGGCTTGTACTTTAGTGTTGTTAGCAACTAATCAATATTAAGAACGTTTAATGGCGTTTTTTCGGTAGAATAGCGATTACCAGCAATAGCAAGTTCTACATTGTTAAAAACGGTATTGGCTTCTTCTTTAAAAGCCATGATATCTTTATAACGACTAGAATAATGACCAATAATTAATTTTTTTGCATTGGCATCGGCAGCTATTTGAGCAGCTTGTTCGGCAGTTGAATGTTTCGTCTTATCACAAAGATCTTCTCTGTCTTTTAAAAAAGTAGCTTCATGGTATAACAGATCTACATTTTTAATAATAGGTACGATACTTGGTTTGTAAGCAGTATCACTACAGAAAGCAAAACTTTTAGGTGTTGGAGGTTCTATGGTTAATTCACCATTAGGAATAATTTCTCCAGAGTTTAATTGATAATCTTTCCCTGCTTTTAAATTATGATAATCGCATGTTTCAATTTCTTTGTATTGGTTTATATTATCAATATTTAATTTTTTAGGTTTTGGTTTTTCAGTAAATAAAAAACCATTTGTATACACTCTATGATCTAGTGGAATGGTTCTTACTTCAACTTTATCATCTTCAAAAATAAGTTCACTTTCTTTTGAGCTCAACTCATGGAAAACAATATTGAATTTGGTCCAAGATTTTGAAAGTTTTAATTGTAAGACTGTAACCTCTTTAATACCTACTGGACCATAAATATGTAGGTCTTTTTCACGGTTTAAGATACCAAATGTAGAAATTAACCCAATAAGACCAAAGAAGTGGTCACCGTGTAAATGTGAAATGAATATATGATTAATCTTAGAAAAACCAACTTTATACTTACGCATTCTACTTTGCGTTCCTTCACCACAATCAATTAGAAAATGACGATTGTTTATTTCTAAATACTGGGAAGTTGGAAAAGCATTTACCCTAGGTGTTGCAGAATGACATCCTAAGACCGTAAGTTGTATACTCATTTATCTAATAACAAAGCGTTTTGAAATAACTTGTTCTTTAGTTTGGATTGCATAGATATACATTCCAGATTTTAAATTATTTCTATAGAAAGGTAATTCATTTTTTCCAGCTTGCACTTTATAAGTTTTATGAAACACCGTTTTACCTAATACATTTTTTACAGTTAAAATGATTTGCTCATTACTATTAGACTGGAAATAAAAAGTAGTTTTATTAGAAAACGGATTAGGCGATGCCTTTACATCTTTAATAGACTTTTCTTGAGAAAAACCTATAAAAGAGAATGATATAAATAAAATTAATAAAAGTATTTTTTTTACCATAAATTGCTTTTTTAAGGGGTTAAAACAATCTAAGTTTTTAAAAACCTAAATCTCGTTGTATATTTTCCATTTCAATAACATCTTCTGCTTCTTGCAATGTAGGAACAATATTAAATTCCTCAGGAAAAGCATCTATATTGATGTTTTTACATATTAGAACAAAAGACATGCCATTTTTTTTGTGCATACTTGCGTAACTCAAAAATAATGAAATATTTTTCTCAACAACATTTTTTTGCAAAGAAAAATCAATAATTAAGTGATTTTCCTTAAAATTAACATATTGTGTTTCAAAATTTTGATAAAAATCTTCAAATGAATTTTCATCAACAGAAAGTAAAATATATTCTTCAGTAGTATTTATTTTCATCATTATCGTTTTATTTGCTGCGCTAACAAATAAATAACTGCCATACGAACAGCAACTCCATTTTCAACCTGGTTTAATATGATTGATTGATCACTATCGGCAACATCACTTGTTAGTTCAACCCCTCGGTTGATCGGTCCAGGGTGCATAATTACAATTTTCTTGCCAAGGGTATCAAGTATTTGTTTATTAATACCGAATAGTTGCGTATACTCTCGAGTTGATGGAAAATATTTAATATCCATTCGTTCATGTTGAACACGTAACACGTTGGCAACATCACACCACTCTAAGGCTTTCTTTAAATTGGTTTCTACACCTACTCCTAAACTAGAAATATAACGAGGAATTAAAGTAGTAGGACCACATACTTTTACTTCAGCACCTTGTAATTGTAAGGCAAAGATGTTTGATAAGGCTACACGTGAGTGTAAGACATCACCTACAATTACTATCTTTTTACTTTTTAAGCTATTTGTATTTAAAGCTTCTCTCATCGAAAAGCTATCAAGTAAAGCTTGTGTGGGATGTTCATGGGTACCATCACCAGCATTTACAATTCTAGCATCTACGTGTTTCGATAAGAAAACTCCAGCACCCACATTTGAATGTCTCATCACAACAATATCTACTTTCATAGATAATATATTGTTTACCGTATCTATTAACGTTTCTCCTTTCTTCACTGAAGATTGTCCGGCAGAAAAATTAATCACATCTGCAGATAAACGTTTTTCAGCAAGTTCAAAAGAAAGTTTAGTACGTGTACTATTTTCAAAAAATAAATTGGCAATAGTGATATCACGTAAAGAAGGAACCTTTTTTATTGGTCGGTTAATTACTTCTTTAAAATGAGAGGCAGTTTCAAAAATTAATTCTAAATCGTTTGGGTTAAGGTATTTTATGCCTAATAAATGTTCTACACTTAACTGCTTCATTGGTTTATAGTTGTAATTGTTGTATTGTTATTGTTTTGATGCTGTTTTAAATTTGTTCTAAAAATATAGCATCTTCATTTTGTGTTTCTTTCCAGTGAACCACTACTTTTTCTCGATTGATAGCATCTACCTGTCGTCCTCTATAATTTGGTTGAATAGGTAAATGGCGACTAAACCTTCTATCAATTAGTACTAATAGTTCAATATTTTGAGGTCTACCATAAGCTTGCAAAGCAGTTAAAGCAGATCGTACACTTCTACCAGAGTACAATACATCATCTATAATAACTACTTTTTTGTTTTCTATTAAAAAATCAATTTTAGTAGGAGTTGCTTCTAATGGCTCCTCATTTCTTCTAAAATCATCGCGATAAAAAGTAATATCTAATAAACCTAATTGTAAATCAGAAATCCCGTAATCTTCTTTTAATATTTGTACCAAACGATTGGCAAGAAAACTACCTCTAGGTTGTAATCCAATTAATACAGTATTAGAAAAGTCGTTATGATTTTCGATTAACTGACATGCTAATCGATGAAGAATAATTTCAATCTCTTTCGAGGTAAGTAAAATTTTGCTTTCCATTTTTGTCGCTATCAAAGTTTTAAATGATAGTTTCAAAACCCAAAAGTAAGCTAAAATTATACGTGAACAAAATTAAACTTAATGAAACATGAAACTATATAAATAAAATTATCTTTACATTTGCCAGCTTTTACATAAGATCCGAAATATTATGATGAAATACATTAAAAGTAAGAAGATTAACATTAAAGATGATACGCTTGCAGGTATTACAGTTTCTTTAGCAATGATACCAGAAGTAGTAGCTTTTGCTTTTGTTGCTCAAATAGATCCTTTAGTAGCTTTATCTGGAGCATTTATTATAGGTTTAATAACAGCTATTTTTGGAGGTAGACCAGGGTTAATTTCTGGTGCAGCTGGAGCGGTAGCGGTTATTTTTGTTAATATGATTGCTGAAGGGCATAAAAAAGGGATGCTTTTTGATGCGCCTATTGATAATATGGGGTATTACTATTTGTTAGGTGCTGTTATATTAATGGGGCTTATTCAAGTTGGAGCAGGGGTTTTAAAATTAGGACGTTTTGTTCGTTTAATACCACATCCTGTAATGATGGGGTTTGTGAATGGATTAGCAATTGTTATTTTTATTGCTCAAGTAAAAATGTTTTCACATAAAGAACTGAGTATTTCTGCAGAAGGTGTAAAGGAATATACGAACATTTTTATGCAAGGTTCAGAATTATATACAATGTTAGGTTTGGTACTTTTAACTATGGGAATAATTTGGGGGTTACCTAAACTAACCAAAAAGGTACCTGCTGCTTTAACAGCAATTTTAATTACAACAGCTATTGTAGTAATTTTCGGAATTGATGTTAGTACTGTAGGATCTTATATTAGAGAAGGTGGAGGAGATGGTTTATCAGGAAAATTTCCAACACCTAATTTAGAATTATGGCAAAACTTACCATTTAATTTAGATACACTTTCGTTTATTTTACCATATGCATTTTTAGCTGCTTCAGTAGGTTTGATAGAATCTTTAATGACTATGAATTTAGTAGATGAATTAACAGATTCTAGAGGAAACGGAAATAAAGAATGTGTGGCTCAAGGAGCAGGGAATATTGTAAGTGGATTGTTTGGAGGTACTGGAGGATGCGGTATGATTGGTCAGACCGTAATTAATATCAATGCGGGAGGAAGAGGACGTCTTTCTGGAGTGATGATGGCCTTAACATTATTAACCTTTATTTTATTTGCAGATAAGTATATAGAACAAGTACCTATTGCTGCATTAGTAGGAGTAATGTTTATGATGGTAATAGAAACATTTGCTTGGTCTAGTTTCAGAATTATGAATAAAATTCCAAAATCAGATGCATTTGTACTAATTATAGTTTCTGCGGTTACAGTGGTATTTGATTTAGCAATTGCTGTGTTTGTTGGAGTAATTATTTCGGCATTAGTCTTTGCATGGGAAAATGCAAAAAAGATTAGAGCTCGTAAGAGAATGAAAGACGATGGAACCAAAGTTTATGAAATTTGGGGACCTTTATTCTTTGGAAGTATTACAGCATTTAATGAGAAGTTTGATGTAAAAAATGATCCAAATACGGTAGAAATTGATTTTGTAGAGTCGAGAGTTTCAGATCATTCAGCAATAGAAGCAATTTTTGCATTGGTTGAAAAATACCAAGCAGTAGGAAAGAAAGTTACTTTAAAGCATTTAAGTGAAGATTGTAAAGTTTTATTATATAAGGCAAGTCCGATTTTTACAGAGGTAATCGAAGAAGATATAGAAGATCCGCGTTATCACTTAGCAGCGAATCCAGAAAAGTTTCCAAAACCTTTATCAGAATATACATTTTAATACTTAGATTATTAAAAAAATAAAAGTGGTTAGTGAATGCTAACCACTTTTTTGTTAGTATTGGCACAAAGTTTGTCTAAACCAGAAAAGGCTCAAAATGGTAAAGGGATGGATGTTTTTCATTTTAACTCCCAATTAACAAGGCAACAAGCTTATTTTATTATTTTTGAGCCATTAAAGAACGATTTTATGAAGTTTCAGAAAGCCCTTATTGTATTCCTTACCCTACTTTCAATAACCATCAATGCTCAATCTAGAAAATATAGAGCAGAAAAAGATAAGATTCATAACATTATACACACCAAATTAAAAGTTGATTTTAATTTTGAAAAGAAAGAATTGAATGGAGAGGAGTGGGTTACTTTAAAACCTCACTTTTATGAAACAGATAAATTGACATTGGATGCCAAAGCAATGAAAATTCATAAAGTAAGTTTAGATGGAACTGATTTACCTTATAATTATGATGATTTTGAGCTAAAAATAGAGCTTCCTAAAAAGTATACACGAACGGAAGAATTTACGATATATATAAAGTATACAGCGAGACCAGAAAGAGTTAAACAAAAGGGAAGTGCTGCGATTACAGACGCAAAAGGATTGTATTTTATCAATCCAAAAGGATTGGAAAAAGACAAGCCAACACAAATCTGGACACAAGGAGAAACAGAAGCAAGTAGTTGTTGGTTTCCAACAATAGATGCACCAAATCAAAAGACTTCACAAGAAATATATATTACCGTTCCTAAAAAGTACGTAACCTTATCTAATGGAAAGCTAGAAAAACAAACAGATAATCCAAACGGAACACGCACTGACTATTGGAATTTTACTCAAAAGCATGCTCCTTATTTATTTTTTATGGGAGTAGGAGAGTATGAAATTATAAAAGACACCTACAAAAATATACCAGTAGAATACTATGTAGAGAAAGAATACGCCCCATATGCCAGAGATATTTTTGGAAATACACCGGAGATGTTAGCGTTTTTCTCAAAAATTACAGGTGTAGAATACCCATGGAATAAATATGCACAAATTGTAGGAAGAGACTATGTAAGTGGAGCAATGGAAAATACAACGGCGGTTATACATGGGGAAAAAGCATATCAAATGCCAGGGCAATTAATAGATGAAAATGTACAAGAGAACACGATTGCACACGAAGCATTTCATCATTGGTTTGGAGATTTAGTTACGACTGAAAGTTGGAGTAATTTAACCGTAAATGAGAGTTTTGCAAATTACAGTGAGTACTTATGGTTAGAGCATAAGTATGGAAGAAATGAAGCAGATGCTCATTTATTTGAAGATACACAAGCTTATAAAAGTGGCGATAACTATGACAAGCATCTTGTTCGTTTTTATTATGATGATAAAGAAGACATGTTTGATGCCGTTAGCTATAACAAAGGAGGAGCTATTTTACATATGTTACGTAACTATCTTGGAGACGAGGCTTTTTATGCAGGGTTAAATAAGTACTTAACAGATTATAAATATAAAGCTGCAGAAGCGCATCAATTACGTTTAGCTTTAGAAGAGGTTACTGGTAAAGATTTAAACTGGTTTTTTAACCAATGGTATTTTAATAGTGGTCATCCAAAATTAGACATCTCATATGACTATAATAAGTTAAGAAAAACAGTTACTGTAAATATTGTTCAAACGCAGATAAATGAATTTAAGTTTCCTTTTGCTATCGATATTTTTGAAGGAGGTAAAAGAACACGTCATAATGTTTTTGTTGAAGGAAGAGATGCTTCATTTACCTTTCCATTTACAAAACATCCAAACTTAATTCAAATTAATGCAGATGGTGTCTTATTATGTGATATTAAAGAAAATAAAGTATTGAGCGATTATATCTATCAATTAAAACATGCAGATAATTACGCACATAAAAGGGAAGCGCTATTGGAAGTTGCAAAAAGGCAAGATGATAAGAATGCTTTTAATGCTATTGCTAATGCAATGAATGACGATTTTTATAAAATAAGAGTGTTAGCTTTAGAAAACGTTAATTTGATAAATAAGCATACCAAAAAAAGAGTGATCAAAAAAATAATGGATTTAGCGAATAATGACCCTAAAACATTGGTGCAAGCCGCGGCTGTTGAAACCTTAGGGAAATTAACAGATCCAGAATTAAAATCGGTATTTGAAAAAGGACTACAGAGCAAATCATATTCGGTTTTAGGAAAATCTTTAGTGGGAATGTATTATATCGATAAGGACTTGGCTATTCAAAAGTCGAAAACATTGCCTTTAGAAGTTAAAAGAATTATTGCTACTCCGTTAACACGTATTTATTTAGAAGAAAATGATCATGACGAGTTAAGTTTTATAGCGAGTAATGTCATGGCAGGAATGTTTTTAAGTCAAAATAAAAAGATTCAATCGTTGTATAAAAAGGCATTTGATAAGATTTCTAAAAGTGATAATACAAAGGCAATCGAGAATCTTTCAAATGATATTGTTGCAAAGGGAATTCAGTATAAACAGTACAATTTTGATAAGGTAGGAGTGAATTTACTACGTCAAATGGTGCAAATGCAAAAGAAGGCAAAGCCTGCTACGTTAGAAGCAAATATGGACGCGATTCAGAAGGCTATGGCAAAAATACTTGAGTAGCTAAAATAGGTTACGTTGAATTCAAAGAACATTTATAATAAGATAACAGTAAAACATTTAAATAAAAGTATTTCTGAATTGTATTATGCAATTCTGTTAATTGTATTTTTAAATGTTGTTATAGGGTTGCTTGTTGCTTTAATTGAAGATTCTTTGAATAAGAGAACTTTAACTCCCTTTGTTTTATTCTTTTTACCTGTAGGATTTTATCTATTTATAGCAATAAGAACTAAGTTAAATACACTGAGCTATAAAGTGTATCTTTTTACAGGGGTATGTTATATTTTCTTATGTTTTATTGAGTTTAATAAAGGTTACTCTTTAGAAACATTCATGAGTGTTTATCGGAAGAAAGGTAATAATACACATCCTATGAGTTATGTCATGCAACTTGTACCATTGCTATATAAAAGTTTTAAAGTTGGACTTTCATTAGTGTTTTTTAAAATAGCATATTTAGTGTATAAGTATCATAAAATGCACTCCCTCATAAAGTAAATGCTTGTATGGTAGTGTTATATAAAAAACCAATTGTAATGTTATTAGAATAATAGATAGAAATAAGTATTTTTGGCACAAATCTTGACTAGCTTAGCTAAACTTATACTTATGAAGAAAACTACTATACTATTATTTATTTCCTCTTTAGTTATTATGTCTTGTAGTAGTGTGAAATCTACGCAGAAGGCAATTAACACCGGGAATTATGAAAAAGCCATCGCATTATCGGTTGAAAACTTGTCTAAAAATAAAACAAAGGAGAAGAATCAACCATATATAGTAATGTTAGAGGAGGCTTTTATAAAAGCTGTTGAGCGCGATGAAGCAAGATTATCTTTCTTACAAAAGGAAAACAATCCAGCAAACTTAAAAACAATTTACAATCTTTTTCAAGATTTGAAATTCAGACAAGAAAAAATTAGGCCATTATTACCTTTAAAATTAATGTCTGGAAGATATGCTACGTTTGATTTTGTGAACTATGACGATGCAATTATTCAGGCAAAAGAAGATTATGTAGC
This sequence comes from uncultured Tenacibaculum sp., assembly GCF_947498805.1. Lineage (GTDB taxonomy): Bacteria > Bacteroidota > Bacteroidia > Flavobacteriales > Flavobacteriaceae > Polaribacter. Next base: position 474,987 of record NZ_CANMLT010000002.1, on the reverse strand, counting down.
GCATTTATATGATAATGGAAAGGCAATATTTGAGGAGGGTAGAAAAAACAAAATCAATTATCGTAGAGCTTATCAAGAGTTGAGTAATGTAGATAGAATTGCGCCGAATTATAAGGATGTGAGAAGTATGTTAGAAGAGTCTCATATTAAAGGAACTGATTACGTATTTGTATCAGTGTATAATGAAACCAATCAAATTATTCCTAGAAGATTAGAAAGAGATTTATTAGCGATAGATACTTATGGATTAAACGATTTTTGGACAGTGTATCATTCGCAAAGAGTAAAGGAAGTTCAATATGACTTTGATTTGGAGTTAAACTTTAGAAGAATACAAGTATCACCAGAACAAATCCGAGAAAAAGAAATTATTAAGGAGCTTAAGATTAAAGATGGATTTAAATATCTTTTAGATGATAATGGAAATTATGTTAAAGATAGTTTAGGGAACAAAATTAAGGTTGATAAATTCATTACAGCGCGTTGTAAGTTTTATAGATTTACGCAATTTAAGAGTAGTAGAGTAACTGGAGTGGTGAAGTATATAGATAATAGAACAAATCAATTATTAGAACAATTTCCGTTAAATAGTGAGTTCGTTTTTGAACATAGTTATGCCGATTATGATGGTGATAAAAGAGCTTTAGAAGAGTCTTTTTTAGACTTAATTAGAATTGAAAGAGTACGTTTTCCATCAAATGAACAAATGGTATACGATACCGGAACTGATATCAAAGAAAAACTAAAACATATAATTACTAGAAATAAATTTAGAAATTAGTCTTGTAAAACTCCTGTTAACTCAGGAGTTTTTTATTTTTACCATATGGATCTATTTTCTCAATTCGATAGCAAACCTAAAAACTTACTTCCAAAAGATGGAACAGTTCATTATCACGGACTAGTGTTATCTAAGGCGCAATCAGATTTGTATCATGATTATTTGTTAAATGAAATTGAATGGCGTAATGATGAGGCGATCATTTTTGGAAAACGAGTGGTAACTAAACGTAAAGTGGCTTGGTATGCTGAAGAAGCCTTTGAGTATTCGTATTCCAATACAACAAAAGTAGCTTTACCCTTTACCAAAGAGTTGTTAGCACTAAAAGAACTGGTAGAAAAAGAAACCAATGAAACCTATAATTCTTGCTTGTTGAATTTATATCATGATGGTTCTGAAGGAATGGCTTGGCATAGCGATGGAGAAAAGGATTTAAAAAAGAATGGAGCAATAGCATCCTTAACCTTTGGAGCAGAGCGTAAATTCGGATTTAAACACAAACAAACCAAAGAAGTAGTTTCTCTAATACTTCAGCATGGTTCATTATTAGTAATGAAGGATGAAACACAAACGCATTGGTTGCATCGTTTACCACCTACAAAAAAAGTACACAGACCAAGAATAAACCTAACTTTTAGAACAATTACAAGGTAAAAACATCCTTGATATTGGCTACTTTAAAACCATTACGTATAACTTCTTTATATTCTTGGTTAGATGAATTTAATAAAGGATTGGTATGATTGAAATGGATAAAAATCACTTTCTTCTTTTCACTTTTTTCAAGCTGACCAAATTTAGTCATACTTTCACTTACGAAGGGATGCGGAATCTCAGAAATATCTCTATTATTAATTTCCTTTCCATCAAAGAAAGTAGCATCTAAAAACGCATAATCTACTTTTTTAATCTCTTCAATAATATTCTTGTTCCATTTTTCCCATTTATCAATATCTGGAATAAATAGCGCTGTTTTATTTGGGCCTTTAATTTTGTATCCTACTGTTTCAGAAAATTCATCACGATGAGGAACTGTAAAAGGAGTAATTTTAATATGATTAGTTAAGGCAAATTCTTGTTCATTTTTAAGAGGTTTTATTTCGATATTATTGTTTAAAACCAATTGACTCCAAGGCCCATTATTTTTAAGGAAATCTCTCATTTTGGGCATTGCATATGTTGCAATTTTATTAGCGTTCATTGCCTCTTTACCAAAAAACATTAATCCAGCATAGTGACCAATATGAGCGTGTGTTAGAAATACGCCATCCGGAGCTTCATTCTTAAAATTATTTAGTTGGTGTAGTAATCTAATTTGATCTCCAATATTTGGAGTAGCTTCAAAAAGAAATTTTTTGTTTGATTTTGGATCGATTAGCCCGAGAGAAGTTACTTTTCTCGATAAGTCGGGAGAAGTAAATAAATCTTTGCAACATTCTTTTTTACAAGTTATCTGAGGAGATCCAGCATCTTGCACTGTTCCTAGCACAACAATGGAAACCTCTTTGATAGGTTGCTCATTTTGGGTACAAGAAATACATAGTAACAGTAATAGAATGGCAAATTTAGATTTCATAATTAATTCATTTTTTCAAAGAAAGTAGTTTCATAGTTTGGAAGTAACTCAGGCTGAGTAATCTTGATAATGTCTTTTAAAACTAAATCAGGCCTTACAGGAGCTAATTCAAAATAAATGGTTCCACCTGTACTACCTTTTTTAAGGTTAGGCGTATAGACCTGACCATTTTTAAATGCATTAAATTGCTGGTAGTTTGTATTACTTTGCAACATCTCTTCTTTTGTGTTAAAATAACCAGGAGCTATCCATACATCTGCATTTTGAGCTTTGTCTAACACACTTTCAAAACTTAAAGACAAGCTACCTCTTCCTTTGGTATCTTTCCATAAATAGTTCAAGTTAGCATCATGCAAATACTGAGCTACAAAGCTTTCACCTGCAGGTAAGTTCCACACTTCACTATTCATAATAGCACCAGATAATATAGAAGGTTGTTTGTTTGATTTAAAGGCTAATTTTTTAGCCGCTATATAATCACTTTCAATTTTATTAAAAATACTGTCAGCTTCTTTTTCTTTGTTTAATAATAAACCAAAAAACTTAATCCATTCTGCTCTTCCTAATGGGGTTTCTTCAAGCCATCCACCATGCATCATTACAGGAATTCCAGATTTTTCAATTGTTTTGTAGGATTTACTAATATTACTTACAGAATAACCAACTACCAATTCAGGTTGTAGATCAATCAAAATTTCGGTGTTAAGCGATGCTTCTTTACCTATTTCGGCAATGTTTCCATTATCTACAAGTTTTCTTGTTTTTTCAGAAGAGATGTATCTTGTATGAGGAAAACCGATAATAGAATTTTCTTTACCTAATAACTCAATCATTGGAATATGAGTGGTTGAAGTAACTACAAGCTTCTCAATAGGAACGTGAATAGTGTTGGGTTGTTTTGTTGTTGAAATTGTATATTCAAAAGTTTCTCTAGCGTTTTGATAAGGCTTTTTAATAATTAATGTGGTCGTTGACTCATTTTTAATAATATCAAATCCTTTGGCATACTTAATCTCAGAAGAAGCTTTCTTTTGCAGGCTTTTTTCATCTTTAGCTGTTTTCTTACATGAAATAAAACAGGTTAATAAGGCTACAAGAAAATAGTTTTTCATACTTAAAGTTTTCAGCAAGATTACAAAACTATTTTGTAATAACAATTTTTGAAGTACATTTGCGGCGATTTTGGTTTTGTACTTATGGTTTCTCATAAGTCAAATTAAAAGGGAATTCGGTGTAAATCCGAAACTGTTCCCGCAACTGTAAGCTATAAAGCTTGTAACTAAGACTTTTACCACTGTTAAAAACGGGAAGGTAAGTTACAAGACGCAAGTCAGGAGACCTGCCACAATCAGAATAAGTAAAACTTTCGGGACAAAAGTTAATGTACTTAAACCTATTACGTACAAAAATTTAACCTGATTAATTGTAAAATTAAATCATTAACAATGAAAAAACAATTACTAATTGTTGGTGCAATTGCTATGTCTTTAGCAAGCACAAAATCTTTTGCTCAAGAGCAAGAGAACACTGAAAAGTTAGATGAAGTTGTGGTAACTGCAACTAAAATCAAAACAAGTAAGAAAAATATTGGAAAAGTAGTTTATAAGTTAACGTCTAAGCAAATTGAAGAAAGACAAGGAAAAAGCTTAGTAGAAATTTTAAACGAAGTTCCAGGAATTGAAATTAACGGTAGTCAAAGTAACCGTGGACAAAATTTAGGGGTTTATATTCGTGGGGGTAGAAACAAACAAGTAGCAGTTTTAATTGATGGAGTGAATGTAAATGATCCGTCATCTATTGCTGGTGATTTTGATTTAAGACAATTAGATTTAAATCAAGTAGAATCTATTGAAGTATTAAAAGGAGCTTCTTCTGTATTATATGGTTCTGGTGCAGCAACTGGAGTTATTAATATTATTTTAAAGAAATCATCAAAGAAAGCTTTTGAAGGAACTTTTACAACTTCTTTTGGTAGTAACAGATCAGCAGAGCATACTAAAGTTGCTGTAGATGAAATTCAAGCAAACTTTAATTTTAATGGTACAGTAGGTAAGTTCGATTACTTAGTAGGTTTAAATGCAAACAGTTCTTCTGGTTTATCTGCTATTGAAAATATAGATCCAAATACTCCAAATCAAGAAGATAAGTTTTATCGTCAAAATGCATTATTAAGAGTAGGATATAATGTAACAAAAAGATTAAGAGTAGGAATTGAAGGTAGCTTTAATGCTTTTAACAATGAGTTTGATTCTTCTTTCCCAGCTGGAGATGCTGACTTTTTCGCTGATACAAAGCAACACAGAGCGGTATTTAGTACTGACTTCAAATATGCAAAAGGAGAGTTAAAAGCAAGAGCATTTTTTACAGATATCGATAGAGAATCTAATTCTTTTGGAGGAAGTGTATTTAATGGAGAAGTAAAAGGCTTTGATGTGTTTAATAGCTATAGATTAACACAAACATTCTCTGTGATTACTGGTGTTACAGGACAGTTTCAAGATATGTTACAAGAAGCATCTTTTAGTAATATAGGTAAAGGAACAGCAAAGCAACATTTTTATGACCCTTATGTTTCTGCAAACTATAATACAGATAGATTTAATATTAATGCAGGGGTAAGAACAAACATACACAATGAATACGGAACACACTTCGTATATAACATTAACCCATCATACAACTTTGAAGTTTTAGACGGGAAAAACTTAAAAATATTTGCTTCATATGGTACTGCGTTTATAGCACCAACATTATCAGAAATTTTTAACAAAGCAGATACTGTAGATCAATTAAAGCCAGAAGAAGACTTTACAGTAGAAGGAGGTTTTGAATTTGATGTTTTAGATAATTTAACGTTAAATGCAACTTACTTCTATAGAGAAGAAACAGATAAAGTTGTTTGGAATGCAGGTAGATATTTAAACAACTTAGGTACTTTTAACTTAAAAGGTATCGAAGCAAACGTTACCTATGCACCAATTAAGGAGTTAACAATCTTAGCTGACTATACTTTCATAAATATTGATGGAGGTACTAGTATAATTAATTTACCAAAGCAAAAATTTGGAGTAAGAGCTAATTATCAAGTAGCACCAAAAACTTTTACAAGTGTTTCTTATAGGTTTACTGGAGAGAGAGAGACTTTTGGAGGTACTTTAGATTCATATAGTTTAGTGGATTTATTTGTAAATCATAAAATATTAAAAGATAAAATTACATTATTTGGAAGTTTAACAAATGTGTTAAATGAAAATTTCCAAGATGTAAATGCATATACTGCTAGAGGAAGAAACTTTAACCTAGGATTAAGAGTTCAGTTTTAATAGGTTTCCTAAATGCAAATTTAAAACCCATGATAAATTTTATCATGGGTTTTTTTATATAAACTTTTTCTTGATTTCTTTTGTAGGAATCATACATTCTTCTCTTTTTCCAAACCATTTATACCTATTTCTTGCAATAAAATCATAAACTAGATCTCTTAAAGGCCTTGGGAAAATATATAAAACTTGACTTAGTTTCCAAATACCACCAAAGTTATTCATGATTTTTAGAGCCGCAGTAGATTTGATATCATAGGAAATATTGGGTTCATATAATACGATAGAATCAATTTTAGAAGTGTCAATACGCAAATGATCAACGATTCTTTTGCCTGTATCGGATTGTAACGAGGTAAATAGAAAGGAGTTACTTTTATCGTATTTAATAATCGTTAAAATGGAATTATTGCAAAAATTACAAACTCCATCAAACAATATAATTTTTTTATCTTTATAAATGTCAGTCATTTAAGTGGAAATGATAAGTGAAATTCAAATTTATAAATAAGTTTTGTAACATTATTAAAAAAGAAGCGTCTAGTATACAGTAGTTGATGCTTCAGCTATAAAAATGTTAGATAATAACCAATTTGCTATAAAATAACTAACTAATGATACGTATAGAAAACCTGCACAAATCCTATCCTATAGGTAAAGATTCACTTCATGTATTAAAAGGATTAGACTTGCACATTAAAGAGGGTGAGTTTGTATCTATTATGGGATCTTCTGGGTCTGGTAAGTCTACTTTACTAAACATTGTAGGGTTGTTAGATAACCATGATGAAGGAAACTATTATTTAAATGGTCAATTAATTGAAGATTTAAATGAGAAAAAAGCAGCAGTACTTCGTAATAAATTTTTAGGATTTGTATTCCAGTCGTTTAACTTAATATCTTATAAAACAGCATTAGAAAATGTGGCACTTCCACTTTACTATAAAGGTATTAGTAGAAAAGAACGATTAAAAACAGCATTAGATTATTTAGAAAAAGTTGGATTAAAAGATTGGGCGAATCATTTACCCAATGAACTTTCAGGAGGGCAAAAGCAAAGAGTTGCCATTGCAAGGGCTTTAGTAACACAGCCAAAAGTAATTTTGGCAGATGAGCCAACAGGAGCATTAGATTCTAGTACAACAGATTCTGTAATGGATTTGTTAAAGGAAATTAACGATGATGGTATTACCGTTTTTGTAATTACACACGAGGAAGATGTAGCAGAGCAAACGAATAGAGTAGTTCGTTTAAAAGATGGAGTGATTATTAGTGATGAGTTAACAGAGGTCTATAAAAGTAAAGCTAAAGCCGTTTAATTATGTTTGATTTAGATCGCTGGAGAGAAATCTTCCAAAGTATAAATAAAAACAAGTTACGTTCTGTATTATCTGGCTTTACAGTAGCATTTGCTATTTTGTTATTTACGTTGTTGTTCGGAATCGTTTCTGGACTACAAAATCAATTTAAAACTGCCTTTGTAGATGATGCTACCAATGCAATGTTTGTAAGAGTATGGAAAACTTCAAAGCCTTACAAAGGATTACAAACGGGTAGAAGAATTCAGTTAAAGAATAAGGATTTAAACTATGTAAAAGATAGTTACGAAGATAAAATTCAACATTTAACTGCAAGAATTTACAAGAGTGTAAATATTGCATATAAAAACAAACAAAACAATTATCAATTAAGAGCAGTACATCCAGATCATCAGTTTTTAGAAAAAACGATCATGGATGAAGGACGCTACATTAATGAGTTGGATTTAAAAAATAAATCTAAGGTAATGGTAATTGGTAGGTTAGTTAAGCAAGATTTGTTCGGAGAAAAGCCTGCACTTGGAAAACAATTAAATGTTGATGGGATTTCATATAAAGTAATCGGAATCTTTTCAGATAAAGGAGGAGATAATGAAGAACGTTTAACGTACATGCCAGTAACAACTGCGCAGAAATTATATGGTAATAATGATTATATCAGTCAAATAAATATTGGTTATGATCCAAAATTAAGCTTAGATCAAGCTATTACTTTTGGTAACCGCCTAGAAAAAGATTTAAGAAAGAAATTAGACATTCATCCAGATGATCAAAGTGCACTTTCTGTAAGAAATATGGCAGAAGCAAATAAAGGAATTAATCAATTTATGTTTGCCCTGTACTTTATCGTAATCTTTGTGGGGTCTGGTACATTAATAGCAGGAATCATTGGAATTAGTAATATTATGATTTTTGTGATTAAAGAACGAACAAAAGAGTTTGGAATTCGTAAAGCATTAGGAGCAAAACCATCTTCAATTATTGGAATGGTAATCCAAGAATCTATTTTAATTACTACGATAGCAGGATATTTAGGTTTAACATTAGGAACTTATATATTAAGTGCTATAGGAGATAGTTTAGAAGAGTTTTTTATAAAGGATCCAAGTGTAAGTCCTGGTATCGTAATAGGAGCAACGATTATCTTGATTTTATCAGGGTTGCTGGCTGGATATTTACCAGCAAAGAAGGCAGCAAAAATTAAACCTATTGTAGCACTAAGAGCAGATTAATTATGAAGTTTTTATTTGATTCAGATACTTGGCAAGAGATTTACGGTAGTATTCGTAAAAACAAACTAAGAACAGGTATTACCATTATAGGAGTTTTATGGGGAATATTCATTTTAGTAGTTTTATTAGGAGCTGCTCGTGGAATGGAGAATAACTTTAAAAGGATATTTGGTGATTTTGCAACCAATAGTGTTTTTATTTGGACACAGAGAACAGACATGCCTTTTAAAGGTTTTCAGAAAGGGAGAAGGTTTAATTTAACTTTTAAAGATATTGAAGCTTTAAAAAGAGAATATAAGGATGAAATCAAGTTTTTGGCTCCAAGAAACCAAACCAATGGTAATGTTGTAAGAAATTTTAAATCGGGTGCATTTCAGGTAAGTGGAGATTATCCTATCTTAGATAAAATTCAAAAGAAAGATTTAATTTATGGTAGATTTATCAACCAAAATGATATCAATAATATAGCTAAGGTTTGTGTAATTTCAGAAGACATTTATAAACAGTTATTCGATAAAGATGAAATGCCTATTGGGCAATATGTAAAGATTGCTGAAATTAACTATAAAGTAGTAGGAGTATATAAAAGAGCTGCGGGAATTGATTTAGATGGAGATACAGCATATATACCATTTACAACTTTTCAAAAAGTATATAATACTGCAAATAATATCGATTGGATGACGGTTACAGCGAATGAAGGGTACGATATTATTCAATTGGAAAAGGATTTAGTATTAACTCTTAAAAATTTGCATAAAGTGCATCCTGATGATAAAAGAGCTTTTGGTTCTTTTAATTTAGGAGATCGAATTGATAAACTGAATGGTTTTTTAAAGGGAATGCAATTTTTAACATGGTTTGTAGGTATTGCTACATTAATTGCAGGGGTATTTGCAATTGGTAATATCCTATTAATTACCGTAAAAGAACGTACCAAAGAAATAGGAATACGTAGAGCATTAGGAGCAACACCAAGTAGCATTAGAAGACAGATAATATTAGAATCGGTTTTTTTAACGACAATCGCGGGAATGTTAGGGATTGTTTTCGGAGGAATAATATTATATGTACTTGATGTAACCGTGGGTAGTGGAGATGATCCAACCCTTGTAAACCCAACAGTAAACATACCAATTGTCATGTTAGCATTTTTTATATTGGTGGTTTTAGGAACCGTAATAGGACTAATTCCAGCACACATGGCAACAATTATTAAACCAATAGAAGCACTAAGAGAAGAATAAAAAAGTAACAATCAATTAATCATGAGTAAAAGAGCAAAAATTATTTTAGGAGTTGTATTACTACTATTTGTAATCATACTAATTTGGTTAGGAAAGAAAAATCAAAAGAGTGTAATTACGTATGAAACGGAAAAACCATTTAAAACTACCATTGTTAAGAAAGCGGTAGCTACAGGTAAAGTAATACCTTTAGAGGAAGTAGAAATAAAGCCACAGATTTCTGGAATTATCGATAAAGTATATTTAGAAGAAGGAGCTATTGTAAAGGCAGGTGATTTAATAGCTACAGTTAGAGTAGTACCTAATGAACAATCTTTACAAAGCGCGAAGGGAAGAATCAATTCTGTTCAAATTCAATTAAATAATGCAAAAACACAATACGAAAGAAACAAGGCATTATTTGATAAAGGGGTAATTTCTAGTCAACAATTTGAAGCGTCTGAGTTATCATTTAACCAAGCTAAGAACGACTTACGCAATGCTCAAAATGATTATCAAATTATTAGAAAAGGATCAGCTGGATCTGCAGGTGCGAATACAAATATTAGAGCAACAACCTCTGGTATGATCGTAGAGATTCCTGTAAAGAAAGGATACCAGGTAATTCAATCAAATAACTTTAATGCAGGAACAACAATTGCTACAATTGCCGACATGACTAAAATGATTTTCGAAGGAAAGGTAGATGAATCAGAAGTTGGTAAATTAGTCAGAGGTTCTAATATTGACGTATCATTAGGAGCTATTGAAAATAAAAAGTTCCCTGCAATATTAAACTTTATAGCACCAAAAGGAACAGAAGAAAATGGAGCGGTTCAGTTTAAGATTAAAGCAGATGTAACCTTAGATGATCAATATTTCGTAAGAGCAGGTTATAGTGCTAATGCTGATATCGTATTAGATAAAAAAGATAGCATCTTATCTATTAAAGAATCTTTATTAAGATTTGACAAGAAAACGGAAGAACCTTATGTTGAAGTTAAAACAGGAGAAGATAGTTTTGAAAAGAAGACTTTAAAGTTAGGTATTTCAGATGGAGTTAATGTTGAAGTATTAGATGGAGTAGGAGTAGACGAAGAGATTAAAATATGGAACAAAGCTTCTAAAGACGATAAGAAAAATAATAGCTAATAAATTATAATTAGTTTTTAAAAAAGCAGCTCTAAAATAGAGCTGCTTTTTTTATACGTCTAGATTAAAATTATACTATTAAAACATGACATGTGATAACCTTTTAAAAGCTCGTTTTAAGGACAAAACCATTTTAATAGTTCACTTTATGTAGTTAAAAAGAAATAATAGAAACCAAGTACTTTAAAGTTGGTTTAATTGATATAAAGCAAGAGTTGAAATAATTAAAGCATTAAATTACTACGTAGGAGGTATTGTTTTTTACTTGGTTAAATAGGTTATAGTTATGTATCATACTTTAGAGAAGCGATTAACTCAATTATATACACGTATAAGAATTAAAAGAAAAGGTTAGAGTAGAGGAGAAGCCAAATTATAAATAAGTTAACATCGGATACAAAAAGAGAGCAATAAAGTATTGTAATACTATTAACGCGTTTTAAATATAGCTATTAAATGATTTAGTATGTTTATGGCTAATAGTTTTATATATAAACGCTAAAAAGCCCTAAGATTAGTTCTTAGGGTTTTTTAGATGAGTATTGTTATGAATTACATTGAGTAATTATTTATTCATTGTCTAACTTTTTGGTTAAGTTGAAACCAATAAATAATGCTGCTCCTGCACAAATGAAGATTGATGATACAAAGAATACTTCTGAATCTACAGCATTACTTGGACGCATATCCCATGGACCATTATAACCAAACATTGAAGCCAATAATGCTCCGAATAAAACACCAACTCCGATTCCCATAGCTAATAAAGCCAAGTTTAAAATAATAACTCTTCCTGTTAAAGTTGAACGCTTTTTTTCTCCTTGCATAAATATTTTAGCATCTACACCTTTTTCTATTAAAGCTAAACGTTCTTTATTTCTTGTTGAATAGAATAAATAAAAGATTCCGAAGATTACTGCGAACAAGAACATAAATACAATTGCTACTTCCATATTTTTGATTTTAAATGATTATTTTTAATTTGTTTGAAGGTATGACTGTCTGCTTTTTAAAAAGGTTACAAAAAAATAAAAAAAAATAATTTTTAAAAAATGTGTAACCTTTTTTGACAGGAATATGTCATAGATATAAAACTAACTATTATTAACGATCAAGCTTACATAGAACTAATCCTAAAAGGAGATACGAATGCTTTCGCTTTTCTAGTAGATAAGTATAAAACGATGGTATTTTCTTTGGCTTATAAGATGTTGGAAAGTAAGGAAGAAGCAGAAGAGGTTTCTCAAGATACTTTTATCAAAGCTTATAAGAATTTGAGTAAGTTTAAAGGTGAATCAAAGTTTTCTACATGGATTTATAAAATAGCCTATAGAACCTGTTTAGATAGCTTAAAAAAGAGAAAGAATAAATATAATACAGATACAATAGATGAAGTAACCATCAATAAGATACAAACAACAGAAGGTGTTTTAGACACTTTAGAACGAAAAGAACGTGCATTGATTATTGAAAAGTGCATGAAAGACCTTCCGGAAGATGAACGTTCAATTTTATGGATGTTTTATTTTGAAGAGCTAAGTTTAAAAGAAATTATTGAGGTAACGGATTTTTCAGAAGCCAATGTAAAAGTGAAATTGCATCGAGCTAGAAAAAGATTGTTATCTATTGTAAAACAAAAAGTAGAACCCGAATTAATTAATCATTATGGGAGAAAATAAACATATTGAAGAATTAGATGCTTTTACCAAAAAGTATATAAAAGAATTAGATGCAAAGGAGCCATCGATAGACTTTACAGTAAATATTATGCAAAGTATTTTGCAAACTGAAAACGCTGAAGTATTTAAAGCAACTCCTTTAATATCCAAAAAGGTTTGGGGAGTATTATTCACAATATTAGTAGTGTCGATTGTTTACGTATCTAGAGGTACTTCTTTGAACTGGGTAAAAATGCCTAAGAAAATATTAGACTATATTCCACAGATACAAATGCCAGATTTATTTAAAAACATAAGTATTTCTAATACAGTATTGTATGTTTCTTTTCTTTTTACAATAATGATTTTTTTACAAATCTTTTTCCTAAAAAATCATTTTACAAGAAAGTACAACCTATAATTTATCGTACAAAACGAACCGAACTAATTTTACCATTAGTAACTTCATAAATGGCAACTGCTTTAAAGGTGTTGCCATTTGCTGTTACTAACTCTTCGTCAATTACAACATTTCCTTTTACAATTCTACTGGTAATTTTACAGTGTAAATCTGTTGTCTTTTTAAACATTGGAGCATAGCGTTTACGCATTTCCTCAATCCCTTGATAGTTTAATTCATCAGGATACGTATACACCTTTACGTCTTTAGCATAAGGTTTTAAAAAAGCTTCTATATCTCGTTTGTTATAAGCTTCTAATTGCTCTTGCGCTAGTATTCTTGGAGAAACTACAGCAGTAATAGCTAGTTTTGTTGCGTCTTTATTCACTGTTATTCTTGATATATTATTAATGTTTTCATCTTTAAAGTTATGAAAAACAGACCAGCTTTTATCAGTAGTTGGATTGAATTGATACAAGGTGTTTTCATAAGGAATTAAAATATTACCGTTTGGTAACCAACAAATATCTTGAGCAATACCTGTATTCGTTATTTTTTTAGTTTCCTTGGTCAGTGGGTTTAAAGACCATACTTCCCATTTTTTTCCATTTTGTTTCATAAAACTTACTAATTTCGAATTAGGAATTTTATGAAAAGAACGTCCAACTTGTTTCGTAATAGATGTGTTTACTTTCTTTTTTAAATCACTTACAAAAAGATGGAGGCTATCATTTACAATTACTGAAGATATCACCGTGTTTTTGTCGTACCACATTGGATATGCTACTACCAAATCTTTAATGATTTCCTTATTTTGTCCAGAGCTAAAATTATATTGATAGAATCGTTGTAAACCATTTTTATCCAATCTTACAGCAGATACATCTTTTGAGTTAGGGATTCTTTGAGGTGAATATTCACTTCCTTTAGTAGTGCTACTAATGAAGTTTTTACTATGGGTGTTTAGATTGTATGCTAGAATATCCGTTTGTCCGTTGTTATTAGAAGCAAATATAACAGTGTTGTTATCGTAAAAATGAGGTTGACTATCATATCCATCATTATTAGAAATGTTTTGACCATTGGAAACAGTCCATTTTTTATTATTTTGTTTTAAATCAAATAAATGAACTTCAGTATTTGTTTGAGCAATAGCATAAGAGGTAATAAATAATGAGAATAATAGCTTTTTCATTGGTAATAGTATTAGGTATCCAAAATACAAAATCCAGAGCTTTAAAACTCTGGATTTGATGAATAATCTAAATTAAATTTCAAAACTTATTCCTTTACGAACTTTTTTAAGATTGATTCATTTTTGTCTGTAACCATTTTAACCGAGTAGACACCTTTTTCTAGTTTAGATACATCAAGAGTAGTAGATGTCGTTTCTAGAACTTTTATAGCATTTAGATTATAGATTTCAATTTTTTGAATGTTTTTTCCTCCTTTGATATTTAAAATATCTATAGTTGGATTAGGGTAAATTGCTATTTCAGTGCTTGTTTTATATCCACCTATAGGAGAAGGTCCAATAACTGATTTGTCCGGTAGTACTGCATCGATTGTTTCTGCACAAGGATAAATGCTATATGTAGCACCACTATCTTTACTCCAAGAACTATTTGGTGTAAAGCCATTGTCAATTTGAATACATTTCAAGTTTGGATTATTAGTAACATTAAAAGTTGTAAAAATGCTATTCATTCCATTTGCAACATTTACTGTTTTTAAATCACAATTCCAGCTACTTAAGTTATTTAGACTTGTATTCTTAACTAATGATAATTTTTCTATAGGATTTCCCGCACAAAAAAGAACAGTTAAGTTTACGTTTTTATCTACATTTAACTTCGTTAGGTTATTTCCAGCACAAGCCAGAAAGGTAAGGTTTGTAAAAGCCTCTATTCCTGTTAAATCATTAATGTTTTTACTACCAATATTTAGATATGGTCCGTAGGCTTGTGCCTCAGAAACTTGAATTTCTCCATCGTTATTTGTATCAATTGCAGGAGTGTTATTTAACAAAGCATTTTTAAAATTACTATCTGGGATATTCACAATTTGTGATGAGCTACTTTTATATCCTGTTTTTGGAGCAGGAACAAAAACAGTTTTATCTGGTAATGCAGGATCTATACTTTGTCTACAAGGATAATTGCTATAGACTGCATTGGCATCTTTATTCCAATTGCTTAAAGGATTAAAATATCGATCTATTTGAATACATTTTAAGCTTGGATTTTGCCTTAGATCAAAAACTGTTAAGGCCGCATTATTGCCATTGGCAACATTTACACTTTTTAAATTATTATTATATGCGTAAAGAGTTTGTAACTGATTGTTATGAGTTAAAACTAACTTTTCTAACTGATTCCCCATGGCGAATAACATCGTTAATTTTGTGTTATATCTGAGATTTAAAGTGGTTAATTTATTCCCATCACATGCTAGTATTGGTGTGTTGATAAAGGCTTCAATCCCAGTTAGGTCAGTGATGTTTTTACCCGAAACAACAATTGGATTTGTCCATGCATGTGCTTCAGAAACTTGAATTTCTCCATCATTGTTAGTATCAATGCTGTGGGTGTTACTTAATAGTGCATTTTTAAAGTTGGAGTCAGGAATGTTTACGGTTTGACTAAATCCTAGATTGGAAGCTAAGAATAAAGCAAGTAAAGTAATTGTTTTTTTCATTTTAATTTTATTTGTTGGTTATTGATTTGTGAAAACAAAGTAAAAGGGGAGAAGAGGTTAATGAATAAAATACTTTCCGAAATGCTTATTTGGTTTTCCGAACGAGAAACAAAAAATCCACCTTAAGTAATTAAGATGGATTTTTATTGTTAAATAAAAATAAAATTAACTGATTGATTTTATATAAGATGAAGGTAATAAACCGGTATGTTGCTTAAAATACTTAGCAAAAGAATCTGAACTTTTATATCCAATTTCTTCTGCTATACTTTGTATACTATACAATCGAAAACGTTTATCATTTTGAAGTTTCTCAAGAACAAAATGTATCCTTAAATCATTAATGTAACTATTAAAGTTTTTTTGATAATGAGAGTTTATAACAATTGAAAGATAAGATGTATTAGTTTTTATTCTTTTAGCAGTGTTGTACGCATTGCACTCTTTATTTAAATAATATTGTTCTTTTTCTAACTTTTTTAATCCAATTAAAATATGTTCGATAATTTCTTTTTTTATAGGAGAAGCGTTTTTCTTTGAAGGTAACTGTTGAGTTAATTCGGGCACATTTTTTCTGTTTTTAAAATAATAAAATAAAAAGATGCCGATTAAACCAGTAACAACAGTAAAGCTCACCAAAAGTTGATACTTTATTTTGTGTTTTTTAGATTTTAAATCATTTAATTCTTTTGATAAAGAAGTGATTTCTTTCTTTTTAATAGTAGAAGAAACAGAGTTTAAGATATCCGTAAAGCTTTTAAAAGCAACTACATGATTATCATAATATTGATTAGATTTCTTAAAATCACCTAATTGTCGATAAGAATTTGCTAAGGAAAGAAATTCAGAATTTAACAGTGGGCAAGAAGGAGTATTTGTAATAGGTAAATTTTTAATAAAGTTAGAATTTTCTATAATTGATATTGATTCCTTAAATTTTCCCTGTAGATAATAGATATCAGAAAGTAACAATTGATTGTAATAGTCTAGAGGATGTCTTAACGCCTTTTGTAAATTTAATTTTGCCTTTTCGTCATCATGTAAACGAGTAGCTATATAAGCTTCCATGAGATACATTTTCGATAAAGCCAGATCATCTTTGATATTTAAAATTTCATTTGTATGAATAGTATTGTATTTAATTAATGTATCAAGTTCATATGGTTTTTGAATTCTATAATATCTAAAAAAACGTTCTGAAATGTCTACTTTTAAAAGATTTAGGTCTTTCTGAAAGAAGTTAGGATAGGTATTGTTTTTTAACTTTTGATACAAATTTTTTAACTCATCTAAACCTTTGACTTCATCTATAGTGAAAGAAATAATGTAAGAGTGATATAATTCAGCGTTTAATTGGGTTATTAGATCTTTTTCTTTTTTAGCTAAAGAAGCACTTGCTTGAAATAATTTTAATGATGTCGCCCAAGTTCCATTAAAAAAGTGACAATATGCTTCTAAGAGTTTCAATTTTGCTTTGTAAGGTTTATTAATCGAATGATTAGAAACAAATTCTTTATAAATGTTTACGTATCTATAGTTTTCTAACAAATTTCTATTTTTCATATCAACTATGGTATTTAAAAAATAGAAATCACTCTTTAAGGTTGGACTTTCTTTTTGTTTTATAGTTAAAAATAAAGTATCCAATTCTTCAGAAACTCCTTCAAAACCTTCTGCTTGGAACCTTAATTTATAATAATTGATTGATTGATATAGTGTTTTTCCAGTAAGCTTTTCAAAAGAAACATTAGCGCTAGGTATAGTGCTTTGTGCTTTTGATACGATACTTATCAATAAGAACAAATAAGCAAACGGAAAAATCTTTGAGTATATCATACTTGTATTAGAGTAGAGTTCAGGCTAAATGTAACAAGTAAATAGTATTAAAATTTGAGTGGAATCCCATATTTATAAATTTAGGGCAACTGTTGTTATGTAAGTTTTTGATTTTGTTTTTGTTATGAGTCTTGTTGTTTTGGTTGAATTTGTTAGTATTTAGGTGTCAAAATTTATAAATACAGGAATACTTCATTTGTTATCCCTTTTTTTATAAACTTTCTTTGAGGTGTTACTTAATTAAGAACAATTTTCGCGAAGAGAGACAGAAGCTTTAAATGTCTGAAAATAATTTAAGGTATTAATTTTTAAAGAACAATAGATTATGAAAAAAACAATTTTAAATTTAGGAACAAGTATTAGTAAGAATGAGCAAAAAGAAATAAAAGGAGGATTACGTCATTTTTTAGGTAATGAGTGTAATACAGATTATGATTGTCTTTTAATTGCTGAACAAGGTTCTGGAGTTAAATGCTGCTCTGGAAGTTGTATAATTACTCCTGCTCCGATTTATCTTGAAGGATTAACTTGTGCTTAGTTTTATAATATTTAAGCTTTAAACTAAACCGTAAGGAAAAAAATCCTCAGGAATTTACCCTGAGGATTCTTTATAAAACATTATTCTATTAGTCGTTTGTTTAACGTTGTAGTTTTTAAAAGCTACTATTCGACTATTTTTTAAGTTTATATAAATGGATCGAGATTATTTATTTTACAGAAACTATCCATCTATTAATTTTATTTTCTAATAAAGCTAAAGGAATACAACCTGTCTCTAAAACTTGATTGTGGAATTCTCTAATATCAAACTTATCACCAAGTTCTTTCGAAGCTTTATCGCGTAATTCTCTTATTTTTAACTGACCTATTTTATAAGACAATGCTTGCCCAGGATTGGCCATATAACGTTCAATTTCTGAAATGATACTTGCTTCGCTTTCTGCTTCATTATCTAATGAATACTGAATAGCTTTCTCACGGCTCCATCCTTTGGCATGCATACCTGTATCAACTACTAAACGAATTGCACGGTGCATTTCCATTCCTAACATTCCGAAGTATTGATAAGGATCTGTATATAAACCTAATTCTTTTCCTAAATTCTCTGTATATAAAGCCCAACCTTCTCCGTAAGCACTATACCATAATGTTTTTCTAAAAGCTGGTAATTCTGTACTCTCTTGTGTTAAAGAAATTTGATAGTGATGTCCAGGAATAGCTTCATGTAAGAATAAAGCTTCATCAGAAAACACATTGTATTTAGAAGCATCAGGAATTGGCGTATAGAAAACTCCCGGACGTGTTCCATCTAAAGAACCTGGATTATATTCAGCACTTGCAGAAGCTTCTCTGAATTTTTCTGTTTGTTTTACGATAAATGGAGTTTTAGGTTTGTTACCAAATAATTTTTCCAATTGCGGTTTCATTTTTTCATGAATAGCATTGAAATTGTCTATAATTTGTTGAGGCTCTGTGTACGGCATTAATTCCTTGTTATCACGAACATAATTGAAAAACTCTTTCAGAGTACCTTTAAAACCAACTTCTTCTTTTACTTTTTCCATTTCTGCCAAGATACGAGCAACTTCTTTCAATCCTAATTCATGGATTTCATCAGCGGTCATATTAGTAGTGGTGTAATTTTTAATTGCATGTTGATAGTATTCTTTTCCTTGAGGAACACCATCAACTCCACTATCTTCTCTACCAGCAGCTAAATAATCTGTTTTTAAGAACTCATAGATAGCTTTAAATGAAGGAATCAATTTATCATTTAATATGCTAGTATAGTCTTTGGTAAGCTTGTCTTTTTCTTCATTAGAAAATTCAGCTGGAAAGTTTTTAATTGGAGAGAAGAAAAGGTGATCTTCTAATTTTGTAGTAGCTAAAACTTCAAATTGCGGAATTACTTTTTTGATTAATGACTTGGGAAGAACGTATCCTTCTTTAATTCCTTGTTCCATACGAACCTTAGCAGATTCCAACCAAGTGTTATATTGTTCTAATCTACGTAACCAATTTTCATAATCTTTAACTGTAGTAAAAGGCTGTGCACTACTTCCACTAGCTAATTGACCCATGGTTAGATTTACTGTCCACATTTGATTAATAGGCATTAATAAATCATTTTTATAGCTTGCTTGTGCTAAGACCATATCACAATCCCAATCCAACACAGCTTTACTCATTTGTTGACTTTCCGTTAAGTCAGCATCTTTAAATTGTGCTAGTTTAGTTTTATAATCATTGAAAAAGTTATTGCTTTTTTGTCCATATTCATCCGACAGAAAATTAGGAAACTGATCATTATAACGACTATCACCAGCAAAGGTTGCATTCAGTGGATTTAACTTTAGTTTTCCTTCGTTATAATCTTTTAATAATTGATTAAATTCAGTGTTTTCTTGAACAGGGGTAGTAGTTTTAACTTCCTGTTTTTCTTGTTTACATGAAACAAATAGGGTAGTAGCAGTTACTATAGTAAAGAAGATTTTCTTCATGGTTATATTTTTTATTGCAAACAAATATACCAAAAAGAAAATCTAAGATTTTGTGAAATCAATTATGTTTATAATACCAAAAAGGAATTTCGGCAACTCTTTCTATGTTGTCTTCTTGAGTTTTGATATTTCGTACTTTCCTTTTAATAGCAATTAAATGTCTTCCTTCGGGTATATCTTTTAAAGGAATAACACTTTCAAAGCCCAGTTGTTTGTTGGTTGTATTAATAATAAAATCTGAAGAGAATTTAATACTATCAATGACAATGCTATAAGTATCATTAAAAGTATTTAAATACTTCGTGTAAATGCTATCTCTTTTACGAGAATAACCTTTTTTTCTTCTAAAAAAGTTAAAAAAACTACTATTTAGACCTCTTTCATCTTTTTCAGGAACTAAGTTCTTATTTCTAGCTAAAAGAATATCTTCAGTTTTTTTCTTAAAAGGGATAAAGACAGTTACATAGGGTTTGTTAATAATTTTTGTTGGAATAGCTACGTCTTTTACAAACTCATTTTTTTCAAGTAAATCTAAGTAGTTATTGTTTCTTGCGTAGTTTATGGATGAATAGGATTTCGTATCTAAATAGTTAGATCTTACATTGTTTAAAGTACTTAAATACAAGATAGACATGTATAAGGGGAATAAAATTAAGGCGATTCTACGTCCAAATTTGTTGTCTAAAAGATTGTATACTAAGGGTCTATATAAGAATGATAAGGTAATGATACTAAATACTTTATATATAGGCATGTATAAAAAAGAGGTCCATTCTTTTTTCTTTAAATATCCTAAGGTTATAAAATCAATAAAAACAACAAAGGCTAAACCTAAAAAGCCTAACGTGAAAAAACCATAAAAGAAAGCTCCTATTTCACGAGAAAATAATAAGCCTTCCATAAATAAGTTTCCGGCAAGGATGACAACAAAAATAACTGCGAAAAAAGAGATTAGATAAAACAGCGTAATAAAGGTTACTGCAAATAAGATACTACAGTAGTTTTCTAATCGAGCAATATAACCATCAAAAGAACCTACTTTCTTTTTTAAGTACTTAGTAAAACGTTCGTGATAATTGAGTTCTTCATAATCAATATCATTGGAAACATATCTTAAACCAATAGCTCCAATCCATAACCCACGTAAAATTACATGCACAACAAGGTTAATAATCAAAATATAGCAAGACAGTCGAATAACAGGATAATAGAATCGACCATAATGTTGAAGAGCTACGGCTTCGTTATGAGCTGCTTCAATGGGTTCAATTAAACTAATTAAACCAAAAATGGCAAACCCAGTAATAAGTAGTTCTAATTGCCAACTTTCTTGCTGTAATTTATCTAAAAGATCTTTAAATTTTGAGTTTTTATAATCGTCATTCATAGTAAGTTTTTTAATTGATCGGATTACAAAAAAACAAAACCTCTTTGATTAAACAAAGAGGTTTTTTATAGTTTACATAAGTATATTACTTATTTTATCAATTCGTAACTACGCTTTATAAAGTTTGTTAACTCTTCACCGTGTAATAAGTTTTGAGATAATTTAGCTAAATCAAACGCTTGTGTAACTAATTGTTTTTGCTTGTCTTCATCTGCATTTAAGATGTCGCTTACTAATTCATGATTGGTATTTACAACTAGATTGTACATTTCTGGTAAATTACCCATACCCATCATTCCTCCGCCACCACCAGAAGCTTGCATTTCTTTCATACGACGCATAAATTCTGGAACCGTAATAATAAAAGGAGAAGCACTAGAATCCATTGCTTCTAATTGAACCGTATAATTAGTATTGTTTACAGCTCCTTCAATTACTGGTTGTAACTTCTCTTTTTCTTCTTCAGAAAGTTTAGAAATTACCGTGTCATCTTTCTTAATTAAGTTATCTACATGATCAGCATCTACACGTTTAAACTGAATTTTAGCATCTCCAGAGCTCATTTCTAGCTTCTGCATTAAATGACTTACAATTGGAGAGTCTAATAATAATACTTCATATCCTTTTGCTTTTGCATCTTCGATGTAGCTATGCTGAGCATCCTTGTTTGCAGCGTAAAGAATAATGTGATTACCATCTTTATCAGTTTGCGCATCTTTAGTTTTTTCAACTAATTCATCAAAAGTAAAATATGCATCATTTACAGTAGGGTATAAGGCAAATTTCTTAGCCTTATCGAAGAATTTTTCTTCAGATAACATTCCGTACTCGATAATCACCTTAATATCGTTCCACTTTTGTTCAAAATCTTCACGGTCTTTCTTAAATAAAGAAGATAATTTATCGGCTACTTTTTTAGTAATATATCCTGAAATTTTCTTTACAGCACCATCTGCCTGTAAATAAGAACGTGAAACGTTTAAAGGAATGTCCGGAGAATCAATAACTCCTTTTAACATTTGTAAGAAATCAGGTACAATTCCTTCAACATTATCTGTAACAAAAACTTGGTTTTGATATAGTTGAATTTTATCCTTTTGGATGTCCATGTTTTGAGATAAACGTGGGAAGTATAAAATACCAGTTAAGTTAAAAGGATAATCTACATTTAAATGAATGTGGAATAAAGGCTCCTCAAATTGTGCTGGATATAATTCTCTATAGAAAGTTGTATAGTCTTCAGCTTCTAAGTCAGCTGGCTTTTTTGTCCAAGCAGGAGAGGTGTTGTTGATAACATTATCAACTGTTTTAGTTTCTGGCTTTGCATCTTCAGCAGCATCTTCTGGTAAAGGCAACGTTTCTTCTTTGGTTCCGAATTTGATTGGAATTTGGTTAAAACGGTTGTATTTACTTAATAATCCTGAGATTTTATGATCTTCTAAAAAGTCTTTTTCATCTTCAGAAATATGTAAAACGATCTCTGTTCCTCTTTCAGTTTTGTCATGTGCTACTAAAGTGTATTCTGGAGAACCATCACAGGTCCAATGAGCAGCAGGTTCATCTTTATAGGATTTAGTAATAATTTCTACTTTATGTGCTACCATAAAAGCAGAGTAAAAACCTAATCCAAAATGTCCAATAACCCCTGTTTCGTTATTAGAGTCTTTGTATTTTTCTAAAAATTCCTCAGCTCCAGAAAACGCAATTTGATTGATGTATTTTTCAACTTCATCACCAGTCATACCTAAACCTTGGTCTATGATATGAAGTGTTTTATTGTCTTTATCAATTTTAATTTCGATTTGTGGAGTACCGTACTCAACTTTAGCTTCACCAATAGAAATTAGGTGCTTTAATTTGGTAGTTGCATCAGTGGCATTAGAAATAAGTTCACGTAAAAAGATTTCGTGATCAGAATACAAGAATTTTTTAATCAGTGGAAATATATTTTCAACCGATACATTAATGTTTCCTTTACTCATAAGTATATATTTTATTTGATATTATTTTCTGATGAGAGTTTAGTCAAAAAAAATACCAAATATAGATTAATGACAAGATGACATAAAAAAACGCCTTCACATTGTAGTAAAGGCGTAGGATTTGTTTTTTGGACGTTTATTTTTTGTTTTTAACGTGCTTTTCTAACCATTGATCTTGTTCCCAAAGCATGTGCATGATAGATTCTTTTGCTCTATAACCATGACTTTCTTTTGGTAACATTACTAACCTTACTGGGGCACCTAATCCTTTTAACGCATTAAAATAGCGCTCACTCTGTAAAGGATAGGTTCCAGAGTTATTGTCTGCCTTTCCGTGAATTAACAATAAAGGGGTTTTCATTTTATCTGCGTGCATAAAAGGAGACATGTTGTAATATATTTCAGGAGCTTCCCAATAGTTACGCTCTTCACTTTGGAATCCAAATGGTGTTAAAGTTCTATTGTACGCACCGCTTCTTGCTATTCCAGCAGCAAATAAGTTCGAATGTGATAATAGATTTGCAGTCATAAATGCACCATAAGAATGTCCACCTACAGCAACTCTATTACGATCTATATATCCTAAATCATCTACGGCATCAATAGCTGCTTTTGCATTTCCTACTAATTGCTTTATAAAAGTATCGTTTGGTTCTTCTTCACCTTCACCAACAATAGGGAAAGAGGCATCATCTAATACTACATAACCTCTAGTTACCCAATAAATAGGAGAACCGTACCAAGGATAAGTAAATTCATTAGAACTAGAGGTACTTTGTCCTGCACTGCTTTTATCCTTAAATTCTCTAGGATAAGCCCACATAATCATTGGATATTTTTTCCCTTTTTCATAACCCTTTGGTAAGTATAATGTACCAGATAATTCTAATCCGTCTTCACGCTTATATTTGATTACTTCTTTATGAACATTTTGAATACTTTTAAATGGATTTTCAAAAGTAGTTAATGGAGTAGGTTTTGTTTTCTTCTTTATATTTCTGACAAAATAGTTAGGAAACTCATTTTTAGATTCAAGACGCACTAAAATTTCACCTTTCTTCATATCTAAAGCTGTTAGAATTCCTTCAACTTTATCGGTTAATTTTGAATGGTATAATCTTGTTGTTTTTTGAGTTTTCAAGTTTAGTTTATCTACAAAAGGAAATTTTCCTTTTTTACTATACCCATCTCCAATTAAAAATATGTCATTGCCAACCATTTCTAAGATATATTGCCCATATTTATTACGTTTAGTAACAAAAGTTCCTGGGTCGCTATATCTATCTTGATAATTTCTATCTTCAATGGTAGTTGGTTTTACTCCATTATTTGAAGGATTGAATACATATGATTTGGTATTTCTTGTATTCCACCAATAATCTTGTGCAATAGCTGTTTGATCATTACCCCATCTTATACTATAAAATCTACCAATTGTTTTTAATAAAGGCGTAGCTTTTCCTTTAAATGGAGCAGCTAATTCGAAGACTTCATCCCTAAATTCTACTTTGTTTTTAGGATCTCCACCGTCTAAAGCTTCAGCCCAAAATAGGGTTGCAGGTTTATCACCACGCCAAGCGATATTTCTTTTCCCTTTTCTAACAGCCATAAATCCTTTTGGAAGATCCTCGATTAAAGGAACTTCTAAAACAGTGGTAACCAGTTTAGCATTAGTATCATAAACATTCGTTTTAGCTGGAAATCTGTAATAAGGTACTAGGTAAGAAAATGGTTTTTGAATAATCGTAATCATTATATAGTTACCATCTGGAGAAAAAGAAACACCTCTATACATATTGCTTTTCATCCATTCACTTTTAGTACCATCAAGATTTACTTTTTGTAATTCAGATAAGGCTAATTGTTCAAAATTATGCTCATCAGTTTTATTTTTTAAAAGATCTTGATATGTACGGTTTTGTGCTTTTTTACCTTTTTTATTTACAGAAATGGTAGGACCTGTAGGAATACTTAATTTCGTATCAATTAATTCTTTTTTGTTTTTAGAAACAAACTTTACTAATAAAGACTTACTATCTTTAAACCAAGAAAATGGTCTACCCATATTAGCATTAAGAGTAGCTGAAGTTAATTTTTTAGCATTTTTACCTTTGATGTCTAAAACCCATAACTCTACTCCAGTGGTAGTTGTATTGGTAAAAGCCACTTTTTGTTGATCTGGAGACCAAGAAAAATAAGCAAAACGGCCTTTGTTTGGTAAGCCGGTAATGGTAGTTTCTTTACCATTTCTACCAATTCTAACTTTTACATTGTTAAAATAACTTTGTCTGCTATTAATGTTAGTCTTCGGATTAATTCGTAATCCTCCAAGACGCATTTCTTTTTCTGATAATGTTTCAATACTCTTATAGTTACTTCGGTATAAGAATAAAATGTTTTCAGCATCACTACTCATCCTAATTCTAGGAGTTTGCGGAGCATTTGCCAGTTCTAAAATTTCTTTTGCAGGTTCTTGGTATCCAATATTTTCTTGAGAAAAGCTCAAAAAAGAGATACTAAGTAACAATAGTAGACTTATTTTTTTCATATAGATATAGTTTTGAATCTCAAAGATATAACCAAGATGTTTGAAGGAAATATCGTAAATGTTAAAATTAACTTAAATACGATTACGCATGTTTAGAAATATCAGAGAAATAAAAAAGGATGAAGTTTTAATTTCATCCTTTTTTTATTATTGACTACAGTTACCGTCTATGATTTCTTGTCTTGATGGATTAAAAGCATTATTCCAGATAAGGCTATCTGCTCCAATTTTTTCAAAATTATTTTTTACAAGTGAAGTTATAGCGCATAAATCAACAAGGTTTGTATTATCTTGTATAGAAAAAATAACGACATGGGATTGTTTTATTCCCGTTAGTTTTTTTAGGTTAGACAGTCCATTTAAATTATACAAATTTTGATTCCTTATTATTTGTAAATATCCAACAGATGATAATTTCATTAAATTTTCTAGGTTGGTTATTTTAGGGTTACCTAAAACACTTAAAATAAAATCAATTGACCGTAGGTTATCTAATCCCTTTAAACTAGTTAAATTTTCATTGGATTGTATAAACAAACTATGCTCTAAATATTTGACTTTTTCTAGTCCCTCGAGGTTAACAAGTGACTTGTTTTCAATTATATCAATTCCCGTTACAGAATTTAAATTTTTAAAACCGTTGATGTTTCGTAGGTTAATGTTATTCCTTATTTCAATTTTTTTATCAACCTTATGAAGTTGTTTTAAACCATCTATATTTAGAACGGTGAGATTATTAATACGTAAATTACCAGTAATTCGAGTGTAATTGTTTTCTATGAATTCATGATACTTTTCATTTGTGTCTAAAATAACATCACCTTCAAAAATATGTTCGTTAGTAATATCATTATTATCAGTGCAAGACCATGAAAGAAGAAGTAAAAGTGCAGTAGTGAATAATTTTTTTACTATGGATAGATTAATTTTCATAATCGTATTTTGGGTTTTATTGACTGCAGTTTCCATTAATTATATCTTGTTTAGTAGGGTTGTATTTGTTCGAAGAAACTAAGTAATTATAGTTATTACCGGTAGTTAAGACATTTGTTAATCCACAAAAATTGGTTAGATTTTCATTCGAATTAACGTATAACCCACCAACGGTTTTTAGATTTTCTAAATGATCTAAGTTTGATATTGCTGGATTATAATTTATAATTAGTGAAGTTTGAATATAATTCATATTACTAAGTCCCTCTAAGTTTAACAAATTCTGGTTTCCTTCAATTGTTAAATATTCTAAAGAATTTATTGAACTAAGACCAATTAGATTTAACAAGTTAAAATTTCTCAATATTTTAATTTGGTTTACTGAATTTAGGTTTTCTAATCCATTAAGGTTTTGTAAATTTTCATTATCGTATATTTCTAAAGAATTAATTTTTAAGAGCTTTTCCAACCCATTGAGGTTGTCTAAGGAATTGTTAAATCTAATAACTAAACCACTTAAACTAACTAAGTTATTAATTCCAGCGAAACTGATTAATTTTTTATTATTTCCAACGATTAATCCAAGTATTGAATTTAGTTTTTCTAGTCCCATGAGATTTGGTAAGTTATCATTAGCTTCAATTTCTAAAGATCTTGATACCCTTTCTAAGTTATTTAAACCTGTTAAACTGGTTAAATGGAAGTTTTGGAGTATTTTACCTTCATAAATATACTTTAAACGTTCTAATCCAATAAAGTTCTTGAGTTTATAATTGGATTGTACTTCAAAAGATCTTGATATTTTGCTCAAATTATTTAGACCATCAAAGTTTTCTAATGAATTATTATGTTTAACATCAAAGAACTGAATTTCGGTTAATCCAATAAGACCTTTAAAATTAATAAGATTACCATTTCCTTGAATATCAAAAGTGTGTTTAAATGAAGTTAGGTTTTCAAGCCCTTCAAAATTTCTTAAAGAATTATTTTCTCTAACCGAAAAAACCTGCATGCGATTAGCTACTGAAATCAAACTATTTAATCCTTTGAAATTTAGTAGTTTATCGTTTTTTTCAACAAAAAATCTGGCTTCTATTGTAGTAACATTTTCTAGTCCCTTAAAATTTGTTAATTGGTCATTATTTCTTACTGTGAAATCCGAATTTATTTTTGTTATACCGTTTAGTCCTTCAAAACTAAGTAAATTGTTATTGTTCCATATCGTCAAACCTCCATTAAGCTGTTTTACATTTTCTAAGCCTTTTAAGTTGATTAAATTGTGATTATCCTTGACATATAAATGGTTTAAAACTTTTAAGGTATTTAGTTCTTTAAAATCAGTATTTGATAGGTTCTCAAGAAACAAAGTTCCAGTAACTTCAGTATACCCAAACTTAATAAAAGATTTATATTTTTCGTCTGAGTCAATAGTAATATGTCCCTCATAAATGCGGTCAGTGCTAGTTTCAATTTCACCATTACAGACTGTAATGTCTCTAATTTTGTTATCAGTTTCAAAAACAAATTCATCAGTTTTTACAATGTCATTAGCGCCGTCAAATACTCTAATTTGTACAGTATATGTTGATGTTGTATTATAGTTGCATAATAATGAAGTAACTGTATAATAACCATCTTCATTGGTATAAGCACTTATGGTACTTTTTTTATTACCATTGTCTAAAATCATAATAAAAGCTTTATTTCTAAGAACTTCGTTGTTACACTCTTTTAAGAATCCATGAAGAGTAATGATTCTTGGTTTAAAATAAGAAATGATAAGTTCTTTAGAACTAGTCTCATTGATTATTTCGTTAAAAACAACAATGTTTTCACAAGAGGTAATAATTTCAATTTTATAGAGTGCTCCTTTAGGAGCTCCATTAATTTTAAATACTCCTTTTTCGTCTGTTTCTATATAGATACTATATACTCCATTGTTGTTGGTAGCCTTTATAATTGCTTTTTGATTTGCCAATAATTGTCCATTAGTATCTTTTAAAACTACAGTTAAATCAATCGTTTCTCCTGGAATATCGAGGTTATAAGTAGAAAAATGTGTAACCTTAGCTGTATAAGAATTCCCATTTTTCGTTGCGGTTCCAGTTTGAACCCAAATTCCCTTTTCTTCATTTAAATGCCAAAGAGGTATTGTTGTAGGATCGTTGTTTAATGCAGGTAATGTAATAGTAGCTTCCTTACCTTCAAAAATTTCTAATTCATTTCCATTTGTATCGGTTAAATCTACTTTAACCATTCCTTTTGAAATTAAAGATTGAAGACTATTGTTATCATCTAACCCTACCAGTGTTCCTGGCATAGTTTCAGCAAAATTTGCGGCAGTTGGATTATAATATGTTACCGTAGTTGTTACTTCCCCTTCAAATAAATCACCTTGTTGATCGGCAATGGCATCTTTTGGAAATTTAATTGAAATTCCACCATCGGAAACGGTACCACCCTCAATGGCAGAAAAGGTTTTTATAAAAGTAGGTTTTAATAAAGTGACAGTAACGTTAGTAACCCCATTTGAAGAAGGAGTAACAGTTTTTACTGTAGAACTAAATCCATTTGCTTCTACTTTAATTGATTGAAATTCTTTATTCACATTGATATTCTCAATAAGAAGAGAACCATTACTATTGGTTTGAACTCTCTTATCTCCAATAGAAACAGTAGCATTTGGAATACCACTTTTATCTTGATCTAGAACTGTTATACTGAAATTAGTACTTATAGTTTCAGTAGTTATAACTTTAGTTAAACGATTAGTTTCATTATTGTTAGCTTCTATGCCAGTGTTAATACCAGTTGTTTGCTTTTGTATGATATCATCTTTACTACAAGCAGATAGTAATGTAAAAGTTATGAACAAACTTAAATATTTGTTTATAGCAACTTTATTAATTTTCATAATCATGGTTTTGATTTTAGCGGTGCAAAAGTAAGTTTTTACTTCTAAAAATTTCGTTGTTTATTTCTAGTTGCACTTTTTTGATTTTTGTTACCAATGTAAATTGATTAATTGCTCTATCTAAGTTATGGTTTGGGTACTTAACTTTGTAGTAAATATTATCATTTAGATAATCGGTTAGAAATCTCAATCCCATAATAAAAGTCATTATTTTAGGACTGTGAGGTAAGAGGTGAATTTCTTTTGAAGTTAATTTTCCTTTTAAAAATTTAAAAAAACCTGAAGAATAGTGTTTAAAGTAGTTAAAATTAAAGTTTACTTTTTCTAAGTCCATTTCATCTTCAGGAGCTGTACTACAAATAGTTCTAATGGCATCTCCATAATCAAAATGAATACAACCTTTCATAACAGTATCTAAATCAATCAAACAAATAGCATTTTTATTTTGATCAAACAAAATATTTGAGATTTTAGTGTCATTGTGCGTTATTCTCAGCGGAATTTCATTGTTATTCAAAGCATGATCAAGAACAATCATTTCTTCAATATGATTAAAAACGAAATTTATCCATTCTTGCGCTTTCTCTTTTCGTATTTGTGAAGTAGTAGTTAAGGATTGTTTAAATTGTTCAAAACGCCATGATATAGAGTGAAAATTAGGTAAAATCTCAATCAAGTTTCCATTAAAATCTGTAGTGTTTGCTAAAAAGTTACCAGTAGCTACACCAGCTTGATATGCTATATCGTTTGATTCAACTTGTAAAAATGTTTGAGAGTTTTCAATATACTTGGATAAGCACCAATAATTAGCTTTTGCATCCTCAATATACATTTTACCCTCTTTTGTTGGAATGAACTCTAGGCTTTTACATCCCTTTTGTAACAAGTGATTGGCAATAGCAACCTTGTTTTGAATTAGATCAACGGAATTTTTAAAAACATTTCCATTTATTTTTTGAAGTACATAAGAAGTGGAACTATCAGTATATATTAAAAATGTATCATTAATATGTCCAGAATTAAAAGTTTTAAATTCTCTAAAACTAGTATCAATGTTAAATTGAATGAAAATTTGTATTAATTCTTGTTCCATAAGTTTAAAGGATATATACCTTCTTTTTTATAAGAAGTAATTTGTGAGACTACCGCTGCTTTATCTTCTTTATAAGTAACTCCCATCCAGTTAGCATCGGTTTCAATCACTTTAACAGAAGTATTATTCTTTTTAAGTAGATGATTTACAACTGTAGGTAAGTAGAATTCATTTTTTTCTGTTAAATGATTTTCTTTTAAAAATTGATAAAAGAGTGGTTCTAGTTCTTCAAATATAGTAGGAGTAAAGCCCCAAAAATTCATTGAAACTAATGTGTTTTCTTCAATTTCTTTTTCTTGATTATTATCAATGTATACAATACGTTTTTGAATAGCGGAAATATTAGTTCTTTCAATCACTTGTTTCAAATTCCCATCATTATCTAAGGTACATTCACCTCTTGAAACACTTCCGCTCTTAGAAAGCGTATTTTTAATTCTAAAACCAATCATTGCATATGTATTCGTATTTTGTAGGGTGTTTGCAAAAAAAACAGCCATTTTACTAAAAGATGACCTACCATAAAAGTCATCAGCATTTATGACGCAAAAATTGCTGTCAATAGTATCTTTAGCAACTAGAAGTGCATGTGCAGTACCCCAAGGTTTTTTTCGGTTGGGGTTTATAAATTCAGAAGGAACATCGGTTATCTCTTGACAAACAAATTCAATATCAATTAGATTCTTTAATTTATGGCTATAGGAGTTTTTTAAGGTATCTAGTATTTCTTTTCGAACGATAAAAACAACTTTTTTAAAACCACATTGTATGGCGTCATAGATAGAGAAATCAATAATAGCTTCATTTTGATCACTAACGGCATCTACTTGTTTCAATCCGCCATATCTGCTTCCCAATCCCGCTGCAAGAATTACAAGAATCATAATTTTTATTTTAAAAGGTGAATATAATTTAAATTGATTGATTATTTTGGTCAAAACTAAATTTAACTTCATGAATTTAACTTCGATTGACTACGCTTTTATTTTCATTTTTTTCAGTATTACTTTAGGAATCGGAATTTGGGTTTCCAAGAAATCTAAACAAAGTACTTCTGAGTATTTTTTATCTGGAAGAAATATGCCTTGGTGGTTGTTAGGAGTATCTATGGTGGCAACAACTTTTTCAACAGATACACCTAATTTAGTAACAGACATTGTTAGAACAAATGGAGTTTCAGGTAACTGGGTTTGGTGGGCTTTCTTGTTAACGGGAATGTTAACCGTTTTCATATATGCTAAACTATGGAGAAAGAGTAAAGTAACAACAGATTTAGAGTTTTATGAGCTTAGATATGGGGGAAAACCAGCAAAGTTTTTAAGAGGTTTTCGATCATTATATTTAGGTGTATTTTTCAATGTATTGGCAATGGCAGGAGTAACTTTAGCTGCTATTAAAATTGGAGAAGTAATGCTTGGATTATCACCTATTCAGACCATAGGAATAGCTTCAGTAGTAACAGTTGCATTTAGTGCATTAGGAGGTTTTAAAGGAGTGGTTTATACCGATTTTTTATTGTTTTTCGTAGCAATGATTGGAGCAATAGGAGCAGCGGTGGTATCTGTAAATCATCCAGAAGTTGATGGATTAGGAAATTTATTAACCCACCCAAACGTAACAGATAAACTATCTATTTTACCAGATTTTAGCAATAAAGAATTATTAATTTCAATTTTTATAATTCCTTTGGCGGTGCAATGGTGGAGTGCTTGGTATCCTGGAGCAGAACCTGGAGGAGGTGGATATATAGCACAAAGAATGTTGGCTTCAAAAGATGAAAACCACGCAATAGGTGCTACTTTTTTCTTTAATATTTTACACTATGCATTACGTCCATGGCCATGGATTATTGTTGCACTAGCTTCATTAGTAGTGTTTCCAGATTTAGCAAGTATAAAAGAAGCGTTTCCAAATGTTTCAGATAGTAAATTAGGACATGATTTGGCATATCCAGCAATGTTAACGTACTTACCTGAAGGTTTAGCAGGAATAGTGTTAACTTCACTGATAGCTGCCTATATGAGTACAATCTCTACACATTTAAACTGGGGTGCATCATATATAGTAAACGATTTTTACAAACAGAATGTTAACCCAAACGCATCTGAAAAAACGTTGGTAAATGTAGGGAAGCTGTCTACAGTGGTTTTAATGATTTTTAGTGCAATACTAGCATTGTCATTTACAAATGCATTGGAAATCTTTAAGTTCATCTTAATGTTTGGAGCAGGTACTGGATTGATCTTTCTATTACGTTGGTTTTGGTGGCGAATTAATGCATGGAGTGAGATATCGGCAATGTTAGCTTCAGGAATATTCTCATTAATTTTTCATTATAATTCTGAATATTTGTTTGGAGCAGAGGGATTATTTGAGAGTTATTGGCAATTTCCATTGGTAGTATTACTTACAACACTTGTTTGGGTGTTAGTAACTATTTTAACAAAGCCAGAAGATGATAAGGTATTGATTGAGTTTTACAATAAGATTCAGCCTAAAAAGGAAGGGTGGAAACCGGTTTTAAGTAGTGCTAAGGATCAGGGAATAATAATAGAAGAGAAGGAGGTAAGCACTAATTTAACAGATGGGTTATTAGCCGTCTTTATAGGATGCGTTTTAGTCTTTAGTTGCCTTTTTGCAACAGGTAATTGGATATATGGAAATTATGGGCTGGCTGTAGGTTTGTCGGTTTTAACCTTAGTTTCTGCTTTTGGATTACTTAAGCTATGGAAGAAAATTAAGGTGAATTTCTTGTAGTGAATACTATGTACATAATAAAAAAAAGCACCTGTGAAAACAGGTGCTTTTTTTATTATGTTGAATAAAGAATTATCTTCTTCTACGTCTTCTACTAAAGTTTTCCGAATTCTGTCCTTTTTTATTAGAACTCTCACTACGTCTTCTTCCAAAACCTTTACTAGGCGTTTCGTCGTTACTTCTTCTTTTTCCGCTAAATTGACCTTTTCGACCTCCATCTCTTCTGCCACCATCTCTTCTTGATCCTCTTCCGCGTCCGCGTCCGCCACTTCCTCTATCAGTTTTAGTAACTTCAACGTTTACATTTCTACCATTAAAATCAGGGCTATTAGCCGCAAAAGCTTCTAAGGTATCACCTTCAAAGTTTTTGTCGATTTCAAAGAAAGAGAATGTGTCTAAAATATCAATAGCTCCAATCTCAACTTTATCACCAATCTTTTGATCATTGATTAATCCAATTAATTTCGCTGGATTTAACTTGTCTTTTCTACCAATATTAATAAAGAAGCGAGTCATGTTTTCATTTGAAGATCTTCCTCTTGAATTCTCTCTTGATGATAAATTATTT
The DNA here is from genome assembly GCF_947498805.1 of uncultured Tenacibaculum sp. Classification (GTDB taxonomy): domain Bacteria; phylum Bacteroidota; class Bacteroidia; order Flavobacteriales; family Flavobacteriaceae; genus Polaribacter. The sequence goes on along the minus strand of NZ_CANMLT010000002.1, from coordinate 441,107 downwards.
AAATCAGGAGCGTTTTCATAATAAGATAAGAAGGTGTTAAATTCTAATGAAACGAACTTTTGAATTAGTTCTTCACGACTTAAATCTTCAAGTTTATCATAAATACTTGGTAAAAAACTTTCAATTTGATTCGTATTAACCTCTGTATTTTGAACTTTATCAATTAAATGAAATAATTGATTTTGACAAATTTCACTTCCCGAAGGAACTGGGGTATGCTCAAATTTCTTTTTTATAATTCGTTCTATCGGACGTAATCTACCTTGTTCCTTTTTTGAAACTAAAGCAATAGAAATTCCTTTGTTTCCAGCTCTACCAGTTCTACCACTACGGTGGTTATAGTTTTCTATTTGATCTGGTAATTTATGGTTAATAACATGCGTTAGGTTATTAACATCTAAACCACGAGCAGCTACATCGGTAGCAACTAATATTTGAATATTTTTTTTACGGAATTTTTCCATCACAGAATCACGCTGAGCTTGTGATAAATCACCGTGTAAAGCATCTGCGTTGTATCCGTCTCTAATTAAATTATTTGCAACTTCTTGTGTTTCTCTACGCGTTCTACAGAAAACAATTGCATAAATATTAGGATTTAAATCAGCAACTCTTTTTAAGGCAGGGTAACGAGTTTTTTCGTTTACTAAATAGTATTCGTGGCTAACATTGTCTGAACCTTGATTTTTTTGTCCTGAAGTAATTTCAACAGGATTACTCATATAGTTGTTCGCAATAGCTTCTACTTCTCTTGGAAAAGTTGCAGAGAATAATAATGTTTGTTTGCTATCAGGAGTCGCTTCTAAAACTCGATCAAGTTCATCCTTGAAGCCCATGTTTAACATTTCATCAGCTTCATCTAATACTAGCCATTGAACATTACCTAATTTTAAAGCTCTTCTTTTGATAAGATCAACCGTTCTACCTGGTGTTCCTACTACAATTTGAACCCCTCTTTTAAGCTTTCTAATTTGTTCTTCTATGTTAGCTCCACCATAAACCGTAGCAACTTTTAAGTTTGGTAAGTACTTAGAGAAATCTTCTATGTTCTTTCCAATTTGAACAGCTAACTCACGTGTTGGAGATAAAATAATAGCTTGTGTATTTGCATTGGTCTGATCTGCCAATTCAATAATCGGTAAACTAAATGCTGCAGTTTTACCAGTACCTGTTTGAGCAAATGCTTTTAAATCATCTGTAGATGCAATGATTTGAGGAATGGCTTTTTGTTGAATAACTGTTGGTGTTTCGTAACCTAAATCAGTCAACGCCTTATTAATAGGTTCTTGTAAACCTAAATCTATAAATGTAGACATAAATGTGAATTTTATTGAATCCACAGATGCCCATCTATGAATTCCTTAATATTTAATTATAATCTCTGTTAAGGAGATTTTTGGACGGCGCAAAAGTACGTTAAATAAAATAAACAGAAAGAATGAATCTAATGTTTTTCTAAATTGGCTATTTGATCGTTTAATTTTTCAGAGCTTAAACTGGTATAACCGTTTTTAACAATTCCTTTTTCATCTACAAGAATCATTCTAGAAAATTTACTCGACAAAAACTCTTTGGCTTTACTATTTTCCGAAAGTCTTACTTGATTTTTAATGTCAATATCCTTTGTAAAACAAGAAGCGTTTTTACAAGAATTTACAATTAAGAAATTGATTTTTGGGTTCGTTTTGATAAGATGATTAATTCTTGAAGAAACATATTCATCAGAAGAAAACTTGTGGTTTTTAAAGTAGATTACAGTCTTTTTACCTTTTGAAAACTTTGATACATCAACCATTTCTCCAGTAGGAGCAATCAACTCAAAAGAAGGAAGTTGATCTCCTTTTTTTATTTTTTTGGTGTCGTTTATCAAACGCTGAATTTCCTTTTTATCATCAATACTTGTGCTAAACTTAAAGAAGGTATACAATGTTTTTTGACTGTTGTAATTACAGGTTTCTGAAAAGAAATGTTTAACTGTAGTATTAAACAATAATCTATTTCGTACTTGCTCATCTTTAATATTACTATTGATACTATTTAGTAATTCCAGTGTGATGTTTTCTGAATTTTGACTAACTCCTTTTTGATATACATCATTATAAATACTACTTATTACAAGTTGATTATACGGGTAATAAAACATAATGGAATCTAAAGAACGATTTACATTTTCTCTATAGTCAAAATAGTTATCAACCAATTTTTCAGGAGTCTTTTTTAAGCAGTTTTTTATTGCTGATTTCTCTAAGAAAATATATGGTTGGTGTGTAAGAGCAATTTTTAATAAACTTAAAAATCGTTCTGAAGTTTCAGGAAAGTTGTTTTTATAACTATTATAGTAGGTATCCTTTATTTGTAACAGCGAATCTGTTTTTTCTTTTAGAAGATTAGAATTTAATTCAAAAGTTTCGTAAAGGAATTTTTTATCGATCTCGTTGTCCAAAAAGATTTCAATTAAGGCATTGTTTTTTTCTGCGTTGTCTCCGCTAAAAACAAGTGACTCATCAAAATCCCAAGTGTTTAAACGAATTAGAATACTATCTTTTGGTTCAATATAAACATATTGGTGTTCAGGACCGTGTTGAAAAAAGTACAATCCTTCTTTAAGATTTTTGTATCTACTGTTAAAAGTGTTGTCTGATTTTAAAGGAATAGTATCAGTAAATTTATCGTGATCTGTAAGTAGTACAAATTTAGATTTAGGATTAATAATTTTACCACCAAATGAAGTTAATTTTTCTTCTTTGGCACCATTACATCCTACTAAAATTAGGAGAAGAAGGGGTAATATGTATCTAGTCATTAACACTGTTTTCAACTTCAATCAACAAATAACATTCAAAAATACTTATCTAGCTACTTTTAGGGTGTTAATTCGTTGTTAAAAGAATTAAGTCGCGCAAATTTAAACTGTTAAATATTTACTTGCAAATTCTTTTAAAAAGTAGAGATTGTTTACTTTTGCACGGAATTTAAAAAAAGAATAATGTTATCAGTTTCTAATTTATCAGTTCAATTTGGTAAACGTGTTTTATTTGATGAAGTAAATACTAAATTTACTCAAGGTAATTGCTATGGAATTATTGGAGCTAATGGTGCTGGAAAATCTACCTTTTTAAAGATTTTATCAGGACAGATTGATCCAACTTCAGGGAATGTACATTTGGAGCCTGGAAAACGTATGTCAGTACTTTCTCAGGACCACTATGCTTTTGATGAGCAGCCTGTTTTAGAAACTGTAATAATGGGTAATAAAGACTTGTATGCTATTAAAAAAGAGATAGATGCATTATATGCCGATTATACCGATGAGAATGCTGAGAAAATTGGAGAGTTACAGGTAAAGTTTGAAGAGATGAATGGTTGGAATGCCGATTCTGAAGCGGCAGCAATGTTGTCAAACTTAGGTATCAAAGAAGATTTACATTATTCATTAGTTGGTGATTTAGATGGTAAACAAAAAGTACGTGTTTTATTAGCACAAGCTTTATTTGGAAGCCCTGATGTATTAATCATGGATGAGCCAACGAATGACCTTGATTTTGAAACGATTTCTTGGTTAGAACATTTCTTAGCAAATTATGACAATACAGTAATTGTAGTATCTCACGACCGTCACTTTTTAGATGCAGTTTGTACACATATTTCTGATATTGATTTCGGTAAGATAAACCACTTCTCAGGGAATTATACATTCTGGTATGAATCTTCTCAATTAGCAGCAAAGCAAAGAGCACAACAGAATAAAAAAGCGGAAGATAAAAAGAAAGAATTAGAAGAATTTATCCGTCGCTTCTCTGCAAACGTAGCAAAATCAAAGCAAGCTACATCTCGTAAGAAAATGATTGAAAAATTAAATGTTGAAGAAATAAAGCCTTCGAGTCGTCGTTATCCAGCAATTATTTTCGAAAGAGATAGAGAAGCAGGAGACCAGATTTTGAATATAGAAGGTTTATCTAAAACAGATGTTGAAGGAGAATTGTTATTCTCTAATATAGATATTAACTTGAATAGAGGAGATAAGGTAGCTATTATCTCAAAAAACTCTAAAGCTACCACAGCTTTTTACCAAGCAATTACTGATAATGATAAAGCGGATTCAGGAAAGCATAGTTGGGGAGTTACAACTACTCAATCATATTTACCATCGGACAATTCTGAGTTTTTTCAAAATGGAGAGTTGAACCTTGTAGATTGGTTACGTCAGTATGCTCAAACAGAAGAGGAAAGAGAAGAGGTGTTCTTAAGAGGTTTCTTAGGAAAAATGATTTTCTCAGGGGAAGAGGCATTAAAGAAAAGTAATGTGCTTTCTGGAGGAGAAAAAGTTCGTTGTATGTTATCTAGAATGATGATGACTCGTGCTAATATTTTATTATTAGATGAACCAACGAATCACTTAGATCTTGAATCTATTCAAGCGTTAAACAACTCTTTAATTAATTTTAAAGGAACAGTTTTATTTACCACGCATGATCATGAGTTTGCACAAACTGTGGCAAACAGAATTATTGAAATTACCCCTAAAGGTGTAATTGATAAATATGCAACTTTTGATGAGTATTTAGATGACCCTAAAGTGAAGGAATTAAGAGAAAAGATGTACTCTTAATAACTTGATAACTTATATAAATAAAAAAGCCATTGTAATATTACAATGGCTTTTTTATTTAAGCGATATTTTTATAATGTATTTCGTCTAAAATGTCTTTTGCACCATATCCATAAAATAAGAGTACTTTTTCTTTTTTTAATGAATGTTTATACAAAGTAAGAATACTTTCAATGGCTACTTTGTCAATAGTAGTAACCTTACTTATATCTAAGGTTAAGTTACTGTATTTATTAAGTGCTTGATATGTTACAAACTCAAAAAGTTCCAAGCTGCTTTTATTAAGTTCTCCAGAAAGTTTCAGTGAGTTTTCGTTTATATGTCTAATTCTAAATTCCATAATTTCAAAGTTTTAAGAATATTTAATACTTCAAAATTAAGTTTGATTATAGAAAAGACTTCATTTTTTCGATAAATGAATGTAAGTTGTCGTTTAAAGGTGTTGATTTTTAGACATTTACTGAAAAAAAACTAAAAACATTTCCTCCATAACGTTTTTCATAGCTAAATTGAGGATGCTCACTTAAATTGGTTTGTTTAGAGTGCTCAATAATTAAAACGCCATCTTCATTTAATAGTTTGTTTTCAAAAACAAGATCAGCAATCTTTAAGAATTGATTTTCTTCAAAGTCATAAGGAGGATCAGCAAAGATTACATCTGTACTAAGATTAGTTTTTCCTAGAAATTTATACACATCACTTTTAAAAGTGGTAATGTCTACATCTAAGTCTTTTGCAGTTTGATTTATAAACTTAATGCAAGCATAATGAGCATCTACGGCATAAATATTTTCGGTACCTCTTGAAGCGAATTCATAACTAATGTTTCCAGTTCCAGAAAATAAGTCCAGAACAGAAATTCCTTCGAAATAAAATAGATTATTTAAAATATTAAATAGGGCTTCTTTCGCCATATCCGTAGTAGGTCGAACAGGTAAGTTCTTTGGTGCAGTAATACGTTTACTTTTATATTTTCCTGAAATTATTCTCATTTTAAGAAACTAATATAAAATTTGAATGGTTTGAAAACTCGTTACTTCCTTCAAAAAAGTTAGACTCTTTATTTAAAAAGTTAACATTTCTAACATAATTGTAAGTAATATTAAATAACTCAGAGTCTTTTTCTATTTCTCCAATCAAATACAGTTGTAATTTATCTGGATCCATTTCTAATTGTTCTGCGGTAAACAAAACATAGTATAAAAAATCTTCTTTGGTTTTATAGGGAAAAGAATTGTATAAGAATAGCGTTTCCTTATTACAAACGACAATGTCTATATGGTTATGAGAAACATGTACATAAAATTGTTTCTCTTTATTAGTAGTTAGGTCTAGTAACTTTTCTATTAAAACGGTTGAATGATGTTTATATTCAAACTCTCCAAAATTTTGGAATAGAAAATTATTAATATTTACATAAGGAATGTAAATATTATTTGACGCTATATTCTCAATTTCGTCGTAAGTAATAAAATCCGTAGCTAATGTTTTTACAGAATACTTTAAATAAGGTTTTAAATTGTTTCTGTCAAAGTACAGAGTAGGAACTAAACTGCTTAGGTTGTTTTGATGTACAGCAAATACAGTTTTGAATTCGTGTTGTAAATCTTCATCCTTCTTAAAAACTTCTATTAGATTCGTTAATAAAAGCTCTGGTGAGGAAATAGGTTTCTTAAAAGAATACTCAGTAAAAACAATAATTTCTCCTGTATCATCATTAGTAATACAAAAAGAAAATCCATCCAAACTAAATTGGATGGATAATTTTTTATGTTGCGCAATAACGCTTTTTTTTCTACTCTTCTTTTGCAACTTTCTCTCCTTTATCGTAGTATGGAGGCCAGTTACCACCAGTAGTTACTTCAGTTAAAGAACCTACAGATACAAATTCTCCTTTAATTTGATCAGTTTCAACAGCTTCTAATTCTTGCTTAATTAAAGAAGGATTCATTCCTTTTAAAATAGGCTTTTTACTAACCTTAGCTTCGAATACTGGTACATTTAATCCAGCTACCTTTTCAACAGTTCCTGTAGCCATCTGAAATTCAACGTCAGTTCCAGGTACTTTAAAGATTGCTTGTAAATCTTTTCCTTCGAAATATTTTGAAGCAGGCTCATAGTCTACAGTATCAATTACTCTTACAGAAATTTCTTTAGTAATACCACCACCTAATTCAACAGTCTTTTGCTCATTCCTAGCTTCAGTAATAGCTAAAGAGTCATTTTGGATAAAATTAATTAATTGGTTTTTATCTTTAGCATAAGTTCCTTTTGCTTCATTGAACTTAACTTGAGCATCACGAATTAACTTTAAGTTTTCAATAACTTTAGCGTAACGTACTTTTTTATCTTTGTTAAAGTATATCGGTTCCATAATACCTCCATAAATTTTATAAGCTAAAAAACCTGAAGCTACTAATAATAAAATAGATACTAACCATCTCATTTTCAATGGAACAAATTTTACTATTAAAAAAGCTAATAGAATTGCAACTGCAACAGCTGCTAAAATCATTAATAACAAATTCATTTTTTTAATTTTTAATATATGATATTCGCAAATCTACAATTTTTTTTGAATGATAAAAACAAATAATCTATAAATAGATTTATCTTTGTGAATTATTTAAAATATGATAGAATCTGCTTCTACTTTTTATAAAGAGTTATTACAAAAATTTCCTTACCAACCTACAGATAAGCAACAAGAGCTTCTTGATGCTTTAACAGACTTTATATTTGACAACAACAACCGTGCCTTATTCCTGCTAAAAGGATATGCAGGAACAGGTAAAACAACCATTATAAGTACGGTAGTAAATAATCTATGGAGAGTAGGTAAGAAGTCAGTGTTATTAGCTCCTACAGGTAGGGCGGCCAAAGTAATTTCGGGATATTCAAAAAAACAAGCATATACAATTCATAAGAAAATTTATTTCCCTAAAAAACAGAGTAGTGGAGCTGTAAATTTTGTAATGCAACCCAATAAGCATACAGATACTTTATTTATTGTTGATGAGGCTTCCATGATTTCTGATGAGAAGCAAAACGCGAAATTGTTCGAAAATGGCTCTTTATTAGATGATTTGATATCTTATGTATATTCTGGTAAGAATTGTAAAATAGTTTTTATTGGGGATACAGCGCAGTTGCCACCTGTTAAATTAACAATGAGTCCGGCCTTAGAGGCAGATAAACTTTCTTTTGAATTCAATAAAGATATAACCGAGATAGAGTTGGATGAAGTAGTACGTCAACAAGAAAACTCTGGAATTCTAATGAATGCGACCGATTTACGTTTGTTAGTTCAAAATGATTCAGAGCATTTTAAATTTGATGTAAACTTCCCTGATATCGTTCGTTTACAAGATGGTTATGATATTCAAGATGCTATTACACAAGCATATGATGGCGATATTGGAGTTGAAGATACTGCAATTATTGTACGTTCTAATAAAAGAGCCAATCAATATAATCAACAAATAAGGACCAAAATAAGAGGGCAAGAAAATGAAATCTCGGTAGGAGATTATGTAATGGTTGTTAAGAACAATTATTTTTGGTTGAAGGACTCTTCTTCAGCTGGCTTTATTGCCAATGGAGATATTTGCGAGGTAATGAGGATTAATTCGATCAAGGAGTTATATGGATTTAAGTTTGCGGAGGTTGAAATAAGAATGATTGATTATCCTGATATGAAACCTTTTGAAACGGTACTATTGTTAGATACTTTAACTAGTGAAAGTCCTTCTTTAAGCTATGAAGAGTCTAATCGTTTATACGAAGCAGTAAAAGAAGATTTTGCTCATGAGAAATCAAAGTATAAGCAGTTTATGGGAGTTAAGAAAAATAAGTTCTTTAACGCACTTCAGGTAAAGTTTTCTTATGCCATGACCTGTCATAAATCACAAGGGGGACAATGGAAAACCATTTTTATAGAGCAACCTTATTTACCTGACGGACCTTCTGTAGAATATTTAAGATGGTTATATACAGCAGTAACGCGTGCCCAAGAAAAGTTATATTTGATTGGATTTAAAGACGAGTACTTCATAAGTTAAAAATGTTAGTGTTTTGTTAATTTAATTGGTTAGCTAGTCAAAAAAACTATTTTTGTTAGGCAATCAAATATTAAAAAATGAACAAAAAAATAACTGTTTTTATTTCATTTTTATTGATGACTACATCAATAATCGCTCAAAAGCCCCAAAAGCTTACTTCTAATCAGATTTATGAAAAAGTTCAAAAGCTTAATTTTTTAGGCTCAGCTTTATATATAGCGGCGCATCCAGATGATGAAAATACTCGCTTAATAGCTTATTTAGCAAATCATGAGAAAGCCAGAACGGCATATTTGTCTTTAACAAGAGGAGATGGTGGACAGAATTTGATAGGTCCAGAAATTAGAGAATTGTTAGGAGTAATAAGAACACAAGAACTATTAGCAGCTCGAGGGGTAGATGGAGGAGAACAACGTTTTTCTAGAGCCAATGATTTTGGTTATTCTAAACATCCAGATGAAACCTTGAAGATATGGGATAAGGAAAAGGTACTTGAGGATGTAGTTTGGGCAATTCGAACTTTTAAGCCTGATGTAATTATAAATCGTTTTAATCATAGAACTCCGGGAACAACTCATGGGCATCATACTTCTTCAGCAATGTTGAGTGTTGAAGCATTTGATTTAGCTGGAGATAAAACTAAGTATCCAGAGCAATTAAAGCATACACAAACATGGCAACCGAACCGTTTATTTTTTAATACATCTTGGTGGTTTTACGGAAGTAGAGAGAATTTTGCAAAGGCAGATAAATCTAAGATGATGAGTATGGATGTAGGAGTTTATTATCCGTTAAAAGGTTTGTCTAACAATGAATTAGCATCTATTGCAAGTAGTCAACATTTATGTCAAGGTTTTGGTCGTCTTACTACTAGAGGTACTCAAACTGAATGGGTAGAGTTTTTGAAAGGAGATTTCCCTAAAGATAAAAACGATATTTTTTCTGGGATAAACACTACTTGGAATCGTATCAAAGGAGGAGGAGAGATAGGAGATATTTTATATGAAGTAGAAAAGAACTTTGATTTTGTACACCCAGAGAAACATTTACCAAGCTTGTTAAACGCCTATAAAAAGATACAAGGACTAAAAGATGAGCACTGGAAAAAAATAAAGACTAAGCAGTTAAAAGAAATTATAGAAGCTTGTACAGGATTATATTTAGAAGTTTCTGCAAATAGTTCTAGTACAACGCCAAATGGTTCAGTAACCCTTAACTTTGAAGCGTTAAATAGAAGTACAACTTCAATGGAATTAACTTCTATTGAGATCTTACCAGAAGGTAAGAACATCGCGAAAGAATTAGATTTAGCTCCTAACAAAAAACAAAATTTCAAAGAAGAAATTGTTTTAGGTACTATGGATTATTCCGCTCCATACTGGTTAAAAACTCCATGGACTTTAGGAATGTACCAAGTAAATGATAAAACAAAAATAGGAAATCCTGAAAGTGCAAGACCTATAAAAGTTAAGTATACAGTAACAATTGAAGGAGAAGTAATTTCTTTTGTAAAACCAGTAGTTTACAGATATTCTCAGAGAGATAAAGGGGAAATTTATGAACCTTTTGAAGTATTACCTGAGGTAACAACAAAGCTTACCGACAAAGTATTAATCTTTGCTGAAAAAGCTTCTAGAAAAGTTGCAGTAGAAGTTAGAGCAGGGAAAAACGGAATTACAGGAAAAGTTGGATTAAATGTTCCGAATGGATGGAGTGTAAGTCCAAAGGAAATTCCTTTTTCTATAGAACAAAAAGGAGACATTCAAAAAGTTAATTTTGTAGTTACTCCAACATCAGAAGAATCTGAAGGATATATCAAAACTGTTGCAACTGTAAAAGGGAAAACATATGAAAAAGAATTGATAGAAATCAATTATGACCATATACCAAAGCAGTCTGTATTATTGCCATCACAAGCAAAGGTAGTACGTTTAGATATTAAGAAAGAAGGTTCTCAGATAGGATATATTCAAGGATCAGGTGATGCAGTTCCTGAAAGTTTACGCCAGATAGGCTATAAAGTAACAGAGATTAATATTGGAGATATTGGAGAACAGAATTTAAGCCAATTTGATGCAGTAGTAATTGGAATTAGAGCTTACAATACCAAAAAAGAATTACAGTTTAAACAAAAGTATTTGTTAGACTATGTTAAAAATGGAGGGAATGTTATTGTACAATATAATACCAACAGAAGAGTAGATGTAAAAGCGCCATACGAATTAAAGTTATCTCGTGATCGTGTTACTGACGAAGAAGCGAAAGTAAGCTTATTAGCTAAAGAACATTTAGTATTACAATATCCTAATAAAATTACTGATAAAGATTTCAATGGTTGGGTTCAAGAAAGAGGATTGTATTTTCCGAACTCATGGAGCAAAGAATATACTCCAATACTTTCTATGAATGATAAGGGAGAGTCTCCAAAACAAGGTAGTTTATTAATAGCTAAGTATGGTAAAGGAAATTATGTTTATACAGGATTGAGTTTCTTTAGAGAACTTCCAGCGGGGGTTCCAGGAGCGTATAAGTTATTTACCAACTTATTATCGCTAAAAGATAATAATGAATAAAAAGATATTCTCTACGGGGAATATGATTAAATAATATGTTTTTAAAAACTGCTACAGTATTTGTAGCAGTTTTTTTATTTCTTAGATTTAAATAGATTTATAGAAACTGTTGCTAATTCAGAATTAGGAAATTTTCTAGAGCTAATATCTTCAGAAACCAATCCAATAGCGTCCATTGCTTTCAAATACTCCTCCAATTCAATGATATACTGATCTGAGTATCCATGAGTGGCGTCATATGCTGTAGCAGCTGTTTTTCCTATGTTTTTTGCTACTAACTCTGGTTTAGAAGTATGTAATTCTATGAGCAATAACCCAAATTTATTGATATAAGGTTTCCATTTGTTAAAATGTTGTTTTAAAGATTCGATGACAAGATTGTTATTTAAACGTTTCCCTCTATAGGCATATGCACCTGTAGATGATGTATTCACTAAAGTTTCAACAGGGTTTGGTTCTTGCCAAATACGGTTATGATCTAAAAAAGTTCGAACATTAAGAAGGTCGGATAAGTTAATTCCATATTTCTCTTCTAAGTCTTCAGATAATGCTTTCGGATTTCCAATATCTCCCCAAATAACTTTAGCCCAGATATCTGCTTGAACTAAATTTCTACGGGTAATTTGTAGTGCAGCTTCATTATAATCTACACCAATAAGTAACAAAGGATGATCTTCTAGTTGTTTTCCTCTTGATGTCTGATTTTCGATAACATTGAATAAATGTTTTAAAAACGCACCGTTACCACAGCCAACATCTAAAATGCCTTTTGGTTGCTCATGTATTGGTTTGTTAAACAAATTAATAATTATCTCATCAATAACTCTAAAATAGGCCGCATGAGCACCACCACTTCCCCAAACATTCATTTCTCTATCTACATGAATTTCTTCATTTCCTATGCCTTCTGTTCTGAATATGTTAGGATTTCCAAAAATCAGTTTATCAAGCTTTCTTAAGGTAGGAATATAAGAAACAGTAACTCCGTATGCACTAGCTCTTCTAGCAAAGAACAATCCTTTGTCGGTAAATTCATAGGAACTATTAGTTTTAGAAAACCATCCAAGACTTGTGAGAATATCTAATAATCTTCCAAAGTTTTTAGGATCTTTATGAAACTCTTCTGCTTTAAATTTTGTTTGCATAAAGTATTTATGAAACATACCACTCATACCTAATAAAACGATGGTTGGACCAATTATAATGCCCTCAATATGCATTAGAATTTGCGATAAAATTTCTTTTTCAGTTTCAGATTCAGGAAGATTTATATGAAAGTTATTGGAGAAATCATTGTATAATTTTTCAAGCTGATAAAAAGATTCTGATTCAAACTTTCGAGAATTAAAATTCTGAGAGGATTTTAAGAGTTCAAAAGCTTTTTTGTATAAATGAAAATATTTAAAAGCACTTTCAGAAACCTCATTACAACTGTATACAACGGTGTTATTTTCGTTATTTACAACCTGGGTTAACCATCCTTGAGAGCATAATGTTCTTAAGGCTACATTCAAATAACCATCATTGACTTTGAATTGAGTTTTTAGGGCTGTTAAACTTGCAGTCTTCTTGTTTAGTAAATAAGTAGTTATTCCCTTGTCAAATAAAATAAATGCCGTAGGGCAAACAACAATACCATCTAAGTGACGAAACAATTGACTTCGAAGGGTAGATTTTTCTAATTTTGTAAGCATAAATAGAACATTTTCTTCTAAAGATAAGTATTAGATCTTGTGATTAAAAAAAAATGTTCAATGAGTGTACTAATTTTATACTCTTTCTAAGGTGAGATTGTAAACACTGGTTTTTGTGGAGAAGTCCGAGTTTAGAGTATTTACTGTTTTTCGTTGATATATATATTGTAATTCTAAGGTGTTTTTGGTAAAGCTTTTAATTTCAATTTCTTGAGTGAAGTCTATTGTTTTTAGAGTGAGTAAATTTCCTTCTAATTTCCAGCTTGAAGGAGGATAAACTCCATCAATTCCTTTTACATCTTTAGAATATTCTTTTTTACCCCATTCATTAATAATTTCTAAGTCAAAAAAGCCTGCTGCGGTTAATTCATTAGGGGTTGAGTTAAAGGTATAGGTTAGTGTAAAATTGCTCCCAATATTTTCTAGCTTTTCAGTACTAGTTATTCCTTTTATTGATGATTCTAAGGTTTCAGAAAATTCCATTGTGGTTATTTTCCATTGACCATTTAAATCTAATGTAGGGTTAGTATTTAGTTTTAGTTCAGTTTCAGAACATGAAAAAAGAATGGCAAAAACGCAAATAGAGAGAAGGGATTTGAGTTTCATTATTGAATTTTTAAAAAGTTGAGTGGGCAAATATATTTAAAATTATTAGTTTTGATTTTAAACAATTATAATGAAGAAACTTATAATAGCAAGCACATCTACGGTTCATGGAAGTGGTTACTTAGAATATATTTTACCAACTCTTTCAGAGTTTTTTAAAGGGGTAAAAAGTATAGTATTTATCCCTTATGCAAGACCAGGAGGAATATCGTATGATGAGTATACAGATATAGCTCGCAAAGCTTTTGCAAAGATTGATATATACGTTAATGGTATTCACGAGTTTGATAGTCCAAAAACAGCTCTTCAGAATGCTGAAGGAATTTTTACAGGTGGAGGTAATACTTTTGAACTAGTAAATCAAATTTATAAAAATGATGTATTTACTGATTTAAAAGAAGTTGTAGAGAATGGAACTAGGTATTTTGGAACCAGTGCAGGAAGTAATCTTTGTGGGGTAACAATGATGAATACGAATGATATGCCAATTGTATATCCACCTAGTTTTAAAACTTTTGAATTTATTCCTTTCAATATTAATGCTCATTATTTAGATCCGAATCCAGATTCTACCCATATGGGAGAAACACGTGAAACGAGAATAAAGGAGTATCATATTTTTAATGAAACTTCTGTGTTAGGACTTAGGGAAGGAAGTTGGTTAGAAGTTAATGGAGAATCAATTAAACTAAAAGGAGATTTAACAGCTCGTTTATTTGAGCAAAATAAAGTTCCAGAAGAATTGAATTCAAATGAAGAAATAGGACAATATTTCAAATAAAAAAAACTCCAAGTTCAACTTGGAGTTTTTTTTATTTTAAGAATTTCTTCGCTCACATGCGAGCAATGTGTTTTTTAACAACATGGCAATCGTCATTGGTCCAACCCCGCCAGGAACTGGAGTGATGTGAGAAGCTTTTTCAGAAACTTCGTTAAAAGCAACATCTCCAACTAAACGGAATCCATTTTTCTTTGAAGCATCTGCAACACGTGTAATTCCTACATCTATAATAACAACACCATTTTTAACCATGTCACCTTTTAAAAATTCAGGTATCCCTAAAGCTGCTACAATAATATCAGCTTCCTTAGTAACCTTAGCAAGGTCTTTAGTTCTACTATGGGTTAAAGTAACGGTTGCATTTCCAACTTTTCTTTTTTGAGAAAGTAATATACTCATAGGACTTCCTACAATATGACTACGTCCAATAACTACTACGTTTTTCCCTGAAGTTTCAACATTATATCTGTCTAATAATTCTAAAATCCCGAAAGGAGTTGCTGAAATAAAGGTTGGTAAGTTTAAAGCTAATTTACCTACATTCATAGGGTGAAAACCATCAACATCTTTATCTGGATCTACAGCCATTAAAACTTTTTGTTCATCAATATGATCGGGTAGGGGAAGTTGTACTATAAATCCGTCAATATCATTGTCTACATTTAAAATATTAATTTCATTTAGTAATTCTTCTTCAGTTGTTTCTTCTGGCAAACGAATTAAAGTAGATTCAAACCCTACACGTTCACAAGCTTTTACTTTTGCATTTACATAAGTTAAACTAGCACCATCGCTACCTACAATAACAGCAGCTAAATGCGGAACTTTTTTGTCTTGATTTTTTAATTCTATTACTTCTAAAGCAATTTCTTCTTTAATGTCTGCTGAAGTTTTTTTACCGTCTAGTAAAATCATTTTTAGTGAGTTGTGTTGTTAAGTTGTGTTGTATATAAAGCAAAAGAGAAGCCGTAGCTTCTCTTTGTAATTTTTTATTTCATTCCGCGCATCATTTGCATCATTTTTCTTCCGCCACCGCCTTGCATCATCTTCATCATTTTGCTCATTTGGTCAAATTGTTTCATCAATTGGTTTACTTCTTGAATAGTCGTACCCGAACCTTTGGCAATTCTTTTTTTGCGACTTGAATTTATAATTGAAGGTTTACCTCTTTCTGAAGGAGTCATAGAATGAATAATAGCTTCAATTCCTTTAAAAGCATCATCGTCAATATCTACATCTTTTAAAGCTTTTCCTGCTCCAGGAATCATTCCTACTAAATCTTTCATGCTACCCATCTTTTTGATTTGTTGAATCTGATTTAAGAAATCATCAAAACCAAACTGGTTCTTAGCAATCTTCTTTTGTAGTTTTCTTGCCTCTTCTTCATCGTATTGTTCTTGAGCACGCTCTACTAATGAGATAACGTCTCCCATTCCTAAAATACGATCGGCCATACGATCAGGGTGGAATACATCAATTGCATCCATTTTTTCTCCTGTACCGATGAATTTGATAGGCTTATCTACAACAGACTTAATAGATAAAGCTGCTCCACCACGAGTATCACCATCTAACTTAGTTAATACAACTCCGTCAAAGTTTAATACATCATTGAAGGCTTTAGCAGTATTTACTGCATCCTGACCTGTCATAGAATCTACAACAAATAAAGTTTCTTGTGGATTTACAACTTTGTGAATGTTAGAAATTTCATTCATCATTTCTTCATCCACAGCCAAACGACCTGCTGTATCTATAATTACTACATTCTTACCGTTTGCTTTCGCATGTTTAATAGCGTTTTGAGAAATCTCAACCGGATTTTGGTTTCCTTCTTCTGCATATACCTCAACACCAATTTGCTCTCCAACAACGCGTAACTGGTTAATTGCTGCAGGACGATAAACATCACATCCAACTAAAAGTACCTGTTTAGATTTCTTAGTTTTTAAGAAATTAGCAAGTTTACCAGAAAAAGTAGTTTTACCAGAACCTTGTAAACCAGACATTAATATAACAGTAGGAGAACCTCCTAAATTAATACCTACGGTATCACCTCCCATTAACTCGGTTAATTCGTCTTTAACCAATTTAACCATTAATTGTCCTGGATTTAATGTAGTTAATACATCTTGTCCAATGGCTTTTTCTTTTACTCTTTTAGTAAATTCTTTTGCAATTTTAAAGTTAACATCGGCATCTAATAAAGCTCTACGAACTTCTTTTAAGGTTTCAGCAACATTAACCTCGGTGATTTTTCCGTGTCCTTTTAGCGTATGTAACGCTTTATCTAATTTTTCGCTTAAATTATTAAACATGTATCAGCTTCATTTTAAGAGGCACAAATATAGCAATTTTGTTGTACTTTTTTTGATTTAATTTACTCGGATTTAGAAAGGGGAAAATCCTGTGCTAGTTTTTTATTTAAGTGATTGATTTTTCGTAAATTAGAATGTTTTTTCCCGTTAGATTGTATTTTTTTATTAACAATTAAACGCCCCCCGCGATCATGAAATTTACTTATTTTTTGAAAGGGCTAGTATTAGCCTTTTTTTTATTGTCTTGTAATGCAAATGAAGACATTAACCAACTAGAAGAAGTTACTGCAAACAAAGCAGATGAGAAAACCTTACAATCACCTGATCTTCAAGGAAGATGGTTTTGTAATATTCAGAAAAAAATTAAGCACAGAGGTATTTACATTAATAATTTTGAGAATGATATTCTTGGAAATTTTGTAGAAGAAACAAAATTGTTGATGTGGTGTAATCGAAATAATTTCAAAGAAATTACCCTCTATACTGTAAGTTCTATTTTAAATAGCCCTGCCCAAAAAGAAAAACTCACAACATTTGTTATTCAAGCGCATTTGTTTTATGGTATAAAAGTCTCCTTTAGTGCAGCAAGTAAAGAAGCCATTATAAAGATTAAAAATTATCAAATGGAGTTAAATTCTCCATTAGAAAAATGCGATGGGATTTTTACTGAGTACGAGTTTTGGAATCCAAATACTAGTGGAGTTAATTACAATTATTATAAAAATGACATGCTTGGTGTCTTGGAAAATCTTGCTCCATCTATATCTCAAAAATTTAAAAACAACCTATATGTCTATAACTTTAGTGATGCAAGTGGTCAATATACAGATAATCAGGTTTTGGAAGATATTGTTGATTTCATAAAAAGAAAAAGAAACAAACATCGATTAGTACTGGTTAATTATAGAGCTAATGCTCAAAATTTTCCAACAGATATAAATTCGAATTACTACAAGAGAATCCAAGATTTAGCAAATATAGCAGCTGCGAAAAATGTAAAAATAAAAGTAATTGTCTTATACATGACAAGAAACGATGTTGCATCTTCTATGTATAATTATTTTGCAGATAACGGTTTAGGAAATGATTTTGAAGATGCTTTTATTTCTTTTAAGAATGGTTTTAAAAATTCTACGATTCAAAATAAAAGGTATTTAAATTTATTTGGTTATCAGATTTATAGATATTCAGATGCAAAATTAGCTAAACCTTTGGGTAATGGATTTAATTTTGATGTTTCGGAAGAGGATGAAGATGACTATTATGAGGATGAATACGATGATGAGTATGAGGAAGAAGAAGGTGATGAAGACGACGAAGAAGAGGAGGATGATGAAGAAGATGATGATGACTAAATATTACTATGCTATAAGAAGAAGTAATAAAAGTTAAAAGTAAAACTGCCTTACAATAAAATTACTTTATTGAAAGGCAGTTCATATAAACAAACAACCTATTAAATTTGTGATTAATTACCTATTTGATTGAAGGTATTTACTTCTAATGCAGCTGGATTTGAAGCTGTAATCTCAAAAATGGCATCATTAAAATCATTATCTCCATTTGGTACAGAGATGTCTTCAAAAGCAATTACCACCGAGTTGCAAGTTGCATCGTGAAAAATTATACTTTGTTGTCTTCCACTTAAATTGTAATCAATATCTGTGTGTTGTGAATAGTATCCGTCAGTTATTTTTCCATTCCTCCATCCATTGGCAATTAAGAAAAAACTAACAACAGTTCCTGATTCAAAGGTTCCTAGAAGACGCATAGTGTTTCCTCTTACCAAGTCTCCTCCTGATCTTTCCGCAGAAGCATTTGGGAAAATTACAACTTTATCAACTTGATCTGGACTTGCAGGTTTATTACCTTCTTGATAGGTATAATAACCCAATACGTTTTTATAACCTGCACCTTCGTCAATAAAAGTCAATCTTAACTCAGTAGTTTCTTTAATAACAAGATTTTTTACTGGATTTGTAAAGTATTCAGGATGAGCCGTCATTGCATTTTGCCTTTCTGGTAATACGTTTGCATAAATATTAGTTAACAAAGTGCTACATATGGTTTTATCTGGTTCAAGTCCATCTGGTTTTCCTCTACTACCATAAGTAGTGATGGTTTTGTACTCGTCTTTGGTACGTTTTCTTAATATTTTAAATCCACCACCACCTTTTGCTACAAAGACCCATTCACCATCAGCAATGATATAGTTTGCAGAAGCTCCTTCTTCTGCCATATCCCAGTAAAAAATTGGTTCAATATCTTCTCCGTTAGAAGATGGGTGAGGAGAAATAGAAATACCATCGGAACCGTTTGCGGTATATACATAGTCATTATCGGTACTAACACCATTGGTGTTCCCAACAACGATCATACTTCCTTTAGATTCGTTAGTAATGCTCCCATTGGTAACGTCTACCAATGCTAAACCATCTTCTCCTTTGGCAACATAAAGTTTGTTTGGATCTATAGGAGAGAATTCCATAGTTGATTTTCCTCGATAGGTTTCAACTACATTTTGATGTTTAATACTTCCAATATCATAGCTAGTACTTTCTAAACCATTCCCAACATTGTTTACCTTTAAACTAGCGTTATCACCAGTTACTAAACTTACAACTTTTGATCCGTTGTTAGTTCCATTAACAGCAATGTATTTAGCATCTCCATAACTTTCTGAATCAATAGCTTCCAATGTATTCTTGTTTAATTGTACAGTACCTCCATGTGTTTTTCCCGAAGTAATGTATAAATAGTCATTTGTTACAGCTATTCCATTTGCAGAGGCAGAAACACCTGAACCATTAAGTACATTTGATAAATTCTTTCTTCTAAATGTTTCAGAGAAAAGTCCATTATTGGTTTCTAGTTCATAAAGCTGGGCACCAAGTTTAGAGTCTGACATGGCCAGCCATACTTTGAGATTAGATGATCCACTAATAGTTCCCGATGTAACCGCATTGATATCTGAGTTTAGAAAATTAGCTTGTGTAATAATTGAAGGAAAGTTTGCATTAGTTAAGTCAATTACTTCAACAGCCCCTATGTGAGTGTCTCCTTGTTTATGATAACTCACATAGGCTTTGTTGTTGTCAAGTGTAATATGAGTTGCACTTAAAGTTTCTCCGCTAACAACAAGCGGAGCAACCTCGGCAACATGCTCCCAGTAATAAAGTTCTTGCGTACCGTTAACTCCAGAGTTACCTTTTGCATTTACACCTGAGACTAAAGGGGTAATGGTTGCGGTTCTATTGATATATGTGATTCTTTTAGAAAGTTCTGAGCTGTTATTATTTACAATAAAAGCTTTTTCGGTTAAATCAGGTTCTATATTCTCAGTGGTTGGCGAACTACAGTTTGTTAGTAGTAGTAAAGCCAAAATAATAATGAGGGGGGCTGATTTTGTGTTCATAAAATTATTTTTAAAGTTAGTTAAAACCCAGCTCTTTTAGCTTGGATAGAGGATTTGTAGGGATTCCAAGGATCTTCAAAAGATCGTTTGAAAAAGAATTCTTTATAATAGGCTATGGTACGTACAATTCTTAAATAAGTACCTGTATATATAGACATCATAGAAACGTAAGGCCATAAGTATAGCTCTTCTTTTCGTCGTTCTGAGTATAAATAAATGCTAAACATTTGTACATATGACATTACAAAGTACAATGTGAAGTTCATTGGTATTACAAACTTTAGTTGGCTCGTATAATTCACAATGATGTCAATTATGTAAATCCACCAAAGAATATCTAGAATTACATTGTAAAATACATTTTCAGCTAATGAAAAGAAGTTAGACCAGTTAAAATTTGCATTTGGAAAGTATACGTCCTTATGTTTTCGTACTCTAAAACGAATGATGGATTTATCCCAACGCAATCTTTGTTTGGTTAACACTTTAAACTTAGAGGGAGCATTGGTCAAACAAATAGCTTTTGGTTGAAAGTAAATTCGATATCCTGATTTTCTAATTTTTACAGTGATATCTCCATCTAATCCAGGACCAATATCCCATCCACCAATGCTGTCTGTAACATCCTTTCTAAAAGCACCAAATGCGCCAGAAATGATCTTGTAAATACCAAGGTATGATGTTACAATTCTACCTACAGAAACCGTTTTAAGATATTCTATAGCTTGTAATTTAGCACATAAACTATCGCGGTAATTTCTCACTTTAACATTTCCACCAACAGCACCTATTCTTTTATCTAAATAAAATGGGATAAGGACCTGTTCAATGGCGTCACAATCAAAGGAACAATCAGCATCAAGATGTACAATATATTTTCCTTTGCTATATCGTAAAGCCAAATTTGCAGCAGAAGCTTTTCCTCCTCTCATTTCATTCCTTAAAAACATATCTATCAATCCTAGTTTTTCAAGGTTTTTACCAATGATAGGAGTGTCGTCATCTGATCCGTCATCAACAATAATTAACTCAAAATTTTTAAAGGTTTGTTCTGCTAAAGATTTGGTCAGTTTATAAAGATGACTTCCTTCATTCTTTCCTGGAATAATTACTGAAACAAAAGGGTTTTCTGTAAATAGCTTTCGTTTAGCCTCAGCAAACTTCTCATTTCTACTTTTTCTTTGTAACCAATGTATAAAAGCAATGATATAATCAACGATGATGTATCGAGTAAATTCAAACAACACAAAGTACCAGAACACACGAATAAATTTCCCTAGTCCAACTACAAACCAGTAGTGAACGTATTCTGGTAATAAGTTATGAATACTCAGTATCATTGGGTAAAGAAATTATGTACTTGTTTTTCAGGTGTTATTTTATCATATCTAATTTCAATCTTCTGTTGAACGTTTTCTATATTATCACTTAAGAGCTTAGATAGATTGTATTGTATGTTTTCTAACCTTTCTAATTGATCTTCTTTTGTTTCTGGTAATAATAGATAGTAACAATTGAAACTATTAGAGTTTAAGACATCTGCTTCTTTTAAATATGATTTAATAATACCTGCTATTTCTTTTGTAAGTTCTTTTTTAACGTCTGCATTTAATAACTGTAATTGTTTGTTTTGGAAAGATATTTCTACAAAATAACTATTACAGTTAGTCGTTTTTACACGTTGTATTTCTTGTTTAAGTAAAATTCTAAACAGAGATAAACTTACATTACCAATGCTATATTCTTGTTTTTGACTATTCGATTTGTCAATAGATATCACTTGATTTTCTCCTTTTTGAGTAAGGCTATAACTTTGAATAGCTTTTTCTAAAAGTTCATCTAGTTCATGTTCCGTTTCACAATCAATACACAATGCTTTCATATTCGTGTTTTGAAATTCGTGATTACAGGTATTACATGAGTAGATGGTAGATGGTTTATCATAATCAATACCAATATGTCTTAATTGTTTATTACATTTAGGACATTCTAAACCATCTTCTACTTTAAAATCTTTTTCTGGAGCAACATGAGCACATACAAAATGATGTACCATGTCGTGAGGCTTAATATCTATAGAATCGCATTTTGGACAACATTCTCTAAAGTTTACATAACTACTTGCACAAGACTTACATAAATGAACATAATCATCTAGGGTAGTAGTTAATAGTTTGTCTTCAGATAGTTTATTAAGTAAACTAAGCATTGAAATCATTTCAGAAGACTTAAACAATAAAGAGATGTAAGGAAATTCGTATCCAATTAAACTATCTCTTGAAGCAATTGGACTAATAGTTTTATTTCTTGTAAAACAAAAAGCAAGTATTTTAAACTTAATCAACTCTTGATGAGAGTCTAAATCTGGTACAATAAGCTGATTAATTCGTTTTTTAATTACCAGAACTCTTTGAATATAAGATGAAGACATGTTGATATCTACTGCACCATCTGAATGTATCTCAATACTTTTAGATAACTTATACATGCTATTAATAAAAATAGGTAATAATCCAATTTTTACTTTTTCCAAAATACGTAATTGTTTCAGAATATCTCGAGCATGTTGTATGTCTTCAGTATCAATAATAAAACCATCTAGATATTCAAGCTGCTCATTTTTTAATTCATTAATATGAGAAACCATGAGCAACGAATATCCATTGTACGCTATTTTCCTGGCGTTATTATTATATTTAAGTAGGTTGATCATTTTTTAGCTTTTTAAACTTTTGTTTAGAGAGACATATAAACTTCTTCGGGAAATTTATCTTTTTTGTCTCCTTTAATATCAAAGATTAAAGTGTCTTTGGTACCATTTTTTAAATGGTCATAGTATGCTAAGTATTTATAATTTTCATGATCAACTGCTAGTATGATAACGTCAAATTTACTTGAGGTATAGTTATTAACTTCTAAGCCATATCTTTTTTTAACTTCACTAGTATTGGCGAGGTAATCTTGAATTAAAACTTTAAAACCTCTTCGTTGTAGTTCTAAACATAATTCTGCTGTTTTTGAGTTTCTAATGTCGTTTACATTTTCTTTAAAAGTGATTCCTTTCACAAGAATAGAAAATTCGTCTTTTAGATGTTTCTTTGCTTGAAGTTTATCCTCAATTCTGGTTGCAATATGTGTAACCATACTTTCATTTACTTCTCTGGCTTGCTGAAGTAATCTAGGGGTGTAATGGTTTTTACGGGCTTTACTAATTAAATAATATGGATCTACACCTATGCAATGACCTCCTACTAATCCTGGAAAGTAGTTATGGAAGTTCCATTTTGTACCTGCAGCTTCCAAAACATCTTTGGTATTGATATCTAGAATTGAGAATATTTTTGATAGTTCATTCATTAAACTAATGTTTACATCTCGTTGAATGTTTTCAACTACTTTAGCTGATTCAGCAACCTTAATACTTGGAGCTCTATGAACTCCGGCAGTAACGACTGTTTCATATATGTTGGCTACTAGTTCTAAAGTTTCTGGCGTACTACCGGATACAATTTTTTGAATTTTAGTAAAAGTTCTTTTTGTGTCTCCGGGATTTATTCTTTCAGGGGAATATCCTACGGTAAATTCTTTGTTGAATTTAAGATCAGAAATTCGTTCCAAAATAGGTACACATACTTCTTCCGTACATCCAGGATATACCGTTGATTCAAATACCACACAATCACCTTTCTTTAAAAATTGAGCAATGGTTGCAGTAGCCGCTTTTATAGGAGTAAGGTCTGGTTCTTTAGTATTATCAATAGGTGTTGGAACAGCCACAATATAAACTTTAGCGTTTTTTAACTCGCTAATAGTTGAAGTGAACTGAATGTCTTTATTTTCAAACTCGTTAAAATCTACTTCTTTACATGGGTCAATTCTATTACTTAAGCTGTCTATTTTTTGAGAGTTAATATCGAAACCTATAACTTTAAATTTAGCAGCTATATTTAAGGCTAAGGGTAGCCCAACATAGCCTAAACCCACAACAGCAATAGTTTCTTCTTTTTTAATTAGCTTGTTATAAAAATCACTTTTTTTGTAAGCAATAAAAGGGTATTTACTTTCTAATAATTGTAGAGAGTCTTGGAGTTTTGGTAATGTTGTCATAATTGGTTGTTTTAATAAGATCCATAATTTTAATTTTAGTAGGTTATTGTTTTTTGTTTCTTCGAAAAGAAATGTAGTTTAGGGAGGTAGTTGTATTCTCATAGATAAAAGGTTTTAAATTTTATTAATTTTAACCTTTAGATTTAGTTTGTAATACCTTCCCCAGTCAGGTATCTCTTCTTTATCTAAAGGTATGATTTCGGCCAAAATGTTTCTTTCAGTTGGTTCATACTTTTTCTGAAATTCAGTAGGGGCTTTATAAGTAGAGATGTACAGTTTGTTGATAATACCTTTTGAAAGTGACTTATCTGGAAACTCTACATATACTAAACTTCCTTTTTTTACTTTGGCTATGTCTTTTATATTGAAATAAGCTTTGATAAAAACCTTTTCAACATTATGTATGGTCATTACATTTTCTGCTTTGTAACAAACTTCTTCGCTATTTTTTAAAATTTGCCCTATAATTCCTGTGATAGGAGAGTGGTAGGTATTGGTAAAATTTTGGTTACCAGAATTTATATTGCTATTTCCTTTTTTATGGGTGTCTTTTTTAAGCAGTGATAGTAAGTAAATCTCATTTTTTAAAAGGTCTATATCTCCTTGTAATTTTAGTTTTTGAGTATTTATTTCATCAGCTTTATTCTTAGTATAAACGTCTAGTAATACTAACTTGATAATTTGTTTTTCTTGAAACTCTAAAAGTGATAGTCGCTTTTTTAAATGTTGTAGTTTTATATAATTCAAACGTATTTGTCTCAATATATCATCATAGTCTGAAGAGTATTTTTCTCTTTTATCTAAATTTTTTAAAACGATTGAAGCATCGCTGTCAAAATCATCTTGAAAATAATTAAACAGATTAGTATTTAAATGAACGGTATCTCCTTCATTAATAAATATTTCTTTAACTCTGATATCGTTGGTGAAGTTTACATCTACTTTCTCCATTAGCATTTGTCCATTACCATACACCCAAACCGTTTTTTTATAAACAAAACTAGCAAGCCATACAACTAACAGTATTAATAGAATAAAGTATAGGACTCTATCAAAGTTGAGTTTTTTCTTTTTTATTTTGGGCTCTTTTAAGGTTCTAATAATGGCCTTACCCTTTTTGTAGCTAAATTTTTTCATTTAAATATTCTTTTAAATTCTCGGTTGAGGTACTCTGCTACCGTTTGAAAATTTTCCTTTTTAGATATAATTTTAAAAGGGATGTTACGTTTCTTTAAATAGGCTCTAGCTTTTATGTCATCCTTATGTACGTAGATGAGTTTTTGTTGCTTTGAAGCCAATATTTGCATTTGAAATTTTAAAGAGTAAGTTTCATGAGAAGTTAATAGCCTTGGGGGGCTGGTATCTATGTGCGAGTAATAGTAAGGTTTTATCAAACTATTAATATTATTGCTATTATGTAGCTCGAAAATGTGAGCTAGAATAGTATATAGTTGTCGTTTAACTTGAATAATATTTTGAAGTATTTTAAATTGTTCTTCAATCAATCCTAGAATTAGATATCCTGTTTCTTCATTATTAAATTCCTCTTTGATTACTTTTAAAATTCGAAT
The DNA here is from genome assembly GCF_947498805.1 of uncultured Tenacibaculum sp. Classification (GTDB taxonomy): domain Bacteria; phylum Bacteroidota; class Bacteroidia; order Flavobacteriales; family Flavobacteriaceae; genus Polaribacter. The sequence goes on along the minus strand of NZ_CANMLT010000002.1, from coordinate 415,372 downwards.
TCTTTCATTGGTAACATCCCAGTTTTTATATTGGTTTTGAAGGTCTTTTAGTTTTTCATTATAAGAGTTTACTTGTGTAATTACTCTATTTAATTTTCCAACTTCTCTATCGGCTAATTGAGCACTTAGAAGTTTAAGTTCTTCATTGATTATTTTTTTTCTGTGATTAAAGCGTATTGGTGCTTTAAAGCGTATTCCTACACTTGGGAAATATTGATCGGTTTTAGTACTTATTAGGTAGTTTTGACTTGCATATATTGATAAAGACAATTTGTTAATGGCTTTGTGTTTCAGTACAATATTTTCCTTTAAATATGGTGTTTCATCAACTTGTTGATGTTTCAGTTGTAAACTGTCAATATTTAATAGAAAAAGAGGTAGCTTGTGTATGATCCTATTGTTTTTTGAAACACTATCTTTTATAATTGCGTTCTCTTTTTCAATAACTTCTATTTGTTTTTTGAGTATATGAATTTGATTTCCAACCTTAATCAATGGTTCACGTTTGATAAGCTTTTTGTTGTAAACATCTGTTAAAAAGTCGAAGTACTCATTTTCAAAGTCAAGGAACTTACTAAATAAAGCTATTGCCTCTTTGTTGTAGATATAACTGTAATCAATTCTAAACTGTCTTCTCCATAAAACTTTTTCCTCTTTTAAATTCTTATGTTTTAGAACACCTATCTCATTGCACAGTTCTCTCGACCTAGTTCTATTATGTATGTATCCATTTTTTAGAATGTTCCATTCCAATTCTAAATTAACCCTACCCACATTGAAAATGTTAGTTTCATCTTCTAAGACATTTCTAAAATTGTAACTGGCATTTGCTTTAAATACCAATCCTATATCTTGGAGAAACTGTGATGATTCTAACTTTTTAAGATTTATAAGAATACCATTTCTGTTCTTTGACTCATCGACATTTGTTGAAAAAGAAAATATGTTTTGATGCTCTGAAGTTTTTGAAAACTCTAGAGTAGCCTTTGTTTCCTTATAAATCAATTCAGAACTATGAATTAAATTATCTAAAGATTGGGAACGAGTAGAAAATGGTATGTATACGAATAGAATAAACATATATTTTAATAATCGAAACTTTAACAATATTCTCTTTTTTATGTACGCGACCTCATGGCACGTACGTTAACATAACCGCGTGCTTATACAGTTTAAAAGTTGTTACTTTTAAATTTTTAAGGGGAGTGAAAAATCTTTTGATTTAGTGTGTCAAATCACAAAAGCTATTGAAGCTCTAATAATCTGTAGCGTCCAAACAAATTGTAAAATGACAAATAGTGAGATTTTAAATGTAATAAGTTCACCCGTTTAGGTGATGAATCGTAAGTAGATTTATCTACTTCTTTTAAAGATTGACAGGGCACAATTCTCCTGTCCATAAATAAGTAATTTCTCATAGTTTCGGGGGGCTAAATTAAATTTACTTCTTATAGTTTTATACGTCGTATGCTATTAATTATCAGTAGCATATAGTATAAATATAGGAGATAGAATTAGAATTAAAAAAAAATGGTCGTTTTTTTCGATGAATGACAGTTAATTGGATAATATCTACTAATTATTGTCCTTTAAAAGCTTGGTATGATGCTCTGTATGGTATGCAGTCCACATAATAATTTCTCTAATAGGCATTTTACCCATTAATGGATGAGGTAATATTAAATTATCTAAGTCCTTGTCTTTCCATTTATTAGTTTTATGCTGTAGTTTTTTGTTTTGTATTTCTAATGTGGTAAGCAGTTGTCTGTACTTTTCTAAAGAGGGAGTTTTTACCTTAATATTAAAAGCTCTAGCTTTTTCTTTATTTTTAGAAAGCTTTTCTTGATACCTTTTAACAATATCATCATATGCACGTACTTCTCTATTGGATTTACCAAATTTATATTTCAATAAAAATTTAGGAAAGCTTAAGGCATAGTTTACTTGTTTAATTGAATCAACCAAATGAACTATATGCTGACCTGTAGTCCATTTGTCACTAGGAACTTTATCAAAAGAGTCCTCTGGTTGTTCATTGATCCAATTAAATAGTTCTTGATGTTTTTCTTCAAGTATATTAGAGATAGCTTCTTTATTCATTCTTTATAAAAGTTGGTGAAGCGTCAATATACAAATATTAATTTGTTAGTTTAGGTAGAATATATGTTTGAAAAATGCTTTCCGGAAGTTGCGTAAGCTTACTATTATAATTGCCTGCTGTAATTACGCATACAACTTCTAGTTTAGGAATAATAAAGATATATTGTCCTCCATTTCCTCGTGCTTCGATAGACTTAAATTTTTGTTTGTTTATAGAATAACTACGATGCCACCATAAATATCCATACCCATTTTTATCTTTTACATTCGTTAAATTATGATAAGTTTTAAAAGATTTATCTACCCATTCTTTAGAAAGTATTTGATTTCCTTTCCAAGTACCCTTTTGTAAATATAACTGTCCAAATTTTAGCATATCTCTTGGAGTCATATATATACCACCAGCAAAATAAGATGTACCTGTTAGATCTTTTTGAATAGTGTAATTGGAGATATTCAAAGGCTTGAATAGATGTTGATCCATATATATGTGCGTTGGAGTAGGAGTTATTTGTTCTATTGCAACACCTAGTAAATATGGATTGGCAGAACCATATTCAGCAATTGTTCCTGGTTGATGAATTATAGGAGCAGAAAGAACAGTTTTTAGCCAATTTGGAGAGTTTTGATAGGTTTGTTCTGAAGCTTTTGATTTGACATCGAAACCAGCACTCATGGTTAATAAATCAACTATTTTAATGGTTGATTTTAAACTGTCTTTTGTATGTTGATATTCATTAGGAATAAATTTGTAAAGAAGTTCTTGCTCGTTTTTTAACAAGCCTTGCTCAATAGCAATTCCTGTAATAGCTGAGGTGATACTTTTTGAAGCTGAACGTTGATCATGAGGAATATTTGAGTTATAACCTTCAAAATAGTTTTCATAAATTGTATTTCCTTTTTTGGAGATTAAAACACTATGAATATTAAGTAGTTTTTTTGTTTGGATACTGTCTTCTAATCCTGTTAGATTAAGCTCGTTTTGTATTTGTTGTGGAGAAATACGATACTTTCCAAACTCCCATTCCTTTATAGATTTTTTCAAACGTACTGAGGTAATCACTTTATTTGAAAGAAGAATATCTAAATCAATAGCGTTCTTTAGCAATTTTCCTTTGAAATGTAATCCTGTCCTAAAGTCTTGAAAACTAATAGTGTCTTTTTTCTTTTTAGAATTCATACACCAAGTACCGGCAAATCTTTTATCTCCAAAGAATGGATATGCATCAAAAGTGTCGTTGTTTACATTTTCAATACTTAAAAAGATATCTTTAGAAAGTAGCTTGTCTAATATAAAAATATTCCATCTACCTTTATAGGTGTTATTTGTATGCTTTTCTAATTTAATATGATAAAAGTAAATTCCAGAACTAATGAATCCGTTAATTTCTGATCCATCTTTTTCTAAAACACCATTAAATAATATCGATTTATTAAGATTAAAATTAAGTATCTTTTTATCGGAAGAAGATGTTTCTTTTTGAATAGTAAATTCATCATTTGATATAGCGAAAACATATTTTTCATTGCCTAGAACTTTTAATGTAACATCAAAGTTGAGTACATGTTGATTTTTAAGTTCACCTTCCCAGTGGCCTTCGTAGGTTTTAATGTTTGTTTGTGCAAATGAAATAACGTTGCATAGTAAAAGAAAGTAGAATTGTAAAAATGGTAGTCTCATAATATTTGTTTATAAGGACAAAAATCAGTTAAAAGGGAAGTCTAAAATTGTAAATAATTAACCTCCTTTATAATTTTTGAAATTTTTAATGGAGATTGATGATAGATCTTTTTAAAAGAATTGATAAAATGACTTTGATCATAAAAACCACATTCATAACAAATCTCTGTCATGGATAGTTTTTTTTGAGCAATTAGAATAAGTGCCTTATTAATTTTTTGAGTTCTAATGTAATTGCCAATAGTAGTGTTGAAGTGCTTTGGGAATTCTCTAGATAAATAGACCGGATGAATATTTAAAACAGTTGCTAATTGATTTAAATTAAGAGTATCAATTTCGTTGGAATGTAAAATATCTTTAAGTTGAGAAACCCATTTAGGTTTTATTCTATTATTGATTTTTTCTTTTACTTGTGAAAAGTCAAGAGAGCTACTAAGAAGCATTTCAATACTAAGTAAACTTTGAGTGTCTTGTATTTTAGACTCAACAAATATTTTATTAATACATTGTTTTATAAGCGGATTGTTAATATGTATACTGCCTTGAGAATTTTCATGAGAGAGGTTGTTTTTTTCAAACCATTTTGGGCTTAACTCTATATGAAATCCTCTTGTGAATTTTGGAGGCTTTATGTTAAAATGTGAATCTTGCCAATTGTGGTACACTAAACTACCCGAAGAAAGATGGTATCCTTCTTTTTTATTCTCTTCATACACTTCACCTTCTAAAATATAAGTAAAATATGGGTTTTCATGATAGTGCCAATCTACTTTTGAATGAATGTATTCAGTATCTGTAATACAAATACCATCGTATATCACTTTTTGATAGTGATTACCAAAAAAGTTTCCCTTACTTAATTTTATCATAGTTTTTCAAAATCATTAATACCAGTTAAACAATTGTTTACTAGGTAGACGAGGTACTAATGACTTTGTAACTATGAGTTTTTAATGGTGTATAAAACGCAGGTTTCTAGTTTAGGGTATTCTGTTAGTAAAGGATGTACAAATTCTTTCTCTTTTTGCATACCAATTCGTTCCATAACGGTTATAGACGGAATATTGATAGCTGGAGCAACAGAAACTATCTTTTTTATTTTTAAGTTGTTAAAAGCGTATTTTAAACAAGTTTTAGCACCTTCTGTAGCATATCCTTTACCCCAGTGTTTGGGATGTAATCTCCAACCAATATCAATAGATGGATTAAAATCGATTTCATAGGTTTGTTCAGACAATCCAACAAAGCCAATGAATTCATTGCTTTCCAATACCTCAACAGCAAAATAGCAGAAATTGTTTTTGGTAAACTGTTCTTGCATTCTTTTGATAAATGCTTCTGCCTGTATTTTTGTTTGGGTAGAAGGGAAGTAACGCATAACCTCTTCATTTGAATTAAGTTCAAACAAAGCATTAACATCAGTAGTTTTCCAATTTCTAAAGCCTAATCTTTCTGAAGTAAAAAGGTAATTTTCCATTTAAGCAAAAGTAATCATCTTACTTATAAATCATCTGTAAAATGTGTACGAGTTTTTTCTTTTGAGAATTTGTTATCATTATAAGCTTTAGAAGCATTTTTAGGAATAGATAAAGATTTCCATGACTCATTTTTTAGTATTTTTCCTAAAAATACAATTTGCCCGATATGATAAGGGTAATGACAGATTTGTCTATTAATAGCTTCTACAACAGTATGTCCTTGGTTTCTTATGTAAATAATACGTTCTAAATCTTCATTTTTTAAGGACTCAATAGTGTTTAAAAAAACACTCCAACCTTTTTCCCAATAGGCTAGCATTTCTTCTTTAGAATGAAAAGTATTTATAAATTCTTCATCTCTATTTCTCCAGTCTTTTTCTCCATCTTCTATAAAAAAGTTGGTCCATCTAGAGAGCATATTTCCAGCGATGTGCTTTGTAACAATAGCAATAGAATTACTTTCTTCATTTACTTGATGAAAAAGCTGTTCTTGGGTAAGTTGATCAAAAGTTTTGTCGCCTAAACTTTTGTAATACCTAATCTGTTTTTTTACACTATTTAAATAAGAATTGTCCATAAAAAAAGAGCTGATTTTATCAGCTCTAATTTACAATTTTTTGAATTTATTTCTTAGGAACAAATTCTAAGGCAACACCGTTAATACAATGTCTTTGCCCTGTTGTATTTCTAGGGCCATCATCAAAAGAATGTCCTAAATGTCCTCCACAGGTATTACATTTTAATTCAGTACGTGCATATCCAATTTTGTAATCTACGTCAAACTCAACGTTTCCTTTTATTTCCCTATCAAAAGAAGGCCAACCAGAACGTGAATCATATTTATGTTGAGATTTGTATAATGGTGTTTTACAACCAGCACACACGTATATTCCTTTTTTATAGTTCTTATTCAATGGACTTGTAAAAGGACGTTCAGTACCTGCTTCTCTTAAAACATAATATTGTTTTGGAGTTAAGGCTTTTTTCCATTCCTCCTTAGTCTTGGTTACTTTATATTTTTGAGTTTCTTTTTTCTTAGAAGATTGAGCAGAAACATTAAAACTTGTACATAAAATAATAAAAGATAAAACTAAAAATTTGTTCATTCGTCTTGAGTTATAAAATTTACGATTCTAGAAGATACTTCTTGATTACGTAAAATTTTGGTATGCCCCAAACCTCTTGTAACTAAAAGTCTTCCTTTTTGTAAATTTTGACGAATACTTACTGCATTACTTACAAGAACATCTCCATCATTTGAATCATGCACAACCAAGGTGGGAATGCTTATTTTATTAGCCATAGCGCTTGAAGCATGTAAATCAATGTCAGTATTCCATTTTTTATCAAATAAGTACTTCATTTTTTTAGCAACTACTGGCTTTACTTTTAAGTTATTAGTAAAGTTTAAAAGTATGTCAGATATTTTGTCTCCTGAACCGATAGTTACCAATTTTTTAATATTGAATCCTTCTGGTATAGCATTATACAAACACATTCCTCCAAAGGAATGTCCAATAGCCGCTTCAAACGGACCAAATTGCTCGTTGATTTTAGTTATAGTAGCTAGAAATTCTGGCATCGCAGTGGTTTTTCCTGTAGATTTTCCGTGAGCAGGTCCATCAAAAGAAATAATCATATATCCTTTTTCTAATAGCTTGTCAGCTAACATATACATTTGGGTACTTCTTCCAGCCCAACCATGTACTAATAGTACTTTTTTTGTTGAATATCCATAAGATAATAAGTGTACCTTTTTTTGAATAGCATCAATTGTGATTGTCTGTTTTTGAGCACTTTCAAACATTTGGTGTTCTCTCTTAGGAGTAGGAAAAGAAATAGGGGTAATAAAGAGTTTTGCTCCAAATTTTGCAACTAGATTGTAAGAGAAAAACTGTAATATTTTGGCAAAGAATATAATAGGTTTTGGAATAGATAAACTTTGAGGAAAAAGAGAAGTACTTTTAAGATTCATGAGTTATCGTTTTTATGATAAAGATAGAATTTGTAACTTTAATGGCATAATGATTGGCGTGATTTTGTGACGAAATAGCAAAATCAGTGTCTTAATAGATATACAACAAAAATATACCGAAATAAAGATGAAAAGACTAATTGCATTAGCCTGTGTTACAGTATTGTTTATTCAATGTAGTACAGTGCCAATAACGGGAAGAAAACGAATTAATATTGTAAGTGATGCACAAGTATTACCTGCAAGTTTTGCACAATATAAAGGGTTTTTAGAAAAAAATAAGGTATCTACGAATTCAGCAAAAACAAATCAAATAAAAAGAGTTGGTAAGAGAATTTCTGGTGCTGTAGATAGATTTATGCGTGCTAATGGAATGAAGGCAGAAGCAGATGCGTATAAGTGGGAGTTTAATTTAGTAGAAGACAAAACAGTAAACGCTTGGTGTTTGCCTGGTGGAAAAGTAGTGTTCTATACAGGGATTTTACCAATTTGTGCAAATGAAGATGGAGTAGCAGCGGTAATGGGACATGAGGTTGCACACGCTTTCGCAAAGCACGGACAAGAGCGTATGACGTCTGCATATGGACAACAATTAGGAGGAATTGCAGTAGCGTTAGGAACTCAAAACAAAAAGAATGCACAACTTTGGAATATGGCCTATGGTATTGGATCACAAGTTGGAATGTTAGCGTTTAGCAGAACCCATGAGACAGAAGCAGATAAATTAGGATTGGTATTTATGCTAATGGCTGGTTATAATGGAGAAGAGGCAGCAGAAGTTTGGGTACGAATGAGTCAACGTGCAGGTAGTAAAAGTGCTCCGCCAGAATTTTTAAGTACGCACCCTTCTAATGAGAGTAGAATTCAAACATTAAGAGCTTATTTACCAGAAGCAAAACGCTTAGCAGCAAAATATAATGTACCTGCTGTGAATAAATAAGTCATTTATAATTAGAAAGCATAAAAAAACACCTAATGAAAATTAGGTGTTTTTTATTTTATATAGATTGTAAAATTACTTTACAAAGTTAATTTTACGCATACGTAAGCTTTCTGGAGTAACCTCTAAATACTCATCAGGTCTAATATATTCCATACATTCTTCTAAAGAAAAATCAATTTTTGGAGCAATCTTTACTCCATCATCAGAACCAGAAGCACGTACATTGGTTAGCTTTTTACCTTTAATTAAGTTTACCGCTAAATCATCTTGTTTAGAGTTTTCTCCAACTACTTGTCCTTTATAGATTTCTTGGTTAGGATCAATAAAGAACTTACCTCTATCTTGTAAACGGTCAATTGCATATGCTGTTGCTTTACCAGTTTCAGAAGAAACGATAGCACCTTTTAAATCTTCAGAGAAATCTCCTTTATAAGGACCATATTCACTAAATCTATGGTTAATGATTGCCTGACCAGCTGTTGCAGTTAATATTTTATTACGTAAACCAATTAATCCTCTTGAAGGAATTGTAAACTCTAAGTGTTGTAAATCTCCTTTAGGTTCCATTACTAATAAATCCCCTTTTCTAAGAGATACTAAATTAATAGCTTTAGAAGCAACATCCTCAGGAACATCTATAGATAATGTTTCATATGGTTCACATTTAACACCATCAATTTCTTTTAAAATTACTTGCGGACGACCCACTTGTAATTCATATCCTTCACGACGCATTGTTTCTATTAAAACAGATAAGTGTAATACTCCACGTCCGAAAACGTTGAATTTATCTTCTGTATCGGTTTCATCAACACGTAAAGCCAAGTTCTTTTCCATCTCTTTAAATAAACGATCACGTAAGTGACGAGATGTAACATATTTACCTTCTTTTCCGAAGAAAGGAGAGTTGTTAATCGTAAATAACATACTCATGGTAGGTTGATCTACTTCAATTCTTGGTAATGCTTCTGGACTTTCAAGATCAGCAATCGTATCACCAATTTCAAAATCATCAATACCTGTTACAGCACAAATATCTCCACTACGTACTTTGTCCGTTTCAGCTTTACCCATTCCTTCAAAAACGTGTAATTCTTTAATACGTACTTTTTTCGTAGTTCCATCTGCTTTACAAAGCATGTAATCTTTATTCTTTTCTAAATCTCCACGGTATACACGACCGATAGCAATTCTTCCTTTAAAAGAAGAATAATCTAAAGAAGTAATTTGCATTTGAGGAGTTCCTTCACGGTAAGGAGCTTCAGGAATAGTTTCTAAAACTGCATCTAATAAAGGAATGATATTATCTGTTGGCTCTTGCCAATCAGTACTCATCCATCCATTTTTAGCCGAACCGTAAATAGTTGTAAAATCTAATTGCTCTTCTGTAGCTTCTAAAGCAAACATTAAATCGAATACTTTTTCATGAACTAAATCAGGAGTACAATTCTCTTTATCTACTTTGTTTACAACTACAATAGGAGTTAAACCTAATTCAATAGCTTTACCTAAAACAAAACGTGTTTGTGGCATTGGCCCTTCAAAAGCATCAACTAATAATAAAACACCATCAGCCATCTTTAATACACGTTCAACCTCTCCACCAAAATCGGCGTGCCCAGGAGTATCAATTACATTGATTTTTACATCTTTATAATTTACAGATACATTCTTAGAAAGAATAGTAATTCCTCTTTCTCGCTCTAAGTCATTATTATCTAATAATAAGTCGGTACGTTCTTTACGTTCGTCTAAGATTTTAGCTTGATCTATAATCTTATCAACCAAGGTAGTTTTTCCGTGGTCAACGTGTGCTATAATAGCGATGTTTCTAATTGATTGCATTCTTGCTTATTTTGAAGCTGCAAAATTAGTATTTTAAAAATGAATAGAATAAGGAAGTTGAATTATTTTTCTTTCTCTAAGTCATTATCGTCTTCTCGAAATGCACTAGGAAGAATATCTGGAATTAATTTTATTAATAATGGAAGTAATAATGCGCCTCCAGGAAGCATAAAAACAGTAAATGCAGGAATTGCTTTACAGATATCAAGCAATTGATGTTTGATTTTATCTTTCTCTTCATCAGAAAGAGAAGTTGACATTGATTTTTTAATCAAAAATATCAACTCCTTACTTTCTTGAAGTTCTTTAGCTAATCGTTTTTTGTTTTTTTGAATAGCTTCTTTTATTTCATCTACTGTATTCATTACAGTTTACGACGCTTTTTTTCAGTTTTTAATAAATTCAATTCTCTTGAAGTTTGTCCAGCTACGGAAGTGTTTTCTTCAGCTCTTCTAATTAAATAGGGCATTACGTCTCGAACAGGACCAAAAGGAACATATTTTGCCACGTTATAGCCTTCTTGTGCTAAATTAAAACTAATATGATCACTCATTCCATACAATTGACCAAACCACATTCTAGGATCATTAGAAGAAACTTTATACTCTTTAGCTAAATCCATTAATAAATATGAACTGTCTTCATTATGAGTACCAGCAAAAATAGCCATGTTTTTATGTTCCATCATAAAACGAACAGCTTCATTATAATTGTCATCTGTGGCTTGTTTGTCTTTGCAAATAGGAGATTCATATCCATGTTCTTCAGCTCTTGCTCTTTCTTTTTCCATGTAAGCACCGCGAACAACTTTCATTCCAATATGATATCCTTTTTGATGTGCTCTTTGATACAACCCTTTTAAGTACTCCATACGATCGTGACGATACATTTGAAGTGTATTAAAAACAATAGCTTTTTCTTTGTTATATTGCTCCATTAACTCTTCTATCAAATCATCAGCGGCATCTTGCATCCAACTTTCTTCTGCATCAATTAATAAAGGAACATCTTTTTCTACAGCGGCTTTACAAACTACATGGTAACGTTCAACAATCTTATTCCATTCTTTCTGCTCTTCCTCAGTAAAAGAATTTCCTTCAGTTAATTTTTGATACAAAGCAAAACGACCAAAACCTGTAGGTTTAAAAACGGCAAAAGGAATGGAGTTTTTCTCTTTGGCAAACTCAATAGTTTTTAAAGTCATTTGTAAAGCATCATCAAACTGAGCTTCATCTTCTTTTCCTTCCACTGAATAATCCAAAATACTATGTACATTTCCTTTGTCGTACATTTTCTCAATATTTGGAAGACAGTCATCTTCTGTAACTCCACCACAAAAGTGATCGAATACAGTTGAACGAATCAATCCTTCCACTGGTAAATGCGCTTTTAAAGCAAAATTAGTAACCGCAGTTCCTATTCTTACCATTGGTTGATTTTGGATCATTTTAAATAAAAAGTAAGCGCGTTCTAATTCTGAGTCTGACTTTAATTTGAATGCTATTTCTGTGTTATCAAAAAGTTTCATTTCCCTTTGAAAATTATTTAGTTGTTTCGTGACAAATATAAAAGACAGAGGTTAAATAATTTGATTTTTTCTCATTATTTTCGCTTTTAAATTTTTTACGAATGACAACTATTCAAGCAGCAACTTATCCTATTCATTTTGAAGGTAAAGCATACAGTGAATTATCTAAATTAATAACCAATAATAATTATTCGTCATTATTTGTATTGGTTGATGATAATACGATAGAATATTGTTATCCTCGATTTATACAATTGTTAGAAACAGATAAGAAGATTGAGATTATTCAAATTGCCTCAGGGGAGATACATAAAAACCTAGATACATGTGAAGGGGTTTGGAATGTAATGACCGAATTAGGAGCAGACAGAAAAAGCTTAATGATAACTCTTGGGGGAGGAGTAATTACCGATTTAGGAGGATTTGTAGCTTCTACTTTTAAAAGAGGGATTGATTTTGTAAATATTCCTACTACGTTATTAAGTATGGTAGATGCTTCCGTTGGAGGTAAAACGGGAGTAGATTTAGGAGTATTGAAAAATCAAATTGGAGTTTTCGCAAACCCTGAATTAATTGTATTAGATCCAGAATATTTACATACAGTAACTCCAAGAGAAATTAGATCAGGTTCAGCAGAAATAATCAAGTATGGTATGACACATGATATTCGATTGTTTAATGAAATTAAAGACAATCCGAATGTGAATATTATTGATCTAATTCATCGTTCGATAGAAATAAAAAATGAAGTTGTTTTAGAAGATCCAAAAGAACAAGGAGTTCGTAAAGTATTAAATTGGGGACATACGATGGGGCATGCGGTAGAATCTTATTTCTTGGAAAGCGAACATAAAGAAGCATTAACACATGGTGAAGCAATTGCAATAGGGATGATCTGTGAAGCTTATATTTCTCAAAAAGAATTAGGGTTTTCAGAAGAAAAACTAGCTGATATCAAGAAAAGTTTGCAGCAAATTTTTGGAATCGCTCCAATTATAAAAAGTGATTATGATGCTATATTAGAGTATTTGATTCACGATAAGAAGAATGTTGGAGGAAATATCAATTTTGTCCTTTTAAAAGAATATGAAGATTTTAAATTGAACTGTACTACTACTCAAGAAATTATAATAGAGAGTTTAGATTATTATACGAGTTAATAGTAATGTATATAAAAAATAAAAGTCGGCAAATTTGCCGACTTTTATTTTTTCTGTAAAGGACTTATTATTTCAACATCACTAAAAGCAATGGCTCCTCTTACAACACCATCAATGGTGCTTTTTAGAGCTTCAATAAGTTGCATTTTTAATTGAGATTTATGATAAATTAAGCTTACTTCTCGTGCAGGTGAAGGTGCTTCAAAACTTCTTAGGTGTTTTTTATCATCAGCATTTAAATCTAATGTGTTTAAATAGGGTAATAAGGTCATTCCCAATCCGTCTTTAGATAGTTTAATCAAGGTATCAAAGCTTCCGCTTTCTAATTGGAAATTTTGCTTAGAACTGCCTTTGTTTGTTCTACATAAATTAATGATACTATCTTTAAAACAATGCCCGTCTTCTAAAAGTAAAAGATCGTCTATTTCTAAGTCATCTATTTCTATCTTATTCTTTTGAAAAAGAGGATGCTCTTCAGGAATCAATCCTACAAAAGGTTCATAATATAAAACACGTTCTTTGATAGCTTCGTTTTCTAATGGTGTAGCGGCTAAAGCGGCATCAATATGTCCATCCATTAATTTTCTAACAATCTCTTCAGTTGTTAGCTCTTCAATGATTAGTTTAACTTTTGGATAATTCTTATTAAAAGTTTTTAAAAACATTGGAAGAAGCGTTGGCATGATGGTAGGAATGATTCCTAATTTAAATTCACCTCCTATATATCCTTTTTGTTGATGAACAATATCTGTAATTCTATTACTCTCATCAACAATAACCTTTGCTTGTTCTATGATCTTTTTACCAACTTCTGTTAGTTCAATCGGTTTTTTTGAACGATTAAAAATTTTTGCATCTAATTCTTCTTCAAGCTTTTGTATTTGCATGCTCAATGTAGGCTGCGTAACAAAACAATGTTCTGCTGCAATAGTAAAGTTTTTGTACTCTGCTACCGCTAATGTATACTTAAGTTGAGTAATGGTCATTCTATAATAATTTTCGATAAAGATATTAAAACTATCAATAACGGTTATAGTTTTTTGCCTTTATATTCAATTAATTTTGTTTGTGATAATATTAACAATAACATAGCAATATAAGATGGATACAACAGTTTTAGGATTAGATAAAGATCAGACAGAAAAACTTATTAACGAATTAAATTTGTTATTAGCCAATTTTCAAGTATATTACCAAAATCTAAGAGGTGTACACTGGAATATTAAAGGAAAAAACTTTTTTGAATTACATGTAAAGTTTGAAGAATTATATACAGATGCACAAGAAAAAGTAGATTTAATCGCTGAAAGAATATTAACTTTACAAGGAACTCCTTTACATACGTTTGAAGACTATGTAAATCTATCAAAAGTGAAGGTAGGAAAGAATGTTACCAATGATGAAGAATCGGTAAAGTTAGTGGTAAGTTCGATTAGTGAATTATTAAAAGTAGAACGTGAGATTCTTGAATTGTCAGATGAGGCTAATGACGAAGGAACAAATTCAATGATGAGCGATTTTATTTCTGAACAAGAAAAAACGTTATGGATGATGAACGCTTGGTTAAGCTAAATCACCATGTTTTTAGGGGAATTATGGCAGCGTAGAAATACGCTGCTTTTTTTGTTTGTAACTATTTTTTTATTGAATCGTCCTATAGTTAAATTCAAAAGAACCTAACCAATGAAAAAAATACTATCCTTACTACTCGTCTGTCTTGTTCTTACGAGTACAAGTTTTGCACAGTCTTTAGAAAAAAAAATAGACAATATTTTAAGTCAACAATTTGATAAAATTGAAACTGGAATTTCAGTTTTAGTTGCTAAAAAAGGAAATGTTGTATATCGTAAAGCGTTTGGGAAAGCTAATTTAGAATTAGATGTAGCTATGACTCCTAAAAATGTATTTGAAGTAGGATCAATTACCAAGCAATTTACAGCAGTAGCTATTTTAATGTTAGAAGAAGAAGGAAAACTAAATTTACAAGATGATATAACGAAGTTTTTACCTGATTATCCTACCAAAGGTCAAAAAATAACTGTACATCACTTATTAACTCATACTTCTGGTATTAAGAGTTATACGTCAATGCAAAAATTTGGGGAAGTTGCTACTAAAGATGAAGAACCACTAAAATTTATTGATTTCTTTAAGAATGAACCAATGGATTTTAATCCTGGAGAAAAATATTTATACAATAATTCAGGATACTTTATTTTAGGCTATATAGTAGAGAAGGTGAGTGGTATGAGCTATCCGAAATTTCTAGAAGAGAACATCTTTAAAAAATTAAAAATGGATAATTCTTATTATGGTAGCCATCGAAAACTGATTAAAAATAGAGCGTCTGGATATCAAAAAAGAGGAGAGGATTATTTAAATGCTCAGTACATTAGTTTAACATTACCTTATGCAGCAGGTTCTATAATGTCGAATGTAGATGATATGTTGAGATGGCAAAAGGCCATATCAAATAATTCACTTGTTAAAAAAGAAACCATTCAAAAAGCTTTTACAAATTATACATTAAACAATGGTGAAAAAATTAATTATGGTTATGGATGGAGTTTAAATGAACTAAATGGAGAACCAACGATAGAGCATGGAGGTGCTATTCCGGGGTATTTATCTATGGGAGTTTATGTTCCGAAAGAAGATGTTTATGTAATTGCTTTTTCAAATTGTGGTTGTAAACGACCAACTAATTTGGCTTTAGAAATAGCTGCTTTAATTATGGGGAGACCTATCTTTAAAGAAAGTAATAAAGTAAGTTTATCAAAAGAAGAATTAAACAAATGGGTGGGAACTTATGAGTTTGATAACGGAGCAATACGTTATATCACTTTAGAAGACAATCAACTATATAGTGAGAGAGAAGGAAGCTCTAGGAAATTCAAGATTTTTCCAACATCAGCAAATATATTTTCGTTTGAAGATGGATTAATATCCTATATGTTTTCTGAAGAGAATGGACAAAAAAGAGCTTTCTTTAAAAATAGAATTAACAAGGAAAAAGGAGTTTTTAATACCAAAAAAGCTCCAGCAGTGAAAAAGGAAATGAAAGTTGCTGCAAACATCTTAAAAAAGTACGAAGGAAAGTATGAATTGAGGCCAGGTTTTGTGATAACCATAACTTCAAAAGAGCAACAGCTATTTGCACAAGCAACAGGGCAACCACAGTTTGAATTATTTGCAGAAAGTCCTACGAAGTTTTTCTTAAAAGTAGTAACCGCAAGTGTAGAATTTCATCAAGATGAACAAGGAAATACAAACGCATTAACATTATTTCAAGGAGGAAGAGAAATGAAAGCAAAAAAACAATAACTAATTTAAAAATAGATATTTTATTAATATTCGAATACTTACAAAGGCAATCAATATAGCGGTTGCCTTTTTTAATTGAACGGGAGTAAACAAACGATTACTCAATCTACTTCCAATTTGTCCACCAATAAATACAGTTACAAGTAATATTCCGGTTAAATTCCAATCAATACTGAATTGAGGATTGGTATATTGTCCAAACAAACCACTAATTGAATTTACCAAAATAAAAAAGCTAGCGGTAGCGGCGATTCTTTTGGGCGTATCCCAATTGGTTAAGTGCAATAAAGGAGCTAAAAAAATACCTCCACCAATACCCACCATACCAGAAATGAAGCCTATAATACCACCGTAGGCAATATTCTTTTTAGTATTTACTTCCTTTGAGGTTGTAATTCTTTTTGACACCCACATACTAAATGCAGCAAATAAAAGAGTAACTCCTAATAGAATAAAAAAGAAGGTTTCACTGATTCTTAAAAAGCCACCAACAAAAGCCATGGGAATACTAAAAACGACTAAAGGAACTACTTTTTTCCAATTGTATTGCTTTTGCTGAAGATATAGGAGTACATTTCCAGATACCACTACAATATTGCATAATAATGCAGTAGAGCGTATTTGTGTATAGGCAATTCCTGTTAAAGCTAGTACCGCCAAATAACTAGAGCCTCCTCCAAAACCAACAGAAGAGTAAAGGATTGAAATAATTAAAAATAATGAAATTATAAACCAATGTTGAACGATAGTTTCAAAAAGAAGAAATAGCCCCATATAAATCAAATATAAATATTAATCGGGAATCTTATGTTGTTCGTATAAAAAACATTACTAGTTTGAAAAAAAAGAGTAGTTTAGTCAAAACTAAAATCAAACTATAGCATATATGAGTAATTATCATATTAAAAACTTAGAAGAATACTTTCAAGTATATCGAAGATCAGTAAGAAATCCTAAGTTATTTTGGGAGGAAATTGCAGAAGAACATTTTGTTTGGAGAAAACGATGGGATAATGTGTTGAGTTATGATTTTTCAAAACCTGAAGTAAAATGGTTTGAAGGTGCTCAATTAAATATTACTGAAAATTGTATTGATAGACATTTACAAATCCGAGGAGATAAAACGGCTATTTTATTTGAACCTAATAACCCAGAGGAAGAAGCTCAGCATATAACTTATAAAGAACTGCATGAACGTGTATGTAAGTTTGCTAATGTGTTAAAAGAAAACGGAATTCAAAAAGGAGATCGTGTTTGTATTTACTTACCAATGATTCCAGAATTAGCTGTTTCTGTGTTGGCATGTGCACGAATTGGAGCAATTCATTCAGTTGTGTTTGCAGGATTTTCTTCAACAGCTTTAGCAACTAGAATTAATGATTGTGAAGCTAAAATGGTGATTACTTCAGACGGTTCTTACAGAGGAGCTAAAACAATTGATTTAAAAGGAATTGTAGATGAAGCTTTAGAAAGTTGTGAATGTGTAGAAACGGTTTTAGTAGCGAAAAGAATTAACTCACCTATAACATTAGTAGAAGGAAGAGACCAATGGTTACAACCATCGTTAGATAAGGCTTCTTCAGATTGTCAGCCAGAGATAATGGATGCAGAAGATCCACTATTTATTTTGTATACATCAGGATCAACAGGAAGTCCGAAAGGAATGATGCATACTACAGCTGGTTACATGATATATACGGCTTATACGTTTAAAAATGTATTTAATTATAAAGAAAGTGATGTGTATTGGTGTACCGCAGATATTGGTTGGATTACAGGACATAGCTATATTGTATATGGACCTTTAGCCAACGGAGCTACAACAGTGATGTTCGAAGGAGTACCGAGTTATCCTGATTTTGGACGTTTTTGGGAAATAGTAGAAAAACATAAAGTGAACCAGTTTTATACGGCTCCAACTGCTATTAGAGCCCTAGCCAAAGAAAAGTTAGACTATGTAGATACCTATGATTTATCATCGTTAAAAGTGCTAGGTACCGTAGGAGAACCAATTAATGAAGAAGCATGGCACTGGTACAATGATAATGTAGGAAAAAAGAAATCACCAATAGTAGATACTTGGTGGCAAACAGAAACAGGAGGAATGATGATTTCTCCAATACCATACACGACTCCAACAAAACCAACTTACGCAACATTGCCATTACCAGGAATTCAATTAGCTTTAATGGATGAAAATGGAGTAGAGGTAACAGGAAACCAGGTGGATGGACGTTTATGTGTAAAATATCCTTGGCCCTCAATGGCTAGAACTATTTGGGGAAATCACCAACGCTATAAAGACACCTATTTTTCAACTTTTGAAAACAACTATTTTACAGGAGATGGAGCTTTACGAGATGAAGTTGGATATTATAGAATTACAGGTAGGGTGGATGATGTTATTATTGTATCTGGACATAATTTAGGAACCGCTCCAATTGAAGATGCTATTAATGAGCATCCTGCGGTAGCAGAAAGTGCTATTGTAGGTTTTCCTCATGATATTAAAGGAAATGCATTGTATGGTTATGTAATTTTAAAAGATGTTGGAGAAGGAAGGAACCATGATAACCTAAGAAAAGAAATTAATCAAATAATTACGGAGCATATTGGCCCAATAGCAAAGTTAGACAAGATTCAATTTACAGTAGGACTCCCAAAAACACGTTCAGGTAAAATCATGAGACGTATTTTACGTAAGATTGCTCATAATGAACTAGATAATCTCGGAGATGTGTCGACACTTTTAAATCCGGAAGTAGTACAAAGTATCATTGATAATAGATTGTAATATGAAAATTTTAAAGTTAATTCTGCTATTGATTAGCATCAATGTATTTAGTCAATCTGTACATATAGAGAATATTGATAATTTTGAACTTACTGATGCTGGTACATTAACCGAAAACGATAACCTAAGTTATTATGTGTTTTACACAACAAAGAAAGAAGTAGGAAAGAAAAAAAAGGAAGGAATACTATCTTTTTTCAATAAAAACTTAGAAGAAATAACCAAAATAGATTTTCTATTAGATAGCAAAACAAACCGATTAATTGAAGTAAAAAGTAATGGGACGAATGTGGCAGTTTCTTTATATAACAAGGAAACAAAAATGTTAACTTACAACTTTTACGATTCAAAAGGTAGAAAATTAGATTTTGAATATGTATTACCTTATAAGAAACAAACTTTTGCTATGGGGTATTACAAGGAGATTCAAAAAATGGAAGAATGGATTTTGAATTATCCCATAAAAAATAATGGATTTCTATTTTCAGAAACAATAAAAAAGAAAAAATGGGGCTATCGATTTGGTTATATTAGTAATTCAGGAGAAAAATGGACTTATGACTCTTCTGCAGAAATAAATAATCGTGTACAAGCGTCTCCCATATATGCAGATGAAAACAAAATTGTTATCGTAGAAAAAATATGGGGGAGTAACTTTGATAGACAACCAGAACTAAGAACTTTTGTTTTAGATACAAAAACAGGAAAAGAAGTTTTTTCAATAAAGATAGATTATGAAAAAGCACCTAAATTCTATACCAGAGCTTTGGTTACAAATGAAGGAAAGATTGTATTGTTTGGAGAATACTATAAAAAAGGACATAAATTTCATTCCAATGATTATAACGAAGGATATTTTATGGAAATATATTCGAAAGAAGGAGAGAAGTTATCAAGTCAATTATTAAGCTATAGAAATAATCCAGAATTTAGAAAGCACTTAGAAATTGAAGCTAATGCAAAGCAAAAGAAATTTGGTTCAGTCTATTTTTATGATGTCTTACAAAACAATGATAAATTTTATATCATAGGAGAACGATTCGTAAGAGATGTACAAGGTTTTTCAACAGGAAAAGCTCTTCTTTCTGCTTCTTTTGGGATGTTAGGACAAGAGAACTGGTCTTCAAAATATACTTTAGGAGATCTTGTAGTATTAGAAATAAATAATGATGCTGTACTAACAAATTTCTATAAAATATCAAAAGATAAAGCTCCATCTGGACTAAGTAGTATGAACAAATGGCCCTTGATGAATTTGAGGCATATGCAAAATGAATTTAATGTAGATTATTTAGCTCAGGAACAAGAGAGTGGAGTCTTAAAAATAGTTTCAAAAAATAGAAAAATAAAGAAAGAAGGAAAAGAAGAAAAAATAGACTACGCTATTCATTTTTATGGTTTAGATGCAGGAAACATTCAAAAAGAAAAAGTACTATCTTTTCATGTAGATAAAGAAGAACGTTATCGATTGATAAAAGGAGCAGAGAATACTTTTACAATGTTTAAATACGATTATCAAAAAGGATTAACGATAGAAAATTTAAAGTAAAGAAAAAGGAGAATGTGAAACATTCTCCTTTTTTATAAAAATCCTTTTTCTTTGGCTACTAAAATCAAGTCACGATCAGCAGAATTGTCTACACCAAAAACTCTGGTAATCTGACTTTTCCTTTTTTGAATAGCAGCTAAAGATAATGGTACCTCATTGGGTAAATCTTTCATTTTGGTACCTATTGAAAGTTCGTATAATATTTTTCGATCAACATCATCTAAAAAGTAGTCATGTGATACCTGACTTCTCAACATTTTCATTACCGTTTTACTGTAGTATGGTGGATCTGATAATACTTCTTTAATTGCCATGACCAATTCAGCCGGAGTAATATCGTTTTTAACTAAAAAACCATCAGGATTTACATTTTTCAAAATGCTATGTACTCTATAGTTATCATTGAATGTTGTAGAAATGATAATACGAGCTTCTGGTAGTTTCTCATTAATCAATAAGCCTAAATCTTCACCAGATAAGAGTTTTCCATCTTTAGAAGGAGGAAGACTAATATCTAAGAAAATAATATCTATAGTTTGATTGGTAGTAGAAAATTCTTCGATTATGGCTTGTGCATCATCACAATTATTAGCAACATTAATTTCAAAAGAACATGCTTCTTGTTGGCTTTCAATAAAGGTAAAAGCACTTTTATAAGCTTCTGAAATTAATGGGTGGTCATCTATAATAAGAGCGCAATACTTTTTACTTTCCATCTGTTATTTGCAAAGGTGTTTTAATGGTAAGAGTAGTTCCTTGATTTTCTTTAGATTGAATTTCTAAACGACTACCAATTTTGGCTACTCTTGAATTAATATTTTTGATACCAATTCCCTTTTTCTTCTTTTCAGTATTAAAACCAACTCCGTCATCTTGTAACGAAATGATTAGCTCTTTTTTGTTTATTGAGAGGTCTAAGATAACATTTTTTGCCTTAGCATGCTTAATAATATTCTGTAAAGCTTCTTGTATTATACGATACAGGTTGGCTTTAGTAACTTCATTAATGCTTTTCCAAACAATATTTTTATCAAAGTTGAATTGATACTCAAACCTACCTATAACGCTTTTATCTTTTAATAATTGTTCTATAATATTGGTAAAGTTTACACTAGCATCATCAAAATTATCACTTAACTTATGTGAAACATCTCGAATCTCTTTTTCAATATCTTGTAACTCATCTAAAAAGGCTTGGTGTTTCTCTTGAGTATCTGGTTGCATTCCCATGGCTAAAAAACCTAGATTTACCCGAGTTCCAAATAATTTCCCTAAAATACCATCGTGTAATTCTGCCGAAATACGATTACGCTCATTTACGCGTTCCTCTTCTAATTTTGCTTGTTGCTGAAGTGTTAAGATATATACCTCTTCATTCGCTTTTTGTTGTTCAGCTTCTAAACGGAGCTTTTCATTACGTACTTTTTGTACACGTAAAAAGTATAGTAGACTTAGAATCAATATCCCCCCAATACTGGTTACAATAATCCAAATACGTTGCTGATTTAAACGTTCTGTTTCTGCAATATATTCATCCGTTTCAAATTCAATACGAGTAAACTTATTTTGAGTTCTTCGCTCGGCGCTTACTAAACTATCATTAAACTCAATATAACGGTCTAAATACTTTTTTGCATTTTCGGTATCTAAATTTGCTAATTGGTTTAGGGTAGTCAAATAATTATCGCCATTTTTCAATTCTCTAGCTAATTTATTGGCTACCTGAGCGTACTTTATAGCATTAATTGTATCCTTTATATATTTGTAATAATCAGATATATTAATGTTTGATGTAAGAATTCCTGATTTGTTTTTTAGACTATCTCTAATAAAAAGAGCTTTATAAAAATCTTTTTTTATATCAATAGTATCTCCAATGAAAAGTCTAGCCAAGCACTTATTGTCAATAAGAGTAGCACGGTGTAATGGAATATTTTTTTTTCGTAAGTCTTTATTGTAGGCTTCGATGGCTTTCTTATAAAATCCTTTTTTTCTATAAACATTTCCAATATTATTATAACTAGCCAAATAATATTTTTCTTTATCTTCAACTTTTGAAAAATACTCTAAAGATTTGTTGTAATAAATTAAAGCTTTATCATACTCTTTAATGTCTTCTTGTAAAAGTCCAAGTAGGGTATATGAAGTATAAAGTTCCTCATAATTGTTAATCTCCTTAAAAATTTTTATTGCCTCTATTGTTAGTATTTCACTTCCACTATAATCTCTTAGACGTCCCTTAATGTTAGCCATTCCATATAACATTTTGGCAACTTCAAATTTATATTCGTTTTTCTCTTTAAAAGCCTCATATGCTCTATAAAAGTGTGTGTAAGAATTAGGGAAATCTTGTTTGCGAATGTAGTATGTAGCATAATTCCAATGGGCATCTCCTAAAGCATAATGATCGTCTTGCTTTTTAGATATTTCAATGGTTTGATCATTAATATTTTTAAAAAGGATGGTGTCCTTTAATTTGTAAAATCCATAAGCAATTGAACTTAAGTTAATTGGTTTAATTACTTCTTGACTTAAGGCATACTGATAAGATTTATGGAGTAATTGTTTTCTTTGCTCGATATCGAGATTTTCATTCTTTGATTGCTCAATCCAGGTCTTGATACTATCATTTTGTACAAAAAATCTTAAAGAATTTTTGCCATAACAATTTAATGCAAAAGAAGTTAGAAAATAAAATAGAAGATACTTTTTGATAATGTTGATTTTTATGGATCAAAAGCAAATCTAAAAAAAAAGCCCTTAATATTATATTAAAGGCTTGTAGTTTGGTAAGATTAATTATTAATTATCCCTTACCACCGTCACCGCTTGTTCCACCTCCACCAGTGTCTTGGTTGCCCGTACCGGTTCCGTCTTTGGTGTTTTCATCTTTACCAGTATTAGCTTTGATGTTTATTAACTCTACAGTATCTTCTGTGTTTGGTGCTAAATCTTCGGTTAAATCGGTACAGCTTGTAGCGAATACCATTAACATGCTCATGATTAAAATAGTTTTTAAAGTTCTCATAATTCAATTTTTAAAAGTTTGACAATAATTTCCCATGCCGCATTTTGCAGCATATTCTTGATCATAAATGTTGGTTTGTACTCCTAAACCCTTAGGTTTAGGCAAAGTCCGTCCAGCCCGAGTAAATCAGGTGGTTTGTAGAATTAAATTGATTGCATAATCAATTCATGAAGACTCTTTACTACCAAGGCCTATTGAGTACAGGCTTCAGGAAATTCTACATTGTCTTAAATAGGAAGCGTTTCAATTTTTTTTTTTTGGAAATAACGCTAGTCGATTTTTTTTATTCTAAGCTACGGTTTACTTAGGTAGATTAGAATATAAAATTAGTAAGCGTGTATTTTGAATGAGTAAACGTCCTTTTTCGTTTAGAATGTGCAATTTTAATTTTTTCATCTTTTTTCAATTTTGTTCTATTAATATAAGAAATTTTATGATAATATCCAAATTTTTTTAACTTTTTTTTAACTTTTTAAATTTGGACAAAAAAAAGACATCTTATTAAAATTAAGATGCCTTTTGAATCGTATATTAACAGTTAATGTTGCGCTAACAAATCATTAAAAACTGCTGTATTCTAAAAACATCTTTTCTCACTCTTCCGTTCGACTTAACACCTCTAATTGGTAAGCTTCTCATGCTAGTGTTTTCTAAAGTAAACTTCATAATGGTTGTTTTTATTTATTGTTATTATTTCTTAATTATTGATAGTACAAATATAAGCGTTTTTTTAGAATTTACCAAATATTTTCGAGGTTATTTCATTGGTAATCAATGGGTTATCTTGTTTTTAGGTAATAGGAGGTCTGCCCGAAATTAATCAGGTAATAAGGAGGGAAGTGAACTATTTGTTGTTCAATGTTTTACGCTTTAAACTTCTCAACGTGTTGTATGTTAATTTTAACTAGATATTTTCATTGTAATTCATAAAAAAAGCGTCCAAATGATAATTTGGACGCTTTTGCTGTACTCTATTTTAGTAATTATTCAATTCATAATTAATAAAAACTCACATATAGCGTCCGTTTCCGGCTCGAAGCAGTAATAGCCCCGCGGAACTTGTTAAGAGATACTTCTCTCCAAGATTGTGATTGCATATGTAAATTATCTGTTTTCATTTGTACAACGAATATACGAAAAAAGTTAGAATCCTATGATTTTTCTCATTTTTCAAAAAAATAATGCGAGTGTTTTTTGAAAAAAACGTAAAAAGTACGTGAATCACCTACTAAAAGTAAGTGAAACAACTACCAGTCTTAAAAATTGTGGTTGTATTTTTGACTTGGTTAAAATTTAAAGCCTTAGCAATAAGGTCGAAAAGTTCTTAAAACTCTTCGTCGCTCGGGAAAATCAATATGAAAAGAAAACAAAATGAAGATTTTACTCTAACCAAAGTAAAAGCAAAAAACAAACGTCTGTAGGGGGACGTTTTTTTTATACCAGTTATTTATATGTTAATACAGTTTATACTTTATGTTTTTTATATGTTAATCATACTTATGTTTAGCATTTTCTTTAAAAAGTAAATGTTTTGATTTTTAGAATGATATAAGTTTAGCTATGAAGAAATGAGTTTATATTGGCTTAACCTTCTTAACTATTTAATGAACCCTTTTTAATATTCCAATAAAATTTAGTTAATCTACTAAGTGTTGTTTTGCAAATGTAAAAAAGAACAAAAACTACAAAATCAACACAATGAAACATTTATTAAAAGTAGCAGTTACTACTGTTTGTTTATCGTGCGTATTCATAGGATGTGAATCATCAGAAGAATCTCCTAAAAATAACAATGGACAAAACATAGAACTGAAAGCACATTCTAAAACACCTAACTTCTTAAAATTAGAATCTGGATTTTCTGGAGTAAAGGTATATCCATTATTATCTTCTGAAGATCAGTTAAGCGATGCTCCGAATTTTATATACGGTTCTATGGCCGATGGAGCAGGTTTGTTACGTGAAAATGACGGATCTTTTACTTTAATAAATAATATTGAGGCAGATTATGCGATTGCAAGAATCAAATTAGATAAAACATTTAAACCTGTAGAAGGAGAGTATATAGTAAACGCTTTGGCAACTGCTGCTACTGCACAATGTTCTGGATCTTTAATTACTCCTGAAGAACACGGATTTGGTCCGTTGTATTTATCTGGAGGAGAATGGGGAGGAGCTTCAAAAGGAGTTTTTGTAACGGATCCATATAAAAAAGTAAGTTTTGAAACTGCATCAAAGAGTAACGATATGAAACAATCTGCAAGTACTGCACGAATGTTAACAGCTTTAGGGCAATGGTCTACAGAAAATGCTGTGGCTATTGGTAAAGATGCTTATGCTGGTAAAACAGTGGTATTTATTGGAGATGATCATTCAGATAATGAGGTACCTTCTGGTCAACTAGGAATGTATGTTGGAAATAGAGGAGATTTAGATGGAGGTAAATTATATGGATTAAAGGTTACCGATGCTGGTATTTCTTATGAAATGGACATGGAAGAAGGAAAGACATATAATGCTTCTTTTGTTGAATTAACCGAAAAAAATATTGATTTATTAGATGCTGAAGCTAAGACAAAAGGGGTAATGGGATTCTCTCGTTTAGAAGATATTGATTGGAGAAGAGGTTCAGCTAGCAATAACCGAGAAATCTATTTTTGTGTTACTGGTCGTAAAAAAGATGGTTTAGTAGGTAAAGGAACAATCTACGGACGTATTTATAAGGTAGTATTGAATGAAAATGATCCAACAGGAGGTGCAAAAATTACTTGTGTTTTAGATGGAGATAAATTAGATGGGAAAGCAAAGGCTTTTCATAGTCCAGATAATATATTGGTTACAGAAAACTATGCATACATTCAAGAAGATCCTAATGGATATTTTGATGGAGAGAAGAATCATTATGCAAGTTTATATCAATACAATTTAAATACAGGGGAGTTAAAGAAAGTATTAGAGTGTGATCAAGTAGCAGCTGCTGCTCAAAACTATGGGAGAACTTCTAAAGCATGGGAAATTACTGGTATGATAGATATTTCTGAGACCATTGGTAAAGACAAAACATTTCTTTTAATTACTCAAAACCATGGTTGGGAACCAGCAGATGGAAGTGCGTTTACAGATCCAACAGCAAACATTGTAGATGGTTCAAGAAAAGAAGGAAGTCAATTATATGTTATTCAAGGGTTAGATAGATAATGAAACACCTTTATAATAAAGTAATAAAGGCACATAGCATTATGTGTCTTTTTCTAGTATTTACAATTGGCTGCAATACACATAAAAAAGAGGTATATGTAAAGAAAGAAAGCAACCAAAGACTAGAAGCGTTGCAGGCTTATTATACGAACCATCTAAATAACTGTATTCTTGAGCTAAATAAGCTGTATAGTAGTTATACTCTGGAGGAAAAACAACAGTATTATCTAAACGCTCGTAGAGAATTTAAACTAGTAGAACCTATCTTAGCTTTTGCTGATAAAGAGAATTATAAAAGTTTAAATGCTCCCAATATTTTAAAAGTTGAAGAAGAAGATGCTACGGATATTAAAATACGAAACCCTTTTGGTTTTCAGGTAATTGAAGAAATACTGTTTGGAGAGGAAGATATAGATACAAAAGAGTTAAATGACGTTGTACTAAAAACGAATAATAGGTTAAAATTAGTAACAGTTAACAACAAACTATATCTTAAAGAGTATCATGTTTTATGGTTACTTCGTGATGCTTTAGCGAGAGTAGCTTTATTAGGTGTTACAGGCTTTGATTCACCCATACTTGAGCAATCATTAAAAGAGGCTAAATTAAATTACGAAACGATTCAATTTATTCTAGAACAGTATGATTCGAGCTTTTCGAATAAAGAGTTACTTAAAGATTGGCTTTTAGAAATAAATAAAACTATCAGAATTCTAAAAGGGAGTTTTAATGATTTTAATAGGTACAATTTTATTCAAGAGCATACGCATAAGCAATTGGTTTTATTGAAGGAAACTGCCAATAATTGGAAAGTAAAATTTCCTTTAACGATGGCTTTTAATAACAACATAACTTCATTGTTTTCTAAAGAAACGTTTAACATCGTTTTTTTTTCAGATTATCATCATTTAGAAAAAGAAAATTTTAGTAAGAAAGTAGTATTAGGGAAACGACTGTTTAACGATAAGCGTTTATCGAAAGATACTAAAATGAGCTGCACCACCTGTCATGATCAAAACAAGGCGTTTACAGATGGGAGAATTGCCTTTGAAAATCAAACGAGAAATTCACCAACCTTAACTTATGCTTCATTGCAAAAGTCTTTTTTCCATGATGGAAGAGCAGGGAGTTTAGAAGGCCAAATAGTTGGTGTAGTTACCAATAAAGTTGAGTTTCATAGTAATTTAAAAGAATTGCTTGAAACGGTTAAAAAAGATCCTTTTTATAAAAATGAATTTACTAGCTTGTATGGTAAAGTAACTGATTTTACGATACGAAATGCGATTGCAAATTATATTCGAACGTTGAACATGTTTAACTCTAAATTTGATAGGAATATAAATGGAGTAGAGAAGACATTGACCAGTCAAGAAGTGAACGGATTTAATCTTTTTACAGGAAAAGCGAAATGTGCCACCTGTCATTTTCCTCCTGTATTTAATGGAACAGTGCCTCCAAATTTTTTAGAGAGTGAATTAGAATCTATTGGAGTTCCGAACTTAAAACAAAGCAAATTGGATGATGATTTGGGAAGGTATGAGTTGTTTAAGACGGAAGAACGTAAGCATTTTTTTAAAACCCCTACAGTTAGAAACATAAAAGAAACAGCTCCTTATATGCATAATGGTACCTATCAAACCTTGGAAGAAGTTGTTGATTTTTATAATAAAGGAGGGGGAATAGGTTTAGGTTTTCATCTAGATAATCAAACATTACCACCGGATGAATTGAACTTAACAGATCAAGAAGTATCTGATATTGTTGTTTTTATGAAAAGCTTGAGCGATAACTATTAGTACATACTAATAACTGTGTTAAAAACTCTTTGAATTCGGTTCAAAGAGTTTTTATTTTTAAATGTAATTTTATAGAGTAATTACGACCAAGCTAACTAAACTAATAACAACCATGAAAAAAATAATTTTATTTGTAACTATTGCATTCATTGCTATTGCTTGTAAAAAAGAGGTCAAAAAAGAAACTGTTAAAAAGGAAGAAGTACAAGAAAAATTTCCAGCAGCTTTAGGAGATGTATTTGAGAAGCATGGTGGTATAAAAAATTGGAGAGATGCTAAAACTCTTTCATTTGGAATTAATGAAGAAGAGCATACTGTGGATTTACCATCTAGAAGAGCGGTAATTAATGCGAAAGACTATTCTTTAGGGTTTGATGGAAAGGAGATTTGGGTACATCAACAAGACACCACAGCTTTTAAAGGAAACAAAGAATTTTACTATAACTTATATTTCTATTTTTATGCAATGCCATTTGTATTAGCAGATGATGGTATTATTTATTCGGAAGCAAAACCTTTGGTATTTGAAGGAGTAAGTTATCCTGGATTTAAAATTTCTTATGAAGCAAATATAGGTACTTCACCAGATGATAATTATTACATCTACTATAACCCAGAAACTAAGGAAATGGCTTGGTTAGGATATACAGTAACTTATTTTTCTAAGAAACCATCAGAGAAGTTTAATTTGATTCGTTATAATGATTGGGAAAATGTTAACGGTTTTGTATTACCAAAATCTATAACTTGGTACCAAAAAGATGACAATGGTAATCCGACTGAACCGGCACGTGATCCAATTCAATTTTCACTACCTTTAATTAGTCAAGCGCCATTGGCAGACAGTTTTTTTGAAAAACCAAAACAATAACCCTTAAAATCAACTACCTATGCAGCCTCAAAAGTATATATGGAAAAAAGAATACACCTTGGTGTTACTAGCAAATGTATTGTACATCGCATTCTTTTATATAATAACTAACATATATACGCACTAAACTATGCAAGGATTAGACTGGATTGTATTATCAATAACACTATCGTTTATTGTTTTATACGGAGTTTGGAAGACAAGAGGAAGCAAAAATGTTGAAGAATATATAAAAGGAGGAAATGACTCAAAGTGGTGGACTATTGGTTTGTCGGTAATGGCAACTCAAGCAAGTGCCATCACTTTTTTATCTACACCTGGACAGGCTTTTCATAGTGGAATGGGCTTTGTCCAGTTTTATTTTGGATTGCCAATTGCAATGGTAATCATTTGCTTAGTGTTTATTCCTATTTATCATAAGCTCAAAGTATATACTGCTTATGAATACCTTGAAGGAAGATTTGATAAAAAAACAAGAACACTAACAGCAATTTTATTCTTAATTCAAAGAGGTCTAGCAGCTGGAATTACCATTTTTGCACCAGCAATTATATTGTCTGCAGTATTGGGATGGGATTTAATTACCTTAAACGTTATTATTGGTGTTCTAGTAATTATTTATACAGTTTCTGGAGGTACTAAGGCAGTAAGTGTAACGCAAAAGCAACAAATGGCGGTAATTTTCGCTGGAATGTTTATAGCGTTTTATATTATCTTACAATATTTACCAGATGGAATAACCTTTTCTAAAGCATTGGAAATAGCAGGAGCTTCTGATAAGATGCAAGTATTAGATTTTTCTTGGGATTTAAACAATCGTTATACGGTTTGGACGGGTATTTTAGGAGGTACTTTTTTAATGCTTTCTTATTTTGGAACGGACCAAAGTCAGGTGCAACGTTATTTATCAGGGAAATCTGTTAGAGAAAGTCAATTAGGTTTGATATTTAATGGATTGTTAAAAGTGCCAATGCAATTTTTCATTCTTTTGGTAGGAGTTATGGTGTTTGTGTTTTATCAATTCAATGCATCTCCATTAAACTTTAATCCAAAAGCAGGCGAGGCCATTGCGAATTCAAATCAAGAAACTATTGCTGCTTATGCTGAGTTGGAAAATAGGCATCGTGTTATAGAGGAACGAAAGAAAGCATTGATTTTTGAAGGATTATCTGAAGAAAATGTTACGCAATTGCAACAATATAACGAGGAAGATAAATCGTTAAAAGAGAAAGCAAAAACTATTATTACACAGGCAGATGCTCAAGTTGAAACGAATGATAAGGATTATGTATTTATTCATTTTATCTTGAATAACCTTCCTAAGGGTCTAATAGGATTATTACTCGCTGTAATTTTATCTGCTGCTATGTCTTCAACGGCATCAGAACTAAATGCATTAGCAAGTACTACAGCTATTGATTTGTACAAACGAAATGTAACTAAGGAATATTCAGATGAACATTTTGTAAAGATGTCTAAGTGGTTTACTTTGGGTTGGGGAATATTAGCGATTCTCGTTGCTTGTGTGGCCAATCTATTTGATAATTTGATTCAGTTAGTAAATATTATTGGATCTATTTTCTATGGAAATGTATTAGGTATTTTCTTATTAGCTTTCTTTTTTAAATTTATTAGAGGAAATGCGGTTTTTATTGCTGCAATAATTACTCAGCTAATTATTATTGGGGTATGGTATATCGATTGGTTGCCATACTTATGGCTGAATGCTTTAGGCTGTGGATTGGTAATGCTTATAGCAATGCTAATTCAATTAGCTTTACCAAGCAAAACAATGGATACAGATAGTTAATTCGTTTTTAATGACGAAAATTATATACACACATATAAAAAGCGTACAAGAGCAACTTGTACGCTTTTTATTTTATTAGCATGAAGCATGCTTAAATAAACCCATTAATAGCTATAGCAGCGTTCTTTTGAATCATAGGATTGTCTAAATCTTTCCAAATAGCATTTTGATTCACTACTGGACCTGTCAGTATATTTTCCTTACTAGCATAAAATACACCACTTTCAAACTTTGGGTTGTTAATACCATCTACAAAGCGTTTAGCTCCTTTTTCTACAGAGTGAGACATTCCCATTAAAGGCATAATGAGTTTCATTCCTATATGCTTTAAAAATGTTCTTTTTAATAATGGTAAATCATCCATTCCATTAGTACCTCTAGTACCTCCTGGACTCATACTAATAAATTTAATATTAAGGTGCCTATCAGCCATATTACTCATCCAAAGTGTTCCTCCATACTTAATCCAGCCATAAACTTGGAAGGGATCAAAATCTCCTTTAAATTTTGTTCCGTCAAAAATTGATACAAATTCTTCTACAGAATTGTCACTTAAGTCAGGGCGTTTCATTCCCATTTTCTTAATTCCTCGGGCAGCTTCAGAGCTTGCGAATAAGGCTACTTTATTTAGTTTATTTTCTTTTATTAATTCATTAACTAATACTACATGGCCTAATAAATTACTTGCTGTTAATTCAGTAACACCTTCTTTTGTTAACTTTTCAGGAGTTTTTCCACCCGTTCCACCAGCATTCATAATTAATGCGTCTATAGGGTTTTCTAATTGCGCAACAGCTTTTTTTACTGTTTCTGGTTTAGACACATCTAAGAGTATAATTTTAAATATATCTCGTCCAGTAGCCTCTACAAGTTCCTTTTTTGCAACTTCGGCTTTTTTCAAATTTCTACAAGCTAGGTAAATAACCTTAGTTGTTTTAATCATAGCAAGTTGTCTTGCTGTTTCCTTACCAATTCCAGCATTGGCACCTGTTATCATTATTGATGTATTCATTTTTTTAATTTTAGTAAGATTGTTGTTTGTTGTAAAGTTTAAATAAGATAAGTCCAACTAGTCCTAGAATAATTTCTAGTCCAGTTGCTTTTACCATACCATCAGAAGGCATTCCATCTAAAAAGATACTTAAAAGTCTACCAAGCCCCAGTGCTAGAAATAGAAGAAAAGCTGCAATGTTTGCAGACTTCGTTAAGGAGAGTTTAAAGCTTCCTAAAAACAATAGTATTGCAGTTGCTAATAAAAGAACTCCAAATGAACGAACATCATTTAAAGCACTTGGATTTCCTGCTATATTAATGCCTTCATTAGCTTTAATATTAATTGGATTAAAGCTGGTTAAACTACCTATAGCAGTTAAAATTAACCCCGAAATAGTTAAATAGATTTTTAAAATTTTTGTAGTGTTCATGACCTTGTATTTTTATTTGATACAAAGATCATAAGGATTAAAACCACAAGAAATGCGGTTTAGGTCAAAAACTACTCAATTTAGTTCAAACGATAATCTGATGGAGATTTTCCGAAAAAAGAGGTGAAGTTTCTATTAAATGTAGATACAGAATCAAATCCCACATCATAGGCTATTTCAGAAACACGGTCTTTACTAGATTTTAATAATTCCGCTGCACGTTTTACTTTTTTCTCAGTCAAGTACTTTTTAGGACTTTTATCAAAAACCTCTTTGAACTTTCTTTTAAATGAAGATTCGCTTAAATGAGTTAATAAAGCAAGTTCTTTGATGGTAAGGTTGGCATATACATTTTGCTGAATGACTTTCTTAAACTCCACTTCATTGGGTTTAAACAAGGCAGCTAAAAAATCTAATTGAGAAGGTGCATTTTGTGATTTGACTAATAGTTGGATAAATTCTTTTAATTTCAGTTTCACCATGGTATCGTCTACCAGTTCAGGGTTATCTAGAAGAATATCAATACTTTGTCTAAAATTATCTAACATTAAATCAACTTGTACCTGCTTTACATTGTAATCATTTCTGTGATTGGATATAGAAATATCCAAATCAAATAAATCTTCCACTAATGATGGATACAAGAAAACACCTACTGATTCAATTCCTTCATTACAAATTTCTTTATTTTGACTAGGCTCAAAGAAATAGTTTAAACACTTCGCAATCATTGCTGTGTTTTTGTTAAGTTTTAAATAGTCATCAGGAGTTCTAACACCAACCTCTCCTTTATTTACAAACATAAAACATGCTTCATCCTCAACATAGTGTTTTAATGTTCTATTAAACGAAGGCATGGATAGTTTTATAAAAACTATGCGGTCTTTATAGGTAATGACTTTCTCCTGAAATTCCATTTAGTGAATTGATAATATCAATGATGTTTTACATTGCAATCTATGAAAAGATAGCCAGATTGTTGAAGTATTTTATAAGTAATGTGTTATTGTTTCTCAACGAATTCTTTGAATTGTTGCATCCATTTTTGAGCTGGTTTTTTATAAACACTTGGAAATAGAATTGCCATTAGTTTAGGCATTACCCAGTTTATTCGAGTGTATTCAAACTCGTATTCATATTTGGTTTTATTGGGGTCAATTTCTATGAATGAACATTTCATAGTGTTATCCATGTGCTTATGATGATAGTGAGATTCAAACAAATCTGGTAATTGATTGTTTGTAATCGTTTCAGTTAGTTCCATATCATGTTTACCATGTTTGTAGTACATTTTAGATATGGCTCCATTTTGACCTTGCTCACCATTGATTAATTCCTTTTTAACAAAACCGTCTTGATATTCTCCTAAATAAGAAGGATCTGCAAAATATTTTACTACTTCATCTTTTGGCTTGTTGATTTCAATAAATCCCTTAATTTTCATGACTGCTTGCTTAGTTTATAGTAAGATACATAAAATTGACTAAAATTGAAATATGGAATGGTACAAAAAGAAAAGAAGCTATATGATATAGCTTCTTTAAACGGTTGAAAATAAGTTTCTTATTTTTTGATAAGAGTAGCTGTATAAGTACTTTGATTAGCGTATGTAACTTTTAAAAGATATACGCCATTGCTTCCTTTTAAATACAATGCATTGTATTGTTTATTAGAGATAACTCCTTTTTGTACGATCTGTCCTAGTGTATTGCTAATGATATAATTTCCAGTTAATTTACTGTCATTAATAAATGTAAAACTACCATTATTAGGGTTGGGGAATATATTGGCGCTTAAGATAGCTTTTTCTGTTTGCTGAACATTTGCTCTACTTGCGGTACCATTTACATAAAACGTTTTACTTGTTCCTGTATATGGATTTATACTTCCATTCCATCCATTTTTCCATTTTCCAGAATGTACAATACGATAATATCCGCTTTCGGTATTAGCTTTAATTTTCCATTGCACAGTAACTTTTGAATTTGCAACCCCACTACGTTTCCAAATGAGTTTGGTATTGAAATCACGATCTTCATATTTGGTAACCCATTGATTACCTATTTTCTTTTGAACTTTTAAATAAGTATCATTTGTTTTGGTATCGTTGTTTGGGTGCGCTCCCCAAAAAACAACTTCTGCTGTTTCTCCTGTATTATAAGAGGAGTTCGTATCTGAATGCACACTACCAAAACTTTTGAATAATGGCTTATCATCAAAAAAGATATGTACCGTTCTATCAAGACCGATATAACTTTTTTGTGGTGGAGTAGGCGCAGTTGTTGGCCATGGGTTAGCATTTGGATTTACTAAAACAGAAGCCAGTCTTTCAAATTCCTGTCTGTAAGCGGCTAATGTCCATGGACCGAAATGTGTACTAGCTCCTTCATATTGTTGTGAAGCATATTCTTCTCTGGTAGTAACATAACCTGCATAAGCATCTGAATAACCCGTAAACACTAAATGTTGAATTCCTGTATTTGTGTTTTCAGCAACAGTTGCTTTGGCTCTTCTACCTGCCATCACTGTAAACTCTCCGGGAGCAGCAAGAATGCCAAATTGTCCAATTTTCATAATACTTGTTGGTAGTATTTTTGGGGTTCTTGGGTTGCTATCATTTGCTCCCAAATTGAATAAGATATCAATTGGTTTTTCCATATGACATATATCATTTGACGAACCTGAAGTAGGGTTGGATCGGGTTTCTCCTTCACGACCAATTCCACTTCTTCCGTCCTCTGCACCTGCTCTAAAAGAAATTCCTAAGGCCGCTTTACAAGTGGTTTGGTAGCTTCCATCTGTAAATTTAGGCGCCACGGTAATATTAGAAAAATCACTATATCTGCTAACGGCTTTTACAGAACCAAATAATTGTTCTGAAGCGGAGTTGTATAGACTTAATGCTTTATTGTATTGTCTACTTCCTATAATTTCGGAACTTTCTTCCTCGTTACTTCCTGGTCCAGAAGCATCGGTATGAATATCATTTGGATGTGGCTGATTTAAATTCGGAGACATATCACCAGGGTTTGTGTTTGCAAATGCAGCTACAAATGTATTGTTTCCTTTTCCGTAGCTTGATTGTTTCAAACGTTCAAATTGTAAAGAGGCATAGCCTTTATTGTCACCACTACAATATTTATATTTTTTAGTAAGATTGGTTGGATGCACGCCAAACCAAGAAATCATTCCAACTTCATTATTGGATCCTTGTATAAATTTTAGAATGGTCATTTCCTCATCTATACTTGGATAGTCAGAAGCATCTGTATTTAAATTATAAGCGACTAAAGATCTATTGATACTTGCATTGGTTAATGAACCTTTGTTATAATATATTCTACCAGGAGCTAAATTGTTATGTGCTTGTTGAATAGCTTTAAAGATTCCATCAACTAGTATGTTAAAGTTTACAGAGTAATATCCACCAGTAGCAGTATTGTATAGCTCATAATGAGAGTATCCTCCAGGAGAAACATGGGTATGTGTGGCACTTATAATAACGTTGGTGTCATTGTATAGGTTGCCATAATATTGTTGTAATCTTTCCATTACAGCTAAATTAACTGATTGAAAAGTAGCTCCTTTATCAATGGAAACGAAAACTACAGAATTATCATTGCCGTCTTTTATAACATATGCACGTGCATATTGCCGATCTTTTATACCTGCATTTCTATGAAATGGATCTCCATAGCCAAAGAAATTTGATTCGGCTATTTGTCCTGTTACATCATAAATACCAACGCCAATGTCGTAGTTATTGTTTTGAGAAAAAATAAAGTTTGAACATAAAGTGAAAAGAAGAAAACTGAAAAGGGTTTTCCTTTTGAGGGACTGTAAATAATTCATTGTTTAGTTTATTGATTAGACAATGAATTTAATTTTAAAATACGGTATTCGTAGTTTTTTAATATAAAAACTTCTTATAATTTAATAAGTTAACTTTATTGTTATGAAATAAAAAACCTACACTGTATAGTGTAGGTTAATTGTACAAGGAGTAGGTGTATATTTTATAAAGCTCCCCATTCCTTTAAAGATTCTTTATTCATCTTTACGTAATCAGCATTACCTCTTTTTTCAGCACCAGCTAAAGAAGCTTTTGCTGCTTTGATAGCACCTTTTTTATCTCCAGCTTTAGCTAAGATTAAAGATTGCTTACGTAAATACCAAAAACGAGGTTGATCTTTTGTTAATTCAACTGCTTTGTTCATCCATTTAACAGCTTTTTTAATGTCTTTTCCTTCATCAAAGTAGTAAGATGCAGCAGAGTAATAGTCATTTGCAGATGGTCCGCTCATTACTTTCTCAATACTAGCTTCAACACCTTTGTCAGTAGGAGTAGAGAATTTAACACCCACATATGCGTTTTCCCATAACATTCCTAACATTGCAGAAGAACTGTTTAGGTCATCAATTGAGATTGTGAATGTTTCAATTTTCATAGGCATAGGTTGTACTTTAGCAGTAGTACTTAAAGCTACTTTTGACTCATCCCATTCTCTAGGAGTTCCCCAGTTGTTAGCGTCTGAGTAAAAAATAACATCCCAAGAACCAGCATTAGGCTTTGTATACAATGCATAAGTTCCTTTTTTTAATTCTTTTCCATCAATCATAACATTATCACTAAAAGTTACCTTAGTGTTAGCGTTTGCACCAGTTCTCCAAACTTTTCCGAAAGGAACTAAATCTCCAAAGATTTTTCTTCCTTTAACACCTGGTCTAGAGTATTCAACAGTAACGTCTGTTAAACCTACAGTTTGCTCTAATTTAGCAGCAGGACTAGAAGCTGGAGTTTTTACCTGTGCGTTGATATTTGCAGAGACAGCAACCACAAATAAACTTAACAATAATTTTTTCATGATGATTGGTTTGTTTTAAAATTACCGAATAAAATTACGATGAATATTATCGATTAATGTTAACGAAAACTTAAAATGATGTTTTCTTTTTTAACGGATATTTGCAGGTATGAAAAAATATATTTCTGAATTTATAGGGACTTTTGCGCTAATCTTTTGTGGTACAGGTGCTATGGTGGTCAATGAAGTAACGAATGGAGCGGATTTAACGCATATTGGAGTAGCAATTACTTGGGGATTAATTGTAATGGCAATGATTTATGCTTTTGGTGAAATATCCGGAGCACATTTTAATCCGGCCGTTACGATATCATTTGCATATGCCAAGAAGTTTTCTTGGAAAGAAGTTCCAAAATATATCATTGCGCAATTATTAGGTGCTTTATTAGGAAGTGTTATGTTATGGGTATTGTTTCCAGAAAGTGAATTTTATGGAGCTACTATCCCTTCTATAGTTCCTTGGAGAGCCTTTATATTTGAATTATTATTAACGTTCTTTTTAATGTTGGTAATTATTAACGTATCTACAGGAAGTAAAGAAGTAGGAGTTATGGCTGGAATTGCCATTGGTGGAGTGGTGTTGTTAGAGGCGATGTTTGCGGGACCTATG
Organism: uncultured Tenacibaculum sp.; assembly: GCF_947498805.1. Lineage (GTDB taxonomy): Bacteria > Bacteroidota > Bacteroidia > Flavobacteriales > Flavobacteriaceae > Polaribacter. The sequence goes on along the minus strand of NZ_CANMLT010000002.1, from coordinate 377,393 downwards.
ACAAAAGCCTCAATGAATCCTGCTCGTTCTATTGCACCAGCAATTGTTTCTGGTCATTTAGAGCATTTATGGTTGTATATATTAGCACCTATCTTAGGAGCCTTGTTGGCGGTGATTTCTTGTAAATTAGTAAAAGACGATAATTGTTGTGATGAAGGATGTTAGTATTTTAGGTTGTGGATGGCTAGGTTTTCCTTTAGCCAAACATTTGTTAGAGGAAGGGTTTCAAGTTAAGGGATCAACTACCAGTATTGAAAAAGTAAGTTGGTTAGAGGAGAATGGTATAAAAGCACATGTAATTGATATTTCTTCTGAAGAGACAAATTTTAAAGACTTTTTGAAAGTAGATACATTGGTGGTAGCTATTACTTCTAAAGATATAGATGCTTTTAAAAATTTGGTAAAAGAGATTGAAGGCTCAAGAATAAAGAATGTTTTGTTTATCAGTTCTACTTCCGTATATCCAAGTTTAAATAGAGAAGTATATGAGGAGGACGCCGATGAAAGTACTCCTTTAGGAATGATCGAAAAGGTTTTTCAGAATTCAACAAAGTTTGCAACTACAGTAATTCGTTTTGCGGGTTTATTGGGGTATGATAGGCATCCTGGGAATTGGTTTTCTAATAGAAAGATACCACATCCTAAAGGTTTTGTGAATATGATTCATCAAGATGATTGTATTGCCATTATTACTGGAATAATAAAAAAGAATATCTGGGGAGAAACATTTAATGCTTGTGTAGATCATCACCCAACAAGAGAAGCTTTTTATATAAACGCTCGATTGAGTATAGAAAAAGAACCACCAATTTTTGATGATTCTTTAGCATTGAAATATAAAGTTATTAATTCTGATAAATTGATACAAAAACTAGATTATCAATTTATTCATCGAGATTTATTGACTATTTAGTATACTTTTTCTTTCTAAGATAGTTGAATACAAATCCAAACAGTCCTAAAATTACTAAAGGAACAATAATATTAAAGAATTGCCAGAATCCTTTTTCATTAAAAGCTTGTTGTTTATCTAATAGGTTTAACTGTATTGTTTTGTTTCTCAATTCTATTAAGCCAGTATCATCTAGTAAATAGTCTACTGTATTTATCAAGAATTCTTTATTACCAAACTCCTCACCAGTCCATTTATCTCTAGATAAATCATGAGGTTTTCCCTTTAAAATTTGATTTTTAGCAACATCTCCATCTGCAATTACCACCATTTTGTTTTCAGGTGATGTTTCTTTGAAACCCTTATAATTAAAAGGTTTTATTCTGTTTTTGTATGCAGAAGAAAAAGTACCTTCTAGGAGCACTGCAAATAACTGTGGACCACCTTTGTATTCATTCTCTCTAGGTTCATTTGCAATACTTTGTAATTGTATGATACTAGGCGTTCCTACTTTTTTAGTTAATACAGAACTAAGATATAAAGGAGTTTTCTTAATGTCGTTTTTTAAAGTATCTATTTGCGTTGTAAAACGAAAACGCACTGGAGGAATATTCTTGGTAATAGGATGGTTTGGGTTTCCATTTGCCAATGGATGGTAAAACCAATTTAGATGTTGGAATTGTGCTTGATTTCCAAGATTACCAGTGGCTAAAGGAATTTTAGCTGAGTATAAATCTTGTACCAACTTATTGTTAATACGAACACCATAACTAAACAACAAGTCAGTTAAGTTTAAATCACGAGGAAAAGCTAACATTTTTCCTTGATTATATAAACTATCTGTATCGGCATAATTATTATCAATCATCCATAAACTTTTACCTCCATTGGTAATAAACTGATCTATAGTTAATTTTTCTTCAGAAGTAAAACGTTCAGTTGGTTTTGAAATGATGGCTAAATCGTATTTTCTTAAGTCAGTTGTAGTCTTTTGCGGATTTGTGGCTACACTATCTAAAGTAAACTTAGCTAAACGGTATTTTTTACCAAGTTCTTTTAAGAAACTATATAAATAAATATCATCCAATTCACCATTTCCTGATAATACAGCTATGGTTGGTTTATTTTCTCTAGTAACTTTTTGAATTCCGTTACTAAATGAATACTCAAGTTTTTCAATAGCTTGTTGTAATTGTTGTTCTTGTGTTTTAGCATTGGTATTAGGCAATAATGAAAGAATTTCCGTTTTATTAGCATATTCGATTTCTGCCCAAGGAAAAATAATTGCATTGGAAAGTTTTCCATCTTCTTCAACAGTAAGTTGACTAGGTAACATTCCTTTTTTAATCAAACGTTCACGAATTTTATCTGGATTGATAAATTGAAAACGAATATTTGAATTTTCGGCTTGTAACTCTTCTAAATACTGACGAGTTTCTACTTGTAATCGCTGAAACTCAGAAGGAAATTCTCCTTCTAAATATACATTGATGATTACTAAATCATCTAATTGATCTAATATGTTTAAGGTAGTATTAGATAAGGTATATCGTTGATCTTGGGTTAAATCAAAACGTTGGTATATGTTTTTGGATACAATGTTTAAAACTATGATCCCAACTAAAACCAACATGATATGTTGTATACTTTTATTCATGAGTTAGTTTGGTTTTAGTAATGAATAAAAAGAAAAATGTAACACTTAAAAAGTAAATAATATCTCGTGTGTCAATAACCCCACGAGAAATACTTTTAAAGTGTTCATTGATTCCAAATTGCTTAATGGTATAACCAGAACTTGATAAATTTCCCAATGCGTCAAACCCGTAGAACAAACAAAAGGTGATAAAAATACTTAGTATAAAAGCTACAATCTGATTGTTTGATAGGGTAGAGGTAAATAATCCTACTGAGGTGTAAGTGGCTACCAAGAATAATAAACCAATATAAGAACCCATAGTGCTACCTGCATCAATATTTCCAATAGGATTACCTAACTGGTATACAGTATATACATAAGTTAGGGTAGGTACTATGGCAATGATTACTAATAACAAGGCCGCAAAAAACTTACCTAATACAATTTGCCAGTTGGTAATAGGACTTGTTTTTAAGGTTTCTATGGTTCCACTATTAAACTCATCTGCAAAACTTTTCATGGTTATAGCAGGTATTAAGAACAATAGTAGCCAAGGAGCCAAAAAGAAAAACGAATTCAAATCGGCAAAGCCTGCATTTAAAATATTAAAGTCATCTTTTAACACCCATAGAAAAAGCCCGTTTACGAGTAAAAAGACTCCGATAACCAAATAGGCTATGGGTGAAGCAAAAAATGAGTTAAATTCTTTTTTTAATATTGGGAGCATTATAATTTTTAGTTTTTTTGATTAGAAATATTAATAACAATTGTATTTGCCCAGATATCTCCTAATCTCTGATTTTTTTCAGTATTTTTTATTGTAATGTATCCTATTAAACCAAATAAAAACATATCAATAGGATCTAACAAATGTCTTTTTAAGGATTGTAAAAACGTTATTTTTTCATCTTTTATCAAAGAAATTGGTTTTAACCCTACTAATAAATTACCAATAGTAGCTCCAAATAGTTGCTCCATTCCAACAGTTATAATTCCCCAAAACAAGATAGGAACCAAAGCAAGCACTCCGCTAACGGTATAGCCACCTTCATCATTAGGAGAACCTACATAATATACATACATAAAGAAAAAACCATAAATAAGTATATAGTCTACTAATCCAGCAACGAATCTATTTCCTATATTAGGTTTGGTATTATACATCATAGTTTCTTATTTTAGAGATTGTAACTTATCTACACTCCAAGCTTCTGGTTTATCATTAAAGTATATTTTTGTGTTTGCCCAAATACCTTTGAATAGTTCAGAGTTTCTATAGTTTTCTAAATCTTGTTCAGATTCCCAATAGCTATAGGTAAAAAACACATTGGTATTAGTTTTATCTCTATACAACTCTAATAAACGACACCCAGGAAAGTTTCGTATATGTTGTTTCTGATTTTCAAAATTATTTAAGAAAGTTTCAATTTTTGTAGGATCGAAACTAAGTTTTACAATACGTACAAACATAAAAAATTAGGTTACGGTCGTAAATTCTGGCTTTACAACGTTTTCAAATTCAATAGCTATAGAGTCTCTATATTTAAGACCTAATAGCGTAGAAGCTCCTCCAACAGTATTTAAGTTACTTCTATAAATGGCAATTTCTAAATACCCTGCAGAATTAAACAATGCTAACTTGTTACCATCATACATACGTTGTTCTGTAGGTACGCTAAAGTCAACAATTTCATTATACTGATTTACAATTTTCTTAAATTCATATCTACCAGCTCTAATACTATAGTTTCTGCCTTTTCCAATAGTGCTAAATAGCTTTTTAGTAATGTTGGTAATTACATTTCCATAGTTATCAATATAAATAACTCCTCCAACAATAACGGTTTGGTCCTGGTTTATTTTAGGTTGAATTTCAATAATCTTTTTATAACTCTGAATTTCTTTACCAATAATATTTAAGCTACCTCCTCTGGCAATGTGAGAAGCAACCTGTACAAAAACATCTAACACAGGAAAACTACTATCTACATAATCATGAATATTAATTTCAACAATTTTTGTCGGATTTACTTCCGAAGCAATCATTGAAATGAGCCCATTATCAGGACAAATAAAGTAGTGACCATCTAATTCTAAAGCAATATGTTTGTTTTCACTACTCAATTCAGAGTCTACTCCAATAATGTGAATAGTTCCTTCTGGAAAGCTTTTATAGGCATTTTTTAAGATATATGCCGTTTCTGTAATATTAAAAGGAGATATGAGATGCGTTATGTCAACTATTTTAGCATCAGGTAATTCCGAGTAAATAGCTCCTTTTACTGCGCCCACAAAATGGTCTTTCAAGCCAAAATCAGTAGTTAAAGTAATTAGAGACATTAAAAGTGTTTGTTAATTAATTTGTGAAAAACTGTGCTAAAATTTTAGACAAAGCTACATAATTCAAAGAAAATATTCGTTAATTTAGGCATATTAACCTTAAAATTTTTTATCAATTTGAACGAACGTATTATTGAGTTAACAGAAATTAATCCAAATGATTTCTTTGGAGCACAAAACAGCACAATAACACAATTAAAAAATTACTTCCCAAAAATAAAAATTGTTGCTAGAGGAAATAAATTAAAAGCTTACGGAGAAGCAGAAATTTTAGATGAGTTTGAGAAGCGTTTAGAAATGCTTATCAAATACTTCAATAGATATAATAAACTAGACGAAAATAGTATTGAGCGTATTTTAACATCAACAGGTAAGGAAGAAGAAATGCGTAAAGCAGGAAAAGGGGATGATGTTTTAGTACATGGTATTAACGGTAAATTAATCAAAGCACAAACGGCCAATCAGCGTAAAATGGTTGAGTTAATGAAAACCAATGATATGTTGTTTGCAGTAGGACCAGCAGGAACAGGAAAAACATATACTGCAGTGGCTTTAGCAGTAAGAGCTTTGAAAGAAAAAGAAGTTAAAAGAATTATTTTAACAAGACCAGCCGTAGAGTCTGGAGAAAACCTAGGATTCTTACCTGGAGATTTAAAAGAAAAGTTAGATCCATATATGCAACCTTTGTATGATGGACTTAGAGATATGATTCCGCATGAAAAATTACAAGCCTATTTAGAAAATGGTACCATACAAATTGCTCCACTAGCTTTTATGAGAGGTAGAACATTAGACAATGCATTTGTTATTCTGGATGAAGCACAAAATACAACGCATGCTCAGATGAAAATGTTTTTAACCCGTATGGGAATGCATGCTCGATTTATTATTACTGGTGACCCTGGGCAAATAGATTTACCTCGTAGACAAGTATCAGGATTAAAAGAAGCTTTGTTGGCTTTAAAAGATATTAAAGGAATTGCACAGGTATACTTAGATGATAAAGATGTGATTCGTCATAGATTAGTGAGGCAAATTATTACTGCATATAAGGGTATAGAAACCGAATAGAAAATATGTTTGAAAAGTTAAATTTTCAAGAAGTACTATCATTGGCATATGTGGTATTGGTAGTTGTAGGTATTATAAGTGAGAGTATATTTTATGGGGTTTTAGGAGTACACTATATAGAATACACTTCTATTTTAGATGCATTGATATCTCCATTTAGTTTAATTACAAGTAATTTAAAGGTATTTCTTTTAGTAGTGGCGCTAATGGTGTTTTATTACTTTTATATAGTAAAGTTTTTACCATGGATGTTTAAGAAAACAAATAAAAAAGAAGCCCTAGAAAAAATACAAAATAAAAGAACATTGTATGGTGCAATGCTATTTACAATGTTGATTATTTTTCCAAGTATTCGAATTGGAATGTGTATTAAGTATCATGAGAGATTAGAGAAAGGAACTTTTAAAAATGATTATACAATTATCTTTAAAAGTAACGAAGAGATAAATGTCAAAAAAGTAGGGCAAAACACAAGTTATATCTTTTATGTTCAAGAGGGAGATAAGGTAGTTACAGTAACTCCAATATTAGACAACATAAAGCAAATAAAAAGAATACCAAAAGAAGAATAAAAAACTTACATTTGCGCCAACAACACAACTTTTTATATAATGAATACAATTAACGAAACTAATTTTCAGTTTCCTAAGCAAAAATCTGTTTATAAAGGTAAAGTAAGAGAGGTTTACAATATAAATGATGATTTGCTTGTAATGATTGCTTCTGATCGTCTTTCTGCATTTGATGTCATATTACCACGTCAAATTCCTTTTAAAGGACAAATCTTAAATCAAATAGCTACCAAAATGATGAATGATACAGCTGATATCGTTCCGAATTGGTTGATTGCGAACCCAGATGAGAATGTAGCAGTTGGACATTTATGTGAACCTTTTAAGGTAGAAATGGTAATTCGAGGATATTTATCAGGACATGCTGCGCGTGAGTACAAAGCAGGTAAGCGTATGTTATGTGGAGTTACAATGCCAGAAGGAATGAAAGAGAATGATAAATTTCCTACACCAATTATTACACCATCTACCAAAGCTGATAATGGTGAGCATGATGAAGATATTTCTCGTGAAGATATATTAGCTAAAGGAATTGTTTCTGAAGAAGATTATAAGGTATTAGAAGCATATACACATAGTTTATTTCAAAGAGGTACAGAATTAGCCGCTAAACGTGGATTGATTTTAGTAGATACTAAGTACGAGTTTGGAAAAACTAAGGAAGGTAAGATTGTTTTAATTGATGAAATTCATACACCAGATTCTTCACGTTATTTCTATGCAGATGGATATGAAGAGCGTCAAGAGAAGGGAGAGAAGCAGAAACAACTTTCAAAAGAGTTTGTGCGTCAGTGGTTAATTGAAAATGGATTTCAAGGAAAAGATGGACAACAAATTCCTGAAATGACTGATGAAAAGATTATTGAGATTTCTAATAGGTATATAGAATTATATGAACAGATAACTGGAGAAACATTTATGAAGGCTAATACAGAGAATGTATTAGAACGAATAGATAAAAATGTGACCAGTTTTTTAGACAAAGCATAAGAGAAAGAGAGCTACCAAAGCTCTCTTTTTTGTTTTAAAATTTTCTTAAAACTATCTAAAATAGAAGTTAGCATTTATATTTTTTGTAATTTACAAGGAACAAACAAAAACTATCCAAAAATGCCAACTTACACTTTAAAAATAAATGGATCAACTAAAACAGTTACAGTTGATGCAGATACACCATTGCTTTGGGTTTTAAGAGATGAACTGAATATGGTGGGAACCAAATTTGGTTGTGGTATAGCACAATGTGGTGCATGTACAGTTCATGTTGATGGAACGGCAATGCGAAGTTGCCAATTACAGGTGTCTATGTTAGATAACGAAGCAATAACTACTATTGAAGGTCTTTCAGAAAATGGAGATCACCCTTTGCAACAAGCATGGAAAGAAGTAGATGTTCCTCAATGCGGATATTGTCAGGCAGGTCAAATAATGACCGCTGCGTCTTTCTTAAAAGAAAATCCGAATCCAACTACAGAAGAAATTAGAGAAGCTATGCATGGTAACTTGTGTAGATGTGCTTCTTATAATAGAATAGAAAAAGCAGTAGCAATTGCTGCAGAAAAAATGTCTTAAAAAATTAAATCATGAAAACTCAAGAAAACAGTTTTACATTTAGTAGAAGAAATTTTTTAAGAACTTCTGCTTTAGCTAGTGGTGGATTATTAGTAGGCTTCAATTTATTTACGGCTTGTAAAGCTGAAGCGAAACCACCCGTTGATATTTCAAAATTAAACTTCAATGATTTTAATGCATTTATTAAAATTTCGAATGAAGGGTATGTAACTATTTATTCACCAAATCCGGAGATAGGACAAGGAGTAAAAACTTCTATGCCTATGATTATTGCTGAAGAGTTAGATGTTGCATGGGATAAAGTTAATGTAGCACAAGCACCTTTAGATACTAAGCACTATAAGCGTCAATTGGCAGGAGGTAGTCAGTCTATTCGACATGGATGGGATGCTTTAAGACAAACAGGAGCAACTACCAAACAAATGCTGATAAATGCTGCAGCTGTAAAATGGGGAGTAGATGCCGCTACCTGTAAAGCTTCTAATGGAATTATTACAAATGCCAAAGGAGAGCAATTAGGATATGGAGATGTGGTTAAGGAAGCTGCTCAATTGGAAGTTCCTGAAAACGTTACGCTAAAAAAGCCTTCAGAATATACTATTATAGGTACGGATAGGGTTAATGTTGATTTAGGAAAAATAGTAACAGGAAAACCTTTGTTTGGTATTGATTTTAAAGAAGAGGGTATGTTATACGCTTCTGTATTGCGTCCACCTGCATTTGGTCAAGAGTTAGAATCATTTGATGCAACAGAAGCTAAAAAGGTCAATGGAGTTGTAGATGTTATTACCATAGGTGAAAAAGTAAGAGACTTTTTAGATAAAGGTAAGTTTAATTGGACTTTTATCATGTCTCCAACAGATAAAGTAGTGGTAATTGCCAATAATACTTGGGCAGCGATAAAAGGTAAAAATGCGATCAAAGCTACATGGAAATCAGGAAGTGAATTAGAAAGTACTGATAAACAGAATGAAGTTTTAGATAAGATCTTAGAAGGAAAGGACTTTGCTGTTCGAAGAGAAGATGGAAATGTAACCAAAGCTTTTGCTGAAGCTGATAAGGTAATTGAAAGAACTTATCATTCACCATTTTTACCGCATAACTGTTTAGAACCAATGAATTTCTTTGCAAATGTTACCAATGAGAAAGTTCATTTAATTGGTCCAGTTCAAACACCAGAATATGCAGCATTGGGAGTTGCAGATATGCTTGGTAGAGATTTAAAAGACATTCAAGTTGATATGACAAGAATGGGTGGTGGATTCGGTCGTCGTTTGTATGGTGATTTTGTTTATGAAGCGGCAGAAATATCGAATGCGATTAAAAAGCCTGTAAAAGTTGTTTCTACACGTGAAGATGATATGACAACAGGTATTTATAGACCTGCGATTAAATATAGAATAGCGGCTTCATTAAAAGATGGTAAAATTACAGGATACCATTTGAAAGAAGCAGCGATTAATAGCAATATGTATGGGTTAATACCTCATTTTTTCCCAGCAGGTTGTATTCCTAACTACAAGGTTTCAACTCAAAATTATAAGAGTGATGTAACTACTGGAGCTTGGAGAGCTCCGTATACCAACTTTTTGGCTTTTGCAGAACAAAGTTTCTTTGATGAAATAGCAGAAGAATTAGGTAAAGATGCTGTTCAATTGAGGATTGAGTTGTTGCAAAATGTAAAAGGAACTACCGATGAAAGAATCCAATATTCAGGAGAACGTATGGAAGAAACGATTAAACTGGCCGCTGAAAAAGGAGGTTGGGGTAAGAGTAAAGACGGAGTTTACCAAGGGTTTGCTGCTTATTATAGCCATAATACCCATGTTGCTGAGGTAGCAGAGGTAGAATTAAAAGATGGATACCCAATCATCACAAAGGTAGTGGCGGCAGTTGACTGTGGTATTGTGATAAATCCTACAGGTGGTATAAACCAAATGCAAGGTGGAGTTTTAGATGGAATTGGACATGCTATGTATGGAGATTTAGGTTTTAAAGATGGAATTCCTTCAAATAAAAACTTTGATACCTATCGATTAATTAGAATGAATGAAACGCCGCAAGTTGAAGTTCATTTTGTAAAGAATGAATTATCACCTACTGGACTTGGAGAACCGGGATTACCACCAGCAGGTGGAGCAGTTGCAAACGCTATTCATAAAGCTTTAGGAAAAAGATTGTACAACCAACCGTTTGATAGTGAATTAAAGAAGAGTAAAGTATTGGGATAATACTTTATACTTTTATTATATGTAATAAAAAAAGGTCAGAAGAAAACTTCCGACCTTTTTTGTTTTATTAAAATATGAATTACTTTCTTTCTAAAAGTGCCATATAGAATCCATCAAATCCAGATTCTGAAGCTAATACTTTATTATCTTTTACAAAACTAAAGTCTTTACCAGCATCTGATTCTAAAAAGAACTCTACTTGCTGTTGATTTTCTGAAGGTAATACAGAACAAGTAGCATACACTAACTTTCCTCCAGGTTTTACCATTTTAGAATACTGTTGTAATACTTCCTGTTGTGTAGTACGAATACGATCTAAAAACTCTGGTTCTAATTTCCATTTACTATCCGGATTTCTACGAATAACACCTAAACCAGAACAAGGAGCATCAATCAATACTCTATCTACTTTACCATGTAGTTTTTTAATAACTTTTGTAGAATCTATTACTTTGGTATCAATATTATGAACTCCATTTCTACGAGCACGTACTTTTAACTTTTTCAATTTACTTTCGTAAATATCCATAGCAATAATTTGCCCTTTATTCTCCATTAAAGAAGCTAGGTGTAATGTTTTTCCACCTGCACCAGCACAAGTATCTACAACTTTCATTCCTGGCTGTACATCTAAATATGGAGCTACTAATTGAGAAGAAGCATCTTGTACTTCAAAGAACCCTTTTTTAAATGCTTGTGTTTTAAATACATTAGCCCTTTCAACTAATTTCAAAGCATCGTCATGTCCTTTTACAAACTCAGTTTCTATTCCTTCAGAAGAAAGCACACTTTGAAGCTTTTCTTTTGAAATGTTTAACGTATTTGTTCTTAAGATTACATCTGCTTGCTTGTTTAAAGCAGCAATTTCCTTCGTCCAAGCTTTTTCTCCTAGCTCTTGTAATCCAACTTCATCAATCCAATCTGGAATTGCTTCTCTAAACTTTCTAATTTTAGATAATTCATCAAATTTTCCTTTGATTCTTCGAGTTGGTGTTGGTTCTATTTGATTCCAATCAGGTAATTGAATTCCTTTTAAAACACACCAAACCGCAAACATTCTCCATAAATCAGGTCTAGAATATGGTGCTTTTACATTCGCAATTTCTGCATATAGACGCTTCCAACGTACTATTTCATAAATAGTTTCAGCCACAAACTTTCTGTCTCTTGCTCCCCAACGCTTGTCTCTTCTAAGTGCTTGTTCTACAGCTTTATCTGCATATACCCCTTCATTAAAGATATCACGAATACTATCTATTACTGTATAAACTAAATTTCTATGTAATCTCATTTGATGAATTTAAGAGTGCAAAGATAGTTGAATTTAATGTCTTTTTGTATTTTCGTTATGCATGAATTTAAACCAACCTGTTACATATATCAAAGGAGTAAGTGTAGCGCGTGCCGAATTGCTATATTCTGAATTAGGAATTCGAACGTGTAAAGATTTGTTACACCTTTTTCCGTTTCGATATATCGATAAAACACAGTTTTATACGATTAACCAATTAGAACAAAATTCTTCTGAAGTTCAAATCGTTGGGAAAGTAATAGGCCTAAAGGAAGTGAAACAGAAAAGAGGAAGTAGATTAGTGGCTACTTTTGCTGATGCTACAGGTTCTATGGAGTTGGTTTGGTTTAAAGGTGCTAAATGGATAAAAGATAGCCTAAAGGTTAATGTTCCTTATGTAATTTATGGAAAGCTAAATTGGTATAATGGTACCGCTAGTATGCCACACCCTGAAATGGAGACGGTTGCTGCTTACAAAAGTAAATTACAAATGGCAATGCAACCCGTATATCCATCTACTGAAAAATTGAGTAATAAAGGTATAAGTAATAAGGTAATGCGTAGTATGATTCAAAACTTGCTACAACAAGCCTTTGGAAGTATTGAAGAAACACTTCCTGAATATTTATTAACTGAACATCAATTTATAGGAAAGCAAGATGCTTTTTTGAATATTCATTTTCCAAAAAATCAAGAGCTTTTAGCAAAATCTCAATACCGATTAAAGTTTGAAGAATTGTTTTTCATCCAAATTCAATTATTGCAAAAAAAGCTTATTAGAAAATCTAAACTAAAAGGGTTTGTTTTTGAGCATGTAGGAGAGGAGTTTACCAATTTTTACAATAATCATTTACCGTTTGATTTAACCAATGCTCAAAAGAGGGTTTTAAAGGAAATACGTAAAGATATTGGCTCTGGGGTTCATATGAATCGTTTATTACAAGGTGACGTAGGTTCTGGAAAAACCATTGTGGCTTTACTTACGATGTTATTGGCTATTGACAATGGTTACCAAGCAACGATTATTGCACCAACTGAGATTTTAGCAATTCAACATTTTAATGGTATTTCAGATTTGCTAAAAGAAACTTCTATAAAGGTCGATTTACTTACTGGTTCTACCAAAACTAAAAAACGAAGAGAGATTCATGAAGGTTTAGAAGAAGGAACTTTGCATATTTTAATAGGAACACATGCTATTTTAGAAGATAAAGTACAGTTTGCCAATCTTGGAATAGCCATTATTGATGAGCAACATCGTTTTGGAGTGGCTCAGCGAAGAAAGTTATGGGAGAAGAGCCCATCTTCAAAAAATGAAGGAGAAAGGGCTGTACCTCCACACATTTTAGTGATGAGTGCCACGCCGATTCCTAGAACCTTAGCTATGTCTGTATACGGAGATTTAGATATTTCTGTGATAGATGAATTGCCTCCTGGGCGAAAAGAGATTAAAACCGTACACCGTTATGATAGCAATCGTTTGGGGGTGTTTAAGTTTTTAAAAGATGAGATTGCTAAAGGTAGGCAGGTGTATGTCGTATATCCATTAATTCAAGAGTCTGAAGCAATGGATTATAAAGATTTGATGGATGGGTATGAAAGTATTTCTAGAGAGTTTCCATCTCCAAAGTATCAGATTAGTATTGTGCACGGACAAATGAAACCAGCTGATAAGGATTATGAAATGGAACGTTTTGCAAATGGTGAAACTCAAATCATGGTTGCAACTACGGTAATTGAGGTGGGTGTAAATGTTCCAAATGCTTCGGTAATGGTTATTGAAAGTGCAGAACGATTTGGTTTAAGTCAGTTGCATCAATTACGTGGAAGAGTAGGACGTGGGGCAGAACAGAGTTATTGTATTTTACTCTCTAGTTATAAGTTGTCTTCAGACGGAAAAACTCGTTTACAAACCATGGTTGAAACAACGGATGGTTTTAAGATTGCTGAGGTTGATTTGAAGTTACGTGGTCCTGGAAATATTATGGGAACCCAACAGAGTGGAGTTTTAAATTTAAAAATTGCTGATGTAGTAAAAGATTCTCCTATTTTACATAAAGCAAGACAAGTAGCTATTAATATATTACAAGAAGATTCTGCTTTAGGGAAACCAGAAAATGAAAAACTTCTAAAGACCTATAGCCAATTGCAGAAAAAGGCGGGTATTTGGAGTAACATCAGTTAGGAAGTATAAATATTACCAATATTCAAATATTTTAGAAATTTTACCTTCTTTAAACTCAAATAAGGTCATTTTCGCATCTTTTTCTTCTTTAGTGTCTTTATCTATATAAATTCTTTTAACTACCAAAGCATTTAAACCAGCAATCCGATTAAATATTTTAATACCAGTAATAGTTCCATCATACATACCATTTTTTTTGTTTCTTATATAACCTTTGTATAAATTCTCTCTTGTATATGTACCTCCATATTTAGGGTGTACATAGACGAAGTCATCAGTAAAAAGATTAAAAATACGATCGATATCTTCTACTTTTGAATTCTTTTGAAAAGCTTTTACATTGAGATTATAATACGAATCAACTAAAGTATTATGCAGTTTTTGATTTGATTTTGTAGTCTCTTGAGAATTTATCTTGTCTGTAAGAAAAAACAATGCTATAAACGTTACTAAGGTTGCAAAAGGTTTGGTCATTTCAATGTTACTTTGAGTTGCAATCAAATGTAAAAAGGAAGTTCTAAACCGTATGTTAATGGCGAGTTAATAATAGCTACTAAGTTTGTTTTATTCTTCTGAAAGTTGCTTCACAAAATCTTCAAACTCTTTTTTAAAGTCAATATACTTTTGCCCTGTAGCTGGTCCATTAAAGCCTGTATGTATTTTACGAACTTTTCCTTTTTTATCAATAAAAATAGTAGTTGGGTATGATAGTATGTGATTTAACATGGGAAGTTTCTTAGCAGCTTCCTTTTTGTTTGAACCTCCATATTGAGCTAGTAATATAGGGTAAGTAATGCCTATTTGTTTCTTTAAGCGTTGTAGTTTTTGAAATGCTTTGTCTTGCGTTTTATCTAATTCAAAAGCCAATGCAACAAACGTAACATGTGGATTTGGATTCTTTTTTAAGTACTCCACATAATACCTACTTTCATCTAAACAATTCGGACACCAACTTCCCATAATTTGAACGATAACTACTTTGTCTTTGAATTGTTCATCAGTATATGAAATCTGCTTTCCTGTTTCATCTGGAAAAGAAAAATTGAAAGTATCATAACCATCATTTAATTTGGTCAAACTATCTTCATTAGGTAATTCGTAAGAATTATTAAGTTTAGCTGTAAAAGGTTCTTTCCAATGGTTTCCCGAATAGAAATGTCCGTTCATAGTTGAATTGGTAACTTTTGCCGTAAACAAAAAGGCATGAGCACCATCAAAAGTTGAAAGTTTTAAAGAATCTCCATCAATAATACCTTCTAAGTAACGATAATCTCCAGTGGTAGTTCTAAAAGTTCCCTTTACGTTTGCTCCATTTTGTTTAAAAATTCCTTTCGCAATGTAGGTGTCTTCAGGTTTATTTGGACTGAAAATTGTTTCCCAATTACCATTGATATTGTTTGTTGGAGTCAGGTTGGTAGTAAATCTTGTCTTATTATTAAATTCAGCAGAAAAAGGAACAGTTCTATTTAAAGTAGGTTTTACAAAAGATCCTTGTAGTGAATGGTCGTTTTGCATTTTAGCTACAATATAACCTTCGAATACTGGTGTTTGGATATATACGGAGTCATTTTTATACGTGATTTCATCTACTTTTATAGTTTCTTCAGCATTGTAAATTTCTAAATGTTTATTATCAATAACTTTAAACGTAAATGGTAATTCTTGATGATCTTGTAGTTGTAAGGTAGCTCTATAATTACCTTCTTTCAATACGGTTGGATTTGAGCTGTGATTACAAGATAAAAAAGTAAGTGTTGTTATTAATAAAAGGCTAAAAATTCTCATGATGAAAACATTGTTTTAATGAACAAAAAACGCAACTAAAAATAGTTGCGTTTTATAAGTAGGTTTTTAGTGATTATCCTTTCACTTTATTTTTAAATTTATCAAACTTGCTTTGCTCTTGTTTCGGCCAGCTATTGTTTGAAGTATCAGTATCTGCAGTTTCTAAATCTGGATCTACAACGATACTCTTAATTTCTTTATCAGAAGAGAATACTCTGTATGCTTTAGTTTCGTCTTTTCTCCAAATTTGTGCTGGGAAAGTTTCACGCTTCTTAGTACCGTCTGCATATGTCAATTCAACAATAATAGGCATTACTAACCCACCTGGCTTTTCAAATTCAACTTGATACATGTATTTAGGTAACTTTTTTAAGTTAGCCTTTTTATCAGCAGGTAAACCATTAACATATGTTTCAACATCTTTAGCATTTGCATCTTCTTTATTTGTTGTTAAGAATACTAATTTTCCTAAGCTAGCAAAATAAGAAGGGTATTGCTCTTGTAACTTCTTTGTTCTTTCGTTTGGCTTATCTGTTAAGTATAAAGGTTTTACTTCTTTAATACCAATGTCAGTATAATCAGTAGTGTAGAACCATCCTCTCCAGAACCAATCTAAATCCATACCTGAAGCATCTTCCATTGTTCTAAAGAAATCTGCTGGAGTAGGGTGCTTGAACATCCATCTTTTAGAATAAGTTCTAAATGCATAGTCAAATAACTCTGGTCCCATAATTGTTTGGCGTAACATATATAAACCAGCAGCTGGTTTTGTATAAGCATTCGGTCCGAAGTTATGTACATAATCACCTTGAGACATGATAGGAGATAAATTGCTTTGATCAATACTCATGTATCTAACGATGTCTTTTGGTAAATTACCAGTGTTAAAGTTAGGATCGTAGTCTAATTCAGCTAAAATCTCAACAAAAGAGTTTAAACCTTCATCCATCCAAGTCCACTGACGCTCATCAGAGTTTACAATCATTGGAAAGAAGTTATGTCCAACCTCGTGTGTAATTACTCCAATCATACCATTTTTAACTCTATCTGAATACGTTCCATCAGGATTAGGACGTCCGTAGTTAAAACAAATCATTGGATACTCCATTCCTTGACGCTTAGCATGTACAGAAACAGCTTTTGGATAAGGATAGTCAAAAGTCATTTTAGAATATTCCTCTAAAGTATTTGCAACAACTCTTGTAGAGTGCTCTTCCCATAAAGGGTTACCTTCTTTAGGGTATAATGAAACAGCCATGATGTTTTTACCATTAATTTTAACGGCCATTGCATCCCAAATATATTTTCTTGAAGAAGCAAATGCGAAATCACGTACGTTATTTGCTTTAAAGTGCCAAGTTTTTGTTTTGTTAGTTCCTTCTTTCTCGTTTGCTTCAGCTTCTGCTTGCGTTACGATAAATACAGGGTCTTTATAAGATTTTCTAGCTTTTTCAAAACGCTTACGTTGTTCTTTTGATAAAACATCTTTTTCGTTTTGTAAAGAACCAGTAGCATCTAAAATATGATCTGCAGGTACAGTTATTTTTACGTCATAGTCTCCAAATTCAAGAGCCCATTCACTACGTCCCCAGAATTGCATGTTTTGCCATCCTTCTACATTGTTATATACAGCTAAACGAGGGAAGAATTGAGCAATTGTATATGCTTTTGTTCCGTCTTTAAATAATTCAAAACCAGAACGTCCACCATCTTCAACAGAATTGTTGATTAAGTAGTTCCACTTAATTTTAAATTTAAAAGTACCTCCAGAAGCTAATGGTTGTGGTAAATTAATACGCATCATCGTACGATTAATTGTATATGATAAATCTCTACCATCAGCATATTTTACTGCTTCAATTTTATATCCAAAATCTTTAGCTTTCCCCATGTTATCGTCTACAAATTTAGACGGAGTTTGCCAACCGCTAGCACCTTTAGATTCTGCTAATGGAGTTTTAGAGTCAGGAGCACGCATGTTCTGATCTAATTGAACCCATAAATATTCTAATTGATCTTTTGAATTATTGTGGTAGGTAATTGTTTCATCTCCATATAACTTGTTATTCGCTTCATCTAAACGAATATCCATTATATAATCAACTTTTTGTTGTGTGTATTGATGACCTGGTGCACCCGATGCTGTTCTTTGATCGTTAGGTGTAGGTAGTACGTCTTTTAATTGACGAAACTTATTTTGGTCAGTATGACCTTTTTGTGGTTCTTTTTTTGGTGCTTCCTGTGCAAACATTGACGCGGAAACAAAAAGAGCAGAAAATAATAATGTGCTATACTTTCTCATTTTTGTTTGATGTTGAATTTAAAATATCGGGGAATTTACAGAAATATTATGTGCAGTAATTGAAGATGTTAAAAATTTAACAAACCTTTATCATTTTTTTTATCTAGAAATAAAGTTTTTCTACTGTCGTTAATTTTAGCTTTAACTAAGTTTTGTTGATCTGGAAAATGAGATACTAAAATATCGTTCTGTATTTCAATGCTTTGTATGTTTTTTATGTCAGGTATTTCTAAGTAAAAGTAAATGATATTACCATCATATTCTTTTCCGATATATTTATAGGAAACCTCTTTGTTATTGATTAAAACCTTAAAATGTTGTTTTAAATATTTAGTGAAATATTCATCTACATTCTTTAGTTCTTGTTTAGAGGCTAGTCTCAAGTCTAATTGATAGTCTTTATTAATAGCTAATTCTATATCATCCATAAACACATTCATGATCATTTGAACAGATGCTGTATTTGGATTGTATTCTATTTCAGTTAATGCCAAGTAATATTTATGCACTGAAAATGATAATAGCGGAATAAGTAAGAATAAGATAAAATATTTTTTCATATCAAAAGAGAGTACCAATTACTGAGCCAAATTAATCTTTTTCTATGATTTTAAGGTAATTTATATGTTCATTTCTAAAAATATTAATCACTTTTAATACTTCTCTTTCTTGATAATAGTTTTCAATATTTAAAGGATTACAATATTCTAAAAAATGATAATATCTATCAACGGGTATTTTAAGTTCTGTAAAAAAGAATTCTTCTCCCAATTCACTAAGGAGTTGTGCAGGCATGGTAGCTTTAAATTCTAATTCTTTTTTGAGTTTTTTCAACTCTTGAGATCTTCTTAAAGGAATAACTGTAGTGGTACCCACTCCTTCAAAATCTCTTGTGGGATCTGTTTTTACTAATTTATGGCGAAGTCTGCTATCACCATAATCGTAATTGTTTTTTATATTGATGGTAGCAACGTTCAATCTTTCTTTTGCAAGTTTTTCTCTTGTATTTTGTTTTACCTTTTTTAAATCCTTGCTAATATCTCCAGAAAGTTCATTATTCCTAACTAAAATTTCATCTAGTTCATAAACTTGTTTTTCAAGAGTTATTCTTTTTCTGTAAGTATTAAAGTGTTCTTTTGTTAACTCTACAAAAATTGTTTTGTAACCTATTGAAGTAAAACGTAGAGTATCTGTTGGTTTGGCAAAGATTCTATATTCACCTTTGTCATCGGTAAAAGTTGCTGTGTTGTTCGAAAAATTTACAATATGTGCATTTTCTAAAACACCATTTTTATCATATACAATACCAAATAGTGTTTTTCTCTCCTCTTGAGAAAAGACCATGGTGTAAAATAGAACAAATAAAATAAAAAATCGTGTTTTCATAAGGTAAAAGGCTAAAATTCGGTTACTTATAAATTTACAATTTTTATTCGAATTTTCAAGGGTATGAACCTGGATTTAACTTTTTAAACTCTATAGATTTCTTCTTAAGAAAGTTTATAGTTACTACTTCTCCTTGTTTGAGAAGTAAATTGAAGTCTGGATCTGAAGTACAGAAATAGATAAAACGATAAAGATCTTTTTCTAGAATTTTTAAATCGGTTACGATATAATTTGAAAAAGTAGTTTTAAGATAGGTTACTTTTTCTTCTTCTCGTTCATAGTGAAGTCCTTTTTTTAACTTCTTTATTCGTCCAGATAAAGTGTTTAATATATAATCTACGGAGACAATAGCTCCAAAACCAACTAATACTGGATATTTCCCGCCTTGAGCCGTATATAGTTTTCTTTCAGCCGGAGTAAGTTTTTTTGACCCAGCATAGGGCAAATTCAGTGTCTTTGCATCAATCACTTTCTCTTTTTTGACCAATTTACTATCAGAAGATAAATGTCCGAGCAAGTTATTTTTCTTTATTTCAACTTCATCTAAATCAATAGATGTTTTCAATAATTCTATGTTGGTTTTTTGTATTCCAAAATCACTCTTTTCAACAACGTAGGTTATCGTTGCGTATCCCACAGAAGATATTTTTATACTGTCATTTTCTTTGGCAAGAATGCGAAATTTACCATCTTCATTCGTGTAAGTTCCTTGTTTTGTTTTCAGATTAATAACATGTGCATTAACAACAGGACCAATTTTGTCAGATACTTCAGCATACATAAAAGTTCTGTGTTCCTGTCCATATAAAAAAGAAGTAGATAAAATAATCAATATGAAAATAGCAATTCTATTCATTTTCTTTATGTATAATTTGTAAGTACTTTTTACTTTCATTACGCAAGATATTAATTACTTCCATAGTCTTACTCTCTTTATAAAGTGTTTCTATGTTTAGAGCGTTACAATATTCTATAAAATGGTAGTAATTTTCTTTGGGAATTCTGAGGTCTACAAAGAAAAAATGTTCCCCAAATTCTGATAACAGCATTTTAGGGAATTTTTCTTTGAAATTAATTTCCTTTCGTTGTTTACGACGTTCTAATGCATATTTGTCTAATCCACTAAAAGAAGTTCCAGCTCCAGCAAAAAGAGCCGTAGGATCTGTTAATTTCCTTGAATCTGGAGATTTTTTTCTACTATGATCGTCAATTATCTCTATCGTTGCTTTATCAAAGTCAATATTAGAGAAATCAAGAGCTCCTTTTGATTTTACAACAGCAATGTCTTCTGGTGTTTGTTTCATATCTCTAATGAGTACTCCAAACAAATTGTGTTTTTTTAATGCTACTTCGTCTAAAGTAATTGTAGACTTATTGAGTTTGATAGTGTTTTTTTGAATTCCAAAGTGAAATTTTTCCACAAGCAATGTTTTGGTTTCGTAACCAACATAAGATATGGTTAACGAATCTTTTTCTTTGGCGAAAATTTTAAAATTTCCCTGCTCATTACTAAATGTTCCTTGACCTGTTTTTGTGTTGATGATATGGGCATTACCAATAAGAATTGAATTACTTTTAAGTGTTCCGTAAAAGTATTTCCTTCTTTCTTGCGCTTTTAAAAAGAAAGGAGTTATAAGAAGAATAATTAGGTAATGGTGTTTCATAGCTACTTTTTTATGGTTCTTAAATATGCTATGCTTTGTTCTTCAAAATGTTTTAAAAGCTCTAGTATGTTTTCTTCTGAAATTAACCTTTTAATTTTATGCTCGTTGCAATAGTCTATAAAGTTAAAAACATTTTGCTTAGGAATTTTTAATTCATTTGTAAAATACTCTTTAGATACTTCATTAAAAAGGGTTGCATAAAATTGGTCTCTGCTTTTTATCTTATCTATTTTTTTCTGCTGTATAACCTTTTTCTTTGATGTAAATATTGAGCCGCTAAATAAGGTAGCTCCATTTGAAATAGGGTTAGTTCGCACAATTGGAGCTTTTCCTCTGTCTATATCATCAATTTTTTCAATAACTGGAGTAGAAAAGTCAATGTTTGCAATTCCATCCATTAAACTTGTCATCATTTCACCAATTCTATCCTTAGGCACTCTTTTGATATCTAAGGCTAAAGAACCTGTTAGATTGTGCTTTTTTAAAACTACTTCATCAAGTTCTTCTGTTTCTTTTTTTAATGAAAACTTATTTTCGCTAAGCCCGAAGTTAGTATGTTCTAAAACAACTTTTTTAGTCTTGTAACCTACAAAAGAGAATTGTAAGCTATCATTTTCTTTTGCAAATATTCTAAACTCACCATTGTCATTAGTAAAGGTACCTTGATTTGTTTGTAAATTTATGACATGTACATTGGGTAATTCACCAATAGAATCTGCTACTTTACCATAAAAAATAGGTCTATTATTTTGACCATAGATAATAGTAGCGAGTAGCATAAAAATAAGAAGGCATAGTTTTTTAATCATAGAACTTTTAAGTTATATGACAAATTAACTACTGAAGTGTCTTAAAAATGTTTTAAGAGCTTGGTAATTTTTTGTTAAATAAGCTTTTACTCTTGTAGATGATTTAGTTTTTGAATGATTTTATCATAGACAAAAGCGTAGTAATCGTGGTATTTTGGAAGCAAAACATTTTCTAAATGTTTCGTGTTTAATAATGTTTCTAAAGGAAAAAGTTTCAATTCATCTACTTCTTCTTCTTGAATTACTAAACGATCAATACTTGTGGTTAATTCAGAAATATAAACATGATGAAACTCATTGTCAATGATTCCATTTGGATGATTAACCATATGTTTTCTAGTACCAATTTTATCTAAGTTTTCGAGTTGTATTTCAAAACCTATTTCTTCAGATACTTCTCTTAACGCTGCTAAGGCAATTTCTTCTCCTGCTGCTATATGACCAGCGACCGAAATATCCCAAAGACCAGGAAAAACCTTTTTCGTTAAAGCTCTTTTTTGCAATAGAATTTGTTGGTCTTTTGTATATAACCAAACATGAATAGTAGGGTGGAAGTAGCCATGCTTATGGGCTTCTGATTTTAAGCAGGTTTTACCTGTGTATTTTCCATTTTCATCAACAATGTCTATTAATTCATCCATAAGAAGTAAAAATCCCGCATAAAGCGGGATTGTAATTTTATTTAAAATAAGAGAAGTCTTCTCCGTTTTCTATTTTTAATAAGCTTTCGTATATCATTTTAATTACGTTTTCTACGTCTTCTCTATGCACCATTTCAACAGTGGTATGCATATAACGTAAAGGTAATGATATTAAAGCAGAAGCAACACCACCATTACTGTATGCAAAAGCATCAGTATCTGTTCCAGTAGCTCTTGATAATGCAGAACGCTGGAAAGGTATTTTATTTTCTTCAGCAGCTTCAATGATTAAATCACGTAATTTTTGTTGTACTGCAGGAGCATAAGCTACTACAGGTCCTTTACCTAACTCTAAATGACCTTCTTTTTTCTTATCAATCATTGGAGTAGTAGTATCATGCGTTACATCGGTAACAATGGCTACATTAGGTTTAATAGTTTCTGTAATCATTTCAGCTCCACGTAAACCAATTTCTTCCTGTACAGAATTTGTAATGTATAATCCGAATGGTAATTTTTTACCGTTTTCATGTAATAAACGAGCAACTTCAGCAATCATAAAACCTCCCATACGATTGTCTAATGCACGACAAACAAATTTGTCTTCATTTAAAATATGAAATTCATCTGGGTAAGTAATTACACAACCAACATGTACACCTAGTTTTTCAACTTCTTCTTTTGTAGCACAACCTACGTCAATGAAGATATTATCAGGCTTTGGAGCTTCCTCTTTAGCTCTGTTACGTGTATGTATTGCTGGCCATCCAAAAACTCCTTTTACAATACCGTTTTTGGTGTGAATATTTACTACTTTACTAGGAGCAATTTGATGGTCGCTACCTCCGTTACGAATCACATAAATTAATCCATTGTCAGATATATAATTTACATACCAAGAGATTTCATCTGCATGTCCTTCGATAACCACTTTGTACGGAGCATCAGGATTTATTACTCCTACAGCAGACCCATAGGTATCGGTAATAAACTCATCTACGTATGGTTTAAGATAATCCATCCAAATTTTTTGTCCTTCCCATTCATATCCGGTAGGAGCAGCATTGTTTAAATATTTTTCTAAGAAGTCAATAGACTTTTTATTTAAAATTGATTCTTTAGCCATAAGTTTTTTGAATTATGTTCGTATTAACTCCAAAACTTTCGTTTTTCGTTTAATTCTTCTTGTTCTTTTATTTCTTGCTTGGTTAATACCTTAAGGAATGAAGGGTGCTGTTCAATTGCATATTCAATTTTTTCAACAATCTCATCAATCGATTCATTTTCATAATCAATATCTAAAGGATCTTTGATAACCATTGATTGTAAAACATTACGCTTTTTTATCTGTAAGCCTTTTTTGTCAAATGATCGTCTAAAACCATCAATAACAATAGGTACAACAACAGGTTTGTATGTTTTTATAATATGCGCAGTACCACGACGTATAGGCTTAAAGGCAGTGGTTGTTCCTTGTGGAAAGGTAATTACCCATCCATCATCTAAAGCTTTACCAATATTTGAAATATCTGACAATTTTACTTGTCTATTTACATTTTGTCCAGCACTACGCCAAGTTCTATCGATAGAAACAGAACCTGTATAAGCAAATATTTTAGGTAATAATCCAGAGCGCATCGTTTCTCCGGCTGCAACATAATATACATTTAATTTCGGTTGCCATATGTAACCGATATTTCTAATATTATCAACTCTTCCTTTTAAAGCTGCATTGAATACATGAAACATTGCAGCTACATCAGCAAAGTAAGTTTGATGATTTGAAATGAATAAAACATTTTGGTCGGGTAATTGACGGATAATCTCTGAACCTTCTATTTGAAGTTCATTAAATCTGCGATATCTTCCGTGAGAAATTACTCCCAAAATACGGATTAACCACTTCTTTACCCATAAAATATGTCCGAACGGATTCCTTTTTAATAAAGGCATTATTTATTGGTTTTTATTAGTCGAAACGCTAAATTACAAAAGAAAAGTATAATAGACTTTATTTTAATAAATCTTTAATTTCTGATAACATCATCGCTGTGGCTCCCCAAACAATGTAATTGTTTAGTTTAAAGCATGGTACATCAATATTCTCCATATATGAAGTACTCATGTTTTTTGAGGTTAAGCTTTGGTCATCCAGCAAATCACTTAAAAGTACTTCAATTACAGTTGCAACCTCATTATTAGGAGTAAACGTTGGTTTTGTATTCGAAATACCAATAAAAGGCGCGACTAAAAAATTGCTAGGAGGAATGTATGCGTCTGAGAGCTGTCTAATAATCTGTATGTTTTCAGATTGTACTCCCACTTCTTCAAAAGTTTCTCTTAGCGCAGTTTGTGTTAAATTTTTATCTATCTGATCAAATTTACCTCCAGGAAAGCTTATTTGTGCCGAATGTGTTCCGTTATAACTAGCTCGTTCTGTTAATAAAAATCTTGTTTGTTGATTATCATCAGGGTAGAACAAAGCAAGTACAGCAGCGCTTCTAGGGTTTTTATCTTTAATAATTTTCTCTGAATACTTTAACCGCATTTTAGGGGCCATCTTAAACTGTGAGTTTAAGCCTCCTAAAGGCTTGGTTTGTAGTTGTTCAATATGATTGGCAAAATCAGAAAAAATCATTTGTTTTTTGTATTTTCAACAAACATATCATTTTCAGAATGAATAAGTCAAGGATTTTGGCTTGAAATTTGATTTTAAAAAGTTAAAAACAATCTAACATACATGAATACAGAAAATAAATACCAAAAATTAGCTCTTAGCTTATTATTTGATGCTTTCGGATATGTCTCTTATCTAATCCCTGGTTTAGGAGAGTTATCGGATATTATTTGGGCTCCAGCATCAGCCTATTTAATGACAAAGATGTATAAAGGGAATAAAGGTAAGATAGCAGGAGCAGTTGCGTTTATCGAAGAAGCAATGCCAGGTTTAGATATTATTCCTACGTTCACATTAATGTGGTTATATACTTATGTTTTTTCGTCGTCAAAAGAAAAGAAAAAAACAATAGAGGTGTAAGAATTCTATATAAAAATAGTATAAAGAAAAAGGCTATCGTTTTTACGACAGCCTTTTTTATTTTTAGAATTATAGAGAGAGTTATCTCTTGATAAATTTCTTAGTGAAAGAACGTTGATTATCGTTTATTTCAATAATATACATTCCTGAATTTAAATCACGTACATCTATATTTCTTTCAAACTTACCTTGTTTAACAGTTTGACCAATATAGTTTACGATCTTGTAGTTAACATCTCTGTTATCTCCTAATTTAAAAGTAATGAAGTTCGCTGTTGGGTTTGGATAAACTTCAGCACTAAAGATAGGTTCTTCATTTCCTAATTCTCCTTCAATATCAACTCCAGCTAAGGCATCAACACGAGAAGCAGCACCAATATTTACTGTATAATCTTCAACTTCTCCATAAGAAATGGTTTCACAAGCCGTAGGAGCTGCATTCCACTTCATAGATACACGCATTCTTGTATTTCCAGTTAAAGCACTAGAAGGAACAGTAAAGTTATAAGAAAGGTTTCCTGCACTTGAAGAAGATCCATTAACAACTTGCTCAGAAGATTCAAAAGTACCATTCTGGTTAAAGTCAATCCAAACTCTCCAATATTCAGTATATGATGAACTCGCAAATCCTGCACTTACAACAATTGTATTACTACCTGCAGAAATATTAGCTACTTGAGAAGTAAAGTTTCCGTAACCTCCGTTAGCTCCAGTTGCATTAGATACACCTCCTAAAACAACATTGTCGATGTATTCATAATTTACATTGTTTCCTTTGGAAGCACAGTAAGTAACAGTGTTTGAACTTGTAGTTACACCTACTACATTACTAGCAGCAGAAACGTTTCCAGCGGCATCAATTGCTTTAACAGAGAACGTATAGTTAGTTGCAGCAGTTAATCCAGTTACTCCATAGTTTGTAGCAGTTACGGTAGCTATTTTTGTACTACCTCTAAATACTTCATATCCAGTTACACCTGTGTTATCAGTTGATCCTGTCCAAGCCAGGTTAGCAGTAGTTTGCGTTACATTAGAAACAGCTAAACTAGATGGAGCAGTAGGAGCTTGCGTATCTGGAGCAGCTAAAGTAGTAATGAATACTTTATTACTTAAAGCAGAAATATTTCCAGCAGCATCTAATGCTTTGATAGAATAGTTATATGCAGTTTCAACATCTAATCCTGAAGCCGAGTAACTAGTTGTAGTTACTGTAGCAATTTTAGCATCGTTTTGATATACTTCATATCCAGTTACAGCTACATTATCAGTAGAAGCCG
This sequence comes from uncultured Tenacibaculum sp., assembly GCF_947498805.1. Classification (GTDB taxonomy): domain Bacteria; phylum Bacteroidota; class Bacteroidia; order Flavobacteriales; family Flavobacteriaceae; genus Polaribacter. The sequence continues at coordinate 350,699 of NZ_CANMLT010000002.1, read as the reverse complement.
TCCATGCTAAGTTTACAGAAGTCTGAGTGATGTTAGAGCTTACTAAATTAGTAGGAGCAGAAGGAGCTTGTGTATCAGCAGATCCTCCACCATCGATAGTGTGACTTCCTAATCCAGTAAAAGTATTGCTAGCTAAAGCATTCCAGTCAGCTGAAGCGTATGTAGTTTTTGGAGAAGTAATAGAAGATTTTCTTTGTAAAGTTTGATCTTTTCCAAAGTTCGAACTACTACTTGGGTTTCCTACAATATCAATTAAGTTACTTCCTTTAAATAAACCTATAGCATCGTTTCCGTTAAAGTTCATTACAGAACTGTTTGTTAATTGTGCTTTATTCTTAAGCTCTGTAGAAGCACTGTTATGAGCAATTACGTATACTTGCCCGTTAGCTAAAGTACCGCTTAATGCTAAGGTGTTAGACCAAGTTCCTCCACCATTTGTAGCTTTTTTAACTGAGTAATCAGCTAAGTTTACAGAAGCACCTGTAAAGTTTGCAATTTCGATGGCCTTATTATAAGAAGAACCTTCAACATACTCAGAAATTAATAATTCTGTAGCAGTTCCACTTCCTCCAGAACCACCAGAGGTAGTTGTAACATTTACAGCGTTACTAGCTGCCGAAACATTACTAGCAGCATCATATGCCTTTACTGTAAGAGTATATGCTGTTCCTGCTGTTAAGTTAGAAACAGTATAACTAGTACTAGTAGTATTTCCAACTTGAGTACTACCATTAAAAATATTATACCCAGTTACTGCAGTATTATCTGTAGAAGCTGTCCAGTTTAAATCAACAGATGTTTGTTGAATGTTTGAAGCTACTAAAGCAGATGGAGCAGTAGGTGCTTGTGTATCAGATGAACCACCACCATTGTTAAACAAGTTCTCTGCTTGTGGACCACCCCAAATTTGGGTAGCAAATGCTGGGTTGTCTACAAAAGGGTTACGGTTACCTTGCATATTTTCTAATACAGGGTTACGTTGTTTTTCGATATCAGAAACAGGATCTTGCGCATTCCATTGTAAGAAAAGGTCAATCATGTTAGGATCTGTAGCTACAGTATTACCGACTCCAACACCTGTTGGTAAAGATTGGTTACCATAACGTAAGTACATATACATCATCATACGTGCAACATCTCCTTTCCATTCATCTCCAGGATACCAATTTCCTTCTGCTGTAATTCCAGAAGTACCAGAACCAGCAGCAAATTTACGGTTACTACGAGATGAGTTTCTTTGTGCGTCACATGGACGTAAATTGTGTGCATCTGCACCAGGTCCAGTAGTCCCTAAGTTTGGATTTGCCAAAGATTTAGAATATACATGCTCACGGTTCCACACCCCAGAACCACTTCCGTGATTATCTTTCCCACGAGTACGATCGTTTGTGATGTCAGAATCTGAATCGTTCCAACCATATATTAACACAACCTTGGTGTTGTCGGTAGGATCAATATCAGTTTGTTTTAATGCATTCCAAACATCTGGAGTATACGTAAGAATAGTAGTATGTGTACTGATAATTTTAGTTGCCAATTCATCTTTTAAAGCGGAACCAGTAAGGTTCATATTGACATTATTGTAATACGCTGGAATCTCTTGCGCAAATGCAGACCAAGACAATACCAGCATGAAAAAATAGGGTAGTAGGTTTTTCATCTATTTGATATTAAGTTAATTGTAAAAAACGTAGCAAATTAACAGTTTTTTAACAAGTTGTAATGTTACGTAAAGGTTAAGAAATTGTAAACTAATAAAATGTTATTAACAATCTTTAAGTTAAAAAGGTGGTTTTTATTTAAAATAAATAAAAAACCTTATCAATTTGATAAGGTTTTTATAGAATATGTAAAATATGTGTATTCTTTATTTTTTGATAAACTTTTGTGTTAAAGATTTTTGTCCATCATAAATTTTAACTAAGTAGATTCCTGAATCTAAATTACTAATATTAATGTTTGTATCCGCATTTCCAGTTTTTACTACTTGACCAATAACATTTAGTATTTGATAGCTAGCTTTTCTACGATCTTGTAGTTGTATAGCTAAGAAACTAGAAGCTGGGTTAGGGTATATTGCAGCTTTAAATATTGGCTCTTCATTTCCTAATTCGGCATCAGCAATAATAGTACTAGTACCTTTTGAAGAAGTTCCAATATTAACAGTATAATCTTCTACTTCTCCATAAGAGAATGTTTCACAAGCTGTTTGAGCCGCGTTCCACTTCATTGAAACACGCATTCTTGTTTTACCAGTTTTAGCGGTTGTAGGAACAGTAAATGTGTAAGAAAGATTAGAAGCGCTAGAAGATGATCCGCTAGCTACTAATTCATTACTTTCAAAAGTTCCATTTTGATTATAATCGATCCAAACTCTCCAGAATTCAGTATATGATGAACCAGAGAACCCTGCACTTAATACAATATGATTTGTTCCAAAAGGTAAGTTACCAGTTAATGAAGTAAAATCTCCATATCCAGAGTTAGATGCTGTAACATTAGAAATACCTCCAATAGCTACGTTATCAATATATTCATAACTTGAATTATTACCTTTAGAGTTACAATAAGTGATTGTTACTGATTGGGTAGTAACACCTAACGTATTACTTGAAGCTGAAACGTTTCCAGCAGCATCTTTTGCACGTACAGAAAAAGTATAGTTAGTCGCTGCAGTTAATCCAGTAACATTGTAACTGTTCGTTGTAGTCGAAGTAATTTTTGTACTTCCTTGGTATACATCATAACCTGTAACACCAACATTATCAGTTGCTGCAGTCCAACTTAAGCTAGCAGTGGTTTCAGTTACATTAGAAACAGCTAAATTAGTAGGAGCAGATGGAGCTTGCGTATCTGGAGTTCCTCCATTAATAGTATGTGATCCTAACCCTGAGAATGTATCTTTTGATAATACATTCCACTCGCTGCTATTGTAAGTCGTAGTTGGGGCATTAACTGAAGCTTTTCTTTGTAAAGTTTTGTCTTTAGCAAAATTAGAAGAGCTTGTTGGGTTACCAACGGCATCAATTAATGTACTACCTTTAAATAATCCAACGGCGTCATTTCCGTTGAATGACATTACGCTAGAATCTGTTCTTTGAGCTTTATTTTTTACTGTTGAAGAAGCACTTGAGTGTGCTACAACATATACTTGTCCGTTAGCTAATGATCCGCTTAAATTTAAGGTACTCGACCAATTTGCACCATTAGTAGCTTTTCTTAATGAATAACTTCCTAGGTTTACAGTGCTTCCTGTGAAATTAGCAATTTCAATAGCTTTATTATTAGAAGAACCTTCCACATATTCTGAAATTAATAATTCAGAAGCATTTCCACCACCTGAGCTACCTCCTGAAGAAGTAGTTACACTTACAGCGTTACTTGAAGCAGAGGTGTTTCCTGCTGCGTCTTTTGCTTTTACCGTGAATGTATAAGAAGTTGAAGCTGTTAATCCGGTAACTTGATAAGCCGTTGTAGTTACCGTAGCAACTTTAGAACTTCCATTGAATACTTCATATCCAGTAACACCTACATTATCAGTAGAAGCTGACCAAGATAAGTTTACAGCTGAACTAGTTATATTAGAAGAAGCTAAGTTACTTGGAGTAGTAGGTGCTTGTGTATCATTAGATCCTCCACCATTACCAAATAAGTCTTCAGCTTGTGGACCACCCCAAATTTTAGTTGCAAATGCTGGGTTGTCTATAAAAGGATTACGATTCCCTTGTAATCCTTGGATAATAGGGTTACGTTGTTTTTCGAAATCAGAAACTGGGTCTTCAGCATTCCATTGTAATAATAAGTCAATCATATTACTATCAGAAGCATTTGCAGTACCTACAGCTACATTAGAAGGTAAACATTGATTTCCATAACGTAAATATACATACATCATCATACGTGCAACATCTCCTTTCCATTCATCACCAGGATACCATCCTCCAGAAACATCTCCTGCATTTCCTGAACCAGCAGCAAACTTTTTACTACTTCTTTGCGAGTTAAAAGAAATATCTGCAGGCCTTAAATGGTGTACATCGGCACCAGGACCTGAAGTTCCTAAGTTAGGGTTACCTAATGATTTAGGATACACATGTTCTCTGTTCCATTGAGACCCTGCACTACCACCGTTGTTATCTTTTCCTCTAGTTCTATCAGTAACATAGTTTCCATCTGTGTCACTATAACCGTATATTAGAACTACTTTATTATTGTTTGTAGGGTCTAAATCTGTTTGTTTTAAAGCATCCCAAACACCAGGAGTATACGATAGGTTTGTTGTGTGAGTACTTGTAATTTTGGTTGCTAAGGCATCTTTTAAAGCGGTACCTGTTAAGTTCAAATTCACATCATTGTAATACGTAGGAATTTGAGAAAATACTGATAAAGTTGTAATCAGTAAAATGAAGGGTAATAATTTTCTCATATATATTGAGTTATGTTAAAAAATATTTGGGGGCGTGCAAAGGAACAAATATATTCTGCGCTATGTGTTACCAGAAGGTTAACAATGAGTTAAGTATAAAGAAGAAGTTTTGGTCTTATTATTTCCTTTATTTTATGTAAATTTGCGGGCTAAATTCAGAGATTGATTATGAAAGTATCATATAACTGGCTGAAACAGTTTTTACAAATAGATTGGGAAGCAGAGAAAACAGGTGAATTGCTTACCGATTTAGGGCTTGAAGTAGAAGGAATAGAAAAGGTAGAAAGTATTAAAGGTAGTCTACAAGGAGTTGTTGTAGGTGAAGTTTTAACATGTGTAAAACATCCAAATGCAGACAAGTTAAAAGTAACAACTGTAAATTTAGGCGGAGAAGCTCCCGTACAAATTGTATGTGGTGCTCCAAATGTAGCAGCTGGTCAAAAAGTTCCTGTAGCAACTATTGGAACAATGTTATATGATGAAAAAGGAGAAGGCTTCAAAATCAAAAAAGGAAAAATTAGAGGAGAGGAAAGTCATGGAATGATTTGTGCTGAGGATGAATTGGGCTTAGGAAAAGGACATGATGGAATTATGGTTTTGGAAGAGTCTTTAGAACCAGGTAGACCTTGCTCTGAAGTATTTAATATAGAAATTGATTATGTTTTTGAAATAGGATTAACTCCTAACCGTGCAGACGCAATGAGCCATTTTGGTGTAGCACGTGACTTACGTGCTGGATTAATTCAGCAAGGAACAAATTTAGAGTTGATTTCTCCATCGGTTTCTGATTTTCATGTTGATGAGCGTACTCACAAGATTGATATAGAGGTTGATGATAAAGATTTAGTTCCTCGTTATTGTGGTATTACCATTACGGATGTGGAAGTAAAGGAATCTCCAGAATGGATTCAAAACAGGTTAAAAGCAATTGGATTAACTCCTAAAAATAATATCGTAGACATTACAAATTATGTTTTACATGAATTAGGACAACCATTACATGCTTTTGATGCCGCTAAGATTAGGGGAAACAAAGTAGTAGTAAAAACATTAGAAGAAGGAACAAAGTTCACTACATTAGATGAAGTAGAGAGAGAATTATCTGCTGAAGACATTATGATTTGTGATGCTGATGATAACCCGTTATGTATTGGTGGAGTTTTCGGAGGATTAAAATCAGGCGTAACAGAACATACAACAGCTATTTTCTTAGAGAGTGCATATTTTAATCCTGTTTCAGTTCGTAAAACTGCAAAGAGATATGGATTAAATACAGATGCTTCTTTTAGATTTGAGAGAGGGATTGATATTAATTTAACGAAGTATGCTTTAAAGAGAGCAGCTTTATTAATTGAAGAATATGCTGGAGGAAAAATGTCATCTGATATTTTAGATTTTTATCCAGAAAAAGTTGAAGATTTCCAAGTTTTCTTATCGTATGATAACGCATATCGTTTAATTGGTCAGGAAATACCTAAAGAAACAATCAAGAATATTTTAGCTTCGTTAGAAATTAAAATCAATAGCGAAACTGCTGGTGGTTTAGGATTAACTATTCCTTCTTATAGAGTAGATGTTCAAAGAGAAGCAGATATTATCGAAGAAATTTTACGTGTGTATGGATATAATAATATTGAATTTTCACACAAATTAAATACGTCTATTTCTTTTGATAGTGATACAGATGTTAAAGTTGAAAACATTGTTGCAAACCAATTAACATCTCTTGGATTTAATGAAACAATGGCGAATTCTTTAACTAAAGCAGATTATGTTGAGTTATCTGAAAACTTAAAGGAAGAGCACAATGTTGAAATGTTAAATCCTTTAAGTAATGATTTAAAAGTAATGCGTCAGTCTTTATTGTTTAGTGGATTGGAAAGCGTTGCTTACAACATTAATAGAAAGAATAATTCGCTAAAGTTTTATGAGTTCGGAAAGACGTATCATAAATTTGAAAGTGGATATCAAGAAGACAAACATTTAACATTATTTGTTACTGGAAATAGAATTAAAGATAGCTGGAAAGCTGCATCACAAGCATCAGATTTCTTTTATTTAAAAGGAATTATTACTGGAGTTTTAGAGCGTTTAGGAATAGCGAATGTAAAAACCACTCCAGCAAAGTCTGATATGTTTTCAGAAGGAGTTGCGTTGAGTTTAGGAAAAACAAAACTAGTTGAATTTGGAGTAGTAAAAAGAGCTATTTTAAAAGGTTTTTCTATTAAACAAGAAGTATTGTTTGCTGATTTTAACTGGCAAAATATTTTAGGATTAGTAGGAAAAAAGAAGCTAAAAGTAGTTGATTTACCTAAGTTCCCAGCTGTAAAACGTGATTTAGCACTATTGTTAGATGACAAAGTAGAGTTCAAAGAGATTTACAATTTAGCTTTTCAATCTGAAAGAAAATTATTGAAAGATGTAGATTTATTTGATGTGTATGAAGGAGACAAATTACCAGAAGGTAAGAAGTCATATGCTGTAAGTTTTGTATTACAAGATGAGAACAAAACATTGGCAGACAAACAAATTGATAAAATAATGCAAAAATTACAGCAAACGTTCGAAAAGAATTTAGATGCTGTTTTAAGATAATTCAGAAGCTCCAATTGTATTGGGGCTTTTTTTATATTTGATAATTAATTATGTATAAGGTATTTATTCGTCCGATTTTCTTTTTATTTGATCCAGAAAGGATTCACTATTTTACGTTTTCATTAGTTAAGTTTTTATCAAAAGTACCTTTGATGTCTTCTTTGTTTAGAGGAATGTATCAAGTAAATGATAAGCGCTTAGAACGTACATTATTTGGATTGACTTTTAAAAATCCGGTTGGTTTGGCTGCTGGTTTTGATAAAAATGCGGTTTTGTATAATGAGCTTGCAGATTTTGGATTTGGTTTTATTGAAATAGGAACGGTAACGCCAAAAGGACAAGTAGGTAACCCGAAAAAAAGATTATTCCGTTTAAAAGATGATAAAGGAATCATTAATAGAATGGGATTCAATAATGAAGGATTAGAGGCAGCGATTGAACAATTAAAAAAGAATAAAGGAAAGTTAATCATTGGTGGTAATATTGGTAAGAATACGCTAACCAAACCAGAAAATTATACCGAAGATTATGTGACCTGTTTTAAAGGATTACACCCATATGTAGATTATTTCGTACTAAATGTAAGTTGTCCGAATGTGAGTAGCCATGCTAAATTAGAAGATGCAGATTATTTAAAAGAATTAATTACTGAAGTTCAGAAATTGAATAATCAAGAAGAAGAACAAAAGCCAATTTTATTAAAGATAGCTCCAGATTTAAACAATCAGCAATTAGATGAGATTATTGAATTGGTTGCAGCAACTAAAATAGATGGAGTGATAGCTTCAAATACTTCCGTAAATCGTGAAGGTTTAAAAGCTTCAGAAGAAAGGCTGCAAGAAATTGGTAATGGAGGTTTAAGTGGACAACCCGTTAAAGAAAGAAGTACTCGTGTTATAAAATACCTAGCGGATAATTCTAAGAAAGCATTTCCTATAATTGGAGTAGGAGGTATTCATTCAGAAAAAGATGCTTTAGAGAAGCTAAAAGCAGGAGCAGATTTGGTTCAAATTTATACTGGGTTTATTTATGAAGGACCAAGCTTGGTAAAAAGAATCAATAAAGCTATTTTAGCAGAAAACTAAACTATGCTAGAAACCCTTCTTTCTTTCGTATTTGCAACGGCTACTTTGGCTATTTCTCCTGGACCAGATAATATTTTTGTATTAACACAAAGTATTGTCAACGGAAAAAAGTATGGATTGGCTACTGTTGCAGGATTGATGACGGGCTGTATTATCCATACAACACTGGTTGCATTTGGGGTTTCGGAAGTTATCAAACAGAATCCTAGTTTATTCTTTGTAATAAAGTTATTGGGGGCAGGGTATTTATTATACCTGGCATTTCAAGTATATAAAAGTGATGCAAAAATTGCATTTTCCACAGAAGGAGTAGAGAAGAAGTCCACTTTTCAGCTTTTTAAAACCGGTTTTTGGATGAATGTTTTAAATCCAAAGGTTACCATTTTCTTCTTGGCGTTTTTTCCTCAGTTTTTGTTTTCTGATAGTATTTCAAATGTCATTCAATTTTATGTTTTAGGAGGTTTATTTATTCTAAGTTCATTTATTATATTTTCTTCAATAGCCCTATTGGCAGGTTCAATTTCTACCTATATCAAGCAAAATGAACAAGTAGGAGTCTATTTAAAATGGGCACAGATTGTCGTTTTTATAGGTATTGCAGCACTAATTTTAATTTAAAAGAAAAAAAATTATATTTGGACTGCCAAACTCAAACTATGAAACGACTATTACTTTTCTTTTTCCTATTGAATTGTTCTCTTATTTTTTCTCAAAAACTAAAATTACCACAGGGTTGGAGCTTAATTTCTCTTAAAGGAAAGCCTGCTTATATTAATTTAAAAACAGGAAAAGTAACCAGAGAGTTACCAGAAAGTATTAGAGAGAAAATAGAATTCGAGGACGATGAAGACGATGAAATTTTTGATCCTACTTTAACGCATGTAGTAAAACGAGGTGAAACTGTTAGGTCTATTGCGAAAAAGTATGATATAAGTGTTGACGATATTAATATGTTAAACAACGCTAAAGTATTGAAGACACTTGCTGTAGGTAAAGAAATTATTATCGGTTATGCACATAATATGGAAGAAAAAAAGGACTTTTTAAAAGGAGATATTAGTGTATTAAAACACGAACATTAACCTTCTATCCAATTTTTTCTTAACATTAATTGTTCTATGTGTGCGTAATGATGCTGGCAATGCCATGCGTATATACCAATGTTTTCTTTTAAACTAACTTCTTCGTTTCCTTCAGGATGAATAAAAACCTTGACCAAGTCATCTTTAGAAAGTCTTTGTAAGAAATACACCCATTTTGCATGTAATGCAGTTAGGTGATTTAAAGAAAGAATTATGGGAGCTTTATAGTCAATTAATTCTGCCCAGCGATCTTCAAAATAAGCTTTAATAACGGGCTTGTCTTCGGTTAAAGTCCATTTAAAACGAGTATAAGAATTATGATGACTATCTGCACAATGATGTATTACCTGTCTAATAGTCCAGCCATCAGTTCTGTAGGGAGTGTCAAGCTGCTCTTCAGATAATTCTTCAACCAATGTGGTTAACTTTGCAGGAAATTCTTCTATGATCTGAATCCATGTATTGATCAATTCAGTAGATACATCATTTGGAATATTGGGGGTACCAATTGGGTATTTTAAAGTATCCATTATTCTTCTTCTTTTTCAGTTAACCTTCTTAAAGCTCTTTTAGAACTTCTGTTTTCCGGGTTAATAGCAAGGGCTTTTTTATAGTATTCAATAGCTTTAATCGTATCCTTTTTACGCAAATAGGCATCTCCCATACTATCATAGGTATTTGAGCTTTTAGGATATAGAGTTATATTGATATTAAAAACATTGATGGCCTTTTCATATTCATCATTTCGTAAAAACTTATATCCTAATCTATTTAAGGTACGTTCTTTAACAACAGGGTTTAAACTATCTTTTTCTTTAATAGTTTGATAACCTTTTAAAGCCATTTCATAATTATCTTCAGCAAGATATTCACTCGGCGTTTTTTCGCCTTTCATTAATTTATTAAAAACGTACTTTTCACCTTTATGTTCACGTTTCTCTGCAAGTGTAATTAGATTATTCCTAGTGTCAAACAAAAGTTTCTCGTTTAACTCACGAACATAAAAAGCAGTATCGTTTATTTTTAGCGGAGTTATATTTTTATTTCTCCATTTTAATAACAACTCTTTGTTTTCAAAATATACTTCAATAATTTCATCTGCATTAAAGTAGTAACGACCAGAAACTTCATTTATAAAGTCCTCGGAATTTTTCTTAGAAGAACAGCTAGCGAATAATAAAATGGTTAGAAAAGAAAAAAGATAAAATTTAGTTTTCATAGTGTGTTTGTTAGTTTTCTATTTGACGACTCAAAATTAAAATAGTTACAAGATAAATAAAATAAGGTTGGCATAAGAATTGACTTAAAAGAGTAAGAAAACAAAGTGAATGCTATTAAGCCTAGTGTTTATGAGCTATTTATAATTAAAGATATTTTAAAAATAAGAATAAATTGTTTTTAAAATGTCAGTATGACAGATTATTAAGATTATGAGTAAATCAAAAATTATACATTTAGACAACTTGTCGCTTCAAGATGTTTTTAACGAGAATTCTGAGTTAATCCCCTTATTAACTCCAGAAGATGAAGAAAACATGAATAAGGAAGAAATTCCTGACGAGTTACCTATCCTTCCCCTAAGAAATACAGTGTTATTTCCTGGTGTAGTTATTCCAATTACTGCTGGAAGAGATAAATCAATTCAATTAATAAAAGATGCTAATGAAGGAGATAAAGTTGTAGGAGTTGTTGCGCAGAAGAATGGAGATGTTGAAAACCCTACACTTGACGATATTCATAAAACAGGAGTTGTAGCTCAAATTTTAAGAGTTTTAAAAATGCCTGACGGTAATACTACCGTGATTATACAAGGTAAAAAACGTTTTGAAATTGATGAGATTATACAAGAAGAGCCTTATTTAAAAGCGAAAGTACATGAAGCTGTAGATGAAAGAGATATTGATGACCTAAAGGAGTTTGATGCTATTATAGAGTCTATAAAAGATTTAGCTTTAGAAGTTATCAAAGAAAATCCTATGTTGCCTTCAGAGGCTTCTTTTGCGATTAAAAATATTCAGTCTAATTCATTTTTAGTGAATTTTATTTCATCTAATATGGATTTAAGTGTTGCTCAAAAGCAAGTTCTTTTAGAGAAAGATAATCTAAAAGAAAGAGCATTGTTAACGCTTAAGAATTTAGATAAAGAATTGCAAAAGTTACAATTGCGTAACGATATTCAATCCAAAACACGTTCTGATTTAGATAAGCAACAACGTGAATATTATCTGCATCAACAACTAAAAACCATTCAAGAAGAGTTAGGAGGCGTTTCACATGATCAAGAGCTTGATGAAATGCGTTCAAAAGCTAAAACTAAGAAGTGGAATAAGGAAGTTGCAGAGTCATTTGAGAAAGAATTAAATCGTTTAAAACGAATGAATCCTCAAATGGCAGAGTATGGTGTACAGCGTAATTATTTAGAATTAATGCTAGAATTACCTTGGGGAGAATATTCTCAAGATAAATTTGATTTAAAGAAAGCACAAAAGATTCTAGATAGAGACCATTTTGGGTTAGAGAAAGTAAAAGAACGTATCATTGAACACTTAGCGGTTTTAAAGCTTCGTGGAGATATGAAATCGCCTATTATTTGTTTGTATGGACCTCCAGGAGTTGGTAAAACCTCTTTAGGAAAGTCGGTAGCAGAAGCCTTAGGACGTAAGTATGTACGTATGTCTTTGGGAGGATTACGAGATGAAGCAGAGATTAGAGGACATCGTAAAACATATATTGGAGCGATGCCTGGGCGTTTAATTCAAAACATAAAAAAGGCTGGGACATCAAACCCTGTATTTGTATTAGATGAAATAGATAAATTAAGTCAAAGTCATCAGGGAGACCCTTCTTCAGCAATGTTAGAAGTATTAGATCCAGAACAAAATACAGAGTTTTATGATAACTATTTAGAAGTGGGTTACGACCTTTCTAAGGTGTTATTTATTGCTACTGCTAATAACATCAACCAAATTCCATGGGCTCTTCGTGATCGAATGGAAATAATTAATGTTACAGGATATACTATTGAGGAAAAAGTTGAGATAGCTAAGAAGTATTTATTACCTAAGCAATTAAAAGAGCATGGATTAAATGATGAACATTTAAAGCTAGGAAAATCTCAAATTGAAAAAATAGTTGAAGGATATACAAGAGAATCTGGAGTACGTACTTTAGAAAAGCAAGTAGCCAAAGTAGTTCGTTATGCTGCAAAATCTATAGCCATGGAGGAGGAGTATAATATATCTTTAACGAATGATGATATTGAAACTATTTTAGGTCCAGCACGTTTAGAACGAGATAAGTATGAAAATAATGATACAGCAGGTGTTGTAACAGGTTTAGCTTGGACTAGTGTTGGAGGAGATATTTTATTTATCGAGTCTATTTTATCAAAAGGAGAAGGTGTGCTTTCAATTACAGGTAACTTAGGGACTGTAATGAAGGAATCTTCAACTATAGCGATGAAATATATCAAGGCAAATGCCGAAGAGTTTGGAATTGAGCCTGAGGTTTTAAATAAGTACGATGTTCATATTCACGTACCAGAAGGAGCAACTCCTAAAGATGGACCAAGTGCAGGAATAACAATGTTAACCTCTTTAGTATCTGTATTTACGCAAAGAAAAGTTAAAAATAAAATAGCGATGACTGGTGAAATTACTTTGAGAGGTAAAGTATTACCGGTTGGTGGAATTAAAGAGAAAATATTAGCTGCAAAAAGAGCTAATATTAAAGAAATCATTTTATGTATCGATAATAAAAGAGACATAGAAGAAATTAATCAAAGTTATTTAAAAGGATTAACATTCCATTATGTAACTGAAATGAGTGAGGTGATTGATATTGCACTTACTAAGCAAAAAGTTAAGAATGCCAAGAAGTTAGCATAACTAAAAAAGCCTCCAGTTCGGAGGCTTTTTTTTATGTTTTAATTAGAAAAAGAACGGCTGCATTCACGGGTCTAGTTTCTTTACCTCCTTCATTTGAAGTTTCAGAAAATATCGTTCCATTGCGCCAATAGGACCTTTCTCTTCCAATAACATTATTAGGACCGTCATCTTGAGCTCCGTCTGGGTTCCCATTTTTTTGATGTGCATTTTGTGACTGATGCGTATGTTGTTTAAAGACATCATTTTGGTATCCGCCTACAACTGGGCCTACTACGTTACCTTCGATAGATTTTCTAGTTTCTGCATCGGGATCTACACCTGCGCCTAAATCTGCGCCTCTTAAGAATCTCCCTAATAAATTAGGAACGTTAAATTCAGGAGTTCCAGTGCCTCCCCATATGGTTCCAATAACAGAGTATAAGTCTTCATAATCTTCAATAGAATAACTTGATCCATCACAAATTAAGAACCAATTTGAAAGGTTTTCTTCGTAAATTTCTTTTGAACCTGCGAAAGGAATAATGGTTCCTGTAGGTATCTTTTTATACCTAGCGATAATACTATTTCTCATAAATATAATTTTTAGTTAGGTAAAACTAGGTTTATGACAAACTTGTTGGTATACACATCACTAGGTATTCTTAACCTAAGAAACCAGAATACTAAACAATTTACTTAGTATTCTGGTTTTTTAATAAAAAGAGTAACTAATCTTGAACAGGATTTACATGTCAACCGCTTTTGATTTACATACGCAATATCCTAAAGCAGCATTATATACACGTTCTTGTCCTCTTAAGCAAGCTTTTGGGTGTGGCCCCCAGTTTGCTGGATTGTTACACCAAAATGGTGAACTAGGACCTCCTCCATGAATGTTTTTTTGTTCTACTTTGTTTAAAAGAGTTCCAAATTTAGAAATTGATTTTAGCATGGTTAATTGATTTTAAATACCCTTACTCTATTGTATGCTTTTCAGGTTCCGCATTTAATTTGAAATATGAATAATTTTTTGAGTAAAAACATTAAGTGATTCTAAAGTTTGAATCACTGTAGTGAGTTCATAATGGCTAGTAGAATCATGTTATACTAGCCATTATGAGAATAATAAACTTGAAAACTTTTATTACATAGCAAAATCTTTCGGTCTATCATCTATTTCTGCTTCACACCAACACCCTAGCCAATTGCATCTTAATACCATTCCTCTTGGACATTGAATTTGTCCTCCGTTAATTGTTCTTTGATCTTCTCTGTTTAAAACTGATCCTAATTTTGAAATTGAATTTAGCATGATTAATTAAGTTTAAATGTCCTTACTCTATTGTATGCTTTTCAGGTTCCGCATTGTAAAATTTGAGTAACAAAGATTATCTGTTTAAAGAACAAAAAGAAGAATGAAAAGGAGCTATTTATAAAAAAAGGTGGAACTTTTTTAAAAAAGTGGTATGTTTTTTTTGTATGTAAACTCTTGTTTAATAGTAGTTTGGTGTTGTTTGTGCGAGCTTTATAGAGCTTGGTGGCTATATTTAAGAAACTAGCATAAAAAAGTATAACTTTATATAAATTAAATTACAAAACTAAACTTTATGAAACATTTATTTATTGAATCTTTAAGAGAGTTCGAATTAACTCCTAACGAAAAAGTAAAAATATTTGCGAAAAATGGGGAATTAAAACATGACACTGATGGAGATGAGGATTGTTTTATATTGGACCCAACCACAGGGTTAAGGAAAAGGAAAAAGAATACCTTGGCTTGTATGTAAAAACTATAGCTCCTTATCTATTTTTTCAACAAATTGATAGGGAGTTATTCCTGTATATTTTTTAAATATACGCGTAAAAGACTTTGCATTTTTGTATCCGCCTAATTCGCCAATGGCTTGAGTTGTATATGATCTAATTTTCTTATCCTTAGTTAATACATCTACTATATAATTAATACGCAATTCATTGGTGTAATCGCTGAAACTCATTTTTTTGTATTCCTTTACCACTTTCGATAAATAGGTAGTATTTGTTCCAATTTTTTTTGCTGCATTATAAAGGTTAAAATCTTCTTTTAAGTAATAATGGCTTTGCTCAATTTTTAAGAGGCCCTTTATGATTTGTTCATTTTGTGAATCTTTTAAATTGACAAAGTTATTCGTTGTACTAGTACTACTACTTTTTTTATTCAATAGTTCCTCTAGTCGCTTATTAGCTTCCTTTTTTTCTCTTTTATTCTTTACAACGGAAAAACTAATAACAATCAAACTTGTAATTAAAATAAATAGAATACCGTTATAGATATAGGTTTTTCTAGTATTCTTTTTGATTAAACTATTTAACTTTTTATTGAAATCATTTTCTTTATCTAGCTTCAACGTTTCTTTGTATTGTTCTTTTTCTCTTGAAGAAAGTATACCGTGAAGTTTAGAGTATTTATTAAAGTAATAGTTAGCAGAATCTACTTTTTCCTCTTTGAGATAAATTTCCGAAAGACATTCATGGATGTGCAGGTAATCATCGTCAATGATAGTATCTTTTTTAATGTCTAACGCGGCTAAGAATTTTGTTTTGGCATTGTTATAATCATTGGATAAATAATAATTATACCCCGTGTTATAATATCCTTTATACAAGTAAGAATACGATTTACTGTTTTTAAAGGCAATTAAACTCTTTTCTAATAGGGAAGCAGCTTTAGCATACTCCTTTTTTATAGAGTAGGTAGTACCTAAACCGGAGTAGACTTTTCCCTTATAAAAAGGGCTTAGATTATAGTTTTTATTATCAAGTAGAGAATTGTAAAAATACAAGGTAGAATCAGCATATACCTGATTTTTAGGTTGATCCTTTAAGAGACTCGAATAAATTGCTGCTAAGTTAAATATACGTTTACGTTTGGTTACATAATATCGATTATTCAATCTGTCACGATTTTCATCTACCAAACGAAGCGCTTGTTTACCTTTTTTTACGGCTTTAGTAAGCTCTTCCATGTTTTGATAGATTAAGGCTATATTCCCTTTTATTTTAATAGTTCTTTCGATATCCTTAGCAAGATTGGCATAGTTTTCTGCAGTAAGATAATTCTCTAAAGCAGATTTTAGTAGCCCTCGTCTTTTGCTCGTATTTCCAATTAAAATGTGCGTATCAAAAAGTATGGTGTAATTTTCTTTTTTCTTTTGTGTTTTAGATAAATATTTATTGATACTATCATTGTAAAATTTGCTATTGACCTTTTTTTTCTCTCTTGTTTTCAAATATTCAATGGCAGCATAGGCAAATGCTTTGTATTCATTTTTATTTGTTTTTAAGAGCTTATTCATGTAGTAAATAGAACTATCAGCCCCAATCTCATTGTATAAATAAAACTTCTTTTTAATACTTTCTAAGTTGTTATTTACATTTTGAGAATATGCAGAAATACTAAAGAAAAAAGAACAGAACAGATAGAGGAAGTACTTTGGCATTTTGGTTAGTATGATACGTTTTATACAAAGTAACGCAATATATTTTAACCTAATAAATTCAAACAATAAATTATAAGAAATAGTTTCAAATAAAAAAGCCTCTTTTACGTAAAAGAGGCTTTTTTAAGTATATTATAATATAATTATTTCGCTAAGGTAATAGGGAATACAACTTCTACATCAGTTTCTCCACCAGCATTGGTAATATCTCCATCTTTAACACCAGCAGCAGATTTGTTAGGCTCGTGTCTTAAAGTAATAGTATAAGAACCAGTACCAGCTGTACCAGTAACAACAGTAAAGTTGATACCTACAGGGTTTCCATTAGAATCATTTGCTCCTGCATAAGTAAAAGTACTAGTAACTCCTGTTGCACGATAGAAAAATTGGTGCTCATCAGCTTCTTTAGCAACTTCTTCAGTAACATTTTCAGCTGGAGTTTCAGTTTTATTCTCTAATCTAATTACTCCATTATAAGTAACGCCAGCAGCTAAAGTACCTCCTGTAATTACTGGAGCATTTGGCCCATCTCCATCTGAATCTTCACTTGTTAAAGTAACTTTAGTTCCACCTGAAGCAGGAGTTAATTCAACAGTTACAGTAGTAATTACTTCTTCTTCATTTACTGGTGTTGGGTTGTCATCAGAACAAGAAACGATTGTTAATGAAGAAATGAATAATACGGCTAATAATTTAATATATTTCATGATTTTGTTTTTTAATAATTAATTTTTAATTGAATTTTAAAATTTCTCCCTAAGTCATCAGCAAAGAATCGTAATCTATTTAAATAATTTCTATAAGATTTGTTTAATACGTTATCTACAAAAAGGTTTACACTAAATTTTGTTTTAGATACGTTAAACTGAAATCCAGAAGAAAAATTCAATAAATGATATGCCGATGGGGGAGTACTCACATCAACAAGTACCGTGTTATTTAATGTTGGTATAAAAGCATTAAAATTATTGTTTGGGTACTCATTTTGTCGAGCGTTAAATTCGCTTTCTAAAGAAGCGTAAAAGCTGTTCCAGTTTTCTTTTTTGAAAACTATCGCAGAGGTTGTTTTAAAAGGAGGAATATCTATGAGTGCTCTATCTCCAGATAAATCTCTACCTTTTAGCAATGAACTTTTGTTCGTTAATAAAAAATTGTTATTTATTTGATATTGAATATTGGTATCAACACCAAATAATTGAGCATTGACTTGCCTATAAGACCAAACAGGAAAGGCTCCTCTATTTGTGGTTTCTTGTCCGCTTGGTTCTATATAAATAAAATCTTTTATATGGTTATAAAACCCTTCTACAGTTATATTGAACTTGTCATTGTTGAATTTATAGGTTGCAGAAACTCTGTTAGAAGTTTCTGTTTTCATACGTAAATCACCAAGTTCAATTCTTGCTGCTGAATGATGTAATCCATCACTAAATAATTCTGAAGGATTTGGTGCTCTATTTGCTAATCCATAGTTCACAGTAAACGAGTTATTCTCGTCTAAATCATAAGTTGCACCCAGTGATGCCGATATATTATGATATGTGAATTTTGGGTTTGCTAAAAGTTGAGAACCTGAAACATTTGGGTCTATAACAATATGACTAAAATCATTTTGATAATTTAAACTATTCCAACGAGATTGTAAATAGAACTTTTTAGCATCAATGTGCTCTAAATCATACCTAAGTCCACCTGAAACTGTTAAGTCATCAAATTTTAAATTAGCAATGGCATAGGCGCCAAAACTAAATCTATCGTAATCTGGTATTAATCTTCTAACTCTTGTGATAGGATCAGAAAAGTTATTTTGATAAAATGCATTAATTCCAAATTTATAAACGTGCTCTGGGTCTGAATCTAAGTTTAAATCAGCTTTAAAGCTATGAGATTTTAAATCTAAATCTACCGCTTGTAAATTGGCTCTATCACCAATTCTTCGATCAAACTCAAGTCTGTTATTCACTTGAAAATCGTATTGTAATGATAATTTACCAAAAGCCTTAAAACGCTTGTAATAAGTAGCTTTTAAAAGTTGATGGGTAACATCTTGTCTAGGGTTATTAATGTCATAACTAAACTCATCAATAATTGATGGTTGCGGACTATTAATAGCATTTACTAAATCAGAGATGTTTCCAAAGTGAGAAGCTCTTAAAATACCTATTTCATTCGTTAAATAGCTGTAAAACAATTCGAAACCTTTTTCAAATTGTTTATTTCCAGTACTAATCGTAAAAGCTTTTGAATTAATACCACTATTGGTAAGGTTATAGTTTGCTGCTTCAAAGTCTCCAGCTCTTTTAAAAGAAGCTTGTCCATTTATAAACCAACCATTCTTGTAGCTTTTACTTAAACTTGAGGTGACAGAAAATAAACGACCATTACTTTGTTGTGAAATGATACTTTTACCATATAAAGTATCTTTTTCTATACTGTTTTTAGTAGGGTTTATAATTACCACACCTCCAATAGCGTCTCCACCATATTGTAAGGCATTAGCTCCTTTTATAACAGAAATTGATTCGGCAGTATTTATATCAATATTTGGAGCATGTTCAACTCCCCATTCTTGATCTTGTAGTCTTACATTGTTAAAAGAGATGAGAACTCTACTACTATGTAAACCGTTAATCACAGGTTTTACAATACTATTTCCAGTATTGATAGATGAAACTCCCGAAATGTTCTTAATAGCATCACCTAAGGTACCATCGCTAAATTTTTCTAATGTTTCCGATTTTAGTAAAGTTTCTTGAGCAGTTTTAGTTTTTTTTCCTATTGCCCCCTTTACATTAACTTCATTTAGCTCTTCCTCATGATGCTCTAAGTCAATTATTTTATACGTGTTTTTAGAGATATTTAGTTCAAGAACTTGAGGCTCACAAGCAACGTGAGACACTTCTACTATAATTTTACCAGCACATACATTATCAATTGAAAATTTTCCTTCAAAATTTGTGGTAGCATACTTGTTTTGGTTTTTTATAAAAACAGTAGCTCCTACAATTGGTGATTTATCATGAAAATCTTCAACTAAACCAGAAAATGTATGTTTACAATTTTGACTTTTTGCAATGTTGTACCCCAACAAAAACAAAAAAATCAAAATAATACGTTTTGATTTCATTTAAGATTTTATTTGTAATTTATTTAATTTTAAGTATTAACTAAATTACAGGGTGGTGCCCTAGGAAGTCTTTTAACAACATGAGAAACCGAATTAAATTGCGGTTTTAAGTTAAATCGTGATTTGAAATTGTCTAAAGAAACAAGGTCGTAATCAGTAGAAAAAGTGTGATTAAAAACCTTTAGCTGATAATGCATTTCTGCACAGTCTGCATCATCTTGATGAAAATGCTGATCGTACTTGGAAGTACAAACAATATGTTCATGTTCTTCGAAAGCATGCGCAATTTGTATTACTGAAGGTATTAGTAATACAAAGATACTTAGAAGGGCTATATATTTCTTTAAACTAGTAAACATGACTGCTTGTCAACAAAAGTATAAAAAAAAACAAAACCCACAAGAAAAGCGCTTGCAGGTTTTAAAAGTTTATGTCTTAAAAATTTCTTAATCTTTCTTAGAAGAGTTTCCTCGCATTTTCATATTTAGCATTTCTACCACTAGAGAAAAGGTAATAGCAAAGTATAAATATCCTTTTGGAATTGTTCCTACTTCTTCTCCGAATAATTTTGCATGCGATAAGTGTGCTCCTTCAGCAATAAGCATAAATCCAATTAAAATTAAGAAAGATAGCCCTAACATTTGAATGGTTGGATGCTTGTTTACAAATTTACCAACTGGATTAGCAAATAACATCATAATAATCATTGATAATACTACAGAAGCTACCATAATAATCATGGCTCCTTCAACTCCGTTAGTCATTCCTACGGCTGTTAAAATAGAATCAAAAGAAAATACAATATTGATTAATGTAATTTGAATAATAGCTTGAGATAAGGTATAACCTTTTTGAGGTTTACCATCTTCTTCACCTTCTTCCATACCTTCAACTTTATGATGTATTTCCTTTGTACTCTTATATAATAAGAAAATACCTCCAGCGAACAATATTAAAGCCTGTCCTGTAACTCCTGCTTTGAACCAAGATAAATCAATATGGAAAAGAGGAGAGTTCATTGCAATTAATAAAGAAATACCAAAAAGTAAGACGATACGCAATAACATTGCTAGTACTAGCCCTATATTAGTTGCTTTTTTTTGTTGATCTTCTGGTAATTTGTTAGCTGCAATGGATATAAATATGATATTATCTATACCTAAAACAATTTCTAAAAATGTAAGGGTAACTAAAGCTCCCCAAGTGTCTGGTTGTAAAAATATTTCCATAGTTATTTTACTTTATAAACGGTTCCTTTTTGTTTAAAATTAGAATAGCCAATTCTAGCAGTAAAGTTATAAGAGCTATCGGCTACTTTTGTTATTTGCACAAATATAGGATCTTTATCTAAATCAGTTTTTGGACTTTTCATTCGCAACGTATATGCAAAGTTGTTCTTCCATTTTATATAAAGCGTATCTATATGTAGCTCTTCTTTTTCTGTTACGGTACTATCAGTGGAAATACTAACGTTTTTAGTATAGCTTTCAATTTGCAAACTGTCTTTTCTAATAATAACGGTTTTACCATAGTTATCACCAGCTGGTATTTCAAATGTTCCGTACTTAAAACGAGTTGGATCTCCTTTTTTCTCAGCAGTACAACTCAACATAAAAGTGGCTGTGCAAAGCACTAAAAAGCTTTTATAAATTGTTTTTATCATTTTATACATTTTTCCATTCTTCTCTTAAAACTCCATAAGCTAGTGAATCATAGTAGTTACCATTTACAATTCTAGCCTTTCTAAATGTTGCTTCTTTTTGAAAACCTAATTTTTCAGAAAGTTTTATCATTCCAGTATTTCCAGACCATGTTCGTAAGTCTAATCGAACGATTTCCGAAAAAATAGAAAATAAATAATCAACCCATAAAGACAGTGCTTCATAGCCAATACCTTTTCCCCAGTAATGCTCATCAAAAATAGCCAATCCTATAGAAATCCAATTCGTTTCTTCACTTTGCCAATACCAACTTACGGTACCAATAAGAGTGTTGGTTGCTTTATTAGCAATTACAAATCTTTTTTTTGTTTTAGAATTTACTTTTAAGAGTTGAATTTCTTGATCCAACTCTTCTGCTGATTTTAATGGGTAATAGGGGCCATTCAATTTGGTCCATTCAAATTTTGAATCATGCCAATTTTTATACAGAACGAAATCGTCTTGAATCCAATCTCGCAGAATAATTGTATTTCCATTGGCTATCACCATAAATTAAATACCAGTATAGTTAGATGGAGTTATTTGCTTTAATTCTTCTTTTATCTCGTTTGAAACCTCTAAAGTATCAATAAAACTAGCAATAGACTCTTGTGTGATTCTTTCGTTAGTTCTTGTTAAACCTTTTAAAGCTTCATATGGATTTGGGTACGCTTCGCGACGTAAAATCGTTTGAATAGCTTCTGCCGCAACTGCCCAGTTATTTTCTAAGTCTTGTTCAAACTTAGCTTGATTTAATAATAACTTATTCAATCCTTTTAAAGTAGCAGTAAAAGCTATAATTGTATGTCCAAAAGGTACACCAACATTACGTAAAACCGTACTATCTGTTAAATCACGTTGCATACGAGAAACAGGTAATTTAGCCGCTAAATGCTCAAAAATTGCATTTGCAATACCTAAATTTCCTTCAGAGTTTTCAAAATCAATCGGATTTACTTTATGAGGCATTGCAGACGAACCTACTTCTCCGGCTTTAATTTTCTGCTTGAAATAATCCATAGAAATATAGGTCCATACATCTCTATCCAAATCAATTAAAATCGTGTTAATACGCTTTAACCCATCAAACAAAGAAGCCATATGGTCATAATGCTCAATTTGAGTTGTAGGGAAGGAGTGGTGTAACCCTAAGATATCCTCTACAAAATGAGTTCCGAAATTCTTCCAATCAATCGTTGGGTAGGCTACTTTATGTGCATTAAAGTTTCCTGTAGCTCCACCAAACTTAGCTGCATGAGGAGTTTTTTGTAAATATAAAACTTGTTGATTCACACGCTCTACAAAAACGAAAAACTCTTTTCCTAAACGAGTAGGAGAAGCAGGTTGCCCATGTGTACGAGCTAACATTGGAATGTTTCCCCACTCTTCAGATAGTTCTGCTAATTTTGCTGTTAGTGTATCTAAAGTTGGAAAATAAACATCTTCTATAGCATCTTTAATTAATAACGGAATAGAAGTGTTGTTTATATCTTGTGAAGTTAATCCGAAATGGATAAACTCTTTATGTTTATCTAAACCTAAAGCATCAAATTTTTCTTTGATAAAATATTCAACAGCTTTTACATCGTGATTGGTAACGCTTTCAATGTCTTTAATTTTTTGAGCATCTTCTGCAGTAAAATTTTCATAGATCTTACGTAAATCACTGTATAAATCGGTATTAAAATCAGCTAATTGTGGTAGTGGAATTTCACATAAAGCAATAAAATACTCTATTTCTACCTTTACACGGTATTTAATCAATGCTTCTTCTGAAAAGTAATCAGCTAATTTTTCTATTTTACCTCTGTATCTACCATCAATAGGAGAGATGGCGTTTAATTGTGTTAAGTTCATGTTGTGTTGTTGTGTTGAAAGGCACAAAAATAGAAAATACAATCGTTTTTTAATTGATAATTATCGAGTAATTTTAACGATATACCTTTCGTTTGATGATTTTTAATTCTCCTTGTTTTTCTAAACTTTTAATAACTCTTATAACCGTTTCTACGCGTAAGCCAAGGATATCTGCTATTTGTTGCCTTGTATAATCTACTTTAAAGGTAAAATCGCCACTTGTTTTAGCTACGTCATTTTTTAGATAATCAATAAATCGTAATACTCTATGTGCAGGTTCTTGACTAGATATTTCTGATGCAATAATGGCTTTGTAGTAAAGTCTTTTAGCAAGACTTTGTGTAATGTTTAAATGTATTTCTGGATGCTCTTTTAAAAGCTGAAAAAAGGCTTGTCTATCTATTAATAAAATATCGCTTTTTACCAATGTAACTGCACTTGCCGGGTACTTTATATCTATGAATAAAGGAGGCTCACCAAAACTTTGTTGCTTATAAAAAATACCTTGAATAAACTCTTTACCATCTTCGTTGTAATTGTTCATTTTTACAGCGCCACTAACAATTTGATAGTAATATCTAGCTGTTTCGTTTTCTGAAAATAGCGTAGCATCTTTTTCAAAGGTTTTTATGGTAGCGTTATATTTTAGTAATATTTCTTGTGGTATCATTATGATTTAAGTCATAAATTGCAATTGTATAAAGATATACTTTTGCTGTGAGTTATTTAAAATAGAGAAATGAGTACAAAGGAAATAGAAAATAGGGCGGATGTTTATTTATTAGTCTCAACTTTTTATAACAAAATTAAAAAGGATGATTTTATAGGTCCAATTTTTCTGAAAATTATACCGGATAATGAATGGGAATCTCATCTTCAAAAATTAACTGATTTTTGGGAGACAAATTTGTTTTTTGTTAGAAAATTCAAAGGAAACCCAATGAAGGCTCATAAAGACGTAGATGCCCAATTTAATCATAGTATTTCTCAAGAACACTTCGGACGTTGGTTACAGTTATGGTTTAATACCGTAGATGAACTTTTTCATGGAAATAAAGCTACGGAGGCTAAAGAAAGAGCAAGAAACATTGCTTCTATGCTCTTCTTTAGAATGTTTGAAGTTAAACCAAAATTACCAACTACATAAGTTGGTAAACTATTAATAAAATATTCCCAATTATATTAATCATAAATGCCCATACAATGGTTTTAAATGGGCGTTGGCTTATGGCTGTAGCATTGGCTCCCATTGCTGTAATACAAGAAAATAGTAAAGCAAATAAATTTATAGGCCCGTGTATTGCCAACGCTGCAGATATCGAAGCAATCATGGTTCCTACCATGATAAACACCACAGATAAACCTATTGCGTTTTCACTTTCTTCTTCAATCTTTTTATTGATGAGAGCTATTGGATTAAAATTTGCTCTCTCTTTTATAGATGTACTTACCGTTAATTGTTTTGTAATACTCATGCCTTAAATATTTTACTACAAAATTATGAGCAAATAGCTATGAAGTTTATGACCCTAATCATAAACGAAAAATAAGTTTAGGTTTATTTATTTGAGAGATATTTATATCTTCACGTTTTAAAAGAATTTGCGTGCAAACAATCACACTCGTTTATATTTTATTAGCACTGTTACTAGGAATATTCGTAGCTTTTTTTCAATACTTTTTTAAAGTAAAGAGAAAGCCAAAAATCACAGTTATATTATTTACACTAAAGGCGTTAAGTGTTTTCTTATTGCTAATATTGTTGTTAAATCCCAAGATTACAGTTAAATCAATTGTAAATAAGAAACCTGTACTAACGGTACTTTCAGATAATTCTTCTTCTATTTCTTTTTTTAATGAAAGCCAAAACATGAAAGGCTTTAGTGAGAGAGTGGTGAACGATAGTGATTTAAAAAATAAATTTGATATCAAGACCTATTCATTTGGAAACGGATTGGTATTCAACGATTCTTTAAAATTTTCTGAAAAACAAACAAATATTTCCAAGTCATTAAATGAAACCAATGAGCTCTTAAAAGATAATTTAGGAGCTGTAGTATTATTAACAGACGGAAATCAAACAATAGGGAATGATTACGAATTTTTAAATTCTAAACTAAATATATACCCTGTTGTATTTGGAGATACAACGGTGTATCAAGATATTCAAATTTCTCAATTAAATGTAAATCGATATAGCTATTTAAAAAATAAGTTTCCAGTGGAAGCGCTTATCCATTACAAAGGGAAAAAAGAAGTTTCTGTTAGGTATTCAATAGCAACAAAACGAAGAAATGTCTTTACTCAAAATATAAAGTTATCAGCAAAAAATAACACAAAAACAGTTGTTGCTAATTTAGAATCTAATGAAGTTGGAACACATTTTTATACGGCATCCGTTAGTCAGATTGAAGGAGAAAAAAACACAAAAAATAACCGTAAAAGTTTCTCTATTGAGGTCATTGATGAACAGCAAAAAGGCGCCATATTAGCATCTAGTTTGCACCCAGATTTAGGTGCGATTAAAAGGGCTTTAGAAAGTAATAAAAATCGTAGTGTAGATATTTTTGTTAGAGATTTTTCGAAAATAAAAAGTATTGATTATCAATTTTTTATATTGTTCCAACCGAATAGTTACTTTAACACCTTTCTTTCAGATTTAAAATCCAATTTTTTAATTATTACAGGAGAAAGTACCGATTGGAATTATTTGAATTCTAAGAAATTAGGGTTTCAAAAAAATGCGATTAGTCAATCTGAAAATTATGAAGCATCTTTCAATGATAAGTTTTTAACCTTTCAGCAAAAAAATATAGGATTTAATCAGTTTCCTCCATTACAAGATAAGTTTGGAAAACTGTCTTTAAATAAAGAAGCACAAACCTTGTTATTTCAAAAAGTAACCGGAGTAAAATCTGATGAACCTTTATTGGCTACTTTTGAAAATAATGAGATCAAATATGCTGCTTTATTTGGTGAAGGTATATGGAAATGGAGGGTAAATTCATATGTAAGGAATGAATCTTTTGAAGATTTCGATGCTTTTTTAGGTTCTTTAATTCAATATATTTCATCCAACAAAAAAAGAAACAGGTTAGAGGTAACTTATAAGAAATTATATCCTGCCAATACCAGTATCAATATTTCAGCATTTTATTTAGATAATAATTATTTGTTTGATAGTAGAGCTAGTTTGTGGTTATCATTAACTAATAAAGAAACTAAAGAGGAGAGAAAGTACCCATTATCTTTAAAAAGTAATTCATACGTAGCGGTTTTAGAAGATATTTTACCTGGAGAATACGAGTTTAAAGTATCGGTAGATAATCAATCTATAAGTCGAAGAGGTGTTTTTAGAGTAACGGATTATGAAGTTGAGGAGCAATTTACAAATGCGAATGTAAATAAGCTAGAAAAGTTGGCCTTGCGTTCAAAAGGGAGTTTGTTTTTTAATTCTGACTATGAAAGTCTTAAAAACCAGTTGATTAATAATAAAAACTATTATACATCGCAATCTTCAAGCGAAACACAACAAAATTTGATTGATTGGAAATGG
Source organism: uncultured Tenacibaculum sp. (assembly GCF_947498805.1). GTDB lineage: Bacteria > Bacteroidota > Bacteroidia > Flavobacteriales > Flavobacteriaceae > Polaribacter. Next base: position 323,926 of record NZ_CANMLT010000002.1, on the reverse strand, counting down.
ATTTTGTTTTTAGCCATTGCTTTATTAACTTTAGAATGGTTTATCAGAAAATACTATGGTAAAATCTAAAAAAGAAATCAAGTTTAATGGGTTTAAAATTGATTTTAACAGACCTTTGTAGTAAATAGATTATATGAGATTTCACACTAGAAAATGGGTTAAACCCGAAGATTTAAATCCAAATGGAACTTTATTTGGAGGACGTTTATTACAATGGATTGATGAAGAAGTAGCATTGTATGCTATTATTCAGTTGGAAATACCAAAAACAGTGACCAAATTCATGTCTGAAATTGATTTTGTAAGTTCTGCAAAACAAGGAGACATTATAGAAATTGGTATAGAGGTTGTAAAATTTGGTAGATCTTCTATTACCTTAAATTGTGAGGTAAGAAATAAGATAACACGTAAAACAATTATTGCCATTGATAAAATAATTATGGTTTCTTTAGATGATAACGGAAAGCCGGTAGCACACGGTAAAACGAAGATTGAATACGTTAAAGATAGATTGAACGAATAATGAATTCATAAAACTTTGTTACTTTTGTAGTATAGAAATAAGCATGAAAAACTTACTTATCATATGGTTAACTTCATTATTGCTAATGCCACCGTTGCATGCGCATAATGATGTGGTGGTATATGATAGTTTAACGGAACATGTTGATATTAATGATGCACATGAAGAAATTCATCATCAAAATGATTCTGAAGAAGATAAAGATACAGAACATCATCATCATTGTACCGTAGTTAGTTTTTCTGCTGAATATATTCCTGTCAATACAGACTTTAAAATCGTTGCTTTGTTTGAATTAAAGCAAGAAATTAACTTTTATCAAAGTCCATATAACTTTTCTTTTCTAAACGGTGTTTTTCAGCCACCAAAAGCTTAATTAATTATATAAGTATCGCTCATTTAGAGCCCTAAATATGCATCTTTTCAAAAGAGAAGATTTCGTATATATATTATAATTAATTTAAGCATATACATGATAAAACATATATTTCTAGTCCTTGCAATAGGGCTATTAGCAACCAGTGTATCTGGACAAAATGCTATACAATTTAAGGTGCTTTCTGATGAAAAAGATCCAATAGTAGGAGCATCAGTATACATTAAAAATACAACCATAGGTTCTCAAACCGATTTAGATGGATTGGCCTCTATCAGTAATATTCCGAATGGAAAACAGACCTTTATTATTTCGTTTATGGGGTTTGAAACTGTAGAGAAAACCTTAGAATTTCCGAATAATAAAAATCTAATTACCATTGAACTACATGAAGACGAAGAAACTTTAGATGCAGTAGTCATACAATCTACCAGAAGTAAGCGTTCTATAGCAGAAATACCCACAAGAATAGAAGTAGTGGGAGCAGAGGAATTAGGTGAAAAGGCGGTAATGAATTCTGCAAATATTGCTATGGTATTAAGAGAAAGTACAGGAATTCAAATGCAACAAACATCTGCAAACTCTGCAAATCAATCCATAAGAATACAGGGACTTGATGGACGATTTACCCAGTTGTTGAAAGACGGATTCCCTTTATTTGGAGGCTTTTCAAGCGGATTAAGCATCATGCAAATTCCACCGTTAGATTTACAGCAAGTAGAAATTGTAAAAGGAAGTTCTTCAACTTTATATGGTGGAGGAGCTATTGCAGGGTTGGTAAACTTAGTTTCTAAACAACCAAAAGAGGAACGAGAGATAAAACTCATGTACGATCAAACCTCTAGAAACGGAAGTACTTTAAATGCGTTTTACAGTGAAAAGTATGGGAAGTTTGGAATGACCTTATATACTTCTGGAAATCTACAAAAGGCAACCGATTTAAATAATGATCATTTTACAGACATTCCCAAGGTAAGAAGCTTTAGTGTGACCCCTTCATTTTTCTATTATCCCAATGAAAATGAAACATGGAGATTCAACTTTAGTACTACCTTAGAAAATAGAATAGGAGGAGATGAAGATGTGATTAACGGTAATCCTAGTCCAGGACATAACTTTTATGAAGAGAATAAAACTGAACGATATGCCACACAATTGAGTTATAATAATCAATTGTCGGATGATAAAAGCTTTAGTTTTAAAAATAGTGTAAGTTATTTCAAGCGTGATTTATTAATGCCAAACATGCAATTCAAAGGAAAGCAATGGGCTACTTTTACAGAAGCAACATACAATACGTATACGGAGAAACTGGATTGGGTTTTTGGAGGAAACATCGTTAATGAAAACTTTAATGAAGATGAAGTGTCTGCTATTGATAGGAGTTATACACAATTTACAACTGGAGTATTTGCACAAAACAATTGGAGAGTATCTGAGGTAATTACATTAGAAAGTGGATTAAGAACCGATTACAATAATAATTATGGGGTATTTGTGCTTCCTAGAGCTTCTGTCCACATAAAATATTGCGAGCATCTATCGAGTAGAATAGGAGGAGGATTAGGATATAAAATACCTACTATTTTTACAGAAGAAGGGGAGCAACGTTCTTATGAAAATGTATTACCAATTAATGCAAATAACTTTGAAGCTGAAACATCTATTGGTTTTAATGGTGATTTAAACTATAAAACCAAAATATTCAATGAGCATGTTTCATTATCATTTAATCAGTTGTTCTTCTATACACAGTTAAAGAACTCACTTGTTTTACAAAACAATGGCACAAACTATGAGTTTATCAATTCAAAAAGTTTGTTGAATAGTTATGGTGCAGAAACCAATTTAAAACTTAAGTATAAAGATTTTATATTATTTGCGAATTATGCTTTTAATAATGTTAAGTTGAACGGAAATCAAAAAGCATTGACTCCAAGACATAGTATTGGAGGAGTTTTAATGTATGAGGTACATGATAAGTGGAGAATAGGATATGAAGCCTATTATAAAAGTTCACAATTAAGAAATGATCTTACAGAAACCCCAGATTTTTGGACAATGGGCTTTATGGCAATGAGAACTTTTGGTAAAATAAGTGTCTATGCAAACTTTGAGAACTTTACAGATACCAAGCAACAAAACTATCAATCTATGGTAACACCGCCTCATAATGATCCTGATTTTACAGACATTTGGGCACCTACTGATGGGTTTATTTTCAATACAGGAATTTTGATAGAATTATAAAGTAAAAGAGGAGCTACAGGCTCCTTTTTTTATTTTATCTTCTATTTAAAGTACCCAACCTTAGAATTTGAACTATTAGGAGACAATTGTGTGCACTCTGATTGCGATTAATTGAGTATTTTTACAAAAAAACTTATATAATGGCAAGAAATCAGATTGAATTGAATTTTCCAAAAACAGGATTGTTAATTCCTATAGCAATTGTTTTAATATTTTTTATTGCAAAATCAACAGAGACTATTGGTCCAGGTGAGGCAGGGGTATTATTTGAGCGTTTTGGAGAAGGTATTAATACAGAAAAGACCTATGGAGAAGGGTTTCATATTGTGGCTCCATGGAATAAAATGATTGTTCAAAAAGTACGTCAGCAATCTATATCAGACCAAATGAATGTATTATCTGTAAACGGATTAGAAGTTAGAGTAGATGGTACAGTATGGTTTAGACCTGAATATGATAAACTAGGTTTTTTGATTAAAACCAAAGGAGAAAATTATATTTCAGAAATATTAGATCCTGCGATTAATGGAGCAGCACGTAGTGTTGTTGGACGTTATACACCTGAGCAATTGTACTCTAGTAAGCGTGATGTAATTGAGCAAGAAATTTTAGCCTCTGCACAAGAAACTTTAAAAGATCAATACATTATTGTAGAAAGAGTTTTAGTAGAAGATGTACAATTACCAAATACAATTCGTGATGCTATTGAGCGTAAATTAAAACAAGAGCAAGAAGCTTTAGAATATCAGTTTAGAATTGAAAAAGCAGAGAAAGAAGCAGAGCGTCAACGAATTGAAGCAAAAGGAAAGGCTGATGCAAACAAAATTCTAAGTGCTTCCTTAACAGATAAGATTTTACAAGATAAAGGAATTGAAGCAACTACTAAGTTGTCGGAATCTCCTAACAGTAAAGTAGTTATCATTGGTTCTGGAAAGAGCGGAATGCCTATTATTTTAGGAAATCAATAGACTTACTTCATAAAAAATGAGAAAAAGGCGACTTTATAGTCGTCTTTTTTACTTTTAAGGATCTATTGAAGACACTTAAGTGTTAAAAATCAGCACTTAAGGTATTTTGTTTAAAAAAAGCTTTTTTATTTTCCAACTTTGAAGTGCTCAAGAAATTGAGTATTTAATTGGGGAATTAAATTATTTATAGGGGTAAGCAGCTCGGGGGAGCTGCTTTTTTATTGTAAAAAGCTAAAGTGTAGCTAAGACTATATATTTTATATTAATAGTTCTTAAAGTATACTAGAATTTTAGAGAAAGTTAAGAACAGGAAAGGTTCTTATAAGAAATAAAAAAGCTTCTAAATGTTTAGAAGCTTTTTTATTTTAGTATTTATCCTTTGTAAAAAGGTAGCTTAACTACCTTAGCAGGAATTTGTTTTTTACGTACCTGAATAAAGATTTCAGAATCTACTTTAGAATTTTCTTTGGTAACATACCCTAATCCAATTCCTTTACTTAAAGATGGACTCATCGTACCTGAAGTTACTCTACCAATAACAGTTCCTTCTGCATCAACGATTTCATAATCTTTACGAGGTATACCACGTTCTGTTAATTCAAAAGCAACTAATTTACGAGTAATTCCTTCTTCCTTTTGTTTCTTTAAAGCTTCAGCATTTACAAAGTCTTTTGTAAACTTAGTAATCCACCCTAAACCAGCTTCAATAGGAGAGGTAGTATCATCGATATCATTTCCATATAAACAATATCCCATTTCTAAACGAAGTGTATCACGAGCAGCCAATCCAATTGGTTTAATACCCCAATCTTTTCCAGCTTCAAAAACGTTCTTCCAAAGTTGTGCAACATCTTCATTTTTAACATATACCTCAAATCCTCCAGAACCTGTGTAACCAGTTGCAGAAACTACTACATTAGGAATTCCAGCAAAATCAGTGATTTCAAAAGTGTAAAATTTAATGGTAGATAAGTCTACTGAAGTTAACGATTGCATTGCTTCAGCAGCTTTAGGACCTTGAATAGCTAATAAAGACCAATCTTCAGAACGATTTTCCATATCAACATTTAAATCGTTATGTTGAGAAATCCAATTCCAGTCTTTTTCAATATTAGAAGCATTCACAACTAGCATATACTCATTCTCGGCAATCATGTAAATAATTAAATCATCTACAATTCCACCATCAGCATTTGGCATACAGCTATATTGCGCTTTACCAGGAACTAGTTTAGAAGCATCATTAGAAGATATTTTTTGAATTAAAGCCAATGCATTTTCACCCTTTAAAAAGAATTCTCCCATATGACTTACATCAAAAACACCAACACCGTTACGTACAGTTTCGTGTTCTGCATTAACGCCTTCATATTGCACAGGCATATTGTAACCCGCAAATGGTACCATTTTTGCACCTAAAGCTTCGTGTATATGTGATAAAGCTGTATTTTTCATTGATAAATTTATTGTTTGTTTAAAGTGTTGCTAAAGTATTGAAAAATTGGCAAACTGAAACCGAAGTTTTGACGAATATATGAGCGTATTTTATCTTAATGTATGTTAATTTTTTCTTATGTAAGCATAAGAAATGGTATTTTTGGAAGTTTTTGATTTTAAATTAATGAGAGAAATGATTAGAAGGTTGTATGTTGTATGTTTTTTAAGCTTGTTAACGTATTCTGTTAATGCACAGATGTCTATGGATTATTTGTCGGCAGATTTTCATAAAGATAGAAGAGAAGTTTTACGAGCTAAAATGCCTAAAAATTCTGTGGCAGTAGTTTTTGCAAATCCAATACGAAATAGAGCAAATGATGTAGATTATGTGTTTCATCAAGATCCGAATTTTTATTACTTAACGGGATATAGAGAGCCCAATGCGGTATTAGTACTGTTTTCGGAAAAGCAAAAAGATAAATCAGGAAAAAGCTTTAATGAAATTTTATATGTGCAAAGGAAAGATCCTTTTAAAGAGTTATGGAACGGAAAGCGACTAGGGGTAGAAGGAGCCAAAAAGGAATTAGGTTTTAAGGAAGCAAAGAATACAGAAGAATTTTTCACTAATGGAATTAACTTTAAAAAGTTTGATAAAATCTTTATTGAAAAGTTTAAAGATGATTATCGAAATTCAGAAGGAAATCTCACTGAAACATACGATTTGGTAACGCATTTTAAAAGCCAATCCGGATATGATCCTATAAAATTTGTTTCTGGGGTAAAAAGAAAAGTATATGAGTTGATAAAGGCTACACCCATTGAAAATAGTGCTAATGTAGCGCAAGCTATTGGGAAAGCTTCGACATATTATCCAGATTTAAAGCAAGATGAATTAATCATGCAGTATAAAGACGCTGGTAACAATGCTTTGAAAAAAGAGCTAAAACAAAAAATAGCCTTACAATTAAAAAGTACTTCTAATATTGATATAGAGTTTTTATCTACACGTATGGCTGAGATGCGAGAGATAAAAACACCTGAAGAATTAAAATTATTAACCAAAGCCATTAGAATATCTGCAATAGGTCAGGTTGAAGTAATGAAGGCTATGAAAACCAATATGTCTGAAATAGAAGTGCAAGGTATTCATGAGTTTGTATATAAAAAATACGGAGCAGAATATGAAGGATACCCGTCTATAGTAGGAGCAGGGAATAACGGATGTATTTTACACTATACAGAAAACAACAAGAAAAAGATAGGAAATGAATTGGTTTTAATGGACTTAGGAGCAGAGTATCGCGGATATACAGCAGATGTTACAAGAACAATTCCTGCCAACGGTAAGTTTTCACCAGAACAAAAAGCGATTTACGAAGTGGTTTTAAAGGCACAAGATGCAGGAATAGCAGCCTGTAAAGAGAAAAATGCTTTTTGGGTACCAAATAATGAGTCAAAAAAGGCAATTAATCAAGGGTTATATGAGTTAGGAATCATTAAAACTATAGAAGAAGAGCATTCATATTTTCCTCATGGAACTTCCCATCATATAGGGTTGGATGTTCACGACCCAGGAACCTATGGTAAGTTAAAAGAAAATATGGTGATTACTGTAGAACCGGGTATTTATATTCCAGAAGGAAGTCCATGTGATAAAAAATGGTGGGGAATAGCTGTACGTATAGAAGATGATATCTTAATAACAAAAGGGCAACCTAAAAATTTATCTAAGGAAGCTCCAAGAACAGTGAAAGCTATCGAAGATATGATGGCAAGAAAAAGTGTTTTAGACGAATTTATTTTACCAAGTTTAGATGATTAAGTTTCTTAAAAAGCATTATTCAAACATACTTTTTTTATTGATTTTAGGATTATTGTTATTTCCACCAACAAGAGTTCACTTTATACGATTAATATCGTTTTCACCTTCAATAGAAGCCAAGGAAGATCAAGTAAAATTAGATACGTATGATTGGAATTTACAAGGCTTAAACACGCAAAGTACCAATTTAAAAGAATTAAAAGGAAAAGTAGTTTTTGTAAGTTTTTGGGCTACTTGGTGTCCACCCTGTGTAGCTGAAATGCCTAGTATTCAAGAGCTGCATAATGATTATAAAGATAAAGTAGCTTTTTTATTAGTAACAAATGAGAATTGGGATGTGGTATCTAAATTTTACAATAAGAATGCATATGACTTTCCAACATATAATTACTTGAATAAGGTTCCAAAACAATTTGAACATACGAGTATTCCTACCACCTTTATTTTAAATAAAGAGGGAAACATAGTAGTTGATAAAAAGGGACCGGCAAACTGGAATTCAGACAAGGTTAGGAAAGTACTAGATGATCTAATATTACAATAAAAAACCCAAGCGATTTATTACTAAATGCTCGGGTTTCTCTTGGCAATAATTAGTGATGAATTACCCCTTTTTAACAGTTATAGGTAATTCGTATACATTACCCTTACGAATATCACTAGAGTTTATTTTTTTATAGTTTAATTTACGCTTGATAAAATATCTTAAGTCTTTGCTTTTAGATTCTACATCAAGTACTACAATTTCTCCTTTACTGTTTAGCATAAAAGAAACATTTGCCGTAACAGTTTTATCTGTTTGAAATGGTGCAGAGCTACCAATGATTGAAGAAATTTCTGAACGTAATAGTTTTTTGGCTTTTAAAATAGGATTTGCGTTCTCATTTGCTTGCGCTGTGAAAGTAGTTAATACACCTAAACAAAGTATAATAACAAAAGATTTAAATGTTTTCATAATTAGAGTTTTATAATGTTATGGTTTTATCTATAAGACTATCCACTATGACATTATGTTTCACTCAAATCAATAGTTTAATAAAAGCTTAACTTGATTTAACAGAGTTTAAGAATTTTAAGAAAAAAAGACACTTAAATATTAACGCTTCTTAACATTAATTTATGAACCGATAATCTTTTGAACCCATTTTTTAGGACTTTCTAGCATTGGAAAATGACCAGAATTTTCTAACCAAATCAATTCATTATTAGGGATTTCTTTGTGTAATTGCTCTGCTATGTCCTTTACTGCAATAGGATCATGAGTAGCCCAAACAATTTTTGTTGGTACTTGAGTTTCTTTTAAACCACCAATCCAACGATTCCAAAAGAAATAACGCTCATTTATATAATTACTTAATAAATGAATAACCTTTCTTCCGTTGTTATGATTTATTTGAAACCACATTTCATCAAGTTCATGTTGACTCACTTTAGAGCTATCAAAATAAATTTTACGAATGTTTCTATTGAAGATAAATTGATTCGCCAATTTACCTACCCATTTTCCAGTAATCTTATTCTTTAATAATTTTTGAATAGTCCTTAGTTTCGCCAATTCAATATGCATACTTCCGTTACAAAGTATCAACTTATCAATATTAATATCTAATAACTGCTTATTATGTCTAGCAATAATCTCTGTGGCAACACTAGTTCCATAATCATGAGCGAGTAGCGTAACATTTTTTAGACCTAATTGTTTCCATAGGAGTAAAGCAGTATCTGCTTGTTCAATTAAAGAATAGGAATAGTGTAAAGGTTTGTCGGAAAAACCAAAACCTAAATGATCATGAATAATAACTCTGTAATGTTTTGTCAGCTCTGGAAGTACTTTGTAATAATCATAAGAGGAGGTAGGATAGCCATGAAGAATAACCATAGTATTATCTGACGTGCCTTCATCAATCACAAAAACTTGCTGATTTTGAACACTTAAGAATTTACCTTTGTTTTTCCATTCTAATGAAGTCATAAATAGCTTGGTTTTTCTGTTTACAATGTAGTGAATTTTATGTAGTTTTGATGTTGTTCAAAATACACTTCTTATTTACTTTATAGACGTCATACTACCTATCCCTTTACAAAAAACGTTTACCTATGCGGTAACCAAGGAGGAAGCATCATTCTTACAAAAAGGAATGCGTGTGGCAGTTTCTTTTGGTAAAAGTAAAATTTATACGGCATTGGTGTTTAATATTCACCAAAATGCTCCAGACTTGTATGAGGCGAAGGATATTCATCAGATTTTAGATGATACCCCCATTGTAAATGCGCAACAATTACAACATTGGCAATGGATAGCGAGTTACTATATGTGTTCTTTAGGAGATGTATATAGAGCGGCACTACCTTCTGCGTTTATGTTAGAAAGTGAAACTATTATTTATAAGAATGAAGCTTTTGTTGAGGAATCTATATTGACAGACGATGAGTTTTTGATTTTTGAAGCTTTACAACATCATTCACAACTAACCATTCATCAGGTTTCTGATATTTTAGGTAAAAAAACAGTATTGCCTATCATCAATGCGCTTATTGAAAAAAGTGCTATTTACATCAAAGAAGAAATTTATGAGACGTACAAACCAAAATTGGTTAAGTATGTACGTTTAAATGCTATATACAATTCTAATGAAGGACTACAAGACTTATTAGAGCAACTTTCTCGGGCAAAAAAGCAACGAGATGCTGTGATGACTTTCTTTCAGTTAAATGCAGCTAAAAAGCCTATAAAAGCAAAAGACTTAGAAGAACAATCCGGAGTTTCTTCCTCTATTTTAAAAGCTTTGGTTGATAAAGAAATTTTTGAGTTTTATCATATCCAAACAGATCGAATTAGTTATCAAGGAGAAACCAATCAAATAAAAGAACTGAATGAGTTTCAGCAAGATGCTTTTGAAGGAATTAAAACTTCTTTTGAAACACAAAATGTTACCTTATTACATGGGGTTACGGGCTCTGGTAAAACAGAGATTTATGTAAAATTAATCAAAGAAGTAATTGCTGAAGGAAGACAGGTATTGTTTTTACTTCCTGAAATTGCCTTAACTACTCAGATTATAACACGCTTGCAGAATTACTTCGGAAATTTTATTTCTGTGTTTCATTCTAAGTACTCTATGAATGAACGTGTAGAGGTATGGAATAATGTACTTGAAAATAAACCAAAAGCGCAAATTATACTAGGAGCAAGGTCTTCGGCATTTTTACCTTTTTCTAATTTAGGCTTGATTGTGATTGATGAAGAGCATGAAACGTCTTATAAACAGTTTGAACCTTCACCACGGTACAATGCTCGTGATGCGGCAGTAGTATTAGGACATTTGCATAAGGCAAAAGTATTGTTAGGTTCTGCTACACCATCATTAGAGAGTTATTATAACGCAGAGCAACAAAAATATGGTTTTGTAGAACTAAAGCGACGTTTTGGAAATATTCAGTTACCCAAAATAGAATTGATAGATATCAAAGAAAAGCAACGTAAAAAACGAATGACCGGACACTTCTCTGATCGTTTGTTGACTATGATGAAAGAAGCTTTGGAAGAAAAGGAACAGATCATTCTATTTCAAAACAGACGTGGATTTTCACCGGTAGTAGAATGTACTACTTGTGGGGTTTCTCCGCAATGTCCGAATTGTGATGTAAGTTTAACCTATCATAAGTTTAGAGGTGAGCTAAAGTGCCATTACTGTCATTACCAACGTGCAATGCCTACCAGTTGTGGTGCCTGTGGAAGTTCTACATTAGATACCAAAGGTTTTGGTACCGAACAGATAGAATTGGAATTAAAAGAGTTATTTCCAAATCATAATATCGGTCGTATGGACTTGGATACCACTCGGGGGAAGTATGGGTATGAAAAGATTATTGGAGCCTTTGAAGCACAAGAAATAGATATCTTGGTAGGAACACAAATGTTATCTAAAGGATTGGATTTTGAAAATGTTTCTTTGGTAGGGATTCTAAATGCAGATTCCATGCTTAATTTTCCTGATTTTAGAGCACATGAACGTGCTTTTCAATTGATGTTACAAGTATCCGGTAGGGCAGGGCGTACTAAGAAACAAGGAAATGTAGCGATACAAACCTTTAATCCGTACCACCAAATACTACAGCAAGTATCTACCAATAGCTATACTGAAATGTATAAAGAACAGTTACAAGACCGTTGGCAGTTTCATTATCCACCATATTATCGACTGATAAAAATTACCTTAAAGCATAAAGATTATACACGCGTAGATACGGGAATTCATTGGTTGGCAAAATCTTTACAGAATGTGTTTGGAGAACATGTATTAGGGCCCTCAGCACCGGCAGTAGCACGTATACGAAATCAGTATATTAAAAACTTGATTGTTAAAATTCCTCCAAAACAGTCTTTGGCAAAAACAAAGGAACAACTTCAAAAAATTAAAAACACCTTCGAGGCTGTGCAAGACTTTAGACCAATACGTTTTATTATAGATATAGATGCGTATTAATAGTGCTTACAAGAAACTAACATAAATCAGAGAACATTAACTATCACCTACTAGGTCAGGTCTACATACAATAATTATGGAATAGTGAATGTTCTCTGAAATCATAATGTTTATTTATTATTATATTCAAGAATGTCTAGAAAATGTTTAGGAAACTATTGAGTTCAAAATTTTGTCAAATACTTAAGTTTCTGGTATTGTTACAACTTAAAAAGGTCATAACCTAAACCAAACCCGAACCAACCACTACCATTGTAGATCCAATTCTCAGAAACTCGGCCAACACCTTTATCTACTCCATAAAAAAGACCTAAGCTTATTTTGTTCCAGCTTTTAACCCAACCAACCCCAAAACTTAAAGTTCCAATTGTACCTTCTCGATCACTTTGCGGTTGATTTAAAGTAATATTAGTATTAGAGCTGTTAAGTTCTACAACGCTAGAACCTAAAAATACTCCGATAGTATTTTTATGGGTTTTTACTCTGTTACCAATTTTTTTTCGATGGGTAAATTTTGTTTTACCCCAACTATACCCACCAAATAGAGCCACATTGAAAGATGTACTAAACTCTTCACTTTTTACCTTTACTTCTTCAACTACATTATTTTGGTTAGTTACTAATGCATCACGAGTAGTTCTAAATCTATATTTTATAGGGATTGTAATAGCATTAACACTAAGTTCTGTAAACCTAAATATAGCCGTATGGTCGTCTGGAATTTCATAAAATAATGGTACTCTTGTTTCTTTATTGACATTCAGATTTTTATCCTCTTTAAAATTTATATTATCAATTTTTTTAGGGTTAGTTTCATTATCACTTACGTTTTTAGTAATCCCTGAATCTCCTTGTTCATTGGAAGCAGTATTTTCTTTAAAAGGCCATAGGTTTACATAAAGTTTATTCTTCTCCATCAGAAGTCCCGCTTTATATACATCATTATTATGTTTATTGCTTCCAAATGTTTTAGCTCTAACGGTCAAAGTTTGTCCTATCAACTTATATATTTCGGGCTTATCAATATTAGATTTGTTTATAATAATTTCATTACCAGAGCAATCATTTAACTTAACTTCAATTAAAACTCCATCCTTAACTAATTGTAGTTTCTTATCTATTGTTGCCTTTTGAGATGAATTTAAAGAGTTATAAATAAAGCACTTCTCTCTTGAAAGAAATTTGACTTTAGATTTTTGATCTTTAGTCAGATTAGCGTAGTCATAGGTGTTTTTACCATCATCTAAGAAATCTATGAAATTTCTGATTTTATAGTTTTTATAAAAAGTTTCTTGACCAAAACTATATAGTGAAAATAGGCTTAGTAAAATAAAGTATAAGTTTCTCATAATCTGTTGTTTTGATATGCAATTTAACAATATTAAGTTATGGGTAGGTACCTATATTTAGGTATTTTTATTAGAAATATTTTATAGGTGGATTTAAAAATCATTAATAATTTTATGTCTCTTAATTTTACAAGGATTCATTGAAGCATAATATGATTATAAAATAACTTTAAAGTAATGTGTTGTTTAGAACTTAAGGATTAGATAGCTTCCCTCAATAAAAAGGTAGTTACCCTCATTACTGGTTTTATTTTTTAGTATAAATATTGAGTTTTACTTAATATTAAAGCCTATACTATGAAAAAACTACTATTCATCAATTTCTTATTAATAAGCCTTGGACTTTATTCTCAAAACACTCCAAAAATCACTTTACAAAATGGTGAGCAACTAAAGTTATCAAGTTTAAAAGTAAAGACAGAAATTACTGGAGATTATGCAACGACCACCTATGACATGGAATTTTATAACGGATTGGATAGGACACTGGAAGGTGAACTCTCATTTCCTTTAGGAGAAGGACAGTCGGTTTATAAGTTTGCCATGGAGCTAAATGGAAATTTAAGAGAAGCTGTGGTGGTTGAAAAAGAACTAGCACGTGTTGCTTATGAAACAACTATTAGACAAAACATTGATCCAGCACTCTTAGAAAAAACTAAGGGAAATAATTATAAAGCAAGAGTGTATCCAATTTTACCTAAAGCGACTAAAAGAGTTGTTTTAACTTATGAAGAAAAGCTTTCAAGCAATAAGAATAAGTTAGTTTATAATCTACCATTAGGATTTAAACAGACAATAGATTTTATATCGATAGATATTTTTGTTTACGGGATCTCCAAATCCGATAAAATAAAAGTAGTAAGTGAATTATCTAAAAACCCAAATTTTATAAGAAAAGGGAATGTTGTAAACGCTTCTATAGTACAAAAGAATGTAAAACCTCAAGAACCAATTAAAGTAATCATAGCAAGTTCTTTCGAGACAGAAAAAACATTAACCTATAGAGATTATTTTTATACTTCTGTAAAGTTTAAGAATCAATTTCGCGATAAGAAAAAGCCTGAAAAGATATGTATACTTTGGGATGCTTCTTTTTCAATGAGAAATAAAATCTTAACAAAAGAACTAGAACTTTTGAGTAAGTATTTTAGTTATTTGAAAAATGTAGAAGTTGAGTTTGTTTCTTTTAATAATGCTATAGTTAACAAGAAAAAATTCAACATATCTGAAGGTAATTGGGATATAGTCAAAAAAGAAATACTAGCTCAAACTTATGATGGTGGAACCAATTTAGAAATACTAAAAACCATACCTCTAGATGCTAAAGAGGTACTTTTATTTTCAGATGGATTAACGAATTTAGGAAGTATAAAAAGGTTAAAGAGTAAAACAATTTACACGATCAACTCATTAATCTCTGCTGATCATTTCTTATTAAATACCATTGCAACTAATCTAGGAGGTGTGTATATAAATTTAGGAAAACTTGATAGCAATGAAGCATTTAAGTTATTAAAGAGAGAAGTATTACAGTTTTTAGGGTATCAAAGTACTTCCAGTTTAGAAGAGGTATATCCAAAAAATAGCGTAAATATTATGAATGATTTTGTGATTTCGGGTAGGTTTAAAAGAAAGTCTACAATCAAATTAATATTTGGGTATCAAGATGAGATAATAAAGGAAATTTCTATTGATTTAGATAGATCTAAGAAATCAAGTCAGGTTAAAAGACTTTGGGCAAAAGAAAAATTAAAATATTTAAGTGTAGATAAGGAAGAAAATAAAAAAGCAATTATTTCTTTAGCTAAACAGTATCAATTAATCACAGATTACACATCAATGCTAATTTTAGATAGAATTCAGGATTATGTAAAATATAAAATAGAACCGCCAAAAGAACTAAGAAGACAATACAAAGCACTGTTAAGAGAAAGAGAAGAAGATCAAATTTCCAAAAGAGAAGACTTTGAATTGAGAAGAGAAGATATCTTTGATCAATATAAAGAAGTTACAGATTGGTATAATGAAACTTATCCTTTAAAAAAGGTAAAGAATAAGAGAATAAGTCAAACTTCTAGTACTAGCAACATTTCTAGGAACCAAACAGTAATAGCTTCTTCAAATAATACAAACACTAGTAATTCTAATGATAATGCCGTTAACAATGATTCTAATGCCGATAATTCAATAGAGAAAACAGATAATGATTCAGAAGAAAATACATTAGTCTCTGATATTGATTATTCTAAAAACGTTGTAAGAGGTATTGTTAAAGATTCTTCAGGTCCTTTACCTGGCGTTAATGTTTGGGTAAAAGGAACAAGAAGAGGAACAGAAACAGATTTTGATGGTAAATACACAATTAATGTTGAAAAAGATGAAGTTTTAGTTTTTTCTTTTGTGGGATGTGTAACTGAAGAGGCTGTTGTTAGCAATAGGAATATATTAGATATAGAATTAGAAGAGGATAACGTATTAGATGAAGTAGTGGTGGTAGCTTATGGTTCAAGACAAGTAAGAAGTTATACTGGTAGTGTTGCTATTAAATCTAATGAAGGATTAACATCAGGTGTTGTTGTTGCTCAAAATAGTTCTGAAAATGAAAATACGGTTGTAAGAGGGAATAATATATATCAAGAGGCAATAATGTATATAGTCAATGGAATTCCTGCAAATAAGAAGGTTATTGAACAACTTAAGCCTAATGAAATAGCTTCTGTTCAAGTTATAAAACCAATTGATGCGGTAAAGCTTTATGGGGAAAAAGCCAGAAATGGAATCATTATTTTTACTACCAAAAAGGGATTAATAACTCATAAAAAAGAAATAGAACGTTTAAATCTGTTAATTGAACAAAGAATAGAATTAAAGGCATGGAATCCTGAAGTTCCCTATTTGGAAGTTCTAGAAAAAGAAACTTCTGTTGTATCTGCCTACGATAGGTATTTAGAAATCAGGGATCATTATTCTAATAGTCCAATGTTTTATATAGATGTAGCTGATTTCTTTGATCAAAGGGGAGCAAAAGAAATGGCTATTAGAGTATTGACAAATTTAATAGAGATAGATTTAGATAATTATGAACTTCTAAAGGCATTAGCGTATAAGTTGGAGTATTTTAAGGAGTATGATTTAGCAAAATACATTTATAAAAGAGTTTTAGAGTTAAGACCTGAAGAACCTCAGTCCTATAGAGATTTAGCTTTAGCTTATGAACTAGCGGGAAATTATCAAGATAGTTTTGATTTGCTTTATAAAATTTATAATGGAGATCTTATAAAAAAAGATGAAGAAGAACGATTTGATGGTATAGAAGCGGTGGTATTTGTAGAGCTAACAAGGTTAGTGTCTAAGTATAGAAGCAAGTTAAGATTAGATAAGCATCAAAAAAAGCTTTTTAAATCCATGCCTGTTGATATACGTATTGTTGTAGATTGGAATCATAATGATACTGATTTGGATTTATGGGTAGTTGATCCAAAAGAGGAAAAAGCCTCTTATAAGAACATAGAAACAGAAATAGGAGGAAGAATGTCATTAGACATGACTGATGGATATGGACCAGAAGAATTTATGCTTAAAAAAGCGATAAAAGGAAGATATAAAGTTATGATTGACTATTATGCTGATAATCTCCAAAAAATATCTGGACCTCCAATTTTGAAAGTTACAATGTTTACCAATTACGGTAGGAAAAAAGAGAAAAGAGAAACGATTATAGTAAAACTTGATAAAAAGGAAGACTATATTGAAATTGGAACTTTACAGTTTTAATGAGGAAGAATTTTGCGTAATAGTAAACAATAACCAAAACAAGCAAGAAGATGGATGTAAATCCATCTTTTTGTTTTTTATAAGATGTATATCAAATAATTCTAATTATTCGAGTTGGTAGGTAAAAGTATTATCTGAAATATTAGATGCTACCCTCTAACATTTTAGAGAGTGGTATATGAAGACAACAGATAGTAGTATATGAAGCCGTAGATAAATAGTATATTAATTTCTACAGTTGCGTAGACAACATACTACAGTACTGTAGACAGAAGACTACAATAGCATAGTACAATTAATACAGGCTTGTAGTTTAACTAAATCTCCCAGATTTCTCAAGAATCCCCAGCTACCGCACGAAATGAATCCATCTTCTTTTTTATAGAAAAATATTTTAGTTCTAACACTAGCCGATTATAACTAGTAATTTAGGATTTTAGTTTAATAACGAACCTTTTATTTTTTGCTTTTCTAACTTCGTTATTGAGTTGTTTTAACTCTGAGTAATTCTCCTTTAAAATGACATTCTTTTTTATCTTATATAAAGATTTAAACTTAAGTTGATTAGCCTTGTTTTTACTAATTTGAAAAACATATTCACCATAATCATTTTTAAACTCTATATTTCCATTTTCAATACCTAAAACTTCAATTTTAGAATCAAAATCTAGATGAAAGATCATATCATCTGAAAAGGTATAGTCTAAGTAGTAGTTTAAATCTGAATTTTCTAAAGGCGTTTCAACTTGATTGTGATTGATTAGTTTATCTAATGATAAACTTACTAAACTATCGTTAATATGGGTAATTGCATTTTTAACCTCTCCACTAGAGTTTATAATAAAAGAGAATGGTTTTTTAGGAGATAATCTTGTATTGATAACAGAATCTATTTCTAGGGCTTTATTATCTCCTTCAAATTCAGATAAAGCATTATAATAGTTGCTAGCTTCTTTATCTTTACTCATCAAACTAAAAAAATCTCTTAATTCTGTAGATAGTCCTCCAGAGATTCTAAGTTGAGATTTAAAAGAGGTCTTTTTATTTGTCTTATTAACCTTACAATAAACCCTTTGACTCACTTTATTATGAGTAGGATTCATACCAGGCAGTACTATTTGTCCTGTTGATACAGAATCTTCTTTGGCCAATTTAAAGTCTCTCGATATAAACTTTTCTTTTTTTGTCTTTTTTAGGTTTGATTTTCGTTTAACTAAAATGGCTTTGGTGTTGTAAATAGATGTAGGAATTTCATCAATTCGATATTTTAAATTTTCACTATGCGGATATAACAGATTTAGATTCCCATTTTCATTTTCCATCGCAAAAAAGATGTGATCAAATTCTCCTTTTCTAATATACGTAGGATCAATATTACCAGCGCGTTTACTTTTGGCAAAAACAGCCCAGTAATTTATTTCTAAGTCTTCTAGAATTTGTCTGTAAAATCTTCTAATACTTAATGGGTCAAATTTCTTTTCCTTTAAAAAATAACCACTTGATTTAATTAATTCACTTGGTACAATAGGGTTTATTTCAAAGTTGTTTAGAACTTCGTTATATAGTAAGTTAAATTTATAATACTTAGAACTGTCTTTAGCTTCTCCTATTACTCTTCTTTTCCAACGTTTGTAATAAGAAGCTCTATGATAGTCAAGATTAAGTGGTTGTGTTAATGTATTAAACTCCTCATTATATACATGTTGCCATGTTCTTAGTTTATTTTCTTTATTTTCTAAGGCGTAATACAAATAAGGTAATTCACAAGAAAAACAACTGTATTTATTCTCTTTGTATCCCTTTAATTTATCCATAGAGAACGATAGGTATAGAATAGAATCATTTGCAATAACTTTGGGTTCTATAAAACCATTATAAGGTTTGTATCTTACTTTTACACTTGGGGGGGCTTGAATAGTATATTGAGAATTTTTACTAGGTAAACTGTTATGTAGACTTACATAGCTTGATAGATTTGTCTTTCTAACGTATTCATAATACACATAAGATACAGCAATGGTATCTCCAGGTTCTACTGCTGGAATAGGGTAATTTATAGCTCCGAATTTCTTCTTTTTACCTTTTTTCTTAAAAACTAAACTCGAATCTAATTTTACCGAAGTACCATCAGCTTTTAAAGTTTTAACATCTATCTGTTTAATATGATTGCTTTCATATTCAGACAAGTTTAAAAAGGCATAATTTTCTACACCACTGGTATTGTTGACCACTAACTTATAGTCTATTGAAATATATTTTTTATACTTGGCCCAGTTTTTTTGATAGGTTACATCTGTATAAGAATGCAAGTAATATGCATCTGCATTTTTACATAAGCTAGAAAAACTATCCTGTATTTCATTTATTCCTATGAAACTAAAAAAAAGTATAGAAACAGATAAAAGAAGAAAACTAAACTTTCTTTTTCTTAAGTAGAATTGGTTCATTGATTATCTTTTTGAATGATTGTAAGATCTTGTTCGTGTTATCTATGTTTTCTTTATTTATAAAGATGTAGTCAAAAATAAAGTCATACTCTAATTGGATTTCTAAATCTGAAATGTAACTGATTTTAAAAAGCAAAGACATTCCTTTTTCTTTGTAAGCAAATTCTTTTGGTTCGAAATTTTCAATTGGTTCATCCAGTTTAATTTGCGCGATAACTTTCTTTTGAAAGGGATATTTTACATTTGTACCATCTAACAAGCTTTCTCTATTTTCGGTTTCAATTAGCTTTGGTAAAAAATCAGGAAATAAATATTTCGTTAGTCCGTCATTAAAAGTTTTACCACTAATTGTAAGGTCTCCTTTAAAACTAAGATTTTCTTGTTTGTTCGATGTAGTTAAATTAGAAATAGATTGATTTCCTAATATTTGTTCAAAATAGGGCTGTATAATACTTTCAAATTTCTTCTTTGATAAAGTTTTCAAAGCTCTTTGTAAGAAATTATCTGAAATACCAGAATACTTTATATCAAATGATCCATTTAACAACATTTTTTCCGAATCTGTGGTTAAGTATAATTGATATATGATGCTGTTTTGTTGAGGAGAGAATTGTTCTACTTCTAACGGCTTTCCACCATTTGAGTTAACGACTAATACGGTACGTCCTTGTAAACTTTGAATAGGTGTTTCTTGTCTATGAATAGGATCAGTTGGGTCTAACAAAATTTCTTTATCATCTATATAAGCAACACATATTACATGATTAGCAGCACTTAATGAGGGGAAATCACAATCGCTAAGATGATCAAAGGTTGCTGCTAAAGCAATATCACTTTTAACGCCTTTATAATTTAAAGCTTCAGATAAAAAATTAGAAAGATCTTTGCAATCTCCTTGCTTATTTGCAAAAACTTCATTTGCATGAGACGGAATAAAGGCACCCATTCCAATTTCAATTGCTACATACTTAAAGTTATTTTGAACGTAGTTATAAAGTATTTTTATAAGTTCTCTTTTATCATCAACACCAGCTGTTAATTCGTCTATTTTAAGTTTAGAAGCATAATTTAAACCTCTTTTTAGCCTAAGGTTTTGATAGTACCAATTATTCATGTACTCCAAAGGCTTTTTGCTGTGTTGACTTGGTACTATTAACGTTTGCATTAATGGAACCTTTAAGTTCTTATAGATACCAAATAATTGTAATGGATTATGAACAACTTTTTTAGGAGTGGTTTTGATATTCCATATAGAACTATTGACATTTTTTATAGAATCTATAGAGAAATAGTCTAAAGAGTCTTTCTCTATAATTTTATAAGCTAAATCAAAGGTATTAGGTATTTTGATTTGATATTTTAAAGAGTCAATGGTTTCATAAGAAAAAAATCTTAGGCTAGATAAATACATTAACTCATTACAACTAATTGAATATCTTAAATATATATCTTCGTTTTCTGGAATCGTAACAAT
This sequence comes from uncultured Tenacibaculum sp., assembly GCF_947498805.1. Classification (GTDB taxonomy): domain Bacteria; phylum Bacteroidota; class Bacteroidia; order Flavobacteriales; family Flavobacteriaceae; genus Polaribacter. The sequence goes on along the minus strand of NZ_CANMLT010000002.1, from coordinate 303,019 downwards.
TTTTACGCTTTTACTTGCTATATATTCTAATTCAACATTTTCCTCAATAACTTTTCCAAGATCTAATTCTTTTAATCGGTTTTTCTTCTTTCGATAAAGTTTAATATTAAAAACTTTTTCTAACTCAGTATCAAATAAAATAGGGTATAAGCGAAGTTCTTCGCTTTTAGAGAACTGTATAGTTACTTCTCTTATAAAAGAAGAATCGTTTTTAACTTCAATTTTCTCCGACTTGGAATTAATATGAAAATCTTGTGCATAGACAAAAGCATTACATAAAATAACCAATAAAAGAAATATGACTTTTTTTGAATTTTTCATAGCTAACTTTTCAAGAATAGGCATGTAATATGCTCAATACAATTTTTTAAATATTATTAGAAATTATAGCAGTTCTTTTAAGGAACGAAAATACGGATTTTATTATTTTGTAATAGAAATACTCAAAAAAATAATTTATTACTTTAGGGCTTTAAACTAAATTGCTATTGAATATCTAATCATTAATGTATCTTAATAATTTACCATAAAAATATTAGAGTGTTTTTAATGAGTAGAAAGGTTGAATAATTTATAGAAAAGTCAAATAAATAATGCGAATAAAGAGGAAAAAGATACTAGTATTTATGCTGTTTATATGCTATGGCATATATACATATGTTGAAAAAGGAAGATTTACACTTATAGACGTTTTAGTTAGCCTTTTTATATCGGTTTTGGTGTATGTTATTTTTATATGGGGCTATGAAAATTAAGAATCAATATGTTATACAAAAGTGTGCTGTAGTACTTCTTTTTGCATTAAGTCCGTTGTTTTTTTGTTGTCAAAATGTAAAACCTAAAGAACAGCATGTTTTTAAACAGGAGTTAAATAGGGTGGTAGAGAAGTATATAGAAGATACTCCAATGGATGTAGGTCCATCTTTTTTGTCTCATCCATCATATCATATGTATTTAAGAAAAAAAGATAAGGATACTGTTTTGACATTGATACAATTTCCTCATGTTAATAGTTTTGATATTGATCTGGAAAACGAAAGTGAAAAAGGAGCAACATTTAGGGAAATAAAACCCAATGGCTGGTGTTTATATAAGAACAAATATCCAATTGTTGTTTTTGATAAAATAGACTTTAAAAACAAGTTCATAGATAAAGAAGAACTTATTAAAATCATACCCGATAGTTTGAAGTTAAAAGAACAAGCAAGATGTTATGTAAGAAATCCAAACATGACAAATTACATATTAGCCAATGGTTTTTTTTGTAGAAAATTCTGAAAGGTAGTTTACTAAACATCCATTACACCTTATGAGAATAATGTTCGTTTTTAGAATAATGTTCGTTTTATAACACAAACTCATAGTATAAAAAAAGAGGAACTGATTGAGTCCCTCTTTTTTATATATGTTATTATTTTATGTTCTTACTTTTTAACGCTTAAGAATGAGAAATTATAATTCACTCCAAAGTTGATAAAGGTACTACTTAATCCACCGCCACGAGCTTTTACATACCCTAATCCACCTCTTAGATGTAAGTTGTTGGTGAGTTTATGAGTTATACCAGCGCTTGGCTTTACAATTAGTCCTTGTCCTGTACTAATACCACCACCACCGGCAGCACCTCCTAATACCTGTAAGAAAGCTGAGGTTGTATTGTTAAAGAAACTATTAGTTTGTACTCCTAAACCAACAATTCCTTCAGCATAGGCTCCTGCATCACCAAAATTGGCAAAGGAAGTTTGTCCAGCTCCATAGATGTATTTGTTTAGGAAAAAGTTGACTTGTAGTGATATTTGATGCATGTTTTGTTCAAATCCACCATCTCTTGCTGCGTTTAGATATACATCTTGTTTTATAATAGCTTCAAAACCTTTAAATTTTCCTTGGCTAAAGCTAGTTTTATCATCTAAGATTCCGTCTTTATCAACGTAATACTTTAATCCAATTCCAAAAGTTGATGATTTAAAATGAGAGTCTGGACTCATCATAAACCCTTTATTAATAGAGGCGTATACATTGTCAAATAACTTTTGTTCGATAGATAAATCAGGGTAAATTAAGAAACCTCCTTTGGTATCTACACCACCGCCACCTCCGGCACCTACACCGAATTTAGCAAGTATGTTGGTACGGTTTTTATTCATAGATAAATGATACCCTCCTCCTAAGAAAATATCCATATATCCTGCTCTAATTCCATGATAAGCACCATCTGCTTTCACAAAAAAGAAGAATTCATCAGTTAAATAAGAATTCAGTTCAAAACCAGCCAAACGAATAGTTCTTCCTTCATAAGATCCGTTGGTAACCGATAGGTTGTTTAAATGTACTAACAAAGACAAACGATTGCTTTTGGCTTTCCAAGAAGTTGTTTGTAAATCTTCAATAGCAAATGACTTTTCACGATCCTTAAAACGAGTCGTTTCAAAAGATAACGGAATTTGTACCGCTACATTCAATTGGCTGCTGTTGATTGTTCCTCCATCAAAGAAATTGATATAGCTATATCCTGCTGTAGCAGAGAAATGTTTAAAATCATATCCTAAGTTAAAGTGGGGGAGTATAAATGCACCACCGCCATCTGGAGCTGAGGCACCACCACCTCCTCCGAAGTGAATACCAGTATCAATAAATAAGTTATCGGTAATCTTTTGTTGAATTCCTGCATTGACACCTAGAGTAAAGAATCCACCACGAATTCCTCCTACGGCACCATAAAACCCAACTCCAGCATAACTCCAATCGTTCAGTTTTAAATTGTAATGAAGTCCGGTGAAATCCATATTCGCCTCATTACCTGGCATTTTAATAGATAAAAAATCTACCTGACCAAAGCCTAATTGTGTTTTTCTTTCAGGAACTTCTTGTTGCGCATACAAAAAATGAACACTCATAATTCCGATTATCATGAGTGCTCTTTTTAAATTTGAATATATCATAAATTTTTAGTGATGTATTTTTTGTCTCTTTCCGTTTACATAAGAGGCTACAAAGGCATCTTTAAATCCTATGTTTCTCAATTCTCCACGAAGTTTTCTAGCTTCTGCTAAAGAGGAATATAAACCTAATGAATATTTAAAATAGCTTCCATTTGGTGCTGCAATTCCCGGGGTGTACGAAGATGAAAGTAATGGGTACTTCTTATCAGAAAATACACCTACTTGTACAGAGTATACTGTTTCTCCTTGAGTAGCATTGTCTACATCTCCTTCAAAAGTAGCAGTATCCATAGCGTTATCAGTACTTGTAGAAGCTGTATCATCATTAGTACTACCTCCTTTGTTACTTCTTTTAGCTCTTGCTTGTGCTCTTTGAATACTATCAAGTACACGAGTAGCTTCTTTCTTTTTTATAGATGCGATTTCTGAATCAGAAATAGTTCCACCTCCATTCGTGTAAAAATAGTATGCCAGTGCTGCTGCCAACCCAAATAAAATACCAAATAGAATAGGAGTAATTTTAGATTTCTTTTTAAATGATTTAAAGTCGTCTTGAACTTTAGTTAACTCATCTTCTGCTTCTTCGCGTTTTAATTTAGCATTATCGAAGTCTTCTTGCATTAACTTAAACTTCTCTTCTTCTATAAAAGGCATAATAACGTTATGTTTTGATTAAGTAATAGGTTTACTGGTGACTAAAATACAATTTTTTTTAATTTTAACTTTTTTTAACAGAAATAATTACCGTTTTAGAGGCAGGAGTATGACTTATACGTGCTTTGCTTCTTATTGGTACTAAGACATTTGCCTCAGGGAAATAGGTAGCTGTACATTGCTTAGGAATGCTATAAGGGATGGCTAAAAATCCGTTAGCAAAGCGTTCTTCACCTTCAAAATAACTTGTTAAATCTACTTTGTCTAATTTATTGATACCTAATGATTTCATATCATCAGGGTTCATAAAAACAACTCTTCGCTCGTTTAAAACGCCTCTATAACGATCATCTAACCCATAAATAGTAGTATTGTACTGATCATGGGTACGAATAGTCATCATCATAAATTGATCTTGCTCTAAAGACAAATCAGAAGGTTCATTTACTGTAAAGTTTGCTTTTCCAGTATGAGTAGGAGAGAAGTCATTCGCTCTAGCATTGTTAGGTAGATAAAAACCTCCTTTTTCTCTAACACGTTGGTTGTATTGGTCAAAACCAGCAATAGTTGCTTCAATTTTATCTCTAATAAGGTCGTAGTTGGTTATTAAGTCAGACCACGCAACTTTTGAGTCTTTAAGGGTAGCTTCTGCCATACCTGCAACAATAGCTGGTTCACTTAATAAGGCATCTGAAAGAGGGTTTAAATGTCCGCTAGATTTATGTACTACTCCCATAGAGTTTTCTACAGATACAAATTGCTCTCCCGTTGCTTGCATATCTTTTTCTGAACGCCCTAAGCAAGGTAAAATCAAGGCTTGTTTACCATGAATTAAATGGCTACGATTTAACTTAGTAGAAACATGTACAGTTAAATCACAATTTTGCAAAGCTTCGGCAGTGTATTCAGTATCGGGTGTTGCAGAGATAAAATTACCTCCCATACCAATAAAAACTTTGGCTTGTTTAGCTTTCATTGCTTCAATAGCAGCTACTACATCATATCCGTGCTTACGAGGTGCTTCAAAAGAGAATTCTTTTTCTAAGTTTTTAAGGAAACCTTCTTTAGGTTTTTCCCAAATACCCATGGTTCTATCTCCTTGAACATTAGAGTGCCCTCTTACCGGACAAGTTCCTGCACCTTTTTTACCAATACTTCCTTTTAGCAATAATAAATTTACCACTTCACGAATATTATCTACTGCATTTTTATGTTGGGTAAGTCCCATTGCCCAGCAAATAATAATGTTCTTACTAGTAGCAATAAGCTCCGCAGCTTCTGTGATTTCAGAAAGGCTTAAACCAGTTTGTGGTAACAATTCTTCAATGGTATAGCTATTAATATCTTCAATCAATGCATCAAAACCTTGGGTTTTCTCTTTGATAAATTCCAAATCGAATACAGTACCTGGGTTTTGAGTTTCTTTTTCAATTAAAAGCTTCATGATGATTTTTAGCAAGGCTACATCACCATTAATTTTAACCTGTAAGAAAATATCGGTTAGTTTTTGACCGGGTCCAATCCACTTTAATGGATTTTGTGGATCATTATAGCGTAAAAGTCCAACTTCTGGTAATGGGTTTACAGTAATGATTTTTCCACCGTGCTTTTTAGTATCTCCTAAAGCGGTAAGCATACGCGGGTGATTGGTTCCTGGGTTTTGTCCCATAACAATAACCAAATCAGCATGATTAAAATCATCTAAAGTAACCGAACCTTTTCCGATACCCAAGGTTTCAGATAACCCTGCACCACTAGATTCATGACACATATTTGAACAATCGGGTAGGTTATTAGTACCAAACTGACGTACAAACAATTGATATAAATAAGCTGCTTCATTACTAGTTCTTCCAGAGGTATAAAAAATGGCTTCGTCTGGAGAAGCTAAAGCATTTAGTTCTTTTCCTATTAAGTTGAAAGCATCTTGCCACGAAATTTCTTCGTAGTGTGTTGCTCCTTCTTTTAAAATCATGGGATGTGTAATACGTCCGCTTTTTCCTATCTCGTAATCAGACCATTCCGACATTTCTTGTACGGAGTGGGTGGTAAAAAACATAGGAGAAACTCTATTTTTAGTAGCTTCTTCAGCAATAGCTTTTGCACCATTCTCGCAATATTCTGCTAAAAAAGCACGCTTTTCATCTGGATCTGGCCATGCACAACCAGGACAATCAAATCCTTCTTTTTGATTGATTTTGGCTAATAACCTAATTCCTTTTCCTAATCCAACTTCTTCAGATACATGGGTTAATGCAGATTTTATTGCTTTTACACCTACAGCAGATTTAGGAATTTCAGTTAATTTGATTCCTGTTAATTTTTCTGGTGGTTGGGCGTGTGTTTTTTTATCGCTCATAGTGTATATATTGAGGATTAGCGTATATAGTCATTTTAGTATCTCTACTGAATCCGATTAAACAAATACCGAATTCTTTGGCAAAATCAACTGCTAATGTTGAACAAGCAGATACTGCTACAATAATAGGAATTTTAGCAAAAAAAGCCTTGCTTACAATCTCGTAAGAAACACGTCCGCTTACTAAAAGAACTTGTGTTTCTTTTAAAGCCTTGTTTTGCAATAGATTTCCAATACATTTGTCGACAGCATTGTGTCTTCCAATATCTTCTTTTACAGCCAGTAATTCATTGTTATGATTGAAAACAGCAGCAGCATGGCTTCCACCTGTAACTTTAAAAGTTTCTTGGTGTGAACTTAACTGTGTAAACATTTGCTGTATTTGAGTTTGGGTAACGGTATGTGTATTAATTAAAGAATCTCCAGACATTTGTATGTCATCCAATTCTTTTTTACCACAAATACCACAGGAAGAAACAGAGAGTAGCGTTCTTTTGTTGAGATATCCTTTTCCTAATTGTTCTTTAGGGATTTGTATATTGATAATTCTTGAAAAATCTTTCTTTTCTTCTTCTATTTCGAAACTAAAAGAAGTTTTTCCTTTATAAATATCTTCGGCATACAATAAACCTCTTATCAAGTCAATATCATTCCCAGGAGTACGCATTACTACGGTATAGGGCTGTTTATTAATATTGATTTGCAAAGGTGCTTCAATAACCAAATGATCTGATATTTTATCACTTAGGTTATCTTTAATTTTTATGCTTTCGTATTGATTTGTTTGCATGAATTTTCAATATCTACAAACTTACGAAATAAAGTATACAATAACTTGAAAAGCCTTGGAATTCCAAGGCTTTTCGCAGACGTTTTATTTTTCCCTTAAATTAAAATAAAACACAACAGATATAGGGACTTCTCAGTCTCTGATATAACGTGTTTATTATTGTTTTATTGCTAATGGGATGTATTTTTCACAAATAATTATGATATGTTTATTTTCTAAATTAGTGGTAAAAAAGAGATATAAATTACCTCCTTCTTTTAATTTAGTTTTCTTTCTAATTTCTGCTACGGATATCGGAAAGTTTCTCGTGGTAATATTTGCTTTTAAATTAGGAATCTCTTTTTTCAATTGTTTTTTATCAAAAGGGATTACTTTTTTAATGATAAAGCTTCTTCCAGGAAAATCAATATATTCATTAGAAGTGTATAAATGTGAGTGCTGATGAAGCTTAGCTACTTGGAGTTTTTGGGCTACCTGATGGAAACCTCCAGATTTTAAAATAGCAGTATTCGGCTCATATAAGTAGTGTAAGGGCAGGGAATAGGAAGCGCTGGCTTCTTCTTGAAAATCAAAATCAAATATTTGATCGTCTTCCTTTTGAAGATTGATCGTTTTAATGCGTATCACTCCTTCATATCCCTTTTCTAACAAAAATAACAGCTCTTTAACTTCATTTTTAACTCCTACAATATGGATTTCTTTTACAAAACGAAGTTCATCAATAGTCCCCTTAATGTCTAAAACAGGGGAGTTTTTGATAAGTATGGTGTTTGATTTACTAAATAAAAAATCAATGTTTTCTGGAACATTAGGTAGGCAATCTTTTAATAAAAATACTTTCCCTTTTACATCATCTCTTCTGGAAGGGTCAATATATATGCAATCATATTGCTGTGGGTTCTCATCTAAATATTCCAACCCGTTTTTTGCAACTGTTGTAATATGATGTGCTTTTAGTTGCTCATAGTTATAAGCAACAATGGTAGAAAGTTCTTCATTGATTTCACAATGCGTAACTTCTTTAAATTGTTTAAAAAAATAGTAGGCATCAATACCAAAACCTCCAGTAATATCTATGATAGAATTTCCTGATACCAGTTGAGCTTTATATGCTGCCGTAAGTTCTGAAGAGGTTTGCTCTATACTTAACTTAGGGGGATAGTAAATATGTGATGCCTCAAACCATGTAGGAAGCTTTTTTTCTGACTTTTGCTTGGCTATAATTTGGTTAGCCAACTCTTGAATTGAAATGTTTGCAAAAGGACTTCCCTTAAGAATTAGCTTATTTATATCTGATTTTAAGTTAGAATTGATAAATTCTTGTACTTCTGTATGTAGTATTTCTTTGTTCAATGTTTAATTATATCCTTTTACGGTTCCCATACTTAAACTACCTCCATTTTCAAAAGTATGATTGGTAGGTAATAAAGTGCCACTTTCTGTGGTAATCCAATCTTGCCAAGTTGCTGGTACTCCTTCCATTTTCATGCTAGGTACGTACATTTTATAACTTATAGGGATATTATTTTTGTCTAAAATCCACAAATACGAATCACCTGGAGTGGTTCCTCCAACGGTATACTTCACCAATAACGCTTCTTTATTATCCACCATTTTAATAGATCGAAGAATGCCTGGTTCAAATAGCTTATGAGGAGCAACTAGCCAAAAAGAATCATTGTTAAACAATCTTTCTGCTCTATTTACTAAACTCGTATCTGCTTTTTCTAATGGTTGTTCATGAACAAAAACGGTACTTTTATTTAAATTGTTTGGATGTAAGTTCACACTAATTGAATCCCAAGAAACATCTACAATATGTTTGGTTTTATCCCATTTATAAGAACGTCTTCCTCCAAAGCTCCATTCTAAAAAGCGTGTGTTTTTATACGCCTCATGATTGATGGCTTTTAAAATACGGTTGGCAACAATATCTGCTTTTGTGTTCATTGCTTTTACGTCACCCATGTCTATTGATAAGCCAAACAAGGAAAGCGTATGTTGTGTTGGTAGTTCAATTCCGGCATCTGTTTTGGTCCATTGATCCCATGTAGCTTCTATTCCACCAATAGGAATAATTTGTGTCCACATTTTGTAAGAAACAGGTTTGAAATTATCATCTAGAATCCATAAATAAGAATCTCCAGGAGTTGTACCACCAGAAGTATAAGTGATTAATAAGGCGTCTTTACCATTGTGCTGTACAATTCTTCTTTCTGTACCTGGATCGAACACTTTAAAAGGAGCAACTAACCAAAAAGAATCATTGTTAAAGAAGTCTTGCGCTTTTTTAAATACGTTAGCGTCTGGGTTTTTTACAAGTTGTTTGTCTGTAGTATACAGTTTATTATTATCAGGTTGATTTAAGAATAAATGCACTTCTTTATCATCCCACTTAACAATAACCATATTTTCGCTTTTTACCCATTTATAATGGTGCGTTCCTCTAAAGGACCATTCTAAAACTTCGGTATTTTTATAGTTTTCAAAGTTTAGCGCAGTAAGCATTTTAGTAGCAAGTGCATTTGCTTCAGCTCCCTGTTTTCCTTCAGGTAATTTTTCATTGTTGATAAAATAAACCGCTCCAATTACTATAATTATCAATAGTAATAAGATTCCTAAAAATTTAAATAGTTTTTTCATTTATATCTGAGTCAATTCTTTAATTCCGTGAGCCAATTCATCTGCCGCTTTAGGGTAATTTCTAAACCACAATTCTGGTTCTACCAATTCTAGCTCTGCAAGCGCCAATTGGTTATTGTTGTCTATAAAAGCATCTACACGAGCGTAAATAGGGGACTCAAAGCATGCTTGTACTACTTTTTCGGCAAAGGTTATTTCTTGTTGAGTAGGAGTGTACTCATGAACAGAACCACCAAAATCGTCTTGTACTCTAAAATCACCAGATTTTGCTTTTTTCAATACCGCATGAGTAAATTTACCATTCATAACCATATAAGATACTTCTCCTTTTTCAACAATGTTGTATTGAAAGGGTTGCATAATCATGGCTTCTTGAGAAATTAACTCAGAAAATATAGCTTCATGTGCTGCTATATTTTCTGAATTGATTTTATAGGTATGTCTAGAACCTGCTGAGATGCATGGTTTGACTACAAATTCTTGTAAATTGTATTGAGTAGAAAGTTCTTCAAGGGTTTTTGAGGCTCCTTTTTCAATAAAATAAGATTCACATATATGTACTCCATTTTTTTGTAAATCGAGTAAGTAGTGTTTGTCAAGGTTCCATCGAATAATGGCTTCAGAGTTTAATAAAATGGCTTGTTGACTTACTTTTTCTAACCATTTAGAAAATTCTGAAAAGCGTTCAGAATAATCCCATGTAGTTCTAAATAGTATGAATTTTGTACTGCTCCAATCAAAATTAGTATCGTCCCAAGACAAGCGAATAACTTTTAAGCCTTGTTTTTCTAATGATTGAAGTACATAATTGTCTTCATCTATTACATTCTGAATATAGTTATCACCCTCTTTTATAGTTAAATAACTTTTGCTAGTGAGTATAACAACATCGTATTTTTTCATAGCCCCAATTTACTACAAAAATTATTGATTATTGATTTGCTTGATAGTAATTCATTACATGTGTTGGAATAGCAATATCTTCAGGAAGTTTATCGTCAGAAACAGGGGGTTGTGCTACTTGTTTAAGAGGTACTAAACCTGCCCAAATAGGTAAGTTCTCATCTTCGGGTTCATCATTTACCCCAACATCTCTTATTTTGGCAGAAGCCGATTTAATAGTCATTTCTACTACTAAGGTTCTGTCCAATTCATGTGGATGCATAGGCCTAATTTCGTCCCATCTTCCTTGCATCATATGTTCCATAAAACATTCTAAAGCATCCGATTTTTCCTGATCATTTTCTATTTTCTTTACAGTTCCAAATAGGGTAGCAGAGCGGTAATTAACAGAGTGATGTAATCCTGAACGAGCTAGAACTAGAGCATCTAAATGCATCACGGTCATGCTCATTTCACCTGCATCTAAAAGTGCTAAAAGCATTCTGTTTGCTTGTGAGCTGTGTAAGTATATTTTGTTGTCTTTTCTTCCATAAGCCATAGGCAATGAAATAGCTTTTCCTTCATAGGTATAGCTGACAAAGCCAATAAATCCAGCATCTAAAATAGTATTGATTCTTTCAATATCATATGTAGCTCTATTTTGACCTCTTTTAATTCGGTTTAATTTTGATTTTGAGTATTCTTGCATTGTTTTTTTTATTAAGGTTAGAGTTCCTTTGCGTAAATAAAGTTTTCAAAAGCTTTTCCGTTGACCCAAAAAGTATAATCACCTACTTTTTTGAAATCGAGTTTCTCATAAAACCTCATGGCTTTTTGATTTTTGATATATGTGGTAAGCCATAGCTGGTTAAACTCTAGTTCTTTGGCTTTGTTAAAGATCGTTTCGTATAATTGAAACCCTACTTTTCTTCCTAAAAACTCTTCCAAAACATAGATTCTTTCTAGCCTACATACATTTTGATCGGTAATATGTTCATTAACTTGATTTAAAATCAATTTAGCATAACCAACAGGGAAGTTATTTACATAGGCAATCCAATAAATGTTTTCTTCACTTGCTATTTCCTCATGTGTCTTTTTTATGGAAAAGGCTTCATTGTTATAGTTAAATAAATCTTCGGCATTGTTTATATAATGCCCATGAGATTCTGAATAGGTAATTCTACCTAATAGTGCAAGTGTTTCTGTATGACTTGTAGAGGCTTGTTTTATGGTTATCATGTTATTATCTCGTTTCTGGGGGAATATTTTTAATCCTATTAATTAATTCTCTTTTCTCTTCTAAATTTTTAGGATCGTAGACCCTTTTCGTAGAAGCAGGGTATTTTTGAACATATTGCTGCGGTCTTATAGGCCTTGGAACAAAATTACCTGTACAACTCGGACATACATTTTCAAATACTTCTAAAGCACAGGTTTTGCAATAAGTACATTCAAAAGAGCATATCATTGCTTCGGTTGAAGTATTGGGTAAATCGATACCACAATGTTCGCAATTTGGTCTTAGCGCTAGCATTATAAATAGCGTTCGTTAATAATATTGATATGCCACATACTATGACCTAATAATATATATGCACAAGCTCTTGCTGATACTGCTGCATTACTTGCGGTTCCCATATTTATCAGATGCTCTTCTGGAATGCTGGCAATGAGGTTTAAAGAGTATTGGCGTGTTAATTTAAACTCCGTTAACAGCGCTTCTAATGATTTATTGTTGGCTTCTGAAGGCTCTATATAATCGTTTTGTTCAAAACCCATTAATGGAGACTGATCGTTTCTAGCAATTCTAAAGAAACGGTACATGAAAATACGTTCTGTATCTATAATATGCTGCAAAATTTCTTTGATCGTCCATTTTCCTTCTTGATATCGATGTAATAATTTGTTTTCTGGAACATTCGAAAAGAAGTCAACAACATATTTTTCATCTTTTTCAAATCCAGCAACTAGTTCGGTGTCGGCAGCTACTAGATTGATATAATTTCCATAGTACTCGTTGTATTCGCTCGTTTGTAGGTCTTTTTTGGTCATTTTTAGAAGTTTTATGCTTCAAATGTAGTACTTTTATGGACTATTCTATTCGTCCAGAATTAAAATAATAAATAGTCCAGATGTTTCCGTATAAAACTTCCATATCGTTAGATAAAAAGCTAAAAGAACCTTTGTATTTACAACTATCAAATCAGTTTATCAATTTAATACGAGATGGTAGATTGGCTACAGGAACCAAACTTATTGGTACACGACAATTAGCAGAAGTTTTAGAAATTCATAGAAAAACAGTAGTTGCGAGCTATGAAGAACTTGCTTTGCAGGGATGGGTAGAGAGTGTTCCTAAAAAAGGAACTTTTGTAAATACTGATTTACCTTTGATTCAACAACAAGATTATGTTGATGCAGCTTATGAATCTTCTCAGGTTAGTTCTGGGTTTTCTTTTTATGAGAGTCCTGTTTTAGAACATAAATTAACTCAAAAGAAAGAAGGAGTTATTTATATAAATGATGGAACTTCGGATGGTAGGTTAACTCCATTAGATGAAATTGCAAGGACATATAGAAGAATAACTTCTCGAAAAAGTACTTATCATCACTTAGATTATGGTTCTACTTATGGAAATGATACTTTGAGGGCAGTTTTAGCAAATTATCTCAATCAATCGAGAGGTTTAAAAACAGCAAAGGAGAATATTTTAATTACTCGAGGAAGTCAAATGGGAATGTGGCTTTCTTCTCAATTGTTGTTAAAACCAAAGGATGTGATCGTGGTAGGAGAGACCAATTATGCCTCGGCTGATTTAACCTTTAAGAATACTGGAGCTAGACTTAAGAGAGTTAGAGTAGATCAATGCGGACTGGTTACAGATGATTTAGAACGTATATGTCAAAAAGAAACTATTAGAGCAGTTTATGTAACTTCTCATCATCATCATCCTACAACGGTTACTTTATCCGCTCAAAGACGAATTCATTTATTACAATTGTCAAGAACCTATAATTTCGCCATTATTGAAGATGATTATGACTACGATTTTAATTATAATCATGCACCTATATTGCCTTTAGCAAGTCATGATACTGGTGGTAATGTTATCTATGTAGGATCTGTTTGTAAAACGGTAGCTCCTGTTTTTAGAATAGGCTATTTAATTGCTTCTAAAGATTTTGTTGATGAAGCGGCAAAGCTAAGAGGTTATGTAGATAGGCAAGGAGATGCTTTATTAGAATTGACTTTTGCTGATTTTATTAAGTCTGGTGATTTAGATAGGCATATTAGAAAAGTACTAAAAGTGTATCAACAGCGTCGCGATTTATTTTGTAAGCTTTTAAAAGATGAATTAGGTAACTATTTTAGTTTTGATATTCCTAAAGGAGGAATGGCAATTTGGGTTACTTTAGATAAAAAATATTCTTGGAAGGAGTTACAAGAAGCTGGAGAGCAGTATCAATTAGCCATAGGGAATTACAAGCGCTATGACATGGCAGAAATGCGTCATAATGCTATGCGAATTGGTTTTGCAAGTTATAACGAAGAAGAGATTTATGAATTGATAAAAAGATTAAAGCAAACCATGCTATCTATTACAAACTAGCCTTGATCATACGATCATTTCCAAAGATATCTTTGCGTAGCTCAATATTTGTAAACCCTTTACTTTCTAGCATTGCTACTGTTTCTTTTCCTAAATATTGATTGATTTCAAAGAATAACAATCCATCTTTTGTTAAATACTTTTTAGCTAAATCTGCTATCTTTTTGTAAAAAATTAAGGGATTGTGATCGTCCACAAACAAGGCTAAATGGGGCTCATTCTCCAATACATTGTTTTTAATTTCCTCTTTCTCTAAGTTTCGTACATAGGGCGGATTCGAAACAATGATGTCATAGTATACGTCATTACGAGGAGTTTGCGACGAAGTAATCTTTTCAATATTTAAAGATTGCGTCATTTTATGCGCAATGACATTTAAATTATCGACTTTTAAAATATCATCGTGTAAAAAGTCAATTACTACCTGATTCAGCAATGCATTTTCTTTAGCAGTTTTTAAAGCTTCTTCTGAAACATCAATAGCGCTAACCTTGGCATTTGTTAAGTTTTTGCTGATACTAATAGGAATACAGCCAGTACCTGTGCCTATATCTAAGATATTCAATGTAGTTTCTTGAGAAACTTCGTTTAAAATCCACGCGACCAATTCTTCGGTTTCTGGCCTTGGAATTAAGGTGTTTTTATTGACCTTAAAAGGAAGTCCGTAAAACTCTGTTTTTCCAATGATATATTGAATAGGTTCTTCTTTCAGAAGTCTACTCAAAGCCTGGTTTAAAATGACTTGTTTTTCTGAAGAAATTTCGAAATTAGGTTGCATTACCAAATCGATTCTTTGCAGTCCTAAATATTCTTCTATTAAAAACAAGAAGAAGGTGTCTATTTCTGTTTGTGGAAAAACAGCAGAAAGTTGTTCTGTAAAGTAGGTTTTGTATTGTTTTAAATTCATTTTAGACGACTATAATAACCAATAGTTCTTACAAATGTGGAATCATTTTTCCAGCTTACAAACTTATCAATTTGTTCAATTCTTGAAGAATCTTCTGGAAATATTTTTAACCCCTCATCCGTTTTAGTAACCCATTTTTGATATTGTTTTAAAATAATATTCAATTTTTCTAAACTAAAATCTAAATTTCTAATTGAGTCAATGTTTTCTGTTTTAGAAAATATTGTATCAATATTATACTCAAAGCCTTTAGCTAAAACTTTATCACCTTCATCAAAGTTGAAGTGATAATTAGGGGTGAATTTCTTGTTTGTAAATTGTAAGCTATAATAACCACATCCATCTATAACAGTGTCCATGCCATCTTCTAGTAAAATGTATTTATTAAGAGAGTATTGACTGTCAAACGGATTATAAGTAGGTCTTTCTTTACAACTTATAATTATAAAAAAGAATAATAGGTATATTTTTTTCATAGCGATTTATACTTCTTAAAGCTCTTTTAACATCCATACATTACAAGAATAATGTCCGGTATTTCCCATTGGTTTGTCGAGGTTTACAAAGCCGTTTTTCTTATACAAAGCTCTAGCTGCTTCCATATAAGGCATGGTTTCTAGGTAACATTGATCAAATCCATCTTTCTTTGCTTTTTCTAAACAAAAATCAATTAATTTACTTCCCAATCCCTTTCCTCTAATGGCAGGAGAGAAGTACATTTTTTGAAATTCACATACGTTCCCTTCGTAATTATCCAATTGAGAATATCCAGCTCCTCCTACAATTGTACCTTCATGTTCAATAACAAAATAACCAGCCTTTTCTTTTTGGTAGGTTTCAAACATTTCATCAGTTGCTTTGTCTTCATAGGCAGTTCCTACTTTAGGGACTCCCAATTCAACTAAAACTTCACGAATAAGCTTGGCAAGCTGTAAATTATCTTTTTGTTCTATTTCTCTGATTATAAAGTCGGATGTTGTCATAGGAATGTGCTACTTTTGCAGGAGCAAATTACCAAAAAACGAGAATTTAAATGAAGAAGTTATTGTATTTTTTTATGGCGGTGTTTTTATGGAATTGTTCTGTAAAACAAAAGCCTGATTTTATAAAGGTAGATGACGTAAAGTTATTGTCTATTGTTTCTGATACTATTAAGCTATCTGCCAATGCTTTTTTTAAAAACCCGAATGATATTGGAGGGAAAATTTCAACAGATTCTATAAAGGTAATTGTAAATGGTTCAGAATTGGCAAGGGTTTCTTCAGAAGAGTTTAAAGTACCGGCCAGAAAAGAGTTTGCTATTCCGTTACAAGTGGTAATTCCTACGAAAGAAGTTTTTTCAAATAACAAAAATGGAATCTTAGGTGGTTTGCTAAACTCTTTGATAAATCAAAGTATAAAAGTTCAATTTAAAGGAGATTTGCGCTACAAAGTATTTGGGTTTTCTCATGTGTATCCTGTAGATAAAACAGAAGATATTAAAATTAAATTCTAGTTTTTGAAGCACGAAAAATACATACAACGTTGTTTAGAGCTTGCTAAGAAAGGAATTGGAACGACAAGACCTAATCCTTCTGTTGGTGCGGTAATAGTTCATAATGATATCATTATTGGAGAAGGATATACAAGTCCATATGGCGGTCCGCATGCGGAAGTAAACGCCATACGTTCTGTAAAAAATAAAGAGTTGCTTAAAGAAGCCACTATTTATGTAACCTTAGAACCTTGTGCTCATTTTGGAAAAACACCTCCTTGTGCTAATTTAATAGTAGAAAAAGGAATTCCAAATGTGGTTATTGGATGTATAGATACCAATAGTTTAGTAGCAGGAAAAGGAGTTGAAATACTTGAAAAAGCTAGCTGTAATGTTACTATTGGAGTATTAGAAACAGCATGTTTTGAGCATCATAAGCGATTTTTTACTGTTCAAAATAAGAAGCGTCCATATATTATACTAAAATGGGCAGAAACTAAAGATGGTTTTGTTGCTCCTTTAGAAAAAGATGAGCAAAAACCGGTATGGATATCTAATGAATATTCGCAGCAATTAGTGCATAAATGGAGAGCAGAAGAACAGGCAATTTTAGTTGGGACAAACACAGTTATCGCAGATAATCCGTCTTTAACTGTAAGAAGTTGGTCTGGTCTTAATCCTATACGAGTAGTACTTGATAAAAGTTTAAGAATATCGAATACGGCTACTGTTTTAGATGGGAAAGTGAAAACTATTGTTCTAACAGAGAAGAGCAAGGAAAACACAGAAGGTATTTATCACGAGCAAATTGATTTTGAAAAGGAAATTGCACAACAGATTAGTAATGTGCTTCAAAAGCATAAAATTCAATCCGTTATTATTGAAGGAGGAACACGAACGCTCCAAAGTTTTATCAATGCAAACTTGTGGGATGAAGCTCGCGTGTTTGTAGGAAATAATGAATTTAAAAATGGAGTTAAAGCCCCATTATTAAATATAGGAGCTACTTCCGAAGAAAAAATAGATAAGGATATTTTAAAAATATATAGGAATGATTAAGAATATCATTTTTGATTATGGTGATGTATTCATCAATTTAGATAAGCAAGCAACATATAAAGAACTAGCAAAATTAGGAGTGACAGAAGTTACGGATGAAATGATGCAGCAGTATTATCAATATGAAATGGGATTAATCTCTACTGAAGAGTTTGTTGGTTTCTTTCATGATAAGTTTCAAATTTCAAAAGAGAATTTAATTGATGCTTGGAATGCAATTTTGTTAGACTTTCCTTTGAGAAGATTAGCTTTTATCAAAGAATTAGCGGCAAGTAAGAAGTACAGACTTTTCTTATTGAGCAATACGAATGAATTGCATATTTCATGGATTCAAAATGATTGGGGAATGGAGTTATATAATGAGTTTAAAGATTGTTTCGAGCAATTTTATTTATCTCATGAAATAAAAATGCGTAAACCTAATGCAGATATATTTGAATTTGTTTTAAATGAAAATAACTTAGAAGCTTCTGAAACTATTTTTATTGATGATACAGCTGAAAATACAACAACAGCTAGTGAATTAGGTATTCATGTATGGAATAATGATCCAGAAAAGGAAGATGTAGTTGATTTATTAAGTAGAAAAGAGTTTTTAGGGTGATTTATTTAGTTTTAAGTGTACTAGTTTCTAGTTTACTTTTTGTGATCTTTAAATTGTTTGATGTATTTAAAATAAATACACTTCAAGCAATTGTGGTTAATTACGCCATTGCTTTATCATTTGGTTTTTTCAATTCAGATATTTCACTTTCAATTAGTGAAGTGCCTAGTCAACCGTGGTTTTTTGGAGCATTTTGTTTAGGTATCCTGTTTATTTCTGTTTTTAATGTCATGGGTTTAACCGCTCAAAAGAATGGATTGTCAGTAGCTTCTGTAGCAGGAAAAATGTCGGTAGTTATTCCAATTATTGTTGGTGTTATAGCCTATAATGAAGGTATTGGTATCATTAAATTATTAGGGATTTTATTAGCACTTGTGGCAGTATATTTATCATCTGCAAAGAGTGATACAAATCCAGTAAAGTTTAAAAACTTACTGCTACCATTGTTATTGTTTGTAGGTTCTGGTTGTATAGATGCAGGATTGAAATATGTAGAAACTACTTATGTGTCTGATGGTGCAGTGCCTATGTTTTTAGCCACTATTTTTGGTTGTGCATTTTTCTTAGGATGTTTAATTGTCTTAGTGCAATTTTTAAATAAAAAGATTCAGTTTCATTGGAAGAATGTATTAGGAGGGATTGCTCTAGGAATTCCAAATTATTACTCAATGGAACTTTTAATTAAAGCCTTACAAACTGAGGGAATGGAAAGTTCAACACTTTTTACTATCAATAACGTTTCTATAGTTGTTTTAACTACAGTTTTTGCCTTGGCTTTTTTTAAGGAAAGACTTATCAAAAAGAATTGGGTAGGTATAGGATTAGCCATAATTAGTATTTTATTAGTAGCTTCGGCATAATGAGTGAGATTAAAGACACATACAAGACAATAACCAAACCTTCAGAAGAAACACTGTTTAAAGATCGAAATAGTAAGTTTTTTGGATATGCTTTTCCTGTAAATTCTGAAGAAGATATAAAAGAGAGATTAGAAGAATTACGAAAGTTACACCATACAGCTAGACACCATTGTTATGCATGGCAATTGGGTACGGAAGAAATTAGATTTAGAGCCAATGATGATGGGGAGCCAAGTAATTCGGCAGGACAACCAATTTATGGACAAATACAAGCATTTGATGTAACCAATGTGTTAATTGTGTCTGTACGTTATTTTGGAGGAACCAAGCTCGGAGTAGGAGGGCTGATCAATGCGTATCGTAGTTCTGCGCAATTAGCTTTGGAAGCGTCTGATATTATTGAAAAAACAATTGATGTTCATTATAAACTAAAGTTTGGTTATGATATGATGAACAAAGTACAACGTATCATAAAAGAGCGAAGTATTACGATTCTAAATCAGAAATTAGAATTGGACTGTGAGTATACTATTTCTGTTCGTAAAAAAGAAGCAGCTCCAATTTTTGATGTTTTTAACAATTTGTATAAGGTTGAAATCAAATCTATTTAGTTACTTTGTGGCCTGAACCTACTTAGATTTATTAAAATAATTATTACCTACAAATTTTCACTTTTAAAAGTATTTTGGTGTTAAGGGTTTTAAAATATTATATAGCCACATTTTTTGTTTTATTGATTGGAGCGTTTTTGTTGTTTCTCTTATTGAATGATTATAATAAGTTAGAAGAACAAAAGGTAAATAGACAATTAAATAAAGCACATACCAATGCAATAACTAGAGCTAGGGCAGGTATAGAAGTATACGCTTCAATGGTTTCTTCATTTAAAAGCTTTACAAAAAATACCAAAGAGTTTCCTACTGAAATACAACTGCAAGGTTATTTAAACGATTTTCTTGGAGGAATAAAGTTTAACGACTCTTTATTAATCAATTATATAGATACTACTCATGTATTTAGATATGTGGTGACTCCTAAAGGAATTGATCCATCAAACCTTAAAGGGATTTCAGTTAAGAATATTAGAAATAAAGAAAGAATCAAAGAATTGAATGATTTGATGACCTCTAAGGAAATTAAATTATTTACTCCCATTAATTTAAGAGAAGGGTGGGCTGGTTTTCCTTTTAACTTTTCTGCAAGAAATAATAAAAATGAAATTTTAGGATATGTAACGCCTATAATTAATGTAAAATATTTACTAGATTATTTTTACGAGAATCATAACGAAGACCTCTATGTGCACAAATTTTTAGTGAACGGAGTAACGGACTTAACAAGAGAGGCTTATTACGACGGTTCTCCTATTTTTAATGAGGTAAAAGATAAAGAATATTATAAAAACTTTGAAGTTGCTGAAGAAGCCTTTATTTATTCAACTATCGATTTATTTGGCCTTCAAATAAAAATAGGAAGCGCCTATAAACAACCTCCAATTACGAATCATACGATATCTAGAGTTTCATATATATGGTATGGAATATTATGTATTCTAATTTTTTTAGCACTATACCAATATTTAAAAAATGAATCCTTAAATAGACAATTGCAAGAAGCAAATGCAGTAGTGGTTTCTAAGAATAATGAGTTAGAGCATAATTTGTTTAAAATTAAAGCACTGATTAAAGAAATTCATCATCGAATTAGAAATAACATGCAAATGATTTCAGGGGTTTTGGCCATGCAGAAACGGGAATATGAGGATGAAAACATTATTAATGCTTTATCTGATAGTCAAAGTAGGATACAATCAATGTCTTTAGTTCATGAAAAACTATATGGAAATGAATCTTTAGAAGATGTTAGAATTGGAGAGTATATTATTCAATTAATTGGGTTTGTTGAAGAAACAATTAAAGAGAAGGAACTTGTAGTGCAAAAAGAAATTAGTATTCCAAGCAATTTAATTTTTGATGCAGAAACAACCTTTAATTTAGGGTTGATTGTAAATGAGTTGATAACAAACTCATATAAATATGCTTTTACTAAAACAAAAGAAAACCGATTAACATTAGAGATATTGAAGGATGAGGAAGGATATAAATTGATATATACTGATAGTGGAGCTGGGCTTCCAGATGGATTTGATATTAAAACTTCACGCTCTTTAGGAATGCAGTTAGTTTATATTTTAACAGATCAATTAAAAGGAATTTTAGAATACAAAAAATCTCCTCAAAGTACCTTTGTCATTTACTTTACTAAAAAATAGTCTTACAATTGTTTGTTTTTCCGTTTTTCAATGTTGTTTTTTAGGTTAACTCATTAATAATCCGTACATTTGCACGCCTTTTTACGAGAACGGATTTAGAAAGGTTTCAAATTATATTTATATTAAGTTTAATTTCTCTTGGCGTTAGTATCGTTAAAAATCTGACTAACAAAAAGATACAAAATTATTTTCAGACATGTCTGAAGAAACAAAAAACACAGCAGAAGCTGTAAATCCAGCAGAATTTTTAGCAACATTTAATTGGCACAAATACGAAGAAGGTATTGATGAAGTTGATGAGGCTAAATTAAAAGAATTCGAAAAAGCTTTAGAAGGAACTGTAGGTTTCGTAAACGAGCGTGATGTTATCGAAGGTTTAGTAACAAGAATTACTGATAGAGATGCGATTATCGATATCAACTCTAAGTCAGAAGGAGTTATTTCTTTAAACGAATTCCGTTACAACCCTAACTTAGCTGTTGGAGATACTGTAGAGGTATTAGTTGACAAGAGAGAAGATAGCACTGGTCAATTAGTATTATCTCACAAAAAAGCACGTGTAATCAAAGCTTGGGATCGTGTTAACAACGCTCACGAAACTGGAGAAATCGTTAACGGTTTTGTTAAGTGTAGAACTCGTGGAGGTATGATCGTTGATGTATTTGGTATTGAAGCATTCTTACCAGGTTCTCAAATTGATGTGAAGCCTATCCGTGATTACGATCAATATGTTGAGAAGACTATGGAATTCAAGGTTGTTAAGATTAACCACGAATTTAAGAACGTAGTTGTATCTCACAAAGCATTAATCGAAGCTGATTTAGAAGATCAAAAACGTGAAATCATCGGTCAATTAGAAAAAGGACAAGTATTAGAAGGAGTTGTTAAAAATGTAACTTCTTATGGTGTATTTGTTGACTTAGGAGGTGTTGACGGATTAATTCACATTACTGATTTATCTTGGTCTCGTATCAACCACCCGAACGAAGTTGTTGAATTAGATCAAAAATTAAATGTTGTAATCTTAGACTTTGATGATAACAAGTCAAGAATCCAATTAGGATTAAAGCAATTATCTGCTCACCCATGGGAAGCGTTAAGTTCAGACTTAAAAGTTGGAGATAACGTAAAAGGTAAAGTAGTTGTTTTAGCTGATTACGGTGCATTTGTAGAAGTTGCTGAAGGTGTTGAAGGATTAATCCACGTATCTGAAATGTCTTGGTCTACTCACTTACGTTCTGCTCAAGATTTCGTAAAAGTAGGAGACGAAGTAGAAGCTCAAATCTTAACATTAGACCGCGAAGAGCGTAAGATGTCTTTAGGTATGAAGCAATTACACCCAGATCCATGGACTGATATTACTACTAAATACCCAGTAGGTTCTAAGCACGAAGGTACTGTACGTAACTACACTAACTTTGGTGTATTCGTAGAGTTAGAAGAAGGTATCGACGGATTAGTTTATATTTCTGATTTATCTTGGACTAAGAAAATTAAGCACCCATCAGATTTTGTAACTGTAGGTGATAAGTTAGAAGTTCAAGTATTAGAATTAGATGTTGAAAACCGTAAGTTAAATTTAGGTCACAAGCAAACTCAAGATAATCCTTGGGATGCTCATGAAGCTACTTATGCTATCGGATCAACTCACGAAGGTACTATTAAAGAAAAGAACGATAAAGGAGCAACTGTTGCTTTTGCTGATGGAGTAGAAGCTTTCGCACCAACTCGTTTCTTAGAAAAAGAAGACGGTGGTAAATTAGCTAAAGGAGATACTGTACAATTCGTTGTAACAGAGTTTAGCAAAGAATACCGTAGAATCGTTGTTTCTCATACTTCTATCTTCAAAGAAGAAGAAAAGAGAAATGTACAAGCTGCTGCTAAGAAAGCTCAAGAAGTAGAAAAAACTACTTTAGGAGATATCGGTGGATTAGCTGAATTAAAAAGAAAAATGGAAGGAAAATAATTTTCCAAACATTATAAATTTTAAACCGCTGCAATTATGTAGCGGTTTTTTTTATGTCGTTTTTTTCGATGAACGTTTTTTAAACATAGTTGAAAATTAGTATATTTAAACGTTGCAACGATTTGAAATTCAATTGATAATACGATGTGTTTGTCGAAAAACAACATCGATGTAAATTAATTTTAATGTAATTTTTGTTTAGAAGTCCCCCAGGCGTTCCACAGAAATTAGATTGAGAATTATGTGTCTATAGCTTAATTTTTAACTTAATCTAAAATGAAAGAAACAACAACGCTCATAGCCTTGTTTTTTTCCCTTATCACACATGTTACAATTTCACAAACAAACTTAAATAATCTTATTACTAGTCAAAAAATTGGCTTAAGTGAAGTTGAGAGTTATCTTGAGGAACATAAAATAGTTCCTTTACAATGCATTAGGAATTCGCACAATGATGTAAAATTAGAAGCCTACAATGCAAGAGACTCTTCCTTTAGGGCTAATGAAAATATTGTAATAAATATCTATTTTCATATTCTTGAAGAGAAGTATAAAACTGAATATAAAATTAATGAAGAACATATTTTAGATGCCGTAGCATTACTTAATGAAACATTCAACCAACATCGAATATATTTTAAGCTAAAAGGGTTTGATTATCTTTTTAATAAAGACTTTTTAAAGGTTTATCTAGGAGGTACAAATACTTTTCAGCATTTAATAACGCACTCGAAAGAGAAAAGTGTATTTGATACTAACAGTTTAAATGTATTTGTAGTTAAAGATATAGCATTGCACCCTAGAGATGAAAAAAGTTTGTCTGGTGCAGCTACTAGAGTAGGAATAACAACTATAATGGATGATGATTATTTGTTAACTTCTAGTTTAGTTCATGAAATAGGTCATAACTTTTCATTGCAGCACACACATCATAATTGGGATTCTGCTATATGTGAAACGGTTATAAGAAATGATGGAGTAGATGATACTTTAGCATCGGTTCCTTTTGATAAGGATGAAGTAGCTTCTGATTGTAGCACATATATTGGAAAAAACAAGAATAATAAATGTGGAGCTGGCGTGACAAAAGTTCCGGCTAATAATTTCATGAGTTCAAATACATTACCTTGTAGGTCTTTAGAAAATGCCTACTTCTCAGAAGGGCAAGTTCAACGGATGCGAAATATGTTGGGTAGTAGTGCTGTATTGAGAAATACATTGAATACTATTGAAAGTTTATATTATCCTTACAAAGGAAATTATGAAGTGGATTATTTAGGTGCTTCAGTAATGAATAAATCGAATAATGTTTCTTTTCAAAAAGGATTCGACTACGAATTCGTCCCTTGTGTTAATACACAATTAAATAGAGAAAGATTTTATTCAAAATATGAAACCCCTGATGGTCATCCATTTTATACAGCAGTTAAAATTATACAGATATCTACTTCAAAAACAGTAAACTGTAACATACCTAATCAAAGTGAATACACTAAGGGTGTAATTGCACGATTTGGACGTAGTTTTTCAGGTGAATTTGAACGGAAAGAACTCAATTCAAATGATATAAATAATGATGGAGTTATCAATCATTTATCAAATGGTTTAAATATTATAAAACTAGAAAACTCAAAAGGGAAAATAACAAGGAAAAAAGTATATAAAGATTTAGATATATAACCAAGTTATTATTAAAAAACTACCTAAAAAAAACCGCTATACACGTATAGCGGTTTTTATATTTTATTCAACAGGAATATATGCGTAATAATCAATTAATAATATTGTGAAATTATGAATAAAATGAATAATCATAGGTATCCATAAAGAGTTGTATTTCCATCTTAAATAACCAAGGAGTATTCCGAAAGGGAAGATCCAAATAATAGATAATACCGATAAATGAACTAAAGCGAACAAAAAAGAGGTAGTTACAATAGTTACTTTTATACTAGTACTCTTACTTAGCGCATTAAATAAAGCTCCTCTAAAAGCTAGTTCTTCAAAAATTGGAGGTAATACAGCCATGAATATAAAAGACCACAAAAAAGGGTTTTCTATATAGGTGTACTCTTCATAATAATTAATAGTAAACAACGTATCTGTTGCTATTAATTGGTTGACATAATCTACAAAATAATGAACCAGGAATGCATTTATAAAAGAGAATAAAATAAATAACACAATCCAGTGATCAAGCTTTGGAACACTATATAGTTTGACTATTTCTTTATAATCAAAAAAAGAAAAAGCTAGTACTAATAACGCAAACATACTTTCCATTATAATTTCAACCCACAAATTGTTGGGGTATGAATCAAAAACATAGAATGAAACACCTAGGTAAACGATTATAGAGACATAAAAAGCAATGATGTAATCTAATGTCTGTGATGACTTTTTAGAATGCATAATTTCTTTACCACAAACAGCACAGAAGTTTACCTTAGATGAATAGTTTTTCTTACAATTATTGCACTGTATCACCTGTTGTTGTTTTTCTTAATTCATTTGCAGAATACAAGCCTTTTCCTAAATAAGAAATAATGATAATCTTCCAAATGAAACCTTTTACAAGACTCAACGGTTCAATGATAGCAGATACAGCTATTAAAGTTATATAAAGTAATAAACCAACTAGTAAGGCTATGAAAGGCTTTTTCTCAGACCAAAATGCAAGTGCTAAATAGATAAAAGCGACAAAAAAGTTCATTGCTAGTTCAATTGTACTACCACTAGATGAATACATCACAAAGCCAAATACAATTACCAGACTGCTTAATACAAATAAGGTGTTTCTAGCAGATTTTATTTTTTGGCCGGCATCAATATTTTTGTTTTTCTGCATTGCCCTTTTAGCAAAGAATTGGGCTCTTTCTTTATCAGTTCCGTTTTCTGGATGCCCACAATTGGGACAATAAACAACATCTTTTTCAATTTCAATCTTACAAAAAGAACAAACCAATTGTTCTTGGGTTAAAGTATTTTCCATATCATTTTTAATTTTTAGGCAAATATAAGTTTTTGTTATTCTTAATTTGTAAGAAGTTTTATCTTTGTAAAAACTGAAAAAATTAATATGACATTAATCAAATCTATATCCGGAATTAGGGGAACAATTGGGGGTAGTATTGGAGATAATTTAACTCCGATTGATGCAGTAAAATTTGCTGCTGCCTATGGTACTTTTATAAAGAATAAAAACTCAGAAAAAGAAAAAATAAAGATAATCATTGGTAGAGATGCTCGTATTTCTGGTAAAATGATTAGTAGCCTAGTTTCTAATACTTTAATAGGGCTAGGTATTGATGTGCTAGATTTAGGGTTGTCTACAACACCAACGGTTGAAGTTGCTGTACCAATTGAAAAAGCTGATGGAGGAATAATTTTAACAGCTTCTCATAACCCAAAACAATGGAATGCTTTAAAACTTTTGAATGAAAAAGGTGAGTTTATAGATGGAGAAGATGGTGCGGAAGTTTTAGAATTAGCTGAAAGTGATGCTTTAAATTTTGCAGAAGTAGATGATTTAGGTTCTTATAAAAAGAAGAAAAATTATATAAAGAAACATATTAAAGAAGTATTAAAGCTTGATTTAGTAGATAAAAAAGCCATTAAGAAAGCTAAGTTTAAAGTAGTGGTAGATGGGGTTAATTCTACAGGAGGTATTGCTATACCAATGCTTTTAAAAGAACTAGGAGTAAAATGTGTAGAGCTGTATTGTGAGCCTAATGGTCATTTTCCTCATAATCCAGAACCATTAAAAGAGCATCTAACGGATATTTCTGAATTGGTGGTTAAAAAGAAAGCTGATTTAGGTATTGTAGTTGATCCAGATGTAGACAGATTAGCCTTAATCTCAGAAGATGGTTCTATGTTTGGAGAAGAATATACTTTAGTAGCTTGTGCAGATTATGTTTTAGGTAAGTTAGGAGGAGGAAATACTGTTTCTAATTTATCATCTTCAAGAGCTTTAAGAGATGTTACAGAAAAACACGGAGGAACCTATACTGCAAGTGCAGTAGGAGAGGTGAATGTGGTAAAGATGATGAAGGCTACAGATACTGTTATTGGAGGAGAAGGGAACGGTGGTATTATTTACCCAGATTCTCATTACGGAAGAGATTCTTTAGTAGGTGTTGCGTTATTTTTATCGCACTTAGCACACAAAAAAATGTCTTGTAAAGAATTACGTGATAGTTATCCTAGTTACTTTATGAGTAAAAATAAAATTCAATTAACACCAAAAATTGATGTAGATAAGATTTTAGCTACCATGGCTAAAAAATATAAGGATGAAGAGGTAAATACGATTGATGGTGTAAAAATTGATTTTGCTGATGAATGGGTGCATTTAAGAAAATCAAATACAGAACCAATTATTAGAATTTATACCGAAGCTACTTCACAAGACAAAGCAGATGATTTGGCTCAGAGGTTTATAAAAGAAATAGAAGAAATTATTAAATAAAAGAAATCCCGCAAGTTTGCGGGATTTTTTATAACCATACAAATTTACTAGGATTGTTAAATATCCAACAAAGTATTTTTCAATTCAATTATTTTACTGAAATTCGTATTTCAAACAACTATTAGCAGATGAATTTAGAGCAATATTTTCAGCAGTTTAGAAACAATATTATAGGTATAGATCAATCATTCCAATCTCCATATGGAGAGCAGAAAATTATTTATGCTGATTGGACAGCAAGTGGAAGATTATATCGCCCAATAGAGGAGAAGTTAATAAATGAATTTGGTCCCTTTGTGGCCAACACACATACAGAAACATCAACTACTGGTGCTTCTATGACATTGGCGTATCATGAAGCAAGAAATATTATCAAACAACATGTAAATGCATCAAAAGATGATGTACTTATAACAGAAGGTTCTGGTATGACTGGTGTTGTAAATAAATTCCAACGAATTTTAGGACTTAAAGTAACAGAAAGCTTAAAAGATCATACGAATGTTCCAGAAGAACTAAAGCCTATAGTTTTTGTATCTCATATGGAACATCACTCAAATCAAACTTCTTGGTTAGAAACTATTGCTGATGTTGCAGTTGTACCATGTAACGATGCAGGTTTAGTTTGTTTACATAAGTTTGAAGAAACAATTGAAAAGTACAAGGATAGACCTATAAAGATTGCTTCAATCATTGCCGGATCGAATGTAACAGGTATTAAAACAGATTATCATAAAGTAGCTGCTTTAATTCATAAATATGGAGGATTGTGTTTTGTTGATTTTGCTTGCTCTGCACCTTATGTAGATATTGATATGCATCCAGAAAATGAAGATGAGTATTTGGATGCTATTTTCTTTTCTCCACATAAATTTTTAGGAGGACCAGCAACTTCTGGAGTATTGATATTTAATAAGAAACTTTATAAGAATATGGTTCCAGATAATCCAGGTGGAGGAACTGTTAGTTATACAAACCCTTGGGGAGATCATGATTATTTTGACGATGTAGAAACAAGAGAAGATGGAGGTACTCCGGCTTTTTTACAAACTATTAAAATAGCGCTATGCATTCAGTTAAAGGATCAAATGGGAACGGATAACATTAAGAAAAGAGAAGATGAGATCAATCCTGTATTATTTGAAACTTTAGAAAGCTTAGAAGGAGTTCATATTTTAGCTCCTCAACATAAAAATAGATTAAGTATTTTCTCTTTTTATTTTGAGAGGTATCATTTCAATTTAGTAGTAAAATTATTAAACGACCGTTTTGGAATTCAAACCAGAGGTGGATGTTCTTGTGCTGGAACCTATGGACATTTTCTTTTAAATGTTGATAAAAAAACATCAAAAGCAATTGAAAGTCAGATTTTAGAAGGTTGTAATACAGAAAAACCTGGATGGGTGCGTTTATCCATACATCCAACAATCACATCTGATGAAGTAGCCTATATCTGTGCTTCTCTAAAAGAATTACATGCAAATATAGAAGAGTGGTCAAAAGATTATAGATATGATATGATTAAGAATGATTATACTCATGTTTCTGCAACACCTGTAGAAAAAAGTCTTGTAGCAAACTGGTTTGCACTATAACTATGGAGCTAACGTTAAAATCTTTAGAAGAAAGTTATCTATCTATTAAAGAGAATGAGCTTTCCGGTAGATGGATAACCATTGAGAATGTTTCTCCTTTAATTGAAAAGCATAAAGCAGTATTTCAAACTGAACAAATTGGTAAATCTGAGCAAAACAGACCTATATATAAGTTTAGTTTAGGTACCGGTGCTAAGAGAATCTTAATTTGGAGTCAAATGCATGGTAATGAAAGCACTGGTACAAAAGCAGTATTTGATTTATTAAACTATTTGATAAAATTTAAAGAATCAGAGGTTGTAAAATCGATATTAGCACATTGTACAATACAAATTATTCCATTGTTAAATCCAGATGGAGCAGAGGTATATACACGTGTTAATGCAGATAATATTGATCTAAATAGAGATGCTGTCGATTTAAAGGCAGTTGAGAGTAAACTACTTCGAAAAGTTCTAGATGATTTTAATCCACATTTTTGCTTTAATCTTCATGACCAACGAACCATATTTGGAGTAGAAGGAACAAAAAATCCAGCTAGTATTTCATTTTTAGCTCCTTCTGAAGAAGAAACGAGAAAGTTAACAACGGGTAGAATTCAAACAATGAATGTAATTGTAGCAATGAATAGTTTGTTACAAGAAATTATTCCAAATCATATTGGAAGATATACTGATGAATTTTATCCTACTGCAACTGGAGATAATTTTCAAAAATTAGGACACAATACAATCTTAATAGAAGCTGGACATTATAAAGAAGATTACGATAGGGAAGAGGTAAGAAAATTTAATTTCTATGCCCTTATACAAGGTTTATTTCATATTTCAATTGAAAAAAAGTTTGATAAATATGAAGAGTATTTTGCTATACCAAACAATATCAAGAACTTCTATGACGTAATTCATAGGAATGAAAATAAAGAAAAAGAAATAGCATTTATGTATGAGGAAAAAGTAGAAAATGGTACCTTTGCACTGATTTTAAAAGAGGTTGAAAAAGGGGATTTATCTAATTTTAATTCCCATAAAGAATTTAATAAATAGGATTAATTATTGAATTTTTAACAACAAAGTTCTTTTTATCTTACAAAAAAATCATACATTAGCAATAATACTTGAAGAAAACAAAAAATGAAAAAGTTTGTATTAGATGAGATTGATCATCAAATTTTAGACATTCTGATTGAAAACGCACGCACACCATTTACCGATATAGCAAAGAAGTTATTGGTATCTGCTGGGACAATTCATGTTCGTGTTAAGAAAATGGAAGATGAAGGAATAATTCAAGGGTCTACTTTGACTCTTAATTATGAAAAAATGGGATATTCTTTCATTGCTCATGTTGGAGTTTTTTTAGAGAAAACCTCTATGACGCAACATGTTCTTGATAACTTGCGTTTGATTCCAAATGTAACTGTAGCATATGTAACAGCCGGAAAGTATAATATTTTCTGTAAAGTAAGAGCGAAAAACACTGCTCATGCTAAAGAAATTATTTATGCAATAGATGAAATTCATGGAGTAAGTAGAACTGAAACTATGATTTCATTAGAAGAAAGTATCAACGACAAAAAGCGTATGATGCACGCAATTTTTAAGGAGATATAAGTTTTCAAACGATTATAAATAAAAAGGGAAGTCAATTTGACTTCCCTTTTTATTTTATAGATATATCCCATTTAAAAGCTTCTTTTATTTTTATCCAATGATTTGGAAATGGAGTTTTTAAAATGACTTGTTTATTGGTATATGGGTGTGTAAATTCTAGTGAATAAGCGTGTAAGAATAGGTTATTACAATCGAACTTTTCTTTAAACATATGATTATGATTGTTATCACCATATTTAGGATCCCCAATAAGAGGAAAGCTAATTTTATTCATATGAATTCTTAACTGGTGCAACCTTCCTGTCTTTGGAGTTAGTTTAACAATGCTGTAGCGAGCTGTATTGTATGGAGTAACAGGTATGTTTATCTCTATAGATTCCTTAGTTTCCAAATGTGTCTCAGCATCTTTATATACATTACTATCTCTTCCTTTTACTGGTGTGTTTATTAAAAGTTCTTGAGGACTATATCCTCTCACAAGACCATAATATATTTTTTCAATTTTACTATTGTAAAACAGTTGTTGAAACTCAGCAACAAATTCTGGAGCTTTAGAAAGTAAAATTATACCAGAAGTTTTTCGATCTAGTCTATGTAAAGGATAAAGTTTGTGTCCTATTTGACTATATAATAATTGAATTAAAGAAGCTTCTTCAGAAACATTTTTAGAATAATCTGAATGATGTACTAACATATTATTGGGTTTTGATACACCAATAATAAAATCATCCTCATAAATTATTTCTAAATTCATATATATTTATAATTAGAAACAAAAATAGCTTGTTTGCATAAAAAAAGCCTTGCGATAACAAGGCTTTTTCATTAAAACTTAAAATAAAATTATGGGTTTACTTTTTCAAGGAAATCAAGCAATTCTTTTAATTTGTTTCTATCTTGAAGAACCATCTCTTTCCCTTTATACTTTAATATAGTATTAGGAATATCTCTTTTAAGTTTGTCCTTCACAGAAAAGTTTAATTTATTTAATTCTCCTTTTAAAAATTTTAATTCGTTAGCGCTAAGTTTTAGCTCTTTTTTACCTATTACATTTACATTTTCAAACCCTTCGTAATAGATGGTTCCATTTTCATGAACATACATATCAAAAACAGGACATTTACCTAAACATCTAGTCTTACCATAATAAAGTAGAATGTTACTTTTAGCTTCTTTATGAGTGCTACAACTAGATAATACTAATGCAAGAATGAAAATGATAGATTTATATTTCATCATAATTTACTTTCTTTAAAAGAGCATTACTAAGGAATATTGAAGGGATGAGAGTGGGGTATATTCTTCTTAGTAATGCTTATAAATATTTTAGTGTCTTCTACATTTAGTTTTAAAAGGGTTTCCAAATGTATTTGCTTGTTTCCATTTACCTGGTTCTGGTAATTTAAATGCTACACTGTTCCCTTTACCTCTTAACTTAAGGTTCTTTCTAATATGATCTCTAAATTCAATTAATTCAGATCTGTTATACATTAATAGTATCTTCTTTTCGGCAATAGTATTTCCGCTAGGTTTCTCTTTTCTAGTAACAAATGTAGCAAATACTTCTGCTATATCTTCTCCAGGGTTTGTAGATGCATATTGAGTTACATATCTATCCTTATACTTATCATAAAAACTTTGCTGAGCGTTTTGGTCTGCTTGGGCTGCTTTATATTCAGACCAAATGTCTTTCCAATACTTATTATGCAACTCATTAATATATGAGTTCTCCTGAGCACAACCTTCTCCAGGGAAGTAATTAGTACAGTTTTCTTGGGTAATAGAAGAATCAACTTGAGATTTTTCTAAAGTCAAAATATGTCCAAACTCATGAATAATAGTGTAGACTAATTCACCTCCTGCATTAAAACCACCATCGAAAGCAGAGTCAATAGCTATTCCCATTATCCAACTAGATAAATCAGATTTAATCTCAGCTACAAAACCAGCACTTCCGGCTTTTTGTCCGCTATAAATTACGAACTGTCCCATTTTATCTCTTTGGTTTTTAGGAACAACTTTTTTAACTAAATCCCAAATTTGATTATGCTTGGCAACATCTTTTTGATATTCTAAATCTACACCAGTAACTTTGTAGTCTTTAATTTTTTCAATATTATCACCATTTACTTTGTATAAAGTAATTTCTCCATTTTGTCCAACTTCCTGACCAGTACTTCCTGTGTTTCCTGAAGAAGTACCACCTCCGCCAGAGTTTGTATTACCTGTAGAAGATGCTGGAACTATAACTTGATCTTTACTACAAGCATTAAAAGCCACAATAGATATAGCTAAGAAAACTATAGCTAATATATTTTTATAATTTTTCATAAGGGTTCTCTTGTTTTTAATGTTTAATTTTTTACCGCGGCTTATATGCTTAAAAACAACTACATAAAAAAATACCCTACTTTTTTATTTTTTTGGTATGTTTGCTCCATATGGAAAAAACCGATAATGTATGTAACCCAAAAGTTTTTGAAGATGTGTTCAAAAAGAACGCAGAATCATTGAGAAACTTTATGTACTACAAATGTGGAAATATGGATCAAGCAGAAGATTTTGTTCAAGAATCTTTTGTTAAATTGTGGGATAATTGCAGCAAAGTAATCGAAGAAAAAGCAAAGTCTTTTTTGTTTACTGTTGCAAATAATTTGTTTTTAAATAATGTAGCCCATAAAAAAGTGGTTTTAAAACATCAGAAAATAATTAAACCTAGTATTACAAACGAATCCCCCGAGTTTATTTTAGAAGAGAAGGAATTTTTGGTAAAATTGGAAAAGGCTATCCAAGATTTACCAGAAAAACAAAGAGAAGTTTTCTTGTTAAACAGGATAGACAAGAAGAAATACAAAGAGATTGCTGAACTGTTGGGGATATCAACCAAAGCAGTAGAGAAAAGAATGTCTCAAGCTTTAAAGACGCTTCGAGAAAAAATTGGGAAAATATAGGTAGGGTAAAATTAAAATAGGCTGTTTAAGTCATAAAAAGGATAAAGATGAAACATAACTACGATGATACTTTTTTAGCACGTTGGGTTAATAATGAGTTAACTCAAGACGAATTATCGGAGTTCAAGAAGTCTGAAGATTATAATATTTATAAAAGAATAATAGAAACATCTTCTGAGCTATCTGTTCAAAGCTTTGATGAACAAGAATTGTTTAATAAGGTAAAAACGAAATTATCTAATAAGAAAGAAACTAAAGTAATCAGTTTAAAATCGAGATGGATTTATACTGTAGCTGCCTCTATAGCAATATTATTAGGTGGTTTTTACTTCTTTAGTTCATTAGATAAAAGTTATACAACTGGTTTTGGTGAACAATTAGCTATTTTACTTCCTGATAATTCAGAATTGATGTTAAATTCTAAGTCAACCGTTTCGTTTAATAAAAATAATTGGAGCACTAATAGAAATATTAATTTAAAAGGTGAAGGCTTTTTTAAAGTAGAAAAGGGACAAACTTTTACGGTAAACACGGCACAAGGTAATGTTAAAGTGTTAGGAACTCAGTTCAATGTAATTAATCATGATACCTATTTTGAGGTAACTTGTTACGAAGGAAAAGTAAGTGTTTCTACTTCTAAAGATGATATTATTTTAACCAAAGGAATGGGATATAGGATGATGAACTCGTCAAAATCTGAACAGTGGAATTTTGATTTTTCATCTTCAAAATCATGGATTACTGGAGAAAGTTCTTTTGAAAGCACCCCTTTAAGTGAGGTTATTAAATCTCTTGAAAATCAATACAATATAAAAATAAAAAACACAGAATCTGTTGATCTAAATCAGCGTTTTACTGGAAGCTTTACACATAGTAATTTGGATGTTGCGCTAAAAACAGTTTTTGTTCCTATGAAAATAGATATTACATTTACAGATGAAAAAACAATTTCATTGGTAAAGTAATAGATGCATAAAAGACTATTCGGAATACTTTTTCTTTTCTTTTGTAGTTCGTTATTGTTTTCGCAACAAAAGAATATTAGAAACGCGCCTTTAAAAGAGGTGCTTTTGTTGTTAGAAAAAAAACACCAAGTAAAATTTTCTTTTTCAGATAAAATAGTATCAAATAAAAAGGTTTCATTAAAAATTAATGAAACTGATTCTATTGGTTTTGTAATAAAAAAACTAGAAAGAAAAGCTTATATAAGTTTTTCTAAGATAACAGAGCGTTATTATACTATTACAGCTTTAGAAAAGGTGAATATCTGTGGATTTGTAAAAGATATTCTAAACGGTGAAATTTTAGAGGGTGCGACCATAGTTAATGAGAAAAAAAATAAGGCTTCTATAACAGATGAAAATGGATATTTCGAATTAAATAATGTCTTGTTAAGTGACAAGATTGTTATTTCATATGTAGGTTATACTCCAAGAATAATTTCCGTATTAAAACTTCAAGATGCTGGTAGATGTTTAGATGTTAAAATTCGAACCAATAGTTCTTTGTTATCTGAAGTTTTGGTTGAAAATTATCTAACCAGTGGAATTAATAAGAAAAAGGATGGAGCGCTAGTTATTCAACCTCAAAAATTAGGAATTTTACCAGGTCTTGTGGAACCAGACGTATTACAAAGCTTACAATTAATTCCTGGTATACAAAGCCCTAATGAAACAGTATCAGGACTTCATATTAGAGGAGGAACGCCAGATCATAATTTGATTCTTTTTGATGGAATTAAGATTTATAATTCGGCACATTTTTTTGGAATGATTTCAGCATTCAATCCTTATATAACAGAGAGCGTAAAAGTTTATAAAGGAGCTTCTGGAGCTCAATATGGTAATCATACCTCTGGTGTAATTGATATTGAAACAGGGACAGAAATTGCTGATAAAGTCTCAGGAGGAATTGGAACAAACTTAACGCATGCTGATGCGTATTTCAAGATTCCGTTAAGTAAAGACTTAGGAGTAAACTTTTCTATTAGACGTTCTTATACCGATCTTATAAATACACCAACTATTGATAAAATTTCTAAGAAAGTATTTCAGAATACAATTATTGAATCTAATAAAGAGAACCCATCTAGTTTGGTAGATAATGAAGATACTTTTTATTTTATAGATCATAATATAAAATTTAATTATAAAGCTTCTGAGAAAGACTTTTTATCGATTAATCAATTACATACTAAGAATAAATTAGACTACTTATTTAATTACGATAGAGGTAATTTTGTAACAAGAGATATTTTAGATATTAAAAACTATGGAGTAAATCTTAATTGGGAGAGAACGTGGTCTAGTAAAGTATCTCAAAAGACAAACATTATTTATTCTAATTATGATTTAGATTATACCTACAATGGAGAAGTTAAAGTTGGTAGATCATATACAGAATCTTCTGTTAAGAGAAATTCCATAAAAAGTATTGGATTTAATACAAGTTTAAAGACTCAGTTAAGTGAAAAGAGTAGCTTGCATTTAGGATATAATTATGTTAACAATGAAGTTGGGTATGTATTAGGAAGAACCTATTCTAATTTACCTCAGTTTGATTACTTTATAGATCAAAATGGGCATGATAATATCCATGCGTTTTTTCTAGAGTATATCTTCCGAAATGATATGTTTTCTTTGAATTTAGGAAATAGAATTACACATTTTTCTAAAACGAATACAACGTTTTATTCACCAAGATTGTATTGGGAAGCGATTGTATCAGATGAACTTTCTATAAAATCATCTTTTGAGCATAAACGACAGAATATTAGTCAATTATTGGAGTTTACTACGTCAGATTTTGGTTTAGAAAATCAGGTGTGGTTACTTTCAAATGAAAATTTTCCAATCTTAAAGAGTAATCAATTTACACTTGGTTTTACCTATAGAGAAAATAGATGGACTTTCGATTTCGAATATTATAATAAAACAATTAATGGTTTAACCTCTTTTGTTAGTGGATTTAATAGCGTTCAAGAAGAATTTTCAAGTGGTAGGAGTGACATTAGCGGATTTGATTTGTTAATTAAAAAGAGTTGGAGAAATTATAGCTCTTGGTTAAGCTATGGGTATCAAAACAATGAGTTTGTTTTTGAAAGTATTAATAATGGGAATGGTTTTCCAGGAAATTTTGACTCTACGCACAACATAAATTGGACACATAATTTAAAGCTAGGTAAATTCGATTTTTCTTTAGGCTGGAATTATAAAACCGGAATTCCGTTTACCGATGCAGTAGGAATTAATAATAATCTTCAGATTAACTTTGATTCAAAAAATGCACAACGTTTAGATAATTACGAGCGAATTGATTTCTCTTCAACCTATAGTTTTTATTTTAGTGATAATAAAAAGTGGAAAGGAAAGGTGGGAATATCTTTACTAAATATATTGGACCGAAGAAATACATTGAGTAGAGATCATTCGGTTTTATTTAATTTTGATAGCTCTACAAATACTCTTTTCCCATCGATAAATACAGTAGATAATATATCTCAAGGATTTACTCCAAACTTTGTTTTTAGGGTAGATTTCTAAATTTAAGTCAAAAAAAACCACCTCATTCGAGATGGTTCTAATTAAGTTATTTTTTTAATCTTCAATAAGATCTAAAGGATCTAAATGTTTATCATTTAAACGTACTTCAAAATGTAAATGTGGACCAGTAGATAAGCCTGTATTTCCTACATAACCAATAACTTCTCCTTTAGTTACAGTTTGTTTTTCTTTTATCTTAAAACTGTCTAAATGTGCATACCATGTTTGGTATCCATCAGCATGATTAATTACAATTAAATTTCCCCAAGCTTTTTGGTTAGATGCTTTCATAATTACTCCATCTGCAGAAGCAATAATAGGGGTTCCTGTAGGAGCCTTTATATCTACACCCTGATGTATCTTTTTACTAGTTTTCTTTGAAAATCTACCTTTCTGACCATATACACTACTAATATCATTTCTACTTTTATTCTTTACAGGAAATAAAAAAGGAGGGTGTGTACTATGTAAAGTGCCATAACTGAGATTCTGTACTAAGTCTTTGGCTTTTATAGGTTTTGTAAAGGCAAAACATAGTGCAATTGCACATACAATTAGTAAAGAATAACTGAGCTTGTACATTCTTTTTGTTGGATTTTTAGTGATCATATCTATTCGCTTTTTGATTACAGATTGGTTGAAATAATTGTATAAATTATTTGAGGGTTGGAAAGTGATATTTTCCAATAACGCATATAAGTATGCCGATTTTTTAACTTTTTTGTTTAAAACCCATGTATCTGCTTGGTATTCATGGATAGATTTTAGAGATTTTCTATAGGAATAAACTAAAGGATTAAACCAAAAAAACAGCATATATACTTCAGAAAAGAAGACATCTAAACTATGTTTTAATTGTGCATGTGCTTTTTCGTGCTCAATAATAAGTGTATAGTCTTTAGTATGTTGTTCTTTTGAAATGAATATCCAATTAAAAAATGAAAAGGTGTTAGGTTCATTGATGTAAACAAAGCAAAAACCATCTTCAATTTTAGATATTGATTGGTCCTTCACATCAAAAATTAATTTTATGGATAAAACCATTCTTATAAATAGTATAGTTACTACAACTAAATAAGCATAAAAGCATAGCTCGATAAAATTGAAGGATTCACTATCTACTTTATCTAATGTATGAGTTATAATTTCCTTTCCATCAGCAACAAAATGGTTAAACTCAGGTATAAGAATGACCGATGATGAGATCTTAGGAGCTAAGGCATAAGAAAAAGGAGCTATTATGGCTAATATTGGTATGATGAGTAAAATATATCTATTTAACCTATAAAAGGTAGTACGGCTATATAGTATCCAATACAGAAGGTATAAAATAGAAAACACAATACTACTTTGTATTAAATATGTTGAAAAGCTACTCATCTTGATCCTTTAAATTTTCAATTTTTTCTTCAATAATATGCTTGATTTCCTCTAATTCAGATAAGTTAAAATCTTCATTTTCTGTGAAAAACAAGGCAAACTTACTCTTAGAGCCACTAAAAAAATTACCAATAACATTTTTAAAGTGTTTTTTAAAATATTTCTCTTTGGAAATAGCAGGGTAGTATTCTCTAACTTTTCCAAATGTATTAAAGCTTAAAAAACCTTTTTTAACCAAAACACGTACCACGGTAGAGATTGTAGTATACGCTGGTTTTGGTTCTGGAAACTGTTCAACAATATCCTTTAAGAAAGCTTTTTCAAGTTTCCAAACGTATTGCATTATTTGCTCTTCTGCTTTTGTGAGTTCATTCATACTGCAAATATAGTAGTATTTTTTATTTATAACTATATTTATAGTAATAAAACTATTTTTATAGTTATATGCTATTTTTCTATAGGGTAACGTCAGCTAATTTTATGGTAATTCCTTACTTTTATTACGGTTTTTTAAACCATACTTTACTAATAAGCAATTAAATTTGAGCAACTTTAAAATTTTTATTATGCTAAAAAATGTTTCAAATTTAGGAACTGTGTTAAACAAGACTGAGCAAAAGTCTGTAAGTGGTGGTTGGATTTATGTGATGTGCCATACATGTACACCATTACCTCCAGGTTATGTATGTATGAATCAAGTTTTTTGTGGAGATATATAGATAGTTCCAAATAACAAAATATAAAAAGCGGTGTATGCCGCTTTTTTTTATTTAAAAACTTAAATAAAAAGAAGATGAGATATTTTTCTGCATTTTAAAATGATAAAAAACTCTGACGAAATTATCATTTCGACATAGTAAATGGTTTTTAATTAAGTATTTGGCTGAAAATTTAAAAATCATATTTCACATGTTTAAAAAGTACAGAATTCTTAAATGGATAGGAATCTTTATCGCATTTTTACTAATAATTACTACTTCATTTATCTTTTGGTTGCGTAATGTATTACCATCGAGAGATGCCAATTTGGAACAAACACAAACCAAGGACCTTGTTTATTTGTCTGAGAATATTATTCCAAAACGAGGAAAAATACTAGCAGTAGTAACAAGTACTGATACCATGGGAAATAGTGGAAAAAGTACAGGGTATGAATTAACCGAATTAGCTCGTGCCTATTATGTTTTTGAAGCAAATGGTTTTGAAGTTGATGTTGCTAGCCCAAAAGGAGGGGAAGCCCCAGTAGTTATAGACGATGAAGATATGGGAGCATATGATTTTGCCTTTTTAAATGATCCTATTGCTCAAAACAAAACAAGTCATACAATCCCAATAGATGACGTAAATCCGGATGACTATAGTGCTATTTACTTTGTAGGAGGAAAAGGAACCATGTTTGATTTTCCTAATAATAAAGTTTTGCAAGGAATTGTTAAAGACTATTACCAATCGAATAAAGTCATTGGAGCTGTATGTCATGGTCCGTCTGCGTTAGTTAATGTTATGTTAGACAACGGACGACCACTTCTAGAAAATAAAAAGGTAAGTAGTTTTACAAATGAGGAAGAGCTTTTATTAATTTCTGATGCTAAATCTATTTTCCCTTTTCTACTTCAAGATAAACTTATTGAACAAGGAGCGAGTTTTAATGAAGGAGTGATGTATTTGGATAAGATTAGCCATGATAATAATTTGATTACGGGCCAAAATCCTTGGTCTACATGGAGTTTAGCTGAAAAAATGATACTACAATTGGGGTATACATTAAAGCCTCGTCAAATCACAGGAGAAGAGAATGCGGTAAAAGTATTGATTGCTTATCATAAAGAAGGAAAGCAAAAATCTAAAGAAACGATAGAAAGGTTAATCTTAAAAGAAAACCAAACAATTGATAGAGTGTTACTTGCCAAACACGGTATTATTGCAGCAATGAAAGTAAATATAGGAGATTTTGTAAACCTTTTAAGTTTAGTGTCAGTTGCTAAAAATTGTGAAGCTAAAAAGTGAAAATATGCCTACATTTGAGAAAACAGTTATATGAGTTTTTTAGACATACTTCTCATTATTATTAGTAGCGCAGGGCTTATACATGGAATTACATTTGCTATTCACTTTGTGTTTTTCAAAAAGAAGAAGACAATTACCAATTATTTGTTAGCATTGATTCTTGTGTTTATGGCTTTTAGAATAGGTAAATCTGTAATGTTGAATTTTGGAAATAATTTAGAGCCAGTTTTCATCTTTACAGGTTTGGCTTTTTTGTTATTAATAGGTCCATTTTTGAGGTGGTATGTTGTTGGAATGACACGTGTTAATTTTAAGTTACCTCGCTTATATTTTTTAGAATTACTTCCCTTTGCCTTTATTTTCTTTGCAAGTTTTTTTGCTCCAAAAAACGGATTTGACACTAATGACAAACAAGTTATAATTGTATTTGGAAGTGCTTTAATTTTTATTTATCTACATTTTGCCTTCTATATTTTTTTAGCATACAGAGTTTTAAAGAACAAGCAGAAGGAAATGATTACAGAAACACTGACAAAATCTCATAAAGCCATATTTGCATGGCTTAACTTAGTTTTGATTGGCTTTGCGGTAATTTGGGTATCATATTTTTTTAATATAGTTGAAGACGCTGTTCCTTATATTATTGGACCAATTATCTATTCTTTTGTAGTATACTATTTAAGTTTCAAGGCATTTCAGTTTAAAATTACAGATATTGATGGAAATGTGTTTAAACCTAATAATGATAAAGTTTTGTTTGATCGAATATCAAACTTAATTGCCAATGATAAATTGTACCTAGAAACCACTTTGTCGCTTGCTAGTTTAAGTAAATTGATCGAAAAGAGCACGCAAAAAACTTCAGAAGTAATTAATCAATATGCTAAACAAAATTTTAACGACTTTATCAATTTTTATAGAATCCAAGAGGCTAAGAGTCTTTTAGAAAACGAAAAAAATAAAAACTTTACCATAGCATCTATTGCATTTGATGCAGGGTTTAGTAGTTTGTCTTCTTTTAATTATGCTTTTAAAAAATTTGAGGGTATGACACCATCATCCTATAGAAAGAGCTTAAAGACTTCTGTTTAGTATCGTTATAACTTTTTCCTAACAAATTTGTTCAATAGTAATGATAATATTGTTTGTCTCTATTTATCTGTTTATCAGCTGTTTACTGTTTGTTTTGAGTTGAAAAACACAATAAAATTATCGAATAAATAGAATTTAGTTTACTTTAATTGTCATATTTCAAAACTTTCTGTCACTAAGGTTAATAGAAAGAAGTAAAAACAATATGCAAAATCAACCAAATCAAACTTTTGAAGAGCTCATAGAAGTAAATAAGGGTAGAATATATCGAATTTGTAGAATTTATGCTGTAAATCCAATAGAACCCGAAGATTTGTTTCAGGAAGTAGTTTATCAAATATGGAAATCCTACGCAAGTTTTGAAGGGAAGTCAGCTATTAATACATGGATTTATAAAATAGCCTTGAATGTTTGTATCCGTTTCAAAGAGAAACTTAATAAGCGAAACGATAAAACCATTCGATTGAATGCTATTCATGTTATACCTAAAGAAACTACCAATACTGATGATGATGAAAAGTACAATGCCTTACGAAATTGTATTTCCACATTGAAACCCATAGATAAATCAATTGTAGTCTTATCATTAGAAGAACTTCCGTATAAAGAAATAGCTAAAGTAACCGGATTATCAGAGAATCATATTGCGGTAAAAATGAGACGAATACGAAAGGTATTATTGAATTGTATCACGAAAAAAAATAAATAAAATGGAAAATAGAGAAGAACAAAAGACATGGGAAGACATTAAGAATATTTGGAATAATTCTTCTGAAAGCAAAGAGATTAATATTCAAATGTCTGAATTACTTATTGAGTTAAAAGAAAAGACTAGCCAATTTGAAAAAGACGCTATAAAAAAAGATATAGAGTTGATTAAAGGAACAATGAGTCAATTTGAAAAGAACCTTATGAGATCTGGACTCAAGTTTGTCAGAAGAATTTTACAAAAATTTAAAGGAAACTAAATTATTTAAAAATAAAGTTGCAACCTTTTTAAGTCAACTCGGTCTAATCTTTTTGGTTAGAGTATGAAAAAAGAATATTCAACAAATAAAAATTTAGTAAAACTAGTCCTAAAAGGAGATAATGATGCTTTTAAGCAGATTATTCTTAATACACAAGGATTGGTAATACAAATTGTGTATAAAATGATTGATAATTCTTTAGATCGAGAAGATTTAATTCAAGAAATATACCTCAAAGTATATCATAAACTATCCAGTTTTAAATTTAATAGCAAGCTATCTACTTGGATTGGAACGATTGCTTACAATACCTGTTTAAATTTTTTAGAGAAAAAGAAGCTTCCAACAATTAAGGTATTTGATAAAGAGGGGAATGAGTCTTGGAACATGGTAGATAGTTTAATACATACTTCACAAAACCAAACAGACGACTATATTTTTAAGAAAGAGAGACAAATGGTATTAGAGATAGAAATAGAGAAGTTACCTCCAGTATATAAAACATTAATAACACTTTTTCATAAGCAAGAATTAAGTTATGAGGAGATTTCGAAAATAACCAGTTTACCAAGAGGTACTTTAAAAAGTTATTTGTTTAGAGCAAGAAAAATGTTACGAACCAACCTTTTGCACACATATAAAAAAGAAGAATTATGAATACAGAACATGTAAATGACACGCAAATTCAACAATATTTGTTTGATAGGAGCAATTGTGATGTAGAAGTATTAGCACATATAGACACCTGTGAACATTGTATGAGTATTGTAGATGAATATCAAGATATATCTCAAACTGTCAAAGAATTACCTGAACCCGTTTTAGAATTTAATTTGGCTACAAGTATTTTGGAAAATTTACCAGAAACAAAATCTAATAAGAGATATGTTTTGAATAAGAATGCATTTATACTTTTAAGTTTTGGGGTATTGGCAATCCTATTGCATGTTGTTAAGGTTGATTTGATTCATTGGAGTGAAATTGAAAACTTACCTGTTTATTTTACATTGAGCATAGCACTGTTCATTGGAGTATTATCAACACTAGAAATAATAAGCACATTTAAAGGAAAAATGACAGTATAATTTTGTTGGTTGCTTGCAACCTTAAGAGTAGAAAGCTGTCTATTATATTTATAGAATTAGTATTATGAAAGCATTATTTATTACCAAAGAAACCTATATAGATCCAGATGTATATAAAATCATCGTCATTATTTTTCTGATTGTTATTTTCTTGTCCTTTTTTACCACTATGTTAAAGAATATTTTAGATCATAAGATTAAAAAGAAAATGCTCGATATGGAGATTTCAGAAGATGTTATCACTTCTTTTTTGGAAAACAAATCTCAAGAGACCAAACATACCAGTGTAAAATGGTTTTTGGTTTTACTATCAGTTGGTATAGGACTATTTATAAC
This sequence comes from uncultured Tenacibaculum sp., assembly GCF_947498805.1. Classification (GTDB taxonomy): domain Bacteria; phylum Bacteroidota; class Bacteroidia; order Flavobacteriales; family Flavobacteriaceae; genus Polaribacter. The sequence continues at coordinate 258,953 of NZ_CANMLT010000002.1, read as the reverse complement.
CCAACTCTTTTTGCCATTAGGAATGCACTCTATAGGAATTATGGCAATTAGTATATCCTTAGCTTTTTTAGTGCATGCAGTATATTTAAATCGTATGGGGGAATAGTTCAAACTAAAATTATCTAAAACATTTAATAATAAAATTTTAAACTTCATTAACATGAGGTAATAGAATTGTATGCCCTTGTTTTAATGAACAAAATCAAAAATTATGAGAAAAATTATAAACTTATTGGTAAGTTTTATACTAATTACTACCACATTAATTACGACAAATGCTCAAACTAAGGAAAAGGATTTATCCATTAAAGAAAGAGTAGATAACTATTTAAGTGAAGGCGAGAGGAATGGATTTTCTGGAGCAGTTTTAATAGCTCAAAAGGGCACAATAATTCTTAACAAAGGTTATGGATTGGCCAGTAGAGAAAAATCTATAGCTAATACTCCAAATACTGTTTTTTCCACAGGTTCCGTTACCAAGCAATTTACTGCAACGGCCATTTTAAAATTGGTTGAATTAAATCAACTAAAGCTTACAGACTCTCTTGAATTATTCTTTGATAATCTTCCTGAAGATAAAAGGAAGATTACGATTCATCAATTATTAACTCATTCGGCTGGTTTTATTGATGTAATAAGTAATGGAGATTTTCATCATATACCTACAAAAGAGTTTTTCAAAACTTTATTTCATACAAAGTTGCGCTATACACCAGGAGTAAAATACAAATATTCAAATGCTGGTTATAGCATATTAGCTCGTATTATTGAATTGGTTTCAAAACAATCGTATGAAAGCTTCTTAAACACCTATTTATTTACACCTGCTGGTATGTTACAAACAGGATATTTACTTCCTAAGTGGAAAGAGAACACGTTGGCAAATGGTTATTATAAAGGAATAAAAAATTTAGGAACTATGGTAGCGCGTTTTGAAAGAGATCAAGGAGTTTCTTGGGTGTTAAAAGGAAATGGAGGTATACAGTCTACTCAAGAAGATATGTATAAATGGTATTTAGCACTAGAATCTAACACCATACTTTCTAAAAAGTCTATGAATCTTTTAACCAAGCCGTATATATCGGAACAGGAGGGGAGTAATAAAAGTTTTTACGCTTACGGATGGGCAATATTTAACTCCGATAGAAATACTAAAATCATTACTCATAATGGTTCTAATGGAATCTTCTTTCATGAATTTATGTGGTTACCCAAAGAAGATACTGTGATTATATTTTCAACGAATGCTTATGTAAGGGAAGTAGAAGTGTTGTGGAGATTAGAGAAAATGATATTTAACCAAAATTATACACCAAAACCCATTCAAAAAAGTAGTAATGTCTTTGTATTAAATTTTATTGAAAATAATAGTTTCAAAAAGGTCAAAGAATTAAAAAGTAATTTAAAACAAACTTATGGAGATAGGTTTAATGATTCGAATGTTTTAAATCAAATTGGGTATTTGGCATTAGAGAAAAAAGAGTTATCAGATTGGGCAGTTCCTCTATTTTTAATGAATACTGAATTGTTCCCAAAGAATGCCAATATCTGGGATTCATTAGGAGATGGATATAAAGCAATAGATGATAAAGTAAATGCCATAAAAGCCTATAAAAAAGCATTAGCTCTAGATCCAACTATTGAAGCCTCTAAAAAATCTTTAAAAGCATTTGGTGTTAAAGTAAAAGATAACACAGCCTCTTTTATTAAACTTTCTCCCGAGACTATTCAAAGTTATATAGGAACCTATCAATTGACTTCTGGACATTTTATTAAAATTTTTGAAAAAAACGAAGAGCTATATATTGAATTCCCGGGGAGAACGCCAATGACATTAATTCCAAAGACAATGGTTAAATTTGGTATTGGTAGTAGAAGCACTACATTATCGTTTAATAAAAATAATAGTTCAAAAATAGTTGGTTTTACTATCAATGAAAGTGGGGAACAAATGATTGCTAAAAAAATGGGATAATTAAATAATATGGTTTAGTCTTTAAAAGTGATTTATTTATCTACTTCTAATCTCTGTGCATCTATTTTGTACTAAATGGATTATCGTTTTATTGATTTTTGTGTAATTCTATAAGAATAGTTGGCTGTTTTATAGTGTTTGTAGACAAATTTAAAATTTTATTTCTACAAATGTAAAACATTCTCTACATTTGTAGAGTAATACAAAATGGATTACAATAACTAATAATTAAAACGATGAAAAGATTAATCAAAAAACAAACACTACTATGTCTATTACTATTTGGTTTAATAGTAAACGGATATTCCCAATCACAAAAAAAAGAAATAGAAGATGCAATGCAAAAATTTGTTGCGTTGGATCAATTTTCTGGGACAGTTTTATTAGCAAAAGAAGGAAAGATACTATATGCTAAGGCCTTTGGAGAGGCTAATAAAGAATTTAATAATAAAAACAATCTCGATACAAAGTTTGATATATGTTCAATGGGAAAAATGTTTACTGGAGTAGCAATTATGCAACTGGAAGAGCAGGGGAAATTAAACGTAAATGATCCAGTTAGTAAGTACCTTAAGGAATTTCCTTTTGGAGATAAAATTACCATTCATCATTTATTATCTCATACTTCAGGTACTGGTAATTATTTTAGACATCCAGATTACAGATTAAAGAACAATACATTAAGAGAAGTTGATGAGATGCTACCCTTAGTTTATGACCAAAAGTTGGTATTTAAAGAGCCAGGAGAGCGATTCTCTTACTCAAACTCAGGGATTGTTATTTTAGGAGCTATTATTGAAGAAATTACTGGTGAAAAATATGCTGATTACATTACTAATAATATTTTAAGTCCATTGGGTATGCACAATACCGGAATTAAATACTTAGATGATGTTGTAGAAAATCGTGCTACGGGTTACATAAAATCTATTGCGGGGAAGTTTAATAAAAACACTTTTATTATTCCAACTGCGAATCCTTCTGGAGGAATATTATCAACTGTAAACGACTTATTAAAATTTGACCAAGCTTTATATACAGATAAATTGATAAATGATTCTTCAAAGGAAAAGATGTTTACAGCGATAAAATCTAGGTATGGATATACATTTCAAGTAGATAACAGGTATGATAATAAGATTGTTGGACATGGAGGTGGAGCACCTGGATTTACTTCAAATTTTTCAAGATATTTAAAAGATAAATATGTAATTATCGTATTATCAAATTACGATCGTATAGCACGAGAGGTTGCGCAAACTATAGAAGCAATTATTTATAAAAGAGAATATAGATTTCCAAGAAAAAAATTACCAAATTATGTATACGATAACCAACAGAAGTTAGCATCGTTTAAAACAATAAAAGATATAGCTTCATTTCTTGAAAAGAAAGATTACAAACCAAGGTTCGGAGGAGTTTTAAACTATGCTGGATATGAAACAATGGAAGAAGGAAACATAGATTATGCAATCACTATATTTAAGTTGAATGTATATTTTTTTCCTAATATTCCACAAGTATACAATAGTTTAGCTGAAGCCTATGAAACCAATAAACAATATGACTTGGCTCTAGAGAATTATAAAAAAGCTGTAGATGTAGCTGAAAACAAGAAGCATCCTTTATTAAACTCATTGAAAAAATCTCTAAAAGAATTTCAAGAGAAAAACTTACTTAAATAAAGAAAAGAATCTATAAATAATTCAAGTGAAGTCCATTTTTTAATGGGCTTTTCTTATTCTAGATAAAGGAAAGTAATAATGACTTAATTTAAGTTATTTTTGTGTCTAAATCAGATTCATTGGATTCATTAACACAAATAGTCTTAGGTGCTTCTGTAGGAGAAGCTGTTTTAGGAAAAAAAGCAGGAAACAAAGCCTTGTTATATGGAGCTATTGCTGGTACAATTCCAGATTTGGATGTATTATTTGGTAAATTAACAGATACAGTTACAGCAATAGAATGGCATCGTGGTATTAGTCATTCTCTTGTGTTTTGTATTTTCATGTCTCCACTATTAGGATGGTTGGTTAATAAGATTGAACGGAAACTCAATCTGGGTTGGAAACTATGGAGTATACTGTTCTTTTGGAGTTTGGTAACGCATCCTTTATTAGATGCTTTTACTTCTTGGGGAACTCAATTTTTATGGCCTTTCCAAACTCGTATAGCATTCAATTCAATCTTTGTAATAGATCCACTTTATACAGTACCTTTTTTAGTCTGTACGTTGTTGGTATTACGTTATAAAAAAGAATCTAAAACTAGAAGAAGACTTAATAATACAGGATTAGTCATTTCTACTAGTTATTTATTCATCACTTTAATTATAAAATCTATAGCAACGTTTAAATTTGAGCAGGAATTACAAAAACAAGGTATAGCGTATACAGAAATAAGCACACGTCCGTCAGCTTTAAATACCATACTATGGAATGCCAATATTGATACTCCTGATTATTACTTGATGGGAGAGTATTCCTTTTTTGATTCTAAACCCATTCATTTTAATAAATTCCCAAAGGAAAGAGCAGTATCTAAAGAATTGAATGCTTATTCAAAAGTACAACGTTTAATTGCGATTAGTGAAGGTTGGTATATTATAGAAAAGAAAGATGAAGACTGGTATTTTAATGACCTTAGATTCGGACTAATTCCTAGAAAAGATGGAAGCTCTTTTTTTGTGTTTTCATATCTTTTAAAAGATCAAGATGGGAAATTAGAAGTAAGTGAAGTTCCTAAAACAGATCGAGATGCAAAGTTTTTAATGCAAAGATTATGGAAAAGGTTGAAAGGAAACTAGTAGCCTAATTTTCTAATACTATTTAAAACAAAAGATGTTTACATTTTAGTAAACACCTTTTGCTATAGTTTTAGTTATTTCTTAGATCTCATTAAAGGTATTGTTTCCTTTATAACAAACCAACAGAAATAACCTATACCTACTGAGAATACGATATCTCCTACAATACGCATCCATTTTATAGTTTGCACAGTTGGTGTATATAATAATTCAGCATCTCGAGCATAAGAATATCCCTTGGTAATAGAGGTATATGCCTGAATAATACCTAAGGGTAACAAGCTTAAAACAACCATTAATATAAGTCCGATATTGAGTAACCAAAATGCATTTTTAATAAGTTTTTCGTTCCAAGTTCTTTTAGAATATAATCTTAAACATGTAATAATGAATCCCATTCCAAGCATACCATATACGCCAAATAAAGCGGTATGTGCATGTACTGACGTAGTATTAAGTCCTTGAATATAATACAAAGCAATAGGAGGATTTATTAAGAATCCAAATACTCCAGCTCCAATCATATTCCAAAAAGCTACAGCCATAAAAAAGAAGATAGGCCATTTATAACGCTTGATCCAGTCATTTTCTTTTAATAGGTTCCAATTCTCTCTTATTTCAAAGCCCATTAAGGTAAGAGGAACCACTTCTAAAGCACTAAAAGTAGCACCTAAAGCTATTGCCTGAACAGGAGTCCCAGAATAATACAAATGATGCAAAGTACCAATAATTCCACCTGCAAGAAATATTGTAGCCGAAGCTATAGAGGTTTTTCCGGCAGTTTTAACAGAAACTATTTTCATTCTTGAAAACAAATAGGCGATGGTAACGGTTGCAAATACTTCAAAAAATCCTTCTACCCATAAATGTACTAACCACCATCTCCAATAATTGATTACTGGTAAACTGCTATTTTCACCATACATTAATCCAGAGAAAAAGAACATTCCAATTGCAATTACGGCAATTAACAAAATGGTTAGTAAATGTTTCGAATCATCTTTTTTCTTGATTCCATATAAAATATGTCTTCCAACCATAAACATCCATAGGATAAGACCAATAGCCAAGAATATTTGCCAAAATCTACCTAAATCCATGTATTCATATCCTTGATGACCAAAGAAGAAGTTAGTTGATAGTTCTAAGAACTGATGAACTCCAAGCCATTCTCCTAACATAGAACCTAATACGATAATTAAAGCAGCTACGAATAAGAAATTGATTCCGAAGATTTGATACTTCATTTCTTTACCACTTATCATTGGAGCCAAGAATAATCCCGTAGCTAACCATGTTACCGCAATCCAGAAGACAGCCAATTGTGTGTGCCATGTTCTTGTAATAGAATAGGGTAGGTATTGGGATAATTCGAAACCAAAAAATGCTTGTCCTTCAACGGTATAGTGTACCGTTATAATACCCAATACAACTTGTAAAGCAATTAATAAAGAAACCACAAAAAAGTACTTTAAAACGGCTTTTTGAGATTTAAATAACGGCATTTTTAATAAAGGATCGGTACTCGGACTTGTAATTGCTTCTCCTTTTTCATGATTTCTGATGTAATAATACGTAAGAATACCAATAAATAAGAGTAAAAGAATAATTGAAAACCCAGACCAAATTTGTGAATCTGGAGTAATGGTATTATTAATTAAAGGTTCATGTGGCCAATTAGAAGTATAGGTATAATCTTGATTAGGTCTTTCGGTACTGGCGGCCCATGAAGTCCAAAACAAAAAAGCACTCAATTGAGATAGCTTAGTTGGATCGGTTAAAGCTCCTTTTTGAATGGCATATTTTTCATGTCCATTAGCAAAAATATTGCTATAATATGTACTGTTATTTTGTATGGCTTCTAATCTATCTTTTGAAATTGTAATGGTTTTATTAGAAGGATTAAAAGTGTTGGTTCTTATTTCTTTGACTAACCTAGCTTTTAAAGCTCCTTGTTTTTCAACATCCAATAGTTTAAATGAGGTATTAAAATCTTTTTGTGCCCAAAAATCTAGTAGATATTCTGCTTCTCTATGTATCCAGTCTGCAGACCAGTCTGGGGCAACATAACTTCCGTGTCCCCAAATAGATCCAACTTCCATACCTCCAATAGATTCCCATACATTTTGTCCTATTTGTATGTCTGATTTACTAAATACTATGTCATTAGTTCCTTTGATTACTACTTTATCAGGAATGGGAGGTTGTGTTTGATATATTTCTGTTCCTACCCAAATAAGAGCAATAAAAGATGATACGACTACTAGGATAAATATTGTCCAAATTTTTTTCATTATTACTTGTTTAGTTTGTTTTCTAACGTGATTGCTTTTTTAAATAAAATGTTGTTTTCTATGTGAATATGCTTGTGTAAATCATCTTCAAACTCTTTTAGAAGTATAAAGGCTATTTTATAAGTATTACAAGCGTCTTTTGGAGCTTCATAATTATTGGTCAATTCAGAAATTCTTCGAAAACGTTCTCCTTCATTATCATGTTCAGAATGCATCATGTTAATTGGATTTTCAATAGAACCAAAAGGAGGAGTTTCAAGCTTTTCTTTGTTTCTAAATGCCTTGGCTATTTTTTTAATATGAGGAAAGAGAATAAGTTCTTCTTTCTTCATATGCATTGCCAAATCTCCTACCGCTTCTTTAAAAAGTTCAATAACTTCAAAGAGTTCGGGGTGATTTTTTCCATGGACCTTGCATAATTTTTCTAAGTAAGCAATAATTTCAGGCCCTCTTTGTTCGACATATAAATGGTGATTCTGATAAATGTAATCGCTTAAAAAGTCTAAGTCCCAATTTTGATAGTTTTGAGAAGCAATGGTATTAATTTCTATGAAAGAGATTTCTTGAATTAGCTTTGCAACAGAAACATTCTTTTTAGTTGCCACTTCGTTAAGTGTTCGCTCTCCATTACAGCAAAAATCAATGCCGTATTTTTTGAAAACAGTTGCTGTATCATAATTCTCTGCAACTATTTCTGAGATTAAAGTGTTGTTATTTATGTTCATATCTATTTAAAATTTGAATTCCGATAAGTATTAATGCTGTGATTTTAATTACTTCCAATATCACATACCATAAGTGATCATAGCTTTTGGTAATTGGAAAACCTTGTTGTATTGATAGTATCCTTTTATCTAAGGCAGGTAATAAATAGCAACTCTGGAATAAGAGTATGCTATAGGGAAGTAGCATTCTTTTTAATAGGTTAATCTTAATATTGTTTTTAGTTAATACTAGTGTTATAAGAATACCAATTGCTAGGGTTAGCTCTACTTTGTTTAAAGCGTTAAAGACTAAGCTACCAATAGATAAGCCAATTTTTAGAGTAACACCTTCAGCTTGAAATTTTAGCCAAGCTTCCATAAAGCTAATGGCTCCTATAAAGCCTATCCAGATAAATATGGTAAAGACTAGTATGATGTAAGTTTTTCTCGATGTAATCATTTGTAAAAGGGATGTTTTTGTCTTTTATTATAACGGATGTTTTTGTCTTTTATGTTTGTGAAATTAAAGAGGAACTAATTCCTCTTATTTAAAATGGGTTATTTATCTTTTTAATTGAAGTATTTTGTCTTCACCAGTTTCGGATTTTAATAAATCATACACGGTTGTGGTTTCTAACATAGACTTAAGGCTGCTTCTAATGTCAATAAATTTATCATGAATAGGACAGGGGTTTTTAGCATTGCACTCTTTTAATCCGAGTCCGCAGCCAGTATATATTTTGTCTCCGTCTATGATTTCAACAATCTGGCTAAGTTTTATAGTTTTGGTTTTCTCCTCATAAATTAAGAATCCACCATATGGTCCTTTGATGGAGTCTATGATATTATTCTTAGTTAGTTTTTGTAATATTTTTCCTGTAAATGCTTCAGGTGAATTCGTAGCACTTGCAATTTCCTTGACACTGGTTTTATTTCCCAGTGAAGTTTGCTTAGCTACATAGATTACAGCCCGCATTCCATATTCACATGATTTTGAAAACATATTCAAATTTTTTACAAAGGTATAGTAATCTTATAAAAGATAAAAATATCTTTTATAAGATTTTTTATAATTTTATTCATCAATGTACTATTTTCGTGTAAACCCATTTTAATCTAATGTCAAAATTACCTAATACTACTGCAAGTATATTTTCTGTGATGTCGCAATTAGCCAATGAGCACAATGCGATTAATTTATCTCAAGGCTTTCCGAATTTTCCAGTTGACAAGCGTTTACTTGAAATTTCTGAACGATTATTAACAGAAAACATTCACCAGTATACACCTATGACTGGTTTACCTTCTTTATTAGAAAAAATAGCTTTACTTACAAAGAAAAATTATGATAGAATCATAAATACTAACAATGAGTTATTAGTCACTTCTGGAGCGACTCAAGGAATTTATACGGCTATCAATGCGCTAGTAAACATGGGAGATGAAGTAATTATTTTAGATCCTAGTTATGATAGTTATGAACCGTCAGTTCTGGTAGCAGGAGGGAAGCCAATTCGAATTTCTTTAAATGATGATTATTCTCCTAATTTTAATAGGGTAGAAGATGCTATTACTGCTAAAACTAAATTAATAATTATTAATAATCCGCATAATCCAACGGGTAAAGTATGGGATGAACAAGATTTTGAAGCTTTAGAAACTCTTTTAGAAAAACATACGCATGTATTGTTATTAAGTGATGAAGTATATGAGTACATTTCATTTAAACACGCGCATATTTCTATAAATACACGCCCTAAGCTCCTGAATAGAGCTATTATAGCTTCATCTTTTGGAAAATCGTTGCATGTAACAGGTTGGAAAGTAGGTTATTTAATAGCACCTGAGCCTTTGATGAAAGAGATCAAAAAAATTCATCAGTTTTTGGTATTTAGTGTGAATAGTACAGCACAACATATAATTGCTGAATATCTTGATATTGTAGATTTTAATGAGATTTCAACAATGTATGCTAAAAAGAGATCATTATTTCAAGAAGCTATCAAGAAGAGTCGATTTGAGATATTACCTTCAGAAGGAACCTACTTTCAAGTAGTTAATTATTCAGAAATAAGTGATAAAAATGATGTGGAGTTTGCTAAGGAATTGATTAAAAACCATGGAGTCGCAGCAATTCCTATATCTGTTTTTTATAAAGACGCAATAGATAAAAAAATGCTACGATTTTGTTTTGCGAAGACAGATGATACACTTTTAAATGCGGCTCATAAACTTGTGAAGATTTAGAGTGATATTTAAGAAAATACTATTGCATGAAACATTTATGTTAAAGACAATGTAAAGAAGGTAACTTATTGATAACAAGTAATTAGTCGTTTTAAGAAGTTAAAATGCGAACTGTTTAATGTGTTTTAAAATTTCTTTGACAAAATAAATGATGCTAATCGTTTGACTCAAAGTGTTTTATCGTTTTGGTTTGCGATTTTTGCAGAATATTTTGTTTGCTCATTTCCAATATTTTATGTAATTTTAGAGCAATTAGTTTTAGTCCTGGGGGGCTGAGCGAATTAATCCTAGTGCAGGTTCTTGTAACCTGTGCTTCTTTTTTATACAGGTTTCGTTTTTCCAATAATTTTAATAACAGTAGCATTTGCAATTTTTGCAATAAGTTAAGGTCATTGTCAATTTTTTAAATTGTATGCTTAAACTAAAATGGTAGTACCAGAAGAAGATTTATTGTTTAAATTATCAAAATAAAAATCTACTCTACCAATGTTAACTCCGTAAGCTCCTACTTGATTAACTAGCATATTTTTTCCTTCAATATTTTTTACAATAGTGGGTTTTGGTAAAAAAGTATGTGTATGTCCTCCTATAATTAGGTCAATGTTTTTTGTTGCTTTCGCTAAATTTAAATCAGAAATTTTATCAGGATTGTTCTTATAATAATATCCTAAATGAGATAAACATATAATTAAATCGCACTTTTGTGTATCTTTTAACTCGGTAGTAATATCTTGAGTAATTTCTATAGGGTCTAGGTATGCAGTTTCTTTATACATCTTTTTACTTACCAAGCCTTCAAGTTCTACTCCTAAGCCAAAAATTCCAATTTTAACACCATCTTTAACTATAATTTTATATGGTTTAACGTGGGTATCAAGTACTGTATTTTTGAAATCGTAGTTTGCAGAAACAAAATCAAATTTGGCATTAGGTAGTTGTTTGTATAGGCCATCAATAGAGTTGTCAAAATCATGATTTCCAATAGTGGCTACATCATATTTTAGCATGCTCATTAATTTAAACTCCAATGCTCCTCCAAAAAAATTGAAATAGGGGGTACCTTGGAAAATATCACCGGCATCAAGCAATAATGTATTTGGATTTTCTCTTCTAATTTGGTCTATTAAAGAAGCACGTCTAGCTACACCACCTTTATTAGCGTATCTATTGTGGTTTTCATCAAAAGGTTCAATATGACTATGTGTATCATTGGTGTGTAATATGGTAATATGACGTCGGTTATTTCCAATGAATGAAGGTAATGTTAGTCCTGCTGCCACTAACACAGAGGCGCCACCAATTTGCTTTATAAAATTTCTTCTTTTCATTACTTAATAATTACACGGTTATCAACGCTTGCTTGTAGAGTATCTGTTTTTTTTAAATGATCAATTAGTGCATCTCTAATTTTATAGTCTAACTTAACCAATTCTTTAGGGTTTTTGAAAAACAACATATTATCTCCTCCAGTCTGTAAATAGTCGGAAGTAAGTACGTTGTAAGATTTGTTTTTATCAAAATCTTCACCATTAATTTTTAAGGTATACTGTTTACCAGTAATTTGTAACTCTACATTCTTAGAAAGAGGATGTGCTCTTTTATGGTCAATAAAAAATTGAACTAGTTCGTTTATTTTTTCACCTGTAAGTGTTACAACTACAAATTCATTTTCAAAGGGCATCAATTTAAATGCTCGTTCTACTGTAACTTTTCCTCGTGGAATAGTAGCTCGTATGCCTCCATGATTAAAAAGTACAAAATCAATAGAGTTACCTGTTTTCTCTTTATAGAGAGGATTGGTTAAGTCAAAGCATATATCTGCCATTAAATTCCCTAAAGAACTTTGTCCTGGTACTTCATTTTTAAGAAAATCTTTTGGAGCATATGTCAATATTTCTTGCATTTCTACTTCTAGTTTTTCTTTATAAGGAGTAATAACACTATCTATTTTATTAGATGAAGCCAAGGTACTATCTATAGTGATTGTTTTGGCTGTTATTTTTTCAAGTTGATTTGGTGCTTTTTTACAAGAAACTACTGCCAGCAATAAGCAAAGTACGTATGAAAATTTCATCTAATTTTTTTAAGTATTTGGTTATAACGATGCTAATTTACTCATATTATTTAGTTTTTCAATTAAATCTCCTTGTACAGCTACAACGGCAGATTTTGGAATTCCATCGGTATCAAAGGGCCAAGAGCTGGTAGGATTTTTTAGGTCACTGGTTTGTTCTCCTGGGTGTTGAACACTAAGGAATAAAGTTTTTCCATCTGGAGAAAACCAAGGGCCAGTAAGCTCAGCATCTGTAGGTGCAGAAGCTACTCGAATTACTTTTCCAGCATCCTTTCCATATCTTGGTATCACGAACAAACTATTGTTTTTAAAAGGTATATAAGGTTTGTTAGGATTGTTCATAGAACTTCCAGACATATCTGACGTCATCCAAAGGTTTCCAGATAAATCAAAAGCTAAATTATCTGGGCAAGAAAATCCGTTCTCTTCACCACCTGCTAAATAAGTAGAAGCTTTAAAAGTTAAAGCGTCAAATTGACCGTTCTCTTCTTCAATTTTTAAAATAGATCCATGATAATCTTTTTTGGGTTTATTATTGGTTAAGGTTACCAAAATATTACCCGTAATAGGATCAATTTCAATGTCTTCAGGACGATTCAATTCAGTAGCACCAAGTAATTTAGATGCTTCTCTAGCTCTTATAAGTACTTCTGTTTGATTTATAAAGTGTTTCTGTAAAATAGGTTGTGTTTTCCAGTCTAGGCTTAACCATTTTCCATTAATTGTATCCGCTACATATAAGGTACCTTCTTTTAATGATTGTGGTTTAGAAGAAATAAATTTGTACAAATGTTCACTATTTCTATCATCTCCTGTATAAGCAACAACACGTTTGTCTTCTAATTCATATAAAGTACAGCATTCATGAGCAAACCTTCCTAAAGCAATATGTTTTTGGGCGCTTCCATCTTTTGGATCTATTTCTACTACCCAACCATAATGTTCTGGAGGATAATTGTAAAAATGCTCCCAATGATAATTACTAGGTTTGTGTATAGGTTCGTTATTTTTATTATAAACCGTTTCTCCGAATTGATTGTCATAATTCTCTTCGCAGGTTAAAAAGGTTTTCCAAGGTGTAATACCTCCAGAACAATTACTATTAGTTCCTATAGCAATGTTCTTACCTTTAATTGGAGTATCCCAATTGAGTCGGATTGGAGTTTGGGCAGTAATCCGTCTATTATAAGGATCATTCTTTACAATTTCCCATCTACCATTTACCTCTCTAATTCGTACAATAGTTCCTCCAACATTATACATTTCTTTATCTACTTGCTCAATAGTTCTATGTTCTAAAGGATTTTTATAGGTTCGATAATCAAAATCAGAAACAAATAACGGATTTACATATTCATGATTTACCCATAACAAACCGTCTTTAGGATTGCTATCATCTAAAGGAATAAAGCAGGTAAAATCATTATTAAAACCAAAAGTATCTGTATCACTAATTTGATCTCCCCATTTTAAAATTACATGATAGTCTAAGCCTTCTGTAAGAATTAAATCATCTTTGTTTGAAGGAATCAAATTCTTTAACGTAACTTTTCTTAATCGTTCTAAAGCTTTTTTTGAAATGTTATCTGAAATAAGTGGAGTAGTAGTACTTCCACAGCTTGTTAAAAAAGGAGGAATAGTTAAAATTCCTACGCTTGCTTTTCCTAAAAAGGAAATGAATTTTCTTCTGTTATATTCCATATTTAGTTTAAGGAATGTTTCTCTAAACAAGTCAGATTCGAATACACGTTTTTAAAACTATTTTCGAATCGATCATATATTTTCCCGTTAATCTTTACTGAATGAAAGGGAAAGTTAGCCAATCTAAGTTGAAGCTCTTTTATTTTATTGTTAAGAAAATATGAAAGTATCGCATCTCTACGATTGTCACCATTCCAAATTAATTCAGAATGTCTTCGTTGTCTACCTATTTTCTTGTAAAACCGATTTAAACCGTTTATTTTATAAAAAAATTGCCCTTCCAATGCATCCAAAAATATTGGATTATCATTGGAAAGGACAACACTAATCTCCCTGATGCTATGTTCAAGCATCAACGCTTTTAAGCTTTCTACTGTTTTATCATCTAGGCTCAATGAATTCCCAAGTGACGTATAAAAGTAGTTTTGATGTTTAAAAGCGTCATTAACACGGGTTTCTAAACAATCGGTTGGACATAGAAGATAAAGTACTGAATACATTAAGCCACAATGTCTGGATTTGTATACGGAAATGATGAATGGTGTACATCGATTTTTAATTGGTTATCAACAAGTTTGTATCCAAAAGTGTATTCAACTTTAGCTTCGTTTCCTTCTAAGTCTGTAAAAAAGTAATTACCCATGGCAATAGCTCTATCTTCTTCTAGAATAAAGCCTGTATTTTCAAAGCGTACTTTTGTCCATGGTTGTATAGCAAAACCTTTGTCTTCTTCGCAAGTTCTATTTTCTCCTGCTATAAAGTAAGAAAGAGCTTCTGCTTTTGTAGGTCTAAATTGCTCTAGTTCACATTTAGTTGGTTTAAACAAAACCGTACTCTGCCCGAAATTATAACGCTCGTCAAGAAAACTATTGGTATAGGCTTCACATTCAACTAAATTCTCTTTTAGTGAACCTATTTTAACTACCCCGTTGCCCCAATTTTCTTGAGCTTCTAATACTTGTGCTTTTGTAATCATCATTTTGTGGTTATATATTATTAAGTCGGTTTATGCGATGCTAGAGCAATTTTAACATTTAAATCTAATTAATATCAAATCACGCTAATGCAACCTAGTTGCAAATATATAAGTTTATTTCATTATTGCAACATAGTTGCGTTTAATAAAATGTTAATTATAGCATAGTCCCATTTATTCTAATAAAAAGCTTCACCTTTTAAGACCATTTATAACCACAACTTGTTAAAAAAATGTGCATTACCAATTAAAATTACAATTCAAAAACCTTAAACGACGATTCAAAGGAATGTAATTTAAAATACTCTAAAAGCAGCACATATTTGAATCTGAATTCAAATAATAACAATCTTAAATACTAATAAAATGAGTCCTAAAGAAATGTTTTCAATAGCAGGTATGTTGGTAATGCCTATGTGGATTTTAATGATGTTTTTGCCTAAATGGAAGGGTACCCAAGTATTAATTAAATTCAAAATTATTCCAATACTACTCTCTCTTGTTTATACGATATATATATACCAAGCCCTACAAATAGGGGGCATGGTGGACTTTGGAAGTTTAGCGTCCGTAAAGGAATTATTCACAGAGGACAATGCTGTTTTAGCGGGGTGGGTGCACTATTTAGCTTTTGACCTTCTGATAGGTATGTGGATGCTAGAGGAAAATTCCAAACTCAATATTCATCAATTTTTATTAATCCCTTGCTTGTTTGCAACCTTCATGTTTGGCCCTCTTGGATATTTACTTTTTACAATTCTTAAAACTATAAAAAAAGGAAAGATATGAACTATTTAAGACAACTATTGCGTACCGTCAAAAGTGAAAGTCCAATACTTTATGGAATTGTAAAGGTTCATGTCATTTTTACCATTATATCAATAATAGGGTTAATTATGGACGAAAGAACTCTATTGGGAGTTAATGTTTGGATAAAACCCTTAAAATTTTCAATTTCTGGAGTTATTTATATTCTAACTGTTGGTTTTCTGATAACCTTATACCCATATTCAAAAAAGAAAAAAAATATTATAAATGCTATTGTTTCTTGGACAATGCTTATAGAAATAGGAATTATACTTTGTCAAGGAGCAAGAGGTGTACAATCCCATTATAATACATCCACTCCTTTAGATGGTATATTATATGCATCTATGGGAATTTTAGTGGCTATTAATGTGTTGATCATGTTGCTTTTTGTTATTGATACTATTCGATTAAAACTAAAGGTTAAAAAATCAATGCAATTGGCCATTTTATTAGGATGGGTTATATTAGTAATAGGAAGCTGGATTGGTGGACAAATGATTAAACAATTGTCTCATAACGTTGGTGTAGTAGATGGTGGGGCTGGACTACCTTTGGTAAACTGGAGTACAATTGGTGGTGACTTGAGAATAGGACATTTCTTTGGGTTGCATGGCTTACAAATAATTCCGTTATTCGCATTATGGGTATCACATAAGTGGAAAATAAGTAATAGAAATCAAGTTATTTCGGTAGTGATTTTCGGCTTAGTATATGCTTCATGGATTGGTTTTATCTTTTATCAAGCGAAACAAGGTATCCCGCTAATACGCTTATAATTTATGGCATTATTTAATAAAAAGAAACGCATACAATATTTGGGCTTTAATGATATCTGGTTTACTATAATAGGTATCCTTTTTATAAGTATCATAACCAATTACTTATTCAATAACCCTTTTGAAAGAGCAAGTTTAGACTTAGTTTTTATAGGTTGGTTTGCAGCGTTCTTTTCAACCGTATGTGATTGGCTAATTATAAGGGGAATTCTAATCTTTTTAAGGAAAAAATATCCCGATTTTAAAGATGATTTAAAGCGTATAGTTTTTCTTTTCTTTGCTATTCTTACTGTGATATTTTTTGTCGATTATGTTGTAGGGCCTTTATTGGCAAAGTTGTTTACATTTTTTGGATATCCTTCCTCTCATAGGGTAATTTTTAAAATTCTTTTACCAGTTATCTTAATTGTTATTATGATTATGGCTATTTATGAAGCTATTTACTATTATGGGAGATTGAAAAAATCAATTAGAGAAGAAGAGCAGGCAAAACAGGTAATGGTATTGGCGCAGTTGGATACACTTCGAAATCAGGCGCAGCCCCATTTTTTATTCAATAGCTTAAATACCTTACGCGATATTATTGACCAAGATACTAAAGAAGACGCCAAAGGTTTTGTAGACAATTTATCAGATGTTTATAGGTTTATTCTAGAATCAGGAAATACCAATTTAATTTCTATAGAAAAAGAACTAAAGTTTGTCAATGCATATGTTTATATTCAATCGGAAAGGTTTGGAGAAAACTTAAAAATAAATTGGAAGCTACCAGAAGAGAAGAAGGCCTTCTTGATTGTACCAATGAGTTTACAACTTTTAATTGAGAATGCCATAAAGCACAATGTTGTTTCTAGGACGAAACCCTTAGTTATAAATATTGAAATAAAAGATGATTATTTGGTTGTAAGCAATAAGATTCAACCTAAATCAACAAAAACCCCATCAACTAAAATTGGATTAAAGAATATTGAGAAACGATATAAATTGATATCGAATAAATTGCCAGTTATTAATGAGAATGAAGATGAGTTTATTGTTTCTTTACCTTTATTAAAATTATTAGATCAAAACAAAAACTATGAAAATATTAATCATTGAAGATGAACCAAGGGCAGCAAATCAGCTACAAAGACTTCTTAATAAAACCGATTATGAATTCCAAATACTAGAAGTCATTGATACTATTGAAGATGCTGTATATTGGTTCAAAACTAATGAAACTCCAGATTTGATATTTATGGATATTCAATTGGCAGATGGGTTAAGCTTTGAAATTTTTCAGAAAACTGAAGTTTCAGCACCAATAATATTTACCACAGCTTTTGATCAGTATGCCATACAAGCCTTTAAAGTAAATAGTGTTGATTATTTGCTCAAACCAATTCAACAGAGTGAATTAGACACTGCGCTTAATAAATTTACAAAATCCACAAAATCAACCACCATTGAACCGTTAATCTTAAAAGAGCTGTTAACGAGCATGCAAGCTCCTCAAAAACGTTCTGGTATATTGGTAAAAGAAGGAAGTGGATTTGTTCAAATTAGAATTTCTGAATTACTGTATATCTACTCTCAAGATAGTATAACATTTGGAATTACACTTCAGAATAAGCGATATATCATAGATGAAACGATTGATCAATTATTCAATTCATTAGACGATACAAAGTTTTATAAAATTAATAGGGGGCAAATAATTTCAAAAGTTTCTATTCAAAGAATTGATCCTTATTTTAATCACAGAGTTGTTTTATCCATTGCAAATTCAAGGGATCAAGAGTTTATTGTAAGTAGGCAAAAAACGAGTGATTTTAAAGATTGGATGAATCGCTAAGTTATTTGTTACATTTCAAGTACTAAAAACTACGTTTCAACAAAAACCACTATTCTAAACTTTAGAATAAGGTAATATTTGTGATATAATTTAAACCAAAAAAAATTATATTATGAAGTTAAAGTTTACAATATTAAGTCTTTTGTTTATTGCTAGTGTAATAAAAGCACAAACAAGTAACGATAAAAATACTTACCAAGAAATAGTAGCACAAACAGATGAAATTTTTGATCGTTTAGTAGAAGTTAGACGAGATCTGCATGTGCATCCTGAAATATCTAAACAAGAAAAGAAAACTTCTCAGAAAATTGCTAACTATCTTAAAAATATAGGCTTAGAGGTAAAAACGAATATTGGAGGATATGGAGTAGTTGGAATCTTAAAAGGAGGGAAGCAGGGTAAAAAAATAGCATGGAGAGCAGATATGGATGCTATCAAAACAACAGAACCAGATGTGGTAAGTTTTCCTTCGAAAAACAAAGGTGTAAGACATATTTGTGGGCATGACGTACATACAACAATAGCTCTAGGACTAGCCACTATTTTAGCACGTCAAAAGCATAACTTAAAAGGAACTGTGTACTTTATTTTTCAACCTGCTGAAGAAACATTTACTGGGGCAAAAGATATGATCAAAAATGGTCTTTTTGAAATAATCCAGCCCGATGAGATTTATGGTCTGCATATTGGTCCTGAAAAATCAGGGGTAATTAGTTATAAGGCGAACGAATTGTTTGCATATCAAAAAACACTTAAGGCAACATTTAAACCAACCAGGAACGAAAAGGAATTAGCTTCTTTTATGAATACCCTATTAAAAGGTTTTGATCGCAATCCTATTAAAGGAACACCATGGGAAACTATTCATAATATTTCTGATCCTGAAAAAGGAATCGCCAATAAAGAAACTATATATAAAGATTACTTTTTTAGAAGCGGAGCAAAATTTTATAAAGCGCAAAATACGTTAGTATATACAGCTAGTTTTTTCGAGACAGATAGAGAGAATATGCTTAGTATTCCCTTAAAAATAAAACAACAAATTGTTCAATCTAAATTTAAAGATTTATTAATTTCAGTTGCATATTTACCAGATAATTCAGGTACTCCAATAAATAATCCTAAGCTAACTGAAATTGCTAAACAAACTATTGAAGGTTTTTATAACAAGGAAATGCTTCAACCGTTATACGGACAGGTACCATACTTTGGAGAAGACTTTATTTATTATCAGCAAAAAGTACCTGGAGTTTTCTTCTTTTTAGGTGGCTCGAATAAAGAAAAAGGAATAAAATCCATGCCTCATACTCCTAATTTTGCTGTAGATGAGAATACTATAAAATATGGAGTACAATCGTTTTCTATGTTCATTTTAAAACGAGTAAATAATACAATTTAAATATTACACAGTTATCATTTATATCATCATACTTAACAAAACACATCATGAAAAAAATACTTCTTATACTACAGCTATTCTTAGTTTTTCAACTATCAGCACAAGAAACAGTAAGTAAAAAACAGTGGCAACAAGACATTCGATTTTTACAGAAAACGATTAATGAAAAATATCCGTTCCTATTTAAAAAAATAACATCAGAAGAATTTAATACTGCGGCAGATAAATTATATATGGAAGTTCCAAATTTGGAACAACATGAAGTTATCGTTGGACTTTCTCGATTAGTATCATTATTTAAATATGGACATACATATGTCCCTTTTCATCAAAAACCATTTGAATTTTCACAGTTTCCTTTTCGTCTATACCAATTTAAAGATGAAATTTACATACAAGGAACACATAAAATGTATCCAAAAGCTGTTGGAGCAAAAGTAATTGCAGTAGAAGGAAAGCCTATCTTAGAAGTTCTTAAATTGATTGAACCAACGGTAGAAGCAGAAAACTCTCAATATTTTAAAGCTTATGGAATTAATAATATTCGCTATCCTGAAATATTGCACGCTCAGGGAATTACAAGAGTATTGCAAGAATCTGTTAAGTTAACTTTAGAAAAAGCAGGAACCCAATTTGAACAAGAATTTACCCTATTACCTAATAAGAAAGGGCTGCCAACCACTTACGGCTTCGTACAACAAAAAGATAATTGGTTGAGCGCTAGAAAGCAAAACAATACTCCTTTATATCTAAAGAATTTGGATAAAATATACTATTACGAATATCTTCCAAAAGAGAAAACAGTATATGTAAGACATAGTAGAGTAAGAGATGATAAATCAGAAACCATAGCAGCATTTTACAAACGTGTTTTTGAATTTATTGAGACGAATGATGTAGAAAAACTAATACTTGATGTTCGTTTAAATGGTGGAGGAAACAATTATTTGGTAAAGCCTATTATTACAGGGATTATTGAAACAAAAAAAATCAATCAAGAAGGAAAGTTATTTGTAATTACTGGAAGAAATACATTCTCTGCTTGTCAAAATCTTGTAAATCGTTTAGACAATTATACCAATGCTATTTTCGTTGGAGAACCTACAAGTGAAAATGTAAATTTTTATGGCGACGCTACACCGGTTTCTTTACCAAATAGTAAACTAAAGATAAGATTATCTTTTGCTTGGTGGCAGGACAAGGCTCCTTGGGAAAATGATCAATGGTTGGCTCCTCAATTATCGGTAGAGATGAGTTTTGATGAATATAAAAACAATGAAGATCCGGTGCTTAAAGCCATATTTAACTATGATCCTAAAGGATTTATTTTAAGACCTATGGAACATATTAGAAGCTTATTTATGAAAGGGGATATGGCAGGGATACAGCGAGATGTTCTTAAGATGAGAAAGGATCCAAGATATCAATTCTTTGATTTTGAAGGAAAGTTTTTAAATGCGGTAAAATTATTAATGAATCAAGGACAAATACAACCAGCAGTTGGAATATTAACATTTCTAACACAAATGTACCCGAATTCAGCTAAAGGCTGGGAATATCTTGCAGATTGTTATCATAAATTAGGAGCTAAAGATAAAGCCCAGGAATTTTACAATAAAGCAAAAAACTTAAAGACAGAATAGTATAATCCAGTCTTTTAATTAATTGTAGTAACACATATAGAACGTTGATTCTATATGTGTTTTCTTTCTTAATAGTATAGTTAGTTGTCAAAGAGAAAAAATGATTGAATGATTTTTTAGAAGCTACATTTAATACTAGGAATATATAATATATTTGTATTATTGCAACTTAGTTGCAGTGATAAATTTTAAATATATATTGAAATGAAAATAAGAAACAATACCATAGATATCATAGCATTAACGAGCTCTATTGTTTGCGCAATCCACTGTGCGGCCATTCCTATAATAGTATCATTCTCTTCGCTGAGTAGCTTACACTTTTTGGAAAATCCTTATATAGAATGGACCTTTATTGCTATCGGAGTAATATTTGTTTTTATGTCTCTATGGCCGAGTTATCAGAAAAATCATCATAAAATAAAGCCATTAATTTTTGCTCTAATTGGTTTTACATTTATTGGAATAGGAAGGTTCGAGTTTACTGTGCTATGGGAGGTTGGTAATACAGTATTAGGAGCTTCATTAATTTCAATGGCGCATTATTTTAACTGGAGAATATCTAAGCAGCATTGATACTATTTATTAACAATTTTAACAATACCTTAAATAAGAAAAAAGAAAAGCAGTGATACATTCGCTTTCAATTACAAAATAATCATTCACAATAACCAAATTCATAAAATAAAATACGATGAAAAAGCTAATAATGTTTTGTAGTTTTTTAATATCACAACAATTCATAGCACAGACCCTTAAAGGGAAAATAACCACTCAGGATGATATTCCTGTTATAGAAGCACATATTTTAAATACCAATGATAAGCATCATACACATAGTAATCAAAGAGGAGCCTTTGTATTACATCACGTAACTGTTGGAGATACTTTAGTAGTAACTCATATCAATTATAAAAAAACAAAAATTGTTGTAAAAAACTTTGAGCCAATCAATATAATTTTAGAAGAAAACATGGTTTCTTTAGATGAGATAACCATTGGCAAAAAATTGAATGCTTTAAATGTAATTACAGCAGTTGATATTCAAACTAGCCCAGTAAATTCTTCGCAAGAAATTTTACAAAAAGTTCCAGGATTATTTATTGGTCAACATGCAGGAGGAGGAAAAGCAGAACAAATTTTCTTACGAGGTTTTGATATAGATCATGGAACTGACATTACAATATCAGCCGATGGAATGCCAGTTAATATGGTTTCTCATGCCCATGGACAAGGATATGCAGATTTACATTTTGTAATTCCAGAAACCGTAGATAAGATAGATTTTGGTAAAGGAGCATATTATGCCGATAAAGGAAACTTTAATACAGCAGGATATGTTAATTTCAAGACAAAAAACAGGTTAAAATCTAATCTTGTTAAGCTAGAAGTGGGACAATTTGATACGAAACGTTTGTTAGGAATGTTCAACTTAATAAATAATAATAAACAAAGTGCTTATATAGCTTCAGAATATATTCTTACAGATGGGTATTTTGAGAGTCCACAGAGCTTTAATAGGCTAAATATTTTTGGAAAATATACAGCCAATGTATCTGATTCTGATAAAGTAGGAGTGACGCTATCTCATTTTACGAGTAAATGGGATGCCTCAGGTCAAATACCACAACGAGCTGTAAACAATGGATCAATAACACGTTTTGGTGCCATAGATGATACAGAAGGTGGGAAAACAAGTCGCTCTAACTTCTTGTTAACCTATGATAAAATCCTTTCTGAAAACTCATCTATTAAAAACAAAGTATATTATAATAAGTACCATTTTGAATTGTTCTCTAATTTTACCTTCTTTTTAGGCGATCCTGTTAATGGAGATCAAATTAAGCAAAAAGAATCGCGTAATATCTTTGGGTTTAATAGTGAATACACACAAGATTTAGTAGATATAGACGCCAATTTTACTGCTGGAATAAGCTTAAGAAACGATCAAAGCTCTAATAATGAGTTATCTCATACTTTAAATAGAAGGCAAACGTTAAACCAAATTCAATTTGGTGATATTAATGAAACCAATTTTGGTGCTTACGCAAGTGCTAATTTTAACTTTGGAAAGTTTACGATAAATCCAGCAATCCGACTTGATTATTTCAATTTTGAATACAATAATAATTTACAAACTAATTATCAAACTCAGTCGCAAACAGCGAGTATTGTAAGTCCAAAATTAAATATGTTTTATAACTATAATGAAGATTTACAGTTTTATATAAAAACAGGTAAAGGATTTCATTCAAATGATACTAGAGTAGTGGTAGCTCAAAATGGTAAGGAAATACTACCTGCTTCGTATGGATTTGATGCTGGTTTTATGTGGAAACCAATGCCTAAGTTATTAATCAATACAGCATATTGGTATTTGTTTTTAGAACAAGAGTTTGTCTATGTAGGAGATGCAGGTATTGTAGAACCAAGTGGAAAAACCAAACGTCAAGGAATAGATTTTAGCTTAAGATATGAACCAATACACCAATTGTATTTTAACTTAGATGCTAATTATGCACATGCGAGAGCATCAGAAGAAGCATCTGGACAAGATTATATCCCGTTAGCTCCAGACTTTACGTTATCTAGCGGAATAACATATAAAAGCGAGTTAGGTTTTTATGGAGGTATGCAATTAAGACATATCGGAGACAGACCAGCAAATGAAGACAATTCTATTATTGCTGAAGGTTACACAGTAACAGATCTTAATCTAGGATATTCGTTGAAGAACGTAACTTTTGGATTACAGATTCAAAACCTTTTTGATATTGACTGGAATGAAACACAATTTGCTACAGAATCTCGTTTACCAGGAGAAGCAAATAGTACTGAAGAAATTCACTTTACACCTGGTACACCATTTTTCTTAAAGGGTAGTGTAACAGTTAATTTTTAAAATAAAACTAATATACAAGACTCAGTATTATTGGTGATTAAAATATTGGCACAGAGTTATATATGATTTCTATGTGCTTTTTTTATACTTAAAAAAGTCGTACATTATAAGGGATTTAGAAGATCACATCTCTAAATCTTTTTTCTTAATACCCTAAATATCCAAGCACTACAAGTATTGTAGTGCTTTTTTTAGATTCTCTTTAATATTGATGTAAGCGTCTCAAAAAAAAGCTAGGTATATCAATCAATACTCTCATGCTCAAATTCCTTACATTCAGCACCTTTTATTAAAGAACATCCTTTTAATTTTTCAATTTTATAAAGCCATTCGATATCTAACAACTTGAATATTGTAAAGATCGAATTGGTACCACTATACTAACCAATTAAATATATTAACAATGAAAAAGGATACGTTCACAGTAGCGGATTACTTATTAACTCGTTTACAGCAATTAGATGTTACAGAGTTATTCCAAATTCCAGGAGATTACGTTAAAAATTTTACCCAAGCTTTAGAAAAATTCGATGGTATTGAAACTATTGGTACTTCCAATGAATTAGATGCTTCTTATGCGGCAGATGCTTATGGACGAACAAGAGGTTTAGCGGCCGTTTCTTTACAATATGGTGTAAGCACATTCAGTGCATTAAATGCTGTAGCTGGGGCATATGTAGAATCTAGTCCGATGGTAGTTATAAGTGCTACTCCGGGATCTAATGATCGCCAAATTGGCGATATGTATAATGTACTATACCATCATTCAACAGGTAATTTAAAAGCAGATCAAGAAATATACAATCATGTTACCGTTGCTTCAGAAACGTTGAGTACTTCTGTTGGAGCAGCAAAAAAAATAGACAAACTTATAGTCGCTGCTATCACACATAAAAAACCTGTATATATAGCTGCATATAGTGAAGTTTGGGGAGAACCTTGTAAAAGACCTTCTAAAAAGAAATTGGAACCAAAAGTTAAAAAAAGTAAACCTGATGCACTTCTAAATGCGGTAGATCAGGCATGGACACAAATAACAGCTGCTAAACAGCCAATGATATTTGCGGGTGTAGAAGTTTTAAGACATGGATTATCGGATTTACTTCAAAAAATAATAGATGCTAGTGGATTTGTATACACAACCACATCACTTGGTAAAACAGTATTAGATGAAAAAGGAGACCAGTTTATAGGAACCTATTCTGATGCAGCTTCTATAGAAAACGTAACAAACTATGTAAAAGAATCTGATTGTTTCTTATGCTTAGGAACATTAATAACTGATGATTACTTATGGTTTGTAGAAAATAAGTTTTCAGATATGGTATTGGTTACTACTACAGAAATTAGAGCTGGATATTATAATTATGAGCAAGTTACTATGAAAGATTTTATGGAAGCTTTGCTAGAACGTTTTGAAAATGATACCACCTATCCATTAAAGAATAAAGCACCAGAGCAACCAACATACCCAGAACCTTGGAGTTCTTCATCTGACCCTAAATACAATGACAAACCAGAAGTCATTACCTACAATCGCTTTTTTCAACATGCAGTAAAGCATATAGAAAGCAACAATTTATGGGACCAAATAAATCTAACCTTTGGAGTGAGTTCAGCAATGTATGTAGCTACCAATATTTATGGAATGAAACAAAATAGTTTTATAAGTTCTGCTGCTTGGCAATGTATTGGTTATGAAACTGGTGCAGCATTAGGAGCTCAATTGGGAAGTAAAAAACAATCATGGACAATAGCAGGAGACGGAGGATTTATGATGATTTGTCAATCACTTTCAACCTTAGCAAAATACGATGTAAATAGTGTCATTTTCGTAATGAGTAATCAGGTTTACGCTATTGAACAAGTCTTTGTTGACGTAGATGCTTTTTGTCCAAATGGGAAATTTGATGAATTTGATTATTTACCTAAATGGGACTATATGGCTCTTGCACAGGCTTATGGAGCGAATGGATATCAAGCAAGCACCATCAAAGAACTAAATCAAGTATTAGAAACTATTACTTCTACGAAAACGAACAAACCTACTTTAGTTGAGATTGTTATTCCTGAAAAAGATTTGGCAGGACAAATGAAAAACTTAACTCCACAAAAAATGAACTGTAACTAACCAATTAAATATAAAGACAATGAAAACCAAAACCTATTCTATTTTCGGAGCAGGAGCGGCCGGTTTATATACCGCATGGAGATTACTTCAAGGAAAGCCAGCAAATTCAAAAGACACTTCTAAAAACTTACAAAAAGGAGATGTCTTAGAATTATACGACTGGGGAAAATATGAATTTTCAAATAAAGAAAAAGGAACTAGAGCCGCTGGAGCTAGAGTTTGTACGTGGCACTATAAAGACGATCCGGATGCCTCTTATTTAGAGTTAGGAGGAATGCGTTATTCTGCCTGGGATTATAAGAAAACTAAGAACAATCCTAATCCAAATGATGCTAATAATCCTGGGCATCGATTGGTAACTAAAACCATTAGTGAAATTGGATTGGAGAAGTACTCCGTTCCTTTTAATGAAGCGAGTGATCCACTTTTATCATTAAGAGCAAAGAGTATGTATACCTCAGATATTGATGCAAAGAATCCAGCTCCTTATAATGTAAATAATTATGGAGCATATTCACCACCAGATGATGGTTTTACTAAAATAGAAAGCGTTGGTATTGATGTTTCGCAAGATGCTTTACCACCCACAAGAAAAGAATGGTGTGACTTTTATGAAAACGGAAAGATAACCAAAGATTTAGGTGATGATTCTATCTTTAAAAAAGGACAAAAACTAAAGGATATTGGTTATTGGAATTTAGCTTATGATGTATTAGGACAAGAAGGTTTTAGCTATTTAGCAGATGGTAATGGGTATTCTTCTAATGTAGTAAACAGTAATTCTGCACAATCATTTGAAGTAAATAATGAATTTACTCCTGGAACACTTTATAAAACCTTAACAATTGGATATTCTGGTATTTTCTCTACTTTATTTCAAGAAGTGGTAAAGCTCGCAAAAGAAAAAGGAATTGACTTCCAGTACTACCCGAATACCAGACTTCGCTCTATTTTAGAAAATAAAAATACAATACACTTTACCACAGCTAGTAGAAAAGAACCTACCAAAGAGTTGGATGCAAAAACTTGTGATGCTGCATTCTTGGCTATGGGAAGATATGCTATTGATTTAGTTGCGCAAGCTACACGATATATGAACAAAAAAGCGGGTGATTTTGATGTGTTGAATGAAGACAAAGTACAGTTGTATTTAGAATCTGTATTAATGCAACCTTCTTATAAAATAGGAATGTTCTTTGAATCACCTTGGTGGAGAGACGATATACCATCACCACCGAAGTATCCTGCGAAGTTAAATAGCTATTTTTTAACACAAGAAGGAGTTAAAAAACTTAAAAAAGATAAGTTTCCTGCTAAATACCTTAAGGCCATTGAAAAAGCAGCTTCTGAAGCAGCTAAAGCAAAACAAAAGGCAGAGCAAAACAATAAAGCCTATGATAATTCTGTAACTTCACTTATAGAAGTAACTTACGACACACAAGCTTCCTTTTTAGATGCTACAGAAACTATAATTGAAGCAAGTCTTACTTATGATGAGAAACAACAAATTATAGAAGTAGCACATTTAGATACTATTGGACCGAGTGCAACCGATATGCCGATTAGACAAGTAGTATATTTTGGTGACAATGCACGTGATAAAAAGGGTAAAAAAATCTACGGAATTCTTGCCAGCTATGATGATATCCGCTATACAACCTTCTGGAAAGCCTTAGAAATAGGACCAAATAGAGAACGTAAAGTAGCCGAATCTCAAGATACACAACCCTTAGAAGGTCCTAAAAAAGCACCAGCCATTATGGTGAAAATGTTACGTCAGCAATTAGCAAACTTACACTTTGGTTCAGAAGCCAATTATACGGCTGTTCCTGAACCTTTAGAAACTAAGTATATGGATTGGTCTTTACCACCATTTAATGCTGGATATCATGCATATTTCTCTCATTACAATATTGGAGATGTACAGCAAAAAATACGCAAGCCATCTTCTTTGGTAAAAGGTAAAGATAGCAACCTATTTATTATTGGATCTACCTATTCTAATGATCAAGCTTGGGTAGAAGGAGCTTTTTGTACAGCAGAATCGGTGTTAAACGATTTCTTTAACATAGAAAAATTGATAGATGATAAGGAGTATCCTTTTATCTGTCCAGCATAAATAACTAACCTTAAACTAACAAAATTATGAGCAAGCATCAAAAATCATCAGTAAGACCTTATAAAGAGCTACCTGATGTATTACCAACAAAACCTAATAATGGATCTCAACACGGAATATTGTCCAAACTTAATGGTACTTGGGTAAATTGGAAAGGTGGCCCAACGGGTTTACATACCACTCCTATGCCTTCACCAGGAACCTCGTCAGAAACCATTTTTGGAGTTTTCCATTTCAAATCACAAGAATATACAGAGCAGCTTAAGTTTACGCAGGTAAACGCACCTGTACGTAACCGTGCAGGATCAAATGAGCAATTTAATGGTGCTGTTAAATATGAAACGGCGATTATAGATGATAATGGTGATTTACAACACTTTGAAGACGGAATGTACTTGTGGTTAGGTGATCATGAAATGCCCTGGAAGGAAGATAGCCCATACCAGCACCCGCCAACTATGTATAAGCACACCTCGGATGAAGAGTCTGTAAAAACAGATGGAGGAGAGCCTGTAATTGGTCCGGGAGAATTAGGTCCACAGTTTGTGCCACCATATCAAATTTCTCGTTCAGGGGTTATTCCACATGGTACCACCATTCACTTAACAGGAAATATTACAGAATCTAAGGAAGGAGAAGCTCCACATATTGCTGACCTTTGGGAACAGCAATATTTGGCAGTATCGCCAACGATGGGAATCAATCCAGAAAAAGATTTGATTGCAGGATCTCGTGAAAAACCAACATGGACAGAATTGCCTCGTGAAGATCAAGAACCAGGAGGAGTGAACAGTGGTCGTGCATACTTCGAGAAAATCTTTAATTATGATCAATTTGGAGCAAAGTTTCCATATACCGTACAACCGAATTTAAAATTATCAGATGCCAATGAAGGACTAGGATTCAAAAGGTATGATATGATTGAGTTAGATTCGTTTCATACTACTGGAGTTCAAGGAGGGGTGATCAATAACCCAATGATTGAACGCTATTGTAGAGTAGTTCGTATGCGTTATCGTATGTGGATAGAAGAGGTGTATGATGAAGAATTCGGTGGTTTAATAGAGCAACTTCAATATGAACAAATTGTAGATTTTGAATTTCAATTTGGATCAGACGGAGGAACTACTTTATGGCCACATATACAAGTAAATACCTTACGACGTGAAAAAGACATTCCGTTAGATAGACGTTTACCATCTATCAAATTACCAGCAGATGTTGAAGTTAAGGAAGAAGCAAACATAAAGTCAAATGAAAGTATTTGTCCAATGATGAATCATAGACGTCACTAAGACGATTAAAACTATAGCTCAATGGTATGTTACTATGATACTGTTGAGCCTTTTAAAATTAAATTCTCATTTATAACTAACTAATTTATAAAGATGAAAAAAGATTCAACACTCACAAAGAACACAGATATACTAATTGTAGGCGCAGGTGTTGCAGGTTTATACACAGCTTATAGACTTCTGGAACAGAATAGCAAAAGAAAAGTAGTAATTCTTGATCGTTTAAATCGTACCGGAGGTAGACTCGATTCAGATTTAGTGGCTATTAAAGATCCTTATGACGATAAAGAAGCTATTGTTAAGGAAGAAGAAGGAGGGATGCGTTTTGAAGATTCGATGACCGAATTAATGTCGCTTTTTTCGGCACTTAATTTATGTAAAGATGCTGTCTATTTTCCAATGACCACCAATAGATATTTTTTTAGAGGTCATAGCTTTACCGAAGCAGAATCAGAAGAAAACAATAAGGCCATTTGGGGTGAATTATACGACCTAGAACCAGCAGAACAAAATCAAAGCCCTGGAGACATTTTAAATGTAATATATAAGCGTATTTTGAATGTAAATGGTGTAGAAAATGTTCCTAAAAAACCAACTCCTGAATTTTGGCAAAAATTTAGATTACAGTTTAAATGGGACGGAATTGAGTTATACAAATGGCAACTGGGTGGATTAATAAGAAATATGGGCTATTCAGAAGAATGTCTTACCATGTTAACAGATACACTTGGCTTCCGTGGTCCTTTTCAAGGATTACCAAATGCAGGTGAAGCTTGGCAAATTTTAGAAGATTTCCCAGCAGATCCACAGTACTTTACCTTAAAGCGTGGGTTCAGTTCGTTGATTCGTAAGTTAGAAGAAAAAGTAATTCAATTAGGAGGAATAATACATACAGGAATTAATGTAAATACCATTAATGGTACCAAAGGAGATTATACCATAAATGTAAGTATTGCTAAAAAAGGGGAATCGGCGTATGTTTTTGAACAAGATACTGCAACTGAGACTATACATGCTGAACAAATTGTTTTAGCCATTCCAAGTAAAGCTATGGCAATGTTGTTTGCTGCATCACCAGTATTACATCTAAATAAAAATTCAAGAGTATTTTGGGAGGATATTAATTCTATTCAGCCCATGAACTTGTTGAAAATCAATCTTTATTTTGACAGACCTTGGTGGGCAGATGGTTCTACAGGACAACCAGCTGTATTAGCAGGACCTTCATTTACCGATTTACCTATAAACTCTATTTATCCTTTTTACACAGTACAAACAGCTCCAGGAGAACCTAATAAGGGTAAACCTGCTGCGCTTACCATTTATTGTGACTTTACCAATACGGTTTTCTGGAGAGGGTTGCAAAACGTAGGACCTAAATTTGATAGTCCTTTACAACAAGAACATTCTAAAACACCACAAACCTTATTTCCGGCTTCAAAAAAAGTAGTTGCTGAGGCCATCAAACAAATTAAAAGTTTGTTTAATACACATTATGTGCCTGAACCAGTATTAACCAGTTATCGTTCATGGGATGGCTTAAATGATTTTCCGCATGCCTATCATCAATGGGCATTGAATGCTGATGACAAAGAAGTCATTAACCGAATGACGAAACCATTGTATGAAGAAGCTATTTTTACGTGTAATGAATCGTGGTCAGATATGCAAGGTTGGGTAAATGGTTCACTTCGATCTTCTGAAAAAATGCTGAAAGATCATTTTGGATTGGAATCTATTACAGAAATGTTTTCAGGATGTGTTTTAGTTCCACCTTCTAGTGATACAAAGAAAGACTAAAAATCATCACTATTTTTCACAGTTAAAACTTGATTTTAACTATTACCGACCTGAAAAGGTCGGTTTTTTTATTATGTTTTTATAACAGAAATGTTTTGTTTCACAATTTAACGAACAAATAAAAGAAGTATTTTTGTGTTTTATTTTCCTAAATCCTGAAGTTTGTTAAAGAAAGTAGACCATTTACCCCAAGAAGCATATATCAATACAGACTATTTTATTTTCTGTCTAGAAGCAGTGGATGATGTCGAAATGCATGAGACTACACAAACACAAATAAAATTGGAAGAGTTAACCATGCAATATGGAGTTGCCAGTATTTATAAAACTTGCGATTCTATTGAAGATTTAGAAGAAAGTTTAAATACCTTAATTTTAGATGATCATCACTTTAAAAACTATGAAATCATCTACTTTGTTATGACAGGCGAAGCCAATAGTATCTGTTTGAACGATTATTACTATAGTTTACAAGAAATAGCAGAGCTTTTTGAAGGTAGATTGCATGATAAAATATTGCATTTTTCAAATGCCAAAGTACTTGATTTAGATGAAGAAGAAGCTCAGTATTTCTTAGATATAACGGGTGCAAAAGCTATTTCTGGTTATGGTAACGAATTTAACGGAATAGCTAGTTCTGAGCTAGACAAAGCCTTTTTTAACCTGTTTAAAAAAGATGATGATATGTTCAATGCAGTAGAAGAACTGCACAAAAAGCATTATAAACTCTGTAGACTACTTGATTTTAGATTGTATTATTAATACTGGAATCATTAGCAAACATTTACTTTAGCGTATTAGACATTTTATAAATCTTTTCTTTCATTACTTTTTCATTTACTGAAGAGTAACCTAAGACAAGTCCCTGTTTTTTGCTTTTGGTAATATAGTAGTTACTCAATGGGTAGGCTACCACATTTTCAACTAGAAGTTTTTTATGAATTAAGTTATCGTTTTCATCTCCGTTTCTAATTTTTCCTATTAAATGTAAACCATCAAAAGAAGAACCAACATCTAAAAAATCTTTAGTTAACTCAGAAAACAGTTTTTTTCGATTCTTAGAAGTAATAATAACATTTCTAATATGTTTATTCAGGTAATCTCTAACTATAAACTCATGAAGGTTTTCTTGTAAGTGAATTGAAATAAATCTACTAGATTGCTCATATATACTTTTAATAGGAGTTATGAGGTATTCTGGAACCACCATATACCCAATCCTTAAAGAAGGATGCAGCAGTTTATTAAAAGTACCTGTATAAATAACTCTTTTTTCAGAATCCAAGCTAAACAATGATGATATTGGTTTTTCCCAATTGCTAAACTCATGATCATAATCGTCTTCAATAATTAAAGAGTTCTTTTTCGAAACCCACTCGAGTAATTCTTGTCTTCTATTTTTACTCATTTTAACTCCTAAGGGATATTGATTGGAGGGAGTGGTATATATAAACTTTACTTTTTTGCAATTAAGAGTATCTATATTAATACCTTCTGAATCTATTTCACAAGGAATAATATCTGCTTTTAAACTTTTAAATAATTTATAAGCTCTAGGGAAAGTAGGATTTTCCATAACAATTGAATTCCCTTTGTTTAATAAACTATTTCCAATTAAGTATAAGGAATGTAAAGAACCAGAAGTAATGATAATTTGTTGGTAATTACATTCTATATTTCTATAAATACGAAGATAATTCATAATACTTATCCTTAATTTATCAAGGCCTTCAGCAGGAGCATATGATAAATTTGTCGGGGTAGCTTCTCTCCAATATTTGTTAGATATTTCTTTCCATTTGTTAATAGGAAAAATGTCTAAAGGAGGTAAACCAGGTCTAAAAGCAATATTATTTTTAGAAAATTTATCTGTATTTAAATAAGTGTTTTTTAAAAAAGAGCTCGCTTTTTTAGATATACTTGGATATTTAAGCGCGTCACTATTTTTATTGGATAAATTCTCTTTAATAGAATTATAATTGACGTAAAATCCAGCTCCTTTTTTAGATATTAAAAACCTTTCAAAACTTAACAAATCAAAAGCTTTTACCACTGTACTTCTTGATATTTCTAGATCTTTAGCTAAAACTCTTGTAGGAGGTAATTGTGTATTGTTAGGAATAGATCCACTCAAAATTAAATTCTTAAATGAGTTATATATTCTCTTATAAATAGGAGACTTATCATCGTTCCATTCTTTGGTTTCTTGTAATAAGCTTTTAAAATTGAAATACAAATTGGTATGCTTTAAGATAAAAAATTGGTATGCACAATATACATATTTAACTCTATAATTTTATAGTCGAATATAGATAAGTTTATATGAGATTCAATTTAACCATTACCAAACTAGCAACTCTTTTTTTTATTATAACAGGGTGTAGTTCAACAAAAATTGTCAAATTCAAAACCCCGGTAGATACCACCAATAAAGAAATTTCTAAGCAAGAGAAACAGGTATATTCTATTAAAGAGATGCAAGTTTATGCTACGAATAATTTTGATGCTGCTCGTTTAAACGGGTTCGAAAAAGTAAATGATAGTGCCGTAAAAGCCATTATTAGACCAGAAAATACGCCTATTAATAATAGTACATACTATTCTTTTAAAATATGGTCAGAAACACCAAAATCAATTTATATTCAATTTGATTATCCAAAAGGTTACAAACATCGATATGTACCAAAAATAAAAAAAGAAGAGACTAGTTGGAGCCCTATTGATTCTTCCAGAGTTTTTACAAATGGAGAGTCTTTTTCTATGAAATTGAGGGTATCAAAAGATACAACATGGGTATCGGCTCAGGAAATTGTTACTTCAAAAGATACAGAAAATTGGTATAAAACTTTGATAAATAGTAAACCTTATATACGTTTAAAAAGCGTAGGTAAAACAACTCTAGGACGTAATTTACCGGTATTAGATATTTACAAAGGAGAAAAAAAGAATAAACCAATTGTTGTTTTATTAACTAGACAGCACCCACCAGAAGTAACAGGGTTTTTTGCCTATCAAGAATTTTTAAAAACAATTATACAAGATAATAATCTAACCAACGAATTTCTTAATAAATATAGAGTATTAGCCTTTCCAATTGTAAAT
Source organism: uncultured Tenacibaculum sp. (assembly GCF_947498805.1). Taxonomy (GTDB): domain Bacteria; phylum Bacteroidota; class Bacteroidia; order Flavobacteriales; family Flavobacteriaceae; genus Polaribacter. Next base: position 224,365 of record NZ_CANMLT010000002.1, on the reverse strand, counting down.
CCAGATGGAGTAGACTTAGGACATTGGCGCCATAATGCTGGAGGAGTAGATACAAATAGAGATTGGTCTGAATATCATCAACCTGAAATTAAACAGATTGTTAAGTTTATAACACAGGAGAGTAAAAAAAACAAAGGAAAAATTGTGTTGGGACTTGATTTTCATTCCACATACGAAGATGTTTTTTATACAAACAAAATAAGAGAGGCTACAACACTTCCAACTTTCATTGATGATTGGTTTGCTGCTTTGGAAAAAAACATTCCAAATTATAAAGTAAATGAAAAAGCTGGTAACAGCACAAAACCTGTTTCTAAAGGTTGGTTTTTATACGGACAGAACGCAGTGGGAATTACCTATGAAATAGGTGATGCTACTCCAAGAGATAAAATTAAAATAGTAGGTAAGGTAACTGGTGAGGAGATGATGAAAATTTTGAACAAATTAAATATTAACTAAATCAATACATATGAATAAAAAACTCTATTTAAGTTTTTTAGTACTACTAATCACATCAATTGGTGTGTATGCACAAAAAACAATATCAGGTACTGTTAAAGATGCTACAGGTCCTTTACCTGGAGTATCCGTTGTAGAAAAGGGGACTACCAATGGTGTTGAAACCGATTTTGAAGGTAACTATACACTACAAGTAAAAAATGAGAATTCAGTTTTAGTATTTTCTTTTATTGGAATGGAAAACCAAGAAATTTCTGTTTCAGGAAAATCAAAGATTGATGTTATATTAAAAGAAGATAGTGAACAATTAGACGAAATAGTAGTAAATGCTTTAGGTATAAGAGTAGACAAAAGAACCTTAGGAGCAACTGTTTCTAATGTTAAAGCACAAGCCCTAGAAACTTCGGGAGAAACAGGTGTAATTAACTCATTACAGGCAAAAGCTTCGGGAGTTAGAATTGCTCGTTCCAACGGTGATCCGGGTGCAGGTTCTAGTATTCAAATACGTGGAGCTAATACCATATTTGGTAATACACAACCGCTTATAATTATTGATGGTGTTCCTGTAAGTAATGATTATATCAATGGAAGTAATGCTAGTGCAGGAGGTACGGTACAACAATCTCGTTTAAATGATATCAATGATGACGATATAGAAAGTATTAATATTTTAAAAGGGGCATCAGCAGCTGCCATATGGGGTTCTGCTGCAGCAAATGGTGTATTAGTAATTACTACGAAAAGAGGTCGAGATACCGGAAAAGTTAATATTGAATATAAAACAAGTTTATCATTTGATCAACTGGCAACCTTTCATCCATTACAGAGTGCCTATGGTCAAGGATCTGGAGGTAGCTGGAGAATTAACAACTCAAGATCTTGGGGTGATAAAATAGCGGATAGATCTGGAGCAGCTGATGTATTTTATACCAAGGCAGAAAGAGGATATTTTGTAGGGGCTCAAACAGGTAATGAGTACTTATTAATAAGAACTAAAAATTCACAAGAAACTTTTAGAGAAAAGAATAAAGATGCTGTTTTTCAAGATGCTTTTTCTACCAAACATAATTTTAGTATTAGTGGAGCAGGAGAGAAAGGAAACTATAGATTTAGTCTTGGATATATAGATCAAGAAGGTATTATACGAACAAGTGATTATAAAAAGTTGAATGTTGGATTTACAGGAAAGTATAACTTTAATGATAAGTTTGATGTAACAACTTCTGCACAATATGCCAATACAGAATCTAACAGAATTCAGCAAAGTTCTAATACAGCAGGGGTACTTTTAGGTTTATTAAGAGGAGCTCCAGATTTTGATAATACCGATTATATTGGTGATTATTATGATAGCAATGGGGTTTTAACTCCATTATCACATAGAGCATATAGATCACATATTGGAGCCAGTATTCCAGCGTATAACAATCCTTTGTGGACCTTATACAGACAAAAAAGTCCAACAGAAGTAGATAGAATTATTGTAAGTACAGATTTTAATTATAAGGCCAATGATTGGTTAAACTTAAAGTTAAGATCTAGTTATGATACCTATTCAGATGAAAGAAGGTACTTTTTCCCTGTATTTTCCGCAGGTACAGGTAGAACAACAGGTCAATTTAGATTAGATAATATAAATAATAGTATTTTCAACTTAGATTTAATAGCTACTACGAATAGCCTTAAGTTATCTGAGACTATTAGCTCTAATTATATGTTTGGATATAATTTTAATGATCAAAACAGGAAAAGTGTCTATAACAGAGGTGAGAACTTTATTACCAATACTACGTTACAAAGTTTTTCTATTACTACTGAAATATTACCTCCGAGAAACTTAATTAGAAAATTGAGAAGCTTTAGATTTTATGGAGCCGCTAATTTTGATTATAAAAATCAATTGTACTTAAACTTATCTGCTGCATATGAAAAAGCTTCTAGTATTAAAGGAGGATTCTTTTATCCATCAGTAGATGCATCTTGGCAGTTTAAACAGTTGCCAAACTTAATAGATAATGATATTTTAACCAAAGGAAAATTACGATTTGGAGTAGGTCAAGTGGGAGTTAGACCAAGACCTCACTTAGCGCAAACAGTTTATATCAATCCAAGCTTTTCGGACTATAGCGATCCATTAGATATTGAAGATTTTGGTGGTGGATTAGGTTTCAGTACTACTTTAGGAAATCCTAACTTAAAACCAGAAATAAAAACAGAATATGAAGTAGGATTTGATGTTGGATTATTTAATAGAGTAGACCTTGGTTTTACCTATTATTATAATAAAGTGAATGATGTTATCTTACCAGTACCTATTTCTCCAAGTTTAGGAGCGACTAGACGTTGGGACAATGGAGCGTCTCTTGAAAATAAAGGAATTGAAATAGATCTTAGCTATAACTTCCTAAAGTCTGAAGATTTAAACATGAGTTTTTATGGTAATTTCAACAATAACAAAAACAAAGTATTAAGCCTTAAAGGAGCGGAGTCTATTGCTCTAACGGATGGTTCTGTTAGTTCAAGAGCGGTAGTAGGGCATGCTATGGGAGCATTATGGGGAACAAGAGCAAAGAGAAATCCAGATGGTTCTTTTGATCTTGATGCCAATGGATTTCCACAGCAAGCGGTTTCACAAGGAGTAATTGGAGATCCTAATCCAGATTGGAGAGGTGGATTCGGATTACGTGGAAATTATAAAAAGTTTAGCTTTAATGTACTTTTTGAACACTCACAAGGAGGAGATTTTTCTGAAAGAACTCGTTTTATCTTAGGTAACTTTGGTACACATGCCGATGTAGGAAATGAAGTAATTCCGAGTGTAGATGTAAGAGATCTTAATGGAAATGTATATCCTGCAGGTGTACCAGTAAGAGGTAATATTAGAGATTTTGGTGCCGGACCTGTTCTTTTAAATCAAGCTTGGTATACGACTAGAGGAGGAGGATTTGGTTCTTCACCAATTAATGAGTTTACCCTTTACAATAAGGCTACATGGACACGTTTAAGTGAGGTTACCATTGGGTATACATTGAATTCTGAATGGTTTAGAAAGAAAACAAAGCTTTCTTCAGTAGATTTTACGCTAACAGGTAGAAACTTGGCGCTATGGACAGATATCTTAGGGGTAGATCCTCAAACGAATCAGACGGGTGTTGGTAATGGATTTGGAATAGATTATTTTACGAATCCTGCTTCTAAAACATATTTATTTACAATAAAAATAAAATACTAAAATCATGAGAACTAAATTTTCTTTTTATATAATTTCATTAATGTTGATTTTCTCTTGTGATAGTTCATTTGAAGATATTAACTTTAATAAAAACAATTTAACTACAGATGTTACTTTACCTGCTAACTTGTTGATAAAAGGAACAATGCTGGCTGATATTGCAATTAACTCTAGTCATTTACAACGTATATCTGGAATGTGGTCAGGACAATTCAAAGGCGAAATATTATTATATGATGCACTTCATAACTATAGTATTTCAACAGAAGAATGCGATAGTGCATGGGGATATTTATACAACGGTATTTTAAAACAAAATTCTTTAATAGAGGAATCACTTCCTACAGAGCCTATATCAAGGCAGCTATTAATAGGAGGTATAAGTAAGATTATTGAAACACATGCCGTTGGTACCGCAACCTCTATTTGGGGAGATATACCGTATAGTGATGCTATCACAAATCAAGACAACCCGCAATATGATCCAAAATTCGACAAGCAAAGTGACGTTTATGCTAGATTACAATTAAGATTAGATGAAGCTATAACTGAACTAACTACATCAGGAGTAGGTACAACACTTGATGAAGACATATTCTTTCAAGGAGATCCTACAAAATGGGTTCAGGTTGCTTATACCTTAAAAGCAAGGTATTATCTACAAACAAAGCAATATGCACTGGCTTATAATGCAGCTTTAAATGGAATTTCTTCAAATGATAATACAATGAAATTTGTACCACCATCGAGAGACACCGGAGCAGAGAATTTGTTGTATAGATTTATGCTAGGAAGAGCTGGATATATGACGACCAATAGAGATAACTATAGTGCAGGTTTATTGGGTACAACAGCTAGTTATAATAGAAACAATGCAAAAACTAATGAAGAAGCAAGAAACAAGTATTATGCAGATACTAGGCATAGAAGTGGTACTACCAAAAGAATAACTGGTGAGTTAACACACATGTATTTAGTTTCTTATCAAGAAAACTTATTGATTCTTGCAGAAACAGGGGCAAGAACAGTAGATTTCAATACAGGATTGAACTATTTAAATCAGGTGAGACAGTTAACAGCTTCGGGAGTATTATTTGATAAGGTTAGTTCTTCAGATATATTACTATATGATGATTATGTTACTGCCGATTTTAATAATGGAGGTATTGAGAACGCCGATGGTATTGATGCTACAAGAGCTTTATTAAGAGAAATAATAGAAGAACGATATGTAACAGGGTTTGGTACATTTATTCCTTTTAACGATGCTAGGAGGCTTCGTAAATCAGATTCAGATATTGCCGTTCCTTTTCCTTTAAATAATAATTCAGTTACACAGCATCCAGAAAGGTTTCCTTATTCTCAAAATGCAATTAACGCGAATTCAAATACACCAAGTAATATCGATATTTATTCAGTTACTGAAGTAAATCAATAAAATAAACTTTGTTTTAATGTTAAAGAGGTTGTTTAATTTTCTTAACCAGCCTCTTTTCAAAGAATGACTAAAAATATGATTAATGTTTTACAAATAGGTTATGGACCTTTAGGGATACAAGTAGGGAAGTATATCGCTCAAAAGAAAACAGTTAAAACGATAGCTGCTGTAGATATAAACCCGACTTTAAAAGGTAAGTTACTTTCTGAATTGGACAAAGATTTGCCTACCGATGTAACTATATCTTCATCTGTAGAAGAGGTGGTCAATAAACAAAATAAAAAACCAGATGTAGCTATCATTACTACGGTATCTAGTTTAGAAAAGCTAATTCCTCAGGTAAAAGAAGTTGCTAAATTTGGAATACCTGTTATTTCTACATGTGAAGAGCTATCATTCCCATGGAAGCTACAACCTCAATTAAGTAAAGAACTTGATACTATTTGTAAAGAAAATAATATCGCTTGTCTAGGAACAGGTGTAAATCCAGGGTTTTTAATGGATTATCTTCCTACAGTATTTACATCCATATCTAAAGATGTTTCTTATATATTTGTTGAAAGAGTACAGGATGCTACACCTAGACGTGCCCCATTTCAGCAAAAAATAGGAGCAGGGTTAGCTATTGATGCCTTTAGAAAGAAAGAAGCTACAGGAGAATTACGCCATGTAGGTTTACAAGAATCTGTCTATTTACTCGCAAATTCTATAGGATTAGAACTAGACGAAGTTACTGAAAGTTTAAACCCAGTAATTGCAGAATCTGAAGTCGCTTCTGAAGTAATTAAAGTAAAAAAGGGAGATGCACGAGGTGTAGAGCAAATTGCTTATGGTTATAAAGATGATGAATGTAAAATAAAAATGCATTTTAAAGCAGCTATTGGAGAGCCAAAATCTTTTGATAAAGTTACCATAAAAGGAGTTCCCAATTTTTCTTCAGAAATTGAAGGAGGAATTAACGGAGATATTGCAACTTGTGCAATTACAATTAACTGTATCAATAGTATTTTAAAAGCTCCTGCAGGTTTACAAACAATGGCCACAGTTGCTGTTCCTGGTTTTATCAATTAACTTAAACATTATGAATTATAAAATTTATATTTCTGTATTTATTGCTGTTATGCTTTTTTCTTCATGCTCAAAGAAGAGACTTGAAGCAGATATATTAATCAAAAATGGTACAGTTTATAATGGAGTTGATACAATAGCAAGCAATCATATCATAGCTTTAAAAAATGATACAATTGTCTTTATAGGAAACCAAAAAGACGCTATTATCAATGCGCAAAGAACAATTGATGCTACAGGATTAGTAGTCTGTCCTGGATTTATAGACCCACATACCCATGCAGATCGTGATCTTAATGTAGCTGATAATGCGCATAATAAACCTTTTTTGTTTCAAGGAATTACTACTGTCGTTGTAGGAAATGATGGTGATAGTTTTTATCCAACTTCAAAATATATTGATTTGTATAGTACCCATGGAATTGGTACAAATGCAGTTCCTTTAGTAGGACATGGAACCATTAGAAAACAAGTAATGGGAAAGAGTAATAGAAAAGCTTCTACTAAAGAGATTGCTAAAATGCAGGAATTGATAGCACAAGAAATGAAAGCTGGTGCTTTTGGCATTTCCACAGGGCTGTTTTATGCTCCAGGAAGCTATTCAAATACCGATGAAGTTATTGCGTTGGCAAAAATTGTAGCTCAAAATAATGGAATTTATGATACACATTTACGTGATGAAAGTTCATATACTGTAGGTTTAATTCCTGCCATTGAGGAAGCCATAGAAATTGGTCGTCAAGCAAAACTACCTATTCATATTTCACATATAAAATGTTTAGGAGTGGATGTTTGGTATCAAAGTAAAGAAATTATTAAAGCTATTGAAAAAGCTCAAAAAGAAGGAATTAAGATAACGGCTAATCAGTATCCATATGATGCTTCTGCAACAGGATTAAAATCGGCAGTAGCACCACGTTGGGCAGAAAGCGGAGGAAAAGATTCATTAATGATTCGTTATGCTGACCCACTATTAAAGTCAAAGATTTTAGCTGATACCAAAAAGAATATAACACGTAGAGGAGGACCAGATAAACTATTAATTGTGAAGTGCGAAAACTCAAAGTTTGTTGGGAAAAATTTGTTGGAAATTTCAAAGATGCTAAACGAAACACCTGAGGAAGCTGTATTTTCTGTTTTGAAAACTGGGTATGTTCGTGTGGCTTCTTTTAATATGAACCCTAAAGATATTCATCATTTTATGCAACAAGATTGGGTAGTTACGGGTTCAGATGGGAACACTGGACACCCTCGTAAATATGGTTCATTTCCTAGAAAATATAACAAATATGTAAAGCAAGATAGAATAATAGACTTACCTAGGTTTATTAATAATAGTACCTCAAAAACAGCTAGAATTTTAAATATTAAGAATCGTGGAAGTTTACAAAAAGGAAATTTTGCGGACATTATCATTTTCAATCCAGAAACCTTTAAAGATATAGCCGATTTTACAGATGCATTTCAACTCTCAGAAGGTTTAGAATATAGCATCATTAATGGAAAGCTGGCTATAGACAAAGGACAGTTTACGAACCAATTACACGGAAAAGTCTTAAGAAAATAAACCCATTCACATACAAGTAATTAGAACCATAACTTCTTATGGTTTAGGAAAACTACATCCCAAAATTAAGAAAAATGAACAATAAATATATACTACCGTTTATAGGTTTTCTAATACTTTCTCTATCGAATTGTAAACAGAAAACGAATACAAAAGCAGTTGTTAAAAATGATAATATAGTCAGCATAATTATCAATGATAAAAGCAATTTTTATCATATAGACATGGCTAATTATCCGAGTTCAGATAAATCTTTACCCATTGGAGTATTTGATTCAGGAACAGGAGGGTTAACAGTGCTAAAAGCAATAATAAATTATGATGAAAATCAGAATAACTCTCATGAAAAAGGAAGTGATGGAGCTTTAGATTTTAATAAAGAGTCTTTTATTTATCTAGGAGATCAAGCAAATATGCCTTACGGGAATTATTCTAAAGAAGGAAAAATAGATTTACTAAAAGAGCATATTATTAAAGATGCACAGTTTTTAATGAGTAATAAATACTATTTAGAAGCAAATACCACAACCTTAAAAACGGATAAAAAACCGGTAAAAGCACTGGTAATTGCTTGTAATACAGCCACAGCATATGGAAAAGAATATATTGAAGATTTTCTTAAAAAGGCGAATTCAAACCTTAAAGTTATTGGAGTTATTGATGCAGGAGTTAGAGGAACTTTAGCTAGTATTGACACAAATGAAGATGCCATTATTGGTGTTTTAGCAACTGTGGGAACTATAGCCTCTAAAGGTTATAAAAACACCATTTTAAAAATGAAAGATAAATTGGGATATACCGGTAATATTGAAGTGTTTTCCCAAGGAGGCCTTGGAATAGCTGAAGCTGTAGATGAAGACCCGAATTATTTTAATAAAAACCTTAAAAAACCAAGGAAAGACTATAAAGGACCAAGTTTAGACGGAGAAGTGAAGATTGATAAAACACTCTTTGATGTATACAATTTTGATTTTAAAGACAGTAAAATTTTATGTGATAGTGAAAAAACAGACGATTGTTCTATTCTTCAAATCAATGATGCTAAAAATTATGTGCGTTATCACTTAGTATCTTTATTAGAACAAATAAGGCTGTCAAAAACTAAAAATAAATTAAAATCTATCATTTTGGGGTGCACTCATTATCCATATATGACAGATGAAATCAAAGACATTTTAAAAGAGTTGTTCAATTATAAGAACAAAGAAGGAGCATATTTGTACCGCAATTTTATGGTAGAAAATGTACAATTAATAGATCCGGCTGTTGACACTGCTAAAGAACTTCATGAGTATTTAAAACAAGAAAAACTATTTAACCCTGCTGGGAATATAAAAGATAGTGAGTTTTATATAAGTGTTGCAAACAAAAATAATCCGAGAAATATAATAGATGAAACAGGTCGTTTTCCTTATGAATACAAATACGGAAGAAATGCTGATCAAATTCAAGAATATGTAAAAGTAGTTCCTTTTAGTAGAAAGAATATTTCGTATGATATTTTAACACGTTTTCAAAAACAGATCCCATATGTATATCAACTAATGAATACATTCAATCAAGAAAACCACAAAACAAAACACTTGTCGGCAGAGGAAAAAATTTAATATTTGTATTAGTTAGTAAGCAGTTTCAAGGCTCGATGCATGTTACATATGTATTGAGCTTTGTTGTTTAAACTGCTAAAAACAAAATAAGTACTTCTAAGCTTATTATTCCTTAAAGTTCTGTAATTATATAAAGAGTTAAAAGAAGCTTTATAGTTTCTTTAATATTTTGGTTTTGAATTTTTTGTAACTTTGCATTGTAAGATGAAAAAAGTTTTCAATAAAATAGTGGCAATTACAATGGCTTTTGTAGTATTACTTTCTACAATGTCATTTACTATTAGTAGTCATTTTTGTGGTGACAATCTAGTAGAAGTAAGCTATTTTGGTAAAGCAAAATCTTGCGGAATGGAAATGGAAAATATGGCCACTTTAGATGGGTGTTCTATTTCAAAGAAGAATTGTTGTAATGATAAAATTGATTTTATCGAAGGGCAAGATACTTTAAAGAAATCATCTTTTGATTCATTGTCTTTTGAACAACAATTATTCGTAACTTCATTTTACTACTCATACCTTAATCTTTTCAATACCTTACATGATAAGGTAGTACCTTTTAAAGATTATGCACCTCCGCTTATCGTTAAAGACATACAAGTTCTTGACGAGGTATATTTGATATGATTTTTAAACAATAAAAACAGGTAAGGCTTATAAATTCTATTTATAGGCTTTCATAGCTGGTGTTTATTCACCTAAGTTTAATTGTTTAAAACGTATTTATATGCTAAATAAAAGCATTAAGTTTTTAATAGAAAATAAGTTAGTAGCTATTTTATTACTACTACTTTTTATTGGTTGGGGAATTGTAACAGCTCCATTTAACTGGAATACAGGTTTATTACCCAATAATCCAGTTGCTGTAGATGCTATTCCTGATATTGGAGAAAATCAACAAATCGTTTTTACAAAATGGGATGGTCGCTCTCCACAAGACATAGAAGACCAAATTACTTATCCATTAACTACTTCTTTATTGGGTATTTCTGGAGTAAAAACTATTCGTAGTTCTTCAATGTTTGGATTCTCTAGTATATACATCATTTTTGAAGAGAATATTGATTTTTACTGGAGTAGGTCGCGTATACTTGAAAAATTAAATTCATTACCAAATAACTTATTACCAGAAGGGGTAAGTCCATCTATAGGTCCAGATGCTACTGGATTGGGACAGATTTTTTGGTATACTCTAGAAGGACGTGATGCAGAAGGAAACGTCACCGGAGGCTGGGATTTACATGAACTAAGAAGCATTCAAGATTATTATGTGAAATATGCACTTTCTTCTGCAAGTGGAGTATCAGAAGTAGCTTCTATTGGAGGATATGTTCAAGAATATCAAATTGATGTAAAACCCGAATTATTACGTCAGTATAATATTAGCTTGCAAGAGGTAGTAAAAGCGGTTAAATTAAGTAATCAAGATATAGGGGCTCAAACTATAGAAATTAACCAAGCAGAATACTTGGTAAGAGGTTTGGGGTATATCAAAGGAATAGCCGATATAGAAAATGCTGTAATATCCTCTAAAGATTACACTTCTCTCAGAGTCAAAGATATAGCCAATATTTCTTTAGGAGCAAAAGCTCGAAGAGGAATATTAGATAAAGAAGGAGCAGAAGTAGTAGGTGGTGTAGTAGTTTCACGTTATGGAGCAAATCCTTTAAAAGTAATCAACAATGTAAAAGATAAAATCAATGAGTTAAGTACTGGATTACCAAGTAAAGTACTTAAAGATGGAAGAACTTCACAATTAACCATTGTTCCTTTTTATGATAGAACTGAGTTGATTCAAGAAACATTACATACCCTTAATGAGGCATTAACCTTAGAGATTTTGATTACCATTTTGGTAATTATTGTAATGGTATTCAATCTACGAGCTTCTGTGCTTATTTCTGGATTATTACCGGTAGCTGTTTTAATGGTATTTGTAGCCATGAAAGCTTTTGGTGTAGATGCCAATATTGTAGCTTTATCTGGAATTGCCATTGCTATAGGTACCATGGTGGATGTCGGCGTCATTTTAGCTGAAAATATCATTAGACATCTTGAAGTAAATAAAGAAAAACTGAATATTAATACCATTGTATACAATGCTACTTCAGAAGTATCTGGAGCCATTATTACAGCAGTATTAACAACCGTTATAAGTTTTATACCTGTGTTTACCATGATTGGTGCAGAAGGGAAGTTATTCCGTCCTTTAGCCTTTACCAAAACTTTTGCTTTAATCGCAGCAATTATTGTAGCGTTATTTATTATACCGCCATTTGCGGCTCTTATTTTCAAAAAGAAAAGAAGTACAATAAAGCTAAAATATGTGGTAAATACACTACTAATTTTAGCAGGAATTGTGGGGATTGTCTATGGAAACTCTTTAGGATTGATCCTAATAGGTTTCGGTATAGTTGGGTTCTTAATTCAATTTGAGAAAATAACATTTGAAAGAGGAAACCTTATAAATATTGTTATCTCTACAATGGCCATTGTAGGCTTATTAGCAACCTATTGGAGACCTTTAGGAGTAGATAAAAGCATTTTGCTAAACATCATCTTTGTAGCGGTTATATGCTTCGGATTATTGGGCTTCTTTACTGTTTTCCAAAGATATTATAGTCAAATATTACAATGGGCGCTGCAAAACAAACTATTGTTTTTCACCATACCTATAACGGTATTGGTGTGCGGTTTTTTAATATTTAAGAATACAGGCAAAGAATTTATGCCTTCTTTAAATGAAGGTTCTTTTTTATTAATGCCTACGTCCATGCCACATTCTGGAGTAGCAGAAAACAAACGTGTACTGCAACAACTGGATATGGCTGTGGCCAATATTCCTGAGATAAAAACAGTTGTAGGAAAAGCGGGTAGAGTAGAGTCGGCTTTAGATCCAGCTCCGATGTCTATGTATGAAAACGTAATATTATACAAGCCAGAATATTTGTTAAATAAAAATGGAGAACGTCAACGATTTAGAGTAAATGAAGAAGGAATATTTCTATTAAAAAATGGTAAGACGGTAGCAAACCCAAATACTACAGATAAAACTACCAATACGCCTTTTTATGAGGTAACTTCCAAAGAACTTATTGAGGATGAAGATGGTGAATTTTATAGAAATTGGAGACCTAATGTACAGTCTCCTGATGATATTTGGAATGAAATTGTAAGAGTAACGAAATTACCTGGAGTTACTTCTGCTCCTAAGTTACAACCTATTGAAACCCGTTTAGTGATGTTGCAAACAGGAATGAGGGCACCTATGGGAATTAAAGTAAAAGGACAAAATCTAGAACAAATTGAAGCTTTTGGAATTCAATTAGAAAGTATTTTAAAAGAAGTTGAAGGTGTTAAAAAAGAAGCTGTTTTTGCAGATAGAATTGTTGGAAAACCCTATTTGTTAATTGATATCAATAGAGAACAATTAGCACGTTATGGAATCTCAATTCAAACAGTTCAAAACGAGCTAAAAGTAGCTGTTGGAGGAATGCAAATAACACAAACCGTTGAAGGAAGAGAACGTTATGGAATACGTGTACGCTATCCAAGAGAGTTACGTTCCAATCCTACAGATTTACAAAACATTTACATTCCTATTTCAAAAGGTAATTATGTTCCTTTAAGTGAATTGGCTTCTATTCGATATGAACAAGGAGCGCAAGTAATTAAAAGTGAAGATACGTTCCTAATAGGATATGTATTATTTGACAAGCAATCTGATTTCGCGGAAGTAGCGGTAGTAGAAAAAGCGCAAGATGCCATTCAACAAAAAATCAGTTCAGGAGAATTAGAGGTTCCAAAGGGAATCTCGTATCAGTTTACAGGAACTTATGAAAACCAAATAAGAGCTGAAAAAACCTTAGCTGTTGTAGTTCCGTTGGCATTATTAATTATATTCTTAATACTTTATTTTCAGTTTCGATCTATTTCAACCTCATTAATGGTATTTACAGGAATTGCAGTAGCTTTTGCTGGAGGATTTATTATGATGTGGTTATACGGACAAGATTGGTTCTTGAATTTCAGCGTATTTGGCAAAAATCTAAGGGAATTATTCCAAATGTATCCTATTAATTTAAGTGTAGCGGTATGGGTTGGTTTTATAGCCTTATTCGGTATTGCTACGGATGATGGGGTAGTAATGGCTACTTATTTGAAGCAAACCTTTGACAAAGAAAAGCCTGCTACTGTTGAAGCAATTAGAGCTGCTGCATTACACGGGGGAAATAAACGAATTAGAGCCTGTTTAATGACCACAGCCACTACTATTTTGGCTTTGTTACCAGTATTAACCTCTTCTGGAAGAGGAAGTGATATTATGATTCCGATGGCAATTCCTGCTTTTGGAGGAATGATTATAGACATTACTTCGTATTTTATAGTACCTGTATTGTATAGTTTACGAGAAGAATTTTTATTAAAACGTAGTAAAAACTAAATCAAAATGAATAAGTCCTATATAGCATATGCCATAACATTGACTGTTGCTTTTTTATCTTTTGATTTAAAAGCCCAAGAATTACAAGAGTATATAAAAGAAGCCTTGGCAAGTAATCCTGAAATACAACAGTTTGAAATAAGGCATCAACGTATCTCAGAAAAACAACAAGAAGTTAATAGTTTACCAAATACTGAAATAGGAGTTGGGGTATTTGCAAGTACACCTGAAACACGAACAGGAGCACAAAAGTTTAAAGTTTCTGTAAAACAAATGCTTCCTTTTTTCGGAACCATTACAGCAAGAGAAAATTATGCCTCTTCATTGGCAGATATCGCGTACCAAGATATTGTTGTAAAGAAGCGAAAATTGATTGCTAAGATATCTCAATCGTATTATAAACTCTATGAAATTAAAGCTAAGCAAGCTGTATTAGAGGAAAACATTGAGTTACTTTCTACTTACGAAAAATTGGCATTGACCTCTGTAGAAGTTGGAAAAGCTTCTGCAGTTGATGTTCTAAAACTTCAAATTCGACAAAACGAATTGATTCAAAATAAAGAGGTTTTAAAAGAACAGTTTTTAGGAGAACAAGCATCTTTCAATAAATTATTAAACAGAGAGGTATTAGAATCTGTGGTACTTATAGACAGTTTGCAAATACCTGATAAGACTGAAAGCTTTAATTCAGAAGATGTAAAACTGCATCCAGAATTAATCAAGTTCGATCGATTGTATGCCTCAGTAGAAAAATCAGAAATAGTGAATCAAAAGCAGAGTAAGCCGATGTTAGGGTTTGGAATAGACTATGTAAACGTTGAAAAAAGACCCAATATGTCATTTAGCGATAACGGAAAGGATATTGTAATGCCAATGGTATCTGTATCCATTCCCATATTCAATAAAAAGTACAAGTCTATAAGCAAACAACATAGTTTACAGCAAGAAGAAGTATTAACGCAAAAACAACAGCGATTAAATAGCTTAGAAGCAATGCTTCAAAATGTAGTTTCTAAAAGGAATGCTGCATTTATAAATTTTAAAACGCAACGAAAAAACTTAATGCAAGCTAAAAATGCTCAAAATATATTGGTGAAAAGTTATGAAACAGGAACCATTGACTTTAACGATGTATTAGACATACAGGAATTACAGTTAAAGTTTCAAATGAATATGATTAGCTCCAAGCTATCTTATTACAACCAAAGTGTAGCATTACATTATTTAACCGCACAAAACTAAAGAGATGAAACATATATATAAAGTTACAGGAATGACCTGTGGAAGTTGTAAAGCCTCTGTTGAAGAAAGCTTAATATCACTTCAAAACGTTCAAAATGCTGTGGTTGATTTAACAAGTAAAGAAGTAGCCATAGAGATGGAACAACACATTCCTTTGGAAGACTTACAGAAAGTACTGGCTGAAAAATATCAAATTTCAGAAATAGCCCAAGAAAAGAAGGCTGGCTATGTATCTAATGACCTATTTGATGAAGAACAAAGTAAGCTGGTACAGTTAAAACCTTTGTTTTTAATTCTAGGCTATATTACAATCGCAAGTGTTTTAATGCATAGAAATGATTGGAGTTGGAGTGCGTTTATGTTAGACTTTATGGGCTTATTTTATATCGTATTTAGTTTTTTTAAAATGCTCGATTTAAAAGGATTCCCAGACTCATTTAGAATGTATGATCCTTTGGCTAAAAAAGTTCCAGTATATGCCAAAATATATCCATTTATTGAAACCGCTTTAGGACTCATGTTCTTACTACGTTTTGAAGTAAACATAGCTTCAATTATAACCTTAGTAGTCCTAGGAATTACTACTGTAGGAGTAACTAAAACCTTGTTAGATAAGAAGGCAATTCGTTGTGCTTGTTTAGGTACCGCTTTGAAATTACCCATGACGGAGGCAACTTTTATTGAAAATGCTATTATGATAGTGATGGCAATAACAATGTTAATCTTTTAAGAAATGAAGAAGTATCTAATTTATACAGGAATATTAGTAACCGGTTTACTATTAGGTTGGTTGCTTTTTGGAGGTTCATCTAATGAAAATGCATCACATGATCATAAAGAAATGAGTGCTACTAATCAAATGTGGACCTGTTCTATGCACCCACAAATCATGCAACCAGAGCCAGGAGATTGTCCTATTTGTGGAATGGATTTAATTCCTGCGGAATCAGGTTCAGAAGGATTGGCTGCCGATCAGTTTAAGCTTACAAAAAATGCGATGGCATTGGCGGATGTACAAACGACTATTATCGGTAGTGCTATAGAAGAAGATAATGGTCTCACAATATCAGGAAAAATAGTAGAAAACGAAGAAACTAATCTTGTACAAGCCAGTTATTTTCAGGGAAGAATAGAGCGTTTATATATTAATTCAACGGGGGAAACAATTAGAAAAGGACAATGGTTAGCAACCATTTACTCTCCAGAATTAATTAAAGCACAACAAGAATTACTCACAGCGGCTAGCTTAAAAGAAAGTCAACCAGCTTTATATAAGGCTGTTCGAAATAAATTAAAACTTTGGAAACTATCTGACAAGCAAATAAATCAAATAGAAAGTTCAAAAAAAGTAAGAGAAAACTTTCCCATTTATGCTACTGTATCAGGTATTGTTATTCATAAAATGGTAGCACAGGGTGATTATGTAAAGCAAGGAGAAGCCCTGTTAAAAGTATCTAATTTAAATACCGTTTGGGCAAATTTCGACATTTATGAAAATCAGATTCAAAGTTTTCGCAAGGGACAAGAAATAGTAATTACAACCAATGCGTATCCAAATGAAGTATTTACTTCAAAAATATCTTTTATAGACCCTGTGTTGAATCCTTCTACAAGAACCGTCAATGTACGTGTAGTGTTAGCTAATAGAGATGGTAAATTTAAAACAGGAATGTTTGTAAAAGGTAAAGTAGTTGTTCAAAGAATGGAAAAGGATAGTCCTTTAACCGTACCTGGATCTGCTGTATTATGGACAGGTAAGCGTTCGATTGTATATGTAAAAGTAAAACCAGATGCTCCTATTTTTGAAATGAAAGAAGTAGTCTTAGGAAATAGAGTAGGAGATAACTACATCGTAGCTAATGGACTCAAATCTGGAGAAGAAGTAGTTACCCATGGAACATTTACCGTAGATGCATCGGCGCAATTGGCGGGTAAAAAGTCGATGATGAATCATAGTAAAACTATCAATGAAACATTTGAAGTATCCAATAAATTTAAATCGGAACTGCAAAGCGTATATGATGCGTATATCACTTTAAAAGATGCATTGATACAATCAGATGCAACAACAGCAAAAATAGCGGCAGAGAAGCTTAGTCAGAGTTTAACAGCTGTTGATATGAAAACTTTAAGTAACACAAATGCTCATAAACAATGGATGTTACTTGCTAAAACACTAAAGTCTAAGAGCAATATCATAGGGCAATCTGAGGATATAAAAATTCAACGAAAAGAATTCAAGACTTTATCTAATCATTTAATAATGGCAGTAGAGTCTTTTGGAATACTAGAAACAACCTATAAGCAATATTGTCCGATGGCAGATAGCGATCAAGGAGGTTTTTGGTTAAGCAAAGAAAACAAAGTTTTAAACCCATATTTTGGAGATGCAATGCTAAAATGTGGTGCCGTAAAAGAAACAATCAATACTAAATAAATAATTAATATAATAATCATGAAAAAAGTAATTTTAAGTATCGCTTTGATAGCAGTCATAGGATTTATAAGCTGTAAAAACGAAGCAAAGAAGGAAACACCAGCTCAGACAGAGGAAACGAGCACTACAGTAGCAGCTGTAACAGAAAGTACTTTTGGAGTTAGAGGAAATTGTGGTATGTGTAAAAACACAATTGAAAAAGCTGCAAATGGAGTAGCTGGGGTAACGAAAGCAGAATGGGACAAATCTAGAAAGCAAATCAATGTTTCTTATGACGAAAGTAAAACTAACATTGATGCTATTCATAAGGCGATTGCTGCTTCAGGATATGATACTGATAAAGTAATGGGAAGCGAAGCTGCCTATGAGAACCTACCAGGATGTTGCCAGTATGACCATGAAATGGATATGAGTATTAAGGGAGAAGTAAAAGAAAACCCAAATACGCATTAAAATAATACCTAAAAACCTCCAAAGTCTCTTTTACTTTGGAGGTTTTGTTTAAAACAATACTGATTATACCTACTTTTATATTTATACTAGTTTAGGTTCATTAGGATGTCTGCCAATTCTTTTGGTTGTGAAAAATTCGGTGTATGGCTTGAATTTAATGAGAATGACTTTTTGACTTTCCCTTTGTACATTGCTCTTTGAATTTCAATCGGAATTGCTCTATCCTCAGTACATTCAATATAAAATTTAGGAACGCTACCAAAGTTTTCATCTGTAATCGTTAACTCATACGTAAGCGGTTTAATTGGTTCTGGAACAATATGAGGCTTTGCAGTTTCAAATGCACTTTTCGGAATATCATGAGCAAAGGCATTTTGTATCTCATCTTCTTTAACAAAAGCGAAAGTTTTATCTTCTGATAACATAAAATTATCAACAGCAATAGATCCTTTAACATTTTGCACAGCCTTAAAGAAAGAGCCTTTGTTAGGCAATAAAAATGCCGTTAAGAACACCAGTTTTTTAATTTTGTTTGGTCTAAGCTCAGCCACTCTACTAACTGTTATACCATTAAAACTATGTCCAACTAAAACCACAGGAGTATCTTGTTTATCAAGTAATTCTGTGATTGTTTTTACATAATCTTCCATAGTAATATTTGAAGGAGGAGTTTTATCCTTCCCATGTCCAGGAAGATCTGGAGTTAGCACAGTATGTCCGTTTTCTCTTAAGATGTTGCTTACATTTTCCCATTGCCATCCTCCTAACCAAGCAGAATGAACCAATATGAAAGTTTCTTTTTTGTTCATTTTAGATTCTTTTTTTGCGTTATTAAATTGTTTTGTGACTTCGAAATGATCAGTTTCTAATTTCCATACACCTTGTACTTTCACCCAGGTTTCATTGGTTATGATTCCTTTTCCTATATTCATACTCCAATCTGAAGAGATAATAGCTTTCTTTCTGTTGATGACTTTTACGTTGGTATTAAAATATTTTAAGTTTGAGGCACCATCTTTAATCAAAGATGACCAAAACGCATTTATAGAATTTCTTCCTCTATAAGTTCCGAATGGCTTAGCCACCATAACTGCATCGTTGGTATATGCATTAACAATTTCTGAGACATTTCCTCTGTTAAAATTTGATATCCACTTTCTACTAGCTTTTAAAACTTCTTTCTCAATTTTTTGTGCATGTAAAGAGTTTGCACTACAAATTGATACAAGTAGATAAATGATAAGGGAATAAAATTTTGGTTTCATGTTTTACTATTTTAATTTGTGAATAATTTTGATGCCACAAATGTAAAATGAGCCATAGCGTAGCACCTGTACCTTTTGGTACAAGTATCAAATAAACCATGAAAAAATTTTGAATTCTATAGAAGTTCTATTTGTTTGAACTTAAGATTTACGATTCCTTTAAGCTCAAACTTTTTCAATATTTTAGATATAACTTCTCTTGTTGTTCCTATTTCTTTAGCCAATTGGCTATGGGAAAGGTTGATAATGCTAGTATTATTTTGTTTTGAAAAAGAGTTAAGATAATCTAATAATCTTTGATCTATTTTTTCAAAAGCTATTTTTTTATACGAACTTAATAAATCTTCATAGCTAAAAACAAAGGAGTCAATTGTAAATTTATTCCAAGACCTATATTTAAAGCTCCATTCAGAAACCAATCTTACGGGTATTTTTACAATTGTAGTCGTTTCTTCTGTGTTTGCATTTATAATACTTTTACAATCTCTAAAAGCTGCAGAAAGAGATAATACGCAGGTTTCAATTGGCTTTACATAATAAATTAAAACTTGTCTGTCTTCTTTCTCTTGCCAAACTCTAACCTTTCCAGAAATAACAATAGCCAACCACTTAATATACTTATCTTGTTCTACAATAAGCGTATCTTTAGAAAGCGTTTGAACTACACCTTCTTCTAGAATTTTCTCTTTTAACTCTTCTTCGGTAATTTTTAAAGCTTTAAATAGTATGTCGAATTCAGTCATTTGCTAACAAAATATGTAGTATTTCTTTAGTATTGATCTTTTTGTTCTTTAGATAAACTTACAAATAGTCTATAAAGGCTAAGCTATTAAATTAAAAGTTATTTTTCTTTTAATTGAGCCTGTTTTTTAGGTTGTATTATTAGATTTATGTCATACATAATTGTTCTCGAATAACTATTTCTATAAAAATGATTTTCTATGGTCATTTTACTAAAATTGAATTGAGATTAATGACCAAAGTTGAATTATGAAAGAAAAATATTAATGATTTACGGAATACCGTAAGTGTTACTTGTTAAAATTTAATAGCTTTCGATGCCATTTAATTATGATGAAGTATTTAATCTATATATGTTAACACAGTCATTTTCTGCATCCGATTTATTAAAACTAATAACTTATGAGGATTATAAGAGATACGTTGGTATAGGAGAATCTAGAGATAAAACTTTTGAAATAATGACAGAAGTATCTCAAAAGATTTGTTCCGATGGTTTTAAGGTTACATCAATTAAAGAAATTTTAAATGGAGAAGATAAGATATTTTCTTTACAAAAAATTGAAGATGATTTTGCTTTGAGAAAAATTAACGATAGTGTTAAACGTTTTTATAAGGTTAAACAAGCTGACCGAAATCTAATAGTTAATCAAATAATCGTATTGCTGCAAGAAGCAATACCCATGTCAATAATTAAACTAGACTTAAAGAAATTTTACGAAAGTATTGATAGGAAATGGATAATCAATAAACTGAAAGAAGATGCATTACTCTCAAGCAGTTCCATAAAAATATTAGAGGATTTTTTGGATTCAAACGAATTTTCTTCTTTTACTGGGTTGCCTAGAGGAATAGGTATAAGTGCTACACTGTCAGAACTCTATTTACGAGATTTTGATAGAAAGGTTAACAGATTAAACACTGTATACTATTTCGCTAGGTACGTTGATGATATTATACTTTTTACAATTGATAGCCCAAAAACTTTAATAAAAAAAATTGAGGATAATGAGTTACTAAGAAAACCTTTGACTTTTAATAAAAAGAAAACTAGAATATTCGAAATAAACAACTACGATAATTCTAATATTTCAAACTTAAGTTTTGAATATTTAGGTTATAAGTTTGTTTTTAATGATTTGTGCAAAAAAACAGGTTATGAATTTAAAGATAAAAACATAACGGTATCTATTGCAAAAAAAAAGGTAAAAAAGTATAAGACCCGAATCGTATATTCTTTCTTGGACTATTTGAAGAACAATGATTTTTCATTATTAGAAGATAGACTTAAGTTTCTCTCAGGGAACTATCCAATTAAAAAGAACCCTTCGGAAGGAACAGTTCTTTACGCTGGATTATATTATAACTATCCATTTATTAATGATGACGATGTTTTAGAAAATTTAACTTCTTTTTTACGAAAAATTATAAATGCACGAAATAAAAGTTTTGGTAACAAAATTGCAAGTTCACTGACTCAAAATGAAAAAGGAGTATTGTCAAAGTATGATTTTTTAGCTGGTTGGAAAAATAGAAAGTTAAATTCTGATTTTAGACCTGAAAGGGTTAAAATCATTAAAAAATGTTGGTATAATGGCTAAAGTCAGAGTTAAAAAATTTGACAAAAGTAGAATTCTCTTAACCGAAGTTTTGCCTTATGAAGTTCCAATTCCTTTCTCAAACATCGGGCTATATAGATTTTCAAGAAGAAAACAATCTGAAAATGTACCAAATTTAGTTACTGAGATTTTTAAAATAACAAAAAAAAATACAGGAAATTTACTTCCATATAATTACAAAATAATAAAAAAACTAGACAGTTATAGAACATTAAGTATAATGCATCCAAAAGTGCAATTGAAGTTTATTGAATTTTATAATAAGTATGATTCTCTTATTTTAAGTTTATGTTCTAAGAGTAGGGTGTCGATTAGATATCCTTCTAAAGTAGCTAGCCACTTTTTTGTTAAAAACTCGCAAATTATAAAGAAAAAATTAAAAGATTCTGGGGTAGAAGTTGAAAGACTTCCGCATGAAACAGAAATTGCATATTCTAGTTCATATTTTACATACAAGGAATATGATTTTCTTTATAAATTTTATGACTCATATAAGTTTCACCGCTTAGAAAAAAAATTCAAAAAATTATTAAGATTTGATATATCAAAATGTTTTCCTAGTATATACTCTCATTCAATTTCCTGGGCAATAAAAGGAAAAGAGTTTGCTAAAAAAAATACTTCTACAAGTTCTTTTGAAAATAAATTTGATAAGTTAATGCAATGGTCGAATTACAATGAAACAAATGGAATTATTATAGGTCCAGAAACTTCAAGAATTTTTGCGGAAATCATTTTACAAAGAATAGAACAAAATGTAATTAATTCTTTAAAAGAAAAACATAAAATACATTTAGATAGAGATTATACAATAAGAAGATATGTAGATGATTATTTTGTTTTCTCAAATGATTTTAAATTAGCTCATGAGGTCAAAAAAGAATTCGTAAAAGAGTTAGAATATTATAAATTATCTATTAACGATGCTAAAACACAAGAAATTGAGATACCATTTATTACTGGAATAACAATAGCTAGAATTCAATTAGAGAAGAGACTTGATAATTTTTTGAGTTCATTTATAGAAGAGACTGATAATGAAATTATGCTTAAAAAAATTATTAAGCCATTCAATGTTTCTAATAAATTAATTCGGGACTTAAAAAGTATAATCAAGCAAAATAAAGTTGACTATGAAGATGTAACTGGAATGACACTTTCAATAATAAGGAATCGGTTAGTTAAGTTATTATCAAATGAATTTATTCTTCAACAAGACTCTACATTCATTAAAGATTTGAATAACCCTATTTTGATTATACTTGACGTTTTATTTTTCCTAATATCAATGGATAGTAGAACCAGAACAACCGTAATTTTAACTCAAATTGTCGTAATAATTACTCAATTTCTAAGAGCTAGTAATATAGATGGTGAAAACTCAATGGTAATATCAAAAAAAATGTTTGATGGTATAAGAGATACCTTAAATATTTTGAATAGAGATTCTAAAACTCATTTAGAATCAATGAATTTACTGGTAGCTTTAGTAAATTTAAATAAAATTTATCCAATTGTTAAAACAAAGTTTATAGAAGATATTCTTTTAAATGAAGATCAATTAGAAAATTTAGATTATTTCCAAATAATAATATTAATATATTTTATTGAAGATTCAAATGAATGCGAAGAATATAAAGATAAACTTATAGATACTTCAATAAAGAAGATTGCCAAGGTAAAAGAATGCATGGCGAAAACGGAATATGTATATCTTTTTTTTGATTTAGTCTCATGTCCACATATAAAAACCGATAAAAAAAATGAATTAATTAAAATTGTATACAAATCATTAATAGGTGTTACCCCAACAGCTAATCGAGTAGGTAGAATTAGAAATTATATCTTATCATATCAATCTTGGTTTATTGATTGGAATACAAATGATATAAATTTGGAATATGTTTTAGCTAAAAAAGAATATAATCCGCCATACTCTGGTTGATTATTTGGAAGCTAATGGTGCATCGTATAATACGGTTTACTAAAAATGATTATTAAAGGCATTTAGAAATCATATGGTAAATTGAGCTCTTTTATAGAGTACACACCAAGATGCGTTAAGCCATTAGTTTCCTTTATATAACTTATCTTATGATATATTACTTAAATTTTCCAGTTTCATAATTAATTCGTTTTTTAAAGTCTATAATTTCATCTTCTAATTTCTTATTGGCTTTTTCAATTAATTCATTTTGAAGTTTCATAATGCGTAACAAATCATGAATAGCATTTAAATTATCTAGTTGTGTATACACGATTTTTTCAAGGTCAGCTTTAGTATATTTTGGATGTGGCATAAAATTTGGAATAAAGTTATCAACAATAAAAATTAAATTAAGGATTATATAAATATAACTTATACTTACATAAAGTTAATTCAAACTTATGATTTAAAAATTAAAAACACAAGTTTTAGTTAATGAAATGTAACTTAGACTTATATTTTATTAAGAATGTATTTTATATTTATAATAGAATACTTATAATAAATTATGACAGCTGAAAGAATAAATAGGATAAAGGAAGTATTGGTAATTCAAGGAAAATCACAAGTTTGGTTAGCGGAAAAACTTGGAAAAAGTACCACTTCAGTAACTTCATTTTGTAATAATAAATCACAACCTCATTTAAAGGATTTAAAAAAAATTGCTAAAATTTTAGATGTTGATATTAGAGAGTTGTTAGTTTCAACCAAATAATCAAATCTTAGAGTGAGAAAGAATCTCTTTTTAGAATAAGACTTAAAAAAATAAATTGCCATGTCCATACCTAATGTGCCGTCACTTTCCAAAATAATTCAAAGTGGGAGTGAAGGAGGTCTTGAATTTTCAAGATTAATGAATCAACTTTTGTTTGAAGATTCTCAAATGTTTAACTATTATTTTCAGTCATTTTCGGATTCGTCTGGAGACTATAAAGGAGTCGATGCTTTAATGGAGAGAAGCTTTAAAAAAGTTGGACTTCAATATAAGTTCTTTGAAGGAAACCCCAAGAGTCACTATAAATCAAACTTAAAAAAATCTTTATTCAATGCCATTGAGAATTTTCCAGATATGGATGAATGGATTCTAGTTACTCCAGATAATTTTACGAAACATGGTATGCAATGGTTAGAAGAAATTGCTTCTTTAACTAATATAACTGTAAAGCATTGGGGGCATACTGAAATACTAGGATTTATGCTTAAGTATCCTCAAATTGGAAGAAAATATTATGCAAATAATGTTTTTCGAAATCATGATTCATATATGGACAGAGAACCATCAGAGATAGAAATCAATGATTTTTTCAATCAATTTGTAAATCCAGAAGTTGATTTAAAGCAACTTTTTGCTCAAGCCCAACCCAATATTATGGATTTTAAGAAAATATTTTCAAAAGAAATTTATAAAGAGGTTAGTGATAACTATTACAGTTTGTACAAAGACCTATTAGAATTTGAGGATATTTCTAGTAATGATTTTCTAAATAAGAGCGTAAGGGTTTATAGGTCAACAATAGAAGAAATGGAAAATAAAGAAGATAAGCTTCCGGGCGGTATGAGAATGGTTATGAATGAATTCAATTGTTTTCAGCGAAATATATCTTTTTACACTATAAAAATAGGTGGAATTTCATCAAATGTCTGGTGTTTTATTAATGGTAGATGGATATTTTTACCTAAGCCTTGGAAAATTATTTATAGCATATACGATTTAAGAAATGCAAAACAATTGAATTTATTAATTAAATATTTAAGATGGTTGGGTTATGGAGATAATTTTGATGAAAAGAACACCATGGGATTAAATATTCTTGCGAATCGAATAGTGCATGGATTAGTTCAAAAAAACAAAAAATAACACCTTAGGTATTAATATTCAGGTTTATAAAATAGGTTTGTCATTGCGGTTTAAAATTAGATTCCTTTATATCTTCGATAAACTCTCCAGTTTTTCAGAAACCAGCACCTTATACGTAGCACTCACGGGTACCTCTTTGTTAGCAATTAACAAATGTGTTCGGCTTGCTTTTGTAACCCTGTCTAGATTGGCTATATAGGATTTATGCGTACGTTGAAAATTATCAGATAATACCGTAGTAATATTAACCAATGTTTCAGTGATCAAATACATTCTAGCATCGGTAAATACCTTTAAATAGTTACCAAAACTTTGGATGTATAGAATAGAGCTAAGAGGAATATTTACAGGAAGACCATCGTGTTTTATTTGAAGCTCCTTAGTATCACTAGGTGGTTTAGGCTCTGTTATTTTTGAAGTAGCTACCTTATTAATCGCCTTTAAAAAACGTTCAATTTTTATAGGCTTTAATAAATAATCTACCACACCATAGTTATAACTTTCTAAAGCATACTCAGAGTAGGCTGTGGTTAAAATAACTTTAGGAGGATTTATAAGCGATCGTAAGACTTCCATACCATTAAGCTCTGGCATTTCTATATCTAAAAAAATAAGGTCTACTTTATTTTGCTGAATAAAGTTCACAAACTCCAACGGATTACCGGTGCTTATCACCAATTCAAAGTTGTTAATCTTAGAACAATACTCTTCCAGCACCTTACGTGCTAGTATTTCATCATCTATAATTCCTATTTTAATCATTCGCTATTTGTTAATGTCCATTTAAATCAACAGATAAACTTACATCATATGTTTTTTCTGTATCGTTAATTTCTAAAGTGTGAGAATTAGGATATAATAAATTCAAACGTCTTCTTACATTTTCAAGACCAAAGCCTTCTCTTTTAGAGATGGTATGGTTACTTGGTTTAGAATTCGATATTTTAAAATACATCATCCTATCTTTTACCGTAACACAGGCACTAATAGTACTTTGATCATTCGTACTCTGAGCACCATGTTTAATAGCGTTTTCTACAAAAGGAATGAGTAACATGGGTGAAATCTTCAACTTAGATACATCACCTTCAATAGAAAACTCAATACTACTGCGGTTGCTCAGTCTTTTTTCTTCTAGCAATAAATAGTTCTCTATAAATTCAAGTTCTTCTTTTAGTAAAACAGTATTTTTTTTAGAACTCTCTAGCTGATATCTCATTAATTCAGAAAGTTGCATTACAACATCAGGAGTTTCTGGAGATTGCTGCCTAGAAAGCGCGTAAATGCTATTTAATGAGTTAAATAAAAAATGAGGATTCACCTGTTCCTTTAGGTAGTTCAATTCCATCTCTTTTTGCAATTTCTCTTTCTCATTATTTCTTTTTTGGATAATCAGATTTCTTCTAAACAAAAAAGCAGCCATACCTGCTCCAGTGGTATAAAGAAGAAAGAAGAATACCTTAGAAACACCCGTCCAAGATTTTGCTCGTATGTAAGAAAAAACAAAAAGACTTCCAATTAATAAGATTACATAAAAGAAATACCTTTTTTTATCTAAGAAATTGGGTATTAAAAGAAAATGATTTACCCAAATGAGTCCCATAATCATAACGGCATACTCTAAGGTATGTGAGAAAAAAGAATAACTGGTTTCAAACTTATCTCTAAAGTATAAATTACTCAATAATTCAAGCGTAAACACTAGAAAGAAGGCTCCTATATTAATGAGGATTGTTTCTTTCAAAGATTTTTTAAGCATAGGCATTTCCTTTTGAAAAAATAAAGATACTATCAAAAAATACAATTCACCATAATTTCTTACCAAAGCTTTATATCAATGATGAAATCACTTCATCATTTAATCTTTGTGCTTGTCCTAATTTCAAATTTCCACAAGGATTAAGGGCTACTTTTATACAACCTTAAATGAAATGGATCCTCTTTAAACGTCAATTATTCAATAAAAAATTTCACTAATGAAAAACACTATTCCAGTCCTCCTTATCCTAATTCTCTTGCAGTCTTGTGTAAAAAAATCCAATCACACGAACGCTACTGTTACTACTAAAAAGGACTCCATAACAAAAGTAGAAAATGGGCTTACCACTAGAGTACATATCAAAGGAGATTCCACATGGACTATAGAAGACCGTATGAAACACTACGGAATACCAGGAGTGAGTATTGCTGTAATACACAATGGTAAAATTGCTTGGACAAAAGGATATGGAATTAAAGATAAAGATAGTAAGCTCCCTGTAACAACAGAAACACTGTTTCAAGCAGCAGCAACCAGTATGCCGGTAACTGCTTATGGTGCATTACACCTTGTAGCAAACAATAAGGTAGATTTAGATACCAACATTAACAACTATTTAAGGTCTTGGCAGGTACCAGAAAACGAATTTACCAAAGAACAAAAAGTAACGCTAAGAAACCTTTTAAATCATTCTGCTGGAATATATCCAAGAGGTACGGGAAGATATGATAGAACGGATACTATTCCTTCATTGATAGAAGTTCTTAACGGATCATATCCTGCTAAAAATGAACCAGTCACTACCAACAAAGTACCTGAAGAAAGTGTTCGTTTTGCATATGCTAGTTATGTACCTGTACAACAATTGATGCTGGAAATTGAGCAAAAAACATTTCCCGAAATCATGAATGAATTCGTATTACAGCCCTTAGAAATGAATAACAGTACCTATAATCAAACCTTAACTGCCGCACAATTATCAAAAGCTGCAACGGGGTATTTGAAAGGTGGAGCTATGGTAAAAGGAAGAAGTAAAGTATATCCTGCAATGGGGTCTCATGGTTTATGGACAACAGCAGAAGATTATGCAAAGTTTGTTACCAATGTGCAACAAACAATGAAAGGTAATGCTACAAAAGGATTATCAAAAGAACTCACAAAATTAATGGGAACACCATACGGGGTGAGTGGTTCTGATTGGTCATTTACACTTGGATTAGGCTTTCAACTCTTAAATAGAAAGAATGATATTTACTTAAGACATCATGGGTGGAATGAAGGATTTTACGCCGAGGTAATGGCACATAGAGACAAAGGTTATGGTGTGGTAGTACTAACCAATTCAACGTTTCCTGAGTTCAATGCTGAAGTGATTCGATCTGTTGCGCTTACATATGGTTGGGATAACTTTGTTCCGAAGTATACAAAATTAGCAATAGGACTCGCTGAAATCAATAAACTTACAGGCAGATACCAGTTTAACAATACCATTCTAGAAGTTTTTCAAAAGGACAATCTATTATATGTTAAAAACATACTTGATATATCACCAAAAGAACTGGTAAAAGTTTCAGATAGTCTTTTCGTTAAAAGAAACTCTAGTCTTCATATACAGTTTAAAAGAAATACTGAAAGTGGAAAGATGCAAATGCTTCAACTTCGAAATAATGGAGCTATATATTCAACCTATAACAAAGTAGATGCTAAGAAAAAGAACCCTGTAGAATACCTTCTTGAAGGTGATTTAGACAAAGCACTAACCGTATATAGTGATTTAAAGAAGCGTGATCCCAATCATCCTGCTGTTACTGAATACTATATAAATGATTTAGGATATGATTTTTACCATGCAAGTAGGATGGAGCTGTCGTTAAACACCTTTAAACTAAATATACTGTTGTATCCAGATAGCTTTAAAGTATATGAAAGCTATGCTGAAGCTTGTTTAAAAGCAGAAAAAATCGATTTAGCAATTGAAAACTATGCGAAATCATTGGAATTAAACTCTCAAAACAACAAAGCACGACACCGACTTCAAGAATTACAAAAGAATCCATAATAAACCTCTTCATTAAAGACCATCTATAAATATGACAAACATGAAAAAAATTAGCGTGCTAGTAATCTACTTAGTATTTGTAGTATTTTGCTTTGCACGTCAGAACCAAAAGGAGAAAATATATACCAATAATATTGAATTTACCGAAAATATATATCTAGGACAAAAACCTCCAGGCTTAGTACCAGAACTATTTGCACCGGATATTATTAAAACCGAACATAGGGAAGCTGAAGCAGCCTTTACACCAGACTTAAAGGAGTTTTATTTCCGTAGAAGAGGAGGGAAGTATAAAAGGAATACCCTAGTGGTTGTTCAATACAAAAACAATAAATGGGTGGAGTCTGTTGTACCACCCGTGGCAGGGGAACCATTTGTTTCTTTTGACGGTAAAACCCTGCATTTAGGAAATAAATATAGAGAACGAACCGAGACAGGTTGGTCTGAAGTAAAGCGTCTTGACGCTCCTTTTAAAGATATTCGTATCATGCGTTTGACCGCTTCCTCTAAAGGAACTTATTATTTTGATGAAGCTAGTGAAACAGGTGCAATTCGTTATTCTAGCTTCATAGATGGTAAACATCAAAAACCAGAAAACTTACATATTGATTTAGGAGAATGGAATGCACATCCATTTATTGCTCCTGATGAATCATATATAATCTGGGATGCTCAAAGAGAAAGCGGATATGGTAAAGCAGACCTCTACATAAGTTTTAAAAAGAAAAATGGGACATGGGGTGATCCTATTAATCTAGGGGATAAAATAAATACTGAATTTGGAGAAGCTTATGGAAGTGTATCTCCAGATGGAAAATATTTTTTCTTTCATAGAGGTTATGGCGGTGATACCGGAGATATATTTTGGATGGATGCCAAGTTTATTGAAGATTTAAGACCTCAATAGGAGAGAACTTATAATACATGTTTAGTACACCACTTTTTTAGTAAATGACTCAGTTAGCTAACTGAAAATCAAACAATATTTAAAATGAAAACTATAGAAAAAATAATTTTGATGAGTTTCATTGCTTTGAGCACTGTCTATGCTCAGAAAAATGACACGCAACAAATCATATCAAAAACAAAAAATAATGCCTTAGTAGTACCACAAATTCAGGTAATTCCCATAAAAAATACTAACACTGGTCAGGAATATGAGCTTTATATCGAATTGCCTGAAAATTATGCTAAGAACAGTTCTAAAAAGTACCCTGTGTTGTATTATACAGATGCTGGATGGCATCAGGAAATGCTATCTGGAGCTTCAGAATATCTATTAGAAGATGTTATTTTAGTGGGAATCTCTTGGCAAAAGAACATTTCAGAAAAACTAATGAAAAAATTTGGGAAACACGCCAGTCGCTTTTTCGATTATTCATTCTGGAAGGGTACAAAATCCAATCATTTCTCAATAAAATTTGGTCAAGCCGAAAACCATTTAAAATTTATTCGTGACGACGTAATGACATATGTAGAACAAAACTATCGTACAGACCCTAATAGTAAAAGTTATTTCGGTTACTCATTAAGTGGTGCTTTTGGGGCATATACCTTGATCACACAACCGGATACCTTTGATAATTACATTCTTGGTAGTCCTTTGAGTAAAAGGTTAGTGTCCTATTTAGCTGAGATTAATTCGAAACGTGCAACCAACAAATCCGCTGAAAATAAAAAGTTACATGCCAATGTATATATGGCATATGGTAGTTTAGAAAAAGATACAGAAGAACCTGCTAGAGAGTTTTTCAATTTGTTTAAAAACCGAACCGATATACGACTGTCTAAACAACATGAAATTATTGAAGGTAATCATCAAACTGCATTTCCAAGAATTGCTATAGAAAGCGTGGCTTGGTTAGCATCCATGATGACACATATTTCTACTGATAGCAATGAGATTTCATTTTGGGATATTCCACATTTAAATAAGGCCTTTATAAGTACCACTCCTGAGGACAGAAAAGACGGAATAGTAGCAGATACTTTAAGCGTTAGTAACAAGGACAAAAAGGCTATTTTAAACCTTTCTAAAGAACTATTTGATAATAAACATGGAAATTATGATGCCTTGCTTATTTCACATAAAAACAAATTAGTTTTTGAGTCTTATTATAAGAAAGGACGCATTAATGTACCTCACGGACAAGCATCAGCTACCAAAGGATATACCAGTTTAATCATAGGTAGAGCCATACAAATGGGTTATTTATCTATGGAAGATCTAGACAAACCTTTAATAAGTTTTCTAAAAGATGTTGACCCAAGTAAATTTACCAAAGGAGTGGAAAAAATAACCCTTCATAAAGCCTTAACCATGCAAGGAGGATTGAATATTGATAGGGAAAAATGGAAAGAGTTTGAGAAAGATTCGGTAAGATTAAAAGGACAAGGGCTAGTACAAACACTTTTAGAGCAAAGTGCTCCCATAACCTTGGAATCTCAGATATATTTATATGGCAATTTTAACCCGATAATGGTAATGACTGTGATTGATGCAGTGGTTCCAGGAACAGCTGAAGACTTTATTAAGAAGGAATTACTAGACAAACTTGGTATTCATAAATATAACTGGCCAAATCATATAAACGGTTTACCACATGCGGGGTCGCGTGTAAAATTCTTATCGCGTGACATGATTAAATTAGGAAATCTAGTACTTAACAAAGGAAAGTTAAACGGTGAACAACTTATTTCTGAAGAATATTTGGCTAAGGCCACCAGTGGAATTGTTAAACCTACTCAAGATTGGATGCCAAAAGACTATCGTTATGGCTATTTTTGGTACCAAACATTGGTAAAGGTTGGTAA
Organism: uncultured Tenacibaculum sp.; assembly: GCF_947498805.1. GTDB lineage: Bacteria > Bacteroidota > Bacteroidia > Flavobacteriales > Flavobacteriaceae > Polaribacter. The sequence goes on along the minus strand of NZ_CANMLT010000002.1, from coordinate 192,319 downwards.
TAAAAATTATGATGTTAGATTTGCCTGGGGAGGAGGCGGACAGCGTGTTATCGTGGTTGAAGAACTTGATTTAACCATTGTTATTTCTGGTCATGATAGAGATGATACTTTAATGAAACAAATTTCTGAAGTTGTAATCCCAGCCTTTGTAAAGAAGTAAACTTAGAGTAAAACATATCTAATTTATAATTAAACAATACCTAGGAGGGAAGCAAAATACTATTGAATGGTAATTAAATCATTTTGTTTTATTTTGCCGTTATGAATAATGAAACACAACTTGGACGTTATAAAAAGTTAACTTCTTATATAGATAAAAACTTCAAAGAAGATATTGATATAAAGAAGATAGAAGAAATATGTCATTATTCGTATCGAAATATCAATCGCATCTTTTTGGCATTACATAATGAAACAATAGGAAAATACATAAAACGAATACGCCTAGAAAAGGCAGCACAATATTTAAAATTTTCTGATTCAAAAATAGCAGATATTGGGTTTTTAGTAGGCTTTGAAAATGCACCCGCATTCAACAAAGCTTTTAAAAATAAATTTAACTGTACTCCTAAAGATTTTCGTAATACTACAGAAGTCATCCGAGAAACAACAAAAACGCCAGTTGTTATAAATGTGAACCAATTAGAATTTAGTATAGAGTTTCTTCCAGATTTTGAGTTCTTATATTTACAATATCGTGGCATTTTTAATGATAATATCGCTGTTGAAAAAACATGGGAAAAACTTTTGAATTACAGTGAAAAGGAAAACCTATTATCCGCTAAAACATTTTTTTTAGCGGAACTTTTAGATGATAATGAAATTAGTGATAGTGTTCATTTTCGTTATAATTGTGCAATTAGCCTTGATAAGTCAATAAATTTTGAACCAAAAGATTTATTTAAAGTAAAGAAACACAAAAGGCAGAAATATGCTAAATTCAAATACATTGGACCATATAAGAAGAGCCAAGAAATCTACCATAAAATTTATAGATACTGGCTTAAAGATGTTCAATTAGAATTTGCCGATAAACCTTCGATAGAAATATACCCGAGTTTTTTTAAATCAACCTCTGAAGAAAATCAAATTATAGAAATTTATATTCCTGTTCAGTAGATTGTCCAAAAAGGATAACTTTTCACTAACCTTCACATGTAGTTTTGTGCTGTAATTAATTTATAAATAGATTAAAACAATAACAAAATGAAGAACACTAATTTTTTAAATGCTTGTATAATTATTTTTATGTTGAACTTGTTTACCGCTTGTAGTCAAGAAAAAGAACAATTAGCCAATAACACGAATTTTAATCCTCCAAAGAACATTCAAATTAAAAGGACATATGCAATGTCCACTGATGGTATAAAAACAGGAAAAATGGAAGCTACTAGAAAAGTAGATTTATCTAAAAAAAGAACATTAATAAAAGATGAAGCTAAAAGTTTAATAAGTTTCTATGAGCCTTCAGACACCAAATCTGAAGAGACATTCTGGTTAGGAGCAAATGGTTTAGAAGAATATAAAGGGCAATTTGTAAATCTTAACACTAATGAAACCTTTAAAAATCAATTTAAGTTAGAAGGTAAAACATTACATTTTGAATCTAAATCTTTAAAAGATTCAAAGTTATTTAAACAAAAGTTTATAAAAGGAAAGGATTATCACACTGCAACCATTTATATTGATCCTACAGATAGAGAAATGACACCTGGCAAAGAGTATAACAGGAACATGTTGGATGTTTCTTTTGCTAGAACAATGAAATTAAAAGAAAAATTTCTTAGAATGGACAAGTTTACATTAGGGCAGTATACATTTGATTGTCATGTGATATATATAGACTATGGGCATTTACACGGTGAAGTATGGTTGGCTAAAGATGAATTAGGATGGTTTTTAATTTATGAAAAAGCTACAGCAACCGAAGGGTCGTTTGAATTAGTTTTAGATGGTTACCAAAAAACTAAAATTAATTAGATAACAGAAGTTTAAAATTAATAATAATGTTAAAAGCACCTTAAAATGGTGCTTTTAACATGTATGTCTTAGATTACTTTTATATATTGCGCGCCCGTATGGTATAGATTTCGGGGGACTTCTGAACTATATATGAAACGGTTAAGTTAGTATTAGGTACATGTATATACATGTACCTTTTTTTGTATTCAGAAAAATTAGATTTTGATAGGAATTACATATGATAATTTCTATTTAACATAACATTTATATTTTTAGATTAAAATATATATATATCATGTAAATCATAGGATGGCTGAGAATCGCGTATTTGAAAATTTCTTGGGTTTAGTCTTGAATACGACGAAGAAATTAAATGTGGTTTTAGTTAAAATTATATAAAACTACTTATAGTTAGAATATCATATTTGGGTATTGACATAAAATCATTCTAGAGAATTGTAGCTTTCGAATATAAATAAGCAACAAGTCGTAAAACGGCTGTAACATAATTACTCACAGGTATATATTGTTTTAGAGGATTTCGTGAATCTCCTAAAGTCGATTTGTTTGACGATATAAAGCTTTAATAATTTCCGTTAACATTATATCTGATATTATGTATAAATAGCCATAAGCGGTTATACAGAAATTAATATATGTGTATTATAATGTTCTGCGTTATGTAACTTTGCTTTGGTGAAAAGCGAAGTTCTTTAACCCAGTTTTATTGATTTTTTTCTTTCCAAAAGTTTCTTTAAAAATGTAATGGAATAGTACTATAATTAATATTATGTTAAATAGAGTTTATTTAAACTCAAATATGACTATCTCCCAAAGCAGTCTCATTTTATTACAAATTTAAAGGAAACAAAATTCTACAGCGTACTAATCCAGTGCTTTATACATAATATAGGTATCTACAAAGCCATGTTGTGCATGTCGGAATCCGTTTGGTGTAGTTCCAATAATTTCAAATCCGAAGCGTTGCCATAATTTTACAGCTCCTATATTGGTACTTACCACAATATTAAATTGCATTGCTTTAAATCCGGATGCTTTGGCCATTTCTAAAGAATGTTCACATAATTTTTTGCCAATTCCTTTTCCTTGAGCTTCTGGATGAATCATATAACTACCATTGGCAATATGGTCTCCTAAGTCTAATTGATTGGCTTTGATTATATAAGTACCTAATATTTGTCCATCTTCCTCATATACAAAAGTTTGCATATACTTAGCAAACCAATGCTTTTCTAAGTCTGTTTTAGGAGTATTTGGGTCAAACACATAGGTCTCAGCTGTTTGAATTACACTAGAGAAAATCTCCCAAACAGCATCATAATCTGCTAAAGTGGCTTTCCTTATACTCATTATTGTAACCCAGGGTTCGCTCCAACTACATCTTTATAATAGTCTTTTAAAAAGGCCAAATCTTTGTCAAAGTCGTCTGTTAAATAATATGGTTCAGATACCGCAATTTGCTTTCTACCGAAATCTAGTGTAAACATTAAAATTGGTACATTCGCTCCTTTAGCTATATAGTAAAAACCTGTCTTCCACTCCTCTACTTTCTGACGTGTACCTTCTGGTGATAAGGCCAAACGAAACTCTTCTCTGCTGTTAAAAATATCCACAATAGAATCCACTAAGTTTGTGCTCTTACTTCTATCTACAGGAGCACCACCCAACCATCTAAAAATAAAGCCAAACGGAGGTTTGAATAAGGACTTTTTACCTATAAAATTGATCTTAACTCCCCATGAATTTCTTGCTAAAATAGCTATAGGAAAGTCTTTCCAACTGGTATGTGGTGCTCCAATAACTACGTATTTCTTTAAATCTTTCGGAAATTCACCTACCAACTTCCACCCTAATACTTTCGAAAAGATAAATTTAGATAACATGTACATTCATATTTAGTCTCAATGATACGGTTTTCAGTATAAACATCAAAAAAAATCAGATATATTTGTCTAAAAGAACTCAACGAATGCAAGACCTTGTTATCTATCTTATTATCGGTATTATAGCGATTATCATAGGAATTATTATTGGTAATTTATTAGGAAAGTTAGCTTTAAAAAAGGCTACTACTACTTTAGAAAGCGAAAATAACAGCTTAAAAGCGGCTGTAAGCAATCTAGAAATTCAAAAACAAGAAAAGGACAAGAATTTACAGCAGTTTCGTGAAGATGTAGCCAAGCAATTAGAAGAAAAAACCAAGGAAAACAATGAGTTACGTCGCGAAAAAGAGTTTTCTTCTATAGAATTAGCTAGAAAAAACGAAGAATTAAAGAATTTGCAGCTAAAACTCAATGAAAATAAAGAAGAAGTTGGAAAGCTTCAGGAAAAATTTACTAAAGAGTTTGAAAATTTAGCCAATAAAATCTTAGACGAAAAGTCGAATAAATTTACGGAGCAGAATAAAAAGAATATCAAAGAGATTTTGAATCCGTTACAAGAAAAGATTCAAACCTTTGAAAAAAAGGTAGAAGACACGCAAAAAGAGAGTATTTCCATGCATTCTGCCTTAAAAGAGCAATTATTAGGTTTAAAAGAACTCAATGCTCAAATGAGTAAGGAAACTATCAATTTAACCAAAGCCTTAAAAGGAGACTCTAAAACTCAAGGAAATTGGGGAGAATTGGTGTTAGAACGTGTTTTGGAAAAGTCTGGATTAGAAAAAGATCGTGAATACTTTGTACAACAGTCTTTTGTAAATGATGAAGGTAAACGTATTATGCCCGATGTAGTCATTCATTTACCAGACAATAAAAAGATGATTGTCGATTCAAAAGTATCTTTAACAGCTTATGAGCAGTTTGTTAATACAGATGATGAAGCTGATAAAATACGTTTCTTAAAGGAACATATCGGATCCTTAAAACGACATGTAGAACAACTTTCAGAAAAGAAGTACGAGGATATTTACAAAATTGAATCACCTGATTTTGTATTGTTGTTTGTACCTATAGAACCAGCATTTGCTGTAGCTTTAGCAGAAGATAACACCCTGTATAATAAAGCTTTTGAAAGAAATATAGTTATCGTTACCCCTACTACCCTATTGGCTACTTTACGTACCATAGATACGATGTGGAATAACGAAAAACAACAGCGTAATGCTTTAGAAATTGCCCGTCAGGCTGGTGCTCTATACGATAAATTTGAAGGTTTATTAAAAGATTTAATTAGTATTGGTAAAAAAATAGACGGCACCAAAGCAGATTATACAGCTGCAATGAATAAATTGGTAGAAGGACGTGGTAATTTGATAACAAGTGTAGAAAAGCTAAAGAAAATGGGTGCTAAGGCTAAAAAGGCCCTACCACAAACCATTATTGAAAGAGCTGAAGAAGAATAACTGTTCTTCACTCTTATCTTATAAAAACTTCAAAGACTGTCTATTATTCATAGACAGTCTTTTATTAAAAATGAAAGAAAAATGTTGCCAACTAAAGCAACTATTGAAGTTTTAAAGTATATCTTCCGTGCGCATTTTCTATTTTTAATTCTTTATTTAAAAACGTATTCTTTACCAAACAATCAAAAGAATAGTAAATGACAATCGTTTGTGATTCATAATCCACTTCTAAATTATCTATGCTAAAATGAAATGAATCCAATCGAGAATCGTTTTGAAATTTCATAGAATCATAATGTGGTAAACTGCCATCTTCATTTCTAGGTGAGTATTGAACAGAAATACCTGGATGGGATAAGTAACTATCATCAATTAGTTGAGAGTATTGATAGTTTTTAACCTTAAAAATTTCCAAGCGATCCGCAAATTTTATGAAGGTACTTGGATACGGCTCTAACTCCTCTATATGCTTCTTAAAATGAAATGTAATAAAGACTTGGCTGGTATTGAATTCATAAAACATATAACCAAATTGATATTGCATTTTAGCCAAATCATTTTGGGTTAATAAATCACGACTAGTGCCCGATACATATAAAGGACCTCTAATTTTTTTACCATTAAAAATTCCTTCAATATAATCCTCTTTGATTGGGTTAAAATTACCCAGATTTATTTCTTCTTTTGAACAAGAAATAAAACATATCATTACCAAAATTGTCCATACAAAGTTTCTTCTTTTCATATCCTATTTTTTTTACTACTATAAAAGTATCTATAGAGCCGAAATAAACAGGTGTAAACTTTCCGAACAAGCGATTTTTATTGCTGAATAATTTCCCATATAAAAAGCCACCTAACAATAGGTGTCTTTTCCCAATCAAACATTAGCTAATAAATTAAGCCGGTATGCATACTCCCTTATTAGAAAAGAAAGATTCACGTTGACATATCCATCCTGGTTCAAACAACCATTGACAATGAGCATGACTTGAACATACCACACCACTAGTTCCTCCATTGATACTCGTTTGGTCTGATTTACTTAATTTTTTAACACCTGTAAGATTTAGAATATTTCTTTTCATAATAAAAGTTATAATTAGTTAAACATATGCATTCAAAAGTAATTGCATTCGATTTTCTAAACCTAACGGAAATCAGGGATTTCATATCCACCAAATAAAAAACGCTATCAATAGAATATGATAGCGTTATATAATTTAAAACTTTAAAGTTTGTACTATTTAACCAAATCTCCCATATATAAAGTATAGTCAGTATAAGAATTTACTGTTTTTAATTCATAAACATAAGGGATGCTATTATGTTTAAAAGAAAAAACTCTTTTATAGTCGTTATAATAAATACTTACTCCTGGTTTATGCATTTCAGTCCAACTATTGGTAAGTGTATTATATTTAAATACTTTATCACTCACATAGTGAATCTCATTATTAAAAACATAAGAAGTTGATTTACCCTGTGGATTCGGGTTATCGGCCAATCGCTCCCAAGTATTATTTTCTAAGTTCAATCTCCAAAAATCTGCATACTGACTTCCATCTGCTCCATTATTAAAATAAACGAAATTGTCTTTAATATCTATACATACGTACCTTCCTCTATATATTTCTTTATTAAAAGGAAGCTCTGTAAACTTAGACCAGATATCTAAATCAATATCATACTTCCACAATTGAGCAAAATCTTTTCCTGCAACGAAATAAATATCATTTTTATAGGTGAAACCATCACCCAATTTTGTATTATCGTCCTTTTCTATAGGTATAGGACTTAGTTTCGTAACATTTCCTGTATGAATATCCAACTTAAAGAAGTTTTCATTAGTTGCAGTTGTTGTAACACCATAAATTTGTTTTTTATACTCAGAATACACCAATTTTTTCATGTGTGGAGTGATTACTAAATCATCTTTAAAAGTAATTTTATGCTCAACATCCCATTTTCGATCATTGTGATTATAACTATACAAGTACATACCATCGGTGGCTCTATCTGAAGCCAAAATATAAGCTTTATCTTTAGATGCAGTTAAATATGCATCTCTAAAAGGAGGAAATTCTTTTTGAGAAATTCTATAGAAAGGATTAATAACCTTTACAGTAAAATCTGAAACAATTTCTTTATCTGGAGCAACTTTCCAAATTAAAGGATGCTCCCTTTCTTCTCCACCATAAATAGCAATTTTTTGTACATCATTAAATGCTGAAAACCCTGTTTTTACACCCCCAAAATAAATATTTGATCGAACTTTCGATTCAGGTACTTCTCTATCAAAATTTAACTCGTGGTCATCTCGGATATATACTTCTCTTGGGAAATTAGTAAACTGTGGTTCGTATAAAGAAAAACCATCATAATGGGTATAATCATCTTGACTAAATATCTTAATTTGAGTATAGTTATATAGAACATCATTTGGTACGATTATTCTCATACTATCTCTATACACTTTTACAACTTCAGCTTTAACGTTTCCAATATGGGCTTTACTATGATATTTGTATGAAACATTATCAAAATGCTTTCCAACTATTGTAATGGTATCTGTATAAAATGCTGATTTTGGTTCTACGCTTGTTACAATTGGTTTATAAAGTTGCAATAAACCGTCTTTAGCATATTTTTTTCCAAAAGCTTCTACTGTTATCTCTGTTTTTCCTCGTTCTGGTCTCGGAACCACAAACTTAATTTCCTTCTCCGTTACCGACAATATATTTGCATATGAACCTCCATATTTAAACTCTAAAGATCTCTTATCTCCTGCTGGAAAGTTTGCTCCTGCCAACGTTACCGTATCTCCAATATGAGCAATGTTAGGTAAACAAGTATTCAAATGCATTTTAGCACTACCTTTAGACAGAAAAGAGAAACGCTCTCCTCGATACGTTTCATTTTCTGTCTCTATATATGCATTGTAGTAATATTCAACATTAGGGTATAATCCATGATTAACACTCAGTGAATATTTTCCATTCTTTATTTCGGTGTCAACCGAATGATTGACACTATAAAATATGTTGTTTGAATTAGCAAATAGCTCAAAACCATAGCTAACAACATTCTCTTTTCCTTTATCTACAATATTCCCAGTAAACGTTACACCTCCTCCAGAAGGAATTGTTGCTGGCAATGTTTCAATAATCGGAATTAAAGAGCCTTCTTCTTCATTCTTACATCCAATTAATAATGTAAGAGCAATCAATAAAATACTTTTTCTCATTCTTTTTTTTAGTTACACAAACAATTTTCTAAAGCTCATCATCTCAAATACCTTCTCTCCTATTTGCTCTAAAACTTCATCGTTTGTTGCATTGGTAATCGCTTCATCAATTAAATCAACGATTTTTACCATATCTTCTTCTACTAAACCACGAGTAGTAACCGCAGCAGTACCTACACGGATACCAGAAGTTACAAATGGTGATTGTGTATCAAAAGGAACCATATTCTTATTTACAGTAATTTCAGCCTTTCCTAATGCTTCTTCTGCTTCTTTACCTGTAATATCTTTGTTACGTAAATCAATTAGCATACAATGGTTGTCTGTACCTCCAGAGATGATGTGATATCCTTTCGCTACAAATGCATCTGCCATAGCTTTCGCATTTTCACGTACTTGAATAATATACTCTAAAAAGTTATCAGATAAAGCTTCTCCAAAAGCGACTGCTTTTGCTGCAATTACGTGCTCTAATGGCCCTCCTTGGTTTCCTGGGAACACCGCTGAGTTAATTAAGGTTGACATTTTCTTTAATTTTCCAGACTTTAATTTTAATCCAAATGGATTTTCAAAGTCTTTTCCAATCATAATTAACCCTCCTCTTGGTCCACGTAACGTTTTATGTGTTGTTGTAGTAACAATATGACAATGTGGTAATGGATCAGATAAAATTCCTTTCGCAATTAACCCTGCAGGATGCGAAATATCAGCCATTAAAATAGCTCCAACACTATCTGCTACTTCTCTAAAACGTTTAAAATCCATATCACGAGAATACGCAGAAGCACCGGCAATAATTAATTTTGGTTTGTGCTCTTTAGCTTGCTTTTCTAAGTGATCATAATCTATTAATCCGGTCTCTTTATCTACTCCATAAAATACAGGATTGTATAATTTACCAGAAAAGTTTACAGGTGATCCGTGTGTTAAATGTCCACCATGTGATAAATCAAAACCTAAGATAGTATCTCCTGGTTGTAAGCAAGCTGCAAAAACAGCCGTATTCGCTTGTGAACCTGAGTGTGGTTGTACATTTACATATTCAGCTCCGAATAATTCTTTTGCTCTATCAATTGCTATTTGCTCAACGATATCTACTACTTCACATCCACCGTAATAACGTTTGTTAGGATATCCTTCAGCATATTTATTCGTTAAAACAGAACCTTGTGCTTGCATTACTTGCTCACTCACAAAGTTTTCAGAAGCAATTAGCTCTAAACCATTAGTTTGTCGCTCTTTTTCAGCTCTTATTAGTTCAAAAATTTGACTGTCGTGTTGCATTGTTGTTTATTTAATAATAAAACCTCAAAAATAACAAATTCCTTTCATGTTCAAACAAGATTCTTCTTATAAAATTATACCAAAATTTACGATTATTTTACCTTGATTTTTTTCAGAATTTACATTTTAAATGCAAAAAATTATGTAGGTTTGATGAAAATAAAAACTACACGATTAAATGGAAATAACTGCAAATAATCCGAATAGAAAGTCATGGATTAAAGTTGATGAGAATTCAGATTTTCCTATTCAAAATATTCCCTTCGGCGTTTTTTTAACTAAAGACGACATCATTACAATTGGTACTAGAATTGGTGATTATGCTATTGATTTAGGAGCTTTACATCAATTAGGATACTTTGATGGTATTCCTTTAACAGATGATATCTTTTTACAAGATACCCTAAACGATTTTATAGCAGATGGGAGAAAAACTTGGCGTTTAGTACGTAACAAAATTGCAGACATCTTTGATGTTACCAATAGTCAATTACGTGATAATGCTGAGCATAAAGACAAAATTATTTTTAGAATGGAAGATGTAGAAATGCAATTACCTGTTTCTGTGGGTGATTATACTGATTTCTACGCAAGTAAAGAACATGCTACCAATGTGGGGTCTTTATTTAGAGATCCAGAGAATGCTTTATTGCCAAACTGGTTACACATTCCTATTGGATACCATGGAAGAAGCTCTTCTATTGTTCCTTCTGGTACTCCTATTCGTCGTCCATTAGGACAACAAAGACCTAGTGAAGGTGAAGTAAAACCTAATTTTGGTCCTTCTAAATTATTAGATTTCGAATTAGAAATGGCCTTTATTACTACAGTCGCAAATGATTTAGGTGATAGAATTCCTATTGAAGAAGCTGAAGATTACATTTTCGGATTAGTATTATTCAATGACTGGTCTGCACGTGATATTCAAGCTTGGGAATACGTGCCTTTAGGTCCTTTCTTAGGAAAGAACTTTGCTTCTACTATTTCTCCTTGGATTGTTACTTTAGATGCTTTAGAGCCGTTTAGAGTAGACAACCCAAAACAAGTTCATGAGCCATTACCTTATTTACGTAAAGAAGGAAAAGATAGTTACGATATTAACTTACAAATGGCTATCAAACCAGAAGATACAGAAGAAACTGTTGTTTGTAACTCAAACTTTAAGTATATGTATTGGACAATGGTACAACAGTTAACGCACCATACGGTAAACGGATGTCCGGTAAATGCGGGTGATATGATGGGAAGTGGTACTATTTCTGGACCTACTAAAGATAGTTTTGGTTCTATGTTAGAATTAACATGGAGAGGACAAAACCCATTAAAAATGAATGATGGTACAGAGCGTAAATTTATCAATGACCACGATACTGTAATTATGCGTGGATATTGTAAAAATGACAAAGTACGTATTGGTTTTGGTGAATGTACTGGTAAAATTTTACCTGCTGAAGAGTAAGATTCACAAAGCTTATTAAGAATAAAAAACTCGCTATTAACTAGCGAGTTTTTCTTTTTTAATAGATATTTATAACTTCCAATACAGTATTTAAAACTTTGTCTCTACCTTCAAAATAATCTATTGCGGTTACCTCTACTGGAATATGCGGAGCAATCCACTTTCGATGATCTTCAGCACTAGATGTTTGATGGTACTGAGAAGAAACTAACCCCATTAATCCAGAATATGGTAACTTAAACCAATTTGCTTCTCCTATATGATTAGGGCTTGAACCGCTAGGTTCTCCCACTAAAATGGCGTTTGTATATTTTGTGATGTCTGTTAATAGGTTTTGAGCTGCTGAAAAAGTTTCTCTGCCCATCAACACAAATATTTTTCCTTTTGGATGTCTAAGCTCAAAATTTAGGATCAGTTTTAATATTGGTTTTAACAAAGAACCATTGCCACCATGATTAAACCTTAAATCTAAAATTAAATGTTCAAACTTATCTTTTTCAACCTCTAAAGATACCCTAGCTACATAATCTTTTATACTCTCTTCCTTTTTATTGGCCACTGCATTAAATTGAATGTATAATGCTTTTTGCTTTGCAAATGATGTATGCCAATAAATCTCTTTTTGCTTCGATAAATAAAGAGGTTGCACTTTTCTTTTTAATTTGGAAAGCTTAGGAAAGTCAGAGAAGTTCCATTTTTCTGGGCATAGTTTTATCTCTTTTGTAGCTCCTGCGCTATTTTTTAAAAGTATATTAACCTCCTTGTTAGAGTTTACAATACCTAACTCTTTTAAAACGTCTGGTAAACTCAGATAATAAGGGCCTAACCAAAGCATTTGCATATCATTATCTCTTGCATTCACAAGGTTTGTTTTTGCTAAAGCTTCTTTTACAGGTATCCCTTCTATTGAAATAACTTTATAACCAATCCATCCTTCAAATTCCTTTTTGGCGTCAACAATGAACATACCATCTTTAAATAGATAGAATTGTACTGGTAATTGCTTTAAAGCATTTTGTTTAGGTGTTGTAGGGATTATTAAATTGTGACCGTTTCCCAAACTTCCTAATATTTTCATCAACTTTACAATGATTTGTTGATCTGTTAGTTGGTCAATATTAGACTTGATATAATCTGCCTGTTTATCAATCAACTCAAGGGTTGTTTCATTAATTCTATAATGAGTTTGCTTTATGCTGTTTATAAAATAATTAATGTCTTCAATCCAGGCAGTATTTCTGTTGAAAGTCTTGTTTTTATAAGTTCCTATAAGCTTTTTAAAATCAACATCTTCTCTAAAAGCTTTAAATGCTGAACTACCACTTAAGAAAGGCTTTTCGTCATAACGAAACTCTACGGCTTTTTTCAACCATTTAAGCATGTTTTGTTTATCATTTGTTAAGGCATAGGCTTTAGAAATTCTAATCATAATATCATTTGAAGGTGAAGAACCTGTAGGAATTCCTTTTAAGACAGTTCCTCCCTTGTCTAAACATGATTTAAAGGCTGTTATAGCTTTAGAATAAGCCTTTGTTTGGTATGAAGCTATTCCAAGCAAATAGTATAAATCACCATCATTTTGATATTGAGAAGTTAGATTTTCCAATAATTGAATTGCTTCAAACCATTGCTTGTTTTTTACGAACTGAACAGCCAATTCTCTTTCTTTAAAATATTCAACAGCATTTGTTACTTTATTATTGAGTGTTTGTGAACTCAATTTTCCTACGCTAAATAGTACAATAAGTAAAATGCTGATAGTTTTTAGTAATTTCATTCTAAGGTTTTATGATTTCATATAATAGACATTATGTGTACCTAAATAGTTGCCTCTGGATAGAAGTTATATTCGATATAAGAAAAAGACCTTCTATAAACCTTCTACTCTAGCTTTTCGTAAGTAATAAATCGCAAAGAACACAGTAATAATAGGAATCATAAACCCATATTCATCAATCCAAAATGTAGAAATATCCTTTGAAATTGTTAGAGGCGTTGCTATTTTCTGAATATAAATATTATGAACAGAATGATATATTGCAGCTGGCCATAGACTTTCAGATTTAAAGGTATAATACGTAAGTATTACAGAAATACTCACAATCATAATCGTAAATGCAATGATGTGTAGGTATAAATGTTCTCCTCTCCCATATATTAAATGGATAATAGGATAATGCCAAACCGCCCAGATAATTCCACTTACCAATACAACTTTATTAAATGAGAGTACTTTTCTAAGTTCAAAGATTAAAAAACCTCTCCAGCCAATTTCTTTACCTAGAGTTGATCCTAAATTTTTAATTACACCAACGGTTAATAATAAGACTATCATTACAGTCGCAACAAGTATTTCATTAGCACCTTCTAGTCCTAATTCTTTACTCCAAGTAGTTATTTTTTCAAGATTGATAAAATTTGCTACACCGAAAATCCAAATAAAGAAATAAGCTATAGAAACATATAGTAATGGTACAGCATATCCTCGTTTTAGAAAGCTAAACTTTTTTAATCCCCATGGCAAAGAAGCAAAGCTTTTTCCTTTTATTAATAACGTTACAAAAGTTGCCAATGACGGTGCAATCATTAAGAGTCCGACATATAAGCTAGTTGGATTTAATTTTAATATTGCATAATAAGCTATAGCACTAAATAGCAATAGAAAAACAGAGAAAATACCTATAGAGTTCCAAGCTTCTTTGTGAACCGTATCATTATTCATGTAAATATATTTTGTTAATACCGACGATAGCCCCATATTTTTGTTACAAAAAAAATCCATTTCAAACGAAATGGATTTTTTATTTATATCTGTTATTATATTATTCTTCTTCTGGTGGCGGATGCCCATGAATTTGCTCATACACTTCATCAAAGTTATTACGTAAATATGCGTTTAACTTCTTTCTATAGTCATCACGTAACCAATCAATAAAATTGTGCGTACTCTTAGATATACATTTTGAGTATCTATGAATTCTATCATCTATATCTCCACCTAATAACTTAGCCAAAATTAAAGCGTCGAAAACATCTTCACTGTTTTCAATACACATTTTAGCATGATGTTCAATTGATTTCTCTAATACACGTTTTGAAGACTCTCCTCCTTGTATTGTATCTCTATAAACCTTCTTAACATCGAAATACAAATCTTTAGAATTAGCAAACTCTGCTTTTACTTCTGCCGGAAGTTCATATTTAAAACTACTTTCAATTTCTTCATCCGTTAACAAATTATCTAAATAGAAACCTGGAGCTCTAAACATTTTTTGCCAGTCTAAATCAGCTCCCCACGGTCCAAAACGATGAAAGTTGTTACCTAAATCAATTACATTGAAAGTTGGTTTGTTTTCTAAAATACGAGAACCACGTCCAATCATTTGGTAATACAACGTTAATGACTTCGTTGCTCTATTTAAAATAATTGATTCTACCGTTGGTTCATCAAATCCGGTTGTTAAGATACTTACTGAAGTTAAAATAGCATTCGGTGTTTCCTTAAACCATTTTAAAATCGCTGCACGCTCTTTTTTAGAGTTTGTATTATCTAAGTGTGCAATTGGATAACCAGCTCTTTTAAACGTATCATATACGTATAAAGAAGTGTTAATTCCGTTGTTAAAAATTAAAGTTTTGGTTCCTTTTGCTCTTTCTTCGTAAGCTTTTACAAGCTTACTTAACATATCAGTATTTGTATATAAATCTTCTGAAGATTTTACTGTATAATCTCCATTTGCCCCTACTTCTAAAGAAGTTAATCCAACATTATAAGAAAAAACCTCTGATCTTGCTAAATACTTCTTTTCAATTAAAGAAGATATCGATTCACCAGCAATCAATTGATCATAGTTTTGATTCATTGGTAACTTGATATTCGAACTTAAAGGAGTCGCTGTTACTCCTAAAATAAACGATTTATCAAAGTATTTAAATAATTTAGTAAACGAGTTATAGTGTGCCTCATCAATAATAACCAATCCAACATCAGAAATGTCTAACATATCGTCATTTAAACGGTTATTTAAGGTTTCTACCATAGCAACAAAACAATCATAATTCGACTGGTCATCTAAACTAGCTTTACTATCAATAATTTTGTTTTCTACATTAAACTCACCTAACATTCTAGCCGTTTGTTTACATAACTCAATTCGGTGAGTCATAATCAACACTTTCTTTTGATAGTGTTTTAAAAACTGACGGGCTATTTCAGAAAATATAACTGTTTTTCCTCCTCCTGTAGGGAGTTGATACAACAAATGATAATTTTGGGGAGCGTCTTCAAAAGCCTTAAAAATCTTATGAAGTGCCTCCTTCTGATAATCATATAATTGTTTCCCTACTTTCTTGTTTACGGTAGTGTTTTCGCTCAATGTATACTTAGTTTTTGAAGCATACAAAAATACGAGCATTGATTAGAAAACCGAAGAAAAACCTAATTTATTTTACAAATTTCTCCATTGGAATCTCTGTAATCCCATAATGAGAAGCATGTGCAATGGCCTTTCCATTTTTAATTATCAGCAACTGAGGTGATTGGTGTAAAACCTGAAACTTATACCCTACTTCATCAGAAATATTGCGGTAACTTAACAGATCTAAATAGTATACTTTTATCTGATTCATGTCTTCTGTAAAAGACTCTTGGAATCGATTTATGACCATTCTACTAATACCACATCTTGTAGAATGTTTAAAGATAGCAATAGGTTCTTTTTTTGACTCTATAGCAATCTGATCTAATTGTTTTACAGAAGTTAAAGGAATCCAATTTACATGATACTTTTTCTCCTCTTTCTTTTCTTTATTATTTTTAAATATGTTAAATATTCCCATTTATAAAATCTTTTTAGTGTGGTCGAAGCAAAACCTTAAAACTTTCACAGTCAAAAAGTCAGTAAAAACAACCTTTTTAACGACAAAATGTCTGTTGTTTTTATAATATTGCGATTGGTATCGAATTTGACTCTTCATTTACCCATAGTGAAAAAGGCAATATTATGAATTTTAACAATTATACAATAAAATCTCAAGAGACTATACAACAAGCGCAACAATTAGCGCAAAGCTATGGTCATAATCAAATAGAAAACGAACATATTTTTAAGGCCATTTCATTGGTAGATGAAAATGTGTTACCATTCATATTAAAAAAGCTGAATATTAATATAGATGTTATTCAGCAGATTGTAGATAAGCAATTAGAAAGCTTTTCTAAAGTTTCTGGAGCTGACTTAATGCTTTCTCGTGAAGGTGGTAAAACATTGAATGAAGCTTCGATAATTGCTAAAAAAATGAACGATGAATATGTATCTATTGAACATTTAATTTTAGCTATTGTTAAGTCTAAAAGCGGAATTGGACAGGCCTTACGTGATCAGGGAGCTACTGAAAAATTAATTACAGCAGCTATAGAAGAATTACGCAAAGGAGGTCGTGTTACTTCTCAAAGTGCCGAGGAAACCTATAATTCTCTGAATAAGTACGCTAAAAACTTAAATCAATTAGCACAAGACGGTAAACTAGATCCAGTAATTGGTCGTGATGAAGAAATAAGACGTTTATTACAAATTCTGTCTCGAAGAACGAAAAACAACCCAATTTTAGTGGGTGAACCAGGTACCGGTAAAACTGCTATTGCCGAAGGATTGGCACATCGAATTATCCGTGGAGATGTTCCCGAAAATTTAAAAGATAAAGTTGTTTATTCTTTAGATATGGGTGCCTTAATTGCTGGTGCAAAGTATAAAGGAGAGTTTGAAGAGCGCTTGAAATCAGTAGTAAAAGAAGTTACTACTTCAGAAGGAGATATTGTACTGTTCATAGATGAAATCCACACTCTTGTGGGAGCTGGCGGCGGACAAGGAGCTATGGATGCTGCAAATATTTTAAAGCCAGCATTAGCCCGTGGAGAATTAAGAGCAATTGGGGCAACTACCCTAGATGAATATCAAAAGTATTTTGAAAAGGATAAGGCTTTAGAACGACGCTTTCAAAAAGTATTGGTAGATGAACCAGATACAGAAAGTGCTATTTCCATCTTACGTGGTATTAAAGATAAATATGAAACACATCATAAAGTTCGTATCAAAGATGAAGCTATTATCGGTGCAGTTGAATTATCACAACGCTATATAACCGATCGATTTTTACCAGATAAAGCTATTGATTTAATGGATGAGGCAGCTTCTAAATTACGTATGGAGATCAACTCAAAACCAGAAGAATTAGATGTACTTGATCGTAAAATAATGCAGTTAGAAATAGAGATCGAAGCAATTAAGCGAGAAAATGATGAGCTAAAACTAAAATCATTAAATGCTGATTTAGCCAATTTAAAAGAAGAGCGAAATGAAATCAATGCTAAATGGCAATCAGAAAAAAGTGTCGTAGATAGTATTCAGCAACTTAAAACCGCCATTGAAGATTTCAAATTAGAGGCTGAAAAAGCTGAAAGACAAGGAGATTATGGAAAGGTTGCAGAGTTACGTTATGGTAAAATTAAAGAAGCACAAGAACAATTAGAAGAAAAACAAAAAGAACTAGCTTCTCAAAGTGATAATGCACTTATAAAAGAAGAAGTTACTTATGATGATATTGCAGAAGTTGTAGCAAAATGGACGGGTATTCCAGTTACAAAAATGTTACAGTCTGAACGTGAAAAATTGTTAAACTTAGAAGATGAGTTACACAAACGTGTAGTTGGACAAGAAGAAGGAATTGAAGCGGTTTCAGATGCTGTAAGACGTTCTAGAGCTGGATTACAAAACCCTAATAAACCTATTGGCTCTTTCTTATTCTTAGGAACTACAGGAGTTGGAAAAACAGAATTAGCAAAAGCATTAGCATCATATTTATTTGATGATGAAAACGCCATGACTCGTATTGATATGAGTGAATATCAAGAACGTCATTCAGTAAGTAGATTGGTAGGAGCGCCTCCAGGATATGTAGGATATGATGAAGGCGGACAATTAACAGAAGCTGTTAGAAGAAAACCATATTCGGTTGTTCTTTTAGATGAAATCGAAAAAGCACATCCAGATACTTTTAATATTCTGTTACAAGTATTAGATGAAGGAAGATTGACAGATAATAAAGGCCGCGTTGCAGATTTTAAAAATACAATCATCATCATGACCTCAAATATGGGAAGTCATATTATTCAAGAAAAGTTTGAAAACTTTAAAGGAGATATTCACACTTCAATGGAAGTAGCAAAGGATGAAGTTTTAGGATTGTTAAAACAAACTGTTAGACCAGAATTCCTAAACAGAATCGATGATATTATCATGTTTACTCCTTTAACGGAGGCCAACATTAAGGATATCGTAAAGCTTCAATTAGACAGTGTTAAAAAGATGGTAGCACAGCAAAATATTACATTAGACGCTACTGAGCAAGCCATTATATATTTAGCTAAAAAAGGGTACCAACCTGAATTTGGTGCAAGACCTGTAAAGCGCGTAATTCAAAAGGAAGTTTTAAATCAACTTTCTAAAGAAATATTAGCAGGTAAAATTACGACAGATAGCATTATTCTTTTAGATGAATTTGATGATACGCTAGTATTTAGAAATCCTACAAATTTAGAAGAAGAATAGTTTTTTCATAAGAGTGATTAGTTTGGTTACAAGCAAGGTGTAAATTTATTTGCACCTTGCTTTTTTGCTTTTCGGGTAGATTGTTATTAAATTAGTAGCAAAGAGCTAATTAGCATGACCGAATTTATTTTAAAACTATTGTTCAATCTAGTTATAACGTTGATTATTGTTCGATTTATTTATTATAAATCGACAAAAGATAATGCCTATTTTTTTACTTATTTGGTTATAGGACAAGTCGTTTTTTTATTATGTTATCTACTTAAAAATATTGAACTAGAATTAGGCTTTGTGTTAGGTCTTTTTGCCATCTTCGGAATTATAAGATACCGAACTAACTCCATCAATATCAAAGAAATGACCTATCTTTTTTCAATCATAGGTCTTGCAATGATTAATTCTTTGAGTGGTACAAACTTTTATTTGGAGTTAATCGCTTCTAACCTAATAATATTAGCCCTTATTTGGTGTTTGGAGTTTTACTTAGGAAAGTATAAAAAGTATACTGCTACTCTTGTTACTTTGACTAATATAGAAGAATTAAGTTTAACAAATAACACAAAATTGGTCAATGAATTAGAAAGTAAACTACAAATGAAAATTGAAAAGATAAATGTTAAGAAGATAAACTATCTAACAGATTCAGTTGAGATATTGATTTACCATATAACCAATGAGAGCTAAATTAGTCATAGTATTCTTTCTTCTTTTCCAGCTAGTAGGTTATACTCAGAATTACAAAGCTGAATTAACAACTCCAAGTGATTTTATGTTGTTAGCTCACAAACCTTTATCTAACAAATATGGTTTTGTAAAATCTCTTAAAATAATTTATGATTTAAAAAGTAAAAAACTCTACTACAGCAATAGTAAACGGTTTAAATATCATTTCGAATTTGTGACCGAATATTTAGAAAGACAACAAAGCCTTGATAATTTTAATGAGTATAATTATGCAGCTAGTCATTCAAAAAAAGAATACCTGTTGGCTAATATTAATTTTTATGAAAGCCTTAATACATATACTCTTGAGCTCTCTCCGGCTGATAATATGAGTATAAAAGATATTCAGTTTTTGTATGAACTGGTAAAAAGAACTTCCTTTATTCAAAACTTAAAACTCTTTTTAAACACAGAAAGATTAATTGATACTAAAGCTACCCTTTCACTACCAACAATTAAAGCAGATGCTATCTATAAAAACCAGCAATATCAAGCAATTTCAACAGAAAAATCTTTTGGAAAACTACGTTTTGTAAACATAGACAGCCTTAAGTGGCTAAACATTAAAAGAACTGATATCATTATAGTAGACAAACCCGTTTTAAACTTACCTATCGTAAATGGTGTTATCACTACTAGAATGCAAACTCCGTTAAGCCATATTTCTGTTTTAGGAATTAATAGAAAAATTCCTGTTGCCACTTATAAAAATGCCTATACATCTAAATCTCTCAGAGCACTAAAGAACCAATTTGTTTCTTTTGAAGTGAAACTAGATACTTTTTATATAAAACCTGTCTCTCTTGAAAAGTTTCAAAGAAAAACCAAACGTAGAAAGAATAAGATCAAAACATTAAAGCTCGATTTACAAACAAATACTTTAATTCCAGGAGTTAATTTACACCACAAGCTTATTAAAACTGTTGGAGGGAAAGCTGCTAATTTTGGTGAATTATATAAAATCGCTTCGAAAACTAATGGGTTTAAAGTGCCAGAATGCTCTTTTGCGATTCCTTTTTATTTTTATCATCAACATGTCAAATCACATAAAATTGATAGGCTCATCAATAATGCTATAGAAGAATATACACTTCATAAAAACGATAGTGTGTTAAAAGTAAATCTCAAACAAATTAGAAGCGATATCAAGAAAGCTCCTATTAATACTTCATTAATAACTGAGATCCATACATATTTAAGTCAAACTGATTGTTCTTATGATCGAATTCGCTTTAGAAGCTCAACAAACGCTGAAGACATTGTTGGATTTAGTGGAGCCGGTCTATATACTTCCAAAACAGGAATCAAAAACCATCAAAAAAAGACTTTTGAAAAGGCTATTAAAACAGTTTGGGCAAGTTTGTGGAAAAAAAGAGCTTTTTTAGAAAGGGATTTATACAATATAAATCAGCAATCAGTAGCTATGGGAGTACTAGTCCATCGTTCATTTCCTAATGAATATGCCAATGGTGTAGCCATAACTAAGAACTTATACCGAAAGAATTTTTACGGAAATGTAATTAATTTACAGCTAGGAGAAGAACCTGTGGTGAATCCAAAACCCAATGTTACTAGTGAGCAAATTATATGTTATGAAGGAGCTAAAGTTGATTTATACAAGAATAAAAAGGTAATTGAAATTATTAGTTATTCAAGCTTACACAATAATCAACTAATCTTAGAACAAGAAAAAATATTAAACCTGTCAAAACAACTATATATTTTAAAAAAACACTTTTATAGAAAAGTTTATAAAAGACGAAAAACCTTTCTTAATTTTGGCTTGGACGTTGAGTTTAAAATTGACGGTCCAAATAAAGATTTATACATTAAACAAGCCCGTTACTTTAACGATTAATCTATGAAATATTTTAAGTTATTTATACTACTATTTGCTATCAATGCATGTACTCCGGAAAAGATAGAACCCACTACGTATTATTTAATACGTCATGCCGAAAAAGATAGAAGTAACAAAGAGAATAGAAATCCTGATTTAAATACTAAAGGGCTTGAAAGAGCTAAAAAGTGGGCAAAAGTATTTCAAAACGTTGATTTTGATATGGTTTATAGCACGAACTATAACCGTACAAAACAAACTGCAACTCCTACTGCCAGGAATAATAAATTAGAAGTAGTAATGTATGATCCTAGCAATATGTATACTGAAGATTTTCAGAAAGCCACTAAAGGAAAAACTGTTTTAATTGTTGGTCACAGCAACACCACTCCTCAATTTGTAAATAAAATATTAGAAGAAGAGAAATACAAAGACATAGATGACCTTAACAATGCTAATTTATATGTCGTTACAATTATAAACGATGTTAAAAATAGTAGCTTATTAAAAGTTGACTAAATTTTAATTCACTATAATATCTTCTAAAACAATTTCTGACACTTTTTGCAACTCTCCTGCTTCATATAAAGCATCGATAGTAAAAAAGTCAATATCCTTATTTTTAGGCTTATAATTGTTGTAATCTACCATACGGATACCGTCAACCAAATGTTCTTTTAGTACATCTCTAAATCGCACTCCTCCTCCATTGGTGTGGTACTTGTATGCCATATAATCTAATTGAAAATTATCTTTTGCAAACCAATAAATAAATACATCATCAAAATCATCACCACCGCCTTCTTGCGAAAAAGTAACCTGAACTTTATAATACTCTTTTCCTTTGATGGTAACTGGCTCTAATAACTTCTTTTGAACCGCAGCATCATTTAATCCTAAGGGAAGAATTGAAAAATAATGTACAGAATTCACAGAGTTTCCAAATCTACCTTGATCTTTTTCAGAAAGCGTTACTAAGCTATCATTCACAAATCGTTCAAACCCATTATTAGACAATACATCTTTTATACGTAAAGAATCTTTTTGGTACTCTTTAGTAAAGGTAAATACACCTTTATTTCTAACAGCCTTATATGCCTTGTTTCTGAAGTTAAAAGAAAGCGTAGCTTCATTTAAACCTTCTAATTTGGCCCCTTTTATTGAGTTATCTATGATTTGTTGAGCTGTATATTCTTTGGTACACGAATGTAAGATTAAAGCAAATAGGACAAGGAATGTATAACGCATGTTTAAATATTTTTGAGTCAAAATTACAAGATTATTTTAGGATACCTATTTAAAGTTTCGTTAATAAAAAAGGATGGTTTATGAACCATCCTTTTTTATTATATTTTATCGTTTAAGTTTCTTAAAAACGCATTCCAATACCAAAACCTATTAATAAAGGATTAATATCTACTTCCGCTGGTACCGTTGCAACTCCTGCGTTTACTGTAACATCTGTACTCAATCCAATATATTTTACATCGACATTTAAAAACCATTGATCGTCTAAATCATAGTCAAAACCAAGTTGAAAAGCATATCCGAATGAGTTTTTATAATCTACATCTACTACCGCTCCTGGATCTGAATTATAAAAAATAGTATAGTTAGCCCCTGCTCCTACATACGGTCTAAAATCATCTAAGTTGAAATGGTATTGAACCGTAAGTGTTGGAGGTAATAACCAAATGTGCCCTAAATCTACATTCCCTAATGTAGTGTTTATTGCACCTACATCATGTTTAGCTGTACCCAAAATTAATTCTGCAGAAATATTTTCAGTAAAGAAATAGGTAAAATCTAACTCAGGAATCATTGATTTACCAATTTCAACATCTCCTCCTATTGTACCAATAGTAGCAGACTCATTAGGAAGTACTGTTACCCACCTAAATCTTGCTTGCCATTTTTTAAAATCATTATTTTTTGAAGCTTCTTGCGCATTTATAGAGCTAAAAAATAACATCCCTAAAACAACACTTAATACAATTTTTCTCATAATCTTATAATTTATAACTTGTTTAATGTTATCACAAAATTATCATCTAAGATTGCTTTAAAAGATGATGAAAATCATAGTTTATTATTTTTATAACTAAGCTTAACAATTATATTTATCTTTGCGTTTACGTATGCAGAAAAACATAAATATACAGAATAAGAAAGCTCGTTTTG
This sequence comes from uncultured Tenacibaculum sp., assembly GCF_947498805.1. Taxonomy (GTDB): domain Bacteria; phylum Bacteroidota; class Bacteroidia; order Flavobacteriales; family Flavobacteriaceae; genus Polaribacter. The sequence goes on along the minus strand of NZ_CANMLT010000002.1, from coordinate 168,652 downwards.
AATACGAGATACTAGATAAATACACTGCCGGAATTCAATTAACTGGAACAGAAATAAAATCTATTCGACAAAGTAAAGCCAGAATTACTGAAAGCTTTTGTGAGTTTAATGATAAAGGAGAGCTTTTTGTAGTGAATATGTATATTGAAGAATATGCTTTTGGGAATCATTACAATCATAAACCCAAAAGTGAACGTAGGCTATTACTTAACAAAAGAGAACTGAAAAAACTCGCTAGAGAGGTGGAAGCTAAAGGAAATACCATTGTTCCAATACGCCTTTTTATCAATGAAAATGGTTGGGCTAAGTTAGATATTGCTTTAGCAAAGGGTAAAAAAACACACGATAAGAGAGAAAGTATAAAAGATAGAGACAATAAAAGAGATTTAGCTAGATTGAAGAAAAGCTTTAACTAAACATGTTAACTCACTTTTTAAATATCATAAAGTGGAAAAACTTGCTACATATCACAGTAGTACAGTTTATGCTGAAATACTGCTTTCTATATGGTTATGATTTTGAAACCAAATTAACCTTCGTAGACCTTATTTTATTATCAATTACTACCACTAGTATTTTAGCTTCTGGTTATTTATACAGTTATTATATAGATAATAAAAAGAGGTATATGGAAATATTCTCTAAAGATCATGCAGTAAACATTGCTATGATTTTTGGAATTGTTGGAGTTTTCTTAGGAGTTTACCTATCCTTTTTTGTTGAAAAGCCATATTATAGTTTTGTTTTTATAATTGCACTATTCGCCTTAATTAGTTATTACAAAACGGTTAGAACCAAGACCTTCTTTTCTAATATTATTAATAGTTTCATTCGCATTTTTGCTGCTTTATTAGTTTGGTGGTTCGACTACCCTATAAGTTTAAATTCTCTTCAACTCGATTTATTTTTTCAAGTAGAAGTTATTGCCATGTCATTTATCGCATATTCTTTCTTTGCCAATATTATTCGTGGTATTTTATATAATGTAAAGTATATTGATAAAGACCATCAAAAAAAGCAGCAAACATTACCAGTATTATTAGGAAGAAAAAGAGCTAAAAATATTGCCAATGGTATTTTAATAGGCTTACTCATTATTACAATAATTATTTTAGTACTGTTTTTAAAAGATAAGTATATCAAAGCCATCATATTTGTAACGGTTATCGTTCCGCAGTTATGGCTTATTTATCATTTAACCACCGTAAATACACCGAAACAATATGAAACACTTTTTAAAAAAAGTAATATAGCGTATTACTTTACCTTTTTGAGTGTTCCTTTATTTACATATTACTTTAAGTATGTTATCCAATAAATTATCTAAGTACAACATCATTCTAGCTTCTGGATCACCAAGAAGACAACAATTTTTTAAAGATTTAAATCTAGACTTTGAAATTCGAGTAAAAGAAGTTGAAGAAATATATCCTAAACATTTACAAGCAAGTGAAATCACAGACTACTTGGCCGATTTAAAATCGAAAGTATTTGATAGTGAATTAACAGAGCATGACTTACTTATTACATCAGATACTATCGTATGGTTTAACAATAAAGCATTAGGCAAACCCAAAAACTATGAAGAAGCTTTTGACATGCTAAAAAACATGTCTGGAAAAAAGCATGAGGTCATTACTTCTATTTCCATAAAAAACAAGAGCTTTCAGAAAATTGTAAACGATAATACGACTGTATTCTTTAAAGAATTAAGTGATGATGAAATTCATTATTATGTAGAAAACTTCCAGCCTTACGATAAAGCTGGCGCCTATGGAATCCAAGAATGGATAGGAAAAATAGGGATTTCAAAAATCGAGGGAAGCTATTTTAATGTAGTAGGATTACCCACCCATGAATTATATAAAGAATTGATGAAATTATAAGTGCCCTCGTAAAATAATATTCTTATTTTTGGGGCTTACAAAACACAACATAACAGCAAAAGAAAATTTATTTCAATGAAAAAATATACCTATACAGAAAAAAAGGATACCAGATCTGGTTTTGGTGATGGTTTAACTGAGTTAGGAAAAACAAATTCTGATGTAGTTGCACTATGTGCTGATTTAACAGGATCGTTAAAAATGGGAGACTTTGCAAAAAATCATCCAGAACGCTTCTTCCAAGTTGGAATTGCTGAAGCTAATATGATGGGAATTGCTGCAGGTATGACTATTGGTGGTAAGATTCCTTTTACAGGTACATTTGCAAACTTTTCTACAGGTAGAGTGTATGATCAAATTCGTCAATCAATTGCTTATTCTCACAAAAATGTGAAAATATGTGCTTCTCACGCAGGTTTAACTTTAGGAGAAGACGGAGCAACACACCAAATCTTAGAAGATATTGGTTTAATGAAGATGCTACCTGGAATGACTGTAATTAATACATGTGATTACAATCAAACAAAAGCAGCAACTATAGCATTAGCAGCTCATGAAGGACCTGTGTATTTACGTTTTGGACGTCCAAAAGTGCCAGTATTCATGCCAGAGGATCAAAAATTTGAAATAGGTAAAGCAATTGTTTTAACAGAAGGTACTGATGTAACTATCGTAGCTACAGGACATTTAGTTTGGGAAGCTTTACAAGCTGCTGAACAACTAGAAGAAAAAGGAATTTCTGCTGAAGTAATTAATATACATACTATTAAACCTTTAGACGAAGAAGCTATTTTAAAATCAGTTGTAAAAACAGGTTGTGTTGTAACAGCTGAAGAGCACAATAAATATGGTGGATTAGGAGAAAGTGTAGCACGTTGTTTAGCTGTTAACTCCCCTACTCCTCAAGAATTTGTTGCAGTGAACGATAGTTTCGGTGAATCCGCAACACCTGCACAATTAATGGAGAAATATGGCTTAAATGATAAGGCTATAATCAAAGCAGTAGAAAAAGTTATTTCAAGAAAATAATCTTACAAAAATATACTTACATAAAACATCATTAATAAGATTTAATGATGTTTTTTTTATGATTCAAACCAACATTTTCAATAAATAAACGTTAATTATTCAAATACTAAAAACTAGAAAAATGAAAAAAATCGCAGTATTACTATTTTTTTTAGGAGCAACTCAAGTTGCCATAAGTCAAATTCACTTTGGAATTAAAGGTGGTATAAACTATAACTCAGGTACTTTTACTGAAGTAAAAGATGATGTATTATCAGGGGCAAAAAGTAAAGCAGGTTTTCACGGTGGTTTTTGGCTAAGAGCCAAAATTCCAGCAATTGGATTGTATATCCGTCCTGAAATAATTTATACTCAATTAAGCTCAGAAACTACCTATAAACAAAGTACAGGAGCTGCAACTCCGGCTTTTGAAAACAAATCGGTATCTTTTGATTTACAAAAAATTGATATTCCTGTTTTATTAGGTAAAAAATTCTTAAAAGTAGCTCATGTATTTGCAGGACCTTCATTTCAATACATAGTAGGTTCTGATTTTAATCTTAGTGATCTTAAAGAAGTTAAGTCAGATGGGTTTTCATTAGGGATTCAAATGGGAGCTGGAATCGAATTAGGTAAATTAGGATTAGACGTTCGTTGGGAAAGAGCTCTAAACGACACTGAAACAAGCTTTGTAAATAATAACGTATCTCAAAACGTTAATTTTGACACAAGAGTTAATCAAATCATCGTAGGGCTTTCTTATAGATTTTAATCCCCTATAAAATTTAATACATATAAATAAAAAAGACCGAAGTTGTTACTTCGGTCTTTTTTATTTATATAATGTTATATCAATTATCGTGTATCTCTGTCTAAATAATCTGGGATACCATCTTTATCTGCATCATCGTTTCTTGGATCTTTATCTCCATTGGCATCTTCATCTTTCGTTAGCTTTCCATCACCATCATCATCTGTATCTCTATAATTTGGTGTTCCATCTCCATCGGTATCATCATTTTGAGGGTCACCATCACCATCAAGATCTTCATGCAAACTAATTACCCAATCACGATCTTCATCAGTATCTTCTATTATATCATATAATTCAAAATAGAAAAATAAACTTTGATTAGGTCCTATTCTAAAATCATTAGTTCCTCTATTTCTATAAGCTAATCCAGAAGGTATAAAAATAATTCCTTTTCCAAACCCTTGAAAGGTAAGTGCTCCTCCAGGAAGTACAGTAATATTTTCTCCTCCTTTAAAATGAATAAAAGTTTCTCTCCATCCTGGTATTACTCCACTTAGAGTAAACCAAACATTAGTACCGTTTTCAAAAGTATTCCCTAAGTTAGAATTTGTAACGAATTTACCTCCATAAGAAACCAATACAGAATCCATTTTCGTTGGATTTCCTTTTACAGGTTTAGGGTCTCCTACATTATTTACATAATAGTACAGTTTATAATCTACCTCTTCATAAGTAACATCTTTTGTAACTAACTTACCATCATCATACAATGAAGTCTCTCCATTAGCAATTACTTTTACAGAATCTTTTGATGCATCATAATAATGATTCTTTAAAAATTTCACTAAACTATCATTATCCTTTACTGCTTGAGCTGCATGATCAAAATTAGCTACTGAATTACTATCACTACCACAAGCATATAATACAATTCCTATTATAGCTGCACATAAAATGTGTTTAAATTTTATCATTTATCTTTTGAATTTGACGCGCAATTTACCATTTTTATACCTTTGTAAAAAGAGAAACGACAAAATTTAACTTTTCTTATGAGAATTGACAAATACCTTTGGTGTATCAGGCTTTTTAAAACCAGAAGTTTAGCTACTGATGCATGCAAAAAAGGACATGTAAAAATAGATGGTACTAACTTAAAACCATCAAAAGATATTTTTGGAAATGAGGAGATTATCATACGAAAAAATCAAATTAATTATAAAATAAGAGTATTAGACATCCCACCAAATCGTGTTGGAGCGAAACTTGTAGACTTATATAGAAAAGACCTAACGCCTAAAGAAGAGTTTGAAAAAACAGAGCTTTTAAAGTACTCTAAAGATTATTACCGAAAAAAAGGAACTGGTAGACCTACTAAAAAAGACAGAAGAGACATTGATGAATACTATGATTCTTCTGACGAATAAACTTAAATCAAAGTAAATTTTTATTAATGATTACTGAAGAAAACATTATACTAAACAACCTTCAAATAGAACAAAAAATCAAACGAATTGCTTATCAGATATATGAAAGTAATAGTAATGAAACTGAAATTGTTCTTGCGGGCATTAAAGACAAAGGAATTAAGCTAGCAGAAAAAATTGCCGAAGTGCTAAAAGAAATTTCGGAAATAGAAATAATTCTTTGTGAAGTTACTATTGATAAGAAAAATCCTATTGGTTCTGTAACAACCTCTATAGCTGCTGCTGAATATCAAAACAAAGCTTTAGTATTGATTGATGATGTTCTACATTCAGGAACTACATTGATTTATGCGGTAAAGCACTTTTTAGACGTTCCTTTAAAAAGGTTTAAAACAGCTGTTTTGGTGAATCGAAATCATAAGAAGTATCCAATTAAAGCAGATTTTAAAGGAATCTCTTTATCTACTTCTATTAAAGAACATGTAGTTGTAAAATTTGAAGAAAATAAAACAACCGCTTATTTAACTTAATAAGCGGTTTATTTCGGTTACTAAATCCGTTACCTCTTTATCATCTCCATTTACAATAACATTAGCTTGGTTGTAGTAATAACCACGCTCAAACAAATGTTTGGCAATAAACTCCATTATATCATTATCCTCTAAATCTGCCACTAAGGGTCTTTGAGACTTTTCTTTGGACAAGCGATTAAATAAAGTACTTATTTTAAGTTTTAAATATATAGAGATCGTATCAGAGCTTTCTAAAATGACATTCATATTATTGGCATAACATGGAGTTCCTCCTCCTAATGCCAGTACAAACTCTTCTTCTTTACTTAATAATTCTTTTAAATATAGGTTTTCTTGTTTTCTAAAATAGATCTCTCCTTTTGTTTTAAAAATTTCGGTAACACTTATACCCTCTTTTTCTTCGATATAAGCATCAAGATCTATAAAATTAAGCTGTCTTTTTTGAGCAAACAACCTTCCTATGGTTGACTTACCACTTGCCATGTATCCTAAAAAAATAAATTTCATATTGTAAATTAAGGTTTTACAAATATTAGAAAAAAAAAGCACAAAAAAGTTTTTGAGAAATAAAAAACTCTTGTATATTTGCAACCGCTTTGAGAAATAAGCAAAACAATGACCGGGTAGCTCAGTTGGTAGAGCATCTCCCTTTTAAGGAGAGGGTCCTGGGTTCGAGCCCCAGCCCGGTCACAAAAGTTAAGCCTAATAGCTTAACTTTTTTTGTTTACGCACGTATGGCGGAATTGGTAGACGCGCAGGCTTGAGGGGCTTGTGTTCGTAAGAACGTGTGGGTTCGACTCCCACTATGTGCACAAAAAACACTTACAATTTATGTAGGTGTTTTTTTATACTTCTTCCCTAGCCTACTATTAAAATTAATGTTTTTATTATCCTTGAACTTTGTCAAATAAATAGTTAGCTTGGACTCATAATATGTTGCTATAATTATGATAAAAGTATTATTTGAAAATAAAAGAAAAACAATATCCTTAAAAACGCTCATCTACGATTTAGCTTTATACGGTCCTCTCTCAGCACTTTTAATTAACTTGTTTGAAAGCTTACTCACATTATCCAAACCTAAACTACATGAAATCATTTTTTATACACTCATAATAAATATATGTTTCATAGTATATAAACTATTTCATTTTTTTAAAATTCATGTTGAAAGAATCGAGTTGAATTACAACACCAAAACAGTAAGTGTTCAACAAGTTCGATTCATAAATTCCTCAATAAAAAAAGAAGTACAATTGGAAAAGGCTATAATTTCAGATATAAGGCACTTTCCCTTTATGTCTTTTTCTTTTTTCAATTACTTTAAGATAAAAGACCAACAATCTTGTATAAAGATTTCTACAGCAGGACATGGAAAAAAGGAGATTGATCTCGATGAAATCTATTCAGAAATAAAAGACATACAAAAGTGTATATGATATTAGAACAAATTTAAACTTGAATTAACACGTCAGAATACCACCAGTCATTTTTACTTAAAATTTACTAACTTTAAAGTTAATAGTAAAACAAACATCCTATTAATGACTTTATACAAACAAAAAATAAATGAAATAAGAAAGAATTGTTTTTCAAATGAACAACAAATAAAATCTATCATTGCCACTCGTAACTTCATAGATACTAATTATGAAAAGCAAATAAATTTAGATGTATTGTCTGATGTTCGATTTACTTCAAAATACCATTTGTTAAGGCTTTTTAAACGATACTATGGTCAAACACCAAGACAATATTTAATTGATAAACGTATTGAAAAGGCAAAAGAAAATTTGAAGAATGGAATGAGTGTTACACAAACCTGTTTTTCGGTTGGCTTTGAAAGTATAGGTTCATTCAGTAAACTTTTTAAAATTAAAATTGGATGTTCTCCTAGAAGTTTTCAAAAACAGCAACTTTCGAGAAGTTAATTAATCATATAGTTCTCAACTTTGCATAGCATAAATACATAAAAAATGAAAGTAACACTTATTAGTATTCCAGTTAGAGATCAAGAAAAGGCTTCAAAATTCTATACAGAAAAGTTAGGCTTTATTATAAAGAAAGATGCACCTTTAGAAGGAGGTAATAGATGGTTAACGGTAGTTTCTCCAGAATGGCAAGACGGACCAGAATTATTACTAGAACCAGCACCAAACCATTTTGAACCTTCAAAAGTATATCAAGATGCGTTGATGGAGGCAGGAATTCCCTACACACAATTTGACGTTGCCAATGTCGATTCTGAATATGAGAGACTTTTAAAACTTGATGTTGAATTTAGTGTAAAACCAACAGCAATGGGTACCGTTAAGTTCGCTGTTTTTAATGATACTTGTGGTAATAATATTCAAATCATTCAACATTTATAAACCAACAACACCCCATAAACATCTACAACACTTATGTAGATGTTTTTTTACTCAATTTCTTACCTTATTCAAATAGCATATTTACTTTATTAAACGTTGAATAATTACTTACTTTTGGGCTCTTAAGACTATGAATTCAAAAATTGACTATTATGAAAGTTAAAGAACCCAGAGAGGTCTTCTATCAAGCTCTATTCGCAAGTATTTTCATTACGATATTTGGTATTTATTTATTTATTTATCCATCAGAGGAAATAAAGAAAAGACAGATTTTACTCAAGTCAAAGGAAAAATTGATTTTTATGATACAACCTTTGATAAGTTAAAGAAAAGAGATCATAGATACATACATCTTACAGAACATTCGCTAATTTTTGATTTATACATAGGAAAAGAAACCGGAGATTTTAGTCCCAAATTTGAACAATTAGATAAGTTAAAAATTGGAGATGAAATAATCATTTATCATGATGATGAAACTCCCTTTCAAAAGAACAGAGATTTAAGACTTAATAAAACCGTACAATTTATAGATATGAACGGTGAACCCTATTTTATTAGAGGAAATAAAGATAAATATGGAGGATATTTATTGAGTTTTGTTGGAATATTTTTTGTTTTTTCATTAGGTACTTTAAAAAAACTTGGGAAAATCAGGTAATATTCGATTTCTTTAAATTACTCTTAACTTATTAAAAATAAAAAAGTTACCGTATAAAAACCTCTTTTTACAACTAAAAATTAGAGTTTATACTGAAAAACAAATAGAAAAAAACATATTATATCTTGTAGATTGAAAAAAAATCACTATATTACAACTAATTAGGAGACGTCCTAATTTTCTTTTTCATAGCAATTTTCCCACTCAATTTTTTGAGTGGGTTTTTTTTGTTTTATTTTCAATTATTTATAAAACTGGAACAATATTTGATAATCAAATTGGTAATCTTTTAAGAATATTATCGACTATCATTATAAATATACTTATTATTGCATCATGCAAAAACAACTATTATTTATTGTAGCTATACTCTTTAGTATTGCAATACAAGCACAAAGTAAATTGAAAGGACAAGTAGTACATTCTGAAACGAAAAGTCCTCTAAGTGCAGCACATGTTTTAAATTTAAATACCGTAGTTGGAACGATAACTAATGAGGAGGGTTTATTTGAATTAACAGCAAAGGCAAATGATACTGTTTTAGTATCTTTTTTAGGTTTTTCTTCAATTAAATTGAAAGTAACGAATGATTTATTAAAAGGAAATGAAGTGATCATATCATTAGCAGAAAAACCAGAAGAAGTTAAAGAAATCGTCATAAAATCTACAAAGTTAATTGGTGTTTTAGAAGTAGATGTAAAGCAAGTACCAAAAGACAGGTTTACAAGAATACATATTAATGGTTTACCTCAAACATATGAAGTAGGCCGTCCTCAAAAAATAAGGTCTCCTCTAGCCCAAATATTAAATCCAGTAGATTTAGTATATAATCTATTTGGTAAAAAACCAGGACAACTTAAAAAGCTAAAAAAGCTTAAAAAAGAAGATGATTTAAGGAAAATGCTCGCTGGTAAGTTTGATAGAGAGGTAATGATGGAGTATTTAGAAATGGATAGAGCTGAGTTAAACAAACTCTTAGGAGATTGTAATTATTCAGAGTATTTTATTAAAAAAGCAAGTGATTTACAGTTAATTGAGGCTGTACTGAACTGTTATGAAAGTTATAAAGCAGTAAAAAAAGGAAAAATAGAACGAGATAGAATAAATATAGACCCAAAGTAGGGTATATATGTTTTAACTTGTTGTATTATAATAGTTAAATTAATATTATGAAAAGAGTTTTATTATTAGGTTTGATAACCGTTTTTTTAGTTAGTTGTAGTAAAGATGATAATGTTGCAACTCCAGACCCACAAGTTGTTGCATTGAAAAATCCTGTAAATAATTTTACATGGCAAGCCATGAATTCATGGTATAATTGGCAAGAACAAGTTCCTAACTTAGCCGATACTAAAGATGACAAAACAAGTGACTATAACACTTATTTAAACACGTTTGATACACCTCAAAAACTTTTCGAATCATTATTATATCAAAAAGGTACAGTAGATCGTTTTTCTTGGTTTATTGAAGACTATGTAGAGCAAGAAAAAGCATTCCAAGGAACGAGTACTTCTTTTGGTTTTAGACCAAAACCTTTAAGAATAAACAATACAAACATTGTACTTTTAGTACTACATGTTTCTAAGGATTCTCCAGCCGCTGAAAAAGGTTTAAAACGTGGAGATGTTATTATTGGTATTAATAATCAAGTTTTTACAACTAGTAACTACCAAACTGTAATCCAAGATTACTTTAAAGATAACGCAGAATTTATTCTTGGAGAAAATGATGGTGTTACTCAAAAATCTAAAGTAACTCTTACTAAAAGAGAGGTAAATGATAATGCTATTCACGTTAAGAAGGTATTTGATGATGTAGATGGTAAAAAAGTAGGATACTTAGTATATAGTGGATTTAGATCTTCTTATGATAAAGATTTGAATAATGCTTTCGGTGAATTTAAAGCTGCTGGAATCCAAGAATTAATTTTAGATTTCCGTTATAATGGAGGTGGTTCTGTTCTTTCTTGTGGTTATTTAGCAAGTATGATTCATGGTGAAGGTACTGCAAATTCAGAAGTTTTTGCTAAGACTGTTTATAATAAAAAACATACTGGTAGAGGATTTACATTACCTTTCTTAAGTGGAATTTACCAATATGATGCACAAGGAAATTACTTACAAGGTCAAGACATTCCTTTAAATAGATTAACTGGACTTTCTAAAATATATGTAATTACTTCAGAAAGTACGGCTTCTGCAAGCGAGATGATTATTAACGGATTAAGACCTTATATTGATGTAGTAACTGTTGGAACAAAATCTTATGGTAAAAACGTAGGTTCAATTACTTTATATGATGCTCCTGCTTCTGATTTTACAGATAAGTCTCAGGCAAATTCTACACACAAAATGGCAATGCAACCAATTACTTTCCAAATTTTTAACAAATTAGATCAAAGTGATTATACAAACGGTTTTGCTGCTAACATTGAAGTAAATGAATTCGAAAGCTGGAATAACTTCTTACCTTTTGGAGATGAAAACGAAGTAATCTTAAAAACAATCTTAGATAAAATTAAAGGAGTAAGTTCTAGAGCTTATGTTTCTGCAAAACAACATGTAGATGTTTTACCTTTAAAATCAGAAAATAAGTTTGAAACTGAAATGTATTTTGAGAGCGAATTCTTGAAAAACCAATTAAAATAAACGATAGTTTAAACTATTTATATATAAAAAAGCAGTAATTAATTTTACTGCTTTTTTTATGCTTTTAATTCAAGTAAAACAACTAAATTTACGCCTTTAAAACAACAACACAAACACAACTATAATGATTCATTTCTTTGGAAACACAAACAGCAAAGTTTTTGCTGTTCAAACAACAGAAGAATTAACTACCGCAACAATTTCAAAACTTACTTGGTTATTTGGAAACCAACCTAAAATAAACACGGCGTCTCTTGACGCCTTTTTTGTTGGCCCAAGAGCAGCAATGATTACTCCATGGAGTACCAATGCAGTTGAAATAACTCAGAATATGGGGATTTCTGGAATTATCAGAATTGAAGAGTTTGAAAATGTAAACGAAGCTTTTTCTGATTTTGACCCTATGATTTCTCAAAAATTTAATGGACTTAATCAAGATACTTTTACGATTGATATTCAACCTGAGGCTATTCTTGAAATAGAAGATATTGCTAGCTATAACGAGCAAGAAGGACTAGCGCTTAGTGAGGAAGAAATTAAGTATTTAGAAGAGGTTTCAACTAAAATAGGAAGAAAGTTAACAGATTCTGAGGTATTTGGTTTTTCTCAAGTAAATTCCGAACACTGTAGACATAAAATATTTAACGGAACTTTCGTTATTGATGGTGAAGAGCAACCTACTTCCCTATTCAAATTAATAAAAGAAACGTCAAAGCAAAATCCAAATAATATTGTTTCAGCATATAAGGACAATGTAGCTTTTATAGAAGGTCCTAAAGTAGAGCAATTTGCTCCTAAGAGTGCTGATGTTCCTGATTATTATGAAACAAAGGAATTTGAATCAGTAATTTCTTTAAAAGCAGAAACACACAACTTCCCTACTACTGTTGAGCCTTTTAACGGTGCTGCAACAGGTTCTGGAGGAGAAATTCGTGATAGATTAGCTGGAGGAAAAGGATCATTACCACTAGCAGGAACAGCTGTTTATATGACTTCTTATTCTCGTTTAGAAGAAAATCGTCCTTGGGAACAAAGCATGGATGAACGTAAATGGTTATACCAAACTCCAATGGATATCTTAATTAAAGCTTCTAATGGAGCTTCTGATTTTGGTAACAAATTCGGACAGCCTTTAATCTGTGGTTCTGTATTGACTTTTGAATATGAGGAAGATGCCAGGAAACTAGGGTTTGATAAGGTAATTATGCAAGCCGGAGGTATTGGTTATGGTAAAAAAGAACAAGCATTAAAAGATATTCCTAAAGAAGGAGATAAAATTGTAATTCTTGGAGGAGAAAATTATCGTATTGGTATGGGAGGTGCAGCTGTATCTTCAGCTGACACTGGTGAGTTCTCTACAGGAATTGAGTTAAACGCTGTACAACGTTCAAATCCAGAAATGCAAAAACGTGCTGCAAATGCAGTTCGTGGAATGGTTGAAAGTGAAGATAACTTTATTGTTTCTATTCACGATCATGGTGCTGGTGGGCATTTGAACTGTTTATCTGAATTAGTAGAAGATACTGGAGGAAATATCGATTTAGACAAATTACCTGTTGGAGATCCAACCCTTTCTGATAAAGAGATTATTGGAAACGAATCTCAAGAGAGAATGGGATTGGTAATTGCAGAAAAACATATTGAAACATTAAACCGAATTGCAGAACGTGAGCGTTCTCCAATGTATACTGTAGGAGATGTTACAGGAGATCACAGATTTACTTTTGAATCTAAAACCAATGGAAACAAGCCAATGGATTTGGCTTTAGAAGACATGTTTGGAAGCTCTCCTAAGACCATTATGACCGATAAAACGGTAGATAGAAACTATAATGAGGTTAGCTATAACAAAGAGGAATTCACCAACTATTTAGCGCAAGTATTACAGTTAGAAGCAGTAGCTTGTAAAGATTGGTTAACCAATAAAGTAGACCGATGTGTTGGAGGAAAAGTGGCTAAGCAACAATGTGTTGGTTCGTTACAAATTCCTTTGAACAACGTAGGTGTTATGGCCTTAGATTATAAAGGAAAAGAAGGAATTGCAACAACTATTGGGCACTCTCCTATTTCTGGACTAATTGCTCCTGAAGCTGGAAGTAAAAACTCTATAGCTGAAGCATTATCTAATATAGTATGGGCTCCTTTAAAAGATGGTTTACAGTCGGTGTCATTATCTGCCAACTGGATGTGGCCATGTAAAAATGAAGGCGAAGATGCACGTTTATATAAAGCTGTAAAAGCTATATCTGACTTTGCAATTGATTTAGGAATCAACGTTCCTACAGGGAAAGATTCTTTATCAATGAAACAAAAGTATCCTAATGAAGAAGTAATTTCTCCTGGTACAGTAGTTATCTCAGCTGCAGCAAATTGCAACGACATATCTAAAGTAATAGAACCGGTATTAAAACCTAATAAAGGAAGTATTTATTATATCAACTTATCACAAGATGCCTATAAATTAGGAGGTAGTTCTTTTGCACAAGTTGTAAATAAAATAGGAAACTCTACTCCTACTATTACCAATAACGACTTCTTTAAATCTACCTTTAATGTAATTCAAAATTTAATTAAAGAAGATAAAATTGTAGCTGGTCATGACGTTGCCTCAGGAGGTTTAATAACCACTTTATTAGAGTTGTGTTTTGCTGATGTAAATATTGGAGCAAATATTGATTTATCTCAAATCAGTGAAAACGACAGTATTAAATTATTATTTGCTGAAAATTCAGGAATTGTATTCCAAGCTGATGATTCTGTTGAAGCAGTATTTAATACCAATAATATCGAGTTCTTTAAAATTGGTATGGTTACTGAGTCTGATAGATTAAATATTAAGAACAACGCTGATGTATTTGCCTTACCTGTTTCTCAATTAAGAGACACTTGGTATAAAACGTCGTATTTATTAGATAATAAGCAGACTGCAAATGGTTTAGCAAAAGATCGTTTTGATAATTATAAAAACCAACCTTTACAATACAGCTTCCCTACTCACTTTACAGGAAAATTAAGTGATAGTGTTGGGAACATCAGTAAAAGACCTAAAGCCGCTATTATTCGCGAAAAAGGGTCGAATTCTGAAAGAGAAATGGCAAATGCCATGTATTTAGCTGGATTTGATGTAAAAGATGTGCATATGACCGATTTAATTTCTGGTAGAGAAACCTTAGAAGACATCCAATTCATTGGTGCCGTAGGAGGATTCTCTAATTCAGATGTTTTAGGGTCTGCAAAAGGATGGGCTGGAGCATTTTTATATAATGAAAAGGCCAATACTGCTTTAAAGAATTTCTTTAAAAGAGAAGACACCCTGTCTGTTGGTATCTGTAATGGATGTCAATTATGGATGGAATTAGAGTTAATTAATCCAGAACACAAAGTTCATGGAAAAATGATTCACAATGATTCTAAGAAGCACGAAAGTTCATTTACTTCAGTGAAGGTACAAGAGAATAACTCTGTAATGCTATCTACATTAGCAGGAACTGAATTGGGAGTTTGGATTTCTCATGGTGAAGGAAAGTTTAATTTACCAGAAGCAGAAGAAAATTACAATATCGTAGCTAAATACGGTTATGAAGGATATCCGAATAACCCTAATGGTTCAGATTATAATACTGCGATGATGTGTGATACTACTGGACGACACTTAGTTACCATGCCACATATAGAACGTTCTACTTTCCAGTGGAACTGGGCTAATTATCCTGATGGTAGAAAGGATGAAGTTTCTCCTTGGTTAGAAGCTTTTGTTAATGCCCGTAAATGGATAGAAAATAAACAATAATAAACATAAAAAAAGGAGTTCAAATTGAACTCCTTTTTCTTTTTATAAAGCTTCTATAGTTGTATCACCAATAACAATACCCTTAGATACTTTAGGGCTTCCTTTATAATAAACCTTAGCTTCACCATATGAGGTTACTTTCAATCGGTCTGAGGTATTTACTTTTACATTTGCAGCTCCATAAGCAACAATTTTAGTTTGCTTACTTTTTACTTGAGAAACTTTGATTTTAGCTTCTCCGTATACCGTATATTTTTGTTCATTAACAGTTCCGGCATTTATTATAAACTTACTAGCTCCATAAAGGGTTGTTTTCAATTTGTTTAGAGTCATTTTCTCTACAACCACCTTTGATTCCCCATATACATTTAAAGTTAATTTATCTTGGTCGATTGGGCTTTTAAATAGAAAGTCTTCTTCTCCTCTCAAAGAAAAGGTCTCTACATCTTTATAGGTAACAACAGCCTTTACCAAAGTTCCTCTATAAATAGGGACTTTTTGAGTAGCTCCATTAACTTTTATCTTTTTTGTTGGAGAAGTAATTTTAGCATCATTTAAATACAAATGCAGTGTTTTACTTTTTACGTCAATATTTAGCGCGGAATGGTTTTCAATAATCTCTACCTTTTCTTGAGTTCCTTTTTTAAACGTTACTTCTATATGAGGACTCACGATAACCTTTTTAAAACTCTCAACCGTAAAAGTTTTGCTCTGTGCGCCTACTAATAAAGGAATACACAACAATATTTTAAAAATTAGGTGCTTTGTTTTCATCTTATTCAAATTTTAAATATTTAATCAAATCAATTTTTGTTGCATTATATGCTTTTACTCCAACAACAATGATTACTAACAAAATTAGAACAATTGGTGAAATAATATATGGAAGTATTGGCATTTCAATACGATACGCAAAGTTATCAAGCCATATTTGCATTAAATAATACGCTAATGGAATTAAAAATATAGTTGCTATTAATACGTTTCTTACAAAACCAACAATGAGCTGAAACATAATTTCTTTTACAGAAGCACCGAGCGTTTTACGAATGGCTACTTCTTTTAATCGTTGTTGAATGGTTAAACTTGCCAAGGCAAATAACCCCAATAAAGCCACTAAAATAACTACAAGAGTTAAAACTCCAAACAGCGTTTGTTGCTGTTTATACTTTTCAAAAGTCTTTTCAAAAGCTTTATTTACAAAGGCATAAGTTAATGGATATCCAGGTTCGATTTCTGTTTTCCAGAAATTTTCTATTTGAGCAATTGCTTTTTCCTCTTCACCTTCTTTAATCTTAAAATGTACTGAGTTTAAACTGTATTTTAACCATGGAATTGACTTAAAGTGTAAGTAGAAAACTGGCTTAATTTTTTTATCAAAGCCATCTAAATGATAATCTTTTACTACACCAACAACAGTACATTCTTTATCAAAAGTTCTTACTTTTTTCCCTATTGGATTCTCTATACCTAATTGTTGTATAGCTGTTTGATTTAAAATAATTCCATTTATACTATCGGAAGCAAATTTTTCAGAGAATGCTCGTCCATATTTCATATCTGCTTTAATCATTTCTATATGACCATAATCCATAGGGATAAATTTGGTGTCAACATTTTTATCCTTGTAAGATACTCCGTTTGAAAAGTCATTATCAGCCCCTGGAGAAGTCATACTTGCAGAAATTGATATGATACTAGGGTTATTCCCAAATACTTTTTTAACGAGCTGATATCGTTCCCATTTGCGCGCATTGTTTGCAAAATTCACTACTAATATTTGATCTCCAGAAAATCCTAAATCCTTAGAATTCATATAGCTTACTTGATGATACACCACCAAACCTCCTACTAAGAAAAAACCGGAAATAATAAACTGTAATCCTAACATGACATTTCTTAACAATACCATGTTTTTACTTCGAGAAAAATTTCCTTTTAAAACTTCAATAGTTTTAAACTTATGTAAATACAGCGCATATAAACTTCCTATAAATACAGAAATCACAAAAGTTAAAAGACTTATTTGCTTAATTAATTTGGCATTACTAAGGCTTAGGTCGGTTTTAAAGTAAGTATTAAAACTTGGTAAAATTAATTCAGTAATTAATAAAGCTAATAGTAAAGCGATAAATCCTTGAATAACTATTTCTAAAACATATTGTAACGTAAAATTTAAAGTAGAAATCCCTAAAGTTTTTTTAATTCCTACCTCCTTCCCTCTTAAGCTGGCTGAAGCTATCGAAAGGTTTATAAAATTGATACTTGAAATAATGATAATAAACACTGAAAGTCCCATCATTATTAATAATAACAAGTAATTCCCTTTCCCTTCCAAAGGTCCAACATCTCCTCTCGCATGTAATCGTAATCCATTTAGTTTTTCTAAAAAAGGAATTGAAGCTTCCTTTTCTAAGTACTCATGTAGAGCCATTCCTTCTTTATCGGCACTAGCCTTATGTAGATTATCAATAAATACCTGTTGGAGCTTTTTCTCTACCTCTTTTATATCTGCTCCTTCTTTTATTTTATAGTAAGTATGGTTAGAGAATGAATCCCAGTTATTCACCATGTTCTTATTAGCCATATCCCATACAACTACTTCTGGTTCAATAGTTGATGGTTTCTCTACTTCAAAAACTCCTGAAACAGTGTAGTTCTTTTTTCCGAAGGTAATAAGGTTACCAAGAGCTTTTTTAGAACCAAATAGTTTCTTTTTAATTTCTGAAGAAATGGTAATAAAATCTTTAGAGCTTAATATGTCTTTCTTACTACCTTCAACAATTTTATGCGGAAAGAATTCAAAAAAATTAGGAGTACTATAGACTATTTTTGTGGCATAAACTGTTTTATTATTTACCTTTAACAAAGAGCTATTATACCAAGAAGGCATCGAGATATAATCTACAATCTCAGGAATAACCTCTGTACTTTTAGGTCCTTCTGGATGTGTTGTATCGTCATACGTTTGACCATCTGGCCATGAATGTCCAACTTTATAAACAACATCTTTATAAGGGTTCCATTTATCATATGAGTTTTCTTTATTGTAGTAAAGTAAGACTATAATTAACCCAGTTAACCCAAGTGTTAGACCTCCAATATTGATTAAGGTATTTAACCAGTTCTTTTTACTATTTCTAAAAAATAATTTAAACCAAACTTGTAACATAGCTATTCAAATTTTAAATACTTAATCAAATCAACTTTAGTCGCATAGAAAGCTTTTGTTCCTACGACTGCAACAACTAACACACTCAATATAAGAGGTGTTACTAGGTACGGAATGAATGGCATGTCTATTCGATAAACAAAATTCTCCAACCAATTCTGCATAAAATAATAGGCTATTGGAACTAGAACAAACGAAGCGATTAAAGTGGTTTTTAAAAAACTCTTTATCAATTGATACATTATTTCTTTTACAGAGGCTCCTAAAGTCTTTCGAATAGCTACTTCTTTTAAACGCTGTTGAATTGTCAACGTAGCCAAAGCAAACAAACCTAAGAGAGAAATTGTGATTACAATAATAGATAGTATTAAAAACATGGCTTCTTGCTTCTTAAACTTCTCATAGGTTCTAGCAAACTTTTTATCCAAAAACTCATAGGTAAACGGATATTTAGCATCTACATTTGCTTTCCAAAAGGTTTCTATTTCGGCAATTGTTTCATCTATATTTTGAGCTTTTAATTTAAACTGAACTGCCGGGATCCAAGAATCTGGAAAATCTAAACTATTCCAAAGAACAAAGAACATTGGTGCTATTTTAGCATCAAAACCATCAAAATGATAGTCTTTCACCATACCTACTACTTCAAAACCAGGAGCATTATCATCTGTCCATCCTAGGTTTAGTTTTTCTCCTATAGGCTTGTCATAAATAGCCAATTCTTTCGCAGCAGTTTCATTGATAATAATTCTTAAAGAGTCAGATGCCAGTTCTTTTGAAAAATTTCTTCCTTTTAAAACTTTAATTTTAGCAAAATCTAAATAATTATAGTCAACAATATTAGAGGCAGAATTAAATCTGATATCATTTACTTTATGAATCAAAGAAGTTCCATTTACAAAACCTTCACCTGGTACAAACATACTTGAAGTAACTCCAGAAATATTTTTATTTTTTGTTAACACCTCTTGAATTAATTGATACTTTTTGTACTTATTATCAATATTATACATATCAACGGACATCACATATTCTTTGTCAAAACCTAATTCTTTTTCCATCATATAGCTTATCTGATTATTTACAATTAATACACTAATAATAAAGAACCCAGAAATCAAGAATTGAAGTCCTAACATTGTATTTCTAGCTAAGTTTCCTTTTTTTGTTTTTGAAACACTACCTTTTAATACCTCTATAGTTTTAAAATTAGATAAGTATATAGCAGATACTAAACCTATAACAATAGCCAATAATAACGCTGTAATGAGTATGGTAAACACAGAACTAAACTGAAGTATTGAAATATCCTTTCCTACAAATTGATTAAAATATGGTAGTATCAATTCTACTATAAGCAATGCAAATAGAAAAGAAATTAAACCCTGTAACACCACTTCAAAAGCATATTGGAATAACAACTGTTTTCTAGATAGCCCTAAAGTCTTTTTCACTCCTACTTCTTTAGCTCTTTGACCTGCTGAAGCTAAAGATAAGTTGATAAAGTTCACACAAGAAATTACGATTAACAATATAGACAAGGCTAACAATATCATTAAAAGTTGGTAATTCCCAGTACCACTTGGCCCCGCCCTTTTGGCTGTGCTATGTAAATAAATTGTATCTAATTTATCTAAAAGTATAGATGGCGCTTTATACTTTGCTTCAAACTCTTCAAGAGTTACTCCTTCTTCTAAAGCCATCCTTTTATGAGCATCTATAATGATTTGGTTCATTTTATTCTTTACCAACTCTATATCAGCACCTTTCGTAATTCTACAAAAAAGCTCATTATTATGATTTCCCCAATGAATTTCAAACGGACTGTCAAACTGCATTAATAAATCTGGCTCCTGATGAGAGTTTTTTGGGATCTCATAAACACAAGCAACATGATAAGCTTCGCCATCAATTTTAACGGTATTACCAACAGCTTTATCCCTTTTAAAAATGCGATTAGCATACTCCTTTGATAACCCTATATAGTTTCTTGTTTCAGTAAACTTTTGTACAGATCCTTCTAAAATTTTAAATGGAAAGAAGTTAAAAAACTGTGGATCTGTTATTGTTGTTTTATCGTTGTACTCAAAAGATTTTTTGTACTGAACGGTTCTACTTCTATAAAACGGGTTTACCATGATAGCTTCCGTTACTTCAGGAATCTTTTCTGGATAGGTAAGATACATTCCAGGATTACAAGTAAACCAAACCTCACCAGTTCGTGGTTTTTTAATATTTACTCGATATACCTCTTCTTTATTTGGATTCCATTGATTGTAACTTTTTTCTTCTTTGATATAAAGCAATACAATTAATAATCCAGACAATCCTAAAGTCAATCCACTTATATTAATGATTGTATTTAACCAATTTTTCTTGCTATTTCTAAAGAATAATTTAAACCAAACCTGTAACATAGCTATTCAAATTTTAAATACTTAATCAAATCTACTTTAGTAGCATAAAATGCTTTTATACCTACTACAATAAATACTAAAATGGTTAATACAATTGGTGTTATAATAAACGGTATCAATGGCATTTCAATTCGATAAACAAAATTCTCCAACCAATTTTGCATAAAATAGTACGCTACCGGTATTAAAATAAAAGAGGCAATTAATGTAATCTTTAAGAAACTCTTTATCAATTGATACATGATTTCTTTGATGGATGCCCCTAGTGTTTTACGAATTGCTACTTCTTTTAATCGTTGCTGAATAGTTAGTGTAGCCAAGGCAAATAATCCTAATAGAGATACAAGAATCACTACAAAAGTTAAAATGAAAAATATGGTTTGCTGTTTTTCGTATCTCTTATAGGTTCTAGCAAAACGCTTATCTACAAACTGTGGATTAAAAGGATATCCTTGCTCAATGTTTGCTTTCCAATAATCTTCAATAAACGTTAAGGTTTCCTGTACATTATCTGGTTTAATTTTTAATTGAATCTTCCAAAAATTTTGTTTCATCCAATCAAAGCTATTCCAGTGAAAGTAAAAAGTTGGTGGTATCTTATTAACAAGTCCTCTTGTATGATGATCTTTAACAACTCCTATTACTTGTAAGTTTTTTCCATCGTTATCCTCTCCTCCAAAACCAGCGTCAACCTTCTTTCCTATCGGATCATCAGCTATACCTAAAGCATTGGCCAAAGTTTCATTGATCAAAACATTTTTAATGGTATCAGATGCGATTCCTTCTTGAAAACCTCTTCCTTTGACTACATCTATTTTCATCACATCTAGATAATTGTAATCAATTGCATTTGAGTTTGCTTGAACAGATACATCTTTATAAGAAAAATTCGTTGAATTGGCAGATCCGCCACCTATAATGAAGGAATTACTCGTAACATCTTCAATATTGGAGTGCTTCGCTAGTTCTTGCTTTGCTAAAAGGTAATTTTTATATCTATCGTCATACTTATTTAAAGAAATCATTACCACCTGATCTCCATTGAATCCTAAGTCCTTATTCATCATATAGTTTACCTGCTTATTAATAATGATAGATCCTGTAAGAAAGAAACCTGAGATTAAAAATTGTAACCCTAACATTAGATTTCTAGCAAATACACCTTTTTTACTTCTTGATATATTTCCCTTTAAAACCTCTACAGATTTAAATTTTGACAAATAAAATGCTGGAATACTACCAATTACCAAGGAAACAACAAACGCTAGAATGGCTAGTTTAGACAATAAACTCAATTGTAATATCGAAATATCCTTATTCATAAAGTCATTAAAGGATGGTAGTATTAATTCTACTAAAATCAGCGATAGTAAAAATGCTACAATACCTTGTGCAACAATTTCAAGCGTATATTGTCTCACTAATGAAACTTTAGATAGTCCTAAGGTTTTCTTCACTCCAACTTCTTTTGCCCTTTGTGTTGCAGAAGCAATGGATAAATTGATAAAATTCACACATGAAATAACAATTAATAATATTGACAAACCAATCAAAATAAGTATCAACTGAAAATTCCCTTTTCCTTCTGGTCCAGCATCATTAGATTTAGTTTGTAAACGAATGCTTTCTATTGCTTCAACATATGCTTCAGTTCCATATTTTTTATTAAACTCTTCTGGAGTAATTCCCATACTTTTAGAAGCAGGTAACACAGAATGTTTATGCCATATGTCTTTTACTTTACTATTAAAAGCTGTAGCATCAGCACCTTTAGATAGCTTAACAAATAAGTTGTTGGTGAAATTCCCCCAATGTCCCTCTGGAGTCTTTTTAAACTGCATTAGAATTTCAGGCATAAAATAATGCTTCCCTGTAATTTTATAAACCGTAGTTATAATAAAATCGCGTTTATAAAAACTTATTGTCTTTCCAATAGCAGATTCATCTCCAAAAAATTGTTTTGCCTGCTTATCTGAAATTGCAATATTGTTTCTAGTCTTTTCAAAGGTTTCTGCACTTCCTTCAACGATGTCGAATGGAAAAAAATGAAAGAAATTAGGCTCACCTTGTAATATGTTTTGTGTAAAAACATCTTTTCCCTTAACCTTAACCAAGGCATCATCATACCAACTATTACATAAATAAAAACTTTCTACTTCTGGAATTTCTTCTTTATAAGTTGGACCTTCTATATTCGTACTTGTAGACCAAATATCTCCATTAGACATTTTATGAACTACCCTGTATACTTCATTTTTATAAGGATTATTGGCATTATAACTTTTCTCATCATTTAAGTACAGCAATACGATTAACAATCCAGCGAAACCAAGCGTTAACCCTAAGATATTCACTAAAATATTGAGCCAATTTTTCTTACTATTCCTAAAAAATATTTTAAACCATGTTTGTATCATTTTTACAAGTATTTAATGGATTATATTTTTATTGAACTAGTAAATCTACCTTATGCTCATTTCTTTTTTCAGAAACAATTTCTCCGTCTTTTAATGTGATTATTCTAGATGAAAATTTTGCATCATAAGAAGAGTGTGTTACCATTATAATAGTAGCGCCAGTAGCATGAAGTTCCGTTAATAATTCCATTACATCATTTCCACTTTTACTATCTAAATTTCCAGTAGGCTCATCTGCTAAAATTAGTTTAGGATTCGTTACCAATGCTCTCGCTACTGCTACTCTTTGCTGCTGTCCTCCAGACAATTGCAACGGATAATGTTTTGCTCTATGTGCAATTCCTATACGTTCTAAAATCTCAGAAACCCTCTGTTTTCTTTCTGAAGATTTTACATTATTATAAATCAATGGTAATTCTACATTTTCAAACACTGTAAGTTCATCAATCAAATTAAAGTTTTGAAATACAAAACCAATATTGGCTTTACGCAAACTTGCGCGTTCTTTTTCAGAAAAATTAGCTACTTCTATTCCGTCAAAATCATAACTTCCAGAATTTGGTGCATCTAATAAACCTATAATATTTAATAGTGTTGATTTACCACAACCTGATGCTCCCATAATAGAAACAAATTCCCCTTCTTTTACTTCTAAACTTAATTTGTTTAATGCTGTTGTTTCTACTTCTTCTGTTCTGTATACCTTTACTAAATCATTAATTTTTATCATCGTTATATTTTTTTTTCTATTGTTTTTTTTAATTCTTTTTGTACTTATTTCAATCTATTTATTAATCTATATTAACTTGCTCAACATCCTTAAAGTCAGTATAACTAGAGGTAATTACCTTATCCCCTACTTTAAGTCCATCTAACACTTCATAATAGAAAGGATTTTCTCTTCCAATTTTAATATTCCTCTTTACAGCTTTATTATTTGAGTCTAACACAAATACCCATTTACCATTTGTTTCATGATAAAATTGCCCCTTTGGAATTAGTAATGCTTTACTGTTATTTGATAAGAATACTTTACTTTTTAAAGACATTCCTCTCTTGATATCTTTAGCAATTGAATCTTTTTTAAACTGAAATTCTATTCTAAATTGACCATTAACCACTTCGGGATGAATTTTAGACAACCTAATTTGGTAATCATTTGTATTTATAGCAACTTTCCCACTAATATCTTTTTTTAATTTAGCAATGTAATATTCGTCAACTAAAGCTACTAATTTATAACCATCAAGAACATCTATTTTCCCAATGTTTTGTCCTTGGTTATAATTCTCTCCTAAAGTCGGATTGAACGAAGACAATAAACCATCTACTGGTGCTTTAACTGTAAAATTTTCTTTGTTTTTTCTTAATAACTCCAAGCTTTTCTGCATGTTATTTATCGAAGTATTTATACGTGATAATTGAACGTCTCTACTCTTTTTCTCTTCAGCAACACTTTTCTTTATAACACCACTACGTTGTTTTTGAAACTGATATTGCTGTGTTGTTTTATCATAATCATTCTTAGCAACAACACCTTTTCCAAACAATTTTTTATCTAAATCATATTGACGCTTCGCATTTTTAAAATCATTGTCAATACTTAGTAATTGCTGATCTAAGGTTAATTGTTGATTTTTAATATTAACCCTAATATTTCTTAGGTTGTTAATTTGCTCAACAATAGCAGTTTCTTGTGTTAAATAGTTCAATTCAGCATTAGGGTTATACACCTTTAATAAAGGAGTCCCTTTTGTAACTTTTTGTCCGCTTTCAACAAAAATTTCCGATACTGCTCCTCCTTGAATTACATTTACAAAAACTGAAGTTTTTGGTTCAACCGTACTATTAAATAAAAGTACGTCTTCAAAATCTCCTTCCGAAACTTCTCTTATTGCAATTGAATCTTTACTAATATTTACTTGCTTTTTTCGAGTTGCATTCATTAGAATCAAACTCGTTAGCAGTACAATAGGTATACCCCATAATAACATTTTCTTTGTTTTTTTGTTTTTAGGTTGTATTTGCTTGTCCATAGTTAATTACACTTTGTTTGGTTTGGTATATTCCACAAATGTGCCAACAGAAAACAACCCTATAAGTAGCTAAAAACCAGTTTTTTATGTTTTTTATTAAAAATTACACTGTACGAAAACGAACATTTCTTTGTTCATATTCTAACATTTAGCTAACTATGTAGTATGAGAAAAAAAGAAGCCACCATTTTAATTGTTGATGATGATGACGATATTTTATTTTCTGCTAGAATTAGCTTAAAAAAATATTTTTCAGAAATAATTACCGCGAACAATCCTAAGAAAATTAGTAATCATATAACAAGTAATAGTATTGATGTTGTATTACTAGATATGAATTATCGCATTGGTTTTGAAGATGGTAAAGAGGGTTTATATTGGTTAAAACACATAAAAGATCTAAACCCTGAAACTACCGTTATTCTAATGACAGCCTTTGGATCGGTGAATTTGGCCGTAGAAGCTATTAAACAAGGAGCAACAGATTTTATTCTAAAGCCTTGGAATACAGAAAAACTATACGGTGTTGTTAATGCAGGCGTTGAATTGGCCCGAACCAAGCGTAAAGCCACACAGTTGAGTACCGTGCAAAAGCAACAAGATAAGGATTTCCACCAACAAACAGAACATATTATAGGTAGCTCACCTGCAATGAAATCTGCCATAAAACTAATGCAAAAAGTGGCACCTACAGATGCTAACATTTTAATATTAGGAGAAAATGGAACTGGAAAGTATGTTTTTGCCAAAGAAATTCATTTACTTTCTAACAGAAAAAACCATCCTTTTATTCATGTAGATTTAGGTTCTTTAAATGAAAACTTATTTGAAAGTGAATTGTTTGGATATGCCAAGGGAGCTTTTACAGATGCTCAAAAAGATACTTTAGGACGTTTTGAATTAGCAAAAGGAGGAACTATTTTTTTAGATGAAATAGGAAATCTTCCTCTCCACCTTCAAGCAAAGCTACTTACGGTTATTCAAAATAGAAAGATTACAAGATTAGGTGAAGGAAAAGAACGTGATATTGATGTACGTATTATCTGCGCAACCAATGCACCAATACATGATATGGTTGATGAACAAACTTTTAGACAAGATTTACTGTTTAGAATTAACACTATAGAGTTAGATTTACCACCATTGAGAGATCGAAAAGAAGATGTACTTTTATTAGCCAATCACTTTTTACAAAAACTAACAAAAAAGTATCGAAAAAGTATAGTTAGCTTTTCCAAGGATGCCATTCAAGCCATGAAATCTTATCATTGGCCTGGAAACATTCGAGAAATTGAACATATTGTTGAACGCGCTGTGATTATTACAGATGCCGAAACCATTCAATTAGAAGATTTGCATTTTTCAACTAAAAAAATGAACGTATCTTTAGGTGATAATCTCAATATCGAAGAAACAGAAAAAATGTTGATACAACAGGCTATGAATAAACATCAAGGAAATATATCAAAAGCCTCTAAAGATTTAGGTTTAACAAGAGCTGCATTATATAGACGCTTGGAAAAATTTGGACTATAATATTTTGAGCAGATCACAAATCATACAAATTTTCGTTCGTATTCTATTAATTCTTGTTAATGGAATAATCGTGTTTTACACATATCGCAATAGTTTATTTGCCAATACATTAGGATTTTTCTTAATTCTATGTTTTCAGTTGTTTTTATTCATTGATTATCTAAAGAAATTATTTGCTGATATCGAAAAATCAATAGATTGCTTATTGCATAATGACTATTCAAATACTATTTCAAAAGAAAAGAGAAAGAATTCATTACATAACAAAACAGCATTACTATTAGAAAAACATCGAAAGTTAAGTTTACAAAACTCTTCTGAAACCTTAATCTTTACTAATATTCTTGAAAGCTTAAGTATTGGAGTACTTATATTAAGAAAGAATGACAATAATACTACTGAAGTATTTCAGTTAAATAAAGCTTTTACTGATTTTTTACAGATTCCTAAATTCTACAACTGGCAATTATTACAAAGTAAAATTGGAAATTTAAACCAATTAATAACAGATTGGCGTTTTTTAAAGCATACAATTTCACTCACTATTAACGATAAAGAAGAAAATTTCTTCTTAAAAACTTCTGTTACTCAAACAAACGAATATCAATATTTAATTGTCACCTTAGAAACTATTCAACAATTAATCGATAAAAAAGAAAAAGAAGCATGGTACAAATTAATGAATGTCATGTCTCATGAAATCATTAATACAATTACACCTATAAGTAGTTTAGCTGAAAATTTAGACGATTTAATTCAGGAAGATGTCGATGAAGATGCTCTTGAAGAATTGTCCTTCGGATTAAAGATTATTAAAAAACGTTCAAAACATTTAACCTCATTTGTTGATACTTATAGAAAGTTAGCTGAATTACCGCTTCCAAATAAAGAAGAATTCGATTTGGTATTGCTTGTAGAGAACACATTAAAACTTTTTAACCGTGAATTTCAATCAAAAAACATTGAAACAAACCTGTTTACAAATGTAAACAAAGAGGTTTTAGCAGATAAACAGCAATTGGAGCAAGTATTAATCAACTTAATATCGAATAGTATCTATGCTCTAGAGGGAATTGAAAACCCCATACTAACAATTGAAATTAATCAAAATAAAGAACACCGAACCTATATAACGGTAAATGACAATGGTATTGGTATTTCCGATGAAATAAAAGACAATGTCTTTATTCCTTATTTTACCACTCGCAAAGACGGTTCTGGAATTGGTTTAACCCTATCTAAAAGTATAATAGAAGCCCATAAAGGAACCATTAAATTTACATCATCACCTAATAACACTAGTTTTAATATTAGCCTGCCTATATAATCCATGAAACCAACAACACCTACCAAACTATCTACATTAAAGGATTTAAAAACACCAAAAGGGAGTTTCTTTTTGGGTAATTTAAAAGATTTTAAGAAGAAGAATAAACATCGTATTCTGGAGCAATGGGCTAATGAATTAGGTGATTTATACACTATTAAACTTGGTCCTATAAAAGCCTTAGTTTCGGCTGACACAATTGTAAACACTACTATTTTAAAACAAAGACCAGATCAATTTCGTCGTTTATCTAAAATTGATGAAGTATTTAAGGAAATGGGGTTTCATACAGTGTTTAATGCTGAAGGTGATGATTGGAAAAAACAAAGAAAGCCTGTTGCTGAAGCTTTAAACGTTAGAAAAGTAAAGGGCTACTACCCTATTGTGCATGATAAAACGGAAAAGCTACTTACTAAAATTAATTCGTATGCCAGTACTAAGGATTCTGTTGAAATATTAAAAGATTTTATAGCATATACTATAGATGTTACAACGGAAGTTGCCTTTGGATACAAGCTAAATACGATTCATAACAAACAAGATAGTTTTCAAAATCATTTAGAGTTAATATTTCCAATGATTAATGAACGAATTACAGCTCCTTTTCCATCTTGGAGGTATTTTCCTAGTAAGAAGGATAAACAACTAAAAGAATCGCTTAAAGCTATAGAAAAAGTCGTTGGAAAGTTTATTGAAGAGGCTAAAGACAGGTTGCTTAAGAGTCCTGATTTAAAAGAAGCTCCTACCAATTTTTTAGAAGCTCTTTTAATTGAAAGCGAAAAGGAACATAGCATTTTTGATCAAAAAACATTGTATGGTAATGTAATAGCAATGCTTTTAGCTGGAGAGGATACTACTTCTAATTCTATGGCCTGGACATTATATTACTTAGCACAGCATCCAGAAATAGTATATAAGATAAGAGAGGAAGCTCATAAAGAATATACAGGTAATGTGGCAGATGATTATGAGATCATTAATAAGTTGAAATATACCAATGCGGCTATTCAAGAGGCTATGCGATTAAAGCCTACTACTCCTATCTTATTCTTTCAATCTAATGATGATATTATAGTAAACAACCTTCAAATTCCTAAGAACACTAGTATTATACTAGTAAACAGTCATGCACAACGAAATAGTGACTATTTCAGTAATCCTTTAAGCTTTGAACCAGGTAGGTGGATTAAGTCAGAGTGTCCATTTCATCAAAACCATGCGCCTAAGGCAGTTAAAGTCTTTGGTGGAGGTGCTAGATTATGTCCTGGAATGCACTTATCTATGGTAGAAATGACAACTGCTATTTCAAGTATTTGTAAGAATTTTGATTTTAAACTTAGTGTTTCTCCAAATGAAGTCCATGAAAACTTTGCATTTACAGTATTTCCTGAGAATTTAAAGATGGAGTTTAACAGTATAATTTAGTTAGTTTACAAATGTAAATGCGTAAATTCTAGATATTCACTACAATTTTGGGTTGTTTATAAGTATAATAATGTCATTTCTACATATAAAAACTTATGTATATGACCTAAACATCGTTATATACATAGAAAATTCCATCTTTTAAACACTATATATATAGTATTTAAGTAGTGTTTACACTTGTATAACACTAAAATCACTTCACAAACCTCAATTAATCATGAACTATAAGTGTAATCTATAATAAACATATAACTAGTTGATTTACAATGCTTAAAATAAGTATATTTAAAGTTATTTATAGGTGTTTAATTGCTGTTTTAGAAAAATAATTCAACTTTTTCTTGTTTACTTATGTAATTTACATATCTTTACAATCGTAAACAAGTAATTTAGTTTACAAACGTAAACCATGATCGATAGAATTAAACTTATATTAGATTATTACAATCTGTCCGCTTCAACATTTGCAGATATGATTGATGTACCTAGATCGAGTATCTCCCACTTACTATCTGGTAGAAACAAACCTAGTTTAGATTTTGTTATTAAAGTTGAGAAAGCTTTTGATGAAATTGAATTAGACTGGTTAGTATATGGTAGAGGCACTTTTCCGAAAAGTAAGAGTACAATTATAAATAAAGAAGAAAAATCCCCTATGACTGAATCCCCTTCTCTGTTTAATGAAAATCCCGTATTTGAACAACAGCCCGAAAAAAAATCAAATACGCCATTCTCAGGCAACGAACAAAAAGGTGTTCCTGTCGAGAAAAGAATAAAAAACATTGTTGTTTTATATAACGATGGTACGTTTGAAGATTATAAAAAATAAAAAAACAACATTTTTAATTTCCCTTATAACCGACCCCTCTATAATTTTGATCCCTTTTGTGTTACATTATTTCCCCTTAAGTAATAATTACACAAATTCCCCTGGAAAACATTTTACCCCTAAAGTGTTTCCCTTAATTCCCTGATGAGTGCTTTCCCCTTAAAGCATGTTGTCCCTAAGCCCCTTACACTTTTCCCCTTTAAAAGTGTACCCCTAAAAACAAAAACCCCTCAATAAAAAAAGTCTGTATCGTAAAGGATACAGACTTTTTTATTTTATATTAATTCTTATGTCTAGGTTAACATACCTCCATCTACTGATAAAGTTTGCCCAGTAATATATGAACTCATATCAGATGCTAAAAACACACAGGCATCGGCAATATCTTTTGGAGAACCTCCTCTTTTTAAAGGAATTTCATTTCTCCATCCTTCTACAACTTTTTCATCTAGTTTAGCTGTCATCTCAGTTTCAATAAAACCTGGAGCAACAACATTACTACGAATATTACGTGAACCTAATTCTAAAGCCACTGATTTAGAGAAACCTAAGATACCTGCTTTTGAAGCTGCATAGTTTGCTTGCCCAGCGTTTCCTTTTAATCCAACTACAGAACTCATATTGATAATAGATCCTGCACGTTGTTTCATCATTGGACGAATAACTGCTTTCGTTAAATTAAAAACAGATTTTAAGTTTACTTCAATTACCTTATCAAAATCGTCTTCAGAAATACGCATTAATAAGTTATCTTTAGTAATACCTGCGTTATTTACCAATACGTCAATCGTACCAAATTCTTCTAAAACATTTTTTGCCAATTCTTGAGCTGCATCAAATTCAGCAGCGTTCGATTGATATCCTTTTGCATTTACACCTAATTCCTTTAATTCATTTTCTAAAGCAGTAGCAGCATCTACTGAAGAATTAAAAGTAAAAGCTACATTCGCTCCTTGTTTAGCAAATTCTAAAGCAATCCCTCTTCCAATACCTCTTGTAGCACCAGTAATAATTGCTGTTTTATTTTCTAAAAGTTTCATTTATTAGTTGTTTTAATGGGTCAAATATAAAAAGAAAATCCCGTACAATATGGGATTTTCACCTAGATAAATTTATCTAGTTAATAAATTAAAAATAAGGTTTATTATCTAAAGGTTCATATACATTTCTCCATTTCCTGGCCCACAAGGATGCTCCAAAGCAAAAAATTCTTCTTTTGAATTAACGTTTCTAATTTGTCCTGTTCTACCATCTTCACATTGATAGTAAGCAGTTCCTTCTCCTTTTACTTCTTTTAGCTCTTTTTTAGATAATTCTTTTCCTAAGTTTTTAACTTGATCTAATTTCATAATAATATTAATTTAAATGAGTCACTAACATACAAAAAGGGCTACAATTTTAATAATAATAACATCTAAAAAAGTCAGCATATCTTTAAATTTATTACAAAAATAATCCGATTACTAATTTAGTAATCGGACATGTAATTTTATTAATTAAACCAAATGAATTGATTTAATTATCTAGAAATACCTTCTCTTGTATAAGTTATTCTATAGTTTAAATCACCACATACTCCATCCATTAAATGACCATCATTTGGTCCTCTAACAGTTCCCATAGTTCCATCGTCACACATATAGCCTACTATTATGTCTCCACCAGTCACATTCACTAATTCTTGTTTTTTTAATTCTTTTCCTAAATTTTTAATTTGTTCTAATTTCATATTGTAATATTAAAGTTTATATCACTTCCAATATACAAAAAAAGCATTACTAAAAAAGTAATGCTTTATAAAAAATATGTTAATGTATTTCTTAAAGAAACTATGCTAAAACTTTAGCTACCATTTCTCCAATCTTAGCTGGAGATTCAACAACGTGAATTCCATTTTCAGCTAAAATTTTCATTTTTGCTTGTGCAGTATCATCAGCTCCACCAACGATTGCTCCGGCGTGTCCCATAGTTCTACCAGCTGGTGCAGTTTGCCCTGCAATAAATCCAACAACTGGCTTACGGTTACCGTCAGCTTTAATCCAACGAGCAGCTTCAGCTTCTAATTGTCCACCGATTTCTCCAATCATTACAATTGCGTCAGTTTCTTCATCATTCATTAATAATTCTACAGCTTCTTTTGTAGTAGTTCCAATAATTGGATCTCCACCAATACCAATTGCAGTAGTAATTCCGTAACCTTGTTTTACAACTTGGTCAGCAGCTTCATAAGTTAATGTACCTGACTTAGATACAATACCTACTCTACCCTTTTTGAAGATAAATCCTGGCATAATTCCAACTTTAGCTTCTTCTGGAGTAATAACTCCTGGACAGTTAGGTCCTACTAAAGTACAGTCTTCTTTAGCATCAATATAAGCTTTAACTTTAGTCATGTCAGCTACAGGAATTCCTTCAGTAATACAAATAATTACTTTAATTCCTGCTTCTGCAGATTCCATAATTGCGTCAGCAGCAAATGCTGGTGGTACAAAAATAATTGAAGTATCAGCTTCAGCTTTTTCTACAGCTTCAACAACTGTATTAAATACAGGTTTTCCTAAATGTTCTTGTCCTCCCTTTCCTGGAGTTACACCTCCAACAACATTGGTTCCGTAGTCGATCATTTGACCAGCGTGAAAAGTACCTTCACTACCAGTAAAACCTTGTACAATAATTTTCGAATCTTTATTTACTAAAACACTCATTGGTTTATTTTTTACTTATTTTTTTAAGACAGACAAAAATAACTTTTTAATTGAGTTTTCACAATTAATTTTACGTTACTTTTTATCTGGATTTGTTACATTTTTTAAATAGATAACTTCACGAAGCGTTTGGCGATATTCTCGCTGTGGTGTTCCAAAATAAACTCCCTTCTTCAAAGACTTTGTTACACCCGTTTGTGCCATTAAAACAGTCCCCTTTTCTATAGTTAATCCACTAATTATTCCTACTTGTCCCCAAATAGTTACTTCATCTTCAATAACCGTACAACCAGCAATACCTGTTTGGGCTGCTATCAAACACTTTTTACCTATTACCGTATCGTGACCAATGTGTACTTGATTATCTAATTTAGATCCAGCTCCAATAGTAGTATCTCCAGTTACTCCTCTATCTATAGTACAAGAAGCTCCTAAATCAACATTGTCTTCAATAACTACTCTTCCTCCTGATATTAATTTATCAAAACCTTCGGGTCTGTTTTTATAATAGAATGCGTCACCCCCAATAACGGTATTGGCATGTATGGTTACATTATCACCTATTACACAATTATTATTTATGGTAACGTTAGGATGAATCAAACAATTTTTACCTACTGTAACATTTTCTCCAATAAATACATTTGGTTGTACAATAGTACCTTCACCAATTATTGAAGATCCTGCAATACTACTTTTAGAAGCTATAAAAGGATTGAAATGTTTCGTTAGTTTGTTAAAATCACGAAAAGGATCATCTGAGATCAATAACGACTTTCCTTCTGGGCAATCAACTTTTTTATTTATTAAAACCGTTGTAGCTGCAGATTCTAACGCTTTATCATAATATTTTGGATGGTCTACAAAAACAATATCTCCTTTTTCAACGACATGAATTTCATTAATCCCTGTAATTGGAAAATCGTTGTCTCCTACAAACTCTACTTCTAATAGTGAGGCAATTTGCGCTAATGTTTGTGGTTGTTTAAATTTCATATAAAAGAAAAATCCCGCAATTGCGGGAATTAAATTTACTCTTTGATACGTTCAGAGTATGTCCCCTTTTCTGTATCTAATTTAATTTTATCTCCTTCATTAATAAATAAAGGCACATTTACTCTTGCTCCTGTTTCAACAGTAGCAGGTTTTGTTGCATTCGTTGCTGTATTCCCTTTTACTCCTGGTTCTGTATGTGTTACTTCTAAAATAACATGTGAAGGCATTTCCACAGATAAAGGTAAACTATCTTCTGTATTTATTAAAATAGTAACAACCTCTCCTTCTTTCATAAACTCAGCTCCATCAACTACTTTTCTTTCTAAAGTAATTTGATTGTAATCATCTGTATTCATAAAATGTAAATCATCACCTTCAGCATATAAATACTGAAATTTATGAGTTTCTACTCTTACATCTTCAATTTTGTGACCTGCAGAAAAAGTATTGTCAATTACCTTTCCAGTAGTAACACTTTTTAATTTCGTTCTAACAAAAGCAGGACCTTTACCTGGTTTTACATGTAAAAACTCAATAATTTTAAAAATATCATGGTTATATTTAATACATAATCCTTTCTTAATATCTGATGTTGTTGCCATTTCTAAAAATGTTTATTTAGGTTTAATTGCGCATATTTTATTACGCATTAAAATTAATTTGATTTAAAATACCCTTTCATTATACCTCTATGAGAGTCCTTTATAAACTGAACGATTTCATCCCTTTCTGAGGTTGCTTGCATTTCAGCTTCAATAATATCAATTGCTTGCGTATTATTATAATTCTTCTGAAATAGTATTCTATATATATCTTGTATTTCTCTAATTTTTTCTGTGCTAAATCCTCTTCTTCTCAAGCCAACAGAATTGATTCCTACATACGATAAAGGTTCACGAGCTGCCTTTACAAAAGGTGGTACATCTTTACGTACTAAAGATCCTCCTGTAACAAAAGCGTGATTTCCTACTGAGGCGAATTGATGCACTGCTACCATACCTGCTAATACAACATTGTCTCCAATATTTACGTGTCCTGCTAAGGTTGTATTATTCGAAAATATACAATTATCTCCAACTCTACAATCATGTGCTATATGTGAATATGCCATAATTAAACAGTTGTCTCCAATAATGGTTTTCATTCTATCGGAAGTACCACGGTTAATTGTTACACATTCTCGAATGGTTACGTTATCACCAATCTCTGCAGTAGTATCTTCATCGTTATACTTTAAGTCTTGTGGAATAGCTGAAATAACTGCACCTGGAAATATCCTACAGTTTTTCCCTATTCTAGCCCCTTCCATGATAGTTACATTCGAACCAATCCATGTTCCTGAACCTATTTCTACATTGGCATGTATTGTTGTAAAAGGTTCTATCACTACATTTCTAGCAATTTTAGCCTGTGGGTGAACATATGCAAGTGGTTGATTCATAAGGTTTTATTGTTTTACTTTAGATATTTGAGCCATTAATTCTGCTTCACAAACTAATTTTCCATTAGCATATGCATACGCTTGCATGTGAGCAATACCTCTTCTTATCGGTGTTATTAGTTCACTTTTAAATATTAAAGTATCACCTGGCAATACTTTTTGTTTAAACTTAACATTATCCATTTTCATGAAATAAGTTAAATAATTTTCAGGGTCTGGAACTGTACTTAATACTAAAACTCCACCACATTGTGCCATTGCTTCTACTTGTAACACTCCAGGCATTACAGGTGCACCAGGAAAATGTCCAACGAAAAAGTCTTCATTCATTGTTACATTTTTCATTCCCACAACGTGTTTATCAGATAATTCTATAATTCTATCAATTAATAAAAACGGTGGTCTATGAGGTAAAATATCCATAATTTTATGAATATCCATCAATGGAGCTTCATTTAAATCATATACAGGAACATTATTTCTTTTTTCCTTCTTTATAATTTTTGCTAATTTTTTTGCAAAAAGAGTATTTACTAAATGTCCTGGTTTATTAGCTATAATCTTCCCTTTAATTCTGGTACCTACTAAAGCTAAATCTCCAATTACATCTAATAGTTTGTGCCTTGCAGCTTCATTAGCCCAATGTAATTCTAAGTTATCTAAAATACCATTAGGTTTTATAGAAACATTGTCTTTATTAAAAGCTTCTTTTAATTTCTCTAAAGTTCTATCAGATAATTCCTTATCAACATAAACAATAGCATTATTAAGGTCTCCTCCTTTAATTAAATCATTTTCTAAAAGCATTTCAATTTCGTGCAAAAAGCTAAAAGTTCTTGCTGCTGAAATTTCTTCTTTAAAGTCTGAAATAGTATTTAATGTGGCATTTTGGGTCCCCAAAATTTTGGTTCCAAAATCTACCATAGCAGTTACTTGATATTCTTCTGCTGGCATTAAAATAATTTCACTACCAGTAGCTTCATCTTTATAAGAAATAATTTCTTTTACTACATACTCTTCAATATCAGCTTCCTGCTCAACTATTCCAGCTTCTTCTAAAGCTTTTACAAAATACTTCGATGATCCATCCATTATAGGTGGTTCAGAAGCATTAATTTCAATTAATAAATTGTCTATGTTTAACCCTACAGCTGCTGCCAAAACATGTTCTGAAGTTTGAATTTGAACTCCATTTTTCTCCATGTTTGTACCACGCTGAGTCGTAGTAACATATTCAGCTTTAGCTTCGATTATTGGTTGTCCTTCTAAATCCACTCTTTTAAAAGCAAATCCATGATTTACTCGAGCTGGTTTAAAGGTCATTACAACCTCATTACCTGTATGCAACCCTACACCAGATAATGTAACTTCTTTTTGTATTGTCTTTTGTTTGTTACTCATTTTGAGAATTTTGAGCATTAAATTCTTTTTCTAATTTGTGAACCGTTGAGGCTAATTTTGGTAAGTTTTTAAAGTACACGTATGATTTACTGTAATCTGAATATCCAAATGCAGGCGATCCTTGAACTACATCATTGTCTTTTAAACTTCTACCTATTCCTGATTGTGCTTGAATCTTAACATTATTACCAATGCTAATATGTCCTACAATTCCTACTTGTCCTCCAATCATACAGTTTTCTCCTACTTTTGTAGAACCAGCTACTCCCGATTGAGATGCTATTACTGTATTTTTCCCTATTTCAACATTATGAGCTATTTGAATTTGGTTATCCAACTTCACTCCTTTTCTTATAACTGTTGATCCTAAGGTAGCTCTATCTATGGTAGAATTCGCTCCTATATCAACATTATCTTCTATAATAACATTACCTATTTGAGGAACCGCTTTATACTCTCCATTTTCATCTGGAGCAAAACCAAAACCATCAGATCCTATTACTGTACCAGAATGAATCTTACAATCCTTACCAATTACTGTTTCTGAATATATCTTTACTCCTGCATAAATTATACTATTATCTCCGATAGTTACATTATCTCCAATATATGTATTAGGATACACCTTCACATTGTCTCCTAAAACAACATTGTCTCCTATATATGCATAAGCTCCAATATATTCATTTGTACCTATCTTAGCTGAATCTGCAATAAAATGAGGGTTTTCTCGTCCAGTTTTATTGTTTTTTACTTGATTGTAAAATTCCAATAACTTAGAGAATGATTTATATGCATTTTCAACTTTAATCAAAGTCGTTGTAATTTCCTTCTCTGGTTCAAATGATTTATTTACAATTGCAATAGATGCATTTGTATCATATATATATTGATTATATTTTGGGTTTGATAAAAAGGTTAAAGAACCTAATTCACCTTCCTCTATTTTAGAAAGCTTACTAACTTCAACATCTGGATTTCCTACAATATCTCCTTCTAAAATATCTGCTATTTGTTTTGCGGTAAATTTCATTAAGTGCAAAAGTAATTATTTTTTAAATATTAATACCTCCATTCAAAAAAGTTATATACTAAATCTCCTTGGGATAACACAAATAATATTTTATAACAGGTTTCGTTAAAGCTTGCAAATTTAATTGGTCTGAAGCTTTTGCGATATCCTTTAACTTTCCTTTTTTATTTAAAATTTTAATTGGTAATTCTGGATTATATGCTTGATTACCAACTTTCGAGTTAAGCATATAGTAAGTTAATTCTTCCTCTCCTAAATCAAACTTTTTGATAAGTTTAGTTTTTATCTTCTCTAAATATTTGTCTGTAAATGGAATATCTTGAATTTCTATTCGTAATAACTTCCTATTAATAATCATTTTTGACAATGACGACAATATCTTATCTGAATGGTTCGTCCATTCTTTTATAGATGACAACACATCATAATCATCTAATTTAGAGAAGGTCTCCAATGTTTCTTCAGTGAAATTATTTGGAATTATTTGATTGTATAAAAAATATCTAAAAGCATTGCTTGCATATAATTGTTCTCCTTTTAATGCTAGTTCCTTAGCTCTTTTAAGCACATTTACTAAAATACTCTCTGCT
Source organism: uncultured Tenacibaculum sp. (assembly GCF_947498805.1). Taxonomy (GTDB): domain Bacteria; phylum Bacteroidota; class Bacteroidia; order Flavobacteriales; family Flavobacteriaceae; genus Polaribacter. The sequence goes on along the minus strand of NZ_CANMLT010000002.1, from coordinate 130,242 downwards.
ACTAAGCCTGTTTTATGTAAATACACCTGCCAATACATTAATCGTCGTGCAATGATAAATTTTTCAACAGAATAAATTCCTTTTTGTTCTATTACCAATTCATCATCAACAACATTCATCATCTTTATCAATCTATCTGATGATATATTCCCTTCTGTTACTCCGGTATAAAAACTATCTCTTTTTAAATAATCCAACCTGTCAATATCTAATTGACTTGAAATTAATTGATAAAAAAACTTTCTAGGGTGTCTTCCTTCAAATATTTCAATTGCCAAATCCAATGCTCCATCAAACTCTTTATTTAGAGCTTTCATAAATTTTAAAGAAATCTCTTCGTGAGTAATTTCATTCACAATACTATGCTCTAAAGCATGTGAAAAGGCTCCATGCCCAATATCATGTAATAAAATAGCTAAATACAATGCATTTGCCTCTTCATCTGAAATTTCTATCCCTTTGTTTCTTAGAGAAATTACTGCTTTTTGCATTAGATGTAAACAACCTAGCGCATGATGAAAACGCGTATGATTTGCCCCTGGATATACCAAATTTGATAATCCCATTTGACTAACTCTCCTTAAACGTTGAAAATAAGGATGCTCTATAATATCAAAAATTAAAGAGTTCGGAATAGATATAAATCCGTAAACAGGATCGTTTAATATTTTTAATTTATTGGTTTTAGGAGTACTCAAAATAGTTATTGTATTCAATTCCAAACAAAAGAATTATAAAATATCAATAAAAGCAAGTTAAAGCTAAACTTTATTAACGTATTTTTAGCTTTTAAATTTACAACAAAAGCATATTTGTGCGTTATGTAAAGAAATAAGCACTAAAAAATTATGAAGAACATAGACATCCTTTGGGTTGATGATGAAATTGATTTATTAAAGCCTCATATTTTATTTTTAGAAAAGAAAAACTACAATGTTACTACATGTACAAATGGTACAGATGCTATAGAATTAGTAGAAAACGAAAATTTTGATATTGTTTTTTTAGATGAAAATATGCCTGGAATTACTGGGCTAGAAACGTTATCTTCTATTAAACAGATTAATGTAAATCTTCCTGTGGTTATGATTACCAAAAGTGAAGAGGAATATATTATGGAAGAAGCTATTGGATCTAAAATTGCTGATTATTTAATCAAACCAGTAAATCCAAATCAAATTCTACTAAGTCTTAAAAAGAATTTAGATAATTCTCGTTTAATTTCTGAAAAGACTACCCTAAACTATCAACAAGAATTTAGAAAAATAGCGATGGATTTAGCCATGGTTAATTCTTATACTGATTGGATAGAAATGTACAAGAAATTAGTTCACTGGGAATTAGAACTAGAAGACATTAATGACACTGGAATGTTAGAAATTCTGGAGTCTCAAAAAACGGAAGCCAATAGTCAGTTTTTTAAGTTCATTAAAAAGAATTATCAAGATTGGTTGACAAGTGATGATAAACCAACCTTTTCACATACACTTTTTAAAGATTATGTAATTCCGAATTTATCTAAGGAACAAGGCGTGTTACTATTAGTAATTGATAATTTACGATATGACCAATACAAAGTTTTAGAGCCTTTTATAAACAACTACTATAAAAAAGCTGAAGAGAATTCATATTATAGTATTCTACCTACAGCAACGCAATATGCGAGGAATGCTATTTTTTCTGGATTAATGCCTTCCGAAATGGAAAAAAGACATCCTAACCTTTGGAAGAACGATACTGATGAAGGTGGAAAAAACTTACATGAAGCTGCTTTTCTTGAGGCACAAATAAAAAGGCATAGTTTACAAATACAGCATGAGTATTATAAAATAGTCTCGTTAAAAAGTGGTAAAGATTTAGTAGAAAATTTTAACTCAATAAAGCAAAACGATTTAACGGTAGTTGTATACAACTTTGTTGATATGCTTTCTCATGCTAAAACAGAAATGGAAGTTATTAAAGAACTAGCTGCTGATGATAAAGCGTATCGTTCATTAACGGTTAGCTGGTTTAAAAACTCTCCTTTGTATGAAATGATTCAAAAAGCGCAACAACTCGGATTAAAACTTATTATTACCACAGATCATGGAACTATAAACTCAAAAAATCCTACAAAAGTTATTGGTGATAAGAACATTAGCTCTAACCTACGCTATAAAACTGGTAGAAGCCTTTCATATGAAGGTAAAGATGTATATGCTGTTAAGAATCCTAAAGACATTTTCTTACCAAGTATAACCATTAATAGTCCGTTTATTTTTGCAAAAGAAGACTTGTTTTTCGCATACCCCAATAATTATAATCATTTTGTAAAATATTACCGTAACACCTATCAGCATGGTGGAATCTCATTAGAAGAAATGATCATTCCTTGTGCGGTTTACAATCCGAAATAATGTTTAAAAACTGGATATTCATAATCTTATTTGTTGGAGTTAAGTTGTCTTATGCACAGCAAAACTTCAACAAATTAAGTGATGCAGCTTTTGAACTAACCAAACAACAGGTTACGTATGACCCTAGCTACTTTTCAATAAAGTATCCTAATGGAGATGTTCCTGCTGGAAAAGGTGTGTGTACCGATGTTGTTATTCGTGCTTATCGCAAATTAGGAATTGATCTTCAAAAAGAAGTGCACGAAGATATGAAGACTAACTTTTCTTTGTATCCTAAAATATGGGGTTTAAAAAGAACAGATACCAACATAGACCATAGAAGAGTTCCGAACTTAATGACTTTTTTTTCAAGAAAAGGAACTATTAAAAAGATATCATCAAATCCCAAGGATTATAAACCAGGCGACATTGTTTGCTGGAATTTAGGTGGAGGCACCACACATATTGGTATTGTTTCTTCAAAAAAATCACCATCAAATGTTCATCGATATTTGATTGTTCACAATATTGGAGGTGGTCAAGTTTTAGAAGATTGTTTATTTGATTTTAAAATTATTGGACATTATACTTATAAGAATTAAGAAAGTGTAGTAATTCATCTTCTACTTCATTATTTTTGCCCTTATGAACAGAGATTATTCTTTAAATGAATTAAAAGACATTGCCCAAGAAGTAATAGCTACTGCTTCTCATAAAATATTGTTATTTAATGGAGAAATGGGAGTTGGAAAAACAACACTTATTAAAGAAATTTGTAAAGTTTTGGGTATTGAAGATGTTACACACTCTCCTACTTTTTCTTTGGTAAATGAATACCACACAAACAATGGAGAAATTGTTTATCATTTCGATTTTTATAGAATTGATAATGAGGAAGAAGCATACGACATGGGCGTTGAAGACTATTTATACAGTGACAATTGGTGCTTAATTGAATGGCCTGAAAATGTTAAAAATTTATTACCTTTAGAAGCTGTTGATGTAAATATTACTCTTTTAGAAGACGGTCAACGCAATATTCAACTAAAAACCAAATAATTATATGGGGTCTATTTCACCTTTTACAAAAGAGCAGTTAATGCCGCAACCAGAAATGCTTGAAATTAAAAAGCAAAAAGGTGAATTATTTATAGGTCTACCCAAAGAAACACATTTCGAAGAAAAGCGAATTAGCTTGACTCCCGATGCAGTTTCTGCTCTTGTTGCTCATGGTCATAGAATTGTAGTTGAAACTGGTGCTGGTGAAGGAGCGAATTATAGCGACAAAGAATACTCAGATGCAGGAGCCAAAATTTCATATGATGTAAAAGAAGCTTTTGCTTGTAATATCGTGTTAAAAGTAGAGCCACCATCATTGGAAGAAATAAAAATGATGAACCCGCAAGCTGTATTAATTTCTGCTCTACAGCTAAAAACTCAAAATAAAAAATACTTCGAAGCATTGGCTAAAAAAAGAATTACAGCCATTGCTTTTGATTATATCAAAGACGAACATGGTTCATATCCAATATTAAAATCATTGAGTGAAGTTGCCGGTATTGCTTCTATGCATATTGCTGCTGAATTAATGACTGCTCCAAACGGTGGAAATGGTTTATTATTAGGAAATATTGGTGGAGTTCCTCCCACGGATGTAGTTATATTAGGTGCTGGTACTGTTGGTGAATTTGCTGCCAAAACAGCTACAGGATTAGGTGCAAGAGTAAAAGTTTTTGATAATTCTATTACAAAGCTTCGTAATCTTCAAGCATGTGTCAAAGCACCCATTTATACATCTACTGTACAGCCTAAAACCTTAGCTAAAGCGTTAATGCGTTGTGATGTTGCTATCGGTGCTATTAGAGGTAAAGATCGCTCTCCCGTTATTGTAACAGAAGGTATGATTGAACAAATGAAAGAAGGAGCTGTTATAGTTGATGTAAGTATTGATAGAGGCGGATGCTTTGAAACTTCAAAAGTCACCACACACAGTCAACCAACATTTACCGAACATGGTGTTATTCATTATTGTGTACCTAACATCCCTTCTCGATATTCTCGTACTGCTTCTGTTTCTATAAGCAATATATTTACTCCGTACTTATTGGATATTGCAGAAGAAGGAGGTTTTGAAAACGCAGCTCGGTTTGATAAAAGTTTACGAAATGGAATGTATTTTTACCATGGTATCTTAACAAATAAAACTGTTGCTGACTGGTTTGATTTACCGTATAGAGATATTAATTTGCTGATTATATAGCAAACAGTTTTCTTCATAAATAGGCAGTGAAAACTCAAAAAGAGTACCTTCATTTGGTTTACTTTTTATTTTCAATTTGGAATTGTGTAGTTCTATCATTTTTTTTACGATTGCTAGTCCTAGGCCCATTCCCTGTTCATAATAATCTATTTCTCTCTGTTGGTTTTCGTTGTTATAAACTAACTGTTTATTCAATTCACTCATACCAAAACCAGAATCTTTTATTTGAATAGTTACTAGAGTTTTTTTGACTAACACAGTTACGACTACCTTACCTTTTTCTGGAGTGAATTTTATTGCGTTGTCTATAATATTTTGAATCACTCTTTCAATAAGCGTGCTATCGGCTAAAACTAACGGAGCTTCTTTAGCTCCATTAATTTCTAATATGATATTCTTTGTTTTTGCAAGAATTATATATCGTTTCTTTATTTCTAATAATAACGTTATTATATCAACCGGTTCTTTACATATTTTAATATTCTTAGCATCCAACTTTGAATAGTCAAAGAGTTGATTAATCATATTACCAAGATATTCTGCGCTCTTTTCAATGATATTCATAAATTCTGTTTTATCATCGATTGCCATCACCCTACCCTTTAAACGCAGCGTTTCTACATAACCTTTAATAGAAGTTAATGGTAATCTTAAGTCATGTGAAACATTCGCTATTAAATCTTTCCTAAACTGATTTACTGCGTTGATCTCTTTAATATTGGCAGCAATTGTTTCTGCCATTTGATTGAATGTTACCGCTAAGATTGATAAATCAGATTTTTCAGGATTGGGAATCCTACTCTTTAAATTCCCTTCTTTAAATTTATTTACGTGATAAATTATACTTCGTAAACTTTTAGTCAAAAACCAAATACTTAATAAACCTAAAAGTAAGGCAGAAAACATTGTTATTAAAGAGGTTGTAAGTCCCAGATTCAAAAAAAAACTTGAGAACAGGGAATTACAAACCTCTTGATACTTTTCACTGGCCAAAATTATATAGATGTAACCTGAATGATTTTCTTTCTCAAAATAGGCTGCTGAGAATATCTTTTTATTGTTCTTATCTCTTGGATCGTCTCCTAAAACATAAGCCTGATTATTACTTATAAACTTATTAATAGGGTTTAAATCGATCATCGTCATCGGACTTTTAGGGTCTGAATGATCTAAAACAACCGAATATACAATTCCTCCTTCATCATTTAATAAATACACTTCAATAGCACGGTTTACTGCCATCATATCGTGCATTAAATCATCAAATAATTCTTTATTTACTTTGCCATTTTCTAAATATGGAGATGCATTTCTAAACTTTTCTTCAACTAAATGATTTGCCACATTGGCATTTAGGTGTTGTGAAGTTTCACTGTAAAATTGTTTTATCAAGTAATAGGTTGTACATATGTAAACAACACCAATGATTAAAATAATAACTAAAAAAGATACACTTAACTTTTTAATTAACTTGTTTGAAATAGTTTTGTTTGAGGTCACGGGAAGGGATTTTTAATTCTTCATTAAATCTATAACCAACACCCCAAGAAGTTAGTATAAATTTAGGTTCCTCTGAATTACTCTCAATTTTATTTCGCAATCTGTTAATATGTGAATTAACTGTATGCCTATACCCTTCAAAATCATACCCCCATATGATTTTCAATAAAGAATCCCTACTATATACTTTTCCCGGTGTTGAAGCCATTAACACTAACAGTTCAAACTCCTTAGGTGATAGATTTATCCTTTGAGTATTTAGTGTTACTTTTCTCATTTCTATATCTATTGAAAGCTCATCAAATGATATATTTTTATATAATTTATTTTCAGATTCTTTTCGTTTAACAATTAAATTTCTTCTAATTAAAGCATTGACTCTAGCTAGTAGCTCTCTTACACTAAAAGGTTTGGTCATATAATCATCTGCTCCTATCTCTAATCCAAGTACTTTATCAATCTCGTTACTTTTAGCTGTTAGCATTAAAATTGGAGTGTTCTTTACTTTTCTAATCGATTTACAAACCTCTATACCATTTAAACCAGGTAATGTAAGATCTAAAATTATAAGAGAAAAATCTTCTTTAAGGGCTAGATCCAAACCTACCTTTCCATCGGTACTTGTTTTGGTGTAAAAATTCTCAGCTTTTAAATTAAATTCTAGGAGTTTAGATACTGCAATATCATCTTCAATGATAAGTATATTTTTCATTTTTAATAGATTTTCGGGGTTCTTAAAGGCGAACTTATAAAAATATCTTGTGATTTAAAAATGATTTTTTTGTGATATTTCTGTGATACTATAGCTAGTTCTTTACATCATTATAAAAAGCTGCAGCTAAATTTTATGAATAATTCAATTATTAAATTATGAAAAAAATAGCTTTAAATGATGAAGCTCTCAATGGAGAAATTGAGAGTAACAGTCAAGAACTTTATTCCATAGGTTCTTTAATCAACAAAGATGCTATTCAAAATTTATCACTAGAAGATCAACAAGATTTTGTGAATTTTGGAATAGCACCGAAGACTCCCCCGAAACATGAAAATATTTTGAATGCTTTCGAGTATTGGGTTAGTAAAAACCCAAATAATATAGCAGTAAGCCACTTAGAAAATAGGCTTACTTACAAAAGTTTAGATAATGAAGCCACTATACTTGCTTTAATTCTTAAACAAAAAGGAATAACCGCTGGAAATACGGTAGCGCTTTACACACATCGATCTTTAGAAATGATTATCGGTATTATTGCTTGTCTCAAATTAGGAGCTAGCTATGTACCACAAGATCCTAGAATTGTACCTAAGCAAATGCTCAATACAATTTATGACTTGAGTAAAGCTTCTATCACTCTTACATTATCTGATTATTCTTCCCAAACAAACTTTGGTAACAATAAAGAAATCATTTTTATTGATAAGGAGTTATCGAGAGATATTTATAGAAATTTATACGGTAATGTTAAACTTATTAGTCAAAAAAGTACCTCTCCAGAAGCTACTTGTTTTATCCTATTTACCTCTGGTACAACGGGTACTCCAAATGGTGTACAAGTATCGCATAAAAATTTATGCAATATTTTATACAACTCCCCAGGTGATTTAAACATTAAACCAGGCACCAAAGTTGCCCAAATACTCAATATCTCTTTTGATATGGCAGCCTGGGAAGTATTAGGATGTTTAGGAAATGGTGGAACACTACTTATTAGAGGAAAAAATATTGAAGAAACTGCTCAAAAAGCAAATGTAATAATCGCTACACCTACTATACTTACCGCTATCGATTTAAAAAAATGCAAAGACATAGAAACTGTTGCCGTTGCAGGAGAACCTTGTCCAGAAATTTTAGCAAATCAATGGGCTAAAGTATCTAACTTTTACAATTCTTGCGGCCCCACAGAAACCACTATCGTTAACACCATGAAAAAGTGTGACATCAAAAACAAGGAACTTTCCATTGGAAAACCAACACCTAACAACACCGTTTATATATTAAATGAAAACAAAGAGCCTTGTAAAATTGGTGAAGTAGGTATTATGTGGGCCGGCGGGGATTGCGTTACCAAAGGGTATATAAATAACCATGAGTTAAATAAAGTTCGCTATGCTCCTGATCCTTTCTTAAACAATGGAAACCAAATGTTTAATACAGGAGACTTGGGAAAATGGAATTCTGAAGGTGAATTAATTCATTATGGAAGGATTGATGATCAAGTAAAAATAAAAGGATTTAGAGTAGAACTAGATGCTATTTCGAAGGTGATTGAACGCTTTTCTGAGGTAATTAGAGCGGTAACAATCAAACATCAAAATTATTTGGTTTCTTTTATTAGTAGCACTACCGATGAAAAACATCCTCTTTTACAAGGTATTAAAGACACTATTTCTCAAGAATTACCTTATTACTATTTACCATCGGAATTCATTTTTCTAAAGGAGTTACCCAAAACTTCTAGAGGTAAAATTGATAAAAGAAAATTGAAAGACTTTTTAAACTAAACAACTATGGAAGCAATTAAATTACCACCAAAGAAGAACTTTTGGTATCGAATCGGAAAACATCCATGGTTTATTCCATACCGTAGATTATTTATACTGATAACAATCATAAACAGTGTTATTTTATTTAAAGCAGCAACATCTTGGAACTGGTTTTCATCTGATTATATAGCTTTAAACAGCATTGCTGAAGTAATTCTATACAATTTTACATTGGCCATATTAATACGTCAACAATATGTAATTAATCTATTATTCAAAATAGCAACAAGTGCACCTAAGTACTGGCCTTTGTTTATTAGACGAATCTGCGCCAAAATTTATCATTTTGGTGGTCTACATAGCTCTAGTTCAAGTATGGGAACACTTTGGTATATCATATTTGTAATAAGTCTGTTTCATTATTATATCAACGGATATGAAGGAGTAAACCTACCAATCATCATAGTTACTTCAATTATATTAGTTCTTTTAATAGCTATCATAATCACGGCATTACCAAAAATGAGAGCTAAAAATCATAATCAATTTGAAGCTATGCACCGATTAGGTGGTTGGACAGTACTCATACTGTTTTGGATACAAATGATTTTGTTTTTAAAAGTCCAACATTCTATAGACACTATATTCTCGAGTGTTAACTTTTGGATTCTTACTACCCTAACCATTAGTGTGATACTACCATGGTTACGTTTAAAAAAAGTCGATATAGATATTGTTAAACCTTCTAATCATGTAGCCTTAACCTCTTTTAATTACGGAGTTACTCCATTTGCAGGATCTTCTACTGCATTAAGTAGAAATCCACTACTAGAGTGGCATTCTTTTGCGAATGTTCCTGCTCCTGATAAAGACGGGTTTAGACTTACAATTTCCAGAGCGGGAGATTGGACAGGAAGTTTTATCAATGATAAACCAGAAAAAATATGGGTAAAAGGAATTCCAACTGCAGGTGTTGGGAATGTTGATAAGCTATTTAATAAAGTTATTTGGGTTGCTACAGGTAGTGGTATTGGTCCTTGTATACCGCATTTACTTTTAAATGAAACTCCTTCCCTACTTATTTGGGCTACAAGAAATCCTGAAAAAACATATGGTAAGGAATTAGTAAATGAAATCTTAGCGGTACAACCTAATGCCATTATTTGGGACACAGACGCCAATGGAAAACCAGATTTGGTTAAACTAACCTACAAGGCTTATAAAGATTTTAATGCGGAAGCAGTAATCTGTATATCCAATCAAAAACTTACCGAAAAGGTAGTACATAATATGGAGTATCTCGGTATTCCTGCTTATGGAGCTATTTGGGATTCTTAACGTAAAATAAAACTAAATATTAAAATAATGAATGTACTATTTAAACAAATAGGCAGGGTACTTATTGCCCAATTAAATCGACCTAAAGCTTTAAATGCCTTAAGCACAGAGCTCATGCATGAGTTATTAACTGGACTGGAAAACAACGATGTTGATTCCTCTGTAGGTTGCATAATTATAACTGGTAATGATACTTTTTTCTGTGCAGGTGCAGATATAAAAGAAATGGCTAGCAAAAATGCAACACAAATGATTGAAGAAGATTATTTCAATCATTGGGAAAGAATAACCAAACTTAAAACACCAATTATTGCAGCTGTTTCTGGTTATGCTTTCGGTGGAGGTTGTGAACTTGCCATGATGTCGGATATTATTTATGCATCAGAAAATGCCGTCTTTGGACAACCTGAAATAAAACTCGGAGTAATTCCTGGTATCGGCGGTACTCAACGATTAACCAAGTTAGTAGGAAAGTCTAAAGCCATGGATATCATTCTAACTGGTAGAGATGTTTCAGCTATTGAAGCAAATAGAATAGGATTAGTTTCAAAAATTTTCCCTCAAAAAGATTTTATGCAACATGTACTTAATCAAGCACAAAAAGTTGCCAACTATTCTAAAGTTGCTTTAAAAACAGCCAAAGAAACCATCAATCAATCCTTAGAAACAGGACTTAAATCGGGAATTGTATTTGAAAGAAAGTTATTTCACTCTCTTTTCAGTACTCCAGATCAACAAGAAGGCATGCGAGCTTTTATTGAAAAAAGAATGCCTCAATTTAACAATCACCATTAAAAATTTTAATCATGAAAAAAATATATTTCACATTTATAATCGCATTTTTATTCACGTCTTTTCATTCCTTTTCACAAGAAAAAAAAGAGTCTAAAACAACCTTTGCTATAATGCCAATTCATAATAGTGGAGCTGGTTTTAATAACGTCTTTTTGGGATCATATGAACTAGAGTCTAACAAAAAACTAACCTTTTATAGTGTATTCTGGGTGAACCCATCCTTTGGGAATCAAGGAAAGGATTTATTCTTAGAAACCGGTGTAGGACTTGGTTTTACCTCTAAAAATAAAAAATGGTACTTCAATCCTAGTTTAGGATTTGGTCATGGAAAGTTATTATCACAATCGGCGGGTACAAAGATTGCTGAGAGCATAATACCTAGTATCTTCTTATTACATCATTCTGGAAACTTTGAATTAGAAGCTTATACTGCCTATTACAAAAGTTTACGTGGTGAAGGGAATTCACAAGATTTAATGCTGAATTGGGTAATTCCAGGTTTTAAAATAAACAAGCATGTATCGCTAGGAGGTTTTTACGAACATTTAGGGCAAACAAGAGTAGATCAAGGTGATACCGTTACCTTATATCAATTCTTGGGAGGTTATATCAAGGCTACGCTAAACAATGGTGTGTGGTTCCGTTTTGCTGCCGGACCTAACATTTCTAATGATAATGTAAATGCCAATGAATTTTATAAAATTCAAGCTTTTATACCTCTTTAAATAGATGTTCTTGGGGGAGAATGTCTGCTAACTAAACTTTGTTAGTAGTTTAAGCGAAGTAATCATTTGATTACTTCGCTTTTTAAACATATTATTCTGACCCCCAATAAAACGGTGGCTCATTTTTATTTCTATTGTTTCTATATCTATAGCCATATCTTCCTTTCCATAGATCAAAAGTCAAACTTATTTCATGCGATCCACCAAGATACTGACTTACACTAGCTAAATAACTTTCATAAGTATACCCTATTTTAGTGTTGTCATTTATTCTTATTTGAATTAAACCTGCTATTGAATTATTTATTCTATGTGAAATACCTAATTCTACTTGATTATTATATAATACTCCTAAAGATACATCTAAAGATATTGGTTCTCCATTAGCATAACGCATCAAAAACGAAGGTTTTAATGCTATCTTATCACCTGTCTGAAATCTATAACCTGAAGACACATAAAAAATAGGACTTTCATTCGCTGAGTTGATATTAGTTCCTTCTCTACTATAATATCTATTTCCTAATAAATTCAAGGTTGAAAAACTAGCATAAAATTTATCTGTATGAAAGAAAGCACCAGCTCCCATGTTAAATTTAAACTCATTTATATTACTACTAAACAATAAATCATTAGTAATTCCTAGACTTTGTAAATCTACATTTATAAAACTTCCACCAGCTTTTAATCCGAAGGATAGCGTTGATTCTTCATTCAATCTAATAGCATAAGAAACATCTCCATACAAATGACTTTCATTTAAAACATAAACCTTATCATAAACTGCTGAAAATCCAACTCCCAAGTTATTGCCTATTCCTCCTTGTAATGTCAAGAAACCTGTTTTTGGACTACCAGGTTCATTTACCCATTGACTTCTTACATTTGCTGTCAATGTAAAAAAATCATGTGCACCAGAATATGCTGGATTTATTAAATTAAAGTTGTTGTTATATTGAGAATAGAAAGGTTCATATTGTGAATATCCTTCTATTGTTATCATGATCATTAAAATGCTCAGTATTAATTTAAATTTCATTCTCTTTTGTTTAATAATTAATGTAAACCCATCCCTTAATCACTTTCATTCCTTCATTTATTTCTAAAATATAGAAATAAGGACCTGTTGGAAGTTTCTTAGTATTATTCTCTAACGTACCTGCCCAATCATTTTGATAGTTTTTGGCGGTAAATACACTAATTCCTCTACGGTTTAATATTTGTAATCTATTAATTGGATATTTATGTAACCCCTCTATTATGAATAGATCATTTACATTATCTCCGTTAGGAGAAAACCCTTTAGGTATAGCTAAATCTGATCTATCGCATACATCACCTATTCCATTTTTATCTAAATCTTCTTGTTGAGGGTTATATGTAGTAGGGCAATTATCTACTTGATTTAAAACACCATCTCCATCCATGTCTTCATCACATACATCTGCTACTAAATCATTATCAATATCATTTGAAGTAAAAGTTACTTCCGCAGTAGCTGTACTTGTCAATCCATTCGTGTCTCTAACAGTTAATACAACTTCATGAGCAGTTAAAGTTGGGCATTCGAATACTGTTTTATCCAATTGTAAACTAGCAATTCCACATTCATCAAAAGAACCATCGTTTATTTCTTCTGGAGTAATTGTTGCATTCCCATTTTCATCCAATTCCACAATAATATCTCTAGTAATAGCGATTGGTATTGCTACATCTTCTACCGTTACCGTTGCTGTTTTTATATCTGAATTTCCATTAACATCCGTTACCGTTAAAATCACGGTGTTAGCTCCTACATTGGTACAATCAAATGAAGTTATATCTAAACTCATTGATTGAATTCCACAATTATCAGTTGAACCATTATTAATTTGAGCTGGCGTGATACTTACATTTCCTGTAGCGTCTAATTGAACAGTAATATCTTGAGTAACAACCGTTGGTTTTACCTTGTCTTCTACGGTTACTGAAGCTGTCTTTGTATCTGAGTTCCCATTTACATCTATTACCGTTAATGTCACTGTATTTGCTCCTATATTAGTACAATCAAAAGATGTAGTATCTAAACTTATTGATTGAATTCCACAATTATCAGTTGAACCATTATTAATTTGAGCTGGCGTGATACTTGTATTTCCTGTGGCATCTAATTGAACAGTAATATCTTGTGTTACAACTGTTGGATTTACCTTGTCTTCTACTGTTACCGTTGCTGTCTTGGTATCTGAGTTTCCGTTACCATCTGTTACCGTTAAAGTCACGGTGTTGGCTCCAACATTAGTACAATCAAAAGATGTTGTATCTAAACTCATTGATTGAATTCCGCAGTTATCGGTTGAACCATTATTAATTTGAGCAGCTGTGATATTTGCATTTCCTGTAGCGTCTAATTGAACATTAATATCTTGAGTAATCACCGTTGGATTTACCTTGTCTTCTACTGTTGCCGTTGCTGTCTTGGTTTCTGAGTTTCCGTTAACATCTGTTGCCGTTAACGTCACTGTGTTTGCTCCAACATTAGTACAATCAAATGCTATGATATCCAAGCTCATTGATTGGATTCCGCAGTTATCAGTTGAACCATTATTAATTTGAGCTGGTGTGATACTTACATTTCCTGTGGCGTCTAATTGAACAGTAATATCTTGAGTAATCACCGTTGGATTTACCTTGTCTTCTACTGTTACCGTTGCTGTCTTGGTTTCTGAGTTCCCATTTACATCGGTTACCGTTAACGTCACTGTGTTTGCTCCAACATTAGTACAATCAAATGCTATGATATCCAAGCTCATTGATTGGATTCCGCAGTTATCAGTTGAACCTTTGTTTATTTGAATTGGTGTGATACTTACATTTCCTGTGGCATCTAATTGAACAGTAATATCTTGAGTAATCACCGTTGGATTTACCTTGTCTTCTACTGTTACCGTTGCTGTCTTGGTTTCTGAATTTCCATTGACATCAATAACTGTCAAAGTCACTGTGTTGGCTCCAACATTCGTACAATCAAAAGATGTAGTATCTAAACTCATTGATTGAATTCCACAGTTATCTGTTGAACCATTATTGATTTGAGCTGGTGTGATACTTACATTTCCTGTGGCGTTTAATTGAACAGTAATATCTTGAGTAACAACTGTTGACTTTACCTTATCTTCTAAGGTTACTGTAGCTGTCTTGGTATCTGAATTTCCATTGACATCAATAACTGTCAAAGTCACTGTGTTGGCTCCAACATTCGTACAATCAAAAGATGTAGTATCTAAACTCATTGATTGAATTCCACAGTTATCTGTTGAACCATTATTGATTTGAGCTGGTGTGATACTTACATTTCCTGTGGCGTTTAATTGAACAGTAATATCTTGAGTAACAACCGTTGGATTTACCTTATCTTCTACTGTTACCGTAGCTGTTTTAGAATCTGAGTTTCCATTAACATCAATAACAGTTAAAGTCACGGTGTTGGCTCCAATATTAGTACAATCAAAAGAAGTAACATCTAAACTCATTGATTGAATTCCACAGTTATCGGTTGATCCGTTATTGATTTGAGCTGGCGTGATACTTACATTTCCTGTGGTGTCTAATTGAACAGTGATGTTTTGAGTAGCAACCGTTGGATTTACCTTATCTTCTACTGTTACCGTAGCTGTTTTAGAATCTGAGTTTCCATTAACATCTGTTACCGTTAACGTCACAGTGTTGGTTCCTACACTGGTACAATCAAATGAAGTAACATCTAAACTCATTGATTGAATTCCACAATTATCTGTTGAGCCATTATTCATTTGAGCTGGTGTAATACTTACATTTCCTGTGGCGTTTAATTGAACAGTAATATCTTGAGTAACAACTGTTGGATTTACCTTATCTTCTACTGTTACTGTAGCTGTTTTGGTATCTGAGTTTCCATTTACATCGGTTACCGTTAACGTCACTGTGTTTGCTCCAACATTCGTACAATCAAAAGATGTAGTATCTAAGCTCATTGATTGGATTCCACAGTTATCTGTTGAGCCATTATTGATTTGAGCTGGGGTGATACTTGCATTTCCTGTAGCGTCTAATTGAATGGTAATATCTTGAATAACAACTATTGGATTTACCTTATCTTCTACGGTTACCGCAGCTGTTTTAGAATCTGAGTTTCCATTAACATCTGTTACCGTTAAAGTCACGGTGTTAGCTCCAACATTGGTACAATCAAAGGATGTTGTATCTAAGCTCATTGATTGGATTCCACAGTTATCAGTTGAACCATTATCAATTTGAGCTGGCGTGATACTTACATCTCCTGTGACATTTAATTGAACAGTGATGTTTTGAGTAACAACCGTTGGATTTACTTTATCTTCTATGGTTACGGTTGCTGTATTTGTGTTTGAGTTTCCATTAACATCAATAACAGTTAAAGTCACGGTGTTGGCTCCAACATTCGTACAATCAAAGGATGTAGTATCTAAACTCATTGATTGGATTCCACAGTTATCTGTTGAGCCATTATTAATTTGAGCTGGCATGATACTTGCATTTCCTGCAGCATCTAATTGAACGGTTATGTTTTTTGTTACAACTATTGGGTTTACCTTGTCTTCTACTGTTACGGTTGCTGTATTGGTGTTAGTGTTTCCATTAACATCTGTAACCGTTAATGTCACTGTGTTGGCTCCAACATTAGTACAATCAAAAGATGTAACATCTAAACTCATTGATTGAATTCCACAGTTATCGGTTGATCCGTTATTAATTTGAGCTGGCGTGATACTTACATTTCCTGTAGTAGCTAATTGAACAGAGATATCCTGAGTAACAACTGTTGGCTTTACCTTATCTTCTACGGTTACTGTAGCTGTCTTGGTATCTGAATTTCCATTGACATCAGTAACTGTCAAAGTCACTGTGTTGGCTCCAACATTAGTACAATCAAAAGATGTAGTATCTAAACTCATTGATTGAATTCCACAGTTATCGGTTGATCCGTTATTGATTTGAGCTGGTGTGATACTTACATTTCCTGTAGCGTCTAATTGAACGGTAATGTTTTGAGTAACAACCGTTGGTTTTACTTTATCTTCTACGGTTACTGAAGCTGTCTTTGTATCTGAGTTCCCATTTACATCTGTTACCGTTAATGTCACTGTGTTTGCTCCAATATTAGTACAATCAAAAGAAGTAACATCTAAACTCATTGATTGAATTCCACAGTTATCGGTTGATCCGTTATTGATTTGAGCTGGTGTGATACTTGCATTTCCTGTGGCATCTAATTGAACAGTAATATCTTGAGTAACAACTGTTGGATTTACCTTATCTTCTACGGTTACTGTAGCTGTCTTGGTATCTGAATTTCCATTGACATCAGTAACTGTCAAAGTCACTGTGTTGGCTCCAACATTGGTACAATCAAAAGATGTAGTATCTAAACTCATTGATTGAATTCCACAGTTATCTGTTGAACCATTATCAATTTGAGCTGGTGTGATACTTACATTTCCTGCAGTATCTAATTGAACAGTAATATCTTGAGTAACAACCGTTGGGTTAGTAGTATCTACAGTACTAAAACTTCCTTCTGTAGAGAAAGAAGATCCTGCAAAATTATGATCAATGGCTTGAACTTTAAAAGTATAATTTTTAGTACAAGCTGCAGGAAATTTATAGATATAACTAGTACCTTGCCCTGTATTACCCAAGACAGGTAATTTTCGCCAACCATTATTTTCTTGTGCCATAGGGGTTTTGGTATAAACTGGAACTCCTACTGGATTCTCCTTTATATATACATTATAACTTAATCCGTTACTAGGAGTCTGTACATCTGTACTAGCTCCCCAGCTTATTGTAACTTCATTACCATTTACTACGGCAGTAGGATTCTTAGGCGCTGTCGGTGGTGTATTGGAAGCAATCGTATTATTCGTATATATTTTTGAAGTGAAAGAAGTGGCGGTAACACCTGAAAATGCTATATCTAAATCCCCATCATTATCATAATCTCCCCAAATACCATCACTTACTGCTATTTGAGTTAGATTATCTGCAGCAGCTACTTGAGTGAAAACACCTGCGTTATTACTATATATTTTAGTGTTTAACCTTCCTGTTAGTAATACATCTAAATCTCCGTCGTTATCATAATCTCCCCAAGCTACTGAGCCTTCTTGTTGACCTCGTATATGTGGAGTTGCAAGTTCTGAAAATATTCCATTTGTATTAGTATAAATTTTTGTTACATCGGCACTTCCTGTGTATCCAGACATTAATATATCCAAATCACCATCATTATCATAATCTCCCCAAGCTACTGAACTATAAGATATCCCTATTAAATTTGCAGAAGTCAATTCTGTAAACGTACCATTATTGTTAGTATATATTTTAGAGATATCTAAACTCCCTGTGTATCCAGTTAATAACACATCCAAATCTCCATCATTATCATAATCACCCCAGGCAACAGCACCACTATTTACCCCAATTAAATTAGCTGTGGTCAATTCTGTAAAAGTTCCTGCATCATTTGTGTATATTTTTGATATTGACAAACGTCCAATACCACCAGCTAACAATATATCTAAATCTCCATCATTATCATAATCTCCCCAAGTGATATCTCCAACAATTCCAGCTATAGTAGGAGTCGATAACTCTGTAAAAGTACCTCCATTATTTGTATAGATTTTTGTTACGTATGTATTTCCAACACCTTGTCCTGTAATAAGTAGATCCAAATCACCATCATTATCATAATCTCCCCAGGCCGAATCTCCATATTGAACACCCACTAAATTAGCAGAAGTCAATTCTGTAAATGTACCTCCATTATTCGTGTAAATTTTTGAAACTGGGTCTGAAATTACACCAGTAGATTTTTTACCCGTAATCAACAAGTCTAAATCTCCGTCGTTATCATAATCTCCCCAAGCTAAATCACTTTGATAAACATCAATTATATTTGCTGTCGTATCTTCGGTAAATACCTGTTGTACTGTTACCGTAGCAGTTTTAGCACTAGAATTTCCGTTGATATCAGTTACTGTAAGTGTTACGGTATTGTCTCCTAAAGTAGTAACATCAAATATATTGGGAGTCAACAACATAGACTGAACACCACAATTATCGGACGAACCATTATCTACCTCTGTCGCAGCTACATTTGCATAACCTGTAGCGTCTAATGATACTGTAATGTTTTTCGTTTCTACTGTTGGATTTACTGTATCAATAATTCGAAAACTTCCTTCCGCAGAAAAAGGAGATCCAGCAAAACTATGATCAATGGCTTGGATCTTAAAGACGTAATTTTTAGTACACTCTTCTGAGAAACTATAAGTATAGCTAGTACCTTGTCCTACATTACCCTTTGCTGGCAGTTTACGCCAACCGTTATTTTCTTGTGCCATTGGAGTATTTACATAAAAAGGAATTCCTATTGGATTTTCTTTTATGTATACATTATAACTTAATCCATTACTTGGTGTTTCTGCATCTGTACTAGCTGTCCAATTTATTGTTACTTCATTTCCATTTACTATTGCGGTTGGATTGGTTGGTGCTGTAGGCGGTGTATTAGAAACAACCGTATTATTGGTATATATTTTTGAAACTCTTCCTCCCGTTAATTCCCCTGTTAATAAAATATCTAAATCATTATCATTGTCATAATCGCCCCATGTTGCACGACCATAACGCACATTAGTTAAATTTGCAGTAATCAACTCTGTAAAAGTTCCTGCATTGTTTGTATATATTTTTGAAATCTCTATACTTCCTCTTATACCTGTTAATAAGATATCTAAATCTCCATCATTGTCATAATCGCCCCAAGCTGCAGAACTATGTTGTAACCCTGGTAAATTAGCAGTTGCTAATTCGGTAAAACTTCCAGAGGTATTCGTATATATTTTTGAAACCGTTGAACTTCCTGTATATCCTGTTAATAATATATCTAAATCACCATCATTATCATAGTCTCCCCACTCAACATCACTATAAGACACTCCTATTAAATTTGCTGTAACAAGTTCTGTAAAAACCCCTCTGGTATTGGTATATATCTTTGAAATATCAGCACTTCCTGTATATCCTGTTAACAAAATGTCTAAATCCCCATCATTGTCATAATCTCCCCAAACTACAGCACCATTATCTACTCTGGGTAAATTAGCAGTAGTAAGCTCTGTAAAAGTTCCTGCATTGTTTGTATATATTTTTGAAGTACCTCCTGTTAATAGTATATCTAGATCTCCATCATTGTCATAATCTCCCCAAACTACAGAACTACCTCCTACCCCTGTTAAATTAGCCGTAGCAAGCTCAGTAAAAGTTCCTGCTGTGTTTGTGTATATTTTTGAAATATTTCCACTGGCAGATTGACCTGTTAATAAAATATCTAAATCCCCATCATTATCATAATCGCCCCAAGCAGAACGACCAAATGCTACTCCTACTAAATTAGCATTAGCAAGCTCAATAAAAGTTCCATTATTATTCGTATATATTTTCGAATATTTTCTATTTGATACACGGGAATCTAATCCTGTTAATAAGACATCCAAGTCACCGTCATTATCATAATCACCCCAAACCGCAGAGCTATTAGAAAGATCGGTTAAGTTTGCTGTATTGAGTTCTGTAAAAGTTTGAGAATAGGTATAAAAACTAGTTAAAAAACCAAGTATTGAGAATAATAATTGTTCTTTCATGAATAAGGGGTGTTTTTATTTGTACGTGTTATTTACTATTAGTTGTACAAGTAAAAAATCAAACACCCTATTTCTTTTGAAAGAATTTATACTTTTTTCATATTCTCTTTATATTGATTTCATTTTTATCAATACTTTTGCAGTCATAAAATCAAAATCATGCGATTACTTAAACGTTTTGGATACTATTTAATAGGAGTAGCTTTAGGCTCTGTTGGTGTGGCTTATTTTTGGAAGCAAAAAGATGTTTCTTTTGATTATGGAATGGACGCACGTACCCTTAAAACCATTCGTATTAAGAAACGTTTATTTTCAGAAGAAGCAAAAGCTGTAATGGAATCTAATCAAATAGATACTGCAATGATTTCATCTCTTTTAAAAAATGCTGATGTTGATTTTGGTAAAAGTAAACCAAGACAAAAGCCTTGTGCTGAATATTACGTAACAGGGAAAGGAACCTTAGAAAAAATACACATCTACGTGATTCGCTGTGACTCTACTGCTACTATAGACAAAGTATTCGTAAACTAACAGTTTTTATATTTATCATGTAAACCTATTCCATTCAATATCATTGGAATAATTTTTTCTAAACGAGATAATTTTGTTGCCTCTCTTTTAGCACTAGCAATGTGCTCTGCAAATTCTCTCTGTTTACTCAAAGAAAATTCATTAAATTTTGCTTTAAGTTTTTCATCTTCATTTAGCTTCACCTCTAACTCTGAAGGTATAACCAAAGGTTTTTTATTTCTTTGAGGCTTAATTTCTAATCCTTTTTCAGAATTATCTATAGCCTCTAAAGCATATGTCTTTACTAAATCTACATCAATTTGCTCTAAAGAATCAAAACGCCATTGACGCATGGCTTTGGTTTTTCCTTCTTGCGCATTCATTAAAAGTTTAGCTTCATCTTTTAAGAAATGTCCTTGAAAAAACCATATCCCAACATAATTTTTAAAAGCAGATATTCCTAAAATATTTTTCCCTTTGTAAACATACACTGGTGCTCCCCATTTTATAGTTTCTTCAAAAGGTAATTTCGATAATACAGAACGCAAGAGATTTAACTCTTGCGTCCATTTATCTTTATCTTCTATATATTTTGTTACTTTACTATTCATTCTTAATTAGCAACGTCACTTGTAAATTTAATACGCATTAATCGTAACTCTTCGTCGTCATAATCTCCATCAAACTCATCTAAAGCATCCTGAATCTTATCAGTATCTGACTCCATAAAATACTCGTGAATTTCTTCTTGTTGATCTTCGTCTAAAACATCATCAATTGCATAATCTATATTTAATTTTGTTCCAGAGAATACAATCGCTTCCATTTCTTTAATAAGCTCTCCCATTTCTAGACCTTTAGAACTTGCAATATCCTCTAATGGAAGTTTTCTATCTGTATTTTGAATAATATATAATTTCAACCCAGAGTTTATTCCTGTACTTTTTACAATTAAATCATCTGGACGCATTATATCATTCTCTTCTACATAGTCAGCAATTAACTTTATAAAGTCTTTACCATATTTTTTAGCTTTACCTTCTCCAACTCCATGTACCTTAGAAAGTTCTTCAAGATTAATTGGATATTTCAAAGCCATATCGTCTATAGAAGGATCTTGGAAAACAGCATACGGTGGCACACCTAATTTCTGCCCCACCTTTTTACGTAAATCCTTAAGCATTCCTACTAGCTTATCATCAACACCGCCTGCAGATTTGGTATTTGTAATGATCGTTCCGTCATCATCTGTATCATACACATGATTTTCGGTCATCATAAATGAACTTGGATTTGCTTTAAACTCTTTACCTTCTTTAGTTAGCTTTACAACTCCATATTGTTCTATCTCTTTTCTGATATATCCTGCCACTAATACTTGACGTAATAAGGCCATCCAATAATGCTCATTTTTGTCTTTACCAACTCCAAAGAAAGGTTGTACTGTAGTTTTATGAGACTTTAGTAAAGCATTTTCTCTACCAATTATGGTATTCACCAATTCTTTTGGTTTATACATCTCATTAGTTTTGCTAATAATCTCTAAAAGTGTTACTACTTCATCTTGAGCTTCATGTTTTTTCTTAGGATTACGCATATTATCGTCCATATCTGCTCCCTCTCCATGCACTTCATCAAATTCTTCTCCGAAATAATGTAATATATACTTTCTTCGGTTCATTGAAGTTTCAGCATATCCAACGACTTCTTGTAATAAAGCATGCCCTACCTCCTGTTCTGCTACAGGTTTGTTTGCCATGAACTTTTCTAACTTTTCTATGTCTTTATAAGAATAGAATGTTAAACAATGACCTTCTCCACCATCTCTTCCTGCTCTACCTGTCTCTTGATAATAACTTTCTAAACTCTTAGGAATGTCATGATGTATTACAAAACGTACATCTGGCTTGTCAATTCCCATACCAAAAGCTATCGTCGCCACTACAACATCACATTCTTCCATTAAGAACATATCTTGATGTTTTGCTCTTGTTTTAGCATCAAATCCAGCATGATATGGAACAGCGTTAATACCATTTACTTGAAGTACTTGTGCAATCTCTTCTACCTTTTTTCTACTTAAACAATAGATTACTCCAGATTTACCAAGACGCTGTTTAATAAAACGAATGATATCTTTTTCAACCTCTTTTGTTTTAGGTCTTACTTCATAAAACAAATTCGCTCGGTTAAACGATGCTTTAAACACTTTAGCATCCGTCATTCCTAAAGTTTTTAAGATATCTTCCTGAACTTTTTCTGTAGCAGTAGCAGTAAGTCCAATAATTGGAACATTATCAATTTGTTTAATAATGTTTCTTAGATTTCTATATTCAGGTCTAAAATCATGTCCCCATTCTGATATACAGTGGGCTTCATCAATCGCGACAAATGATATTTTTTGTTTCCTTAGAAACTCAACATACTCTTCTTTAATAAGGGATTCTGGGGCTACATATAATAATTTCGTTATACCGTTTTCTATATCACTCATCACCTGATTTATTTCAGATTTGTTAAGTGACGAGTTTAGAACGTGTGCAATACCATGTTTTTCAGAGATACCTCTTATGGCATCTACTTGATTTTTCATTAATGCAATTAAAGGCGAAACAACAATAGCTGTACCCTCTTTCATTAACGCTGGAAGCTGGTAACATAACGACTTACCACCTCCTGTAGGCATAATTACAAATGTGTTTTGGTTGTTCAAGATACTACTAACCACGTCCTCTTGTAACCCTTTAAATTGGTTAAAACCAAAAATTTTCTTTAATGAACCGTATAAATCCGTCTCCTCTTTATTCATCATTCAATTCAAAAATTAAAAATGCGAACTAAGTTACAAAAAATCCTTTTATAAAAACTGAAAAAGTTTCTTTTTTTATACACCAACTTCTATCTAAAATATTCCTATTTTTACACTTTAAAATTTCTCAAAAAAATATAACCTTGAAAGACTCAAGAAGCGTTATTTTAAACACAGCTAAAGAGACAATACTTTTAGAAAGTACAGCTGTTGCTAACCTTGCAAACTTAATAGATGAATCTTTTGCTGACGCAGTAAATTACATACTGAATGCCAATGGTAGGGTAATTATTACAGGGATTGGTAAAAGCGCGAATATTGCCAATAAGATAGTTGCTACCCTTAATTCAACAGGTACACCTGCTATTTTTATGCACGCAGCCGATGCAATTCATGGAGATTTAGGAATTGTTCAAAAAAATGATGTTGTTATTTGTATTTCTAAAAGTGGAAATACTCCTGAAATAAAAGTCTTAGTACCTTTAATAAAAAATTCAGACAACAAAATTATTGCAATCACTGGGAATCCTGATTCTTATTTAGGGAAAAACGCAGATTTCGTATTAAATTCTCATGTTGACAAAGAAGCTTGTCCTAATAACTTAGCTCCTACCACAAGTACAACAACCCAATTGGTAATGGGAGATGCTTTGGCAGTTTGTTTATTAGAATTAAGAGGATTTACAAGTAGCGATTTTGCTAAATACCATCCAGGTGGAGCTTTAGGAAAACGCTTATACCTAAGAGTCTCGGACTTAATTAAAAATAATCAATTACCTAAAGTAACCATCAATGATACAGTAACCAATGTTATTATTGAGATTTCTGAAAAACGATTAGGAGTTACCGCTGTAGTAGATGATAATGATAAGATTATTGGAATTATTACTGACGGTGATATTCGAAGAATGTTAAGTAAAACTACTAAAATAGATGAATTAACAGCAAACGATATCATGAGCAAAAACCCAAAATCTATTCATGTAGATGCCATGGCTGTTGATGCTTTAGATATGCTAGAAAATAATAGTATTACTCAAATTTTAGTTACAGATGAAAACCAAAACTATGTAGGAGTAGTACATTTACATGATATAATTAAAGAAGGAATATTTTAAGATGGCAGAAAAGGAAATGTCTTTTTTAGACCATCTTGAAGAATTGAGATGGCATTTAGTTCGAAGCTTTTCAGCAATATTTGTATTAGCAATTATTATTTTCATAAATATTGAATTTGTATTTAATGAATTTTTACTTGCGCATTTAAAACCAGATTTTGCAACATATCGTTTCTTTTGCGAGGCTTTTTCCTCTCTAGGAATTGAAAGTAGCTTTTGTAATATTAAATTCAAACAAACTTTACAGGCTTTAAACCCTACACAACAATTAATGACAGGGATTTGGTCTTCTTTAATTTTAGGGTTTGTTATAGCTTTTCCTTATGTATTATGGGAAATGTGGAGATTTATATCTCCAGGATTACACAGCTCTGAAAGAAAAAAATCAAGAGGATTTATTTTTATTTCTTCTTTATTATTCTTTTTAGGAGTATTATTTAGCTACTACGTTATTTTACCAATGTCTGTATACTTCTTTTACAATTTTTCTATTGGTGACTCTATAGTTAATAACTTTAAGTTAGAAGCATACATTAGTTTAATTACGAATACATTGTTAGGGGTTGCAGTTTTTTTCGAACTACCTATCGTTATATTTTTCTTATCAAAAATAGGCTTAGTAACGCCACAATTTTTAAGAAAATACAGAAAGCATGCTTTGGTACTAGTATTAATATTATCTGCTATTATTACACCTCCAGATGTAGCTAGTCAGGTTATTGTTACTGTGCCAATTATGATATTATATGAGATTAGTATTCATATATCTAGTCTTGTAATTAAAAAACAACAGAAAAATGTCACAAAAAGTCCAAGAGTTTAACGACTATCGTTCTAAAATGAACGAAAAGATATTATCTTCAGATAATAAGGTGATCAAGCGTATCTTTAATTTAGACACGAATGCATATGCTGAAGGGCATTTACCAGTAAAAACTAAAGAGCTTTTAGGTTTAGTTGCTTCAGCAGTATTACGTTGTGATGACTGTATTGCATACCATTTAGAAACGGCTCATAAAAATGGTGTTACAAAAGAAGAAATGATGGAAACTATGAGTATTGCTACCTTAGTAGGTGGTACTATTGTGATCCCTCATTTACGTCGTGCCGTTGAATTTTGGGAAGCTTTAGAAGAAAATAGTTAACAAATTATTAAGCTTTACTCGAATCGTTTTACATTAATTTAGCAGCATTAATATCTTATAAACTTACATGAAATTAAGAGCACAAGACATACAAAAAATCTATGGTAGTAGAAAAGTCGTAAAAGGTATTTCTTTAGAAGTAGAACAAGGTGAAATTATAGGGTTGTTAGGTCCTAATGGAGCTGGAAAAACTACTTCTTTCTATATGATTGTAGGGATGATAAAACCTAATGATGGTCATATCTTTTTAGATGATGAAGAAATTACTACTGATGCCATGTACAAACGTGCTCAGAAAGGAATTGGTTATTTAGCACAAGAGGCTTCAGTTTTTAGAAAACTATCTGTAGAAGACAATATCATGTCTGTTCTAGAATTTACCGACAGGACTAAAGCAGAAAGAAAGGAACGTTTAGAGGAACTAATTGATGAGTTTAGTTTAGGACACGTTCGTAAAAACAGAGGAGATTTGTTATCGGGAGGAGAACGACGTAGAACTGAAATTGCACGTTGTTTAGCTTCTGATCCTAAGTTTATTTTGCTTGATGAGCCTTTTGCTGGAGTCGACCCTATTGCTGTTGAAGATATACAAGGAATTGTAGCACAATTAAAAAATAAAAACATTGGTATTCTAATTACTGACCATGATGTGCAAGCTACATTAGCCATTACAGATAGAACTTACTTGATGTACAATGGTGGTATTTTAAAAGAAGGAACTCCAGAAGAATTAGCGGCAGACGAAACTGTAAGAAGAGTGTATTTAGGAAAAGACTTTGAGCTTAAGAAAAAGAAGTTTTAATGTTGAAATATGCTGTTTCAAGAACTCCTGAATTATTTTTTCTAACACTTAGCATCTTCATATTTTTTATAGGACTCTTTGGAGGAGATAAAACATTAGATATTAATGTGCATGATACCTATTTCGTTTTTACACTCTATCATTTTTCTATATTAATTTCAACAATCTTCTTTATTGTTTCTTTAGTTTATTATCTACTTAAGAAATTTAAAAGAAAGCCCTTACGATTTCTATCAATTATACATGTTCTTCTTACACTAGTATCACTGGGAGCTATATATTATTCAATTTATTTTCATACCAATAATAATCTTCCTAGAAATTATTATAAGAATACTCATCCTTTGCTAGATGGACTCACATTCGTTGATATAAGTACAACTATTTCTTTTCTTGTTTTTCCAATAACCATATTCTTAATATTCCCTTTGAATATTATCATAGGGAGTTTTAGAAAAGAAAAAGCAATTTAAAACAAAAAAGGAAGGTTAAAAACCCTCCTTCTTTATTTAAAATCTATATCCTAAACCTAATTGATAGGCTCTTTCATAAAATTCTGTTCCTACACCGTCTTTAACTAAATTAGAAATCCCATGATTGTATCGAACATCAAAAAACAATCCGTTATCTAATTCGTAAGCTAAACCAACGTCTACTCCTAAATTTAAAGTTTTTAAAGAATCTGTATTTGCATCTGAATCTAAAATAAATCCAAAATGTGGACCTGCTTGAATATTTAATTTTTCAGTTACATAATACTTAGCTAATACAGGGATATTAACAAATGTAAAGTCTAAATTATCTGAACCTTCAAGTGAAAATAATACTTCTGGTTGCACATGAAACTTCTCACTTAGTTTGAAATCAACTAATCCTCCTAAATAAAAACCTGTTTTCCCTTCAGCAAAAGCAGAAACACCTAATGTGTTTACTTTCACTTTAGAAAAATTTAAACCTCCTTTTACACCGAATTTTTGAGCGCTAGCTGAAAGAGTTATTGCTAGCATTGCAATTAATAGTAATCCTTTTTTCATTCTTATTATTTATAAATTAAAAAAAGGCAAAAGTAACCAAATTGTTGATTTCTTTCTATTTTAATTCTTTTTTAAAAAACACATTGTAATCCCCTTTATGAGGATAATCGGTTATCCGACCATATTCTTCATAACCATGTTGTTGGTAAAAGCCATCAGCCTGAAAAGAGAACGTATCTACCACTGCTAACTTAGCTCCTTTTTCTCTAGCGATATTCTCAGCCTCTTGCAATAGTTTTCCTCCTACTCCTTTTCCTCTTTCGCTTTCATCAATCCAAAAGATTTTAATATAAAAACCAGCATAATATCCTATTCCGCCAAGTATTCCTCCAATAATTTTACCTTCATCATTTCTAGCAATTAACTCTATAGAAGTATATAAGTTAGATAAAATCCAATCTACTTTTTCTTTATTGTAGCTATTTAAGTTGTCAACTATTTGATGAGCTTCTTCTCTACTCTTACAAATTTCTATTTTCATTATTTCTTCATCATATTTTGAACTAATGAAATCAGAATATATAATAATATTATAGTTGGAATTGCCGCTACCTTAATCACTACCAACAAGACGATTGAAAGTACTAAGAAAACATATTTAACTAGATTATCTTTTAGTCCGAAATTTTTAAACTTTAATGAAAATAAAGGAATTTCAGAATTCATGATAAAGCTGAAAAATAAGATCACCCCAATTAAAAAGTATTGATTTTGGATTAATTCAACCACTAAATGATAATCTGTGTATTCCACAATAAGTGGTAAAGAAATCACAAATAAACTCATAGCAGGCGTTGGAACTCCAATAAAACTATCTGTTTGACGCTCATCTAAATTAAATTTTGCCAATCTATAACAAGCTGCCAAAGTCAATATAATTCCTAAATATGGTAAGTTACTTCCCGATTTACCATAAGCATCTACTCCAAAGTATCCAACAGCGTCTTTATCAATAGCATTTACTAATAATTGTAACATTACAATTCCTGGTACTACTCCACTTGTAACCATGTCTGCCAGAGAATCTAGCTGTTTTCCTAATTCTCCTTGAACTTTTAATAAACGAGCTGCAAATCCATCCAAGAAATCAAATCCAATTCCAAGAATTACTAAAAATGCAGTTGCGAAAAAATCCCCCTTAATAGCAAAAATCGTTGCTACAGTTCCGCAGAACAAATTACCTAAGGTTAATAAATTTGGAATATGCCTAACAATACTCATATCGTGTTCATTTTTACACGAAAATAGGAATATTGAATGATTTTTTTATTAATTTTCAAGCTAATTAAGTTGCTTTCGACAATATTTTTTAATCTCAATTTGCTATATGCCTATTATTCAATGTGATTTTAACCCAAGCCTACCTTTTAAAAATGGTCATTTTAATACAGTTTATAGAGCTTTATTTATGAAAGACGAAGTAAACTATACTAGAAAACGTGTTACCACTTGGGATAATGATTTTATTGATTTAGATTTTTCTACGGTTAATTCTAAGTATTTAGCCGTTTTAATTCACGGTTTAGAAGGTAGTTCTCAATCGAATTATATGGTTTCTACGACCAATAAACTCAATCAAACTGGTATAGATGTAGTTTGTATGAATTTAAGAGGATGCAGCGGGGAAGACAATTTACTACTAGAAACTTATCATAGTGGAAAAACTGATGATGTTGAATTCATTATTAACCACCTAACAAGCAACTATAACTATGAAAGTATTGTTATTGTTGGATTTAGTTTAGGAGGAAATTTGACTTTAAAGTATTTAGGCGAATATGATACAATCCCTGAAAATGTAAAAGGAGGAGTTACCGTATCTGTTCCTGTAGATTTAACAACTTCACAAGCAGAACTTACTAAAATTAAAAACAAGTTATATATGACGGAGTTTTTAAGAACAATGAAGTTAAAACTATTAGAAAAAGCGAACAAATTCCCTGAGTTCAAGTTAAACAGAGATTTACTGTTCAAAGCCACAAAGTTCCGTCATTTAGAAAAACAATATACAGTTCCTGTTTTTGGGTTTAAAGACTCAGAAGATTATTGGGAAAAAGCAAGTTCTAAGCCTTATATTTCTAAAATAAAACACTCGACTCTTTTAATTAATTCACTAGACGACAGTTTTTTATCACCTGAATGCTATCCCTATAAAGAAGCGGAAAACCTTCAGAACTTCTATTTAATGACCCCAAAATATGGTGGACATGTTGGTTTTGCACAATCATTTAATAATAATGAAAATATTTGGGTAGAAAATCAGATTCTAAATTTTATACAACAACACTTATTTTTAAATTTGTAATTGAATAGTAATCATTCAATAATCATTAGAGACCTTAACTTTATTATGCTAAAAAAACAAATTAGTTTATTTATTAGTTTATTTATCTTTCAATTAGTTTTTTCACAATCTAATTTTAGTCTATCAAACCTTTCACAAATTAGCATCATCACTTCTGGTCCTGGAAATGAATTATATGAAAAATTTGGACATACAGCTATTAGAGTTAAAGATCCGGTTCTACAAATTGATTTAATTTATAATTATGGCATCATCAATTTTGACAACCCCAATTTTTATATAGATTTTACTAAAGGATATATGAAATATCGATTAGCTCGATATCCTTTTTATTTAGCTCTTAAAAGTTCTCAACAGGATAAACGTTGGGTAAAGGAGCAAATACTAAATTTAACAAAAGAGCAAAAAAATCAATTATTCAATATTTTAGAAACAAATGCGTTGCCTGAGAACGCCAGCTATTTCTATGATCCTTTTTTTGACAATTGTGCTACAAAACCAAGAGATTTAATTCAAAAAGTTTTAGGAAATAACTTAGTTTTCAATGAAAGTTTTGCAACAAAAGATACATCTATAAGAGAGCTAATGAATAAAGAAATTCACCCAAACACTTGGGGAAGTTTAGGAATAAACATTGCTCTTGGAAGTAAGTTAGATAAAATTGCCACTCCAAGCGAGTATCTATACCTGCCAGACTATTTGTTTCTGGCTTTAAAAAACTCTAAAGTAGTTCTTAATTCAAAAGAAGAAAACCTTGTAATAAAGAATAATAATCTATTAGATTTTGAAGAAAAATTGTCTAAATCTGATACACCAAGTCCTTTTTTAGTTATCCTAGTACTCTCTTTATTCGGAATCTTTATAACTTACCGAGACTTTAAGAAAAATAAAAGAACGAAATGGTTAGATTTTCTAACGTTTTTCATTACTGGAATAATTGGGTTTTTAGTAGTTTTTTTATGGTTTTTTACAAACCACTCTACGGCTCCAAATAATTTTAATTTTCTATGGGCTTTTGCACCCAATTTGATTGTAGCTTTTCTAATGATAAAAGAAAGTCCTAAAAAATGGATTAAAAAATACGTAGTCTTATTACTTACGCTGATCCTACTAATTCCAGTTGTATGGATTACCAGAATGCAATTATTCACCTATCCAATACTTCCTTTATTTATATTCTTGGCTATTCGCTATGTATATCTCTATAAAAAGCTTTCAATAGCTAATTCATAACCTTGTAGTCCAAAACCAAAAATTACTCCTTTAGCATTAGGTGCAATGAAGCTTGTGTGTCTAAATTCTTCTCTAGCGTGAATATTAGATATATGAACCTCTACAACAGGGGTTTCAATACCTTTAACAGCATCTCCTATTCCTACCGAAGTATGTGTATATGCCGCAGCATTTAGAATAATTCCATCATATTCGAATCCAACCTCATGTAGCTTATTTATTAGCTCTCCCTCTATATTAGATTGAAAATATTCAAGCTGAATATCATTATGTTTTACTTTAAGTTTATCAAAAAAATCTTCAAAAGAATTGGATCCATAAATTTCTGGTTCTCTTTTTCCTAGTAAATTCAAATTAGGCCCGTTAATGATTATTATTCTTTTCATTTTGTAAACTAAATTAAAGTAACAAACTTAATCTTTTTTATTCTTTCTATAAAAGCAAAAAAGCAGGCATATACAAAATATGTCTGCTTTCTTGTTGTATTTTTTTCTTTAATTAGAAAGAAAAAGAATACGTTCCTCCTAATCCAATTGTAGAAGCTGTAGCATTATCTAAGCTTACGTTAGAATAGTCAGCGTGGATAGTAATCTTGTCAGTTACTTTGTATCCAACTACTGGTCTGTAATAGAAACCATCTTGAGTAAATCCAGAAGGTCTTACACCTAATCCGTAACCTAAATCAGCTCCAATTACGAACTTTTCAGAAACGCTGTAACGACTAGCAACTGCTAATGGTAAAAACGCAACATCAGCTCCTTCTTGTTGAAAATGTAAATAAGAAACAGCAGGTCCTACTTTAAAATCTTCAGATACATTGAATAAGTAATTAGCTTCGATAGATCCAGTAACGTTAGCTTCGCTAGAATCACCAATAGGTAAACCAATTGTACCTCCAACGTTTAACTCTCCTCCGTCTTGTGCATTCATAGCAACACCAAATGCCATCATAGCAACTAATAATAATTTTTTCATAATTTTTTAATTTAATTTTTAAAATTTGAAGCCGCAAATGTAATCCGATTTTACCTTTCTAACAAGATTAATCTAGTTAATAATTTGTAAATTTTTATTTTATTGATTTATCATCAATTGTTAAACAAAAAAGAAGGCTTTTAAAGCCTTCTTTTTTATCTATGTATTTTTTTGTTTTAGAATCTATATCCTAAACCTATTTGGAAGAATCCCATTTTTGTAGATACACTAGAGTTTTCTACTCTATTTGTTAATCCAAAAGAATATCTAGATGTAGCAAAAATGTTCTCTGTAAAATCATATCCAATACCAGCTGCTAAACCAAGACCAAATTTATTAAACTCATCACTTGTCTTATCAACAACTAAATCTAACATTGGACCTGCTTGTAAAGAGAACTTTTCAGAAACATTATACTTAGCCATAATTGGTAAAGCTATTTCGTTTATTGATTCTCCATTTTTAGAAGCAGAAACATACTGTAACTCAGGTACAATACTAATTTTATCGCTAACCTCGAAATCTGCAAAGAAACCTACATAAAATCCAGAAGCACTTGTAGATGCAGAAATTCCATTTGAAGAAGCACTTACTGTTGTACTGTTAAAACCTGCAACAGCACCAAAAGAAGTTTCTTGAGCTTTAGCAGTAATACCTACTGCTATCATAGCAACTAATAATAATTTTTTCATAATTTTTAAATTAATTTTTTCTTAAAATTTGACGCGAATTTAGAGTGGTTTTAACGAAAGCACAAGTTTTTTTAACATTTAAATCTTAAAAAAAAGATAACTGACTCATTTTTAACACATAAAAAAAAGAGCTACTAGAGCTCTTTTCTAATTCTATTTTAGTGTTTGTAAACTACAATCCAAAAACAACACCTAATCCAATATTTGCAAAAGTTCCTCCTTCTACACTTACTCCTGAATAAGAAGCTTGGATTGTTGTATTTTCAGCAATATTGTATCCAACAGATGGTCTGTAGTGAAAACCTCCATCATTTCCATTTGGACTAAGTCCAACTGCATATCCTAAATTTAAACCAATTACAATTTTTTCTGAGGCATCAAAACGCGCTGCTGCATCAATTGGTAAAAAAGAAGCGTCATTAATATCTCCAAAATAATGAGCGTATGATAAAGAAGGTCCTACTTTAAATTCATCAGATACTTCAAATAAATAATTCGCTTCTAAACTAAAGGCAAAATCATAAGCTGTATCTGCATCTGCTGAAGGTAATCCTATATTAGCTCCAACGTTAAATGTTCCGTCTTGCGCATGAGCAGTTAATCCAATTGCTACCATAGCAATTACTAACAATAATTTTTTCATAATTTTTAATTTATAGTTTTAAATTTAACACCAAAATTAACCTATTTTTAAAACTAGACAACTTTTTCAGTCTTAAAACCAGTATATTAACATATTATTATGAAATGGAAACTAGCTTTAACCGACTACTTAAATTACCTAAAAATTGAACGAGGACTATCTCAAAACTCAATTGAGAGCTATCAAAGAGATATTAAAAAGCTAGTTAATTTTTTAAAAGCTGCTGAACTTGATATATCTCCTAATAATATAAATTCAGATACCATTCAACAATTTATTTATGAAACAAGTAAAAAAATTGGAGCCCGTAGTCAAGCGAGATTAATTTCTGGATTGCGAAGTTTTTTTGACTATTTAGTGTTTGAAAATTACAGAAAAGACAATCCAACCGATTTAATTGAAAGCCCTAATATTGGCAGAAAACTTCCCAATGCACTTAGTCGAGATGAAATTGATAAAATCATTGCTGCCATAGATTTAAGTCACCCTCAAGGAGAAAGAAACAAAACTATTATTGAAACTTTATATAGTTGCGGACTTCGTGTTAGTGAACTTATCAATTTGCAACTTTCAGATTTATTTTTTGAAGATGGTTACATAAGAATACTAGGAAAAGGAAATAAATATCGTTTTGTTCCAATTCATATATCCACCATCCAACTTTTAGAATTTTACATTAGTGAAACTCGTTCACTCATCATTCCTAAAAAAGATGAAGAAGATATCTTATTTTTAAACAGACGCGGAAAACGATTAACACGTCAAATGATATTTATTATTCTGAAGGAACATGCCCAAAAAGCTGATATTAAAAAAAGTATTGGGCCACATACGCTTCGTCATTCATTTGCTACCTTTTTACTATCAAATGGTGCAGATTTACGTGTTATTCAACAATTACTTGGACATGAAAGCATTACCACAACAGAAATATATGTTCATTTAGATACAACTCACTTAATAAAAACGGTAGAACAATTCCATCCTAGAAGCACCAAACAAGAAAAAGAAAAATATGAAATTGATAAGGAAAAATAAGGGTACAAAAAATGGCGAGCTACCTACATCACACCGCTACGACCTAATACCCTTGCTGCGTTCCCGCCCTGGGGGATTCAAAGGGAGCTGGTTGTGTAGAACTCGCCGCTGCAAAGATACAACCATTTTTTCCTAAAAAACAAACAAAAAAAGTATAAAAAAACTGTAACATTTCTAAGTTTTTGAATACTAATTGATTGTTATGAATTTTTTTTCAAGTTTATCTTTTAAAAAGTGTTCAACATTAAAAAAGAATATATTTGTATAACTAACTAAAATTACACAATGGACAATCAAACAAACAGTAAAAGTATTATTTTAAACTACGGACTTTATTTAGGTTTATTAGGATCTATTATTCATTTAATTTTATGGGCCTCTGGACTATTATTAAAATTTAATTGGATTAACACTTTAGTATGGTTTGCTGGATTAATAGCCTTTATTATAATAGGTATTAAAAAATATAGAAATAGTAATAATGATCTTATCTCATGGGGACAAGGATTAAAAATAGGAATGGGAATAGCCATGATTAGTGGTGTTATTTCTCTTGTTTACACATTACTTTTTACTAATGTTATCGATCCTGGTTTCCAAGAATTAGCTATGCAAGTTCAACAACAAGCTTGGGCAGATGCAGGATTAACTGAAGAACAAATTGAATCTTTTACTGAGTCTTCGAAAAAATTTCAAAGCCCAGGGATAATTTCAGCTTTAATCTTAGGAATGTCTGCTTTCTTTGGTTTTATTGTTTCGGCAATAGTTGCTGCGATAATGAAAAAAACAGAAGAAAACGACTATTAAGAAGAGTTTAAGATTCAAAAAGTTGTAAAGTCAACAAAAGACTCTTAACTTTGAAAATCTGAACAACTTAGATAATAGTACATGGATATATCGGTAGTAATACCACTTCTTAACGAAGAAGAATCTTTACAAGAATTATATGATTGGATTGCAAAAGTTATGCAATCCAATCAGTTTTTATATGAAGTTATTTTTATTGATGATGGAAGTACTGATACTTCTTGGAAGATCATTAAAGATTTAACACAAAAGCATTCACAAGTTAAAGGAATCCGTTTCCAACGAAATTATGGTAAATCGCAAGCTTTAGATGCCGGATTTAACTTAGCACAAGGTGATGTAGTTATTACTATGGATGCTGATTTACAAGACAGTCCAGATGAAATTCCCGAACTATATAACTTAATTATTAAGGAAGAGTATGACCTGATTTCTGGTTGGAAAAAGAAACGTTACGACAATGTCGTTACCAAAAACATTCCTTCTAAATTATTTAATTGGGCAGCTCGTAAAACTTCTGGTTTAACACTTCATGATTTTAATTGTGGTTTAAAAGCCTATAAAAACGAAGTGGTAAAAACCGTAAAAGTAAGTGGTGAAATGCATCGCTATATTCCTGTTTTAGCTAAAAATGAAGGTTTTAATAAAATTGGAGAAAAGGTAGTTCAACACCAAGCCAGAAAATATGGAGTTACCAAATTTGGAATGGATCGTTTTGTAAACGGTTTTTTAGATTTAATTACCATTTCTTTCCTTTCTAAATTCGGAAAAAGACCCATGCACTTCTTTGGTTTATGGGGAACATTAATGTTTATTTTTGGTTTCTTTTCTGCTGCCTATATAGGTGTTATGAAGCTATATAAACTATCTAATGGACTCAAAACTATTCTGGTTACTAGTAATCCATGGTTTTATATTGCCCTAACTTCAATGATTTTGGGTACACTTCTATTCTTAGCTGGGTTCTTAGGTGAATTGATTATTAAAAGTAACCCTCAACAGAAACATTACAAAATACGAGAAGAACTCAATTTTTAAACGCGTACCTTTGTACGTTTTTTAATTTGACACATGAAAGAGATTTTAAACAAAGCAAAACAATGGCTTTCTGATTCTTTTGATTCAGAAACACAACATAAGGTTCAACAATTAATTGATACCCACTCAGAAGAACTAACTGAGAGTTTTTATAAAAATTTAGAATTTGGTACTGGTGGTATGCGCGGTGTTGTAGGTGTTGGTACTAATCGAATTAACAAATATACTTTAGGTAAAGCTACTCAAGGTTTAAGTAATTATTTACATCAAAGCTTTCCTAATAAAGAACTAAAAGCGGCCATAGGTTATGATTGCCGTCATGATAGTAAGTGGTTGGCAGATGTAGTTGCCGGAGTGCTTTCTGCAAACAACATAAAGGTGTATTTATTTGAAGACATGCGCCCTACTCCAGAGCTATCTTTTGCGGTAAACCATTTAGGTTGTGATGTTGGAATTGTATTGACCGCTTCACATAACCCTCCTGAATATAACGGATATAAAGTTTATTGGAATGATGGTGGACAAATAGTTCCTCCTCAAGACCAAGAAATTATTAATGAAGTAAATCGTTTAGATTTCTCTGAAATAAACTTTGACTCTAAATCTGATTTAATTGAATTAATAGGAAGTGAAATTGATGAATCTTTCTGGAAAGCTTCATTAAAGAATGGAACTTTTGATATTCAAGGAAGAGAAGATTTAAAAGTTGTTTTCACTTCATTACACGGTACTTCAATTAAATTGATTCCTGAAGTTTTAAAACGTGCAGGATATACCCAAGTATCTCTAGTAGAAGAACAAGCGATACCTGATGGTGATTTTTCAACTGTAGAATCTCCAAACCCAGAAGAGCCAGAAGCTTTACAAATGGCTGTTGATTTAGCAAATAAAATTGGTGCTGATATTGTTTTAGGTACCGATCCTGATTCTGATAGAATTGGAATTGCTGTACGTGATACTGATGGCAATATGAAATTATTAAACGGAAATCAAACCATGAGTATGATGACTGATTTCTTAATAAATGACTGGAAAAAACAAGGAAAATTAAACGGTAAGCAATTTGTTGGTTCAACAATTGTTTCTTCTAATTTAGTAAATAATATTGCCGATTCATATGGTGTTGAAACTAAAGTAGGACTAACAGGATTTAAATGGATTGCAAAGAACATCAAAGATTTCCCTGAACTAGAATTTATTGGTGGTGGTGAAGAGAGTTTTGGATATATGGTAGGTGATTTTGTTCGTGATAAAGATGCTGTTACCTCTGCCCTATTAGCTTGTGAAATTGCAGCTAACGCTAAAGCACATAATAGTTCATTTTATCAAGAGTTATTGGCCCTTTATACAAGACATTCTTTTTACAAAGAGCATTTAATTTCTTTGGTAAAAAAAGGAATGGATGGTGCGGAGCAAATTAAGCAAATGATGATTGACTTGCGTCAAAACCCATTAACAGAAATAGATGGTTCTAAAGTAGAATTTTTATACGACTATCAATCTTCAACTAAGAAACACTTACTAACAGGAGAAGAAAATACCATTGATGTTCCTAAGTCGAATGTATTGATTTATCATACTGAAGATGGAACTAAAATAGCGGCGCGTCCAAGTGGAACAGAGCCTAAAATTAAGTTTTATTTTAGTGTAAATAATGCCTTAGATTCTATTGAAAATGCAAAAGAAGTAGAAACTAATTTAGATGCTAAAATTCAACGCATAATTAAAGAATTAAATTTATAAATGGAATATTTTAAAAAGATAATAAAATACGCCAAACCCTATAAAAAATACGGAATACTTAATATTTTCTTCAATATATTATATGCCATATTTTCAGGGTTATCATTTATTGTCTTAATGCCCTTATTAAAAGTAATATTTCAACCAAAAGAAGCTGAAATTATTACAGTTGAGCCGTTACTTAAAAATTACGAAAACACAGGTAAATTCATCAATGATTTATTTACTTATCAAGTTCAACGATTATTAGGAGAAGACCCATCTAAAGCATTACTTGCTGTAATTATTCTTATATCGGTTGTTTTCTTACTGAAAAATTTATTTAACTATTTAGCTCTTTACAATATTACTTTTCTTAGAAACGGAATTTTAAAGGATATTAGAAATGATTTATATAAAAAAACTATAGAGTTACCTGTTTCCTATTTTTCTGAGAAAAGAAAAGGAGATATGATGGCTCGTATAGGTACCGATGTTTTAGAAATACAGCATTCTTTCCTATCTATGCTTGAACTATTAGTTAGAGAACCTTTAACTATTATTTTCACAGTGCTATATATGCTCTTTTTAAGTCCAAAATTGACCATTTTCATTTTTGTTTTCATACCAATAGCTGGGCTAGTAATCTCAAGAATTGGAAAAAGCTTAAAAAGACAATCTGATAATGTTCAAAAAGAGCAAGGATATTTTTTGTCCTTATTAGAAGAGACCTTAAGTGGTTTAAAGGTTATCAAAGCCTTTAATGCCGAAAATGAATTTCAAGGGAAATTTTCTGATTCCACTAGTAGATTTGAGAAATTCCTTAATTCATTGCTAAATAGAACAAACCTAGCTAGTCCAACTAGTGAATTTTTGGGTATTATGGTTTTTGGAGTTCTACTTTGGTATGGAGGAAACTTAGTATTGGTAGAAAAAAGTATCACTGGAAACACGTTTATTGTTTTCTTAGGATTAGCCTATAATATTTTAACGCCAGCAAAAGCAATTTCTAAAGCAAACTACAATATTAAAAAAGGAAATGCAGCAGCAGAAAGAGTTTTGGAAGTTCTTGAAACTCCAAATCCTTTAGAAGATGCTGAGAATGCTATTGACAAAAAGGATTTTAACTCAGATATTCATTTAGACAATATTTCTTTTAAATATGCAGACGATTATGTCTTAAAAGACTTTTCATTGACCATCCCTAAAGGGAAGATGGTTGCATTAGTAGGACAATCTGGAAGTGGAAAATCTACCATTGCTAACTTGTTAACTCGTTTTTACGATGTCAATGAAGGAAGTATTAAAATTGATGGGATTGATATTAAAAATATTAAAAAACACTCCTTAAGACAATTAGAAGGTTTAGTTACTCAAGATTCTATATTGTTTAACGATAGTGTAAAGAATAATATTACGCTTGGACTGGACAATAAAACAAATGAAGAAATTATTGCTGCTGCCAAAGTGGCTAATGCACATGAGTTTATTGAAGGTTTACCAAATCAATATGATACAAATATAGGAGATGGTGGTGGTAAATTATCAGGTGGACAAAAACAGCGTTTAAGTATTGCACGTGCCGTTTTAAAGAATCCACCAATTATGATTTTAGATGAAGCAACTTCAGCTTTAGATACAGAATCAGAAAAATTAGTGCAAGAAGCTTTAGAAAAAATGATGCAAAACAGAACTTCAGTAGTTATTGCGCATCGTTTATCAACCATTCAAAAGGCAGATCTCATTGTAGTGATGCAAAAAGGAAAAATCGTTGAGCAAGGAACGCACAGTGAACTGTTAGCTAAAAGCGGAACTTATAAAAAATTAGTAGAGATGCAATCTTTATAAAGTATTATAAATAAAAAAGAGAAGTTTAAAACTTCTCTTTTTTTATGCTTCTATTTTTAATCCTAACTTCTTTCCTTTTTCTATCATGAATTGATAAGACGCTTCATATTCATTAGGAATTTTACCATCTAAAATAGCTTCTTTAATAGCTTCTTTTATCTGACCAATTTCTCTACAAGGTGTTAAATTAAAAGTTTTCATAATTTCCTCTCCTGTAATTGGTGGTTGAAAATTACGTACTCTATCTCGTTCTTCTACTTCTTTTATTTTCTTACGTACAATCTCGAAGTTTTTATGATAACGTTTAAACTTCTTTGGATTCTTCGTTGTAATATCCGCTTCACATAAAGTCATTAAACTTTCTACATCATCTCCAGCATCAAAGACCAATCTTCTTACTGCAGAATCCGTAACTTCTGAAGCTAGTACTATAGGTCTTGAACTTAACAATACCATCTTTTGTACAAACTTCATCTTATTATTCAATGGTAAACGTAGCCTCTTAAAAAGCTTGTATGTCATTTTAGAACCTACAAATTCATGAGAATGAAAGGTCCACCCTATTTTTGGATGGTACTTTTTCGTTGGCGCCTTTCCTATATCATGCAATAAAGCCGCCCAACGCAACCAAACATCTTCTGTATTCTCAGAAATATTATCTACTACCTCTAACGTGTGATAAAAATTATCTTTATGTTTTTGTCCTTCAACATCTTCTACTCCTTTTAAATCGGTAAGTTCAGGTATAATTCGTTTTAACAAACCTGTTTTTTCCAATAGTAAAAAGCCAATTGAAGGTTTTGGAGAAGCTAAAATCTTATTCAATTCTACAACAATTCGTTCTTTGGTAATAATCTCAATCCTATGAGCGTTTCTGGTAATGGCTTCTAAAGATTCTTCTTCGATTATAAAATTTAATTGTGTAGCAAAACGAATAGCCCTTAACATTCTTAAAGGATCATCAGAATAAGTTATATCCGGATTTAAAGGAGTTTTAATGATTTTGTTCTCTAAGTCTGAAATCCCTCCAAAAGGATCTAATAAAGCTCCTAAATTACCTTCATTTAAACTTAAAGCCAATGCATTTATGGTAAAATCTCTTCTGTTTTGATCATCTTGTAAAGTTCCTTCTGACACCTCAGGATTTCTACTATCTTCGGTATAAGATTCTTTACGAGCACCTACAAATTCAATTTCAATTTCCTTAAAACGTAGCATTGCCGTACCATAGGTTTTAAAAACCTGTACTTTTGGTTTATTTGGAAGTAACTCGGCTACTTTTTGTGCCAATTCAATACCACTTCCAATAGTAACAACATCAATATCTTTAGCGCTTCCTCTTTGTAAAATGTAGTCTCTTACAAAACCTCCAATTACATAAGATTCAAGCCCTAATTCAGTTGATGCTTTTGTTATATATTCAAATATTTCGTTAGAAATAGCTTCTTTAAAATATTGCTGCATATATTATTCTCTAATCACAATAATATCATCTCCATCTATTTTTAAGATGGTAGATGACTTTTCATTTACTTTATCCTGCTGCAAATTTACCACATAATCTACACTATTTAAAATAGCCTCACTTATTTCTGAAAAAGACTTTGGAGTTGGTTCTCCACTAATATTTGCAGAAGTTGAAACAATGGGCTTTCCAAACAAGTCAATCATTTCAATACAAAACTCGCTATCAGGAATTCTAATAGCAATAGTATTGTCAGACGCTATCGTATTTGATGCCAATCCTTTCGGATTATGATAGATTATAGTAGTTGGCTTTGTAGCTGATTCTAAAATATTCAAAGCTTTTACAGGAATCTCAGAAACAAATTCTTTTAGCATAGCAATAGAACTTACTAGAATAATTAAACTCTTAGATTCTTCTCTATTTTTTATCGAATAAATCTTTTGAACCGCTTCTTTATTCGTAGCATCACACCCTAAACCCCAAACCGTATCGGTAGGATATAGAATTGTTTTTCCATCATGTAAAACTTGCTGAAGATCAGCTAAAACATTTTCCATTTATGCCAATTCTTTTTTTACTCTTGCCAATGAAGCTCCCACAACCTGGTGCATATCATAATACTTATACTCAGCCAATCTACCTCCAAAAATCACATTCCCTTTAGTTTCAGATAGCTTTTTGTATTGATTATATAATTCTGAATTTTTTGTATCATTTACTGGATAATACGCTTCTTTAGATCTATCCCATTTTTCTGGATATTCTCTAGTAACAATTGTGTTTTTTTGAGTACCAAACTCAAAATGCTTATGCTCTATAATCCTAGTAAACTTATATTCTAAATCATTATAATTCACTACTGCATTTCCTTGGTAATTATCCATTTCCAATTCTTCATGCTCAAAACGTAATGATCTATATTCTAACTCACCATATTGGTAGTCAAAATATTCATCAATCTTACCGGTGAAAACAACTTTATCTGCTAACTTTTCTAATTCTTCTCTATCTTCAAAAAAATCTACATTCAGCTTAACTTCAATATCTTTAAGAAGTCCTTCAATAATTACATTATATCCTCCTACTGGAATTCCTTGGTACTTATCTCTAAAATAATTGTTATTAAACGTAAATCTTAGAGGTAATCTTTTAATGATAAAAGCAGGTAACTCCGTAGCTTTTCTTCCCCATTGCTTTTCTGTATATTCCTTTATTAAAGCTTCATATACATCTTTACCAACCAATGACAATGCTTGTTCCTCTAGGTTTTGTGGCTTCTTAACACCATATTTAGCAACTTGCTCGTCAATAATTTGCTTTGCCTCACTTGGTTTGGTAACTCCCCATAATTGATTAAAAGTATTCATATTAAAAGGGAGATTGTATAATTTTCCTTTTGAAATACTTACGGGTGAGTTTATATAATTATTAAATTCAGCAAACTGATTTAAATAATCCCAAATTTCTTTATCATTTGTATGAAAAATATGTGCTCCATACTTATGAACATTTATTCCGTTTTTATTTTCACAATAAACATTACCTCCTCTGTGCGTTCTTTTATCAATTACTAAGCACTTCTTTCCTTTCTTAGTAGCTTCATGTGCAAAAACGCTTCCATATAAACCTGCTCCTACAATTAGGTAATCATATTTTTTAGACATCATAGTTCTATTTTAATTCACCAATCATTTTTAAATAATTCGGTGCAAAATGTGAATTGTTAAAATACTTTTCAAATAATTCTTTGTTCCACTCTTTACTGTACGATCCAGAATAAACTTGATTAAATTTAGCTTCCAAATCATTTAAATCGTTTTGATCAAAAAACAACATTCCTTTTGTTTCTTCCTCTGGTAATCTTTTAAAGTATTTGTTTCCTCCAGTATTACTTACCAAACTAACGGTACCAATTGATAAAACTTCTAGTAAAGCTAAATCAAAAAATGTTTCTCTATTTGGCAAAATATATAAATCAGAAGCTCCAACAATGGAATGCGGATCTTGCGTCCATCCTACTTCAATCCATCTTTCATGATTTAATCCTACTATCGGGGCTTCTTTTCCTGCCAACAAGAAATAGACATTCTTATGTTTTGGTAATATTCGTTCTCCCAAAGCTTTTAAAATGTCATACCCTTTTACTTCATTATGACGTCCAAAATACGTAATAACAAAAGCATCTTCAGGAATATTATATTTAGCAAAAACCTCTTCTCTACTTAAAGTAATTTTAGATTCTAACGTACAGGTTAAAAACTCTTTTACATCATTTTTTAAAGTAATATCCTTGTACTTATCCCAAGAATTAAAATAAGGTTCTTGCGCTTCTTTACACGGGAATACTACATAATCTGCATTTTCAAAAGAAAATCTATCTACTTCCTCAAATTTTTGCTTTTCATCTTCGTTTAATTCAATTCCTGATAAAAACTCCTCAATAACCTCCATATGCGTCGCTTTTGGAGAGTGAGAAGTTAAAAGGGTTTTTCCTTTAAAGTCTTTTAGTAAATGAGCATTTTTATAAAATGCAGAAGTCGTATGAAAATGAATATGCGTATAATCGTCTAGATTTATTTCAGCTGGCAATTTACCATGACTCGTACGACGTCTTATAATTTTTTCCTTTCTATTTTGAGCTTCAAAGTCTTTTCCTTTTAAAAGTCTAAATAGATTACTTACAATATGTTTTTTGTAAAAATTAGTAAATTTTGGGGAACTAACTAGCTTCTCCTTAGCTTCTTTATTATTTAAAAAAGTAACATTATCTATCTTATTGGCTTTAACAGATTCTCGAAGGTTATATAAATACGTTGTTGGGCCACCTTTTCTAGCCTTCAAGATAAAATCGTTCCAAATTAAAACTTTCATTGTTCTCTGATATTTTTATTACTAATTTATTCCGTTAGTGTAAACAATAACTAACTTCTTATTTGATTATTTTGGTAAGTTGTTCCTTAAAAAAAGCTAGCTTATTGGGTGCCGCTTTATCTAAACTCTGCAAACACATAAACAATGCTTTCCTTCTCTTTAAAAAGAATAACATTTTATAATATAACAAAGCTTTCTTATAAGACTGAATGTAAAGTAATTGATAATCGTTCTTTAACACACAGGTCTTATTCTTTATCTCTATATGATTAGCCAATCCTTGTAAGGTAAACTGATCTGGATGTCTAAATCTATGTTTTACATTCAGTTCTTCCATATCTGGATGCTCTTCAAAATACTTTTTTATCGTTGACTTCCTAAGTGGATGTGGAGTATGATCGAACTTAAAGTATTTTTTGAAACCTAAACTCTTGGCTATGTTCTGTTGCCCTAATTTATAACCGTATACTCTCTTTTTCTTTTTTAATACTTTATTGAAGAATTCTCTAATCCAGATATCTTCATAAAATTTTGTCCATTTAC
Source organism: uncultured Tenacibaculum sp. (assembly GCF_947498805.1). GTDB lineage: Bacteria > Bacteroidota > Bacteroidia > Flavobacteriales > Flavobacteriaceae > Polaribacter. The sequence goes on along the minus strand of NZ_CANMLT010000002.1, from coordinate 85,456 downwards.
CTCTCAATACTGGATTTCCTTCAACAAAAAAATCTGTTTCTTTCGTCTTATTAATCAAGAAACAGTCATCATTGAAATATATAAAATGTTCTGAAAGGTTTGGAATATTAGCCATTACTGTTTCTATGGGTAAACAGTTAAATGTTGGTAAATACTTTTGATAACTACCAAAAATATCCATGTGATCAATTAACTTAACCTTAGGTAGTTCTTCCTTCTTTAAAAAAGTAGGCGTTTGATTATCTGTTACCAAGTAAATGTTCTCTATATAAGGAGCATTCTTAATAATAGACTTTATGGTAAACTCAATTTCCTCTACCTGATTAAATCGATCTTGTACTTTTCTAGAGGTAACATCTACATCTTTACCCAAGTACTTCATCATTTTCTTCTGATGATTCACATCACCACCATCTACCCATAAGACTACAGCATCTATTTGCATAAAACAATAGTTTTTTAAACAGCTACATCGTACTCTCTAAGAGCATCGTTTAATGAAGTTTTCTTATTGGTGCTTTCTTTTCTTTTACCAATAATTAATGCACAAGGAACTTGATATTCTCCAGCTGCAAATTTCTTTGTATAACTTCCTGGAATCACTACTGAACGTGCAGGAACCAATCCTTTCATCTCCACTGGCTCATCACCGGTAACATCAATAATTTTAGTACTCATAGTTAATACTACATTAGCACCTAATACTGCCTCCTTCTCTACTCTTACTCCTTCTACTACAATACAACGAGATCCAATAAAAGCACCATCTTCGATAATCACTGGAGCTGCTTGTAAAGGCTCTAAAACTCCTCCAATACCAACTCCTCCTGATAAGTGTACATTTTTTCCAATTTGTGCACAAGATCCTACGGTTGCCCATGTATCTACCATGGTACCTTCATCTACATATGCCCCAATATTAACATAACTAGGCATTAAAATAGTACCTGCAGAAATATATGCTCCGTGACGTGCTACTGCATTTGGAACAACTCTAATTCCTTTTGCTTCATAACCACGTTTTAATGGAATTTTATCATGGTATTCAAAGATTCCTGCTTCTAAAGTTTCCATTTTTTGAATTGGGAAATATAAGACTACCGCTTTCTTTACCCATTCATTTACTTGCCATCCGTCATTTACTGGTTCTGCAACACGTAACTCACCCGCATCAAGTAAATTTACTACTTCTCTAATAGCATTTATAGTAGTTTCTTCTTTTAAAAGCTCTCTATTATCCCAAGCTTTTTCTATAATTGATTGTAATTCTGTCATTTTTAAAATAAATTTTCAGCAAAAATAAAATTGCATTCAATATTTATCGCGAAGATACATTTTTTAAACAGATTTTTACTCCTTGTTTAATTTCAATTACCTTTGCCAAAAGTTTTTATATGGGTAGAATTTTAGCTATTGATTTTGGTAAAAAAAGAACAGGAATTGCAATTACAGATGAACTCAAGATTATTGCATCTGGACTTACCACTGTTGATACCAATAATTTAATTCCTTTTTTAAAAGAATACATAGCCAAAGAAAATGTTGAATTGTTTGTTATTGGTAAACCCAAACAAATGGATAACACCGATAGTGAAAGTGAACAATTAATTGCTCCATTTATAACGAAATTAGAAAAAGAAATCCCTTCTATCCCTTATAAAAGAGTTGATGAGCGCTTTACCTCTAAAATGGCTTTTCAAACAATGATTGATAGTGGATTAAAAAAGAAACAACGCCAAAACAAGGCATTAGTTGATGAAATTAGCGCCACAATTATCTTACAAAGCTATTTATATAACCAATAGTGAATAAATTCTTGGCAATTTACAAATTGGCTTATCGTTAATTTTGTACTTTTGCGAACCACTAAAATAAAAATAGTACTAAATGATTTTACCTATTGTTGCTTACGGAGACCCTGTGTTACGTAAAGTAGGAAAAGAAATTGACGCTGATTATCCTGAATTAAGCAAGTTAATTGCTAATATGAAGGAGACTATGTATAACGCCAACGGTGTAGGTTTAGCAGCACCTCAAATTGGACGAGCGATTCGTTTATTCTTGGTTGATGCTACTCCATTTGCTGATGACGAAGATTTGGATGAGGAAGAACGTAAAGTATTAGAAAACTTTAATAGAGTTTTTATAAATCCAAAGATCGTAAAAGAAGAAGGAGACGAATGGGCTTTTAATGAAGGGTGTTTAAGTATTCCTAATATTAATGAAGACGTATTTCGTCAAGAAACCATCACGATTGAGTATCAAGATGAAAACTTTGAAAAACATACAGAGGTTTTAAGCGGAATGGCTGCTCGTGTTTTTCAACATGAATATGATCATATAGAAGGAGTATTATTTACAGATAAGTTATCTTCTTTAAAAAAGAGATTGATCAAAAAGAAGTTAGAAAACATTTCAAAAGGAAAAATAACTGCTCCTTACAGGATGCGTTTTCCTAATGCAAAAAAAAGATAATAACAACTTGATATAACATCAAGATTAAAACATTAACATATGGAATTTAGTAAAATTATAGCCGTAACAGGTAAGCCAGGTTTATACGAGATTTTATCACAAACAAAAACAGGAGTAATCGTTAAGTCTATTGTAGATGGAAAGCGTTTTCCTATTACTGCAACTCACAATGTAAGTTTATTAGATAATATTGCTATCTACACTTACGAAGAAGAGGTACCTTTAGGACAAGTGTTCAAAAACATCGCTGAAAAGGAAGGTGGTAAAGAAGCTATTTCTCATAAAGAAAGCGGAAACAAATTACAAGCTTATTTTGGAGAGGTTTTACCAAACTACGACGATGAAAGAGTATATACTTCAAACATTAAAAAAGTAGTTCAGTGGTATAACATTTTAGTGAATGCTGGTTTCGATTTTTCTACTATCGAATTAGCTACTGAAGCTGAAACTGAAGAATAAAAACATGAATACTCGTAAGCAACAGTTAGAAGCATTTAATCGTTTGTTAGATATTATGGATGAACTTCGTGAGAAGTGCCCATGGGATAAAAAACAAACTTTACAAAGTTTAAGACACTTAACTATTGAAGAAACTTACGAGTTAGCGGATGCCATCCTTGAGGATGACTTAAGCGAAATAAAAAAAGAATTAGGCGATGTGCTTTTGCACATCGTTTTTTATGCTAAAATTGGAAGTGAGAAAAAGGCTTTCGATATTGCAGATGTTGCCAATAGTATTTCAGAAAAACTTATAGATCGCCATCCTCATATTTATGGTGATGTTGAAGTAGCTAATGAAGAAGAAGTAAAACAAAATTGGGAAAAATTAAAACTAAAGGAAGGAAAAAAGTCTGTTTTAGAAGGAGTTCCTAAAAGCTTACCCGCTATGGTAAAAGCTAACCGAATTCAAGATAAAGTTGCTGGAGTTGGTTTTGATTGGGAAGAGCCTCACCAAGTTTGGGAAAAGGTTCAAGAAGAGTTAGAAGAATTAAACTCTGAAATTAAAAACAACGATCAAGAAAAGATTGAAAAAGAGTTTGGAGACGTACTTTTTTCAATGATTAACTACGCTCGATTTATTGGTGTAAATCCAGAAAATGCCTTAGAAAAAACAAACAAAAAATTCATCAATCGCTTCCAATACTTAGAAGAGGCGGCCAAAAAAGAAGGTAAAGAACTTTCTGAAATGTCCCTTGTTGAAATGGATGTTCATTGGGAAAATTCGAAGAAGTTTTTCAAATAACATCAAATTAGAAAAATTCGAAGAAATTTTTCAAATAGTTTAAATTGAAAATTGAATAGAATTTTTCAAATAACATCAAATTGGGAAAATTCGAAGAAGTTTTTCGAATAGCATCAAATTGGAAAATTCGAAGAAGTTTTTCAAATAACCTTCCATTTATTATCCTTCTCTATGGCATCTTATTTCTTATTTTTGCTTTTATGAACATCATTTTTATTACTGGAGGAAGCAAAGGAATCGGTTTAGGATTGGTAAAAAAATATGCCGCTGAAGGCCATAAAGTATATTCAATTTCTAGAAGTATTACAGACATTGAAAATGTTACTCAGATTTCCGTTGATTTATCAGATGTAAAGGCAACACACCATGCTTTTAAAATGTTATTTGATGAGTTAGATACTATTGAAATAAGCTCAATTACATTGGTAAATAATGCAGGTAGATTGGGTACTATTTCTAACCTAGAGAATATTGCCACAGATGACATAGCCAAAACCATACAATTAAACACCACTACCCCCCTAGTTTTAAATAGTTTGTTTATAAAACTTACTCAAAAATTATCCTGTAAAAAACAAATTATCAATATTTCATCTGGAGCGGCTACCAACCCCTATGAAGGTTGGAGTATTTATTGTACTTCTAAAGCTGCAATCGATATGATGACAAAAGCAATAGCAGCCGAACAAAACGATTTAGAAAATGGTGTAAAATGCGTTTCGTTATATCCAGGAGTAGTTGACACCAATATGCAAACTCAAATTCGAAGTACAGATAAAGCTGACTTTAAAAACCTACAACGCTTTATTGATTTAAAAGAAAACAATGAGCTATATACTCCCGAATATGTTGCAAATACTATTTACACAATAGATACTACAAATTACTTAGATTCAGGCGCTATTTTCGATATTAGAAACTATCAACACTAGTTTCTATTCCACATATTTTGTTTTCTTTAATGTACTTAAGATAATAAAAGAAGCTAAAAAGAATACAGCTAAACATAGTACACTCCATTGCATTGAATCTGTAATTGCATATAATAGCCCATAAACAGCTGTTCCAAGTACAATTGCAATTTTCTCTGTTACATCATAAAAACTGAAATATGTTGCATGATCTTCTGTTTCTGGCAATAATTTAGAGTACGTAGATCTTGATAAAGATTGAATAGCCCCTTGTACAAGTCCTAGAAGCCCTCCTAACCCATAAAAATACGTTGCTACATTCTCTTGGTTTTTATCTAATAAAAACGCTGTAAAACATACTAACATCCATATGGCAATGGTAATTTTTAAAGCTGTAAAGTTACCATACTTATCAGATAATCTTGAAAAGAAATATGCACCTGCAATAGCAACTATTTGTACCAATAAGATTGTTACAATTAAACTCGTAGAAGACAGTCCTAATTCAGAAGAACCAAAGATTGCCGCCATTAAAATAATGGTCTGTACTCCAATACTCAACAAGAAAAAAGCCACTAAATAACGCTTAAGCGTAGGATAATTTAGTACTTCTTTAAATACTATTTGTAATTCTTTATATCCTTTCCAGATATAATCTGCTTCAGGTTTTTTATTGTAAATGTTTCCTGGTAAACGTCTAAAAGTAATTTGTGCAAAACCAATCCACCAAACTCCCACCATTACAAAAGAAATACGAGAAGCCATACCTTTAGTAATCCCTAATGCCTCTGGAAACATAATCATTCCTAAATTGATCAATAATAATATTACAGATCCTACATAACCATAAATAAATCCTTTAGCACTAGCTCTATCTTGCTGTTCTGGCAAAGCTATTTCTGGTAGATATGCATTATAAAACACCCAACTCGCCCAAAAACCTATACTAGCCAATATAGTAAACCAGATTCCTATCCAAACCGTATCAATTCCGTCAAAAAAGTACAAGCTCATTACTGATAGTCCTCCTAACCAGCAGAAAAACTTTAAAAATTTCTTTTTACTACCAGTATAATCAGCAATACCAGATAAAATTGGAGAAATAAATGCAACCACTAAAAATGAGAATGACAATGCATAACTGTACAAACTATCGGGGTGTTCCCATTCCATCCCTAAAAATTGAACTGATTTCCCTTCAGTAACAGCACTATAATACAATGGAAAAACTGCTGTACTGATTACTAACGAATATACTGAGTTTGCCCAATCATAAAATGCCCAAGCATTGATTAACTTTTTATCTCCTATTTTATACATACTATTGATTTCAAAAAAAAACCGCTCGATGATTCGAACGGTTTGCAATATACTATATTTTAATTAGTGAATTATTTTACTAATTAATAAGTCGGTGAACAAATTTTATAAATCTCTTCGTATACTGGTAAGATGTTTTCTAAAGTAAATAATTTTATGTGCTCTTTAGCTCGTCTCTTAAAAGACTCAAGAGTTTCATCATTCTTTAATATTTTAATGGCATTATCGGCCATTTCCTCTACCTCTCCTACATTACTTAAGTACCCTGTTTTCCCGCCTACATTTACTTCAGATAAACCTCCTGCATTTGTAGAAATAACAGGTGTACTAGCTGCCATTGCTTCTAAAGCTGCTAAACCAAAACTTTCAGTTTCAGATGGTAATAAGAAAACATCAGAATAACATAAGATTTTAGCTACTTCTGTACTATTTCCTAAAAACAACACTTTATCTTCAATTCCAAGTTCTTTTACTAAATTTTCTGTTTTTAAACGATCTGGTCCATCTCCTACCATTAAAAGTTTAGAAGGTATTTCCTTTTGAACCCTATTAAATATTCTAACAACATCTTCTGTTCTTTTAACCGGTCTAAAATTACTTATGTGCGTTAAAATTCGTTCTTCAGGTTGCGCTAAACCAATTCTTTTACATTCTGCTTGATGTGCCTTTTCATACTTTTCTCCATCAATAAAATTATACACTACTTTAATTTCTTTCTTAATATTAAAAAGACGTAACGTATCTTCTTTTAAGCTGTTTGATACCGTAGTTACTTCATCTGAATTATTAATACTAAATTCAACCGCTGTCTTATAAGTAGGATGACTTCCTACTAAGGTAATATCTGTACCATGTAGTGTAGTAATAACCTTAATATTAATCCCTTTTTCCTTTAACATTTGTTTCGCCATATAGGCTGCATAAGCATGCGGAATAGCATAGTGTACATGTAATATTTCTAGTCCATGCTTTTCTGCTACTTCTACCATTTTACTGGATAGGGCCAATTCATAAGGTTGGTATTGAAATAGTGGATATTCTTCTAAAACTACTTCATGAAAATGTAATCGGTGAGAAAAGAAATCTAATCTAACAGGTTGATTATAGGTTATAAAATGTACTTCATGACCTTTATCCGCCAAAGCCATTCCTAATTCGGTAGCTACTACTCCACTACCTCCAAAAGTAGGATAACATACAATACCTATTTTCATATTTCTTTCTAAATTTATTAAGGTTACTGACGTAAATTTACTGTATTACTTACGCTTAAATGTGAATAAAATCATAAAAAAATCCCACCGAGGTGGGATTTATATTTATCTATTTGATTCTTAGTAATCTCCTAACGTTTCAGGATTTTGAGCTAAGGCTTCTTCTAATTGTTCATCATTTGGTGCCTTACCATGCCAAGCATGAGTATGCATCATAAAATCAACTCCATTTCCCATTTCTGTATGTAATAACACACATACTGGTTTTCCTTTTCCTGTTTTAGCTTTTGCCTCTGCCATTCCCTTTAAAACAGCATCTATATCATTTCCTTCTTTAATATCTAAAACATCCCAACCAAAAGCCTCAAACTTTGCTCTTAAGCTACCCATTGCTAATACTTCATCTGTAGTACCATCAATTTGCTTTTCGTTTAAATCAACAGTTGCAATTAAGTTATCTACTTTCTTTGCTGAAGCATACATTGCTGCCTCCCAAATTTGACCTTCTTGTAATTCTCCATCTCCGTGTAAAGAATATACAATTTTATCATCTCCATTTAACTTCTTTGCTTCCGCAGTTCCTATAGCTACACTCATTCCTTGTCCTAAAGAACCCGATGCAATTCTAATTCCTGGTAAGTGTTCATGCGTTGTTGGGTGTCCTTGTAAACGAGAATCTAATTTCCTAAAAGTTGCTAATTCTGCTACTGGAAAATATCCACTACGAGATAAAACACTATAAAATACTGGTGAAATATGACCATTTGATAAAAAGAATACATCTTCATTTTTACCATCCATATCAAAATCAGTAGAATAACTCATTATATCTTGATATAAACATGTTAAAAACTCTGCACATCCTAAAGAACCTCCTGGATGTCCTGAATTTACAGCATGTACCATACGTACGATATCTCTACGAACTTGTTGTGTAAAATCTTGTAGTTGTTGTGTTGTTGGCATTTTTATTTCATTTTATACCGACAAAAGTAACAGTTTATAAAACAATTGCCAATTACTTTTTTAATAAAAAAGAAAAGGGTTCAAATATTAAAAATTTTCTTTTTCGTTCAAATTTTCCCTTCGTTTGTTTTCTTTACTATAAGTTATATCGAACCCTTTTTCAAATACGTGCCCCAAAGCCCCATTTGTTACCCAATAAAACAAAATATTTTAGTCGACTTTTATGAAAACAGAGTTATAAAAACATCTAACCAACTATAAATCAAAGCCTTTTTAATCTTCTTACAAAAGAAAAAAAATCAAGTTTCATTTTAACTTATATTAACATAATTAGATTTTGCAATTTAGTAGATTGCTCAAAAATTTATCAGAATGAAACACCTATCAATATTATTTACATTTTTAACATTTCAGCTCTTCTCTCAAGAGAATCCTAATTGGCTGAGACACTCCTCAATATCCCCCGATGGAAAAGAGATAGTTTTCACCTATAAAGGTGATTTATATAAAGTTCCTTCAGCTGGTGGTAATGCAACTCAATTGACTTTTCATACGGCTCACGATTATAAAGCCATTTGGAGTAAAGACAGTAAAACAATTGCATTTGCCTCTAATCGTTATGGAAATTTTGATGTATATATAATGGATGCTAGAGGTGGTGAAGCGAAAAGGTTAACATTTCACTCTAATGATGAAATTCCATTTTCTTTTTCAGCAGACAATCAAAATGTTATTTTCGGAGCACAACGACAAGATGATGTAAAACATAGACAATACCCTACAAAATCACAGCCAGAACTATATAGTGTACCAACATCGGCAGGACGTGTTAGTCAATTATTAACACTACCAGCAGAATATGTTCAAGTATCTAAAAATGGTGGTACAATGTTGTATCATGATAAAAAAGGTGGTGAAAATGAATGGCGTAAACACCATAAATCATCTATTACTAGAGATATTTGGAGTTATGACACTAAGAGTAATACTCATAAAATGATTACTTCTTTCGAAGGAGAAGATAGACATCCTATATTTTCACAAGATGAAAAAAGCATGTATTATTTAAGCGAAAAAAGTGGAACGTTTAATGTTCATAAAATGAATATTAGTAATTCTAATCAAGATGAGCAGTTAACCAATTTCAAATTACACCCTGTGCGCTTTCTAAGTATGGGAAATAATATCTTGAGTTTCGGATATGACGGTGAATTATACACCATGAAAGAAGGTGAAAAGCCTTCAAAAGTGAATGTTATTATAAGAACTCAAAGCAAAGATAACAACGATAAATTTGTATCTATTAACGGAGGCGTTAATGAAATGGCAATATCTCCAAATGGAAAAGAAATCGCTTTTATTTCTAGAGGAGAAGTATTTGTTACCTCTGTAAATGAATCTTTTACTAAAAGATTAACCAACACACCAGAAAGAGAGCGTTTTGTAACCTGGACACCTGATGGAAAATCAGTAGTGTATAGTAGTGAAAGAAATGGAAAGTGGAGTATTTATAAAACTGAAAAAGTAAGAAAAGAAGAGCCTTTCTTTTTTGCAGCTACCTTAGTTAAAGAATCTCCTGTTATTGAAAATAAGCTTGATAATTATTTACCTGAATTCTCTCCAGATAGTTCTAAAATAGCTTTTGTTGAAGGAAGACGTACATTAAAGGTTATGGATCTAAAAACTAAAAAGCAGGTTACTTTATTAACTCCTAAAGATTTATTCCATATGAGCGATGGAGACAAATATTTTACATGGAGTCCAGATAGTAAATGGTTATTAGTTGGATGGAGTAAAACGTTAAGTAATAATGAAGTTTTGTTAATGGCGGCAGATGGTTCTAAGCGAATAAACTTAACAGAAAGTGGATATAGTGATTATGCTCCCAAATGGATTAATGGAGGGAAACAAATGTTGTGGTTTAGTAATAGGAATGGATTAAAATCTTATGCTACTAGCGGGCGATCTCAAACCGATGTTTATAGTATGTTCTTTACACAAAAGGCTTGGGATGAATTTAACCTTAGTGATGAAGAGTTTAAGTTAATGGAAACTATCAAAGCTTTAGAAAAAAAGGAGAAAAAGAAAAAGGACGCTGATAAGAAGGATAAAAAAGGCAAGAAAAAAGATAAAGACAAGAAGAAAGTAAAACCACTTACTTTTGATTGGGATAGTATGAAAGATCGAACAAAACGATTAACCATACACTCTTCTAGCCTTGGTGATGCAGTACTTTCTAAAAAAGGAGATGTTTTATACTATTTAGCTCGTTTTGAAGGAAAAATGAACCTTTGGAGTACTAATTTACGTACGAAGGAAACTAAAATGGTAATGAAGTTAAATGCCAATTTTGGATCTTTACAATGGGATAAAAAAATGAAAAACTTATATCTTTTAAGTGGAGGAAAAATTTCTAAAATAGTGCCTACTAAGAAGAGTAAAAAGCCGGTGAAGATTAGTGGTGAGATGATGTTAAACACTCATGCTGAAAGAGAAGCTATGTTTAATCACGTATGGATAAGAACCAATGCTATTTTTTACCATCCAGATTTTCATGGAATTGACTGGAAGAAGATGAAAAAAGAATACCAAAAGTACTTACCTTCTATTGGAAACTCTTTTGAATTCTCTGAAATGCTTTCTGAAATGTTAGGAGAATTAAATGTATCTCACGCAGGAGCTGGTTATCGTACAAGGATTAAAAATGCAGATGCAACTGCTTCGCTTGGTATTTTTATGAATTATGATCATAAAGGCAATGGAATTTTAATTGATGAGATTATTAAAGGAGGACCACTAGATAAATCTTCTTTTGATATTAAAGCAGGCATGCTAATTGAAAAAATTGATGGTGTTACGGTAGATAAAGACGAAGACATTGCTAAGTACTTAAATAGAAAAGTAGGAAAATTTGTTTTGCTTGAAATTACAGACTCTAAAACTAAGGAAAAACAAACCATAACTGTAAAACCCATTTCTCTAGGTGAAGAAGGACGTTTGCTATATAAAAGATGGGTTAAGATTAATGAAAAGGAAGTAGATAAATTAAGTAATGGAAAGTTAGGATATGTTCACATTCCTGGAATGAGTGATGGTCCTTATAGAAGTATTTATAAAGATATTATGGGTAAATTTTCTGAACGCAAAGGAATTATTATCGATACACGCTTTAATGGTGGTGGTGATTTAGTTGCTGACTTAGCTATGTTCTTTACAGGAGTTCCTTTTATTTCTTATGAAACAGAAGCTAAAGTAGTTGGAGGTGAGCCTACTTCTCGTTGGACTAAACCAACCTTATCAATTTTTAATGAAAGTATGTACTCAGACGGACATTGTTATGCTTCGGGATATACAGACCTCAAAATTGGAAAAACTGTTGGAATGCCAGTACCTGGTACTTGTAGCTTTGCAGGATGGGAAGGCTTGCCGAATGGAAGTTACTGGGGAGTTGTACCTGTAAGTGCTAAAGATAAGTCTGGAAGATGGATGGAGAATAATCAAACTGAACCTATGATTAAAGTAAAAAATATGCCAGGAATGATAGATAATGGTCGTGATGAGCAATTAGAACGATCTGTATCTGAAATGCTAAAAGATATTAAATAATATTTTAGATAGATCACAAATGAAAAAAGGTTAAAGCTATGATGCTTTAACCTTTTTTATTTAGAGTTTTTGTAGCTAATATGAAGGCTACATATAAGCTTAAGTTTTTTGCTTTTTCTTCTTTGCAGCAGGAAATAAAACGTTATTTAAAATCAAACGATATCCTGGTGAAGTAGGATGTAAATCTAGTTCTGTTTTTGGATCTCCTACTCTATGCTGATAGTCTTCAGGATCATGTCCTCCATAAAAAGTAAACATTCCTTTTCCTTTAGTACCATGTATATAGCGTCCTTCTCCATTGTTTTTATTTTCTCCTAAAACAATTATGGTCGACTTAATGGTATTTGGATCAAACGAAGTAGTTTGTCCCATAAAAGCTTTTACTAATAAAGTATGATTCTGAGTCAGCATTGTTGGAACTTGATCCCATTTTGCTGAAAATTCTTTTAAAGAAAAATAATCCGACTCTTTTTTAATTCTTCTTTTTCTTGTCATATCTATAGAAGAAAATTCATATGTAGTTGGATTTCTAATCAATTCAAAATCTTTAAAAGCTAACGTTTTACTGTAATCTATTTTTGATTGATAATTTGGTTCTGAAGGGTCACCATCAAACATGGTTTCACAAATATCAACACCATCTGCTGCTAACGCAATATCAAAACTATCCGTTGCCGAACACATCGCAAACATAAATCCACCTCCAATTACATAGTCTCGTATCTTTTTAGCTACAGCTCCCTTTTCTGTAGATACTTTAGAATAGCCTAATTTTGTAGCTAAAGCCTCTGCATCTTTCTTTTGTTGAATATACCAAGGTGCTGTTCTAAACGCTCCATAAAAACGTCCATACTGTCCAGTAAAATCTTCATGATGTAAGTGTAGCCATTCATACAATAACAACTTATCATTTAATACTTCCTCATCATAAATCACATCAAAAGGTATCTCAGCATACGTTAATACCATAGTTACAGCGTCATCCCAAGGCATTTTATCTTTTGGAGAATATACGGCTATCTTTGGTGCCTTTTCTAAAGTTACCGCTTCTTGATTTTTAGAAGGTGAAGAAATTTCTTCTAAAATTAGCTTAGATCTTGTATCAGAAATTACCTGATAGGAAACTCCTCTAATTTTACACTCATTTTCTACAGATTGATTATTCTCAATCAAAAACGCCCCCCCATCATAATTCAACAACCATTTTGCCTTCAAACCATTTTGTAATGCGTAATACACAATTCCATATGCCTTTAAATGATTTTTTTGATTATCATGACTCATTGGAACATAAATAAAAGATGCCCAAATGGTATTTGAAGAAAGTAAAAACAGTAGTGTATATAGTATATTTCTCATAATCAAAAACTAAAATACACAATTACTCGAATGTAATTGTGTATTTTATATTTTTTATGATTTATTTAAACCCTAAAATGGTACATCATCTCCACCCATAGGTCCAAATGCATCTTCTGGTGAAGTAAAGTTACTAGAAGAAGCTTCATCATTAAACCCTGAGTTCATACTTGATTGAAATTCGCTACTAAATCCTTCTTCTAAATCTGAGAATTTTGCTAAGTGTCCAGTAAACTTTAAACGAATATTATCCAATCCTCCATTACGGTGTTTTGCTACGATAAATTCTCCTTGTCCTTCACATGGTGAATGATCATCATCATCCCATTCTGTCATACCATAGTATTCCGGACGGAAAATAAACGATACAATATCGGCATCCTGCTCAATCGCTCCAGATTCACGAAGATCCGATAATAAAGGACGTTTACTTCCTCCACGAGTCTCTACCGAACGTGATAACTGAGATAATGCAATTACTGGTATATCTAATTCTTTACCTAAAGCTTTTAAGTTACGAGAAATGGTAGAAATTTCCTGTTCACGGTTTCCTCCTGCTCCACCTGCTGTCATTAACTGTAGGTAATCAATAATTAATATTTTAACTCCGTGTTGTGATACCAAACGACGTGCCTTTGCACGCAAATCAAAAATAGAAAGTGCTGGTGTATCGTCAATAAAAATAGGTGCATCAGAAAGTTTTTTAACTTTAACATTTAACTGCTCCCATTCATGTGGTTCTAAATTTCCTTTTCTTAATTTTTCAGAAGTCAATCCTGTTTCAGAAGAAATCATACGCGTAATTAACTGTACTGATGACATCTCCAGAGAGAAAACAGCTACTGCATGATTAAAGTCAATAGCCATATTCTTCGCCATCGAAATTACGAATGCCGTTTTACCCATACCAGGACGTGCTGCAATAATAATTAAATCAGAAGGTTGCCAACCAGAGGTAAGCGCATCTAACTTGGTAAAACCTGTTGCTAAACCACTCATTCCTTCTTTTGTCGAAATCTCCTGAATTTTATTAATCGATTGCTGAACTAACGAATCTGCTCTTTCGGCTCCTTTCTTTAAATTACCCTGCGTTACTTCAAATAATTTACCTTCGGCGTCATCTAGCAAGTCAAAAACATCTACGGTTTCATCATAGGCATTTTCAATAATTTCAGAGGAGATGGTAATTAATTTTCTTTGAATATATTTTTGAAGAATTACACGCGAGTGAAATTCAATATGAGCAGACGAAGCTACCTTTTGAGTTAATCCAATTAGATAAAAATCTCCACCGGCAATATCTAACTTACCATTCTTCTTTAGCTGATTAGAAACCGATAATAAATCAATAGGTTCTGAGTTTTGAAATAGCATGTATACAGCCTCATAAATCTCTTGATGACGCTTATCATAAAATGCATCTGGATGCAGAATATCAATCACTTCATCAATCCCCTTTTTATCAATCATCATAGCTCCCAAAACCGCTTCTTCTAAATCTAAAGCCTGTGGTGGTAGTTTTCCTTTTTCTAAGCTAATTATTTTTGATTTGTCAATTTTTGTTCCCCTAATAGATTGTGTTCTCTCCATAACAGCAAATGTAATTTTTTATGATGATATTTATAGGAGCTACCCTGCTTTTTATTTTGCACATTTTATGTAAATAAAAATGTTATTAACTTGTTGATAACGTTTATACTTTCTTATTTTTGGCTTTATGCGATACTCTAAAAAACACCTTTTTTTAAGTTTATTACTTCCTATCCAGGTTCTAGTTGTGCAATTTTTAAGCCAAAAGTCGCACTTAATTGAACATTACTACAGTAATGGACTATATCCTTATATTTCAAGTGCTTTTCGTCTAATACTTGGTTGGATTCCTTTTTCTTTTGGAGACGCATTGGGTCTCGTACTCCTTTTTCTTTTACTGAAGGCAATTTATAAATTGATTATAACTAAAGGTAAGAATTTTATAGCACAATTACTAAAATTCACAAGTATTTTGTCCATCATCTACTGCTGCTTTTATACTTTTTGGGGATTGAATTACTTTAGAGAACCTTTGGCTAAAAATTTAGGGTTAACACAAGGAGCATACACTAATGAACAACTGATTCAAACCACGCAAAGTATCGTTGAAAAATTAAACGCTCTTCAATTGCAAATAACCCAAAATGACACCCTAAAAGTTGAAGTACCTTATAGTGTAAAGGAAATCTACAAACTTGCTCCCAACGGTTTCAACAACATGTCAAAAAAGCTTCCTCAATTCGCATATAATTTCTCTTCTATTAAAAGCTCATTGGTCAGTTTATTTCAATCTTATAATGGAACCTCAGGTTATATTAATCCCATTACTGGAGAAGCACAGATTAATGATATGATTCCTAAAACAGGGTACCCAGCAACTACTTGTCATGAAATGGGACATCAAATTGGTTGGTCTGCCGAAAACGACGCTAATTTTGTTAGTTTTTTAGCCTGTACTCATAATTCAGATGTGTATTTTCAATATTCAGGATATAGAATGGCCTATAGATACTGTATTATAGAACTTTCTAAACGAGATAAAACTACAGCTGACACAATTAAAAAGACGGTTCATATAGGTATCTATAAAGACTTTAGAGATAGTTATTTACATTGGAAACAATTCGAAAACCCAATAGAACCATATTTAAAAAAAGGGTATAATTCTTATTTAAAAGCCAATAATCAATCTCAAGGGATAAAATCGTACAGTTATGTGGTAGATTTGTTGATAGCTTATTTTGAAAAACAAACACTATAATACATAAAATTAGCTATTTTTGAGCTCCAAAATTTATTATAATGAATCAACAACATATTATTGATAGGTTTATCAAATACGTTACCATAGATACTGAAAGTGATCCTAACAATCCTGCGTTTCCAAGTACTGCAAAACAATGGGACTTAGCTCGTGTTTTAGAGCAAGAACTAAAGGAAATTGGAATGGAGGATGTTGAATTGGATGAAAATTGCTATTTAATGGCAACCTTACCAAGTAATTTAGATTACGAAGTACCAACCATTGGATTTGTAGCGCATATTGATACAAGTCCTGATTTTACAGGAGCAAATGTAAAGCCTCAAGTTCATGAAAACTATGATGGAAAAGATATTATGCTTAATGAAGAGCAAAATATCGTATTGTCTCCAGATTATTTCGAGGATTTATTACAATATAAAGGACAAACAATTATCACTACCGATGGTACTACCCTATTAGGTGCAGATGATAAAGCTGGGGTTACTGAAATAGTTTCTGCAATGGAATATTTAATTCAGAATCCAGAAATTAAGCATGGTAAAATCAGAATCTGCTTTACTCCTGATGAAGAAGTAGGAAAAGGAGCACATTTATTTGATGTTGAAAAGTTTGGTGCTGAATGGGCCTATACCATGGATGGTAGTCAAATCGGTGAATTAGAGTATGAAAACTTTAATGCCGCTGGTGCAACCGTTACAATCGATGGAAAAATTGTACATCCTGGATATGCTAAAGGGAAAATGATTAACTCTATGTTAATTGCGAGCGAGTTTATAAACGCTTTACCTGAGGATGAAGTTCCTGAAAGAACTACTGGTTATGAAGGTTTCTTCCACTTACATCACATGGAAGGTAAAGTAGAACAAACAAAGCTACATTACATTATTCGTGATCACGATATGGAGCAATTTAATAACCGTAAAAAAGCCGTTCTAGACTTAGCAGAAGTATTAAATGCAAAGCAAGGTAAGAAGTTAGTTTCTGTTGAAATTAAAGATCAATACTTCAATATGAAAGAGAAAGTAACACCTGTAATGCATATTGTAGATATTGCTGAAGAAGTGATGAAGGATATGGGAATTACACCTTTAATTAAGCCTATTAGAGGAGGAACAGACGGTTCTCAGCTTTCTTATAAAGGATTACCTTGTCCGAATATTTTTGCTGGAGGACATAACTTCCACGGTCGTTATGAATACGTACCTGCAGAAAGTATTGTAAAGGCAAGTGAAGTTATTGTTGGAATTGCTCAAAAAGTAGGGGGGAAATTTAAATAATTTACTTCCAAATTATATGATAATATTAAAAGCACTGGTGTACACCCAGTGCTTTATTTTTTATGACATTTTCCACCCCTAAAAGAAAACATCATAATGTTTGAAATAAATCCCCTTATTTTTATTTCGTTACAAATATCTCTACTTTCTAAAATTATGCAATAGGTTATTTCCCCTTTATAGAGGGTATAAACATCTTTATTTCACAAAAAAAATCGATTTGTTTATTTCTTTAATTTAATTGTCTCAATAAGGCCTCCATCCTACTTTTACTGCCCAAATACTAAAAAAATGGATAGAAACAAATTATTGAAATTGACAGAGACTTATGGAAGTCCGTTGTATGTTTATGATACTGATATAATAAAAGGTCAGTATAAAAAAATTACTTCTGCATTTTCAAAGGTCAAACGTGTTAAAATAAACTATGCCGCCAAAGCTCTATCAAACATCAATATCTTAAAGGTTTTTAACTCTTTAAAAAGCGGTTTAGACACAGTTTCTATACAAGAGGTCAAGTTAGGTCTATTAGCTGGCTTTGATCCTAAAAACATCATTTATACGCCTAATGGAGTTTCTTTAAAAGAAATTGAAGACGTTGCGAAACTTGGGGTACAAATTAATATAGATAACTTATCTATTTTAGAATTATTCGGACAAAACAATCCTAAAATACCGGTTTGTATTCGTATTAACCCACATATTATGGCCGGTGGGAATAGTAAAATATCGGTAGGACATATCGATTCTAAGTTTGGTATCTCTATACACCAAGTACCACATATAAAAAGAGTGGTAGAAAATACTGGAATGAGAATTAACGGAATTCACATGCATACTGGTTCAGATATCTTAGATATAGATACTTTTTTACGCGCATCAGAAATCTTATTCGAAGTAGCTAAACAATTTGACAATATTGACTTTATTGATTTTGGTAGCGGATTTAAAGTTCCTTATAAAACAGGAGATATATCTACTAATATCGAAGAGTTAGGTACAAAACTTTCTAAGAGATTTAATGAGTTTTGCAAAGAATATGGTAAAGAACTAACCTTGATGTTTGAGCCAGGTAAATTTTTAGTAAGTCAATCTGGATACTTTTTAGCAAAGGTTAATGTGATTAAGCAAACCACTTCAACGGTATTTGCAGGAATAGATTCAGGTTTAAATCACTTAATACGACCAATGTTTTACAATTCATACCATCAAATAGAAAACCTATCGAATCCAAAAGGACGAGAACGTTATTATAGCATTGTAGGATATATTTGTGAAACTGACACTTTTGGTTCGAATCGAAGAATCAATGAAATAGCGGAAGATGATGTTTTATGCTTCCATAATGCAGGTGCATATTGTTATTCTATGGCTTCCAACTATAACTCAAGATATAGACCTGCGGAAGTAATGCTTTATAATGGAAAAGATTATCTAATAAGAAAAAGAGAAACGTTCGATGACATTATAAAAAATCAAATCGAAGTTTCTCTTTAAAAAACAAAAACTCTGACTTGGGTAAGTCAGAGTTTTTTTTAAAATATAACCAACCCCTCAAAGATTATATTTTAAACGTTCGTAATAAAGTCCCCTATCTTTATTTACTTTAACAAATATCTCTATTATTTTTAAGTTTTTATAAGGAAAATCCCCCTTTATTTGGCTAAAAACCTAAAAACTACCCTAAAAAGAGTAGTTTTTTATTAACAATTGTAAGTTGTTTTTTAGAAAATATAACGTAATCCTAACTGCATTTGCCAACGAGATTGTAAACTTGTGTCTGGCACAAAAGTAGATGTCAAACTTGGATCAAATGTATATGTTGGAGTCAATGTATTTTGATCTACAGATACTCCTAACGGTTGTACATTACCAACTTGTTGCACTACACCCCATTCAGAATTTAGTAGGTTTCCAAAATTTAAGATATCTAAACTTACCTGAATGGTATTTTGTTTTCCTTCAGCAACATTAATATTAAAATCTTGTAATATTTTCACATCCCAACGGCCTCTCCACGGTGCCAATGCTCCATATCTTTCCACGTATTGCCCTCTTCTTCCACTTAAATATTCATCCTGAGCAATATATTGCTTTAATCCCTCTCTTTGAGTGGTAACAGGGTTGTTTGCTGGATCGAAGTTCATTTGATCTATTTCAGCATCTGTAGGAACATATAAAAGGTCATTTAAGATAGAGCCATCATTATTGATATCTCCTCCATAGGTATAATTAAACCTACCTCCTTTTGCATATTCGAAAAAGGTAGAAATGGTAGTTGCAAACTTATCTCCTCCATAATTAAACTTTTTAGAAGCCACTCCAATAACTCTATGAGTATCTCCATATCTAGAAAATGCTAATACATCATTATTTGCATTTCCAACTACTGGATTAAAAGCAAATGCATCTCCTGTAATTTCTGCCTCAATTGAATTTACATCTTTTGAATTCAAGTAACTATAAGCAATATTAGCATAGAGTCCATTTTCAAATGACTTTTCAATTTTTAAAGATGCATTAAAAATTCTTCCTTTATCAGAATTTGTAAAGACATAGGCATTATTTCCTACATCACCCGGTAAATAAACGGCTCTATTATCACCGTTTCCATTTAAAGTTCCTGTAGGGCTTCTTAATCCCCAATTTTGCACATGAGCTCCATTAATATCTTTTGTATAAGCAATATCTCCAGTGACTACAAAACCATTTTCAAACTTGTAGTCTGCTCCAATATTTGTTCTCCATACTTGTGGAAATTGAAAATCTGGATCTACCATTTGATAGAAGAATACATTCGGATTTGCAATTTGATTTCCTAACCAAACAAATGGTAAACGTCCTGTAAATAGACCTGTTCCTCCTCTTACTTGCAACTTCTTTTCTCCATTAACATCCCAATTAAATCCAAATCTAGGTGAAATTAACCATTCGTTTGTAGGCATCTTTCTGTTATCTAAGAATACTGTTTCATTTGTATTCGGATTATGATACGGAATATTTGGAGCAAAACAACATGCGTTATCAATTACATCTTGTGCCTTCTCTGCAGAATCAAAAAACAATGGTTTGTCGAAACGAATACCAAAAGTTAATTTCAAATTATCATTAACTTCCCATTCATCTTGTGTATAAAAAGCTAATTGACCAACATTCGTTTCTGCCAACGCCCATCCACCTGCATTTCCAGTACCATTGCTAGATAATGAATTGTTTGCTGCTATTGCTGCATTAAATTGAGCTTGATATGTTGCTACTAAGGCAGCTTCTGCAACAGCATCTCCTGCCGTAGCCCTGAAATCATTAATCGTTCCAGATGGAAAGAATACTCCTTGTGCACCATAAGCACCTAAATTAAAAGAATTGTCGAACATAAATTTTTCAAAAGAAAAACCAACTGTAATAGTATGATCTCCTTGAAAAAAGTTCATATTATTGGTTAACTGAAAAACTTTTTGATCTAATTTATTATTGATAGAAAATGGTTCATGTCCTGCTATAATATAATTAGAACTTGCATTTTCATCTAATATGGTAATTGTTGGAGCTGGTGAAGATAAAGCATTCCTAAAATCATCAAAATGCGTATATCCAACTTGTAATTTATTTGTAGTAGTTTCATTAAACGTAGAATTCAATTCTACTAAAAATGAATTTATATTATTATTAATCTCATATCCGGTATTTTGGAATTGTAATGTTGTTGCACTTGGTCCTCTAAACCCTAAAGCTGTTGGATGCGCTGGCTTTTCTTTTGAAGCTCTTAAGAAATTGTAGATAAATGCCAAACGGTGTTTCTTATTAATATTCCAATCTAATTTAAAAATACCCTTGGTAGATTCAGAATCAAAAGTAAACCCTTGAAAAGCTCCAGGATTATACATTTGTCCGTTTCCTATATCTATTTGCGATAAAATATTACTTACCAATTGTAAGTCCGAAGCCAAAACTCTAGATTCATTAATCGCTCCTGAACCAGTATTAGGAACAAAAGCTGAACCTAAATCTTCTCGCACATCTTTCTCAAAATTTGCAAAGAAAAACAACTTGTCTTTAATAATTGGTCCTCCTAAACTAGCTCCATATTGCGTTTGTAATAATTTAGGTTTAAAAACTTTTTGTCCATCTATACTTCCTCCTGTAAAATCTTCATTTCTATAGAATCCATAAACCGTTCCTTTAAACTCATTTGTTCCACTCTTCGTTACAGCATCTACTGATGCTCCGGTAAATCCTGAAAGTGTAACATCGTAAGGAGCTGTGGACACAGATATTTGTTCTATTGCGTCTAATGATACTGGTTGAGAATCTGTTTGTCCTCCTGGAGTTGCAGCATCTAATCCAAATGGGTTATTAAAAATAGATCCATCAAGTGAAAAATTGTTGAATTGATCATTTCTTCCTCCAAATGAACCATTGCTCGCTGTAGGTTCTAAACGAGTAAAATCTGATGCAGATCTAGAAATTGTAGGTAATGTTTTTAACTGATTGGCGCTAACACTTGTCTGTGCACCTGTTCTATCGTTATTAAAAACTTTGCTTTTTGAAGCTGAGATTACAACTTCCTCTAATTGTTCACCATCCTCAGAAAGTTTTCCATCAATATTGGTAGTTTTCCCTAATGTTAAGAATACATTATTGATTTCTTGTGGCTTAAACCCTACATAACTAAACGTTACTTTATAAGGTCCTCCCACCCTAAGGTTCGGAATTGTATACTTTCCGTTATCCTGAGCTACTGCTCCTGATACTGTTCCTGTTGGTACATGTAGTACCACAATGTTTGCCCCAAATAATGGTTCCCCTTCATTATCTGTAACAACCCCTTTAATCTTAGATGTAGTAACCTGCGCTATACCAGCGGTTAAAAACATTAAGAAAAAAGAAAAAGTTAATAATTTTTTCATAATTGAGTAATAATAAGTTTTTGTTATCCTTAAAATTACACAATTAAAAAACCCGCTTTAATAAGCGGGTTAATCTTTTATTAACAAGTATTTAACAAGTTTTACTTCTCAGCAACTACTTCAAATACGATGTCAGCTACAACAGTTCTGTGTAAACGTACAGCAGCGTTGTATTTTCCTAATCTCTTTACGTTACCTCCAGTAACTTTGATAAACTTCTTATCTACTTCTGTTCCTGCTTTAGCTAAAGCTTCTGCAACATTAATGTTGTTAACAGAACCAAATAATTTATCTCCAGATCCTACTTTAGAAGCAATCTTTAACTCATAACCTTTAACAGTTTCAGCTAATTTAGTAGCGTCTTCTATTAATTTAGCTTCTTTATAAGCACGTTGTTTTAAGTTTTCAGCTAATACTTTCTTTGCAGAAGAAGTAGCTAAAATTGCATATCCTTGTGGGATTAAGTAGTTACGACCATAACCATTCTTAACAGTTACGATATCGTCTTTAAAACCTAAGTTTTCTACGTCTTGCTTTAATATCAATTCCATAATCGTACTGTTTTATTATTTTAACATATCACCTACGTATGGCATTAAAGCTAAGTGACGTGCTCTTTTAATAGCTTGAGCCACTTTACGTTGGTATTTTAAAGATGTTCCTGTTAAACGACGAGGTAAAATTTTACCTTGCTCGTTTACTAAATACATTAAGAAGTCAGCATCTTTATAATCGATGTACTTAATACCGTTTTTCTTAAAACGACAGTATTTTGCTTCTTTTTTAGTTTCAATGTCTAAAGGAGTTAAGTATCTTACATCTCCTTGTTTTCCTGCTCCTGCTTGTTGATCAATTGATGCCATTTCTTACTTTTTTTCAGATTTAACACGGTTTCTTCTCTTCTCTGCCCAAGCAGCCGCGTGCTTGTCTAACTTTACAGTTAAATAACGCATAACGCTATCGTCACGTCTAAACTCTAATTCAAACGGAGCTACAGCCTCACCTGATGCTTTGAACTCGAATAAGTGATAAAAACCACTTTTTTTCTTTTCAATTGGGTAAGCTAATTTCTTTAAGCCCCAATTTTCTTTGTGGATCATTTCGGCACCCTTGCTAGTCAATAAGTCCTGAAACTTTTGTACTGCTTCCTTTATCTGAGTTTCAGATAAAACGGGATTCAAAATGAAAACAGTTTCGTAATGATTCATAATTGTTTATTTAAAATATTAATTTTAAGCGTGCAAATATACGAAGTTATTTTTATATTTTGTAGGATAATGTAAAATTAAAAAAAGTATGATTTGATTCTGCTGAAAGAAGGGGGATATCAATCAGATCATCTAAATAAACTCTTTTGGGTGCGTTATCATAAATATGCCTCAATTCAAAGTTAATATCGAACTTATTAGATATTGAATATGTCATCCTCAATTCTACATCAACCAAATAATCTAATCTTTTATCTATCTTATTTTGCATATTCTCACTTCTTACAATGCTATTCCAATTCCAAGGCATAGGCATTTTTAAAGCAGGCTTCAAAGAAGCAGAGAATAAATCGGTTTTAAATTCTAATATTGGTCTTACGGTCCAACGTAAAAAATCAGTCGTTTCAATGTTTCGTGTTACTTCAGTTAATACTTGATTTTGCTCAATAGAATCCTTGGCTATTCCTTTTTCTATTTCATAAAAAACACCTAGCTGCGTAGCCACTCTAAATGAACTATATTTCTTCTTTAATGAATTTGCCAACCTACTATATTCTTTCTCTAACATTAAACTATCTTTAGCATGAGTTCCTTTATAAAGTCTAACTGGTTTCGGACATGTTCCTTTCTTACAAATTTTAATATTTGATTTATCCATATCAATTGCAATACTTGGCTTTAAGTATAGACTTTTCATCTTTTCTATTCCTTCTTTTGTTAAACCTCTAAAATACTTTTTAGGATATGTATATCCAACTACTCCATCAATTTTCTTTTGTTTTACTTTTTGAGAACTATACCAATTGAAAATAAATCCAGAACCTATCTCATATCTTTGTTGTATCCCTAGATATTGATTAGAATACCTATCGGCATAAACATATCCTTCTGTTGATAAATTATCTTTTACTTCTATTTCACCTTTCTCCATATGCTCATCTCTTTCATTAAAATGATAATTTAGTTTCACTTTAAAATCAGAAATGTTTTCTTGTAAGGTTCCATTAAAGAATTGTGTACTTAAAAAAGCTTTAAAACTTAGTCTATGCGGATAATAGCCTGATGTTAGTTCAAATCCTGAAGAAAAGTCATATCTACTTTGATGCTTATAATTATCATTCCCTCTCAATCCAAAACTAATTTTACTTTGAATTTTATTCAAATCCTTCTTATTTTTTATCAAATAATTTAAAAATGGTAAAACATCTTTCTCATAAGTTTTAGCCTCTGTTGAGTCTAAACTTCTTAAAAATGAAACGTCTAAAATTTTGTTTTTAATAGCTTCTACATTTTTCGCGGGTGCTTGGGCCTTTATACCTAGGCATACGCATAGCCCTACTAGAATGGTTAGTAATTTTCTCATATTTAAAGTTTTTACTAACTTACTCGGCTATGATATCTTAGTCAATACCTATAAATAGTTATATTTTTTATGATGAATATTCCCGAATTACCTAACTTAATTCATTACGCCATTCCTTTTTTCGTTTTAACTGTTATTATAGAAGTTATTTTAACCGTTAAAGTTAAAATGGATGATTATGAGTATAAAGATGCAATTACTTCTATTACTATGGGATTAGGGAACGTTTTTATTGGCTTGTTTTCAAAAGGGATTATTTTAGCTTTCTTTGTTTTTTTGTATCAATTTCGATTTTTTACACTTCCTTTTGCTTGGTGGGTATGGCTCCTACTTCTTTTCGCTGAAGATTTCTGTTATTATTGGAATCATAGAATAGCACATGAAAGTAGACTATTTTGGGCAAGTCATGTGGTGCATCATTCATCGCAGAAATATAACTTGAGTACTGCTTTACGTCAAACTTGGTCTGGAAGCTTCTATACATTTATTTTTTGGGCTCCACTCCCGCTTTTAGGTTTTCATCCCGTGATGATTATCATGCAAATGAGTATTTCATTACTATATCAATACTGGATTCACACAGAGTTAATAGATAAACTTCCTAAATGGTTTGAATCTCTTTTTAACACCCCTAGTCATCACAGAGTACATCATGCTACAAATCCACAATATTTAGACAGGAATCATGCGGGTATTTTTATCATTTGGGATAAACTGTTTGGTACTTTTGAACCAGAGGTAGAAAAACCTGTGTACGGTTTAGTTTCAAATATCAATACCTATAACCCAATTAAAATAGCATTCGTAGAATGGTATCATATGCTTAAAGATGTTTTTACTAGCAATACATCCATTTCCAAAAAGTTATTATATTTAATTAAGCCGCCTGGTTGGAGGCATGATGGCAGTGGAAAACTATCTACAGATTTAAGAAAAGAATGGGAACAAAATAAAAAAAGAGAAGCATAACGCTTCTCTTTTTCTTTATTAATTAATATCAAAACGAACTCCCATTGATATATTTCTGGTATCCGTATTTTTAAATAATGGATTTAAATCATACTTAACATACAAGCTCAAACAACGATACCCAAAATAAGTACTTAAACCATAATTTACGGTATTCATATTAAAGTTTGATTTTTGTACCTCTTCAACCTTAACTCCTTCTGAATTTACATACTCCAAATATTGTCGAGTACCTAATTTAAAGCCAAAGAAACCTCCAATTCCAAATCGTACTGATTTATTCGTTCTATCTCCAATTTGTCCATCTGAATATTTCTTGTTTTTAGAGAAATCAAATTCTAGATGCATTGGAAATATCATTTGAACATGACGTAATCTACTTTCCGACAAAGAATTAGAACTTACATTTAACTCTGTTTGATTTCCATTAACTTCATGAAACTTGTTATCTTCTGCTCTTAAATTATTCCAAAGAAAAGAGAAACCATATTTAAAATACGTTTTCGAAGCTTCTTTACTAAAACGTGTTTTCCATGTAAAACCTAACTCATAAAAATGTGATTGCCAAAACTTATAATCAGAATCATTTAAAGAACTAAATTTATTATCTTCTAATACATTATTCACCCCCATAGCAAAAACTATTTGAGAAGTAGTTCTTTTATTTCTTCGAATACTATCTCTTTTTCTTCTTCCTTTATCTGAAAAATCGAGTCTAAACTTTGCTCCTCCAATACTAAAGGTTTCTCCTTCATCTTCAGAACTAGAAGCAATTTTACCGTCAACCTTATCTTGTACCAATTGCTGTAACTTAATTTCTTCGACACCTACCAATTGTTCTATTCTACTGGCATGATAAGCAGCCGCTTCTTTCTTAAGTGTAATTGCTTCTTCTTGCGTTATTTTATTTTTTGTAGCCTTTGCATTGATTTCTTTTACTTTAACCTTTAACGAATCTTTTTGTTGTTTGGTTACGCTTTCAATTTTTGCTGATATTCTTTTCACTTCATCTTCAAAATTTTTCTCTTGAGATTGAGCAATAGTTGTTACAAACAACACTAAAAATAGTATTCTTTTCATCTTAATATTTTTAAGTTAAACTAATTTTTTTAGATAATTAATCTATATATAAATGGTAAGCGCTTACTTGTTTCTTTCTGCAAAAGCCACTGCAATATCTGAAATTTTGACTTTTAACTTCTGCATAAAATTTCCTTTAAATTCTTCATCATCCAAATTTCTCTCTATTTCAGCTAAAATAGTTGTTGGATCAACAGATAGGTTCGATTTTTTCAACTCTAGTTTAATTGTTTCAAAAACCTCTTCCCTATTTACCCTATGTTTTGCATAATACTCTTTTACTTCTTCATCAGTATGTGTAACAGCATAGAGTAAATCTTCGCTATTTACTTGTATTCTAGAATTAGATTTTACTTTTGGTAGTAATTTAGTACTATCATTTACTTTTTCTACCTGAGCTACTACTTCATTCTCTTCTTTAAGATCTTTAGATATCTTTAATTTAGTGGTAAGTTTTAACTCCTTTTCAAAAGCTGCCTCTTTAATTTTAGCGTCTTTGTTTTTAAGAGTTTCGTTATGAGCAACCACTTCCTCCTTCAATTCCGGTAATACTTGTTTAGTATCTATCAGTAACTCTTTATTTTCTTTAATCGTCTTATCAACTTTTGTTTCCACTAAAATCTCTTGGGGTAATGGAGTATCTGTGCTTTTAAAAAAATACATTGTAGATAATCCTAATAAAAGTAAAATACTAGCTGCTGCACTAATTCGAACTCGCTGCTTTCTTTTTCTTACTGTATGCTCATTTAATTGGGAGCTTAAGCGTTCCCATGCAGAAGAAGAAGGCTGAAACTCTCTGTTCTTTAACCTTTTTACTATTTCTTTATCTATATTATTTGTTGACATGTTTTACTTGATTCATTTTTTGATAACTCGCCTGTAACCACTTACGTGCTTTAAACAATTGTGATTTTGACGTACTTTCTGAAATCTTTAATTTTTTAGCTATTTCGGCATGTTTATACCCTTCAATAGCATATAAATTAAACACTAACTTATACCCATCTGGAAGTTGATCTATAAGCATCTGAAGATCTTCAACAGCAGTATTTTCAACACTCTCCGTTTGAAACTCAGTCAATACGTAATCATCATCTGGAAACACTACAAATTTCTTTTTACGTAAATAACTTATACATGTATTTATCATTATTCTTCGTATCCATCCTTCCAAACTTCCTTCCTCCTTGAACTTCTTAATATTTGTAAAAACCTTAAAAAAACCTTGCAACATTAAATCCTCTGCATGATGCATATCCTTTACATATTGCCTACACACCCCCAACATTTTAGGAGAGTATAATTCAAACAAGCGCTGTTGAGCATCTCTATTCTCTTTTTTTGCTTCTCTAACTAGCGTTGCTTCTTTCTTATGTAATGAAATTATTTTCAACTTAATTTTAAAAAGTTTTATGCTCTTACAAATATATAGACTCGTATCTTTTAAAAAAGGTTGCCTTGTCACAAAAAAAAACTCCAACTTTTTTTAAAGTTGGAGCATCAATATCATTTTTGACTATGATATTTCGGGGGGACTTCAATATCTTTTTAAACTAAATTTATACATAAGCGTTTTATTTACAGCTAATTTACCATTATTAACCTTTTAGCTATCAGGAAAAACACTGTATATACCCCATTATTCGACGAATGGAAAAAATTAAGATTCCCTTAACATTTTATTTCCAAAACTTGCTCAGTAATTTTCTTTGTCATACTTTTAATCTATGACATATACAGCAACGATAGAAGAAGAGAACAAAGAGATAGCAAATCGTTATAAAGATTTATTAAAAGGTACGTATCAAACATTATCAGAAGATGATAAGAAGTTAATACGTAAAGCTTTTGATATTGCTGTTGAGGCACATTCAGAGCAACGAAGAAAAACCGGTGAACCTTATATTTACCATCCAATAGCAGTTGCTAAAATTGTAGCCTATGAAATAGGTTTAGGGGCAACTTCAATTGCTGCTGCCCTATTACATGATGTAGTTGAAGATACACACTACACCATTGATGATATGGAACGTCTTTTTGGTGAAACCATTGCTCGTATTGTAAGTGGTTTAACCAAGATTTCTAATTTAAAGAAAGAACAAGACTATTCTATACAAGCAGAAAACTTTAGAAAAATGCTATTAACCTTACACGACGACGTACGTGTAATACTAATTAAAATAGCAGATAGATTGCATAATATGCAAACAATGGATGCAATGCCTGCACATAAACAGGTAAAAATTGCTTCTGAAACACTTTACATTTATGCACCTCTTGCACATCGTTTAGGCTTGTATAATATTAAAACGGAGTTAGAAGACTTAGGTTTAAAGTATACCGAACCAGATGTATATAATGACATCCTTTTAAAAATTAAAGAAAGTAAAGAAGATCAACAAAAGTATATTGATAGTTTTACAGGAGTATTGAAAGAAGCTCTTGATAAAGAAAACTTTAAATACGAAATTAAAGGTAGATTTAAATCTATTTTCTCTATTCGTAGAAAAATGCGTAAACAGAATGTTTCTTTTGATGAAGTTTATGACAAGTTTGCCATTCGTATCATTTATGAACCAGTATCAAAAGATGAAAAGTTTGATGCTTGGAAGATTTATTCTATTGTTACAGATTTCTTCAAACCCAACCCTGCTCGTTTACGTGATTGGATTTCTCAACCTAAATCAACAGGTTATGAAGCTTTGCACATTACGGTAATCGGCCCAGAATCTAAATGGGTAGAAGTACAAGTTCGTTCAAATAGAATGGACGAAATTGCCGAAAAAGGATATGCTGCCCACTTTAAATACAAACAAGGTAATATTACTGAAAATGGTTTAGAAGGCTGGCTTAACAAATTAAAAGAAACCTTAGAAAACCAGAGTTTAAATGCCGTTGATTTTGTTGAAGATTTTAAACTAAATCTTTATGCAAAAGAAATTTACGTCTTTACACCTAAAGGAGATTTAAAATCATTACCAAAAGGAGCTTCTGCCTTAGATTTTGCATTTTCAATTCATACAGATGTTGGATTAAAATGTAGAGGTGCTAAAGTAAATGGTAAACTAGTTCCTTTAAGTCATCAATTAAACAGTGGTGATCAAGTAGAGGTATTAACTGCCAGTAATAATAAACCTAATGTACGCTGGCTAGATTTTGTTTTAACAGCAAGAGCAAGAACCAAAATAAAATCAGCTTTAAAAGCAGAAGAAAAGAAAATAGCTGAGGAAGGTAAAGCAATTTTAATGCGTAAACTTCGTCACTTAAAAATAACGCCAAACGAAAAGACCATTCATGAACTAGCTTCTTATTTTAATTTAAAAACTAGTTTTGATTTATTCTTTAGAATCGGAAATGGTGCTATTGACAATACGCAATTAAAAGAATTTGTTGCGCAACGTAATAGTACAATTATGAACTTCTTTAAAAACCCGTTTAGAAGAAATAGCGGAAAAGGAGTTACCGATAAGGAAGAAGTTACTAGTAAATATGATGCTTTAGTATTTGGAAAAGATGAGCAAACATTAGATTATACACTTGCCAAGTGTTGTGCTCCAATTCCTGGAGATAAAGTTTTTGGATTTGTAACGATTAATGAAGGAATTAAAGTTCATAAGAACGACTGTCCGAATTCTATTTCTTTACAATCTAACTATGCATATCGTATTATGCCAGCAAAATGGATAGACTCTACACAACAAGAGTTTACTGCTATTTTACATATTTCTGGTATCGATAATAAAGGAATTGTAAATAATTTAACAAGAATTATTTCTAGTTCTATGGATGTATTTATTCACAGTATTAACATCTCAGGAAATGATGGAGTTTTCGAAGGAAAATTATCTTTAAGTGTTAAAAATAAAGCACAATTAAACAAGTTAATGGATAGAATGAAGAAGGTTGAAGGTGTTCAAAAAATAGACCGTGTTAATACTTTGTAAATATCAATCAAAAAAATACCTATATATTTTCAGAAATAAGATTAAATTTGTCCTTTAGTAAAATATAAACAATGAGCAGTTCCATCGAAAATCAAGAAATTGTAAAAAAAGTATTCACTTCTTTCCTAGAAGAAAATAAACATAGGAAAACTCCTGAACGTTTTGCTATTTTACAAGAGATATATGATGCAGAAGAACACTTTGATATTGAATCTTTATATATCAAAATGAAAAATAAAAACTATCGTGTGAGTAGAGCAACACTTTACAATACGATTGATTTATTGTTAGATTGTGGTTTGGTTCGTAAGCACCAATTTGATGGCCAATCAATGGCTCGTTATGAAAAGAGTTATTTTGACAAACAACACGATCATGTAATTCTAACGGATACTGGAGAGGTTAAAGAATTTTGCGACCCTAGAATTCAAATCATTAAGAAAACAATTGAAGAAGTTTTTGATATAGATATTCACAACCACTCACTATATTTTTACGGAACAACAAAGAAAAAAGACTAAAATACAACACCCAAAAATCAGCTTTACTCAAAGTTGATTTTTTATTTTCAATTAAACATAAAACAACACACAAATAACACAACTAAATGGCTGTAGATTTATTACTCGGTTTACAATGGGGAGACGAGGGAAAAGGTAAGATTGTAGATGTACTTACAAAGAACTATGATATTATTGCTCGTTTTCAAGGAGGTCCAAATGCTGGACATACTTTAATTTTTGATGGAAACAAACACGTATTACATACGATTCCTTCAGGAATTTTTCATAAAACAGCTTTAAACGTTGTAGGTAACGGAGTTGTTATTGACCCTGTTATTTTTAAACGAGAATTAGAAAATTTAGATGTACATAACATTGACTATACATCGAAATTATTAATTTCTAGAAAGGCACATTTAATTTTACCAACACACCGTTTATTAGACGCTGCTTCAGAAACGTCTAAAGGAAAAGCGAAAATTGGTTCTACTTTAAAAGGAATTGGTCCTACTTATATGGACAAGACAGGTAGAAACGGAATGCGCGTTGGAGATTTAGAATTAGATAACTGGAAAGAAAAATATCGTGCTTTAACTGAAAAGCACATTAAAATGTTAAACTTCTTTGATGTAGACATTCAGTATGATTTAGAAGAATTAGAAGCTGAATTTTCTGAAGGAATTGATAAATTAAAAACATTACAATTCATAGACTCAGAAGAGTTTTTAAACTCAGCAATTAAAGAAGGAAAATCAATTTTAGCAGAAGGAGCTCAAGGTTCTTTATTAGATATTGATTTTGGAACATATCCTTTTGTTACTTCATCTAATACCACAGCAGCAGGAGCTTGTACTGGTTTAGGAATTGCTCCTAATAAAATTGGTGATGTTTTCGGAATTTTTAAAGCATATACTACTCGTGTAGGTTCCGGACCATTCCCAACAGAATTGTTTGATGACAACGGTGCTACTATGGCTAAAGTTGGTCATGAGTTTGGTGCTACCACTGGTAGACCTCGTCGTTGCGGATGGTTAGATCTTGTTGCTTTAAAATATGCTGTTCAAGTAAATGGAGTAACACAGTTAATGATGATGAAAGGTGATGTTTTATCTGGTTTTGACACATTAAAAGTATGTACTGGATATAAGTATAACGGTGAAGAAATTTCTCACTTACCATACAACATAGAACCAGAAAATGTAACACCTATTTATACTGAGTTCAAAGGTTGGCAAGCAGATTTAACAAAAATGTCAACTAAAGAAGAGTTACCACAAAACCTTCTAAAATATATAGACTTTATTGAAAAAGAAACTGAAGTGCCTATTAAAATTGTTTCAGTAGGTCCAGATAGAAAACAAACAATAATGAGATAATAAAAAAGGAGTTCAATTTTGAGCTCCTTTTCTAATTAATGACTATGGTTGAAGAATATTTATATAATATCAAAAAACAATTTCTATCCTATAAAGAAGTAGCTGATAAAACACTAAAACAGCTTCATGAAGAAGATCTACATTGGACCTATAATAATGAAAGTAACAGTATAGCAATGTTAATGATTCATTTATCTGAAAATATGCTTTCAAGATGGACCGATTTTTTCACTTCAGATGGAGAAAAAGAAAACAGAAATAGAGATGCCGAGTTTGAGCCACAAAACTTAAACAAAGAACAGTTAACTGCGCATTGGGAACAAGGTTGGAACTGTTTGTTTGATGCCTTAGACTCATTAAATGAATCTAACTTTAATACGCCTATTTATATTAGGAATAAAGAACATAAACTCATAGAAAGCATTTCAAGACAAATAGCACACTACCCCTATCACATAGGGCAAATAGCTTATATAGGTAAGATGATTTTAAATGACAGATGGCAAACCGCTTCTATAGCAAAAGGAAAGTCTAAAGAATTTATACAAGCTCAATTTGAGCAAAATAAAAAAGGAACTCATTAAATAGAGTTCCTTTTTTTATTATTTTGATTTTGTTGCTAAAATTTCTTC
The DNA here is from genome assembly GCF_947498805.1 of uncultured Tenacibaculum sp. Lineage (GTDB taxonomy): Bacteria > Bacteroidota > Bacteroidia > Flavobacteriales > Flavobacteriaceae > Polaribacter. The sequence continues at coordinate 52,309 of NZ_CANMLT010000002.1, read as the reverse complement.
AGCAAACTTATTACATAATAAGAAAGTATCTCTAATATGATCAATTGTTGTCTTAGGATTGATCAAACACATTCTTAATACTACTTGTTTATTCAATATTGTAGTAACTAATAATGCTTCTTTAGATTCCATTACTCTTCTTGAGATCTCTTGATTCAAACTATCAATTTCTTCTTCACTTAAGTTTAAACCAATTGGATTGTATCTAAAATTGATCACTGCTAAGGTAGCTGGTGAAATAATTTCCCAATTTCTACTCTTACGAAGCATATCTTCTACATCATCTGCTAATTGAATATTATAAGTCACAGCCTCTTTAAAAGCTTCTAATCCATAAGTCTTAATAGACATATAAAACTTTAAAGCTCTAAATCTACGTGTTAACTGTACTCCATAATCGTAGAAGTTAATCTCTGATTCATTTCCTTCAATATCTCTTAAGTATTCAGGTTTCTCACTAAACGTATTACTTAACCAAGAAGAATCTTTTACCAATAAACATCCAATTTCATAAGGTTGATAAAACCATTTATGCGGATCTACCGTTAACGAATCCGCTCGTTCTATACCACGCAAAGCTCTTGCTCCTTTCTCCGATAAAATAGCCGCTCCTCCATATGCTCCATCTATATGAAACCACAAGTTTTCTGCTTCACAGATATCAGCAATCTCATCTAATGGGTCTACTGTTCCTGTATTGGTTGTTCCTGCTGAAGCAATAAAACAAAACGGTTGCAAACCTTCTAATCGATCTTTTGCAATGGCGTTTTTAAGTTTGTTGATACTAATTCTAAACTCAATATCTGTAGGTAAAATTCGAATTTGTTCCTTTTTAAATCCAAGAACCCTAATGGCCTTAATATTTGAAGAATGGGCTTGATCAGAAAGATAAATTACCGCTTTTGAAAAGTCGTCTCCACATTTAATTCTTCTTGCGGTAACCAATGCGGTTAAGTTCGCCATAGAACCACCACTGGTAAATATCCCCCCTCCTGCTTTTACAGGAAAGTTAAACATTTTTAATAACCAGTTCATCGTTACGATCTCTAACTCTGCTGCCGCAGGAGAAACAATCCATCCTCCAGAAAAAATATTAAATCCTGTTGCTAAACTATCTGCCATAGTACTTATATAATTACTAGGTCCAGGTACAAAAGAATAAAATTTAGGATGTGAAGTAACATTACTATATGGAACTACGTTTTCCATTACAAAATCCAATACCTCGTTAGGAGGCATCCCCTTATCAGGAGCTTCTTGTAAGAAAATAGAATCCATTTCCTTTCTTGTTGCCGATGTAACAGGCTTCTTATCTTCTAAAGTTGCCCAATGCTCAGCTATTAAGTCTACTATTTTATAACCATAGGCTTTCATTTCATCTATAGATAAATCAAAATGAGCGCTCATAATTTTGTTTATTTTTATAATTATCCTGCAAAATTACGGAATACTATTTGCAAGTCATTTATGAAAGTATTTTAATTCTTTATTAAGAATAATAAAACATACTTTTCCTTATTTTTGTGTGATTAAATTTGAAACATTTTGAAACATTTCTTTCTGCTTATCTCTCTATTATTTTCAATAGTTAGTTTTTCTCAAACCAAACAGATTAAAATACTTTCTACTCAATTAAGTACTGCCGATGAAGAAAAATATCCCGGAGCAACCATACTTATTGGAAATGTAAAAATGTTGCATGAAGGTGCTGTGCTAGAATGCAAACGTGCATTACTCTATAAAAAAGAAAATCTATTTAAAGCTCTTGGAGAAGTGGTTATTGAGCAAGGAGATAGTATTATACAGTATAGTGACTTTGCTACCTATAACGGAAATACTAAAATGGCTAAGTCTTGGGGAAATGTAGAAATAAATGATAAAGAAATGAAGCTTAGTACAGATACGCTTTATTTTGACAGAAAAGAACAAGTTTTGTTCTATCCTAATAATGGAACCATACGTGATAAAAAAAATACCTTAAAAAGTAATAAGGGTACCTATTACTTAAAAGATAAAAAATTCTCTGCTCGCACAAATGTTACGGTTGTAAATCCAGAGAATAATTTAGAATCTAATCACTTAGATTATTATACCAATTCTAATCTAGCTTATTTATACGGACCAAGTACGGTTACCAATTTAAAAGACAGTACCAAAGTATATGCAGAACGTGGTTTTTATGATACGAATACTGATGTTTCTTACTTTGTGAAAAATGCCAAATTGTTCTTAAAAGAAAGAACCGTATTAGCAGATAGTTTGTATTATGATAAACGTAACGGATTTGCATCAGCAACCAATAGAATAAAAGTAATTGACACCGTTCAAAAAATGATTGCCAAAGGAAATTATGCAGAGTTATACGAACTAAAGGATTCTCTTTATATAATTGATAATGCGGTTGCCATTACAGTCTTAGATAAAGATTCTATGTATGTTGCTGGAGATAAAATATTATTAACAGGAAAACCTGAAAAGAGAATTGCGAGAGTATATAATAATGTAAAAATATTTAAATCAGATTTACAAGGAAAATGTGATTCTATACATACCAATCAAGAAACGGGTTTAACAAGAATGTTTAAAAATCCAATACTTTGGTCTCAAAATAGCCAGATTACAGGAGATAGTATTCAGTTTTTAGTTGATAAAGAAACGAACAAGCTAGACTCTTTAAAAGTAATTCGAAATGCTTTTATGATTCAAAAAGACTCTTTGGCTGATGATATTTACAATCAAATAAAAGGAAGAAAAATAAGAGGAAAGTTTAAAGACAATGATTTAAGAATCATGCTTGTAAAGGGGAATGCTGAATCTCTTTATTACAATAGAAATGAGCAAAGTCTAAAACTTGAAACGATTACTAAAGAAACCTCTAGTGATATCGAATTCACTCTAGAAAACAACGAAATAATTCAAACCCAATATTTTAAAAAACCAGAGGGAAAAACATTTCCACCTTCTGAATTTCCAGAAGAAGAAAAGAAATTCAAAGGGTTTATTTGGAGGGGCGACGAACAACCTTTAAGCGTTGAAGATATTTTGGTTAGAGGTAAATTTAAAATACCTACTAACTCTGGAAGAAAAATAGTGCCTAATAAGGAAGCTCAAAAGGCCAAAGAAAAATTTAAGAAAGAGGTTTATAAAAAAGAAAAGCTCGATGAACCTTTACTAAAAAAGTCTCGTGTAAAATAATACTTTAGTGAAACAGGATTTTTTAAAATATCAAGGACAAACTACACCTCATCCTTTAGCCATAGAGATCTCTAAAGCAAAAGGAAGTTATATTTACGATAGTAATGGTAAAGCTTTATTAGACTTTGTAGCAGGGGTTTCTGCCAATAGTTTAGGACACAATCACCCAAAAGTTAATCAAGCTATCAAAGATCAACTAGAAGCCTATACACATGTAATGGTATATGGTGAGTTTATTCAAAAACCTCAACTAGAATTATGCAAAGCCTTAGCTGCAACGCTACCTCCTAGTTTATCTTCTGTATATCTAGTTAATTCAGGAACAGAAGCTACAGAGGGAGCTTTAAAACTAGCAAAGCGCTATACCGGTAGAGCAGAAATTATAGGAGCCAAAAACGCCTATCATGGTAATACCCAAGGAGCCATGAGTGTGTGTGGTGCTGAAGAACAAAATCAAGTATTCCGTCCTTTAATTCCGGGTACTAGGTTTATTCAATTTAATAACGAGCAAGACCTCAAAAAAATAACGACAAAAACAGCAGCTGTTATTTTAGAAACCATTCAAGGTGGTGCAGGGTTTATTGAACCTCAAAATGAGTATTTAGTAAAGGTTAAACAACGCTGTCAAGAAGTAGGCGCATTGTTAATCTTAGATGAAATACAAACAGGAATTGGACGTACTGGAAAGTTTTGGGGCTTCGAAAACTATCATGTAGTTCCAGATATATTCATTACTGGAAAAGGATTAGGAGGAGGAATGCCTGTAGGGGCTTTTGTTTCTAGTTATGAAATCATGAATACCTTAAAGGAAAACCCAAAATTAGGACATATTACCACTTTTGGAGGACATCCTGTAATTGCAGCAGCGAGTTTAGCTACTGTAAATGAAGTAACTTCTTCCAATCTAATGCAAGAAGCTTTAGAAAAGGAACAAATAATAAGAAATTATTTTAAAGACCACCCTAAAGTAAAAGAGATTCGTGGTAAGGGATTAATGCTGGCCCTAATAGTGGATACTCCAGAAATAGCCTCTAGAATCATCCTAAACTGTTTAGAAAAAGGACTTATTTTGTTTTGGTTATTGTTTGAAGGGAGAGCTATTCGCATAACTCCCCCACTAACTTTATCTAACAAAGAACTTAAAATAGGTTGTCAAATGATTCTTGATGAATTGGATGCTTTTTAAACCAAAAACTCAAATAAATTAGGTTTATCGTTTAAATATTCTCCAAAGAAGTTTCGTTCTTTCATCCTGGCAATTAACGGATGAAGATCTTCTCTTTTTTCCAATTCTATTCCTACGACAGCAGGACCATTTTCTCGATTTGTTTTCTTTGAGTATTCGAAAAAAGTAATATCATCGTTTTTCCCTAATACATCCATCACAAACTCTTTTAAAGCCCCTGCTCTTTGTGGAAATCGAATGATAAAATAATGTTTTAAACCATTGTATAATAAAGCCCTTTCTTTTATTTCAGCAGTACGTGTAATATCATTATTACTACCACTTACCACACAAACTACATTCTTTCCTTTAATTTCTTCAGAGAAAGTATCTAGTGCTGCCAATGTTAAGGCTCCTGCTGGTTCCACCACAATAGCATCTTTATTATACATATCTAAAATTGTCTGACAAACTTTTCCTTCTGGAACGGTAATCATATCAAACAAATTCTCTTTACAAATTTTATACGTTAAACCTCCCACTTGTTGCACGGCTGCACCATCAACAAACTTATTTATCTTATTTAACTTAACATTTGTGTTTTCTTTAAATGCCGATTGCATTGAAGGAGCTCCTTCTGGCTCTACCCCGATTACTTTAGTGTTTGGAGATAATATTTTAAATACACTCGACAATCCTGAGGCCAAACCTCCGCCTCCTACAGGAACAAAAACATAATCAATAGGTGCATTATTACTCTGTTCAATAATCTCTAAAGCTACTGTTCCTTGTCCTTCTATAATCTTTTCATCATCAAACGGATGTACAAATGTTTTGCCAAGACTATCAGAAACATACTTCGCTGCATTATAAGCGTCATCAAAAGTATCACCTGTTAACTGAATATCTACATAGCTACCTCCAAACATACGTACTTGTTCTACCTTTTGTTTGGGTGTAGGTGAAGGCATAAATATAGTTCCATGTATTTGCATTTTACTACATGCCAAAGCTACTCCTTGCGCATGATTTCCTGCACTAGCACACACAATTCCATTTACCAACTCATCAGACTCTAACGAGCTTATTTTATTATAAGCCCCACGTATTTTATAAGAGCGTACTTGCTGTAAGTCTTCTCGTTTTAAAAACACATTTGATTGAAACCTGTTAGAAAACGTAAAGTTTTTTAGCAATGGAGTTACAGCAACCACTTCTTTCAAAGTAGCTGCTGCCTCTTGTATAGCTGTTAGTTTAGGAAAATATGTTGTTGCTTCTAATTCCATATTAAGCCAAAACTGGTTCTTTTTCTTCTGTTTTGATTGATTTCATTGCGGTCATTGCCGAACGTAATACACTTCCTGTTTCTTCAATAGGGTGATTTCTAATAGCATCGTTAACCTCAATTAATCGCTGGTTATCTACCTTTCCATTGGTACTAAATGATTGACCAATTACATCTGTTGAAACCGTTTTCATAAAGTCTTCTAATAAAGGTCTACAGGCATGATCAAATAAATAACATCCATATTCTGCAGTATCAGAAATAATACGGTTCATTTCAAATAACTTCTTACGAGCAATCGTATTTGCAATTAATGGTGTTTCATGTAATGATTCATAATAAGCAGAGGCTTCTATAATACCCGCTTCTGTCATAGTTTCAAAAGCTAACTCTACTCCTGCTCTTACAAAAGCTACTAACAATACGCCATGATCAAAATACTCTTGTTCGTCAATTTCTGAAGTCGTAGCCGCTGTTCTTTCAAATAAGGTTTCTCCAGTAGCTGCTCTCCATTGTAATAAATTAGCATCGTCGTTTGCCCAATCTTCCATCATAGTCTTAGAGAAATGTCCAGACATAATATCATCCATATGCTTATGGAACAATGGTCTCATAATATCCTTTAGCTTTTCTGATAACTCAAATGCTTTGATCTTTGCCGGATTCGATAAACGATCCATCATGTTAGTAATACCACCATGTTTCAATGCTTCTGTAATGGTTTCCCAACCGTACTGAATTAATTTAGCTGCATAACTAGCCTCAATTCCTTCGGCAACCATTTTATTAAACGATAAAATAGATCCTGTTTGCAGCACACCACATAAAATAGTTTGCTCTCCCATTAAATCAGATTTTACCTCAGCTACAAAAGAAGACTCTAATACACCTGCTTTATGACCTCCAGTAGCAAATGCATATGCTTTTGCTTGTGCTAAACCTTCTCCTTGCGGATCATTTTCTGGATGTACCGCAATTAAAGTAGGTACTCCAAATCCACGTTTGTATTCCTCACGTACTTCAGACCCTGGACATTTAGGTGCTACCATAATTACCGTTAAGTCTTTACGTACTTGCATTCCCTCTTCAACAATATTAAATCCATGAGAATATGATAAAGTTGCTCCTTCTTTCATTAAAGGCATCACTGTATTTACCACTCTTGTATGTTGCTTATCTGGTGTTAAGTTACATACTACATCTGCCTGCGGAATTAAGGCTTCAAACGTTCCCACTTCAAAACCATTAGAAGTAGCATTTTTATAAGACTGGCGTTGCTCTTGTATAGCTGCATCTCTTAATGCATACGAGATATCTAATCCAGAATCACGCATATTCAATCCTTGGTTCAATCCTTGTGCCCCACAACCAACAATCACAATTTTCTTTCCTTCTAATGCTTTAATTCCATCTTCAAATTCAGAAGACTCCATAAATCTACATTTTGCTAACTGTGCTAACTGTTCTCTTAAAGAAAGTTGGTTAAAATAATTTTTCATTTTTATATGTTTAATGCTGTTTGTTTAATTATTTATTGATTTTAACATTTCAGAAACTGGCATTTCTTCTTTTGTAATGGCAATACGTCCTGAACGAACAAATTGCTTAATTCCATGTTTATTTAACTCGTGATATAACTCTTCTAACTCTTCTTTAGAGCCCGATCTTTCTAAGACAAAAAAGTCTTTGTTTACATTGATAATTCTTGACTTACTATTATTAATTACTTTTTGAATTTCATCATTATCCACTAGTAAATCGGTACTCAACTTAAACAAGCAAGATTCTTGATAAACTGTTTCTTCATCATTATGGTAAAATGCTTTGATTACCTCTACCTGCTTTTCTATTTGACCTAAAATTTTCTTAACCTCTACTTCTGTCAATCGAACTAAAAGCGTAAATCTCGATACACTTTTAATTTCCGATTTAGATACATTGACACTTTCTATATTGATATGTCTTCTTTGGAATATTGCTGATATTCTATTCAATAACCCTACTGTGTTTTCGGTATATATTGAGATGGTATATGTTTGTTTATTTTCCATAATAATTATTCTAATCTTACATCTGATACTGAACTACCTGTTGGAATCATTGGAAAAACGTTGTCTTCCTTTTCTACACAAACTTCTAAGAAGTATGCCTCATCGCTATTCATCATTTCCTGAACAGCGTTTTCTAATTGCTCCCTTTGAGTTACCTTATTTGTTTTTAACTGATATCCTTTAGCAATGGCGATAAAATCTGGATTTACCATTTCTGTAGAAGCATATCGCTTATCAAAGAATAATTGCTGCCATTGACGCACCATTCCTAAGAATTCATTATTAAGAACTACAATTTTTACCGCAGCTCCTGTTTGTAAAATGGTTCCTAATTCTTGAATCGTCATTTGGTAGCCTCCATCTCCAGCAATAGCTACTACTTGTCTCTCTGGCGCTCCCATTTTAGCTCCAATAGCAGCTGGTAAGGCAAACCCCATGGTTCCTAATCCTCCAGAAGTAATATTACTTTTAGACTCTGTAAACTCAGCATACCTACTAGCAATCATTTGATGTTGTCCTACATCGGTAACAATAACTGCTTTACCTTCAGAAGCTTTATTAATCTCTTTAATTACTTCTCCCATGGTTAAGCCTTCCTTAGTTGGATATAAGTCATTCTTTATGACCTTTTCAAACTCTACTTGATCTAAGGCTCTAAATTCTTCCAACCACTCTTTATGATTCTTTTGAGCTATAAAAGGCAAAATTCCCGATAAAGTATCTTTTGAATTTCCTAATACAGCAACATCAGCATGTACGTTCTTATTTACTTCAGCAGGATCTATTTCAAAATGAATCACCTTTGCTTGTTTTGCATAGGTCTCTAAGCTACCCGTAACACGATCATCAAATCGCATTCCTACAGCAATCAATACATCACACTCATTGGTTAATTTATTAGGACCATAGTTTCCATGCATTCCTACCATTCCCACATGTAATGGATGTTTGGTTGGTAAAGCTGAAAGTCCTAAAAGTGTTGATGCTGAAGGAATTCCTGCTTTTTCTATAAAAGCCTTAAACTCTTTCTCTGCTTCTCCTAGAATTACTCCTTGACCCCATACAACAAAAGGTTTTTTTGCATTGTTGATTAATTCAGCCGCTGCTTTTAAGCTTTGCTTTTCAACATTAGGTTGTGCTTTATAACTACGAACAGAAGTACATTGGTTATAGGCAAAATCCAATTCGTCAAACTGTGCATTCTTCGTAATATCTATCAATACAGGTCCAGGTCTACCTGAACGTGCTATGTAAAATGCCTTGGCAAATACTTCTGGTATTTCCGATGCCTTGGTTATTTGATAATTCCATTTCGTAACCGGTGTAGATATTCCAATGATATCTGTTTCTTGAAATGCATCTGTTCCTAATAAATGACTCCCTACTTGACCTGTAATACAAACCATTGGTGTAGAATCTATTTGTGCATCTGCAATTCCTGTGATTAAATTAGTTGCTCCAGGACCAGAAGTAGCTATTGCCACTCCTACTTTACCTGTTGCTCTTGCATATCCTTGTGCCATATGCGTAGCTCCCTGTTCATGGCGAGTTAAGACATGATGTAATTTATCTTGATACTTGTATAATTCATCATATACTGGCATAATTGCCCCACCAGGGTATCCGTATAGTAAATCAACTCCTTCTTCTAACAAACATTTTACTACGGCTTCTGCCCCCGAAACCTTTACAGTTTCCTTAGTTACTTTTTCTGTTAATGCTGCTGTTTTTGTTTTCATAAACTTAGCTTTATGCTATGTAGCCATTGGCTAGTGCTTCGTTTTCTATTAAATTTTAATACGACTCAAAACAATCTTGAATCTTAATTTTTCCCTCTTTGTATAAGATTAAAACTCGTCAGTTACACATCCGTTTGATGCAGATGAAACTGTTCTAGCATACTTGTATAAAACGCCACGTTTTGCCTTTAATGCTGGTGCTTTCCATTGGATTCTTCTTTCCAACAACTCTTCTTCTGAAACTTCTACATTGATTGTATTCGTTTCTGCGTTAATCGTAATAGTATCTCCGTTTTGTACAAGGGCAATTACCCCTCCTTCTTGTGCTTCTGGTGTAATATGTCCTACAACAAATCCGTGTGTTCCTCCAGAAAAACGACCGTCGGTTATCAGCGCTACATCATTTCCTAATCCAGCTCCCATAATAGCAGCAGTAGGTTTTAGCATCTCTGGCATACCTGGTCCACCTTTAGGTCCTTCATAACGAATCACAACCACATCACCTTTTTCTACTTCTCCATTTTTAATACCATCATTGGCTGCATATTCTCCTTCAAATACTTTAGCTTTTCCTGAGAAGTACAATCCTTCTTTCCCTGTAATTTTAGCTACAGAACCTTCTTTTGCTAAGTTTCCGTATAACATGCGTAAGTGCCCAGTTTCTTTAATTGGTGTTTCTACATCTTTGATTACTTCCTGCCCCTCTGTTAAACTTGGAACTTCCGCAAGATTCTCCGCGAGTGTTTTCCCCGTTACGGTTAAACAATCACCATGAATCAATCCTTTCTCATACAAATACTTTAATACGGCTGGTGTTCCTCCTACGCTATGCACATCTTCCATCAAGTATTTACCACTTGGTTTTAGATCCGCTAAAAATGGAGTCTCATCTGATATACGTTGAAAATCTTCTAAGGTAAACGCTACATTGGCTGCTTTTGCAATCGCTAAAAAGTGTAATACTGCATTGGTAGAACCTCCCATTACGGTAACTAAGCGAATGGCATTCTCTAAGGCTTTCTTAGTAACAATGTCAGATGGTTTGATATCCTTTTCTAACAGCACTCTTAATGCTTCCCCTGCCTTTACAGACTCTTCTTCTTTGTTATTACTAATTGCAGGATTCGAAGAGTTATACGGTAAGCTCATTCCTAATGCTTCTATAGCAGAAGCCATCGTATTAGCGGTATACATTCCTCCACAAGCACCTGCACCTGGACAAGCTTTTTCAATAACGCTTTGATATTCTTTGTTATCTATCTTTCCAGCTACTTTCTCACCCCAAGCTTCAAAGGCAGAAACTACATCAAGTTTTTTTCCACCATGACGTCCCGATTCGATCGTACCTCCATATACCAATACAGACGGACGATTTAAACGTAACATTGCCATCAATGCTCCTGGCATATTCTTATCACAACCTACCACCGTTACCAATCCATCATACGACATAGCTTGTACCACAGTCTCCATAGAATCTGCAATTACATCTCTAGAAGGAAGTGAGTAACGCATTCCTGGAGTTCCCATCGAAATACCATCAGAAACACCAATGGTATTAAAGATCAATCCAACTAAATCTACATTCTCTGTTCCTTGCTTAACCAACTTAGCCAAGTCATTTAAGTGCATATTACACGGGTTTCCTTCATATCCCGTACTGGCTATACCTACCAAAGGTTTTTGTAAATCTTCATAAGTTAATCCGATTGCATGCAACATAGCTTGTGCTGCAGGTTGTGTATCGTCTTGAGTTACTTGTTTACTAAACTTATTTAATTCCATTTTTAAACAGCTTTTGCTTGTTTTCTTAATTCTAATACTTCCTCTTTGTACAATTTCATTAGTTGATACCCGTGTGATTTCTCCCATGATAATGGAAATTGGTAATCATCTAACGATTGTAATCCTACTACTTCTGCTGCGGTTCCCGTAAAGAAACACGCGTCTGCATCTTTTAATTCCTCAAGAGTAAAATGCCTTTCTTCTATAGGTATTCCTGCTTCTCTACATAAATCAATTACCGTGGCTCTGGTAATACCTGCCATGATATGTCCACGTGGTGGCGTATATAACTTTCCGTCTTTTTGCATAAACACATTGGCTCCTGAGCATTCTGCTACATTCCCATTCATATCCAGCAATAAGGCTTCGTCATACCCAGCTTGTTTTGCTTCATTGGTAGATAAGATAGAATTGATGTAGTGCCCTGTTACCTTAGCTTCTACAAAACATGATTTAGGATTTGGTCTTTGAAATTTTGATGTTTTCACTTTCAACAATTTATCTCCCATATACTTTCCCCATTCCCAACATTGAATAATTAAGTTGGTTTCTGTTGAAGTGGTTAAGCTCATATTAGCTCCCGTAGTAATGATTGGACGGATATAAGCATCCTTAAATCCATTTTTCTCTAGCAATTCATAGGTTATTCTAGTTAACTCTTCTTCCGTATAATCAAACTCAATATTCATTACTTCTGCCCCATACTTCAATCTTTTGTAATGATCATAGGCTTTGAATATTCTGGTTCCTTTAGAAGTTTCATATGCTCTTATTCCCTCAAAAACACCGTTTCCATAATGCAAGCTCTGGCTATACATATTGGCATTAGCTTTTGCATCGGTTGCTTTTAAAAACTCCCCATTGTAAAAAATTATGGTGTTATCGTTATAGTACATTGTTTTAGTTGTTTTTGTTATTCGAAATTATTTTAAACGGTTTTATTACTTTCTTGTGTTTTTTGATCTTGGATGATTCCTATTGGACGATTTTTTTATTCATTTTATTGATTTTCAGTTAGTTATGTTTAATTTATCTTTTACATTCACGATATAAAAAAAGCCTGTATCAAAAATTGATACAGGCTTTCTTATACACAATAGCTATCTGCATCAACTCGGTGGTGAGTTAATAATGACAATAATGATAATGACTACTATGTTTGTAAATATGTTCATGTGTTCTATTTGAATTGCATAAAAAAAGGCTTCCTAAATTTTAGGAAGCCTTTCATGATATATTATAATTTAAATACTACTTCCCCTATCCTTGTGAAATAATCACAACGACAATAATGACAGAAATAATATTTAATACTTGTTTGCTCATTCTGTTGCAAATATTTCAAAATATTTTTTTAACCACCAAACATTTTTCAACAAAAAAATTAATCCCCTGCAAACAACAGGGCTACAAACCCTTATTTTACAGGGGATTAAAAATAAAATTAATTTTATTCTTTTATTTATCAAAAATTAATTTATAGCTTTGTAGCGTTATGCAACAAAATAAAACATACAATAATACACCCAGTTTGTTTGTGCGGTAAATCACCGACACAGCGTCTTCTATTATAGCAAACTAGGTATTGTATTTTTATTTTTTCGTTTTGAAACCAACAGCAATTTTAAATTTTATTAGTAAGTCATATACTATCTTTTCAGATAGCCATATTACTGTACGCCCTACTTTTATCCGACCACGCCCGTAAGGGTGTTTCTCTATTTCATGGAACTTAGGTGTGTCCGGTTCCTTCTTCCAACAAAACGATTACAACTTAAAATTTCAATCATAACTAAATATCAATGAAAATTGTTATTGCCAATGCATCGCATGCTACATATGCGCAAGTTATTTGTGATACCATTGAAAAGGCCGCTGAAAAAAGAGGTACTGGTATAGCGAAACGTACACCTAACTACATCATTTCTAAGTTAACACAAGGAAATGCGGTGATCGCTTTAGATGGAGATCAATTTGCTGGTTTTTGTTACATCGAATCATGGGAACATGGAAAATTTGTAGCAAACTCCGGACTTATTGTACACCCAAGCTATAGAGGAATTGGGCTCGCTAAAAAGATTAAAGCACATGTTTTTGAGCTATCTAGAACCAAGTATCCTACTGCCAAAATTTTCAGTATTACTACCGGATTAGCGGTTATTAAAATGAATACAAACCTAGGTTACAAGCCTGTTACGTTTTCAGAATTAACCGAAGATCAGTCTTTTTGGAAAGGGTGTCAAACCTGTGTAAACTACGATGTTCTACAAAGGACCCAACAAAAAATGTGCTTATGTACCGGCATGCTATATGATCCAAATACCTCCAACTCAAAAAAAGTAAAAGTCAAAGAAAAGGTCTTCCAAAGACTCAAAAAAATTAAGGAAGCCTTGTTCTTAAAAAAACAAACAACTAAATAATTTAATATCAAATGAAAAAATTAGTCATTGCGTATAGTGGAGGTTTAGACACATCATATTGTGCAGTTAGCCTAGTAAAACAAGGGTATGAAGTACACGCAGTAAGTGTAAATACTGGAGGTTTCTCTTCTGAAGAAGTTAAACATATTGAAGAAAAAGCTTATCTCATGGGAGTAAGTACCTACAAAAACATTGATGCCGTAAACGACTTCTACGAAAAGGTGGTAAAGTATTTAATTTTCGGAAATGTTTTAAAAAACAATACCTACCCTCTTTCTGTAAGTGCAGAAAGAATTATTCAGGCTATTGAAATTATCAATTATGCCAAAAGTATTGGAGCTTCCTACATAGCACACGGAAGTACAGGAGCAGGAAATGATCAAGTTAGGTTTGACATGATCTTTCAAACCTTGGCTCCAGAAATTGAAATCATTACGCCTATTAGAGATTTACAACTATCAAGACAGGAAGAAATTGATTATTTAAAGGCAAATGGTATTGCACTTTCTTGGGAAAAAGCCAAGTATTCTATCAACAAAGGCTTATGGGGAACTAGTGTTGGTGGTGAAGAAACATTAACTTCAAACAAACCATTACCAGAACAAGCCTATCCATCACAACTCAACAAAGTAACTCCTAAAACGGTTAAACTAACCTTTAGCAAAGGGGAATTGATTGCAATTAATGATGTTCATAAAGACATGGTTACCAATATCAAAGTTTTAGATATGATTGCATCTTCTTTTGCTATTGGTAGAGACATTCATGTAGGTGATACTATCGTGGGAATTAAGGGAAGAGTCGGTTTTGAAGCTGCAGCCGCTTTAATTATAATCAAAGCCCATCACCTACTAGAAAAACATACCCTTACCAAATGGCAATTACAGCATAAAGAATACCTAGCTAATTTTTATGGAATGCACTTGCATGAAGGTATGTATCTAGATCCAGTAATGAGAAACATAGAAGCTTTCTTAGAAAACAGTCAAGACAAAGTTACAGGCCATGTATTTGTTACGCTAAAACCTTATCACTTTAGTTTAGACGGAATCTCATCTCCTCATGATTTAATGAATGCTCAATTTGGTAGTTATGGAGAAATGAATACCGGATGGACAGCCGAGGAAGCCAAAGGTTTTATTAAGCTTTTAGGAAATCAAAACAAAATCTATCAACAAGTAAATCAATAAACATGATACAAGTAGGAATCATAGGAGGAGCAGGATATACAGCAGGAGAATTAATCAGACTCTTATTACAACATCCAAATGCAGCTATCAATTTTGTATATAGTACTTCTAATGCGGGTAATAAGCTTTCTCATGTACATCAAGACTTAGAGGGGAATACAGCCTTAAAATTTACACAAGAAATCAATTATAGTATTGATGTGCTTTTCTTGTGTCTCGGACATGGAAACTCAAAGAAGTTCTTAGAGAAATACACTTTTGCCAAGTATACTAAAATTATTGATTTAGGGAATGACTTTAGACTTTCTAAAGATGCCATTTTCAATGAGAAAGACTTTGTATATGGCTTGCCAGAATTTCAAAAAGAAGCTATTCAAAATGCCAAGTATATTGCGAATCCAGGGTGTTTTGCCACCGCCATTCAATTGGCATTACTCCCTTTGGCTAATTCAAAGCAATTGGTAAACGATGTTCATATCAATGCGGTTACAGGAGCCACAGGTGCGGGTACTTCCCTATCTGCTACCACGCACTTTACCTGGAGAGATAATAACTTCTCTTACTATAAGCCATTTACCCATCAGCATTTAGGAGAAATACAACAAACAGTAACCTCCTTGCAATCATCTTTTGAATCGGAGCTCTTTTTCCTTCCGAATAGAGGAAACTTTTCAAGAGGAATCTTTGCAACCCTTTATACCGAATTTGAGGGAAGCATTGAGGAAGCCAAAGAATTGTATGTAGCATATTACAAAGAACATCCTTTTACCCATATTTCAGAAAACTCAATTCATTTAAAACAAGTGGTAAACACCAACAAGTGCTTGATTCACTTACATAAACACCACCATCAATTATTAATTACAAGTAGTATAGACAATCTTTTAAAAGGAGCTTCAGGACAAGCAGTACAAAACATGAATCTATTATTTGACTTACCTGAAGCTACCGGATTACACTTAAAAGCAACCTACTTCTAATCATTAAAAAATAAACAAAAAGAACATGAAAATAGCCATCATCGGAACCGGAAACTTAGGAAAATCAATTGCCAAAGGATTGATTAAAAACAACACCTTTACTCAACTTATTTTAACCAAAAGAAACCTCAAAGAATTGGAAGAGTTTGCTACTACCGAAAATGTACAGCTAACTACCAGCAATATGGAGGCGGTTCAACAAGCCGATATTCTAATTTTTGCAGTACAACCAAGACATTTTGAGCAAATACTACAAGAAATTCAACCAGTATTAACTCCAAATCATGTCATCATTTCTACCATTACAGGCTATTCAATTGATAAAATTGAAGCAAGTATTGGAGCGGCACACAACATTATCAGAGCGATGCCTAATACTGCTATTGCTGTAGGGAAATCTATGACTTGTATTTGTAGTAATGCCAGTGCCAACGGACATGTAGCGCTTGCTTCTTCTATTTTTAATGTACTTGGAAATACTTTAGTGATTCCAGAAAGTCAAATGCAGGCCGCTACTGTAGTATGTGCAAGTGGAATTGCTTTTTGGATGCGTCTAATACGAGCAACTACACAAGCCGCCATTCAACTAGGTTTTGACGCTAAAGAAGCGCAAGAACTAGCCATGTATACCAGTGAGGGAGCCGCTAATTTATTAATCAACACAGGCAGTCATCCAGAACAAGAAATAGACAAAGTAACCACTCCAAAGGGCTGTACTATTGAAGGTTTGAATGAGATGGAACACAAAGGACTAAGTGCTGCATTGATTCAAGGAATGGTGTCCTCTTTCAATAAAATTAATACCATTAAAAAAGAGCAAATATGAGTCTGTTTAATGTATATCCATTATTTGATATTACCCCTGTAAAAGGTAGAGATGTATTCGTATACGATACCAACAATGAAGTGTATTTAGATTTGTATGGCGGACATGCGGTGATCTCTATCGGACATGCGCACCCTGCCTATACTCAAGCTATACAAACACAAGTAAATGCATTGGGGTTCTATAGCAATTCTGTTCAAAACCCTTTGCAAACAACACTGGCCACACAATTAACTAGCATGGCGAATTGTAAAGACTACCAATTGTTTTTATGCAACTCAGGGGCAGAAGCCAATGAAAATGCCTTAAAGCTAGCCTCTTTTCATACAGGTAAAAAGAAAGTGATTGCTTTTAAAAACTCCTTTCATGGTAGAACCTCGGCAGCAGTTGCGGCAACGGATAATCCGAAGATTATTGCTCCTATCAATGCACAACAAGAGGTAATTTTTATTGATTTTGAAGATTTAGAAGCAGTTGAACAGGCCTTACAAACCCATGACGTATGTGCCGTGATACTAGAAACCATACAAGGAGTTGGTGGTTTAGACGAAGCCTCTACCTCTTTTTATCAAGGTGTAAGAACACTGTGTACAAAGTACCATACCCTATTGATTGCCGATGAAATACAATCGGGATTTGGTAGAACAGGTGATTTCTTTGCCTTTCAAAAACACGGTATTCAGCCAGATATTATCTCTATGGCTAAAGGAATGGGGAATGGTTTTCCTATTGGTGGTATTCTTATTCATCCAGCTATCAAAGCTTCTTTCGGATTATTAGGAACCACCTTTGGCGGAAATCATTTGGCTTGCGCCGCTTCTTTAGCTGTTTTAAAAACTCTTGAAAAGGAGCAACTATTAGAGCATACTCTTAATATTTCAGCATATTTGATAGCACAGCTCAACGAGATTCCGCAAATAAGCGCTATTAAAGGAAGAGGACTCATGTTGGGTATCGAGTTTCCGTTTGCCATAGCTTCTTTAAGAAAGTCCTTGTTGTTTAATCAGCATATTTTTACAGGGAGTGCTAAGAATCCGAATTTATTAAGAATTCTACCTCCGTTGAGTTTACAAAAAGAACATGTAGATCTATTTATTCACGCCCTCCAACAAGAATTAAAAACCATTACATCATGAAACAGTATACTAGTTTAAATGATATAAAGAACCTAAATACGCTTGTTAAAAAGGCAATTCAATTGAAAAATAATCCTTTTCAGTATAGTCATTTAGGGAAAAACAAAACCTTAATCATGCTATTTTTCAATGCGAGCTTACGTACCAGATTAAGTACCGAAAAGGCCGCCAAGAATCTAGGAATGGAGGTGAGTATTTTAAACATCAATGCTACTTGGAATATAGAGTTTGAAGAAGGAACCATCATGAATTTAAATACTTCTGAACATATCAAAGAAGCCGCTCAGGTAATTTCTCAATATGGAGATATCCTTGCTATTAGAGCATTTCCAAGCTTAACCGATAAAGAAAAAGATACTGCTGAGTGGGTATTACAGAGCTTTCAAAACTATGCCAGTATTCCTATTGTCAATATGGAAAGTGCTACAGACCATCCGTTACAAGCACTCGCCGATGCGATTACTTTAGAAGAGCATAAGACCGTTCAAAAACCAAAAGTAGTATTGTCATGGGCACCACATCCGAAGGCATTACCACATTCGGTACCCAATGCTTTTGTACATCTTATGCATCGTATGAGTGATACTATTGATTTTGTAATCACGCATCCCAAGGGGTATGAATTAGATACTAAGGTTACAAAAAATGCGAGTATTGTATATAATCAAGAAGAGGCTTTACAAGATGCTGACTTTGTATATACCAAAAACTGGAGCTCTTTTTCTGACTATGGAAAAATACTTCCTATGGATACCAACGATACTAACAGTACTAACCATACTAACTGGACGATTACCCAAGAAAAATTAGGGAACGCCAAGTTTATGCACTGTTTACCTATAAGAAGAAATGTAGTTGCGGAAGATGCTGTTTTAGACGGAAATAATTCTCTGGTTATAGCACAAGCAAACAACAGAACCTATGCCGCACAAGTGGTGTTGCAGGAGATATTGATGGGATTGGTTTAGACCTAAGAGGAAAGATGAGAGATAAGAACACAGCTGTCAGTTCGAGTGGTTTTGTGAAGTAAAACGAAACAAAATTGTATCGAGAACAAATTAGAAACGAAAACTTCTCGATACAAAATAACCCTCCACTTCGTTACGGATAATTTCACTCGAAGTGACATTAGAAGCGAAGACTAAAAACGAAACAAGAAACAAGAAACAAGAAAATTAACGTCATTACGAGTGAAACAACGTGAAGCGAAGTAATCTGTCAAAACATAACGTACACAATAAACAGATTGCCG
The DNA here is from genome assembly GCF_947498805.1 of uncultured Tenacibaculum sp. Taxonomy (GTDB): domain Bacteria; phylum Bacteroidota; class Bacteroidia; order Flavobacteriales; family Flavobacteriaceae; genus Polaribacter. The sequence continues at coordinate 33,285 of NZ_CANMLT010000002.1, read as the reverse complement.
CACTTTAGCCTGTCTTGAGCGACAGTCGAAAGGTTCGCAATGACAATAGAAAACAAAAAACAAATGAAAATCATAAAAATCGGAGGAAATATTATCAATAACCAAGAAGCATTAGATAGTTTCTTGACTAATTTCCATCAAATAGAAGGTCCGAAGATATTAGTGCATGGAGGTGGAAAACTAGCTTCAGAACTATCCAATAAGCTCAACATTCCTGTACAGATGATTGATGGTAGAAGGATTACAGATACCGAAACGCTTGATATTATTACCATGGTATATGCAGGAAAAATCAATAAAAATATTGTGGCTAAGCTTCAGGCAAATCAGGTAAATGCATTGGGTTTTACAGGTGCAGATGGACAAACTATTCTTGCTAAAAAAAGACCTTCAAAACCTATCGATTACGGATATGCAGGAGATGTAGTGGATGTCAATATATCCACTTTAGAACTATTGATCAAACAACATATTACACCGGTGTTTTGTGCTATTACACATGATACCAAAGGGAATCTACTAAACACCAATGCAGATACCATTGCTTCTGAATTAGCTATAGCCTTTGGTAAATACTATAGAACAGAATTGTATTACTGTTTTGACAAACAAGGAGTTTTAAAAGATGTACAGGATTCTACATCGGTTATCGAAAGAATGCATTTTAAAGAATACCAACAATTAAAAAAGGAACAAGTCATTTTTGAGGGGATGATTCCGAAGTTAGACAATTGCTTCCATGCCTTACAAAACAATGTCTCTCAAGTACACATAGGTACTACAGAGATGCTATTCAATACAACAACACACACGCTATTACAATTACAATGATTTCAAAACTCACTACAAAGGCCATCGCTTTATTAAAAGACTTAATAGTCACGCCTTCCTTTTCTTCGGAAGAAGAGCATACGGCGCAATTATTAGAAAACTGGTTTCAAAGCTTTGATATTCCGTATACACGAACGCAAAACAATGTATGGTCGGTACACAAAGCATATGATCCTAGCAAACCTACCCTATTGCTCAACTCGCATCACGATACGGTAAAACCAAATAACGGATACACCAAAGATCCGTTTAGTCCAATTGTAGAAGATGGTAAGCTATATGGATTAGGAAGTAACGATGCTGGAGGATGCTTGGTATCTTTATTAGCTACCTATACCTATTTCTATCAGCAACAAAACCTAGCTTATAATTTGGTCTTTGCAGGAACTGCGGAGGAAGAAAGTAGCGGTCCGAATGGTTTAAACGGATTGTTAAAAGAACTTCCGAACATCGATGTTGCCATTGTCGGAGAACCTACATTAATGCAACTAGCCATTGCCGAAAAAGGATTGGTTGTTTTTGATGCCGAAATAACCGGTACACCGAGTCATGCTGCCCATATAAATGATGATAATGCGATTTATAATGCTATTGAGGTATTGGAATGGTTTCAAAAGCTAGCTTTTGAGAAAACTTCAGAAACTTTGGGAGATGTAAAGCTTACGGTAACTCAAATCAATGCAGGGAAACAACACAATGCCGTGCCTGCCAATGTTTCTTTGGTAGTAGATGTTCGCGTAAATGACCAGTATACCAACGAAGAAATCAATGCATATTTACAAAAGCATGCGCCTTGTACGAGCATCACACCAAGAAGTTTGCATTTGAACTCTTCTTCGATTCCTAAAGAACATCCATTGGTACAAGCAGGAATTAGCTTAGGAAGAAAAACCTATGGCTCTCCTACCCTTTCTGACCAATCTGTGTTAAGCTGTCCGTCTTTAAAACTAGGACCTGGAGACAGTAAACGATCACATACCGCTGATGAGTTCATTTACCTACAGGAAATTGAAGAAGGTATTGAGTTGTATATACAATTGTTGGAGAAAGTATTGTAAAGAGTCTAGATGAAAGACAAAAGACGAAAGACAAATGACTAAAAAATAGAATTTTGTTAGTCACCAAAAGAAACAACTGTCAGTTCGAGTGGTTTTGTGTAGTGAAACGAAACAAAATTGTATCGAGAACATTTACAACAACAAAAGCTTCTCGATACAAAATAACCCTCTACTTCGTTACGGATTATTTCACTCAAAGTGACAATAGGAACTAAAAACAACAACGACGTCATTACGAGTGAAACGAAGTAATCTGTCAAAATATAACGTACACAACAAACAGATTGCCGCGGTGCCCTCGCAATGACAGGAGACAAGAAACAGGAGAAACAAGAAACAGGAAACAACTGTCAGTTCGAGTGGTTTTGTGAAGTGAAACGAAGCAAAATTGTATCGAGAACATTTACAACAACAAAAGCTTCTCGATACAAAATACTCCTCCACTTCGTTACGGATTATTTCACTCGAAGTGACAATAGGAACTAAAAAGTCAACGACGTCATTACGAGTGAAACGAAGTAATCTGCCAAAACATAACGTACACAATAAACAGATTGCCGCAATACCCACGCAATGACAGGAGACGAGAGACAGGAGAAACAAGAAACAAGAACACAACTGTCAGTTCGAGTGGTTTTGTGAAGTGAAACGAAACAAAATTGTATCGAGAACATTTACAACAACAAAAGCTTCTCGATACAAAATACTCCTCCACTTGGTTACGGAATATTTCACTCGAAGTGACAATAGGAACTAAAAACTCAACGACGTCATTACGAGTGAAACGAAGTAATCTGTCAAAAACATAACGTACACAATAAACAGATTGCCGCAATACCCGCGCAATGACAGGAGACGAGAGACAGGAGAAACAAGAAACAAGAACACAACTGTCAGTTCGAGTGGTTTTGTGAAGTGAAACGAAGCAAAATTGTATCGAGAACATTTACAACAACAAAAGCTTCTCGATACAAAATACTCCTCCACTTCGTTACGGAATATTTCACTCGAAGTGACATAAGGAATGAAAAATAAGAATAAAGACATGAGACCTAAGACAAAAGACGAAAAACAAATGACTAAAAAATAGAATTTTGTTAGTTCCCAAAAAAGAACACAACTGTCAGTTCGAGTGGTTTTGTGTAGTGAAACGAAACAAAATTGTATCGAGAACATTTACAACAACAAAAACTTCTCGATACAAAATACTCCTCCACTTCGCTACGGATTATTTCACTCGAAGTGACAAGAAACAGGAGACAGGAGAAACAAGAAACAAGAAACAAGAAACAAGAAACAAGAAACAAGAAACAAGAAACAAGAAACTAATAACTCAACACTAAGAACTAAGAATTAAAAACTTTAAAACTAAAAAACCATGAAACTCTGGGATAAAGGAATACACATAGATAAAAAAATAGAAAACTTCACTGTTGGAAACGATAGAGAGGTGGATATGCACATAGCAGCATACGATGTACAAGCTTCTATAGCACATGCCCAAATGCTAGAAAGCATTGGTATTATTACTACAAAAGAATGCGCTCAGCTATTAGAAGGACTCGAACAAATAGCCCAACAAATAACGGATAGTACTTTTGTTATTGATAATAGCTTTGAAGATGTACATTCTAAAATAGAATACGAGCTTACCCAACAATACGGAGAAGTTGGTAAAAAGATTCATACGGCTCGTTCTAGAAACGATCAGGTATTGGTAGCTTTACAGTTGTATTATAAAGACAATCTAGCTGCACTTACTCAAAAAACAAAAACACTATTTGCTACACTCTTACAATTAGCAGATCAATATAAAGAGCAATTGTTACCAGGATATACCCATTTACAAATAGCCATGCCTTCTTCATTCGGACTCTGGTTTTCTGCCTATGCGGAGGTATTGATAGACGATTTATATATGGTACAAGCCGCTTATAAAACCGTAGATCAAAATCCACTAGGCTCTGCCGCGGGTTATGGGAGCTCCTTCCCTATTGATAGAGCATTTACCACACAAGCATTGGATTTTAGCTCTTTAAAATACAATGTAGTGGCTGCACAGTTAAGCAGAGGAAAAAGTGAGCGTACGGTTGCCATGGCATTGGGTAGCTTGTCAAATACACTCGCTCGTTTTGCAATGGACATTTGTTTATATATGAGTCAGAATTTTGGATTTATTTCCTTTCCTGATGAATTAACTACCGGAAGTAGTATTATGCCGCATAAAAAGAATCCGGATGTATTTGAACTGATTCGTGGAAAGTGTAATAAAATTCAAGCTTTGTATACCGAAACCTTATTACTAACAAACAATCTACCAAGCGGATACCATAGAGATTATCAGTTACTCAAAGAAAACATTATCTATGCTTTTGAAGATTTAAAAGATGTCCTAGATATTTTTGATTATGCGATTCAGCAGATTATTGTGAAAGACATTGATTTAAACGATGAAAAGTATCAGTATTTGTTTACGGTAGATAACATCAACACTCTAGTAACACAAGGGATAAGTTTTAGAGAGGCTTATCAAAAAATAGGCATGCAAGTGAATGAAGGCACCTATGTACCGGATACTTCCAAACCGCATACACACATAGGAAGTATACATAATTTAGCCTTAGATAAAATCCAAGAGAAAATAAACTTGTTATAAAGTGTTAATTTTTCTCCAAACTACGGAAACCCGTAAGGATGTTATAAAAGAAAGAGTTATGTTTATCGTGGAATGGACGGGTATATAATTCACGACCATATCATATAAAGGGAAAACAAGCAAAAACTACTTTACGATTAAGGTAGTTTTTGTATTTATATACACTTTTTTCTTCCCAATTACGAGAACCCGTAAAATTATTCCAAAATAAGTTCGTAGGTTTATCTCAAGATGTTTAATTAATGTTTTCTAATAGCAACGACTAACCAAACAGTTTGAAAATATATAGTTAAGTGCTACAATTGTTAATTTATATTTTAAGTAATTGATAATTTCTTAGACTGTTCGTTTTTATATGATCACATTGTTTTATCCATCTATATTCAATCATCGTTGAATAGGGGAAAAAACAAAGGCTACCTTGCAAAAGGTAGTTTTTGTATTTATAGCACTTTTTTTCTTCAGAATACGAGAACCCGTAAGACTATTCCCTTTTCATCACTTACATTTGCCATAGGTTTAACAATAAAAGAATCCCCCATATAAAAAAGGCCAGTCCGAAGTATATGTTTGGTATATCAGATAGGATGTATTATCATAGTTTAATGATTAGAAGGGTTTAAATTTAATTCGGATTGGCTGGTTTATAGTCCCCAGAGTTTTTTTATTGTTCAACCAATACCTTAGGTTTAGAACGCCATATTTCCCCTTTCCATCCCTCCAGGATTCATAAATAACTCATAACAAACCTCTTACAAAGACCTACTTTATCAAAAATACGACCAACGGCAAGGTTTTTTCATAAAAATATACTAAATTCGCCATCAACCATAAACACTATAACTTGATAGTTCGGATCCAGAATTCCGTGCTTACACCATAAAGGGTAAGAAAACAAGCTTAAACTGCTTTACATGTATTTGTAAAGCGGTTTTTGTTTATATGCAATTTTCGTCTCAGGAAGAAAAAGAACCATAGACAACCATTGCGCACAAAACTTTTAATTAAAATCAAAGCCTTTTACGGATATCAGTAAGAATAGCTCAAAATTTTATCCCATCTTTAAAAAAAATTAGAAATAGAAGTCCCTCTTTATATCTTCCCTTAATTTCAATCAACGATGAAAAAGAAATACCCATAGATGAGTATAGGCTCCTCTATGGGTATTCATTATTTTGATAACCAAAAGATAACCAAGGTATCCTTTAGAATTCGTTAATTTTAAAAGCTTTAAACCAAGCATTCCATAGGATACTATTAGTACAACTGGTTTATGAATTGTGTTTTTAAAATGCCTATTCATAACCCTGTACACTATGTAAACCTTATAACACTCAAAATTATGCCAACTGACACAAACACATTTAAACTAGGAATTACCATGGCTGGTGCGGTTTCTGCCGGAGCGTATACCGCTGGTTTTATGGATTATTTATTGGAAGCTTTAAGTATATGGGAAGCCAAAAAGGAACATAATCGTACGGTAGGAAAAGAGGCTCCAGACTATGATAAAAAGGTACCTATGCACAATGTAATGATTGAGGTTGTTGGAGGTGCTTCTGCGGGTGGTATTACCTCTATGATGAGTATTTTAGAAATGATGAAAGGTCATCAACCTGTTCATGCTCCGTCTGATACTAAAACAGGCAATATATTTTACGATACCTGGGTGCTTTTAAATGAGGACCCTACCGACGAGAAAGCAAAAAAGGTAATGGATAAAATACTGGATGTTGCCGATATCGAAAACAGTACAAATGGGGTTCCCTCCTTACTCAATTCGAGTTTTATTGATGAGGTGGCCAATGCTGTGTTCGACAAAAATCCTGACTTGTTTGATATTGCCAATTTACCCGATTTCATCACAAAAGACATTTACCTACTCGTTACCTTATGTAGTGTGAGAGGTATTCCTTTTGAAGTGGAATTTGATGCGCGTGACTATGGATTTATTGAAAATATTCCTGCCCATCGTATGAGCGAACATATGATCATTGCACGTTTTAAAATGACCCATAACGAACAAGACATCCATCATGCTTTTCATTTTGATTTACAAGATCCAGATAAACGTGCCTTTTTAAAGCTATGTGCCAAAGGTACCAGTGCTTTTCCTATAGGGCTTGCTCCAAGGCAATTTAAGCAGTTATTATCTAAAGAATATGTGCACAACAATATTGTGGCCAATATGGGAAATATTGATCCCTCAAAAATAAAAGTGGTGTTGGAAGATGAGATGTTTGATTTTACCTCTGTTGATGGAGGTACCATTAATAATGAACCTTATACCCAAGTATTGAGGGAATTGAAAGCTCGTAGTGATGCCTACAATAAAGAACATCCGAATTATGGGATTATTATGATTGATCCGTTTCCTAATTTTTATGATCAAACTGAAATACACGAAATAGAAAGCAATCTCAGCGCTACAGAACGTACAGAGAAAGAGGAAGAAAAAAAACGTTCTATTTTTCAGTTCAACGTGGTTGATTTTATCAAGAATGCCTATCCGATGTTTCAAGAACAAGCGCTTCTTAAAAGAGAGCCTGAGTTTTTTGGAGACGAGTTTAAAATGTTGGTATACCCATCTAAAAGAAAACCCAAAAGAGGTGGCAGACCTGGAGAATCTATTCCAAGAGCGCATCCACCCATTGCTTCTGCTGTCTTAGGTGGTTTTGGAGGTTTTTTAGACAAGAAATTTCGCGATCATGATTACTTTTTAGGTAGAGACAATGCGCGTAACTTTCTACAAGGTATTTTTATGCTTGAATACGACCCCAACAACCTACATCCTTTGTTTGAAAATCTAAGCGATGAAGCTTTAGAGGCCTTTAAACGTGTACCAAGAATAGAGAGAAATCCAGATAGGCGTGTGTTATTTCCAATCATTCCAGATTTTAAAGATCCAGATTATACGGGAATTCCATCTTCTCCCTTTTCTTATACCATTGAAAAGTTTCCACAATTAAAACCTGCAGAGATTGAACAATATCGCTCGCAAATACGAGACCGAGTGAAGCTCATTTTGATTACCAAGATCAAAGACTTCTTTAACAATGTTTGGTGGATCAGGACCTTACTTAATTTGTTTAAAGGAAAAATAGCAAAATATGCTACCAAAAAGGTCATTGATAAAATTTTAAAAGAGCTTAAAGATCATCGTTTGTTAGACGAGTCTTAAACTCTTTGCTATATCACAACTCATATACAGGACTGCGTTAGGTAGTCCTTTTTTTATATACCATTAAGAATTTTTAGCAATACTATTAAAAGCTTGTTTTGACAATTTTTTGGGTTATTTTGATAAAAAAGTCGTACAAAACACGTCAATATTCACTAAAAAACTATACTTTAGAGCTAAATACAATTGACTGTAAAGAAAAATTGCTCTCTCTTTCTTCACTACCCTACATTCAATATTAATTACAAAGTTTAATTAAAAACTTTTGCAGCTTCATTCGCTACGGATAAGTATGCAACAGAAAAAGAACGTAATTTAAAAATTGAATATTATGAAGTACTATTTAGTAGAAAACAAGTTAACGGATGAGGTAAACTTTTCTGCACGTATCCTAACGGAACGTACCGTAAATCAAAATGAGCTTATTGAAAAAATGCTCAGCAAGCGTAACCTGGTGAGCAAAACCGATATTGTAGCGGTGTTAAACTCTTTTTATGAGGAAATCATACAATCTATTGAAGAGGGTGATAATTTGAACCTACCCTTGTTTAATATAGGCTATTCCATGACAGGCGTATTTGAAACAGAAGAAGAGAGTTTTAATTTAGAAAAACACAAATTGCATGTCAACCTAAACAGCGGAAAACTCATCAATGAAGTAAAACGAGACATTCCTTTGCAAAAGGTAACGGCACCGGTAAGCTCAACCCTAATTACCAATTTAAAAGACATTACCAGTCAAACCACCAATGCTAAACTAAGTCCGAATGGTATTTTTGAATTAAACGGATTGCGATTAAAGGTTGCTGGAGATCAAGCTGAAGTAGGCTTGTATTTTGTTTCCGAAAACAATACCGAGTTTAAAGTAGATCACTTGGCTCAAAACAATTATAAGAAAATTATTGGACAAGTGCCTACCCTAGCCCCTGGTACCTATAAGGTTCGTATTAAGACGCAGGCGACTCATAGTGTAGGTATCTTTCTTAAAACTGTGAAGGTTACGGAGTCTCAATTTACATTAACAGTCTCTTAAAATACATCTTTTTTGATGTAAAACACAACAGCACTATGGTAATTCTACATAGTGCTGTTTTTTGCTTTCCCTCTAAATGTCATTTAGACCATAATAGAAACGTTGTTTAGACTATAATGGAAATGGCTTTTAGATTATCGCATAAACACTGTTTAAATAAGTATAAATGCATTTATATTAATAAGGATTCTTTATTTCTCAGGAAAATAATCTACGAGATATTTTTTATTATATTTAATATTAGACAAAACTTTATCCAATACATTTTTTATTTCTTTTTTTTCTTCAAAAGGAATTAAATCCGTTAAAGATACTCTTGCATTATCCGGAGATTTAACTTGAATCGTTAGAATATTATCTTTTATATATTCTAATACTTTTAATAAAATCTGATTAAGTTCTTTAGGCATTTTTATTTCTTCAAAAGCTCTCTTAGTAAGTTCAGTAATAAGAATTGACTTTAAGGGTAATCTTTCTTGACTTTTTAAGATCTTTACCAACTTAATTACCTCTATTTTTTCTTTCTCGAAATCTCCAAGATCTTTTTGTTTATGAGGATTCATTTTAAGCTTTGTTGAACCCCTAGAAAATATTGGGTTTTTATATAGGTGGTAGTCATTTTTACCTTTCTCAAAATCTGTTCTCAACGATGGAACTACATCAATAATTTCTTCAGACCCTTTAATATTAAATATCAAACCAATAGAAACTTTTTGCTGACGAACACTTATTAAGTCGGGATCTTTAAAATTATGCTTTAAAAAATTATACAATTCAAAATACATTTCTCTTGTTTGATAAAAGCTTGTTTTCTTAAATTTAATTAAAATATCAAGATCAGACAAGCCACTTAAGGCTGTCCCAACTGCTTTAGAACCTTGATATGTCGCTCTTCCTAATAGATCAAACCCAAACCTTTCGTTAATTGCATTTTTTATTCTTCTACCTTTGATAAGCACTTCCCTATCTACTTCATTTGGCTCATATGTTTTTAATACAGATGCTAAATAACTAATTTCATCTCTTTCATCTAATATTTCTTCTTTACTCGTAAAAACAGAAAGTAAAAAGTCAATAATACCAAAACTTACTGCTCCTATAATCGAACCTAATATTCCTGCTAATATTAGTGATTTGAAATCGAACTTCCTATCCGGATTCTCTTCTTTTATTTCTGCTTGACATACTACATTTGACATCAAACCTAAGATACCTCCTATAACAAAACCTGTTTCAATAGACTTGCCATTCGTCTTTTTCATGATTTTTTTATTTAAGAACAACAGTATTATCTTGAAATGGAGGTGTTGGTATAATTCTCTCTACAATTTCTTTAGCTTTTTTATGATTTACAGCTTCATTTGGATATGCATCCAAAACTAAAGAAGGTAAAAGACGTTGTATTAAATCAGAAAAAGTAAATCCATATTCTCTTTCCGTAGTCTCTCCTGTAATCTCGACTATATCTTTGATATCATCATCAGTAAAACCAAGTTCTGTTAATGGTTCTCTTAATACAAATAATCTTTGTTCTTTATTTGGTCTGCCAAATTTTAAGATATCCGCAGCCCTTCTTTTAATTGCTGGATCTAAAGAGTTCAAGCGATTTGTACACATGATAACTGCTACCGGTAGTTTCCCATTAGCGATTCTATCAATTCCACGAATAAATGCATTTACTCCTGCTTTATCTTCATGATGCATTTGATTACTTTCTCTAGATTGGGTTAAAGCATCTGCTTCATCAACTAAAAGAATTAATCCTCCTTTAGATTTTCCTGAAGAATTCTTTAGTTTCCCGGCCTTTTCGACTGTGTAATCAAATGCTGTTGATATTAGTTTTGTCATTTCTCCAACATGACCTTGCCCTCTTGTAGATAAACTTAAAGGCAGTAAAGTGATATCTATTCCTTCTTGTCTGGCAACAGCATCTCCAATACAAGTTGCCAATTCCGATTTACCTGCACCTACATCACCTTCTAAAATTACTAATGGTGGTCTTCTTAAGACAATATCGGATATACGCTTTGCATTAGGATGATATTTATTCATCCACAACTCAATTCCTTCTGGATTTATTAGAAGGCTTAATATTTTAGCCATTCGATTTTTATGATTATCTAGTCCAATTAATGCATTTAGTCTATCTCGATAATCTGTATTAGGGTATATAATTGCTTGTTCAAACAAGTTTTCTGCTAATAATCTTGCACTCATCTTTAATATTTTTTAACAGTGAAACGATTCAATGATTTGCTTCCAGAGGTATATGTTTTATCTTGTGATAAATAACCATTTATACCTGGTTCAGTAGCTCCTGATCTTCTAAAAGGTAAATTATTCTCATACTGATTTCTTTCTTCTGAACTTAAATTATCCCATTGGGAAGTATAAATAAGATAACTATAAAAAGATGCCCCATCTACATTAGCTCCTGGTCTTATTCTTCCTGGATCATCGTCTTCTCCAAATGAATTTACAAGGTCTTGGGCTGTAAATCTAACTGTTGGCTCAATCCAGTTCCCATTTCTCTGAAATCCGTATGTAACAGTATCTAAGTAGCCATCTTTAAGAAGTTCTACTATTTCGGCTTCATAATTAGCTATAAGGCTATCTGATGGATCTCCATAAAACCTTTGTATTCTTTTTAAATCTGTTGCTACTTTAGCTCCTAGTTTTTTAGCATGGGTTACTGTAAAACTGTTGTTATATGTACTATTAAAACTCATAGTTATAATTTTAAATGTGAAATGATGGACCAAATACTTTTTTCCAGTAATAAATAGTCTCTTGTTTAGTTGTAGCAGCTAAAGCTGCATCAATAGCATCTCCTGCATCAATAGCGGCATCGACAATTAAATCTGCTTGAATGTTTGTATACAGTTTTGCTGCATTATTCTCTTCATTGACCGGATCAATCATTTGTACTGGTTCTGAAAACGAACCAATAGCACTGTAAGGGTAATAGTCATCAAATGAAATTTGCTCTCTTACGTCTGTGGTTGCTAAGTAGGTAAAAAAACTTTGTAGGGCTTCTGGATAATCCGAAAAGTCTTGTCCATTGTCTGCAAGTTTTGCAAAAATTAGTTCAATCATAAATGACTTGAACTTAAAACTAGGATTTTCACTTTTTATGTTTTTAGCCCAGTATTTCGCAAGTCTTATTACTTGAGCAAAATGAGTATTGTTTTTTGTTTTCCTTGCCCTTATAAATTCTATATGATATGGTATATTAGTTTTTAAAAGCGAACCATCGTCTTGACTAACAAGATTTCCATACCAATTAGGATCATCATAATAGAGAATTGGAACTATATCCACATCCAATCCAGTTCCTTTGAAAGAAACTTGTACAGAATATGTTTGTGGAACTACTTGATTTGGACTAAAGTTTGGAAATGCTTTTCTCAGTTTTTCTGCTAAATAATCTAACAACTCTTTTATACTAGATGGAGCACCGTCCGCCTTTATATAACAACCAACATCAATATCACTAGTTGATTTTAAAGCAGTGCCTTTTGCAAGACTTCCAGAAATTAGCATTCTTTTTAATACAAAGTCTGGATGATTATTTAAGTAATTCTTTAGTTTTTCCCTAAGTCGATTTGCCTGTTCTCGATATTCTTTGGCTTTATCACTAGGTAAATTCACTGTGTTTACAGCCCAATTTGCTATATCTCTTTTTGAGACGTGTTCTCTTGCCATAATTATAAAAAATTCTATTATTAATTAATGACAAGAACGTCACATTTTAGCATGGTTTCAATACCTTGGTAAGGGTATATTACTTTGTTACTTAATTAAAGTTCCTTTATCTTTTTACTTAACCATTATATAAATTTTTGAGTTTTAAAACATTCATAGCATTAACGTATAAATGTGCATGAGAATTCACATAATCTAATAGATATTTGTTCTTCAATTTTCTAAACCCTTGTTCTCGCGAAGGAAAACGCTGGTCATTTGAAAAATATAGAAATCCTATTTTTAATTTTAAAAACTCATTAGTGAAATTTAGCATCTCTTTCTTGAATCCATCACTGTTACTTTGATTGTCTAACCATTGTCTATTTTCAGCATCACAGTTATCCAAAATTATCATATCAAAATCACTGACTAACAAGCTACCGCTATTTACCAAAACAACCTTAACCTCCTCAAAACTAAGTGATTTTATTCGTATATGCGTACAATTAAAAGTCACTTTTGTTGTGCTTTCTTCAAAAATTTGTTTTAGAGAATCATTTACTGATGTACTTGTTTCACTAATAAGTAATATTCTTGATTTTGCCCGTAAATCATTGTTTACAATTTCCGTATTTTGAATACGTAAAAGTGTTTCTTCTTCTATTTTTTGTACGTTCTTTAACGATTCTTCACACTCAGTTTCTAAAAAAATTACATTTTTATTAATCTTACTTTTAAGATATTCCTTCAAATAATACCCAAACCCAAAAAATGCAAATAATCCTGAAACACCTCCTATAATTAACCCCTGAGTTCCGAGCTTTGTAATAAACAAATTGTTTATATTATTCTTATTTTCAAGAACCTGCTCTCGATTGTTTAGAATGTTTTCTTTTAAAGCATTTACTTCTTTATCTATTTGTTGTTGAATATAAGGTTCTGAAATATTAACCTTTTCTGTTTGTTCTTTAATTTTAACGTTTTTTTGTACTGCTAGTGCTAATGAAAAATTAATAGCCACAATAAAAATTATACTTTTCATGATTCAATTTCAATTTGTAAATAGTAATTAATAGTCATAACGGATATTTAATTCCTCCAAAATTTCTACAAGAGCTAAAACACTTACTGAAAAGTTTGCTCGGTATCCTCCATAATTTTCATTAATACCTGCATAATGAATACCTAATACTTTACCTGAACTAAAATCAATTACAGGAGAACCGGAGTTTCCTCCCCAAGTAGTACAATCATGCCTATATATGTATTTGCTAGTTCCAGTTTTACAAAATGTCCCTGGTGCAAATTGCTTTTTACCTATTATTCCATTGAAATATTTATCTCTTAACGTTTTGTTTTTTATACCATTACAAGCAGGAAAACCTATAACATAAATTTCATCTTGTAGATTTGGTATTGCGTGTGATAATTCTAAGCCTTCAGGTAACCCATCCCCTTTAAAATTCTCATTATCAATACGTAATAAAGCAATATCCAAATCTCGTTGTTTAGCCAAATAAACTATTTCTTTTACTGAAAATTCATATTCTGCGTTAGATGAATGCTCTTTTTTAAAGTCAATTCTCACTGAATAAGTATCTCCTAACCAATCCTGTCTAAATAGAAACTCTCCCTCTTTTCTTGCAGCAAATTCATCTGCTACATGCCTATTTGTGACTATTATATTAGTATTTTTAATTAGCCAACCTGTCCCAATAAAATTAACATCATCTCCTTTTATCTCAATACGCCCAACAGACCGAATTGCTTTAGAAATTGTTTCTACATTTTGTTCTATTTGATTATTCCATTTTGTAATCCTAGAAATATCAATTTGATCATTATTAATCAAAAAAACAGGACGATCTACTTCTTTTATGATACTCTGTTCAGCTCGCTTATATAAATCCATCTCTACTGATATACCTTCAATGGTTGAATTGAAAATTTTATCAATAATATGAGCATCTTCTCTATCACATAAAAATGCCTGAAGACTTTTGAAGAATTTACTATCATTACTCACATCAATGTGAAGCATTATTTCCCTTAATATTTCAGGATTATCTTTGTAACGATTTTTCAAATTGTCTAATACATCTAAAGGAGATTTTGGTGTATTCTCTCTCTCTAATTTAGGTTTTATTGATCCCATAGTACTTATTTAAAGTTGGTTGCAAGTACATCAGAAGAGATAAAAATATCAATCCCCTTATTAGGGTATATTTAGGAAAGAATGTAAGACTAGACTAAAGATCGTAGTCTCTATTTAAGGCATAACTCAAAAGGGCATCTCTACCTTTAAGATTCAATTTTTCAATCATGTTTTTACGATGAGAAGTCACAGTATGCTCACTAATAAATAATTTCTCCGCGATTTTTTTATTACTAAATCTTTTACCTATGAGATCCAAAATTTGGTTTTGACGTTTGGTTAGAAGATTTTCTTTTTTAATCTCTGCAGAAGAATTTTCTTCCTCTAAAGAAAGATCAGCATCATAATAGGTTTCACCTTTATATACTTCTCTAATAGCTTCTCTTAAAGTAGGTAAACTTACATTTTTAAGTAAATATCCTTTAACACCTGCTGTTATCATTTTATTTACAACTTCACGCTTTCTAATCATCGTAAACGCAATAATCTTTATATGTGGATACTTTTCTTTAATTTCTTTTGTAGCTTCAATACCATTTAATTTTGGCATACGAATATCTACTACAACAATATTTACTTGTCTATTCCTTTTCTCCAGAAAATCTAACAATGCACTACCATCATTAACTTTTCCTATAATGTTAATATCTTCTTCATACTTAAAGAAAATATCAATTCCATCTATTAAACTATTGTGATCTTCGGCAATTACTATATTAATCATAATGGTATTTCTGTTATAAATGTGGTTCCTCTATTTGGGAGAGAGTCAATAGTAAATGTTCCTTTTAATTCTTCCACTTTTTTCATTATGCTATATAGTCCTAAACCTTTTTTTTGTTCCAATTTAGTTTTGTCTAAGCCTATACCATTATCTTCAACAATTATTGTTAAAGCATTCTCATTAGCAGTGATATCAACAGAAATTTCTAATGCTTCAGCATGCTTTATAGCATTAGTAATCAACTCTGTAGTGATACGTCTCAAATCATTTTCTACAGATGTATCAATAATATTAGCTGTTCCATAACTCTGTACTTCAACAGATAATTGATTACTCTCATTTATTATCGATGCATAATCTTTAATTACATCTACCCAATAACCAGAATTTCGAGATGCAGACTCTTCAAGATGCGCCATATTTCTGACTTTTTTGTATGCTTCATCTAATAAACCCTTTGTTTTAAACATCAAATTATCTTCTTCTTGCTGAAGACGATCTTTACTCGCTTTTAAATTATCAAAAGATTGTTTAATAGCCACAATCAAACCTCCTAAATTATCATGTAATTCTCCTGCTATACGTTGTCTTTGACGATCTTTTTCTTCATTACGAGCATCAATAGCTTTTAATTCCTTATCCTTTTCAGCTAGTTGCTTTTTTTTACGATAATACATTATTACAAGTGTACCTAATATCAAAGAAATTAATAAAACTCCAATAGCTAAATAAAATCTATTTTTATGTCTAATACGTTCGGCATCTAACATTAAATTTTTTTGAGACAATTCTTGAGTCTCTAATAATGTTAATATTGTGTTTTGCTTACTAATACTGATACTATCTCCATATGCAACCATTTTCTTATAATAGAAAAAAGCAGAATCTTTTTTATTTAAATTTTCATAGTTTAAAGAAAGATATCTATACAGCCCTTTTTTCCTATTATAAATATTTTCTCTTATAGGTAAAGATTCTGCTTTTAAAAGCTCCTTGATAGCCTTTTTATACTCACCTTGTAATGTATATGAATATGCTTTTGTCTTAAAAGAGGAATCAATCCTATCTGGCGAATTAATAATATTTGCATAATGTATCATGCTATCTATATGCATTTTAGATTTCATTAAGTCATTTGTATAACTTTGATAAAAAACTGCTTTATAATTATGTAATTTATACAATGCTTCAGGTGTTCCGATTAAATTAGCATAATGTCTTGCTTTTTCTAAATGAAAAACTGCATTTTTTACATTACTCGGAGAAAGTCCTAAAAAACTCAAACTTAGATGAGCTGTCAGTAATTGATTAATATTTCCTTTTTCTTGAGCATTATCAAAAAAAGTCTTTAAATAAGATTGTCCATCATATTCTAAAAAATCTTGTGAAACTAAAGTATAATGTAAATCATAATTTACAGCATTTGACATTTCAGTATTATTAATAACATCAAATATTTCTTTTGATTTAAGCTTAAGAAAAAAACCTTTTTCTTCTTGATTATTATATCTATAGGCGTCTCCCAGAATATAAAAATACCATCCTTTATAAATCTGAGAAAGTTGAGTTGTATCTACTTTTTTAAGAGATATAAATGCATTTCTTATCTCACGTTTTTTAAGATCTAACTTTCCTTTATAATACCAGTATTGACTACTATCTTTGTTAGAACTAGTTAATCCCTTAAGCTCTCCCTCAAAAAGTAAGTATTTCTTCTTATCCAATAAAGAATCTAATAGTACTTCCTGAGAAAACATCATACTAGATAGCAACAGACTATATAAAAGGAGGGTATATTTCAAAGCTTCAATTTTTAAAATGTTAAAATACGACTATTTATGCAGGATCCAATACACCACCTCCTACTGTTCTAGGTTCTTCTTCAATGAGAGATACATCAGATTTTCCACCAATAAAATCTTGAAGAAGATCAATATCGCATTCAAATTCATTAGTAGAAGTATTAAAATCAACGTGATGTTGAACAAAAAAACGATACACATTAATGTGCCAATCTTCAAAGTCTTCATCATGAACTGTAATTACCAAAATTTTTTCGCAAGAAAAATCTGTACAGTTAAAAATAGAATCTAATGTTAGAGTTTGTCTATCCCAATTTAGATTATCACCTATTATTTTTTCTCGATGAGTTGGATGACCATGTTTATATACGGAAAGCATACATGGAATAAAATCATTTGAAATATCGTAACTTTTTTGATGTTTCAAACTATATTCATTTTTAGAATCGGACAAAGAGATTACTGGGATTTCCGTTGATACTTTAATCTCATTATTTTTTCTGCAATAAGTACCCTTACTATAAAAAGTTTGTTTGTGTTCTACTGTTTTTAAAAATGTATTTTTTGTCATTTGTCTAAATAATTTTAATTATACCTCAAAACTAAAATGAATGTGTTTTCGAAAAAATACCTTTATTAGGGTAAATTTTATAGTTGTCTATTTTTTCTCAATAAAAGTTTTGATGTTTAACTAATATCATCATTATCACAAGGAACTCTAACATATAATAAGTTTAAAGTAGTCTCTTCTTAATTTTTAGTTGGTAGAATTTGAGTATATCGAGAAACCAAAGCTCCTTCTAATACATTAAATACATAAGGATCTTCTGCTTTAGGCGCCTCTCCTAGAAAGAAAATGAATGCTTTTTTCTTATTTGCTTCATCATTCTTAAAAGCATTTTTCTTTTCCTCTATTACATAACCAATTTCATTCTTGATTCTACTAAGTTTATTCTTAGAAATTATAGTTTTATTAATTCGAACAATAAAAGGATTAATCTGTTGTTTTGGTAACTTTTGTCTACTTCCTGATTTCCATCCTTCACATTCATACAATGTGATATCCATAAAATCTTCTGTCTCGGTTATTTTATTCTCTCCCGCATGAAGTCGCCCAAAAAAGATTCGTTTGCCTTTATAATTCCCTTTTGATATTGGCTTTTCTATTCTCTTAAACCAATATCGATACAACATACTTTCATTTTCAATTTCAAGTTCTGTATTTCTATTATAAGGGCATTTTAAATAAAAATCAACAATAGGAGAAATTGATGCTACTACTTTAGATTTATTTAATACTTCTACAAACTCTCCAGAGGCTTTTCTTCTTACTGCGGATTTTCTACTTTGTTCTTGCCCTAAATCATCTGTTTTCGAGGTAATATTTGTAGTATCAATTTGTTTTAATCTCTGAAACTTTGTTGGAAATGGCATATCTTCCAATTCATAATTTGTGAGAGCTCTTTTTCTAGCTTTTTCTAATAATTTTAGATAAAGACTAAATTGACAAGTTTTTTTATGATTATCTCCCTTATATGTTTTAAAATAAGGTCGGTTTTTATTTGTTGGTTTGTATGAACATGGTAGTAATTTTATTTTACATTTTTCATCAATACACTCATATTCTGATAATCCATCTTCATAAAGATGCTTTAATGATTCTGCATCGATTATTTCACCAGTTACTTTATCTCTCGCTTGATTCACTATATAATACTTCTTTTACTTTTACTCTAGTTATATTAGCTACTCTATTTTATATGTATAATTTCTAAATGTAAAAAAGCATTTCACAACAATCTTGCGGGAAACCGTAAGTGAGCATTATTTTTCTTTAATGTCTACCACATAAAGGGTTTAATCTATCGGCTATGATTTTTTCTAAAGCATTTAAGTATGCGTTGTCTAGTCCATTCAATTCTATCACATATAGTTTGATTTCTTTACCTGTATCTTTTGCCCAATGTACCAATTGAAGTCCTTGTGTAGATCCCTTTTCGTAATAGCCTAAGTGTTGAATGATTCGTCCAGAAATGTTTGTAAGTTTATCTCTTTTTCTGATGCCTCCTCTACGAATTCCTACATACAATACCTTACTATGTGTATTGCTATTCTTAACCGGTACAACTCGTAGGTTCCGTTTTAACTCTTCTCTTTTTGCATCTAAAAGATGGTTTAATTCTATTGCCAATGCTTCAGATTCTAATTCGAACCAATATAAACAGTTCTGTTCCTTTTTATTTAACGCTTCAAAAATGCTTTTAAAGTACTGGTCTTCTCTAATATCTGTATTGTAATTATTAACAGCAGGCAATTGGTTTAGGTTAAAACTATAGCTATCCGCTTCTTTTATGGCAATATTTGCCAACGCCACAAAGTTGCATTGTATGGCTTGTATTTCTTGGGTCACAGGTTGTTTTTTTGGGGTTATATCATCTTATACCAAGTAATCTTGCTATAGGTAATGATTTCGTTTAGTAACACTTATAATTATTTCTCTTCTCTTAAAATTTCTTGAAACAACTCAATTTCTCCAGTATTACTTATCGCTAACTTTGGAGGTGATGTATGTAATGATGATTCAATCAAATCCTTTGCTCCATTTATACTATACGGAAGTCCGAATGCAACTACTTGCGGTGTTATACGAGTTTTCTTATCATAAATTTTACTTTTAATTGTGGCTAAAGATTGCATTGCGGTTTGAATGGTGCTCTCATTTATCCTATCAGGAATTGGAATTATAGGCGATACATTTTCTCCGCTAATACCTAACGACTGAATTATAAGTGTTCCACTTAGTTTATTTTGCGAAGCAGCCACTCCTAAACCATACAAGCTACCTAAATTCACAGAATCTTTAAGAACCGTAACAGATGCTTGAATTCTTAATCCGATACCAACATACACAGGTATTTTAATATTATGTTCTTGAGACTTATCTAATCTTAAGTTTTGATTTTGTGATTTTAGTTCAGCGTTAAACTCGATTACAGAGCCATGATTTGTTGAAAGTTTTTGCTCTGATATCAATACATTTTTTGATTTTAAATTATCTGGAATCTTAATGGCATCCAACTTTTCTCCAAGAAAATTATAATTATTGTTTACATAATCTTCATATTTTTTTGTTGTATATTTTTCTGAATATCGAGCAGGAATTGCTGTGGTAATGTATTTTATATAGTCAATAATAACAGAGTAGCTTTCGCCGTTTCTTGCAACATTAAAAGGTCCGAAAGTTAATGAACCACTTTGATTTACTTTTCCTACAGCAACTCTTGTGGCTTCATTAGGAAACTCAGAGATTATGTCTTCAAAGCTTACGGTATCTTTTACAACTTTTAATTGAATAGGATCAATAGGTTGATATCCCTTCATTACAGTTGTAACGCTGTTGGCATTTTTGTTTAGTTCTTCAAGTTGAGAATTTTTCTTTAGCGCTCCACAACCAACAAGTATTGTAGCACCCGCAATTAAGATTAGTTTTTTCATTTGATTTCTTTTATGTAACAGAGGGTTATTGATTTTGTTCATCATTTACAGCACTTATATTTGGTACTATAGAAGTGATTCATAAAAACAAACTCAAATCCCTCTGCTGTATACTAACTGTATTTTCTTAATTGGTTAATCTATTTCTAACCAATCGGCTGCATCTCGTTTATTTGAATACGTAGGTCGGTCGTTTTCATCGGTTATGCCAAAATCGGCATATACTTCTTTGATCTTTTCAATGCTTAAATTATAATTACGTGCTTCGTTTAAGATTTGTCTTAGTCTTTTACGTCTTCTAATTTTTTGATAAGCAAATGTTACCGACTGATGAATTAAAGCTGGATCAACATTGGTTGTATCTTTGACACGTATGGCAATAGGTTGCGGATTAAAATCGTCTAAATCACTGCTTCCTAAAGTGCCTAATAGCTTTTTAAAAGATGCTAATAAACCGTCCATCGTAGACTCGTCGATATCTTTTGGATCTGGTAGATCCTTAATAATCTTTTTATCGTTGATTCCTATTCCACGTATATCATATCCCACATTTGCCAACCCTAATTCTGCCGAAGCTCCTACCGCTGCAAAGTCGATATCGATACCAAATTCCATTTCTGTAATTTTAATTTTCATACGCACTCCTACTCCATAGCGTGTTTCTAAAATTTTACCTTTAGGTTCAGCATCGTATACATCCCAATAAATCATAGCATCAAAAATGATGGTTTTTGAGTTGTAATCGTTCGATACATCTGCTATGGCCGAAATTTGAAGTTCTGAAGAGTTTTGAAAGCTTACCGATATGCTATCAAAATAATCCGCCTTAGCTCTTACTTTCCAATCCTCAGGAAGTTCATGAGGCTTGTAATCGTCTCCAAGGTGTTGTAATGACACAAACTGTCCGTTATCATTTAAAATAGGTTCTACAGATACCCATTGGTCTTTATACCCGGTACTTTGTGTTTTGTTATAGCTTCCATTGATCCATTCTTTGGCTATTTTCTTCTGCGCTTCGTTGGGTGTTGAAAGTCCATTTTCTACTCCGAAGTACTTATACATAAACGAAACAATATCTTCATCTTCTGCATGTGAAGAACTTCTTCTAGCTCTTAGTACAGCATCTCGTAAACGTAAACCATTGGCAATGGAATCTGCACCAAAATAAAACGATCGAGAGTCTTCTTCGTCAGGAGAAATAGCTATAGGAGCCAGTTCTTCAATTGGAAACAATCGTATAGAACCACTGTGATCTCCTATTAAGTCTTTAATTCCTTTAACACAAGAAATTATTTTTTGATAGCTGTCATAATTAAAGTCTCCAGCTAAGTCTACATAGTTCTCTATGATATTCTCTGGAACACCATAACTTTCTATTCTATATTGTACAGTGGCTAAGCCCATTTTTGCTGATGCTGCCATACTACCAAAGCTAACATCCATGCTTGCTTTGACATCCGTTACTCTAAGTATTACCTTTATTCCAAATCCATATCGTTTGAAAATCTTAGATCCGTCACTTCTCGTAATAATATCTAATTTATCTGAAAAAAGTAAGGCTGCATAGTTGTAATTAAGCGATGAAAAAGTACTATCGCCTTTTATAAAACCACCTATAGCAAGACTTCCACCACCATTTATATTGGTAATGTATTGATATACCTTTAATGCATTTAATGGATAGTTTTCTGAATTTATTTCTTGAAATGCCCCTTCTGCTTGAAAATTTACGATCTCATCATTGGTTTCATTGTTAAGATCTACAGTCATTAATGTAATCCCCATAATAGTATTGTTTGTTTGGTTATTTGTAAATATAAAAAGCCTAGAAATGAAAGACTTATGGAAAACCGTAAATAAAGTAAGGATTTCCCCTACTTTTTGTTAGTTATATCCTCTTGCATGTTTATCATATTCAAGCCTTTATTCATCGAGTTGATCAACATCGTCTAGATCTATCGAGAGTTTTTCTAAGTTTTCATTTTCTATTAAATTGAGTAATATATATGAGTGTACCCATTTCTTATTAAGCATGGTATACATAAAGAATAGAAATACCAGTTTTCCCCAAAAACAGATTAAAAAAACAATCGATTTAAAAATGGAAGCAGCCTCTAAATCTACTGCATTAAACAAGGCATATAATGGCTGTACGACTACATATAACGGAAGTCCTATGGTGATACCATAATAGTAAAAAGCCCTTTCAAAATTTCGTTTTGAATGTTGGAAATAATATTCCATAGAAATAAACCTACTAAAGAGCAAGGCCATGGCAATTCCGTTGTATAATCCTCCTAATAGTCTAATGGAAGTAGAAGTTTCTTTTAAGTTAAAGAAGTCAATCCCTACTATGAAAAACACAATGTTAATTAGTGTAATAGCAATTGCTATTGACATTGGAATTTGGTTTTTAATTTGCCATGTTTTATTATCACTTTCTAAGGTTATACCAAACAACACTAAAAAAGCAGTGAATAAAAAAGTAGCACTGAATAAGTTTGCTGCGTTTGTTAATATTTCAATTCCTAAAAATTTAGCAGCTAATAAGTCTAGATTCCATTGCGTATTTTGCGGTGTTGATTTTAGCAATTCGAAAATGCTTTTATTTTCTAACAAACTCTTTTCAAAAGCATCATATTTGTCCATTAAACTGATATCCATAAAGAACTGCAAACAATAGAAACCCAGTAATATTAGCGCAAACCATCTTATAGAACTTGCCAATTGATTTATTAAAGAGTTTGTTCTTACTACTTTGGCATTAAAGCTTTCTTTTGTTAGCTTAAAGTTTTTGCAAATTTTAGCGTTTTCTGCTTCTGAAACGTATAACGGAATTCCTTTTATAAAAATCAATGCCAATATTAAAATTCCAATATTAATAGCATCTGTGAGTAAATTGATGTTTAGGTTTTGTAAATTGGTTTTATCAATTGTTTTTATAATCACCGCTACCGAGGTGATGATACCCACTATAATTCCAAGAATTTCATCGTTTTGCTTTAAAAACTTAACTATTCTATCCATTTCTTTAGTTTTTTGGAAAACTAGAGATAAAACAAGGGCAAGAACATACTTATGAATAGGTAATTCTTTTAGCATAAAACAGTATCTTACCATCTTCAATAAGAAATAGTATCCTACAAAAAACAGGTTTTAATGAAGCAAGAAATCACAACCTTTATCACAGAGAATTTTAAGGAGCAAAAGGACTTCTTTTTAAAGTTTTACGGTACCGAACTTCCTCATTTTTATGATCTTTATAAGAAAGCAAAAGGTTGTAATCCGAGTTTGAACTTTTTTAAAGCGCTTTTTATATTTCCTATCAATAGCATTGAGCATGTTGAATACAATGATTACACAAGTACGCAGTACTTTTCGTCTTCTCGTCCTGCTTTATTTGAGATGAAGAAGGATGCATGCTTCGGATTTGCTCCATGTGAGGCGGTTCCTATCATATCTACACTAGATCCTTTTGGTGTTGATGGATGTGGTGGAGACTTTTTTACGAGCTTCTCCTCTCTAGATGAAAAAATTTACCATACCTGGGAAGACTATGAAGGTTTTACCATTATACAAGACACTCTTTCTTCTATCCTAGAAAGAACGTCTCCTCAGGTAAAAGAACTTTATCAATTACTGCTTTCTGAACATCATGATAAATTCAATTCTTTTACACATGCACCTATTGAAGATAAATTGGATATTGTAGGGATTGATTTAGACGAGCCCACTACCGATTTAGCATTGTTGATCTATTCTGATTATAAAAAAGGTGATATTGAGCTTAATTATTCATATGATTATTTTGAGCATTACTTTAACAATCCTAATAGTGAGTACTTTCATTATGATAATGCAGTAGCTATTTTAAATAGTAAACTAGCCGCTACGTTTTACACGCTTTACTTTGCTAGAAAACGAAAAAAACTAAAGAAACTATTACAAGCTACTGAAAAGGTAAAAGGGCAAAATCTAAGTACCATCAGAAATTATTTTGAGCGTATTATTGATACCAAATGGGAAAAGCAAGAAGATATTTATATTGAAAAAGTTGATTTTGAGTAGTGAGTCTTTTGGGGTTCTTTGTTTTCTTTTCTAACATTTTAATCACAAAATTGTTAATCAAAATCTTTAATTAACTCTATAATGTGTGCTTCTTTTAACTCTGAAATATAATCAACCTTAACTATTTTCCATGTTAACTCTTCTGATGTTATATGTTGTATTTCTGCAATCATTTCTCGTAACTTATCAAGTTTAGGTTTCCAGTTTCTTTTTATTTCATCACCAAATTTTTCTACCCATGAATTTATTGTTGAATTTTCAAAATGGCTCTTCATAAATTGGTCTGAATTACGTTGCATAAAATACCATATCCCCTCTAAAACAATATCCTCTTTTATGAGTACTTCTTTAAGTCCTGTATATTGTTCCACTGTTCTTGGATAATAACTTAGTAACACATCTCCTTCAATTGATTTTAGATTTTTTGAGATAAACTTACCCAGAATCTCAGTAGTTAACATCTTCCCTTCAGTTAACAATGCAACCATCTCTTTTCCTAAATCATCATTATCTCGTATTTGTTCTTTAAGTGCTTTTCTTAAATTTAATATTGAAGAATTTAACTTAAAAGACAAGGCCTTTTCGATGATATTCGATGAAAGAGGTGGGTCTAGAAAAAGAATATTTAACTTACGCATTTGAATCTTAGCTATCTGTTGATTAAGTATGTTTTATAACAACCTAAAGTGTTTTACAATTTTTTTATGGTCAACTAATACCCCAATAAAAGAATGTATTAATTCGATACTTTAAAGCAATTTTAATTGAAAAGTACTTTGTAAATATAAAAATATTGAAGTGAATACTTATCCTCACACTTCATTTATCTATTCCTAACTAACTCTCTCTTTTCACTCATTAAAACACCTTGTTTACTCAGTTTTACTTTTAATAGAATAGAAAATATAGAACTTCGTATCACGTTATTAGTTTATAATGGAATAAAAATTGATGTCTACATACTAACTATAAAAAACAAAAACTATGAAAAAGCACTTTTTACCAATAGCTATCATGCTATTCACTTCGACTATTGTACTTTCACAAAACACAGAATTTAAAACCTATAAAAATGGGTTAATTTACAGCGAACATGCCATGAAAAATCTTGGGTTTGTAGTAGACTCACTCAATCTAGCTTACGAATCTTGCAATTTTGATAAACAGTTTTATGGCAAACAGCAAACAATTGGTCATGTAATTAGTTTAGAAAAAGGAGCTACTAAAATGGCTAAAAAGGATTTAAAAAAGAACATTTCTTTAACTGCATTTCTTAAAAAGTATCCTCAAGCCACTATTAAGAAAAATCAGCTTATTCTTAAACTCAAATACTTGGATAATAAAAACAAGGAAAAAGTAGCTTTTGATGAGTTTAGTTTAGATACCCGATATGGATTGAAAATTGAAAAGAACATATCCTTTAATACCAAAGATTTAAAAAACAAATGGGTGTTTCAATATAATAAATGGGATGACTCTTTAGATGCCTTTTATTTTCCGAATGAGTTTAAAACTACGGCACTACCAAAAAAATACAATACCATGATTGGATATGCCGATTGTTTAATAGACACCACTACCACCAAATTAAAAAAAGACCTAAAAAGAGAATATGGTTATATGGAACTTTCTGAAGATTGGACTTCCTATTCTCATAAAAAGAAAACAGCGCTACTTGACAAGTTTAGAGGATTGCGAGTAGTGGGTTCTTGTAGTATGGATTCTAGCCCTAGAGTTCATGCGCTTAATATTGCCTTATTATCTGCTGAAACTTATAACTGGCGTATTTTTTTTAAAGCACATTTAGATATTATGAATGACCGTTTTGATAGAGCTTCTGATGGTAGTTATGCACAAGAGGGAAGAAAAACTTATATCAAAGAGTTAGAAGAGTTAAATATTAATGTGATGGACTTAATCATGGGAATCTCTTTTCAAGTTGAAAATCCTGCGATCAATCACTATAACGGAAATATATGGAGAATTGGACGTGCCTTGGCTGAAACTAAGAATAGAAAAAAAGTTGAACAACGTATTTTAGAGGTAATAGGAAACAAAGAACTTGATGATTATAACAGACTCATTTTTTATTTTCTTTTAAGGAGTTACTATTACAACTCCAATAACAATTATACAAAGGAGAAGTTGAAACAACTCATGGTTACGTCTATCCAATTACTTCCAAAACAGTATCAGGAAGTCTTACTTAAAAAGTAAAAAAAGAGCTAGGTATTTACCTAGCTCTTAAACAATTATAAAATGTATTCAAAATAGTTTGGAATATTTAGAATGTATACATTTTCCGTTAAAAAGTGCCAATCCGAATAGTTTTAGTTGTGTGCATTTAATTAACCGTTAAATTGTAATGGTCTTAGATAGTTCGGATTGGCTTGTGTTATATAATAGTGCTTTGTCCCATGTGAACATTTTGGAAATTGATATTGCTATCTTCTTGGTTATAGATATAATCTGCAATAAAATCTCCTACTTTACTGGTACCAAAATTTTGTTCTGAATTGATATCTTCTGTGGTTATTCCTAATTCTAATGATTTCTCCACAGCCTTTTCTACAGACTGTGCTTCATCATGTAATCCTAAATGATGTAATAACATCGCTGCCGATAAAATAGAAGCTAATGGATTAGCTACATCCTTTCCTTTTGCTTGTGGATACGATCCATGGATTGGTTCAAATAAAGCATTTTCTTTTCCTACAGATGCCGATGCTAATAAACCTATGGATCCTCCAATTACACTGGCTTCATCAGATAAAATATCTCCAAATAAATTCTCAGTTAAGACCACATCAAAGTGTTTTGGATTTAATATTAACTGCATTGCCGCATTATCTACAAACATCGTTTCTAACTCAACATCTGGATAATTTGATGCCAAAGCTGTTACCGTTTTTCTCCACAATCTTGAGGTTTCTAAAACATTTGCTTTGTCTACTAAGGTTAGCTTTTTACGCCTTTTTTGGGCTTCTTTAAATGCTAAATGTGCAATTCGTTCTATTTCTTCTACTGAGTACGAACAACCGTCAAATGCTATTTGTCCATCATCACTTAATTCTTTAATTCCAAAGTAGATTCCACCTGTTAATTCTCTATAAATAGAAATGTCTGTTCCTTGGATAATTTCCTTTTTTAAAGGAGAGTTTTTGATTAACTGATCATAAGCTTTTACCGGACGTACATTACAAAATAGCCCTAATTCTTTACGAAGTTTTAATAAGCCTTGTTCTGGACGAACTTTTGCCGTAGGGTCATTGTCATACTTAGGATCTCCAATAGCTCCAAAAAGTATGGCGTCACTTTCTTTACATAAACGAATGGTTTCATCTGGTAACGGGTTTCCCGTTTCATCAATGGCACAAGCTCCCATTAAAGCTTGCGTAAATAAAAAAGTATGGTCGTATATATTTGCTACAGCATTTAAAACTTTTTGTGCTTGTGCTGTTACTTCAGGACCAATTCCATCTCCTGAGATTACTGTTATCTTAAATTTCATTTGTTGCTTTTTAAACCGGACACTGAACCTATTCTTTCACCCTTCATAGAAAAAATAGGTGTAGTTTTAAATACTAGCTTATTATTGGTTTTTTTTAGTGTCCTTCTTATTAATAATTTTCTGTTTCAAACTCTCTAATCTTGTCTTTTTTACTTACTAAAAAGTCAATGTCGTCATAACCATTAAGTAAACAAATCTTTTTATACGGATCTATTTCAAAATCGATATTACCAACAGGAGTCTTCAACTTTTGATTCTCTAAATCAACAATAACAACCGTTTCCGGTTCTTCCGTTACCTTTCTAAGTAACTTCTTTAAGTAATCTTCTGATGTTTGGACTGGTAATATACCATTATTTAAGGCATTTCCCTTAAAAATATCAGCAAAAAAACTAGAAATTATTACTTTGAAACCGTATCCTGCTAGTGCCCATGCGGCATGCTCTCTACTTGACCCACATCCAAAATTATCTCCAGCAATTAAAATCTTTCCTGAATAAGTAGGATTGTTTAGTACAAATGATTCGTCAACACTTCCATCTTTGTGGAAACGCCAGTCTCTAAATACATTATCACCAAACCCTTTTTTATCAGTAGCTTTTAAAAAGCGTGCAGGAATAATTTGATCGGTATCAATATTCTCTGTCGGTAATGGAACCGCTGTATCTATTAATTTTATAAACTTTTCCATATTCGTTTATTGGGTTATATCAATTATTTTTCCTTCTACAGCAGTAGCTGCTGCAATTAAAGGACTTGCTAAAATAGTACGTGCTCCTTGTCCTTGACGTCCTTCAAAGTTTCTATTAGAAGTGGACACACAATACTCTCCTTCTGGAATTTTATCGTCATTCATTGCTAAACATGCCGAACAACCAGGTTGACGTAGTTCAAAACCAGCTTCCTCAAAAATTGTTTCTAGTCCTTCTTCTTTAATTTGTTTTGCTACTTGTTGTGAACCAGGTACCAACCATGCATTTACGTTAGAAGCTTTCTGCTTCCCTTTTACATAATTGGCAGCTACTCTAAAATCTTCAATTCGTGAGTTTGTACAACTTCCTATAAATACATAATTAATAGGCGTATCGATTAAGCTTTCTCCCGGTTGGAAATTCATATAGCTCAATGACTTCTTAAAAGAAGCATCGGTTTGATTTGGAATATTTTCTGTAATCTTGATTCCCATTCCCGGATTGGTTCCATAGGTAAGCATTGGCTCAATATCTTCTGCATTGAACGAATATTCTTGATCGAAAACAGCACCTTCATCTGTCTTTAAGGTTTTCCAATAGGCTACTTTCTTATCAAATTCTTCTCCTTTTGGAGCGAATTCTCTTCCTTTTACATATTCAAAAGTGGTTTCATCAGGAGCAATCATTCCTCCTCTTGCGCCCATTTCAATGCTCATGTTACACACGGTCATTCTACCTTCCATACTCATTTCTTCAAAAACATTTCCAGCGTATTCGCAGAAATATCCAGTACCAGAATTGGTTCCTAATTGCGCAATGATGTATAAGATTACATCTTTAGGTAAAACACCTTTCTTTAGCTTTCCATTTACATTAACTCTTAACTTTTTGGGCTTTTGAATTAATAAACACTGGCTAGCAAATACTTGTGCTACCTGACTGGTACCTATACCAAATGCAATGGTACCAAATGCCCCATGCGTAGATGTATGACTATCTCCACATACCATGGTCATTCCTGGTTGTGTTATTCCCAACTCTGGTGCCATTACATGTACAATACCATTGTATTTATGTCCAAGTCCGTATAAAGTAATACCGTTTTCCTTACAGTTTTTAGTTAATTGTTCTAATTGGTTTCTAGATAAATCGTCTTTAATTGGCAAATGCTGATCTACAGTAGGTGTATTATGATCAGCAGTAGCAACCGTTCTATCTGGTCTTGCGATAGGAATATTACGTTCTTTTAATTCATTAAATGCCTGTGGGCTTGTTACTTCATGAATTAAATGTTTATCGATATATAAAATTTGTGGTCCGTTATCTACTCTATCGACCACATGTGCATCCCAAACTTTATCAAATAAGGTCTTCTTCATTAGGCTATGGCTATTTTTGAGATTTTATTTACTTGTTTCATAATTGCATGAATATCTTCATCAATTACTTCTTTTTGTCTATCTGCAAATTGTAAGAACGTTTTATATGCTGTATCTAATTGTAGCTTGGTTAACTCATACCCTATTTTCTTAGCTCTATAAGCCAATGCTGCTCTACCACTTCTTGCCGTTAATACAATAGCACTTTCCGTTACTCCTACATCTGCTGGATTAATAATCTCATAAGTTTCTCGATTTTTAATGACTCCATCTTGGTGAATTCCAGAACTATGTGCAAAGGCATTTGCTCCTACAATCGCTTTATTTGGTTGCACTGGCATTCCCATTTTTTCTCTAACCATTAAACTTGTA
The DNA here is from genome assembly GCF_947498805.1 of uncultured Tenacibaculum sp. Classification (GTDB taxonomy): domain Bacteria; phylum Bacteroidota; class Bacteroidia; order Flavobacteriales; family Flavobacteriaceae; genus Polaribacter. The sequence continues at coordinate 2,641 of NZ_CANMLT010000002.1, read as the reverse complement.
TCATATAACAACTTAGTGTTTATATCTGTTTGAAGGTTTAGATATGGATGTTGTTTTAAAATCATTACCACTTCTTCTAGTGCAGTATTTCCAGCTCTTTCTCCTATACCATTTATTGTACATTCAATTTGACGAGCACCATTGATTGCCCCAGCAATAGAGTTTGCCGTAGCTAAGCCTAAATCGTTATGACAATGACAAGAAATAATTACATCATCTATTCCTTTTACATTGTTTTTTAAATAATTGATTTTCTCACCGTATTCTTCAGGTAAACAATACCCTGTTGTATCAGGAATATTTAAAACAGTAGCTCCTGCTTTAATCATCTCCTCACAAACTCTTGCTAAGAAAGCATTGTCTGTCCTACCAGCATCTTCAGCATAAAATTCAACATCATCTACAAAGTTTTTCGCATATGCTACTGCCTCTCTACCTCTTCTAATTACTTCCTCTTGACTAGAATTAAATTTATACTTAATGTGAGAATCACTCGTTCCTATACCCGTATGAATTCTAGGCTTTACAGCAACTTTTAGTGCCTCTGCAGCCACTTCAATATCTTTTTTTACTGCTCTGGTCAATCCACAAACCGTTGCATTCTTAACTAATTTTGCAATTTCATTAACCGAAGCAAAATCACCAGGGCTAGAAATTGGGAATCCTGCCTCAATAATATCTACACCAAGAAAATCTAATCTTTCGGCGATAATTAGCTTTTGTTTTGTATCTAATTTACATCCTGGGACCTGTTCTCCGTCACGTAAAGTTGTATCGAATATTTGGACTTTATTATCTTTCATTACATTAAATAATTGTCTTATTATAATCCAAATGTATATATTGGCTTTTCATAAGAACACTTTTACCAAAATGTTCTTACGATGCCAAAACAGCTTAAAAACAAATATAAAAAATTGAAAACCAACACTTTAAAATGAATCATTTTACAAAAGCTAATCAACAAAACGATTCTTTATTTATACTGATTCAGTCTCTTACGAAATCAGAAAAACGTCAATTCAGTTTATATATTGGTAGATTGGAAGGAAATACCGAAGCCAAATTTTTTACGTTGTTTAAATTTTTAGAAAAACAAAAGAAGTATGATGAAAAGGCTATTCTAAAAAGTGGTATCGTTAGTAAACAACAACTGTCTAACTTAAAAGCGCATCTATATCGACAAATTTTAGCGAGTTTACGAATGAACCCTTCTCATAAGAACATTCGAGTACAAATACGTGAGCAGCTTGATTTTGCTACCGTGTTATATCAAAAAGGGTTGTATAAACAAAGTTTGAAACTTCTTGATAAAGCCAAAAATATGGCCATAGAAAATGAAGAAAAAAACATTGCCTATGAAATTGTTGAGCTCGAAAAAGTAATTGAAAGTCAATATATAACACGAAGTATTAGTACCAGAGCAGATGAGCTTACGGTACAGGCAAAAGATTTGAGTCTTCAAAATGTAATTACGAGTAAACTATCAAATTTATCTCTTCAATTATATGGTATCTTATTAAAAACAGGTTATGTAAAAAATGATTTCGAGCTTAATAAAATCAATACTTATTTTGAAGCTCGTCTTCCTAGTTATGATTTTAGCTCTTTAGGTTTTAGAGAACAATTGTGGTTATATAAAGCGCACTTGTGGCGTTCATTATTAACGCAAGATTTTTTACATGCATATAAATATGCCTCTAAATGGGTACATCTATTCAAAGAATACCCAAAAATGATCACCGTAAATCCCGTTTTTTATTTAAAAGGGAAGAATTATTTATTAGAATCTCTGTTCTTTATTAAGCACAGAAATGAATTTATTAAAGAATTAAACACTTTTGAAGAAGAGATTGAGGCAAAGAAAATTCCGATAAATAGTAATACCGAAATACTTATTTCTCAGTATTTGTATTCTCATAAACTTCACCAACACTTTATAGAAGGTACTTTTAATGAGGGAGAATATTTAGTTATGACTATTCTAGAGGAATTAAAGTTGTATCAGAACCGTATCGACCAACATCATATTGTTCGTTTCTATTACAAAATTGCCTGTTTATACTTTGGAATGGGGAAAAACAAGGAATGTATTGAATATCTTTCTAAAATTATCAATGCTAAGAAATTGTATGTTGGTGAAGATTTACAGTGCTTTGCTCGTATTTTAAATTTGATTGCACATTATGAATCTGGATTGGACTATCATTTAGAGCGTCAATTTAAAGACACTTATAAGTTTTTGCTTAAAATGGAGAATCTACAGGAGGTACAAAAAGTATTTATAGAATCTATTCGTTCTCTAGGTGATTTATATCCTCATGAATTTAAGAAAGAATTCAAGAAAATTTATGATCGTTTAAAAGCTTTTGAAGATCATCCGTATGAAAAGCGTGCATTTTTATACTTAGATATACTTTCTTGGTTAGAAAGTAAGATACAAAACAAGCCTGTTTCTGAAATTATTAAAGAAAAGGCGAGTACATTACTTCGATAATACTCATACTTCGTAAAAATTCGTAAAATAAGCGCATAAAAAAACCTCAATCTCTTTTATAAAAGACTGAGGTTTAAAAAGAAAGGCGACGACCTACTCTCCCACCAGTGGCAGTACCATCGGCGCTAATGGGCTTAACTTCTC
>NZ_CANMLT010000001.1 GCF_947498805.1 uncultured Tenacibaculum sp. | reverse complement strand
TTTAAGCTTCCTGTTACTGATGGTGCAGTTTCATCTTTGATATTAATAGTTTGTTGAATATCTGTACTGTTTCCACAATCGTCTGTGATTGTATAAGTACGTGTTACTACAAATACTGTTGGACAAGTTCCTGCTACTGAGCTATCACTACTCGTTACGGTTAAGTCTGAATCACAAGCATCCGTAATAGCGGTTACTCCTCCTAAAGCAATTAATCCTGCTACAGTAGTTACTGCTGCTGGTGCATCACTTGCCTCACATCCTTCTTGATCTATTGAGTTTAAGCTACCAGTTACTGATGGAGCGACTATATCTTGAACTGTTATTACTTGTGTAAACGTCCCACTCTGTCTTCCACAACCATCTGTGAATGTCCAAGTATTCGTATATGTTCCATTTGTCAGACAATCTACAGAAGGAACAAAAGCTTCTGTTGTTTTTGTTACTGTTAAATTACAGCTCGCTACAGGAGCTAGTAATTGTGCAGCTTGTAAACCTGTTGTATCATCACAAGCAACTGTTCTATTTAGTGCATCAGCTGCGGTACTCCAAGTTGCCTCGCTTGGTTGATTAATATTAATTGTACTTGGTAAATCATCACCAATACCACAGGAATCTGTAGAATTTGAACTTACTGTCGTTTGTACATTACTATTTTCTTCTCCTATATATGTTGCTACTAATTGTAACTGAAACTTATCTGAACATGTTCCTTCTAGGAAATAACATTGGTTTTTAATGGTTACTTTAAAGCCTAAACTATATGCCGAATCTCCTACATCTGTGATTCCATCTACAGCATTAAATGTTAATACTCTTGTTCCACTATTATAAGTATAGCTTACTCCTGTTGGCAAACCAGTTATAGGTTCAACTAAATCAACTTCTTGTGGAATTGTCGTTTCTATTTTTAAATTTTTAACATCATCATTTCCATTATTTTCTACTGATACAGTAAAATCTACCATATCTCCTGCATTTGCCGAAGATCCTGAAGGTGGTGCGCTTGTAAGAATTAATGGTGCTAAATCTGGTTTCCATACATCCACCGATAACCCTATTAAAAACAACCCATATGTTTCTTGATCAGATGTTAATCGAATCGTAGCTGACGTTTGATTGTTACCAATAATACTATTACTTGGATTACTTAAAGGAAACACATCTGCATCGAACCCTAAAGTATTAGTACTTGCAGGGTTTCTATCTGTAAAACCACTTCCATTCTTTCCTATAAAACTATTGAAAAAGTTATTCGCGCTTCGTAAACTATATGACAAGTCTACCCAGTTATTACTAACATCTCTAATTTGTAATCTATCACCTGATAAATCTCTATCTCCTTCTAATGCTCCAATTACAACATCTGCATTCACAGTTCCTGAAGGTACCGTTTGAAAACCACTAAAACCTATTTCAAAGTTATTTACACTACTTGTTACATGTGCATAACCATCAAATAATGAGATATTCTTGGCTGGTAATGTTGGACTTTCGTAAACAAATACAATTTGCCAACCTCCAGAAGTACCTGTATTACCTCCTCCATGTGAAGTTAAAGATCCCTGTTTTGCTCTTACATTTGCTATTTGATAAGTACCATATGGACTTGCTAATGCCTTTACATCATTTGTAATGTCTTTAAAACAGATATATGGGTCATTAACAAAATGATTTGCTTCGTCTCTACCTCTATATATCACCTCGTCTGCGGTGATAGTAGTATAGCCACTACTTCCTGGAAGTTGTAATTTTACTTTATTATAATCCCAATCTGGTTCATCATCTGGATCATCTTCTTCTCTATCGGCAGCAGCCCAGTATAAATATGCTTTTTTAATACTTAAACAACTTACAGATGGTTCAGGATTTACAAGGTTAGCATTACTAGAATTAAACGTAGTTCCATCACTATCTATATCAACAAAAACATTGTCGCTAAAATCGTGATTTCCATCATTCCCTGTATAACTATTACTTGGGTGTCTAGATAATACATTATTTGCTATTAAAGTTACATTTCCTTTAACGGCCTCAGAAAATCTAGGTTCGAAACTTTTTTTAATTTGAGCTGTTACAATTTCACTATTTATTATAAACACCAACCCAATAAAGAGTGAAATATTTTTCATAAAACTTTTCATACATAATAATTTTAGTTAAGCACAGTCACTCATTTAATTATCGTTATTGGGGTCTGGTATAAATGATTTTATAGTTACTGAATTAGCTTGAGAGTTGCTTTTATTAGACAGTAATCTTGTTTTAGCAGTATTCACTTCAATTCTTGTACAGTTCCAAGAATTCAAAGTTGATCTATTGGATTTAATCAATTTAATATAAAATTGTCTTGACTGTTTAGCAGCAAGACTAATTCTATGATCTATTAAGTTTAAATCGGTATCGTATAAATTATATGTGATATCGTTGCTCCTATTCTTATTCTTACAATAAGAGTTATCAACGTTTATTTCATATGAAGTAGCGTTAGCAGTTCTATTTTCTACTTCTATTTTATATAAATGTTCTTTTGCATAATTCGGTTTACTACTTTTCTCTATTAGAGAAACTTTAACCGAGCTTTGAGAAAAGCCTGTGTAGACATTTAAATAAAACGAGAAAATAATAATGAGAGTAATTGTTCTTGCCATACCTATCTATTTAAATTTTAAACATAGGGTAGTATCTTACTACCAATTCATACAGGTTATATTTATAACTAGTATGGTGGGACTAAAATGTTTATAGGGTTTAAACGTTTACAGGGATTGAAAACCACTAACTTCAAAAAGAAGCTTAACTTTCAAATGCGGAGGACAAAATTATTTATTTGGGGGTCATTGTTTAGAGGGAATGAAAATCCTAGCCTCATAGCAGTGAAGCTTTAACTTTCTACAAATGGCAGGGAACCATTTTCTAACAATTTAAATAGGGAATAATTCTATAACACTTTTGGGAGTTATAATATAGTTATGTGTTATTTTCGAATTATAGGGTTTACGTTTTTAACCTTTCGGCTATACCAAATGTAAAACATATTTTCAATTATAAAAAGCCAAATGTCTAAAAAGGGGAATTTCCCCTTCTCATAAAAGATGAAACTTAGAACGATAGTTTTTAATGATTTTACATATTAAATAGGTAATTTTGCAACATGATACAAAACGATACTATTGTTGCTTTAGCCACTCCTGCAGGAGTTGGAGCTATTGCTGTTATTAGACTTTCTGGAGAAAAATCAATTGAAATCGTAAACTCTTTTTTTAAATCTATAAAGAAGGATAAGTCTTTACTTCTTCAGAAATCTCACACACTTCATTTAGGTCATATTGTGCATAATGGAGTTACTCTAGATCAGGTTTTAGTATCAATATTTAAAAATCCGCACTCATATACAGGTGAAAATGTGGTAGAAATTTCTTGCCACGGTTCTAGTTTTATTCAGCAAGAAATAATTCAGTTGTTTTTACAAAACGGATGTCGAATGGCTGATAATGGTGAGTTTACCATGCGTGCTTTTTTAAATGGAAAAATGGATTTAAGTCAGGCAGAGGCTGTTGCTGATGTTATTGCTTCTAATTCTGCTGCTTCTCATCAAGTTGCTATTCAACAAATGCGAGGAGGGATTACCAATGAACTAAAAGAATTAAGAGCACAATTGTTAGATTTTGCTGCCTTGATTGAATTAGAATTGGATTTTTCTGGAGAGGATGTTGAATTTGCAGATAGAACAAAGTTCAAACAACTGGTTGCTACTATCTCTTCTGTATTGAAACGTTTGATTGATTCTTTTGCTTTTGGAAATGCCATGAAAAATGGAATTCCTGTAGCAATTATTGGGGAACCTAACGTTGGAAAATCTACCTTATTAAATACGCTTTTAAATGAGGAAAAAGCAATTGTTTCTGATATTGCTGGAACAACTAGAGATGCTATTGAAGATGAAATGATTATTGATGGAGTTGCTTTTCGATTTATTGATACCGCTGGGATTCGAGAAACTGAAGATGTTGTAGAAAGTATAGGTATTAAAAAAACCTATGAAAAAGCAGAAAATGCACAGCTGGTTATCTTTTTAATTGATTCGAACAAATACATACAAGCTAGTGATTTATTCTTAGAAGAAATTGAGACTATCAAAGAACGTTTTCCAAATAAACGTTTGTTAGTTATTGCAAATAAAATAGACACTTTATCTTGTCATGATTCAGCATTGTTATCTTCTGAAATAGAAAATGTAATTTTACTTTCTGCTAAACAAAAAGTTGGAGTAGATGAATTAAAAGCCGAGTTAACTTCATTAGTAAATACAGGTGCTTTAAGCAATAACGAAACTATTGTTACCAATTCGCGTCACTTTGAAGCATTGACTTTAGCTTTGGAAAGTATTGAGTCTGTTAAAAACGGAATTGAACTTGATATCTCCTCTGATTTGTTTGCTATTGATATTCGTGAATGTCTACGCCATTTAGGAAATATTACTGGTGAATATGACGTCGATAAAGATATATTAGGACATATTTTTGGGAATTTTTGTATTGGAAAGTAACCTAAATAAATCAACAAATAATAAAACTACACAAAACAACGAAAAAACTCCTAAAAATAAAGGGTTTATAATTATTTAATTAATATTCGTTAATAAGTTTTACTCTTTAATTAGGTACAAATTTGTACCTCTTTTGTACCTTTGAGACTATCGAGGTACAAAAATGAGTTTTTGAGGTACAAATTTATCTACTTCAATGTGATAATATTCGCACTTCATTTCGCTTATTTCTACTTAAATCTATTTATCATCACTTAACGACATAACTTTTAATGAGTAGCAATATTAGAGTTCAAAAGATTTGTCAGTATTGTAATGTTGAGTTTACAGCTAAAACGACTGTTACTAAATATTGCAGTAATAATTGTGGTAAAAATGCTTGGAGAAAAAGGAAACAAAAAAAGAAGCTAAACTCTATTAATAGAAAAACAAAACAAGCTCTAAACCCTATTAAATTAGACATAAAAGACAAAGAGTTTCTAACTGTAAATGAGGTTGCTACTCTATTAAACTGTACTAATCGAATGATTTACAACCTTATCAACAACAATAAAATAGAAGCTATAAATCTATCCAAAAGAATGACCCGAGTAAAACGCTCATCAATAGAAAAATTATTCGACTGCTCTTAATTGAGTTTAGACGTAAAAGACGAAAGTAAAAGACAATGGCTATAAAAGTAACATTAAGGCAAAAGCCTATAAGTAAAGGGCGTAAAAGCCTTTATTTAGACTTCTACCCTCCTATCCCCATTATAGGAACAGATAAAACTACACGTAGAGAGTTTTTAGGCTTATACATTTACAACAAAGCTACTACTCCTCTTCAAAAGCAAGATAATAAACAAACTCTTTTACTTGCTGAACAGATACGTCAAAAAAGAGATAATGAGCTTAATAAACCAGAAGTTTACACGACTTTTGAGTTAGAACAATTAAAAGCTAAAGAGAAAGGTAAACTATCTTTTATTTCATATTATGAACAACAAATGGATAAAAGAAAAGGTAAAAATTATGATGTTTGGATTTCCGCTTTTAATTATTTAAAAGATTTTACAAACGGATCACTTAAATTTTCTGAACTCGATGAAAAATTCTGTAACGATTACAGAGAGTACTTACTAAATGTAAATAGTAAAAGACGAGGTAAAACACAATTATCTCAAAACTCTGCTCACAGCTATTTTAATAAATTTAAAGCTACACTAAAACAAGCTTTTAAAGACAATATTCTACCTTTTGATTTAAATGCTAAAATAGAACCCATAAAACAAGCTGATACAAAGCGAGTATTTTTATCTCTTGAAGAACTTAATCTACTCGTCAAAGCAGACTGTCCAAACCCACTATTAAAAAGAGCTTCTTTATTTTCTGCATTAACTGGTTTGAGGTTTTCAGACATTCAAAAATTAAAATGGAGTGAGATAATCTACATTAAAGACCAAGGTTACTTTATTCAATTTCAACAAAAGAAAACGAAAAGCAACGAGGTTTTACCTATCTCACAACAAGCATACGAGTTATTAGGAGGTGTTGGAGAGCCTAACGAAAAAGTATTTAAAGGACTTTATTATTCCGCACACCAAAACAATCAATTATTAGTATGGGTTATGAATGCAGGAATAACAAAGCACATTACTTTTCATTGTTTTAGACATACTTACGCTACCCTACAGTTAAGAAACGGAACTGACATTTACACAGTTTCAAAAATGTTAGGACATAAAGATCTTAAAACCACACAGATTTACGCTAAAATAGTTGATGAAACAAAGCGTGAAGCTACTACAAGAATTAAATTAGATTTATAATAAAGAAGCTATGAATAATATAGACGAACTTACATCTTTATTAAGAGAGAAAGAAGATTTAAAATTTAAAATAAAAAGTGTAACAGATAAAATTAAAGGTCAAAAGAAACAAATAGAAAAACAAAAACAAAGAGCTGAAAATGGACAAACAAATACCTTAGCTTTTGAACAACGAGAACTACCTGCTTTTATTTTAGAACTACAAAATGCCCAAAGAGAACTTAAAGCACTTAATATAAAAATTCAAGTTCTTAAAAACAATTTTCATTTACAACAACCAAAAATTACTAAGCCAATTTTACCCCCCTTTGAACAAATAACAAGAGAGTTAAATATTATAAAATGTATTTTTGAATGCCAATTCATGGAAGCTTCAACAAATGTTTCCCAGACTCCAATATTACATTCAAAAGGTAGGTATTTAGCAGGAATGTATCATATTACATCTAATACTAAAATGCTATTAATTCAAGAATACATAAAACATTACACTGAACGATTTGAAACAACATCAAATACTGTTTTATTAGAAAATGAACTTCTTGAAATACATCAAAAAGCCAATGGCGTTTTAAATTATTACAATGAGAACCTTACTCTTGATTCTTCAATAGTAAAAAAATATAAAAAGGACATTCCAAATGACTTTGACGAAAGAATAGAATATTTCATAAAACATAGAGGGATAATATTAGTTAAAGACTTATACCCTCAGCATATTGTCTTTGATATCGATTTTCAAGATGAAAAGGCAAAATGGACTTATCAAGAATATAATTTTATTACTACTAATTATGAACTTGCTATATTTTGTCAAAAATTAATAGACTTTATTGAAAAATTTGATTTAAAACAAAATAAGACCTCTAAAAATATTAGTAATTATTCTAAGAATCAAATAGACACTTTAGAAGTTAAGAACTCAAGCCCAACTACTCTTTTTAATGATATTCGAGAAAATGGTTTTCCTGAATACTCTTTAGACCTATACGACCAAATTTATTCAATTACTGAAGGGTTTAACAAAACTAAGTTAGCACTCTTAAAAAATGATTTAAACTATAAAATAGAAGAATATAAACTTTTACAAAAAATTGATCCACATAACCTCAAGGAATTAGATAGGTTAAAAATTGTAATTGAAAGATTTAATAATTTAAAAAAATTTATTGAAAATGTTATAGAACCTAATGAATTAAATAATCAAGAAAACCCATTAACAATTCAAAAAATACTTCAAGAGCAAAACAACTTAATACCAAATATCAGTATAAATGATGTATACAGTCATTTTAAAGTTTTAACATCTCAGACTAATAAAAATAATGAGTTTTATTTGACTGAAAAACAACTCTTAACTTTCATCAAATCAACTTTTATAGATTTAAACCCTATAAAACAAGATTTTAATTGTAAAGGTTTTTTGAAAAAAAGAGTTAGAAAGGTTTTCTATGACTTTTATTTTAATAACAAAAATAAAGAAAGAAATCACACGAAGTTAAAACGTAAATATTTTAATATTATGAATGATGCTTTCAATGGCTTTAATGAAAATGATTATACAGATTTTGCGAAATAAAAACCTTAAAACAAACCTAATAAACCTAAAGTTTCCCCTATAAACCTTTAACCTTTCCTAAAGCACTAACAAACAAATACCTATGCAATAAATAATTAAAAATTTATTGTAATGGAAACATTAAAATTTGAAAATCTGCCAAGCGCAGTCGCTGAACTTCAAAAAGGACAGAACGAATTAAAAGCCTTACTACTTCAAAAGGAAGAACCTCAATCTAAAATTGAAATGCCAATACAACTAGATCAGGTTGTACCGATTACTGGGTTAACCAAACCTACTCTATACGGTTATGTACAACGTAATGAAATTCCTTATCATAAAAAAGGTAATCGTCTGTACTTTTTCAAATCTGAAATTATTGAATGGATTAAAACTGGAAAGCAAAGAACTTTAAAAGAATTACAGTCTGAAGCTGGTACTTATTTGTTAAACAAAAATAAAGAGCTAAACAATGGGAAATAACAAGACACCACTGCAAAGCTCTTTATGTAAAAGACTAAACAAAGATAGGGCTTTAATATTAGGTTATTTAAAAAGTAAAATAGAAAAAGGTACAGGGTTAAGCTTTATTAAACTTAAATCAAAATACAATGAAGAACAGTTATTCTATATTTCGCTAAAATATGTTACAACAACTAAAAAAGCTTTATGTAGTGCTATGGAAATTCCAATTGAAGCAGGTTGTAGATATAAAAGAAAATTTGAAAAGAGAGGTTTGTTAGTCCAATCTGTTAATGAGATCATTTGTCCATTTACAAACCACCCAGCTCATTTAATAAGTACAAATTCAGATGAATTTGAAGCTCTAAGAAAATCTAACCAAATGAAACTTTTTTAATTATGGAAAAGGGTAATAATGAAAGGTATTTCAATTTTCCTATCAATCTTTTGAAGGGATTTATCAATAATACTGAAGAATGCTTAGAAAATATAAGAGATTATTCTGTTTACGACACTATGTTAAGATTAAATATTGAAAACACGACATGTGAAGATATAGCCATTAGAGTTGCTAAATCATATTACAGAATAGATTACGCTGATTCTTTTAATGGTATGAAACTATACGAGCAAATAAGAGAAAACTATCCTAAAACAGGGTTAAATGTATCAATATTTAATGATTTTTATAATAATTCAAAATCGGAATTTGAAAAAGTATGTCTTTTATCTTTCCTAGCTATTAAAAGCATACTCCAGAATAAAAATTATTGCTTGATTACGAATCTTTATTGGTACTCTAGAGTTTCTGGTTTAGCAAACAAAGTATCTAATGAATCTTTAATTTCAGAAGATCTTAAAAAATATTTCACAAGGCACTATATCACGAAAATCAAAGACGAACTTCAACTCAATTGGGGATTGAAGGAATATTCCATGGGTGTGCGCGGTTTTTATGTCAGTTTTAACCTTTCATTAAAAGAACTTATTGAGAATGTAGAATTAAAGAAAATGAGCAATAGGAGGAAAAAACTCAAACTAGATAAAAAGAAAATACTAATAGAAGTTTTAAGAGATATTAAATAAATCTACATCTATAACAAGATACTCTAATAAGGTCTTAAATAAATATTCATTATAAAGAAATATAACATGTATTGTTTATCAAAAACAATACTTCTCAAAATGTAAAAAATGAAGAATAATACTAAAAAAGGTTTACAAAAGTTAACACAATTCGATAAACTAAATACTTTGAAAGAAATAAAAGATTTTTTAAAAACTAACCCTGATAAAAAAACGGTTTCTAAATTAAAATTTCATTTAGAAAAGAAGATAAATGAAAGTTACTTGAAAAAAGAGGGGAATGAAAATAAATTTATTGATATGACTATTGAATGTCTTTTATACTTAAAGCAACATAATGACCTCGATTTCATGAGACATACAGTCTATGAAATAAATAATCAAAAAATAACCATTAGTATTCAGAAATTCGCTTCAAAATATTTTTGTTTCCCAACTGTGAGCTGGATTGCCGAAGACTCAGGACTTTCAAGAAATACAGTTCACAAACATTTAAAAAAAGGATTAAAAAATGATTTTAATTCTTTGGTAAAGGGAAAAATTGATCACATGACTTTAGATGCAATGGCAAAACTTTATGTAATAGGAACAACACAAAGCAATGTTAATGCTTTAAAAAGCTTTATCGAGTTATCAGATAAATTAAAAGAGAAGCCACCAAATACAGTAAATAACTTAATTCAAATTAATAATTTAAAAATAACTAATGAGGATTTAAAAAATTTACCTCAAGAAACCATTATCGAAATAGAAAGATTAATCAAAAATAATATCTTTGTTAATGAAAAAACAAATTAATATAAGATAACAAGAAACATCTATAAAATATAAATAAGCGTTTATTATAGTCTTGCGAGAGAAAACTGGTAATTTTTAAACACACAAGATCATAATTCAAACGCTCACGACTGGCGTGGGCTTTGTTTGTTTTGTGTGTGGGTATACCAGTACCTCTCTTGCTGACATTCTAATAGTCCCACGCTTTTGGTTTTAATAAACTTTACATGGGGGCTTGTAAAATCAAAATCTAAAAAAGATGAAAAAAATCTTAATCATTTTTATTATTGCATTAAGTAATAGTATCTTCTCTCAAAACTCTGTTCCTGATTGGATTTCTAATGCACTTCCTGTAACTGAAAAACACATCAAGAAAGCGAAGAAAAAAAGACATAAGTATTTAAAAAAGTATAAAGACTCAAAAGAGGGAACTCTTGAAGAAAAAATCTATTACAGAATTAAATACATAGATTACTTAAAAGAAATTCTCAATTTAGAAAATAAGATAAACACTATAAAGGACGGAGAGAAGCCCTTTGCTTATAAAATCTTTGTATCTGGTAAAGGAGATTCATATCTGCGTAATTTAAAAAACAAAGATCACGTTATTGATATAAAAAGAGATACATTACTAAATTTAGTTGATTTACTTTCCAATAAACGAATTAATAAAAAGACTTTTTACTTACCAAAAGAAGCTAAAGAAAGAAATGAAGCTTATGATATAATAGTCGATTATGACGGAGAAAATTATCTTTTACAATGGTCATACGATTATTCAAGCATAGAAGAATTTCCAAACTTTTCCAAATGGAGGTATAAATACCTTCTTTACGCTGAAAGGTATAATAATGAAATCAGAGAACAAGAAAAGTTTAAAATCACAAGAGAAAAACAAAATTTGGATAGTTCAAAATTAATAAATAAAGAGAAGAAAAAAGTTAAAGCAGAAAAAGTTTTGTGTTTTAATAAAGTTGATGATTTTACTGGAGAAAAAATCACAACCACAAACCAGAAGAAATTAATTGTGGTCGAAAATAAAGCTGTAAAGGCAAGAGCAAACCAATTATGGAATGAAGGCATTTACGTTGATTATGAAATGTTTGTTTTTGCCATAAAAGGGGTTAAAAAAGGTAAAAAATTAATGTTTGATGTTTATTCAAAACATAAAACAACAAAGCCACTGACCTACTACGGCATAATGAAAAAGGGAAAGTCAATAAGTTTTAAACTAAAAAATGGGCAAATAATAAATCTAAAATTATTGAATACTACCTATCCTGAAATTAATTTTCGACATAAATATTCATACTATGAAAATACTTTAGCACTTAATTCGGATGATGTTTTAAAATTAAAAAAATCGCCAATATCAAAAATCCGAATCAATTACTCTAAAGGCTACAGGGATTATAATGTAAATATCAATGATAATTCAATAATAAAAATACTTAACTGTCTTGACTAATTAAAAATTAAGGATATTTATTTACCAAATTTTCTAAAACTAGCTATAAATTGGTATATTAAATATCCTATTACTAGTTTATTGATGAAGTCAATAACAATTGCCCAATCACTAAGTTTAGATTTTTCTACTAAAAAGTTGGATTTATGGGTCAAGTCTAAAAATGAAAAATAATTTGCAACTAATGACCAATTAATTGACTTACCAAAAAGTAAACCAAGAGAGTTTAAATAAAAAAGATATAGAATTATTGAAAAAACCAAAATCCAGCAAAAAGCTCTAAGAGGTTCAATACCATGAAGATTAGAATGTCTGTTTAACCACAAAATTAATTTATCACCAAAACCAACACTTTTATTTTTTTTCAGCGCATTAAAAGCAATACTTTTCATCTTTTGTGCCTCATAAGTGTTTCCAGTATTTAGTAAAGCCAATCTTAACTGTAGAAAAACTTCATACTGATCTTTATAATATGATTCTCCCTTAATATCAGGATAATGTACATTTTCCAAAGATTTAAAAGTTTCAAAATTAGTTCCTACTTTTGGGAAAGTAGTAGATGTAAACCTAATTTCTGAAAGCGATGATTTAAAGAAGGATACAGTTTCATATTTATTTAGTTTCACATTATTAAACCAACTGTTATCCAAAATAGACTCATGAACTTCGAACTTTCCTTTTTTACTAATTGGTTCTATTTGATAAAGCTTAAACTCATTAGTAGGTGAAAAATTTCGCATGAAAACATTTTCTATTTTAGTATTCTCAATTTTCAATACACCATTTGTCTTACCATTTAAAGTTAAATTTTGTAATCTAGAGGACAAAATTAAAGTTTCTTTATGTTCAAACTCAAAATCATAATTCAATGTAAAACCTATATCTATGGAATCTAATTGTTGTTTAGTTGGATTATATCTTAATCTCCAATCTTTGACAGTTTCGGTCTCTTTTAACTCAAAACCACTCTTTTCTTCTTTCTTTTTCTCTCTATAAATATTTGTAAACAATTTTATATTTTCGACTTTTTGAAAACTATAAGAGGTTTTTAATTCAAATACATTTTTATTATTGATTTTACAATATTCAAGTATTGGTTTCCATATTTTTGGAACTATATTTTCTCTTCTATAAGATACATTAACACTTTTACAATTGTAAAAAAAATAAGATCCAAAGCAGTTCATAATATCAACTTTAATTGGAACATTATTTCTACTCGAAAAACGTTCATTAAAACAGCTAAAAAATGAAATGCTTACTTTTTCTGTTTTAATCAAATCAGTACTAAATGAATCAATTACACATCCTGTAAAAGAAATATCAAAATCTATATCAAAATCATCATCCACCGATACAGATATTTCTTTATTAAAAATACATTTTTTAAACTGTAAAGAAGATTTGTAATTATCTACTTTGAGCTTTTGATTTTTAAAAGATTCTTTTTTAATTAATATCCTAACTGAGTTATCAAATATTTCACCTTCAATTTTGCTTACAGATGAAGCATCAATAATTTTAACTTGTTCTAATACTTTTGTCATTTAGCAATGTTCTAACGGTACGAAAAATACAATAATATTCTTAATCTATTTGAATCTAAAAACCAATTACAATAAAATATTTTGATTTTATTCTTCTTGATGAATGCAGTTTTATCTAAATCTACTTACTATTAACTGATAAGGTTTATTGCTCCTTATTTGTACCTTATTTGTACCTCAAGTAAAATAACACAC
Organism: uncultured Tenacibaculum sp.; assembly: GCF_947498805.1. Classification (GTDB taxonomy): domain Bacteria; phylum Bacteroidota; class Bacteroidia; order Flavobacteriales; family Flavobacteriaceae; genus Polaribacter. The sequence continues at coordinate 637,099 of NZ_CANMLT010000001.1, read as the reverse complement.
TATAAACACTTGAAAGTTATTTTTTGTATTGGGAAGTAGATTTTCTTTTCTTTTCTTTTCTTTTCTTTGGAAGTACTTTGTTTTCTTTCGAGCAAAAAATATAACAATGGAAAATTTTATTTAATTAAATTTGTTTTTATACCAGATTCTAAATTTATTTAATAGAATAAAAAAATAATTTTTAATTCTACAAATGGTTCTTCCCAATGATATAATAAAACTCGGTAATCATAATTTAGTTGAAATACAAGACACTAAATTTCTCGAGTATTTTAGTGAAATAAATGTAAATAAAAGATGCGTTGAATCTACTCAGTATGTATTATCCTTTGTTATAAAAGGTACTAAAATTATAGCTAATGATAAAGGAAAGGTTACAGCTATTGAAAACGAATGTGTTCTTATAAGCAAAGGAAATTCTATAATGAGTGAAAGAATCCCTAATGAGAATGAACCATATCAAAATTTGTTATTCTTTCTTTCCGACGATTTTATTCAAAGTTTTTATTCTAAATATAAAAATTTAATTGATGTCAAAATTGATTTAAACAACTTTGCAGGAATAGCAAAAACTCAAATTGACCCAGTAATAACTAATTTATTAGATTCAGCACTTTTAATTATAAATAACAAAGAGTTACATTCAAGAAATATTCTTAATATTAAATTAGAAGAGTTATTACTTTATCTCATTAAGTCAAATCATTCAAATGATTTTAAGGCACTCCTTCACCAAACAATACAAGAAAAGAAAGTAGATTTTCGTTCAATTATTTTAAGAAATATTAATCACACCTATCAACTTGAAGATTATGCTCATTTAACATCTAAAAGCTTATCTTCTTTTAAAAGAAAATTTAAAGATACTTTTGGAGAAACTGCAGGTAAATATTTTAGAAAACAAAAATTACTTACTGCTAAATCGTTATTAAAAACAACACAACAAACAATAGCTCACATTTCTGAAGATGTTGGATATGATACGAGCTCTCATTTTATAAGAGCTTTTAAAAAAGAATATAATATAACTCCTTCTCAATATAGAGAAATTGACCCTTAATGGTTAGTATATGACCTTTTTGGGTTATAAGTTCTTTTGGTTCTACTCGTAATTTTGTTCTAATAAAACATTAAAATTATGAGAGTATTATTTTCACTTATCTTCTTTGTTGCTACTTTATCTGGTTATGCACAAAAAAACAATTTAATAGGTTACAAAACATATGGTAATGGTAACGAAAAAGTAATTGTCCTTCATGATTGGAATGGAGATCATTCTAATTGGGAACAATTGTCTGCTTATCTAAACCCAAAAAAATTTACTTATGCATTTATGGATGCCAGAGGACAAGGGCTTTCCCTTGGTTTGAAAGGAGAATATAATGTAACCGAAATTTCTAAAGATTTATTACATCTAGCTGATAAACTTAATTGGAAATCATTTAGTATTATAGGTCATTCATTTTCTACATTATCTGCTCAAATCGCAAATAAGCTAGATACTAAAAATAGAATCAAAAGTATAATTCTTATTAGCGGTGGTCCAGCCTCTGGATTAAAATTCAGCAAAGATGAAATCGGTTTTTTCAACGCTGTCGCTGCTGACAGAAAAGTTGCTGAACAAGCTATAGGCGCATTAACAAGCAATCGATATACTAAATTATGGAATCAGAAAAAGGCTCAGGAGTTTTTAGAAGCAGCTGATACAGACGTTTCTAGAGCTTATTTAAAATCATTTGCCAATGTAGACTATTCTGAAGGGTTAATAGGTAATAAAACACCAACCTTAGTAGTAACGGCTGAATTTGATTATCCGTCATTACGTATAGGTAATATTAAAAAACAATATGAAGCTATGAAATATAAAAATATTGAGTATATAAACATTAGTAATTCTGGACATTATTCAATGCAAGAAACTCCGGTATATTTAGCTACAATAATTGAAAACTTCATATTAGGCTTGAAGAAATAAGTTTCTCCTATTAGAAATAAAAAGACAGATAATATTTTAAAAATTGTATTTCTGTCTTTTTTCATTTTAAAACCAAATTAATTCACAAAATTTAAATAAATGAAAAATCTAAAATTCATAATTAAAATAGCCATTTTCACATTACTTATTTTCATGAATACTGGTTTAACTTTCTCTCAAGAAAAATCAAATAGAACCGTGAAAATTGCTAAAAATGTGTACTCTTTTACTTCTAATAATGGTTATTACTCTATGTTTATTATAACAGAAGATGGTGTTATAGTAATTGAATCGGTAAGCACAAAACATTCAAAAGAAATGGTAAGAGAGATAAAAAAGATTACTAACAAACCTATTAAATATTTACTTCATAGTCATAATCATTGGGATCATTCAAGCGGAGGTCAAGTATTTTTGGATATTGGAGCAACAACATTAGCACATATAGAAGCTTATAAATGGATGAAAGCTAATCCTGGTAGAGATATGGCTATTCCAAAAGAATATTGGAATGGAAACAAAAAAGAAATTACACTTGGAAATAGTACGATTGAATTACATTATTTAGGAATGAATCATGGATTAGGAATGACTGTTTTTATATTGCCAAAACACAAACTGGCGTATATAGCTGATTTGGTTACTCCTAATAGAGTTTTACCGATGATTGTACCTGACTTTAACATTAAAGAATGGGAAAAATCATTAAAAGAGTTACTTAAAATGGACTTTAATAAAGCTATCTATTCACATAATGAAAAAACAAATGGTTTAGCTATTTATGGTGGTGATAAAAAAGACATTAAACTTTTATCAAGGTTTATTAAAGATATTAGGGCTGGGATCTACAATGAATTAAAAAAAGGAACTCCCCCATTTGAAATACCTAATATTCTAAAATTACCAAAATACAAACATTGGAATAAGTACGATGAATGGTTAGCCTTAAATGTTTGGAGAATATTATTAGATGAATGGATGGGACCTTTTCCTTGGAAAGCAAACAACTAAATAGAATCCAAATAAAAAATATTTTTATATAATTAAAAAACAATGATTTTTTTCAATTTCATTGTTTTTCCTAAAATGGAATAAATATAAGTTTGTCAAAAAAACAAATCAAAAGCAACCAAAATCTTCCACCTTCACTCCACCTCGAACAGCTGAATACACTGATTTTACTAGTATTATTACTTTCTGTATCGGGAAGTAAATGCTTTTTGCTAAATTTTGTAATTCTAGAATTTCTTTAGTTTCGAACTAATTATTAGAGTTTAGAAAAACAATTCTAATAAATACTAATTTGTAATAATTAAGATTTCATCTAACATCTTTAATTAGTTAATTTTATATGTTAATGTTTTAAGAATCGATAAGGGAATGTCTCCATTTTTAACGATTTCTTTATGAAACTTTTTAAAGTTAAAATTTTTATCTTTTTTGGCTTTTTCAAGAAATTCTAAAAATAAACTAGCTCCATATTTATATGTAATTACTTGAGCTGGCCAACGTTTCATTCTCTTAATTTCTCGCATTCCAATATCATCTTGATCAATGATGTTTTGTTTCCAAAATTCTAAAGCTTTCTGATCGGACCATCCATAATAATTAATTCCTACATCTAAAGACACTCTAACCGAACGAATTAAATCCCACTCCCATTTACCATATTCATCATATATAGTTTCGTATACTCCTAATTCATTACCCAAATATTCTACATATGCCCCCCAACCTTCAGCAAAACCCGGATACCAAAACAAATTTTGAATTTCTGTTCTTTTAACAATGTTATTAACCATAAACTGATAATGATGACCAGGAATTGCTTCATGAATATATAACCAACCTAATTTTCTTTTATTAAATGATTTATCAAAAAAATTGAAATAAAATGTATTATTGCTATAGTATGCTGGAACTTGCGATAGCGAAGCATTGGTGCCTCTTTCAATTCTTACGTCTGAAATATCATTTATATATGGAAACATTTTATGCGCCTTTACAGCTACCTTCTTTTTAATAGTAACAAAAGCTGCTTTTACATCATTTGGATTTTTAAAAAAGAACTCATTATTACTTAAGTATTTCTTGAAATCTGATTTTGATAAACCCGATGCTTCTTGTAGCCTTTTCATATGTAACTTGACGTTTTCTATTTCAGCTAAACCAAACTTATATAACTCTTCTGGAGACACTTCTTTATCTACCCAACGTTTTAGTAAATATGCATACCATTGCTTTCCATTTTGTACTGTGAAAATACTTCTCGAGTCATCCAGTTTTGTGTTATAATTCCATTGTTTTTCAAGTTCAATTCTTTCTAAGTTTAATTCAGTTTCATAGCTAAGTATATTATAGTCGACTTTTTGATTATCGGCTAGCTTAGACTCATCTATTTTTTTTAATTTCTCTTTTAGCTTAGTGAAAAATAGTTTTTGAATTGCAATGTTATCTTTACTCTTTATACTATTTAATGTATTCACATAGTTAATTTGCAAGTTTGGAATTCTTAATAAACGATATTGTTTTAGAAAATCGTTTTTAACCTTATTAAATTGTTGACTTTGTGAAAAACCACTTCCTGCATGAGCGTTATCAAGCTTTGAGTTTTTTAATTCGGCTTTACAGACTAAAACATAGTTAATTTGAGCAAAAACATTTGTAAATGTTACGAGCGTACAAACAAAAAATATTTTCCTTAGAGATTTCATAATATTAATATAGACAATTATTCAACTTTTAGATTTAAGTTATTCCATCTTACAGTTTCAATTTTTATCCTTCCTGAAGAGTTTTTACTGTATTTAAGAAAAATATTTTCAATATCTGTAGAAAGTACGCCTTCTGAATGATAATACAATTCAGTACAGATTTCAAAAAAACTTCTTATTCGTCTAGACATTTTTAAATACAATTTTCCTTCCATCTCTATAATACGTAGTTTTCTGTCTTCAACTTTATATTTACCTTCAAGTTGCTTTCTTAATTCTTTTGGAACAGATTTCTTTTTAACTTCTGTTGTATAAGCTTCTGTTAGCTTAATCCAAGGGTCAATGTTTGTTTTTTTATCAGTAAAAGAATAATTAACTTTTAAATGTGGTAGTAATGTTTTACTAGAATCTTGTTTCCAGCTAGTCGTCCACAATGTATGAGTAATCGAAACTTTTAAACCAGAGTTTGGTAAAGTAATGTATTTGATGTCTCCAACAGTATTTACACCCTCTGCTGTTGGTTCTCCAACAAGAATTGCTTTGGTATTTAGATTTAAAATTGATGCCAATTCTAATAAAGTTCCTCTTGTTGCTTTACTTGTTAACACAAATAAATGCCCTTCTTTATTAATGGTTTTAGAATCTCTTAATACATCCGTTAATCGTTTTAATTTAAAGCCATTTCCGCCACCTCCATATCTAACATCAATAATAATTTTATCTGTTTTATTGGAAGTTATACTTTCTTCAATTTTATCAACAAAATTAGAAAACGAATATCCTTCTTTATTATTTACAACTGCTTGTAGCTGTATAAATAAGGTTTTAGTATTTGGAATAAAATCTAACCAATAATTCTTTCCTTTATGATTTTTATTTGTGTAACTAAAAAACTCATCGTTTGGTAATTTTCTATTTAATTTTGCATATTCATTAATTGATTCACTTTTTATAAGTATAGTTTTTCCTAATGCAAACTCTATTTTTACTTCATTATCATTAATTCCTAAACCTACTGCCTTTAACATAGAAGGCATAAATCCATACACTTGAAAGAGGTATTTTTTATAATGTAGATTATCTGCATTTAGGAAATTTTTTAGCTTTTCAAACACTTTTTCAATAGGAGTATTATTGATTTTAATTACCTGTTTACCTATAATTTCTTTATAATTATTCGAAGCATCTAAAACATACAAACCATTTGAAAACCAATAGGTTTTAATTGGTAAAACTTGTAATTCAAGCCCTTTTTGAAATAATGGTACATTACAACCTTCATCATTTAGAGTATTCATTAATTTTTGAATACCAAACGTTGCTTCATAACCATTAAAATCTACATCCAATAGATTGTTATAAAACGAGTTAAAGTTCTTTTTAACAGCTTCATATTGATACATAGGTGCAATTTTCTCAACTCTTTGTTTTAAATATTTAATATCTTCTTTCCATAACTCTTTTTCAATTTGTAGGTTTATCTCTTGTGAGTTTCCAGAGCAAGAAAATATTAAGTAACAGATAAATAGTAATAATTTTTTCATAAATCTATTTTTCGAGTTTAGATTTCATCCAGTTTACAGTTTCTTTTCCTAAATCTGTACTGTAATTATTTATGGCGTGATTTAAATAGTTACCACTACCTAGAGTTTCAACATTATGCTGCATTGAATTGAAGTTTACAAAGCCATGGTCTGCTTTATTAATCAAAATAAAATCCCCTTTACCTCCATTCTTATTTACTATTTCTGCTATCATTTGGGCTCCTCTTGGACTTATAGCCTGAATATCGAACTCCCCATGCATTGCTAAAACTTGAGTCTTTACTTTTGACCATGCCCCAGGAATATCTATATCAGAGAGGTTTTGCCAAAAATCGAAATGACGACCTATATATTGGTTTTGTTTAAAATTGATTGCATTTGCACTGAAAAAATCTGCATAAGATTTGTTAGCCAATATTTCTTCACCTGATAGTTTATTGATTAAAAAATCCTTGTTAAATTTTAAATTAATTTTGTTGTCTTCCTTGATCTGTTCTTCAGATACACCAAAATGCTTAGGTTGAATAGTATACAAATCTACCATATAATCATACCAATTTTGAGCAACACTTCCATAGGTTAAAATACCACGTGGTGCTTTAAGTTCATTTAAAAGTGGCGCGATAACACCTCCCATAGAATGCCCAAACATAAAAATGTTATCAGTATCAATAGATTTTTGTTTTAGCAAATCTTTATAACCTTCTTGAAACGCCTTTAATTCTTCATTAAAACTTATTTGCAAACAATGTTTTTTACTTTTACTGTCTCCAACTCCAGGTTTTTCAATACGGTAAATAGCAAACCCAGCTTCTAACCAATCGTTCATTAATTTTTTCATAGGGTACTGGTCTGAAATTGTCTCTACAGATCCACATGTGTAACCTTGTAAAAAATATACAACTGGTGGATTTTTTATATTTTTTGGAGCAACCAGAATACTTCTTAGTACATTATCTTTATATATGACTTCACTATATTTGACATTTGCTTTTTTAAAGGCTTCAATTGGTCTACCTAATAAAGATGTTGTCTTTTTCCTTCTTTTATTTTCTGAATAATAATCAGCTTCGATTTTATCGCCCTCATAAAGCGGTCTAATAATTGCCAATACATCTTGAACAGTTGCTACTGGTACTCCATTTAACTTAGAAATTACATCACCTTCCTTGATTCCTAAATTAAAGAAAGTTGAGTTAGGCATTACTGTATTAATTAGCACTCCAGAGGTAATTTTTAAATTTTCTTGTTTAACTATACTATCATTTAGTGTTTGCATAGTGATACCCAAAAGACCTTTTCTTTTTAAGGTTTGTGCTTCTAAAATATTTTGTACCAATAACATTATAATTATTAGACTTATGTACCTTGTTTTCATCTTTTACTTTGGTTTATTAAATATTAAAAAATGCTAAAATGAGGAGGAACTTAAACTATCAAATGAAGAAACCATCAACCTTCTATCTTAATCGCTCCTGATTTAGTTTTGAACAACTATATTAATTTCCAGGTAGCTTGTATGTTCCCGTTTCAATCTCTTTTATAATTTCTTTCAATCTAGATTGAAATTGTTCTGGCGCCGTTTTTAGTACTTTCCTGACATCTTTTAACGCTGCTTTCTTATTATTCAGAAAATATTGGCTTATACCTCTATTCAATTCTAAAAACCATGTATCAGGGTTTGATTCAAGTAAGTTATTGCAATACTCTAATGCATCCTGATATAAACCATTTTGAAGTAAAAACCTGCTAAAACCATTTGCCTCATATACAGTCGCCTTTATTTCCTTTGCTTCTGCAATGGCAGTTTTAGCTTCTTCAGTTTTATTTAATTTTCTTAACAATCTTATCTTAGTTGACATATTCGTTAAATTCTTATCAGCCGCAAAACCGCCATATCCACCATTAATGGAACGGTTTGCCCATTGTAAAGCTTCTGCTAAATTGGTATTGTGATTTAAACACCATAAAGCAGCATCATTCCATGCTTGCCAATGGTAAGTATTAATACCACGTAGTTCATTCCTAAAACTTTCTACAACAGTTGTATTTAAATCAACTTCTACTTTAAAGGGAATTCGCTTTTCACCCCATTCTAACCCAATAACCAATGAGTTTTCAGTTCTGTTTAAGAATTCATAGTCTAGCTGTTCCGACTTTGCACAAGGCTCAGGATTTACAGTTACTTTTAAGCTTACATCCTTCTCTTTATCTAAGTAATAACTTCCCCATTGATTGTGATTATGAGCAAATAATAAAGTATATGTATCATTATCAGGAATAATATGAATCCCATAAACACCTGCTTTTAACGGCTGTCCTTCAACTAGCACATCGGTTGTAAATTCTATAGTTGTCCCCATATTGGCTCCTGCTCTCCAAGCTATAGGGTTTCCGCTCTGTGGAATAATATTAGGGTTGTTCCAAACATCCCTATTACGTAATGCAGGACTTCCATAATCTAATGTGATCTCGGTTACCCCTAATTTTTGTGTTTCTTGAACCCTTGGACTCCCTTGCGGCATATTTAAGGTATGAAATTGTGCCATTAAATTCTGCGTTAAAAATGCTGCAAACAGGAAAGCTATGAACTTATTCATTCTTTTGTGTTTTAATTTTATTTATAATTAATTTTAAAATTGAGAAGAACTATTCAATGCGCTCTATGCTAGATAGAATCAAATAGTAAATCTTGTGCAAACCTAATTTTTAAAGCAATTTGAGTCGTCCTAATGCCTGTAAAAACAGAAATTAGTACTTACTTTTAAGAGTGATTTAACAAAAATTATCTACATCAGCAGAAAGGAAAGAAATCAGTAGTGAAGTTATCCGTACATAGCAGAAATATAATTCTTTCTGTAATTAGATGGTGTTTGACCAACAGTCTTTTTAAAAACAGCATTAAAAGCAGATTTACTATTAAATCCAGATTCATATAAAATGGTTAGGATTGTCATTTCTTCGTCTCCATTTTTTAAAAGAGATTTTGCTTCTTCTATTCTATAGAAATTAATAAAGTCGTAAAAATTACCTTTATAGAACGTGTTTATTAAAATTGAAACGTTTCGGGCAGATTCTCCTAAAGCATCTGATAAATCACTGATCTTTAAATCTGTTTTTTTATATAACTTTTCCTTTACTAACAAATCACAAAGCTTGTTATAGATTTCTTTGTTTATTTTAGGGTTAACTGTTTCCTTTCGTAGTTTTACCGTTAAATTGTTGTAAAAAAATTCTGGATGGTTTAATAATTGAAATAAGGTAATATTGGATAGCCCCAACAACAGTAATACTCCTATAAATGTAAAAGTATAAGATATTTTTGGTAAGCTTTCCGTTAACGAACCGGTAAGAAACATCAACCAAATCATAATAAAGAAAACCAAAGTTTGCTTTAGCCATTTGGAAATTTTTACAAACCTTAGGTTATCGCTCTGATGCTTGTACACCACCCAAAAAGAAATAAATGTATAGGCAATCACTTGCACAAAATAAAGTTTGTCAAAAGAATTTCTAATCCATAAAATGTTTGCAGTTACTTCACTATCCCGTTTCAAAAGAAACAGCAGAACCAATACTATATTCAATACCAAAAATATTGCAAAAGGTATAAAATGGATGATCTGTTTTTTTATTGAGATACTTCCTTTAATAATGCTTACAGCAAAAAGATATAAAATGGGGGCATAAAAAAACAGAAATGAATTAAGGAAGATACCTGCTAGAAAAACAGCTTTACTTTCGGGAAAAATTACTCTGGCAATTATTAGATTACTTAGCAAGGTTATTCCTTTTCCTAACAAAAAGAATGAAAACACATATACTGAAATGTCTAACTTTTTTCTAAAATACCATATGATAATTGAAAAAAGTAAAAAATTAAATACCGTTATTCCTTCTAAAAACTCTATGCTTCTCTATTTTTTTGTGGTAAATATCGGGAATTCAAAACTTAAAATAAAGTTAATTGTTCTTAATGAAATATTCATTAGTCTAATATTAAAAACATAAAAGCGAGATTAAATTAAATTAATCTCACTTTTCAATCTATACTTTCTTTTGATTACCTCTTTACCAAAATCTAAAGCTTCATTGTATCCAACTACATAAGATTATAAATAGATTTTATTCCCCTTTTAGATTCCAAACATTATCTGTTTTATTTTTTTCAATTAACTTATACATCGGGTCAATTGTTATCACACTAGGTTTTTTATCTAAAAAGATTTCAAGTTTAGTCTTTTCCTGGCTAATTTTATACTGCTTAAGATAGTTTGTCTTTCCCTCTTCATCTTTTATTTCAACATCTATCCAATCATTCAAAGACACAAGTTCCTTATTTCCTAATTCATTGATGTGCGATTTTTGCATCTCAATCAATAATTCTACTTTATAAGAACTATCAGAAAGCTCTTCTAAGCTTGCTTCATAAATTCTATTATCATAAGTAATTGTAGTTTCGAATAAATCAGTAATAAGCTGTTGAAATTCATCAGGAGTAACAGTTCTAAAATATCCTATCAAATCTTTACTTGTTGGGTATCTTTCAGGTTTTATTGGATTGTTAAAAGATTTCCAATCATTTATAAAATTTCTCAATGCTAAATTAACTTTGCCTTCACCTATATAATCCTGTAAAGCATACATTGCTATAGCTCCTTTATCATAGTAAAGATAATCTTGATTTTCTACCAATACTAAAGGTACTTCTATATTATTATCTTGTAACTTCCCTATAAAATAGTTTTCAGAACATAATTTTAAAAACTGTCTGGTCTTTCCTTTTCCATATCTCTTTTCAAAAACCATAATCGCAGAATACTGTGCTAAAGTCTCCAAAATCATTGATTGTCCTTTCACATTTGCTGCCTCTATTTGCAATCCCCACCACTGATGTGTCATTTCATGTGCTGTTATATAAAAAGCCATATCTATATCTTTTTCATCATCAATATCTAAGATAAACCCTAGGGCTTCTGAAAAAGGTATTGTGTTAGGAAACGATTGTGCAAATTTTCGATAACGTGGAAATTCCATAATACGCATTTGTTTGTATTGATAGGCTCCAAAATGCATGGTGAAATAAGATAAAGAATGTTTCATTCCTTCCATCATTCTAGCCAAATTATATTCATGTCCTTTATGGTAGTAAATCTCTAAATCTACATTATTTTCTTCTTCTTTAGCTTTCCAAATATCCTGTAACACCTCATATTCTGCTGATACTACTCCATAAAAATTAATAATCGGTTCTTCTGTTCTGTAGTGAAAATAATTACGATTATTCTTTTCCCATCTTCTAATTAGGTTTCCAGGCACAATGGCACTTTGATTTGCAGAAGTGCTCAAGGTAATATCTAAACGAACACCTTTAGAGTCGCTTCCTGTTCTAGCATTTACCAATTCATTTGGGTTATCAATGTTCTTTTTATAAACACGATTTGCTAAATTGAACTTGTTACGATCATCTATATCACGTAATTCGTATTTATTGTTATATCCAAATGTTGGTAATACTTTGTTATTGAAAAAAGTACCATTATGAAGTACTTCTGTAGTAGAACCTCCCTCTTCAAAGCCTTTGGGAGAAAATAGTTGTTTGAAATACATTTTAATACTCTCTCCAGGCTCTAATGGTTTACTTAGTTGATAAATAGTATAATCATACTCGACATAAGCATTGTTCTTTATTGTTTCTACATCGAAAATCACCTCTTCCAATTTCACTTGTGAATCTATTCGTTTTTGTACATGAACTTCTTTAATAGATTCTGAGTGTAAATTGGTTATCACATAATAACCACTTGCTTCATAAGAACGTTTTTCAGGGTATAAATCAATCTTTAAATAAACATCGGTAATTTTAGGTTGTTGTAAATATTCATATTTCTTCAATGTGCTTTCATAACCAGCTCGAAACTCTAATTCATGGTCGTTTGTCCAATACTCATTTAGAATATTTGTATTATAAAAAATATAGCTTCCAACCAGTATCACACCTAAAGCAATGGCTAGCGTGAATTTCCTTAACGTATTACTAAATTGTTGCCCTCGAATTTTCCATCTTTTTAACAAACTAGTTTCTGTTCCTCTTACACTAATTATCGAAGAAAAAACTAATAAGAGTACCCCTAATAATGTCCAGTATAACTTTACCCATAAATAAGGTTTTAGAAAATGACCATACCCATTCATATCTGAGTAAGCTCCTATCGGATTTCCTCCAAATTTATATAGACTATGTGTATAGCCAAAGAACTCTAAAACCAAACTGATTGCAAAAAAGAATATCATTGCTATTATTCCAACATATTTATTGTTTATAATCGCTTGCAAAAAGAAGGAGATAAAAGTATACAATGCCAAAAAAGGGAATAACTCAAGAAAAAAGCCATAAAAATAAACCTCCAATTCAAAATTATAATATCCATTCCATATTTGAAATAGTACTCCTGTTCCTATTAATACAAACATTAAGAGAGCATAAACTAATAATAGACTTAAGTATTTTGATACTAAATTAACAAAGTTAGAAATTGGAAGAGCATCATAAATTAAGTTTAAATGAACGCTTCGTTCTTTCCAAAACAATTCAGCAGAATAAAAAAGAAGGATAATTAGGAAAAAATAAAGCGCCATTTCTCGTAATTCTTCTACTATTAAATAGGTAGTTGGATAGCTATCTACTCCGTAGCTTGTACCTAAACTAACTGAATTCACCAAAATGATAATCATTCCACAAATTGCAATTGCTTTGAAAGAGGTTTCCTTAATAATTGCTTTAAAATAGAATAATGTATGTTGAGCTAATTGTATAGTCCAAGCTAACATTCCATATTCTTTAGTTACTTTTGGAATTTTAATATCTTCATATGTTTTATTCTGTTCTGTTTCATAGTTTGATTGTTTCCTTTTTTGTTTTCTCGTTTTCGTTTGAATAATGGAAAAACTAAACTTATGATATCCTAAACCTAATATTATCGCGCCAATCACCATCCAAAGTAATTTGTTATACAAAAGAAAACCACTAACCGAAACCAATTGAGTGTTCTTTTGAATTGCTGACCAAAACTTTGTATCCTCATTTAATGTGTTCAGTGAAAAGGGATCTAAAAGCGCTTGAATTGAGCTATTTTCAATACTGTTTATCAACACAAACAAAACAAAAAACCCCAATCCTTGTGTATATACTACAATTAGTTTTTTGCTCAGGGCACCTGTAACAAAAAAGAGAGCGCTTCCCAAGAAAACAATAGGTAGTCCTACAAAAATAAAAGCATGTAAATATGCCATAAAATTAAATGGTAGCATTTCTTCAGGTTTATGCCAAGGCAAAAACTCTCCTACACACATTCCTAACAAAACTCCACTGAAAACAATTAAAAGAATAACGAATGCTCCTAAAAAACGACCTAGTAAATAGTCTCTTTTTGTTATTGGGTTAGTGTATAATAAGGAGGCTATATCATATTCAAAATCACGTAACACAGCTACTCCCATTATCATTGAACTTATAAACATGGATATACCACAAAGCACTCCCATAGTTTTAGCAATAAGTATAGGTGCATTCTTTTTAACCTGCCCAAGGTCAATACCGCTAAAGACAAAATCTATTCCTATAGTAGAAAATAGCAATAAAAAAATAAAGAATATATAAGTATCTGGACGTTTTAATCGATATTCTAATTCAAATTTAAATACTTCGTACCACATCTTTTTAACTTGTTTAATTTTTAAAATATTTGTGAGAAATACACGTCTTCTAATTGGGTTTCAATAGGAAGAAAATCGCTTCCAGGATTTGTTTCACTTAACACATGTATAATAGGTTTTCCTAAAAACAATTTTTCACTCAATACCCTATATGCTTTTCTATATAGTGGTAATTCTTTTTTATGAATTGTTTTTTGATATACTTTCCCCTTTATATTTTCAATAAGTTTTAAAGGGTTTCCTTCGAGAAGAACATTTCCTTTATTTATAATAGCCATTTTAGTACATAATTCCTTTACATCATCTACAATATGAGTTGAAAGAATAACAGCTGTATTTTCTCCTAATTCACTTAACAAATTGTAAAACCTATTTCTCTCCATTGGATCTAAGCCAGCAGTAGGCTCATCTACAATCAATAATTTGGGGGCATTGAGTAAGGCTTGAGCTATACCAAAACGCTGTTTCATCCCTCCAGAAAAACCTCCTAATTTCTGTTTTCTTACATCATACAAATTCACTTTATGCAATAATGCATCTACTAAATCATTACGCTCACCTTTATTAGAAATTCCCTTCAATATTGCTAAGTGATTTAACAATACATCAGCAGATACTTTTGGATATAATCCAAATTGTTGTGGTAGATATCCTAGTACTTTTCTAAGATCATTTTTTTGTTCTAATACATTTATTTCTCCTAAAGTAATGCTTCCTGTATCTGCTTCTTGTAATGTAGCAATGGTTCGCATTAATGATGATTTTCCTGCTCCATTAGGCCCCAGTAAACCATACATACCTATTGGTACTTCAAGTGAAACATTTTGTAAAGCTTTTACGCCATTTGCATAGGTTTTTGACAGGTTAGAAATGATAAGACTGCTCATAATTATTTTAATTTTTCATCAAACATATATGACATTATTTACCTCTTCTAACAATTGGGATAGACATGGCAAATTATAATGCAGAATGCTAAAAAAACGAGGCAAAACTATTCATCACAGATTTATAGTAGTTAATCCCTAAAACACCTGTTTCTATCAACTTATTTGTTCTATATTCTTTTTTGAATTATAATTGAAGATGATTTCTAAAATAATTAATAAACTACCAAAAATTCCTAAACGAGGTTACTCAATATTCTTAATCTTGTTTGGAGTTATTATTGTTGCTTTTAATGATGAATTTGGAGGGGAGCAGCCTTATATGACTATTGCGTTATGCTACTTTTTAAGTTTGATAGTGTTGTTTCTATACTGGGTTTTCAAACAGATTAAAATGATTATTTCATTGAAAACTGAAAATAAAAAAGCAGAACTATTACATTTAAAAAATCAGGTAAACCCACACTTTTTTTTCAATACGCTAAATAATTTATATGGCTTAGTAGATGAGGATACTGAAAAGACTAAAACACTTATTCTTAAATTATCTGATATGATGAGTTATAGTATTTACAGAGGTGACGATGATTATGTAACTATAGAAGAAGAAATAATTTTCTTAGAACATTATATTGAGCTTCATAAAATACGTTATTATAAAAATATAGATATTACATTTGATGTAGAAATTATAGATGAAGGAATTAAGGTTACACCTCTTTTGTTTATTAATTTATTGGAAAATGCATTTAAACACGGTGTAGAAAATTTAAGAAATGATGCCTATATAAAAGCAAAACTTAAAGTGAGCTCAGCTGTTATTTACTTTGAGATTGAAAACAACTTTGATCCTGAAGAAATTAATAGCCAATCTGGAATTGGGTTAAAAAATTTACAACGTAGATTGGAGTTGATATACCCTAAAAAACATCAACTTAATTTTACAGAATTAAAAAACATCTATAAAGCAACACTAACTATATATCTAACATGATTAAATACTTAATTATAGATGATGAACAAATGTCCCATAAAATTATTAAGGGCTATTGTGATATGCTGCCTTATATGCAACTTTCAAAACAGTGTTATGATGCTATTGAAGCACTAGAATATTTGAGTCAACATACCGTAGATTTGGTTTTTTTAGATTTAAACATGCCCAAATTAAAAGGTTTTGATTTTTTAAAGACCTTAACATCCCCGCCCAAAGTTATTGTTACTACGGCTTATAGAGAATATGCATTAGAAGGTTATGAGTTAAACGTAATTGATTATTTATTAAAACCTTTTAGCTTTGAGCGTTTTTTAAAAGCGGTAAACAAAGCAGTAAAACCCAATGAAAAACCACAATCTTCTATTGAAACATCTAAAAGTGAACTAAAGCAAACTTTGTTTTTACGTTCTAATAAAAAACATGTTCAAATAGCTATTGATACTATTCTATTTCTTGAGTCTGATGGTAACTATACCAAAGTTTTTACCTCAAGTAACATCATAACTGTTCGAGAAAAAGTTTCTGAATTACTGGAATCAATCGCTCATGATGATTTTGTTCAAGTACATCGCTCCTTTGCTGTCTCCAAAAAATATATTGAAAGCATTGAAGGAAATAGAATTTTCATAGAAAAACATGTTATCCCAATAGGCAGTAGTTATAAGAATCAAATAGACGAATTATTAAAATAAGGATAAAAAAAGTCAGCTAAAATTAGCTGACTTTTTTATTAAAACCCTTCTCCTGGATCTTCTGGACTTTGCGCTTGCGCTTTCTGCGGATTCAATATCATATAAGTTCCTAAGGCTGTTAAGGCAGTATATTTACCATACTTTCCTAACTTTTCTAATGCCTCTTTTCTGGTGATTTTATTTTCTTGACTTGTTGTTTTTTGTGATTTCATCGATCCTTATTTTTTTAGAACTACCTTCTTATTCGCTATTCCAATAGTGCTTTTTACATTTACTACATAAATTCCTGTTTCTACTTTTGGCAAAACAATCGAATTCTTTCCTGTTCCTATAAATTTTCCTTGATATACTTGTTTTCCTAATGTATTGTACAATTGTAATTCAAAACTTTCTCCTTGAATACCTTCTACAAACAATCTTTGATTTACTGTATAAATCTTGATACTTTCCGAAAGTACTTCTGGAATCTCTACTTGTACTTTTGTATGTAAATAAAATCTTCCTATGCCGTTTTCTGGCTTTGATAAGGTTAAATCATAAGACTCTTTGGTTACATCAATATACTTTTCTAATAACCTATCTTCTAAGTACACCTCAGCATCTTCAGGTAAAGCATTACCTTCTGAGCTAATACTAATTGTTGTTCCCTCAACAGCCTTAACTCCTACTGGAATAATCATAGTTTCATTCGCTTCTTTAGGTAAAGATTGATAGGTAAAGTTCTTTTCTGATGAACCATCTAAAAGTCTTGTGTAAATATCTAAACTAGCTCCTTCAAAGTTTCCAATATCATACCCAACATCCAATCCATTCGTGGCATTATTCCTATAACTGATACTTGTATTTACTTTTACTCCTTTTGATGCGATGGATAACTTAATTGTTGGAATACTTGCTTCCTTACTAAAGGTTCCTCCTGTAGCGGGTTGTACCATTCGTTGTGCTTGTTTAAAAGTCATGTTACTTGCACTACCTCCTGTTTTAACAAAGAATCCTTGTCCAGGTGCTAAAGAACTTTCTCCACTTGCCAGCGTTTTAGCAACATATTTGTTTTGAGCATTATCCCAAACATATACTCCTACATAGGTTGGATCAAAACTCGCAAGATTATCATTGATAAAATTCGTTCCTGAGTTTTCATTGATTGGTAAAAACGCGGTATATGGGTTTCCAACCGCATTCCATTGAGAAGCGATTACTGTTTCGTTCACATCAGCTGTTACTACAGTTCCTGTAAAACTTATTGAACCATTGGTGGCTCTAGAGATAGCGTAACTTTTTCCTTCTTCAAAGGTAATGCTATTCGATGCTAAATCATCTACGGTGTAATATACCCATTTACTTCCTGCAGCTCTACTATCATCGTAATATCCTACAGCATATCTATTAGGAGTTACCGTTGTATTTACTCGAATATTATTCGCTGCATTTTCAACAAAATCTTTTACACTTTGGCCTGATACTGGCGCAGCAACAATACTCCATTGATTTGCCAATAAACCTCCTCGTTCGTAAGTTATTTGTCCGTTTGACGATCCTTTTACAACCAAACTTGCACTATTGGAAGTTGTTGACGTCATCGTAAAACTTCCATCATTCACAAAATTACCATCTACCGTTACTCCTCCATTCTCATTAATATCAAAAGAAGAAAGAGATTGTATTGTTAAGTCTTTAACCTGAACGGTACTTCCAACTACAGGTGTAGTTGCTACGTTTGGTATAACCACATCATCCGTTGTTATAGGTAAAGCTCCTCCTCCCCAATTTCCAGTAACTGTCCAATTAGTATCTACAGCTCCTGACCAATTAACATCACTTGCTACTACTGCTCCTGCTGAATTAAAAGTATCTCCAGTTAATTGAACTCCTGGATGATTGGTACAGTCTGGAAACCCCAAAGATGTTGGTCCACAAGCAGTAAAAAACTGATCTAAATACACTGCCCCAGTTTCAAATGCAATATTGGGTGTTTCATTTATATCCGTATACTTAATTTTTATACTGAATAAATGCTTAGAAGAAGAAGTTACGTTATTGGCGGTAATTGTTCCACTACTTACTCCTTGCTGAAAAGAAGTGGACACTCTAGAAGTTGTATTATCGTTTACAATAAAGTCTTTGTACGCCGGAAAACCATAAACTTCTCCTAAAATACTTCCCGCCGGTTGTAAATATTCGAAGTTTCCACTTGTATGAATATTATTTCCAAAAGCTGCTGTATTGTAAGTAAAATAAATTTGTCCCGAACCTAATTTAAAGTCAACATCCGAAGCAATATAAATATCTGCTTCATAAAAATCATCGGTTCCATCATTCGTATTTCGAGCATTCTCAAAGGTAAATGTTATGTTCTGCCCGAAACACAATGGTGTTATTAAAATTAATACTAGTAGTTGTATTTTTTTTATCATGTTAAAACTATTTATGGATAAACTTCAGCTCCTTGTATCCCTTAAAATTATGATTACTCTTATACCAAGAAGCCTCTGTTTATCTTTGAGGTTATTGAATTTTTTGAATATTTATAATGCGCATTGTCATTCCATTAAATGACTTCTCTATTTTTACTCGAGATAACCAAAACACCGAACTTTTATAAAAAATTGGGAAATAGGTAAACCTCTTAACTTCATTTCGTACCCTAAAGGTTTTTCTTCGCTTAAATATTTTCATTTGTTGAAAGTTTATTACATTATTTAAAATTGATTCCCTTTGCCTATATTAATATTAATAAGGTCATTGATATCTGTATTTTGTACTTGACCATTCATATCGGTGTCTGAATTTTGATATCCAGAATTCCCTAAGAATTGAATTACAGTATTTACATCTGAGTTCTGAATTTGTCCGTTACGATCTATATCTCCTGAAGGAATTGCATACTTGTTATTTTCTAATTGTATAAATGCATTGCTTCCTCCTTTTGTTAAAGATGTATCGTTGGTAAAATCAAGTGATCGTGAAGATTTTGATAAATAAACTACTGAATTTGTTTGAATTGTAAGGTGATTTCTATGAGAAATGGTTACATAATAATTTCCTTCTGGAACAACAATTTTTAAATTTGTGCTATTGATTATTGGATCAATTACCTCTCCATTTCTTTGAAGCAAAAATGAGCTAGAACTTACTATTTTGTTGACATCATTTGCATCTAGTAATTTAACTTCTAACCAATCTACAACTGCACTCTCTCCTGTAGTCAAAAAAGTACCCGCATCACAAGTTATAGCGCTATTATATGGACTCATTGTAGGAATGTTATTCCCTTGTCTCAAATCGTCTCTCATCCAATCTTCTTCTCCCGAATTTGGATTAATTCCTGCTCCTTCTAAAAATACTTTTATACTTAATTGAACTGTACATGCGTTTACGATATCATCGAAATTACTATAGTTTCCTCCATCGGCATATAAAGAAACAAAGCTGGGTTTTGTTCCGTTTAAGGCATAATTTGCAATTCCACAAACATCACTGGTATTTGGAATGTACAAGGACCAATAACTAACATTTACCTCTTCTAAGGAGTTTAGATTAATGGTCTGTAGGTTTTCCTCAGCTAAATAAATATCTACTGAAGCAATGTTTGATGCATTTATCGATTTTAAATTTTGCAATCCATCTACTTCTAATAGTCCATTTCCTGAAATATTGATTCTATCAATGTTTGTTAACGATTCAAAGCCATCTAACGAAGTTAACGAGGTGTTGTCTAGGATTAGTAAATATCCAATACTTGTAATATTAGGAAATCCAACCATACTGGTAACCCCTGTATTACGAATTGTTAGATTATCTAGACTTGTAAGACTTTGAATCCCATCTAACGAATTAAATGTTGAACAGTTTTGAATACTTAATGAAGCCATAGTAGTGAATGAACTCAAGCCATTTAAAGTATTAATAGCATCACAATTCTTTAACTCAATCGTGTCAGTTGAGTTGGCTTTTAATCCTGTAAAACCAGTTAGACTATCACAATTATCTATTGTTATACTTTCAATCGTATTCGAATTTGATAGACCATTGAAGTTTTCGAAAGCGGCAGCATCTGTAATTAAAATATCAGTTAATGTACCTACATTGTTAAGTCCTGTTAGATCAATAATATTATTACATGTATCAATTGTTAAGTCATTTAAAGAAGTTATGCTCTCTGCTCCTGTTAAACTAGTTATTGCAAGATATTTTAGAGAAAACAAGGAAGTAATGCTTGTAAGATTAGTGATACCCGATAATGATGCTAGTGCACTACAACTTTCAATTTCAAAAGTTGTTATTGTTTGAAGGCTACTTAAACCATTAAGGTTTGTAATGGTATTTAATCCTCTTAATTTTAATCTAGGTAAATTAATAACATTAGGAAAGTAATTTAAATCTACCAATGCCGTTAAATCCGAAAATAAAACTTCATCAACACTTGTTATGTTATCCAATCCTTCTAGAGAAGTAATTATTGAGTTACTCTGAACAATTAATCTGTTAACGCTTGTTAGCTTATTGAGATCATTAAGGTTTGGCAAGTTAGGCTCTGTAATGCTAAGGTTTTTTACCGTTGTTAAATTGTGTAATCCTTGTAAATCTGTCAATTTGTTATAACCAAAAGAAATATCGAAATCAACATCCGTTAGATAACTAAAAACACTAATATCTGTTAAAGCGTAATTTGAAGTTACCTTAATTGAAGCAACAGTTGAAACGTTTCCAATACCATCAATCGTAGTTATGGCATCATTTCCTGAAATTGTTAAGCCATTTCCGATCGTTGTTAGATTGCTCAATGCTGTTAAACTCGTTAAACTATCATTGTTGTTAATTGATAAAGAACTACCAATCGTTTCAATTCCTTGAAGTCCGTTTAAATTGGTAAGACTAGTACTGGAAATTGATAATAATCCACTAATGTTTGTGATTTTATTATTTAATCCTGAGATATCCATTACTGAAGCACTAGAGATTACTAAGTTTCCAGTAATGGTAGTACAGTCAGGATAGTTGTTAATAAAATCGTTCACTGCAGTTTGAGAGGTAAGATAAACAGATCCTGAAGGACATTGGGCCATGAGGGAGTGCCCAATGTTCAGAAAAATCACAGAAACAAACATGTAAAGTTTCCATGAAAGTAGCTTTGTAGTAGTCGTATAAACCATGGGGATTAGTTTTTAATATTGTTGTCCTTTACCAATGTTGGTATTTAAAACATTATTGATATCAGCATTTTGTACCTGACCATTCATATCCAGATCTGCCTTACTATAGCCGGAAATTCCTAACAATTGAATAACAGCATTCGTATCTGTATTTTGAATTTGACCATTTTCATCAAAATCTCCAGAAATCATGGCAAAAATTCCATTTCCCATATCTACTAAAGAATTTGTTCCTCCAAAGACCGATGAAGTCGAATTACTTAGGTTTACTGTTTTTGAAGAACCAGTATTCAAAGTAGCTGCAGAGGCACTTATAATTCCTAAATGATTTCGGTGGTTTACAGCTATGTAATAACTATCAGAAGATAAAGCGAATGATAAAACAGAAGTTCCATCTATATCTACAATATCACCATCGGCTTGTAATAATGCAGATTGACTTCCTAGAACTAAACTCTTGTCGTTTTTGTCACGTATGGTTACCCAAACCCAATCGATAATTGCATTGCTACCTGTTATATTAAAAACGGAAGAATCACAAGTTAATCCATCAGAATATGGACTTGTTGTAGGTAGTAAACTATTAGCTCGTAAACTATCATCCATTATAGTTGATCCAGATGTTGTTAAAGGACCTTGTAAAAAGACAATAGGAGCTAGTTTTATTTTTAAAACAATTACTTCTTGCTGAAAACCTTGAGTTAAGGTATTATTTCCATTCGAACTTGTAGCAACTACTAATTCACCTACGGTAAAGTCTAAACTTG
Organism: uncultured Tenacibaculum sp.; assembly: GCF_947498805.1. Lineage (GTDB taxonomy): Bacteria > Bacteroidota > Bacteroidia > Flavobacteriales > Flavobacteriaceae > Polaribacter. The sequence goes on along the minus strand of NZ_CANMLT010000001.1, from coordinate 614,654 downwards.
CATTTGCATTGCTCAATGTTGTTCCGCTTGTTCCTATTACAGTTCGCTCCAACGTCTGAGAGAGCATAACATTAGAAATAAGCAAGGATATTATGAATAAAATCTGTCTCATATACTTATTTTCTTTTACCTACAATGTTTAAAACAGAAAGCGCATCGGTTTTGGCATCTCCGCCAGAACTTCTTATCATAAACTCTACCTTACCAGTTCCTAGTGAAGTTATTTGAGCAGCTCTTGTTTGCGAAGTAGATGCTACACAAGTAATGGTTACGGCAGGAAGATTTGAAAAATGATTTGAATAATTAACAGTGTATATATTTCCACTTCTTGAAGTTGTAATTCCTGATGAGCTAGTAACATTTGAGTTTAAAGAACCATCTGCGTTTACAATTACAGAAATGATTTCTACATTATTTGCCGCACCCGCTGCTCTTAAATCATCACCATCTTCATCAATAATTACATTTCCATCGGTAGTGATATTTTCATCAACTTTTAATTCTCCTTTTACTTGTAGTAAATCATTATCAAACTCTCCATAAAGAAGATCTCTAATGTATAAACGATTTGAGAATGCACTTCCAGATAATCCAGCTCCTTGTCCTAATATTACGTTTGAGCTACCATTTAAATTGTAACCAGCAAAATATCCTATAACCACATTATTTCCTCCAGATGTTGCATTCTCTGCCGCTTGAGTTCCGATAATTACATTGTTTTGACTTAAGTTAGAAAGTTTACTTGTATCATCATAAGTTCCGAAAATCTGATTTTCAGAAGGATTTGTAATAAATCCATTGAACTCAATATTTCCACTTGTTTTAATATCTCCAGATACATTTAATAAATTATTTGAAATATCAACTTGAGAAGAACCATTGGTTACAAAATGAATTTCATCATTCCCTCCATAGTTATTATTAGCTCCTACAGCAATCATTGTTGGAGCACTATCTCGCTCACCAGGAGCCTGAATCGCTGATGTATATAACCATGGAGTTGTAGTAAAACCTTCATCTTTTTGGTTAGAAGCATTCTGAGTAGTACTTTGAGAACCAATAGCTATATCTCCAATAACAGCAGTATCAACTACATCTAAACTCGTTTGTGGATTTGATTCTCCAATTCCAACATTCCCATTTGTTTTAACAGCTATTCCTTCATTGTCACCATCATTAGAAATCCAATTAGAATTAATTTGTACATTTCCTCCTACAGAGATTTTAGCAGAAGTATTCACGTTTCCGCTAGCATCAAACTGAATTCCTTTATTATCTGTACCATCACCATTAATCCAATGTGTGTCTAGATTAATATTACTACCTAAGAATAATTTGTGTGATGTAGTTACTCTTCCTCCTGAGTTTACTAACAAACCTTCATCATCACCATCGTTGGAAATCCAGTAACCTCCGGTTTGGAAATTCTTTGTAGCTGTATGACTTCCTAAGTCATCTCCATTTTCAACATATTTTGCATGTAAAGCATATGGAACACTTAGTAGTTGCGTAGTTCCCATACTTGTATAGGTTGTTCCTCCAGCTACATCAATACTTACTTCTAGAAAGTAATTAGCTGCCGACCAATCAATCGTTGAAAAGTCATCTGTAGTAACTCCTTGGCCCACGACCAAATTGAAAACACCATATGCATTTGTTGTTGGTGTATGTGTTTCTGTAAATACAACCGTTCCTGATGTTGTGGTTTGGTGTAACTTAAATTGTACTCCTATTGCAGTATTTGCTAACACATTTCCTGAAGCATCTCTAACAACTGATTGATAGTTAAATCCTGCTGGAGTTTGAGCATAGGAGGTTAAAGAAAAGAGAATTAGAAATAAAAAAGTACTTGTTTTTTTCATGTTTATTGAATTAAAGTTGTGGGGAATCTTCTATAATTCCGTTTTTAAGATTAAATATTTTAGATGCTTATTGTCCTTAATCGGCGCTATTAATAAGTTGCTCTCCTTTACCTATATTGAGGTTTAAAAGGTTATTGATATCTGAATTTTGAACTTGACCATTCATATCAAAATCAGCTTTATTATATCCAGAAACCCCTAATTGTTGGATTACAGAATTCGCATCAATATTTTGAATTTGTCCATTCTCATCAAAGTCTCCTGAAATCATGGCAAATGTTCCATTACCCATATCTACAACTCCATTTACACCTCCAGCCACTGCAGTACTGCTTGAGGAAAGATCAATAGCTGTAGTTGTTCTAGACAAGCTTATTACAGCAGCCGTCATAATGTTCAAATGATTTCTATGTTTCACTACTATGTAGTAGTTATCAGCACTTACATTAAATGACATTGGAGAGTTTCTATCATCCGTTATAGCTACAATATCTCCATCACGTTGTAGAATTCCAGATTTACCAGCAATTACTTGATTTGGATTATTAGCATCTCTTAACTCTACCCAAACCCAATCTACCATTGAATTTGTACCCGAATCATCTAATTTAATAGCATCTGAAATAGTAGCACTATCACTGTATGGTGAAGTAGAACCATAAACACCTCCCGATGCACGTAAATCATCTCGCATTAAACTTTCTTCTCCAGCATTCGGATTTATAAAAGCTCCTTGTAAATAGATATCTATCGCTACCTGAACATAGTTACATGTAGTTTCATTAAATTTTGTTGTAGTATCTTTATTTGTCCAGTTTGTTGTGCTATACGTTGCGTCGTCAACTAAAACACAAGTTAAATTTGGATTATTTTCTATTTCAAAAGTAGTAACATTGGCATTATTACCATTTCTAACATTTAAATTACTTAAGTCTGTATCGTGTGCCCAAAGTTTTTCTAAATTGGTTTGATTACCTAAATCTAAGGTTGTAATTCCTGTATCATTTACACGTAGTGTTTCTATTTTTGTATTGTTAGTTAAATCTAATGTTGAAATGTTAGTTTCATCTACACGTAGTGATCTCAATTCAGGGTTATTAGAAAGATTGATTGATGTCATAGATGTTCTATAAGCAGAAAGAATTCGAAGTTCTCCATGAATACTTAAATCTAATGTTGATACACCAGAGCTATACGTGTATAATTCTCTTATTTCAAGATTATTACTCAAATCTAGGTCTGTTAAACCTCCATTACCTTGTACCCATAAATCTCTCAAATCTGGATTATTAGACACATCTAATGAAGTAATGCCATTTGATCCAATATTTAAATTTCTTAAAACAACATTTTTAGATACATCGATTGATGATAAACTATTACTATTAATATATAAGTGTTCTAATAGCGTGTTTTTACTCACATCTAACGTGGTAAAATTATTACCTCTAGCGTTTAATGTAACTAATGCAGTAAAATCTTCTATTCCTGTTAATTCATTAATTCCAAGATCATTTACAGTTAATGATGTTACAGTTTCAATTAGCGCCGTTGGTACTTGTCCATCACCAGAAATATCATCTAATCCTAGTGCTTCTAATCGAGTTTCAAATATAGAATCTGGAATAGCTGTGTAATTACAATAGGTTCCTTCTGTAAAACTTGTAGCAGTACTTATATCTGTCCAATTAGTAGTACTATATGCTGCATCATCAACAGTAATACAACTTAAATCATTATTATTTCTAACATCAAAATTAGTAATGTTTACATTGTTTCCATTTTTGATATTGATATACTCTAAAACTCCTGTTTGTCCGTAAAATTCAGTTAAAGCAACCTGATTCGTTAAATCTACAGTGGTAATGTCAGATCCGTTTACTCTTACTTCAGTAAGCTTTGTATTTGTTGACAAATCTATAGAAGTAATGGGTGTGTTATCAATTCGTAATTGCGTTAGTTCTGTATTTAAAGAAACATCTAAAGAGGTTAATTTAGTTTTGTAAAGAATTAGTTTCTCCAATACTAAATTGTTCTTGATATCTAACGTTGTAATATCTGTTTGAAATAACTCTAAAAAAGTAAGTTTCGTTAGTTTACTTATATCAATTGATGTAATATCATTTACTGGACATTCTAATCGAGTTAATAAAACATTGTTTGAAACATCTAATGCTGTTAATTTATTTGCACCGAGATCTAGAGAAGTTAAATTAATATTCTTAGAAAGATCTATCGTTGTTAAATCATTCTCACTTAGACCTAGCGTTTGTAAAGCGGTATTATTACTTAGGTTTATAGCTGTTAAACTGTTGTTTTTAAGATTAAGAGACGTTAATAAGATAAAGTCTTCTATTCCTGTCAAATTAGCAATTACCTTACTTCTTAGATCTAAAGAAGTTAATACTTCGATATTTTCAGTAGGAACTTTTCCATCTCCAGAAATATCATCGTACCCTAAGTTTTCTAATGCGGTTTCAAAATTAGTATCTGGGATAGCCGTGTACCTACAAATACCTGAATTGTAAAAAGTAGTTCCAGTATCAATGTTTGTCCAATTGGTATTACTCCATGTAGCATCATCTACTTTGACACAGCTTAATTCTGTATTACCAGTTGCATTAAAATCAGCCGTTGCTATTGCTGTATTATTTCCATTTTGAACATCTAAAAAAGTTAACTGATTATTGTCACAAGACAAACGAGTTAATGCTGAATTATTTGATGCATCCAAACGAGTTATATTATTATCAGATACTCTAAGTTGTCTTAAAGCAGTGTTGCTTGACACATCAATAGTTGTAAGATTATTTCTTTCTAAAGCAATTACTTCTAGCAACGTGTTTTGAGAAATATCTAAACTCATTAACGAAACATCTTGTAAATACAAAAACTTAAGATTGGTATTTGAGCTTACATCCAAATTCATAACATTTGAACATTCGCGAATATTAATCGTCTCTAGTAAAGTATTATTAGAGACATCTATACTTGTAAAATTGTTGTTTCTAATGTTTAAAAATGTTAGCCCTACATTTTGAGTTATATCAATTGCTCCTAATTGATTGTATTTCCCTTCAATAGACACTAGGTTTGCATTTACTCCTAAATGTATTGCCGTAATATTGTTCTCATTGAAGTTTAATTTCTGAAGATTATTATTATTACTTACATCTAGAAAGGTCAATGAGTTGTTTTCACAGTTTAAATCAACTAAAGCAGTAAAATCTTGTATTCCTGTTAAATCAGAAATATTCTTATTATTAACATCTAAAACTGTTACAACTTCAATTAATGCGGTTGGTACTTGTCCATCATTTGAAATATCATCATACCCCAAGTTTTCTAGCTCTGCTTCAAAATTAGCATCTGGAATTGCCGTATAATTACAATAGGTATTACTAAATGTAGAGGTTGCGTCAATATTTGTCCAATTGGTTGTACTGTAAGTAGCATCATCTACTAAAATACAACTAATAGGAGTTCCAGAAGTGTTGAATCCAGTAATACCTGTATTAGCTCCATTTTGAACATTTAAACTCGTTAATGTGGCTATATCATTAGCTATTAAATTGGTAAGTGCTGTATTTTTCGATACATCTAAAGAAGTCAGTTTGGTAGAATATACATCAAGAGTTGCTAAACTTGTATTAGTACTTAAATCTAAAGTGTTAATTTCTGAATTCCATACATCTAAATAACTTAAATTGGTATTGTTGCTAGTGTCTAAACTTGTTAAATCACAACTTGTACAAGCAAATCTTCTTAATGCTGTAAGATTAGATAAATCAATCGATGTACCTGTATATTGTCGTATTCTAAAATCTTCTAATGCAGTGCTATTACTAACATCTATTGTATTGAAAATATTTCCATTAGCTGCCCAAAGCGTTTTTAGATTTACTAGGTTTGAAATATCTAAAGAGGTTAAACTATTGTATTGAAGTTTTAATGATTCTAATGCTACAAAATCATTGATCCCTGTTAAATCAGAAATGTTTTGATTATTAAGATCTAAAGAAGTTACCACTTCAATAAGAGCGGTTGGCACTTGTCCATCTCCAGCAATATCATCATAACCTAAAGTATAAAGTCTAGCTTCAAAATTAGCATCAGGAATTGCGGTATAGGCAGCTTGATTTACAGATACAGTTCCTAAATCTAAAACACATGAGCCAGAATTATATTTTGCTTTAAGATTATACGAACCTATTCCTAGGTTAGCAATTTCGCCAGTTAAGACATCATCACTAAATGTATATGGGTATGTTGTTCCGCCATCAATACTAAATTGAATCTCAGTACGTGTAGTCTCATCAGTAAAATTAAGTTTTATAGTTGCATTATTTTGACCAATAAGTGCTGTTGTTACTTCCGATATCGAAACAGTTGGAGTTATTGTACTCGCCAGAGATATAAAATGAATTGCCCCAGAATTTGAAGGTGAATCATCTTCATTTTGCCCTATAAGTATATATGGATATGAAACTGCTAACGCTCTATTTGAAAACTCATCCCATCCGCCACCAGAAGTTAGTTTAGTTAATTGAGACCAATTATTAGTGCCATCATCTTTAAAAATATAAACAGCATCAGTGCTGTTTGATCCATTTCCAAAAGTTCCGACATATAAAAAACCATTATCTATTACCACATCTGTTCCAAAACGTTGGTCATTATAACTGTCCTTATCATCATTTTGAACCATTACTCTGTTGGCATCTAAATAATCACCATTTATATCAACTTTATAAACGAAAACTCTTCCTTGATCGGCTTCAGCTGTAGAGGATACTTCAAAATTATACCCACCTATAGCTAAATAATCTCCTTGAACACTTATTGCACTACCAAAATATTCTGACGTTTCTGTACCTCTTAATCTGTGTGTTCGTGACCAAGATCCGTCATTGGCTTGATCCCATATTTGTACCGATCCGGCAGAAGCTCTACCTACAGAAGAATAATCGGCAGGTCCACCAACATAAGCGCGACCATCTTTAACCAAAACATCATAACCAAATTTTGCCCCTGAATAATTAGATTGTACTTGAGGTTCTAATTTTGTTTCCGAATAAGTAAAGGTATTAGTACCATCATTTTCATATAAATAAGCACATCCTCCTACAGCACCATCCCTAGCTCCAACAAGAATTAAGTTTCCTTCGATAGAAACGGATTCTCCAAAACGATCACCAGAACTTCCATCGCTAGGTTCAAATACAGCTACTTCAGTCCATGTATTAGAGCCATTGTATTCAAATAAATAAGCTGCTCCTGTATCTACTACTGATGCATTGGTTTGTGATCTAGCACCAACAACTAAGTAATTACCCTGTAAGGCAACACTAGACCCAAAATTATCTCCAGCAAACCCATCACTAGCGGTTAATATAGTTTGTTCTGTCCAATTTCCTGCCCCATCATTAATAAAGATGTAAACCTTTCCTGGTTCGGTACCATTACTACGTGATGTAGTAACCGCTATATTACCATCTATAGCTACACGTTCACCAAACCTATAATTTGAAGTAGCATCGCTGGCTTTAGTTTTTACTCCACCAGCACCAGTTACGGTAAGTGTTCCAGAAAATGTAGTTTCATCTAAAGAACATTCTGTGGATTGCGCATTGATAAAAGATATAAAGACGCTACAAAAAGCTAAAACTATAAGTAATCTTTTTTGCATAATCATTAAGGAATTTTAAGTCTTGTTCAAATAAAGAACTTAACTTTCAATTACTTAAAGAATGCTAATAGACAAAAAAAAGACAAACTTAAACCTCTGATAATCAAAACACAAACTAACTAAAATGGACAAAAAAAAGACAATTTAAACCGATCTAAATCACCTATGCTATTTTGTTAAGAAGCTTCTAAATAATGTAATGTGGAAATTCCTTTAGGGACATTAATTTTTTTTCGCAATCTGAACCTACTTTTTACCACACTTGTATTTGAAATAGCCAACATACTTGCTATTTGATTTGTATCGAGGTATAATTTTTCTAAAGCCAATAATCGTTCTTCCGCTTTTGTTAGTGAATACCCTTTTTCTTTTATATTTCTAAAAAACTCTGGATATACACTCGAAAATTTTTCTTTAAAATTATACCAATCTTCATTTGTAAGAATTTTCACAGAAGTTAAATTTTCAATTTCCTCTTCAGCAGAATTTTTACTTCCTGCCTCTTCTTTTAATCTTTCTATCTCTTCTGTTAATGTTTCTTGTATTCTTCTTTTTTCTAAAAGTTGTTTAGTATATTCTTCCAATGCTTGCTTATTCTTTTCTATTTTCTTGGCCAATGCTCTTCTTTTGTGTTTTCCTTGTTTCCAAATGAAATATGCTGTTAGCAATAAAATGACCACAATTGATAGAAAAACCGCCCATAATACTTTTCTTTTTGCTGTAGACAGTTCCTTTTCTTTTTCTAACAGTTGAATGTCATTTTCCTTTTTAAGAATTTCGGCATCCTTTCTTTGTGTTTCAAACTGAGATTGATAATATAAAAACGTATTGTCCTTTATAAGTTTGTTATTCGCTTCCTCTAATTGTAAATACGTATTTAAATGTTCGAATGCTTTTTTATACTGTCCAGTAACTCCATAAATTTTAGCAAGTTCCTTTTCTGCACTTTTAACCTTTTCTTCTTGACCCTCTTGACCTTTCAGAGCTAATACTTTTTGTAATGCTTCTTCTGCTCTTCTATAATCTTTCTTTTTACTATAAACTTTGGCTTGGTATTCATAATTCATTCTCTGGAAAAATTCAGGAGCACTAGATTTTTGAACCCAAGTTTTAGCTTCCTCCAAGTATTTTTCCGCTTCAGTAACATTATCTAGATCTAAATTGTAATCTATATTTAAATTTGCCAAAAACAAATTAGACAATACTTTTCTTTGCCTGTTTTGTACACTGTCAGCATAAAACTTTGTAGAATCAATATACTTTTTAACTTCATCAAAATTCTTAACTTTTTGATGAATCTTGGCTAAATTCCCATAAGCATAAAATAAGGAAGCGTAGTCTTTTATTTCCTTAGCATTTCGGAGAACTTTTTCACGTTCTGAAATTGATTTTTCGTGAAAACCATTTTTAGAATAGATACCAGCTAACTCTGACAAAGTGAAGTTTTTATAAAAATTATCATCTAATTCATCATATAATTTATATGCTTCTTCGTAATTAGTGACCGCATTTAAAAACTCATTTAAATCGTTATAAACCTGTGCTGTAAAAAGTCTTGCATCTGCTGCATTAATTACACCTTTATTTTCTTTAATAAAAATATCCCCTGAACGTTTATAATCAGCAATTGCTTTTTGATATTTATCTGTATTATAAAAGTAACTTGCCCTTTTAAGTAGTAAATGTGCTTCTGTTGTTGGATCCTTAAAAAACTCCTGATACCCTAACATTTTATCTACATAATACTTGGTAGAATCTAGTTTTCCAAAATTGGTATAATGCTGAATTATAAAACGTGATTTTTGTGCAGCTAAATCATATTTTTTCAATTCTTGAGCAAGCGCTACATATTCATTAAAATAGGTCAATTCATAATCTCTTTTATTTTTAAGAATAGCTTTTGTTAGGTTATCTAAAATCTCAAGCCTTTCATTTTTATCTGAAACAGTTGCTAACTTTTTTTCTAAATCTTCAATAGTATTTTGTGATATACTTGGAAGCGAAATCAACAATAAAAAAGCTAATACGAATATTTTTTTTAACATAATGAATTAAGAGTAGAGGGTAAATAAGATGAAATGCTATTCATTTAAAAACAAATATACACCATACAAAATACAAATTTCTGTTTATAAAGTTATTATTAAGAAGTAAAAGAAAACTAACTTTTTAGATGATATCAATAATACTACTCAAACTTAAATTCCAATTCTATTACAGTATCTTCTTGAAAAGAATTTGCATCTATTTCAATAACTGCTTCTGAATTCTTTTTTAAATAAGCATTTAGTATTCTTCGTACATCTTGATTATCAGATTGACTTTGTAGATTTTCTTGGTAATCTTTTGAGGTATAGCTTTTCTGTTTTTTTAAATAACCATATCCTTTGTAAATATTATTCACTACTAAAGCATAGCCTATCTCATTTTCTTCTCTTCCTGCTTCATGTACAACAAAATCTTTGTTATCAAAAGCTAAAGAAGTTATTGCTGCTATTACACGACTATTGTAATTTTCTATGGCTTCCTCTTCTCTACAAATACCTCTACATTCTTTAATTTGATAATGAAAACAGCTACTTACATTGGTTTGCAAATGACAATATTTAGGGCATAATTCAAAAGTGCTACACAGACGTTCTACAAAATTTCGTGCTTCTGTAAGCGTATAAAACTTCATAAGTGGTTTGTTGACCATTTTTAAATTATTCCACGCTAAATGAAGAATTCCTTTTCTATCATAATAGCTAAACAATGCATAACTATGTTGCTTTCTTCTCTGAGCTCTGTTATACTTAGGAAACAATCGCTTAATTTCTGCCGATTCTAATAAAAGTGCTAATAACTCATTTCCAGTTTCGGTATAGGTAATGTTTGCTGTTTCCATGCACATGAGTATTTCTTTCTTTTTCTTATCGTGAAAATGACTTAATACTCGTTGCTTGATATTATTAGCTTTTCCTACATAGATGATCTCTTTATCTTTATTCCAGAAATAATAAACTCCGTGTTTTTGTGATAAACCATCAAAAACTTCTTTCGCTAATAAAGGAGGTAAGGTTGCTTCTTTAGATCTAGGGTTTAAAAAGGAATTAATAATCTTAAAATCATCTACCCTATCTTTTTCTATCAACTTTTGAAACAAAATAACTGTTGCTTCGGCATCTCCCCTTGCTCGGTGTCTATCTGCAATCGTAATTCCTTCCGAAACACATAACTTCCCTAAGCTGTACGATTTTTTATTAGGCAATAATTTTCTTGATAATCGAACTGTACAAAGTTTCTTTCTTCGATAAGTTAAGCCTAATGATTTAAACTCTTTTCCTATAATTCCATAATCGAAATTTACATTATGAGCTACAAAAACACATCCTTCTGTAATCTGATAAATCTTTTTAGCCACTTCCTCAAACTTAGGGCTATTCTTAACCATAAAGTTGGTAATTCCCGTAAGCTGTGTAATAAACCCAGGAATATTAGTTCCAGGATTAATCAATGTGGTAAATTCATCAATTACCTTTTCTCCATCGAAAATAAAAATACTTATTTCGGTAATTTTTACTCCTCCGTCAGTTTCTATATCAACTATTGCATAATTCATTATTGAAGCTTGGCTAATGACTCTAATTCTACTCCTAACTGTGTAAGCATATTGGCTATACTACTTATTTTTAAATCTCTTTCATCATATTCTTGTGTATTAATACTACAAGTAAACTCCCATAACTCAACCACCTCAGCTACTGGAACATTATACGATGCATAGTTTTTATTATCAGGTACAAGTAATAAAGTATTACTCTCCTCTATTTTATTATACAAACGCTTGTAAGTCATTCCATCATTCTTGGTAACAATGATATACGATGTTCCATCCTTTACATCTCTTACATTTTCAACAAAGCTTGCTATTACATACGAACCATCTTTCATAGGATGCATAGAATCTCCTTTAATAGGAAATGCGCGATGTTTTCCCACAGGCAAAAATGGAAGTTTTATTTTTTGTAATTGCTCAATATATTCTGGATCGTCATATCCTAAAAGATACCCTGCTGAAGCTTCTGTAGGCACTACCTCAATCATATTTTCATTGGTATTATCTACCGCAATTGGAAATAACACACGCTGATTACCTATTTCTATAAATGAGGTATCTGTAGCATAGGTCAAATCATTCTTTACCAAAATATCTATTGGTAAATTAAAATAGTTTGAAAAGTTTATTAATGTTTCAATAGGAGGTTCTGATCGGCCTTCTTCATAAGAAGAAACTCGAGAACGAGTAATAGACACATCATCAGCAAACTGCTCTTGTGTAATGCTTTTTAGCTTACGTAAATGACGGATGTTTTTTGCTATATTTTTCATTTGCTACAAATATAAGCAATCTTTGCTACAATTTGTACTTAATTTTGTAGCATGTTTATAAATTGTCATACATATTACAGTTTACGTTATGGTTCCATGAGCACTGAAGAGTTGTTAGAGCTTGCTAAAAACATGAAGATCAACACCATTACTTTAACCGACATTAATAATACTGCTGCTTGTTTAGAGTTTATACGATTGGCTCCAAAATATAACATTACTCCTTTGGTAGGGGTAGATTTTCGTAATAAGGCTTATCAAGAGTTTGTTTTAATTGCTCAAAATAATAGCGGTTTTCAAAATATAAACACCTACCTCTCTGAATTTTTGCATCAGGAGAATTTAGAGATTCCTACAAGAGCCAAAAGCCTAGCTCATACATTTGTTATATACCCTTTTGAAAAAAGCATAGAATTTGAATTAGCCTCTAATGAATTTATAGGTATTTCTCATACTGAATTAACACGACTTCCTTTTTCAAAATGGAAAAACAAATTAGATAAACTTGTAATTCTTCATACCGTAAGTTTTCAAAATAAAAAAGGTTTTAATACGCATAGATTATTGAGAGCTATTGATAACAACGAACTTTTAAGTCGTTTAGAAACTACCGAACAAGGTAAAGAAACACATCAGTTTATTTCAAAAGAAGAATTGCTAACCTATTTTGAAGAGTATCCGCAAATTATTGCAAATACACAGGAACTCTTTTCAAAATGTTCTATTGATTTTGATTTCTCTGAAAATACTCCAAACAATCAAAAATCATATACAGGAAATGAAGTTTTAGACTATAAACTTTTAAAGAAACTGAGTCTTAATGGAATTAAGTATCGCTATCCACAACCTGATTCACAGGTATTTGAAAGAATTGATAAAGAATTAGAAATTATAAAAGAAAAGGGCTTTGTTTCTTACTTTTTAATCAATTGGAAAATACTCAAATACGCTCGTTCTAAAGGTTATTTTTATGTTGGAAGAGGTAGTGGAGCCAACAGTATTATTGCCTACCTTTTAAGAATTACCGATGTAGATCCTATTGAACTAGACCTATATTTTGAACGCTTTATCAATCTCTATAGAAAGAATCCACCCGATTTTGATATTGATTTTTCTTGGCAAGATAGAGATGATATTACGGAATTTATCTTTAACCGATTTCCAAATACGGCATTAATTACTGTATACAATACTTTTAAGTTTAAAGCTGCAATTAGAGAGTTGGGAAAGGTTTTTGGATTACCTAAAAGTGAAATTGATTTACTGTCTTCTGGAAACTACAACTATAATACCTTAGATAAATTATCGCAATTGGTAATTATTTACAGTACCTATATTCAAGGTTTTCCTAATTACCTAGGAATTCATGCCAGTGGAATACTTATTTCTGAAAAACCAATACATCATTACTGTGCAACTTTTATGCCTCCTAAAGGTTTTGCAACCACCCACATAGATATGGTCGTTGCTGAAGATATTGGTTTGTATAAATTTGATATTCTTAGTCAGCGCGGTCTAGGGAAAATTAAAGATACGGTGTCAATTGTAGCTAATAATCACCCTGAACTCCCTCCTATTGACATTCATAATATTGCAAAGTTTAAAGAAGATGTTCGAATTAAATACCTATTAAAAAACGCGAAAGCTATTGGTTGTTTTTATGTAGAGTCTCCAGCTATGAGAATGCTACTTAAGAAACTACAAGTAGATCATTATTTAGGATTAGTAGCCGCTAGTTCGGTAATTAGACCTGGAGTAGCTAAATCGGGTATGATGCGTGAATATATTTTACGCTTCAGATATCCCAATAGAAGAAAAGATGCACACCCTGTACTACTAGATATTATGCCAGAAACTTATGGAGTTATGGTATACCAAGAAGATGTGATTAAAGTAGCACATTATTTTGGAGGCCTTACCTTGGGAGAAGCCGATATGTTACGCCGTGGAATGTCAGGGAAATTTCGATCTCGTGAGGAGTTCTTAAAAGTAAAACAACAGTTTTTTGATAATTGTAGAAACTCAGGAAAGAGTTTTGAACTGACCAAAGATGTATGGAGACAAATAGAAAGTTTTGCTGGATATGCTTTTGCGAAAGGACATTCTGCTTCTTATGCTGTAGAAAGCTATCAAAGTTTATTTTTAAAAGCCTATTATCCTCTAGAATACATGGTAGCTACTATTAATAATTCAGGAGGTTTTTATAGTATTGAATTATACATTCATGAAGCTCGATTACATGGAGGTATTATTCATGCTCCTTGCATTAATACAAGTGAATATTTAGCTATTATTCAAAGGAAAGATATTTATCTTGGTTTTCGTTTTTTACAATCTTTAGAAGCAAAAACTATTCAAAAAATTTTAGTAGAAAGAAATGCCAATGGTGCTTTTACTTCTTTAGATGATTTCATAGAACGTGTTCCTATTTCTGTAGAACAGATTACTATTTTAATAAAAATAGATGCTTTTCGTTTTTCTAAAAAACACAAAAGAGAACTCTTATGGGAAGCACATATGAAAATTAACAATGTAACGGTTGATGAATTTCATATATCCCTATTTCAAGTAGAAAAAGTACATTATGAGATCCCTAAGTTAAACTCTACTCAATTAGAAAATGCCTTTGATCAAATTGAGTTATTAGGGTTTCCATTATCAAGTCCTTTTAGTCTTCTTGTAGAAAAAAAACTTCACCCTATTCGCGCTAAAATGCTTCCACATTATACAGGAAGGTATATTACTATTGAAGGGTATTTGGTTACTATAAAAAAGACAAGCACTTCAAAAGGACAACAAATGTACTTTGGAACATTTTTAGATCTCGAAGGTGATTTTATTGATACGGTTCACTTTCCACCAGAGGCTAAAAAATTTCCATTTAGAGGTAAAGGCATCTACCGAATAACAGGTAAAGTTATAGAGGAGTTTGATTGTATTTCTATTGAAACAAAAACAATGCAACGCCTTGCCATTATAGAAGATCCCCGATATGCAGACAGTAGAAAAGCACAACGCCCTAAACCTAAAAAAAGCATATTATGAGTACACAAAGATCAATTGTACATATGGATCTCGATACTTTCTTTGTTTCTTGTGAACGATTATTAGATAGTAAATTAATTGGCAAACCCATCCTTATAGGTGGTACCTCCGACAGAGGTGTCGTAGCTTCTTGTAGTTACGAAGCCAGAACTTTCGGAATTCATTCTGCTATGCCTATGCGAATGGCAAAGCAATTATGTCCTGAAGCTATTATTATTCGGGGAAACTCTCAAATTTATTCTAAGTATTCTAATTTAGTTACCGAAGTAATCAAAGAATCGGTTCCTCTATATGAAAAGACCTCTGTAGATGAATTCTATATAGATTTAACTGGAATGGATAAATTCTTTGGTTGTCATAAATTAGCTACAGAGCTCCGACAAAAAATCATTAAAGAAACCGGACTTCCTATTTCATTTGGACACTCTATTAATAAAACGGTCTCTAAAATTGCTACGGGAGAAGCAAAACCCAACAATCAAATTAAAATTGATAAAGGCAGTGAAAAACCGTTTCTCTCTCCTCTTTCTGTAAAGAAAATTCCTATGGTTGGTGAAGTTACCTACAGATCTCTTTGCGATTTAGGATTGAAAAGAATTAAATCTATTCAAGAAATGCCTATTGAAATGATGTCGAGAGTATTTGGAAAAAACGGAGTTGCTATTTGGAAAAAAGCAAATGGTATCGATAACAGTCCTGTTGTACAATACCATGAACGAAAATCAATCTCTACCGAACGTACTTTTGATAAAGACACCACAGATGTTAGAAAATTAGAAAGCATTATTGTGGCTATGGCCGAGAACTTAGCTTACCAATTACGACGCGGAAATAAACTTACTGCATGTATTACTTTTAAAATACGATATTCCGATTTCCAAACCTATACCCAGCAACAACGCATTCCTTATAGTGCTGCTGATCATAAAATAATTCCTATTGTTAAAGAGCTCTATAAAAAACTTTACAAAAGAAGAATGCTCGTTCGTCTTGTGGGTGTTCGATTTTCACATTTGGTTGAAGGTGCTCATCAAATTGATCTTTTTGATGATGATGAAAAGATTATCAACTTATATAGCGCAATGGACAAACTAAGAGAACGATATGGTGATAGAGCTGTAATGCGCGCCCAAGGTATGGAAGCTAAAAGTATTTCTAGATGGAACCCTTTTAAAGGAGAACCGCCCCCATTATTAGCTAATAGAAGAAGATAATTAAGCCTCGTAGACTTTTAAAAAACATTCATAAAACTCTCTCTTATTTTCTTTTTTACAAATAGGAAAAATTAATACTTTAGTACGTAAATTTTTACCCATGGATAATTTCCTTATAGGTATTGGAAAACGCATAAAAGAAATTCGAAAAAAGCAAGGCATTACAATAAATACTCTTGCTAATAATGCCAATGTTTCAAATGGCTTAATTTCTAGAATTGAAAATGGTAGAACCATTCCTTCTCTACCTGTTTTTTTAGAAATTATATCAGCGCTTGAGATTGATGCTAGTACTTTTTTTGAAGGAGTAGAAAAAAAGAACAATGCAAAGTATATTCATGTAACTAAAGAGCAGCATCAACTTATTGAAAAAGAAATTGAAGCAGAAGGTTTTACCTATCATCAAATTTTTGGAAAAAGTTTAAATGCAGTTGGATTTGAAGCAGTGTTATTAACTATTTCTCCTAACTCTAAAAGAGAAAAAGTAATTACTGATGCATGGGAATTTAAGTATATACTTAGTGGAGAATGTACTTATTTAATAGACAACGAAGAAGTAACAGTTATTGAAGGAGACTCTCTATATTTTGACGGGAGAATTCCTCATGTTCCTGTGAATAGATCTCAAAAAGATTGTACTATGCTAGTACTTTACTTTTATTCTGAAAATAATTAAAAAAGGGTTCATAATGAACCCTTCTTATACATACCTCTTTTAATTATTTAGTCCTGGCCAAGTATTATTATTTATTGGTTTAGGGTATCCTGAAACCGCACTATCTGTTAACTTATTGTATTTTATGTAGGTGTTATTATCTAAGAAAAAATAGCAATAGGTAGTATTCCAATCTACAACCGCAGTAATCATCATCTTATAATTTCCTAATCCTGGCCAATTTCCGTTAGTAATGGTAGCTGGATACCCTGACTCTACTCGATCATTAGAAATACTATATCTAATATATCTTCCATCATTTAAAAAGAAGTATGCTCTGCTATTATTCCAATTAATAGCAGCTACAATACTATTTTTATAAGGTTCTAATCCTGGCCAATTTCCATTAGTAATTGTTGTTGGATATCCTGAATCTACACTGTCATTGTTCATATCATAACGTAAATACCTTCCATCATTTAAGAAGAAATAGCCTTTATGATTGTGCCATTTAAAAGCAGCACTGATCAAATCTCTATAATTCCCTAAACCTGGCCATGAACTGTTATTAGTTTCATAAGGATACCCACTATCTGCTTTGTCTAACGTTTTATTATAACGAACATACTTGTTATCACTTCTAAAGAAATAAGCTCTATTATTTATAAGATCGTTCCAATCTAATCCTGCTATAATTTTTGAATTGTTCAATGCAACAGATCCTGATTGCCCATTCAGTACCAAAGTATAGTTAAGCATCCCTTCTCCAGCATTAGTATCTGTATATGATCCCTGTGATGCAGGTACCGTTGCTATTAATGTATTATTTCTATAAATTTCAACGGTGTTTGTTGCAGTAGAATTCCAATAAAGTGTATTATGATTTTGCATCATCACTTTTCTTACCCCTAAATTTCCAACTAATGAGGTGCTATTCAATTGCCATTCTTTTTGAATAGGAATCCCTAAATGTGTTAATACAGATGGTACAATTGCCGTTTGTGCTACATTTCCATAAATCCCAGAAAAATCAGAATTAAGTGTATTTACATACCCTGAAAACTCTTCATTACCCGATTTATTCATTCCAACAAAAATTGTTTTTTCTCCTAATGTTTGATTTCCATGACCATACCCGCTTGATTCTCTACCATGATCTGTAACTACCATGATTAACCAATCTTCATTTGTTCTCTTCTCTACTTCGGCTACAATTCTTCCAAACTGTTCATCTGCTCTAGTAATAGCGTTGTTATACGAAGTTCCAAACCCTGAAAAGTGTCCTACTCCATCTACATCATCTAAATGCACAAATACAAAATCGGAGTTTTCATTGTTAATTGCACGAATTGCTCCTGATACCGTATTCTCGTCTCCTCCACTTTTTGAATGATAATCTATAAAGCCTAATTGATCTCTAAAAAAATCGTGTATTGGAGCCCAAGTAACCACGCTAGCCGTTTTTAAACCAGAATTTGATTCTTTAATTAATTGAAATACACTTTTAGAGTTTGATTTTTGAGAGGAATTATTGTCTACAACTCCATGTTTGTTTAGCCACACCCCCGTTAAAATGGTTGTCCAACTTGGACCACTTTTTGTTTTTTGTTCTGAAGATGTTCCTGCAATTCCTCCTGCGTACGCCTTTACAATTGTTAACTCATCTAGGTTTGGCGTTGACGTTTCAGAAATTTTCTCAAGTTGCATTCCATCGAAACCTACAACAAGTACTTTTTTCTTAAGACTTGTTTTGCTTGATTTCCTTAATGCTTGAACTGTTTTTGTTTCTTCTATTGTATTCTCCTGACAATTAGAAAAAACTAAAGTTAATGCTAAAGCACTTAACTTAAAAAGATAGGTTGTTTTCATAAAAAGTTTACTTATAGTTAATTTTATACATCAAAAATACACTATAAGTAAACTTAAAAAACTCTAATTTCAATACTTAATCTTATTATAAACTAGTTAACTTAAAGGAGATATTCTGTAAACACTTTGTTTACAAAAAGTTAAACTAATTCTTTTAAGGAGTTTAAAATGTAAGTTGGATTTTCTATCTCCAATTGTTCTCTACTTTGAGCTCCTGATAAAACTCCAATTGTAACGCCACAACCTGCATTTTTCCCTTCCTCAATATCTATTCCTGAGTCTCCAGCTTTTAGTACTTCTGCTGCATTTGAAACATTAAACTCTTTCATAGCTTTTTGAATCATTTCTGGATGGGGTCTTCCTTTTTCTACATCTGATGCTGTAATTAACATATCGTAATGTATTCCTTCAATCCAATTTAACTTCTTTAATAAATTAGTTGCTACCTCTCTAGCATATCCAGTATTTAAAACTACTCTTATATTGTCTTCTCTTAATTTTTGCAATACTTCTTCAACACCATCAATTGGCTTTACCTCAAGCTTTAAATAAGCTTCATTTAACTTTTTTTTGAAGTTATTAAAAATTAAATAAGAATATTCAGTTTTACTGAAATTTAAATAGGACAATACATCTTTTATTGCTTGATGTTTTTCTTTTCCTGCACCTAATTCTAAAACAGTTTCCAAATCAACATCGATACCATAATCGTTTATAGATTTTTGTAACGTTTTATATACTACATTATGCTCATCTACCGTTGTTCCTGCCATATCAAAAACAACCATTTTTATATTTTCTAACATGTACTTAATTTAAATATATTATTAATGTTTTCTTTCGAAAAACCTGCACTTCCTGTCATTCCTTTTCCTCCAATTCCAGTAACAATGTGAATATTGTTTCCTACTGTATGTTGAAATAAATCGGTTGTTTTACATTGGCTATAAAACCCCGCCCAACGTTGTTGAATTTGATAATTAGGTAGATCAATTATTTTTTTTGCTTCAGTTATCATAAAATCATCTATTTCTTCATTTAAATCAAACCCTAAATCATCTATATTTTTGGCATCTGCATATTCATGAGAATCTCCAATGATGACAGAACCATCCACAGCTTGTTTAAATAAAATATGAACGCCATACTTCTTTTCAAAACTATTTGGATCTTCCTTTAATTTGATAGAGTTCCATGACGGACATTCTTCAAAGGCCTCATATCTTCTAATAGTTAATCCTGTTAAAATTGAACCATCTAACCTATAATTCTTTTGGGGTTTAGTTCGTAACATTTGTAGTTTTGAAACGACTAAATCACTTTCATTAAAAATAGTTGGGTATAAAGCTTTAAAATCTGAACCATTACAAATGATTGTTTTATCTGCTTTAAAAACTTCTCCCATTGCCGTTGTTAACTCAACAACTTCATTGGCTTCATCTACATGAACAACACTCGTTCTATAAAAGATGTCTATCATACCATTTTCCAACATAAATTCATGCAAACGATTTATCATAACTCTTGGCTCAACAGTAACTTCTTCTGGAAAGAATAAGCCTGCTTTACAATAATCTGCACGTAAACCAGCATACTTATTTAAACATTGTTCTTTCGTTAAAAGTTCAGAATGATAGCTATTACTTTTATTTATTTGATACAGCTCTTCTATTAATTGAACCTCTTCCTCATTTGAAGCTAAATAAATAGTACCATTTTGACGAATTGAAACATCAAATTGTGATTGAATTTCTTTATAAATGGCTAAACTCTCTCTTCCATAATTCTGCCATTTTACATTCATTCCTGAAGGTACAACCTGTCCAAAATTTCTTACAGTAGCTCCTTGCGGTTTACTGTCTTTTTCTAAAATCGCTACAATTAATCCTTTTTTTGATGCATGGTAGGCATGAAAAGTTCCTAAAACTCCTCCTCCCACTACGATTAAATCATATTTTTTATTCATAAATAAGTTGATTTTCATTAAAATATTTTTCTCTTTTCTTTTTCTTTTTAAAGAACAATAAACAATAGACCGAAATCATAAAACCAATTGCTCCTAACATATAAAGTGATTGTATAAAAAACGATAGCCAGGATACTTCTTTGCTTCCAAAGTTTTTAAACAATAAAATGAGTACACTACCTAAATACCCAAAAGCATCGGCTATATAAATAAGAAAACCTACGTTCCCTTTAATTTTAAAAGTAGCAATCATTCTGTCAAAAAAGATTCCATTAAAAGGTACATAACAGGCGTATAATCCTAGACCAGAAATAATCATCCATACTATTGGAGACATAACTTCTAACTGAAATAAATAGGTGGAAAGTAATATTGATAGTGTGCCAAATATTAATACATAATGATAATAAGTAAAGGCTTTAAAGTTCTTGGTAACACTACCGATATATCCTAATATAAAAAGTACAATTATGGCTATTGGAATCTCTGATATACTAAAAATAGAAGCGTCATTATATCCTAAAGCTTCCCAAATTTCTCGAGCAAAGTTGTCTCTAAAATCTCTAATTGCTGTAAGTATCGTAAAGAAAAAGACTATCAAAACTAATGGAATTGCATATAGTTTAAAAAGTTCTTTTCTTTCTATTCCATTTAAAGGTTTTCTAGCTGTTTTTAGTTTATTATCCTCTTCATTTGGTACTGGAAGTTTTTCCAGTAACCATGAAAATATGACTAATGGTACAATAAAAAACAACCCCGTCACAAAAGGCATCCAAAACTCAGATACTTGTAACGAATCCATTGTCCATTTCCCTACCGATTTTACCACTCCTGAAGAGATTATAAAACTAGATGATAAAATAACTCCTAACAATTCTGAAACTTTCCTCCCTTCTAAGTATGAAAATACAATTCCCCATATCATTCCAAGAGGTAACCCATTCAAAAACAAGAATAAAATATTATATGGAGCAGGTATCGCTGCAAAACCTAGTAAGGCCAACTCGGCAAACAAAATAAAACCAATTAGATACTTTATTCTATGATGACTTTTCATTTCAGAAATAATTTTTATTCCTAAAAATTTTGACAACGTATATCCAATTATTTGAGCTATTATCAACAAAATTTTATAGTCGATTCCAAAAAACACTTCGTAAGAAAATATAGCCACCGTAAAGGGTTTTCGAAATGCATACATACAAAAGTAAGTGCCAAATGCTGCAAGAGAAGCTTGTATTATAAAACGTATATTCATCTTATTTTTTTTTAACAAGGCAAACTCTCTTAGATAGAGAGTTTGCTTGCATTTAAACAGAGTTCATTTTTAAAAAATGAAAAATAATTACAGATTAAACTTAACACCTAAACTTCCTTTTACTCCATAATACTCTACTTGCTTAGGTCTTGCCGTGTCATTGGCTCCATAATGATAAATTAATGGTTCATTTAGAATATTGTTTACATCGGCAAAAATTGAAAAACGGTCGTTGATTCTTAATGATCCTGAAAAATCTAATGTTGAATAGTTCCCATAGTACTCATCATTAATATCTCTATCTCCAAAGTCTACTACATATTTTCCTTTATGATTAAATGCAAACCTTAAATTGAACCTGTCATCTTCAAAATATAATTGTGCATTGTATAACTCTTTGGCTTGATATGGTGTAGTTACTGTTCTATCATTTCCGTTTTCATCTCCACCTGGAATAATCATTTCAGAATCCATAAAAGTAGCGTTCGCTTGAATTCCTAGTTTACTTAAAAAGCCTTCTTTAGCAAAAATGTCAAAACGAACATTTGCTCCTACTTCTAATCCTAAAATGTGAGCCTTTCCTCCATTTTCAGGTCTTTTAGTTTCTACACCTCCAATTATAGATGTTGAAGCAAATACTGGGTCTTTTAAATCTTTATAAAATACACCTGCATTTATTATACCTACGTTAGAAAAATAATGTTCAAATAATAGATCGTAGTTCCATGAAAATGTTGGTTCTAGACCAGGGTTACCTCCTTGTGCTTCATTATCGGCTTCACTATATGAAACTCCTGGTGAAATATCACCAAAATTTGGTCTTGCGTAAGTTCTTGTAATCGCTGCTCTTAAGTTTGTTTTAGAATCAAAACTATATCTTGCATGTAATGCTGGTAAATAAGTTAGATACCTATTGGTGTTTTTTGCTTTAACCAATACATTATCGTCTTCGTTATAAGAATATCCCTCTACTGCCGTTTTAGTTGCCTCTAATCGTAAACCTCCAACAAAAGTTAACTTATCTGAAGCTTTAAATGTTGCCATACCATAAGCTGCATATTGATCTTCATTTACTGTAAAATTTCTAGACAATCCACCTCCACTAGCTAAAGCATCAGAATCTCCAGGGATAAAATTAAAATTACCTTGATTCAAATTATAAAAGGCGCTCATTCCTTGTGTAGATAATACTTGATTAAAAGAAGATGATGCGTTCGGCGCCAATTCTTTTAAGAAATCACTTTTACCTGGTTGTGTAATCAGGTATTGAGATAGATTACTAAGTGCAATGTTAGCATTTCCTTGTGGTGAGTAGAAATAATCTCCGTATTCAGCTTTTCTTACTTTATCACGGTATTTAGCACCTACTTTAACCTTAAACTTATCATTAAACTTATGCTCATAGTTAGCTGTTAAAACAACCCTATCTTTTTCGTTTACATAAACTTTGTAGAAGTTTAATCCGTCTGAAGCTATTTGTTGTTGTGTTGGATCTAAGGTAAAGCTACTATCTGAGAACACATCAAAAATAGTTGATGGATTGTTAAAGTCCATTGGTCCTCCATCTGCTTTCCAATAGGCTCTATGATCTCCAGCACCATTAGGTCTAGATACCGCATAAGCTGGCTTAATCCCCACTCCAGATTGATTGAATTTTAATACGAAATAACTGTTATCTTCTGCGTTTGGAATGTTTCCATACTTAAATTCATTCTCATAAGAACCCACATTCCAATCTAATTTACCAGCTCCATCAAATAAACTATGTTCACCTCCAAAATCAAAAGCGACCAATTGTGTAATTAACTCATCATGAATATTTTGTAACTCAACTCTAGCTGTATTATCCGTTTCATCAAACTTATCAAAGCGAATTCTATGTTTATAGTGAGTTTCCTCATCAGCTAAGGTTCCATAAACACCTCTTACTATGAATTTATTATTATCATCTAGTTTATAATCAAATACCGTATTTATTCCAGTTGTTTGTCTTACTCCTGTATAATCTCTTAGTTCTAAACGAAATACTCCTTGGTCTCCTTTTCTACGTGCTTCGAAATTATCTGTTGCCCAAGAACGATTCCAATGAGAAACGTTTACTAAAAATCCGAATTTATTATCTGGGGTTCTATTCCCATAAGTAAAAGCCGCATTGTAGTTTACCTTTCCTGCTTTTTCATTTGTTCCAGTTCCTAATGTTACACTTAATGTTTCTTTAGATGGAGGAGTTTGTGTGATAAAATTTACAGAACCACCAATACCATCACCTTCCATATCTGGTGTAATAGCTTTTGCCGCTTGTACATAACCAATCATTTCCGATGGAAAGAAATCGAAAGCAGTTGCACGAGAAGTAGTTTCTTCTTCTGCTGTTGGAATACGATTTCCATTAATTGTAGTAGAAGCCCAAAAAGGAGGTAAACCACGAACTGATACAAAACGTCCTTCTCCTTGATCTCTTTCTATAGATAATCCTTGAATACGTTGAACTGTTTCAGCAGCATTCCTATCTGGTAATTTTCCAATACCATCTGCTGCTATTACATTCATAATACTCATTGACCTTTTTTGAATACTTAAGGCTCTTGCTTCGCTATTTCTTCTCGAAGAAGATTTTACTACTACTTCATCTAAACTTTGAGATGATTCAGATAGATTAATTGTTCCTAGATTGTTTCCTTTTTCTTTTACATCAACTGTTATTGTTTTTGTTTGAAATGCGATATAAGATATTTCCAAAACAATGTTTCCTAATTCTACATTCGATAAAGTAAAATTACCATCAAAATCGGTGTTGGTACCATTAGAGGTATCTTTTACCATAACAGAAGCTCCTGGTAGCGGATAAGAACCGTCACTGATAACCCCTTTTATAGTGGCGGTTTGTGCATAATTAATTAACGCTATGAAAAAAGTGCAAAGCGATAATAAAAGTTTACTATTAGTCATTTTGTTTTCTTATTTGTTTACAATTATTAAATATCAACATCACAAATCAACGTAATATTTATTATTTGTAAACTTTTTTCTTGTTAAGAAAACTTTTAATAATGTATAACTAATTGTAATTTTATTGTTAAGTAGGATAAGTTATGGTAAACAATAACTAAAATGAGGCATCTTATAACTCATTGAAAGTATTGATATAACTGCAATACCTCAAGTTACTAATCGAGATAATAGTTTCTTTTAAGTTTGATGAATCTCTAAAGCTGTTTTAATGATTCTTGTTTTATAAGAGGCTTCTTTGTTTTTTAATCTAGTTAATAATAACTGTACAGAATTTTCTCCTATTTCTTTTGCATGCTGATTAATTGTGGAAAGTTTTGGATACGAATATTCAGATAAAACTCCTTGACTAAAACTAATAATGGTTAACTCTTCAGGAATTCTAAATGCTACTGTTCTTGCTATGTTTAAAGTTATAATACCCGATAATTCATCCA
This sequence comes from uncultured Tenacibaculum sp., assembly GCF_947498805.1. GTDB lineage: Bacteria > Bacteroidota > Bacteroidia > Flavobacteriales > Flavobacteriaceae > Polaribacter. The sequence goes on along the minus strand of NZ_CANMLT010000001.1, from coordinate 589,279 downwards.
ATGCTAAAACGGCATCTATACGCTTACGCTTAATTAATTTTAGAAATGCTTCTTCTAACTCCTCCTCTTTTTCAAATTCTAATAGTGTAATTTTTTTAGATGCATCAAAAGCTCCTTTTTTTCTTAACTCTCCTACACTCAAATGTTTTATTAAAGAAACGACTACTATTTCTTCCCTTCCTTTATTTATTAGATACTTTACCGTTTTTTTTGCTGAATCAAAGTCATTGATAATTACTTTATCTGAATTCAACTTTTCTGAATATCGATCAAATAATACAAACGGAATCTCTTTTTGGTGTAAGGCAGAAATATGCTTATAGTTTCCTAACTTTTCTGTTTCTTCTGAAGGTGCTAACAAAATTCCGTCTACACTTCCATTAGAGAAAAAAGAAATCCCTTCTTTTTCTGAAGAGACTGTTTCATTAGAGATAGAAACAATAACCTTATAGTTATTCCTTTTTGCTTCTTGTTCTATTCCAGAGAGAATTTTAGTGTAAAAATGATTGAAAATATTAGGTATAATTACCCCTATTGTTTTTGTAGATTTCGCTCTAAGATTAACAGCTACATTATTTGGACGATAATTGTATTTCCTAGCTAATGCCAGTACTTTTTTCTTGGTCCTTTCACTTATTTCAAAGCTATCACTTAAAGCTTTAGAAACAGTTGAAATTGATACTCCCAACTCTTTAGATAACTGTTTTAACGTAACCATTTTTAATACTTTAACTTTTCATTTTTATCCCAAATTCCCCAATATGCTCCTACATCTCCTTCATCTCCAACCTTCCAAGATTCATCAAAAGAAGAGAAATAGAACATCGGTATATTATCTTCTGATGACCATTTTTGAGCATTTATCAAATACTTTATGGCATTCTCATAAGAAGGTATTGCTCCTTCTAAACCTTCTCCCTTACTTGGCCAACCTGTTTCTGTAATAATAACTGGTTTTCCATTGGCTGCATCTAAAGCTTGATAATACATTTGCTTCATATACATCAAAGAATAATCTATATGACAACCTTCCCAATAAGGATAACAGTTGGTAAGTATGACATCACAAGCTTGTGTAATTTTAGGTCTTTCAGTAAATTCATAATAGGCATCAACATAGCCCATAGGAATATTTGTAGGTAACTCTTTTTTTACTTGTTGCATGTATGCTAGTAATTCTTCTTCCGATAAATCTTTCCTATACATTACTTCATTACCTACCGCAGCAATATCAACATATCCTTCTTTTGCCAATTGTATCAGTCCCTTAATCTCGTTTTCATTGATTTCTAAATCATCTCCTAACCAAGCTCCCACTAAGGTTTTAATTCCCATTTCTTTAGCTATTTTGGGAATTAGCTCATTTCCTTCGGTACAAGAAAAAGAACGAATCCATTTAATATGAGGTTTCATAATGGTTAATCTTCTTCTTATTTGTTCTTCGGTTAGTTGATCTCCTGGCTCCTGACCTTCTTCATAAAAACTGGCACATAAACCATACATTCCATTCGTTAAAATATCATTGAATAACTCCTTCAAATCTTCTGTAGATTTCCCCTCAAAAGATATTCCTGAACTTCCTGTTAAAGATTTTATTTTTCCCGATCTAAATGACATTGCAATTCTTTGTTTTAATATTTTAACTTTTCATTCTTGTTCCAAATTCCCCAACGTGAACCAACATCTCCTTCTTGATGTACTTTCCAAGATTCATCAAAAGAAGAGAAATAAAACAGCGGTATATTTTTTTGTTGAGACCATACAATGGTATTTATAAAGTATTTCATCGCATTATTCTCTGAAGGCTCTGCTTTCTCTGTATTATCTCCTTTATTAGGCCATCCGGTCTCTGTAATAATCACTTGTTTTCCATTGGCTACTTGTTCTGTAACTGCAACCATTTTTCTTAAATACTCTGAAGCTTCTTCAATAGAACTTCCTTCCCAGAACGGATAACAGTTTACCAAAATAACATCGCACACTTCAACCAATTTAGGTCTTTCTACAAATTGGTAATAAGCATCTACATATCCTACCGAAATATCTGGCAAGGCTTTTTTTACTTTGAGGATATTGTTTATGAGTTCTTCTTCGCTTAAATCTTCACGTAATAAAACTTCATTTCCTGCCACGGCAACATCTACATATCCTTCTTTAGCCAATTTGATTAAATTATCAATCTCTACTGCGTTCTTATCGCTATCATTTCCAATCCAAGCACCCACCATTGTTTTTAAACGTCTACTTCTTGCTACTTTTGGTATGAGCTCATTTCCGTCTGTACATGAAAAAGAACGAATCCAGTCGGTATAAGGAGCAACAATATCCATACGTTGTTGAATTTGGTTTTCAGATAGTTGATTTCCTATATTTTGCCCTTCTAAATACGGACTAAAACACAATCCGTACATCTTATTTTGCAATGTGTTTCTGAACATTGTTTTGATTTCTTCTGCTGATTTTGATTTGAAATCGATCTCTGTAGAATTATCAATATTCAAATTAGAAGAAAATAAAGATGCCAATTTATTTGTTTGATAGTATGAAGACCCTACTGGTTTCTTTCTACGATCTAGTTGTGCACGAATTTCATTAGCTCTTGCTTCTGAAACACTATAATTACGCATTACATACATCGCTGCTACTGTTCCTATAATTGGGAAAAAGCAAAAAAATGCATGTAGCCCATCTACTGAAGCTTGCTGCTCTACAGTTGGTAACTCTGCATTAAAACCAACCGCCCATATGATAACACCACTCAATGCTCCTGCAATTGCAAAACCTACTTTTACCATCCACCAATAAATTGCTCCAAAAATTCCTTCTCTACGTTTTCCTGTATTCAATTCATCAATATCTATTACATCGGCTGTCATTGACATCATAATGGTAAATAAACTTCCAATACCGAAAGAAAAGAATGGTAAGGCTATGATATACATCCATGGTTTTCCTGGAATAAACAGAAAATACATCATAATATACCCTAGAATAGAAATCGTTTGGCATAACATAAATGCCTTTTTCTTACCCATTCTTTTTGAAAGCCAGGCTACAACAGGTATTACTATAAAAGTGGTTCCTAAGGCTCCTAAAGCTCCAAATAGGGATATCCATATACCCGATGCTTCTGCACTACCATTAAACAATTTATAGACTATTACAAAAAATGTTAATGAGGATACAGCCATAAAGGCATTGTAAATAAAGAATGTAGCAAGACATAACTTTCTAAACTCTTTCATTTGAAATGCTTCTACAAAACTCCTCAGTATTTTCTTTAAGCTACCACTAATATTTAAAAGGTTTAATGGTTCATAATCTTTATCTAAGGTAGATTCACTTTTAATAAACAAAGCGGGTACAATAGCACAAATAGCACATGGGACGGCTACCCATATGGCTAACTTTCTGGCGGCTACATCTGCAGAAGGGAACCATTCTGGATCGTACATAATAATCCAAAATAAGGGTGCTATTACCCAAGCCCATTGCCCAATCCATTGAGCAATTGCCATAATATTTGTGCGTTCATGGAAATCATCACTCATTTCATATCCCATAGCTACGTAAGGAACACTAAAAAGCGTAAGTCCTAAGTAAAACACAACAGACCAAAGAAAGAAATACCAAAAATTGTATTGTACCGTATTCTCTTTAAAGAGTTGCCACATAAAAACGTATGCAATTCCCATTACAATTCCTCCTGCTAAAACATATTGTCTACGTCTTCCCCATTTTGATTTCGTGTTGTCTGAAATAAACCCCATTAAAGGATCGGTGATAGCATCAAACAATCTTGGGAATAAATAAATCATTCCCCACATAAGTCCTGTAAATTTTAAATCTTCTACCAAGACTACCATGAAAATACCCAATATTGCAGGAAACATTTGATTGGCAAACATACCAACACCAAAAGCGACTTTTTGACCGAATGGAACTTTTACTGATTGTGACATTGTTAGTTTCTTTTAATTAGTAATGATGATAGTTTGTATTGCTTGCTTTCCTATTGAAATGTTTTTCGTTTTATTATTTAACTCAATTGTGAACTGCTTCTTCTCTTGAGTAGGATTAAATAATATTACTGAAATGGTCTTATCAGGATTGAGTGCTGCGGTAACCATAACTTGAGCATCATTTGTTTGTGAGTCTATGATTACTGCGTTAGGGCGAATGTATTTGCTGAAATGAGCAAGTGTATAATAAATTGGTGTTAAGTATACCTCATCTGCTTCTTCGTCTACTATAACCGGTGCTACGCACCAATTTTTAAACCAATTAGGGCCTCCTTGTTTATTTAAAACCATATTCCAATCTACCCAGCCATCTACCCAATTATTTAAACAACCAATGATATCTCTTGCGTAACGGTATACAGGTACATACTTAGGGTGCCAACTTTTCTGATGTTCTGGTGCCCAATCCCATCCCCAATCTGTAGCTTCTTTGCTCCAATACCAAGCATCGTCTTTCCATTTAGGAACTTCTGAATCTACACAAGCTTCTGTTTGAATTAGATACTTATTAGGAGCTTTCTTATGTGCATATTGTAATGCCTTTGGAAAATAGTCAACCGTACTCTCATACCAATGAATTGCAGTTCCTGCATAGTATTTAGAAGAATTTTCATCTTTATACATTTCATCTACCCATTCCTTTAAACCATCTCTATTCTGATCATATCCAAAGATTTTCACCTTTTCTAAGCCTTCTTTTTCTAGTTTAGGGCCTAGATGATATTGTACAAAACCAGTCATTTCTTTTGGTGAGAAATGCATACTCTCCCAATTGTTTCCATTTCCATGTGGTTCATTAACAACTGTTACTCCCCATATATCAATTCCTTCTCTTTTATAAGCTTTTAAATACTTAGAAAAGAACAGTGCATAACTATCATTATATTTTGGTAACAGCTTACCCCCAACCCAATGGTTATTATCTTTCATCCAAGGTGGAGCGGTCCATGGAGATGCTATAATCTTAAACCCTTCATCAGAAATAGACATAGCATCTTTTATCATGGGTACCAAATCTTCTTTATCCTCTTCTATACTAAAATGTTCAAGCTCCATATCTTCAGCTACTGGAGCATATGTATAGTTACTCAATGAAAAATCACAGGAGCTTATATGCGTTCTTGTTAAGGAATAATTTGCTCCTTCCTTTCCAAAATATGCTTGTAATACTTTATCTCTATTTTTCTTACTTAGTTTGTTTAACAAATAGGCAGATGCTTCTGTAAAAGAGCCTCCAAACCCAGTAATTGTTTGATGTTTTTTTTCAGGATTGATACTTATTTTCGATAAATTTCCTTCTATAGAAAATTCAGATATTGGTGTTAATTTATTTCCACTAGCTGATGTTTCTAGTACTTCTAGCTTTAATTCTGAATTATTTTTACATTGAGTCATCATTATAAAAATTAGAACGAAAAATGTTAATCTCTTTATAAGTATCATAATCGTTATGGTGTTATTACCAGTTCCTTTCTTAAAGGAGGCATTAATACATCTACCAGAAGATTTTCTTTACTTCCGTTATAGGTTTTAACTATTGTATTTCCTCCTCGTTTTAATCCTTTAAAAACTCCTTTATCTACTAAATCCCATAAAGCATATTTTGCTTTTCCATCTACAGTAAATAAGCCAAAGTGGTTTTCTGATCCTTCGGGGTTTTGAGCATCTTTCCAAGTTTCATCAAAAGCTTCAAAATAGAAACACGACATGCCTTCTTTAGCCGTCCAATCTCTCATATGCTCATAAAAAAGTGCTTCTTTATATTGATCTGTGGCTTTAGAACCTTTATTTCCATAAAACTCGTTAGAATAACTAGCCCAACCTGTTTCTCCTATATGAATTGGTTTGTCAACTCCAATACTTTTCATATACCGTTCAACACCATGGTATTGAGATTCTGCATAGCGACGTGCACGAAGCATAGCGGCTTTTATTTTTTCTAAGCTAGAAAGTGTGTCTTCTTTTTGACTTACACCCCAAAATCGTGGGTTATAATGGGTATCGTGCATCGGATAGGTGTGCATAGAAATAAAGTCTACGGCAGCTATCAGTTTGTTTAAATCCTCTACATGATATTCATTGCTTCCTCCTCCCCAAGAAGCAAAATTATCTGAACTTGTAATCCATAAATCTTTATCCAGCTTCTCTTCTTTTTTTAAGTTTTGAAGATGGTTTACCCATTTTAAAATTACCCAAGGTTGTACATAATAACTCGTGGCCCACTTTACCATAGCTTCGTTGCCAACGGCTATTATTTTTACTATATCTGGGTATTGATTTGCTAGTCTAACAGCTTCATCTATTTCTTTTTTATTTTGTTCGCTTTCTTGTGTATGGTCTACTGGTAAGCCTGTCCATGCATTTTTACAATCTATCCAAGCACCCAACATAACATACATTTCAAAGCTTGCTTCTTCCTTCTTTAACTCGCTAATTGCTTGCAATAAATTTGAAGCATGTGGTAAATGCACATTATAGGTTCTTAATAATTTAACTCCCATCGCATGAAGAATTTTCATATCTTCTTTCAACTCATCAATTGTTGGTTGTATCTCTCTCGTATTCTTACGATATCCTCCGTAAGATATAGCTAGGTAATTAGAGTTTCCTAGTATGTCTTTCGCTTTCACTTCTTTATATGGTTTCTTTAAGGGCTTAGTATTTGTTTTCTCTTTTCCACAAGAAATCAAGAGGACAATGAGTAATATGATATGGCTTCTTGACTTCATATAATTATTTTAAATATTCTTCTGTTATAAACACATTAAGTTGTGCCACACTATTTGTTCTATTAAAGATTTCTGAACTGGTTGTAGCATCCATACTAAATTCTTCTATAGTTCTGTAGTCTCCATTGCTATATTGAATTTCTATTCCTATCTTTTTTGAAATGATATATACAATAGGTATTTGACAGTAAGAGAACAGTAAAGAGTCTGTAGGTAATAACACCTTTCTTTTATTTCCTGAAACTGTTAAAAAATTAATTTCTTTAGCTTCTTGTAAAAATTCGTTTCTCCTAAGTAAATTCGGATTAAAGTGTAGTTTTCCTTCAGAAGCATATACTCCTAGTTCTCCAAAACGGCATAAAATATCTTCTTTTACTTGACCCGTCATTCCAGGTTGCTGAGCTCCTTTACCTTCAGGTGTATGAGAATAAGGGTCTGTTGGGAACGCACCATACAATGTTGGTGATTTATGTACTCCAATGCCTTCATTAATTTCATAATAATGCTCTAACAGTCTTCCTATAATTTCTTCGCTTTCATTTTCTTTAATCGCTTTTAAACAACATTCTTGAACCGCTAATAGTAATTTAGAAACCATATGCCAATATATAGACCCTAAACCTTCGTACCCGTAAAAAGTTCCTGAACGTCCAGTAAATGATTTGTGATTAAAAACTTCTTCAAAGATTTTGAATACTTCATTTTTATCTTTTTCTGAAATTTCCAACGAAAAATTATCCATAGCAATAGCCAAATCATTTGCATTTTTAAAATTCCCGTTAAAATGAAATCCTCCAAGAATATCTTTTTCTATGATAGAAGTATCTCCAACATCAACTAAGGTTTGTAATACAGTTGATTTTCCTAAAGCTTCATTAGGAATAGTGTTTCTTTCTATAAAGCCTTTTAATTCCTTATTTGGATATAATAAATAACTGTATTGATCTTCTCTAAAAAGACGACTCTGCTTTAAGGCATCTAATACTTGTAAAGCCTCTAATGAAGTTAAACTTCCTGAACTTAGTACAGCAACTTGTCCTTCTAACATTTCATCTAAATATGCTATTGAAACTGATTTTTCACTTTCTACAATCATCAAATTATAGGCATGGTACAAATTGTCTGCTCTTTTATTAGCTTTTATCGTGTGCTCTAGATAAGCTAAACTTAGATTTATAAAAGTTCTTAATGATTCTAAGCTGACCGAGGTTTTTCTGCCCGAAAAAGAGTTTTGATAAATATGTAATCTATATTCACTTGCTACTTGGCCCAAACCATCCAAAACCTGTTTTCTTTGTTGGTTTGTAAAACTATCTGAAAGGAAGTCTTTATGTGTTTCAAAAGTATGTAAGACTTCTTTGTAAAAAGTTGCTAGTTCTTTTGAAACTTCTACCGATTTTAATTGAGAGTCTTCAAAAATCTCCTGAAAGAAACTTAAAAATCGTCTTAAGTAACATAAGGTAACCAACGATACTCCATTACCTACCAAGGCATTATTTGCATCATTCCATTCAGGTCGTTGTGTATTCATCCATATTCCTGCTTCTGGAATAAAGTTGGATAATTTAGCCAGTACTGTGGCTAGTATTTTTTCTATAAAATTGACTTTGTGTATAAATCTGTTTTCATCACGTAAAAGCGCTCCATCAGCACCTAACTCATCGCGTTCTTGTCTTATTCTTAAATCAGAGTTTTCATCAAATTCAATAGTATCTTTCGGATTTTTTAACAAATCCTGATAAGACTTAATTCTATAAGGAACATTTGCATATACAAACAAATCTTTGCTGAAAAAGCTTTCCAATTTTCTAGGCTCATAGCTTTCTATAAGTTCTAAAAACTTTAGTAAGTAAATGATTTGATGATCTCCCCAATATCCTATATAACTCCATGGGTCATCTGGTTCTATCGTTTCCCAATCGAAACCATCTTTAGTTACCCTGTAAGGGTTATAACCATCAAAAGTGGTTGCATTCAAAAACTTATGAATCATACTTTCAATAAAAGCAGGATAAGAATATGCTAAAGCTTCCCAGTTTTGAAAAATATCTCTCCAATTCCCTTCATAATCTAATTTCTTAGAACCATCTTCATTTTGTGTATTGATAGAAAACTTGTTCCATGGTCGACTAGGATCTCCATGACGACGACTAAACTTTAAGGGCATGTATTCTAAACACAATCTTCTAAAATTCTTATCCGTTGTTTTTGCAACAATCTCTTTTAGTTTAGAAACCATAAACTTTTCAGGTAAATTATCTATAATAATCTCATTCTTTCTAGCTACTTTTTTATTTGCTTTTGTGATATATGCTTTAAAATCCCATTTTTCAATGGTATAATTATCATCAAAGATTCCTCCTCTCATGATATTGAAAAGCACATTTGAAAAATGACGTGTATTCCTTAATTTATCTGCTGAAACTTGTATACCATCTGATGCTGTATTTAATTGCACCAAATGCTCTGTACCAAGATTGATATCTTGTTTTACTTTTTTTAATAAATTCTTGTCTTTTTGAATACTTTCAGATAGCTTAATTATTTCTGAATGGTTTTGATTAACATTCGCTACTATATACCATTCTTTACTACTATTTGAAGCTAACTGTATTTTAGTTGTGATATAATAGGCTCCTTTTTCTCCTTTTATATCTGTTTCTTCAAATATGCTTTCCTTTCTTCTGAAGTTTCTTAACTGTTTTGAAGAAAGTAGATAAGTAGGATTTTCTATTCCCCAACTCCAAACAATATTTGATTTCAAAGCTTCACTAGGTTCTGCTTTGTCAACTATAATAGCACTTAACGCAAAAACTCCTAAGCCAGATTTCTTATCTAATTCATTTCGTTTATAAGCATCTACAAGGTTACTGCTTGCATTTTGTAAATCACTACCAACTCCATATGGCAACACGTTTTGAATTCCATCAAGAACGTCAACATTTACAGAGTGCAAAGAGCTATTTATAAGTTTACTACTTCGTATAAATCCATATTTATCACTCGTATTCCATCCGTATCTAAAAGTGATTTCTAAATCGTGATTAACCTCTTCAAACAATATCTTATTTCCGTAACTATTTTTATAAATATTTCTAGTGATGTTAAACATTCCTTCTCCACGTTCTGAAAAAGGCTCCCACAAATATGTTCTATCTTCTCTATGTACTTGAAAGATTGATTTACTACCTGTAACTTCAATGCTTTCCGTTATTTTATCGTCTGTATAATACGGAAACAGCGCAAACTCACTGTTTTGTCTACCCGCAGTAATACCGCCATTGCTTGCAATAAACATCCAATGATTGGATGCACTTACAATACTCATAAAAAAAGGACGCATCTCGTCATTATTGCTAATCTTAAAAAAAGCTTCTCCTTCTATAAAAACCTTTTCTAACTTAACTTCTTTGACTGCTTCTTGTGCTAAAGTTAAATTCATTTTATTGTAACTAGTGTAACTTATAATTTTGTTTAAAAAGGTCGAGTAGTACCTCGACTTTTCTATTAATTCAAACTGAGGTGCTATAATTACTCGCTGAAGTAGATATTGTCTATTGTAATATTTACTCCTTGAGTTGTATCTGTTCTAGCTGCAGAAATTACTATTTGTGCGATTGCATTTCTGATTAAATTTTGAGGATCACTAGCAGCGACAAAGTCTGCTAAAGGAATAGACAATGAGTTTACATCTGTACTTGTTGGTACATGAGTATACTGAATTGCACTTGTTTCACCACTTCCGCCTTCATGGTTCGATAACTTAATGTTAAATACCTGACCTGGTAATAAAACGTCTACTTTATAATCTATATGGAATGTTGTAAAGCTCGTTGCATCAAATGCAGATGATGAAAAGTCAATTCCTGCAAATGTCTTGCCCCCTTCCATATTGATCACTTTCGCTGGACTACCATTAAGAGTTCCATCTACAATTCTAGCAGAAGAATCTCCCCAAAATGGTCCCCATTCGTTTACTGAAATATCTGTAAAATCATTGTTATAAATCGAAACTACATTTCCTGAACTTCCTCCTCCTCCAGAACTCGCTTCTTTATAAAAGTAAAAGTTGTCTATAAATACATCTCCAGAAGGAATACCATCTGAATCTATTAAAATTTGAGTAATTTTTTCTTTATTAGCTAAGTTACCTCCATCAAAACCAGACATATCTATGTCTATACTTTGCCAAGATCCACTTACTGTTGTTCCAAGAGATTCGATATCTTCTCCCCCATCAATTGTATTTACAATTTTCACCAATAATTCATTGGTTACACCTGATGGTACCCAATAATCAATATGCAATTTTTCCATAGATGAAACATCTATACCCGTTGCATAATTGGTTACAATTCCTAAGAAATCTAAATTAGATAGTTTCCATACATTATCACTACCTACTGTTGTAGCTTCAAAAGAGGTTGCTGACCATGAAGTTGGCAACTCACTTAATGTTACATCTGCATAAGCATCACTAAAAATAGAGATAACATCTCCTGCTTGTCTCGCTGGTGGAGTTGGCGCTGGATTCGTTGGTGCTGTAGGTGCACTAACTACTTCAACGGTTCTTGTTACTTCTGCAGCTGCATTACCTGCTGCATCACTAACATTATACGTTATTGTATACGTTCCTAAGGCTGAAGTATCAACTGTATCTCCTCCCACCATTATATTTCCGGAAACATCACCATCAACATTATCGGTTGCAGTTGCACCTGGATCTGTAAATGTAGTTCCTTGAATAACCGACATTGAAGCATCTCCATTTAATGTAATTGTTGGTGGAGTTACATCAATTGTTGGAACTTGTTCAATATTGTCTATATAGAATTTTCCTGCGGTAGTTCCTGGACCATCAACAAACAAGGTTAGTCTATTATATTTTGCATCAGAATCGAATGTGAAAACTAATTGCTCCCATCCTGTTCCTCCATGAGTAACTGTTATTTCTACATCTGCCGCAGAACCTTGTTCAAGTTTTAATAATACTGGTACTTGTACATTAGACCAAAGATCCATTACAATAGTTTTATTCGTAGTAAAATCTATCGGAGCATCTAAGTCGTAAAAGAATCCTTCCCAATTAACTCCATTATTTGTTAATTCTGCCACCATTGAACTTGTAGCATTGCTTCCTGAAGGATCTGGGTTTTCAACTAGTTTAAACGTTCCGCCTGTTGGAAATAAGGTTATCTCATCATATTTAACATTAGCGGTATCAAAATTAATTGGTAATCTAACCGGTATTGGTATGTTTATATAAACTTTATCTTCAAAAGTTTCTGACGCTCCAGATATATTGGTTGATTTTAGTACCACCGTATATTCTCCCGTAGGATATATTTTTGTTGGATTAATTTCTGTTGAAGTAGTTCCATCTCCAAAATCCCATTCATAATTATCGGCATTTTCGGATATATTGATAAAAGTAACTTTTCCTAAATCTTGATTAACAGTGTACGTGAAACCCGAGGTTACTTTAGGTAAAGTAGCATCATTCTCTTCACATCCTATAAAAGTTATAATCAAAATAAAGATTGATAATACCCTAACATTTTTAATTAATTGTTTCATCTTTTTAGTCTTTTGAATTAATTATTGTTTATACACTCTAACATAATCTACCAGCATACTTTGTGGGAAAACCGTTTCGCTATTTGGAGGTCCCACAAAACTTCCTCCAACAGCTAAATTTATGATGATATAAAAAGGATGGTCTAATACCCAATCTCCTGTTACATCTGCTTTAGTTATCTGATTATATAAAACATCATCTACATAAAAGTTTACATAGTCTGGCGCCCACTCTATACCAAATACATGAAAACCTGTATCGAATCTATCATTTGTTAATTCGTAACTTTTAGTAATCGCATTTCCTGCTGAATATCCTGGTCCATGAACACTTCCGTGTATTTTTGTAGGTTCTTGCCCTCTGAATTCCATGATGTCAATTTCTCCGCAATTAGGCCATGTAAAACCAGGTTCATTGCAATTGTTTCCTAATAGCCAAAATGCTGGCCACATACCTTGTCCGTAAGGCACTCTAATTCTTGCCTCGAACCTTCCATAGGCTTGTTCAAACAATCCTTCGGTTTTTATTCTTGCTGAGGTATAACCAGCCCCGTTAAATGATTCTTTTCTTGCCGTTATGATAAGTACTCCATTTTGTACCGTTACATTTTCTGGTCTATCTGTATAATATTGTAATTCATTATTTCCCCATCCATTTTGACCAATACCTATATCATAGGTCCAAAGAGAATTATTTAAAGCTCCATCTGTATCAAACTCATCACTCCAAACCAAATTAGAAAAAGTGGCTACTGTTTGTTCTTCACTTTTATTACATGCAAAACACACTAGTGTAATTGCTAACAATACATACTTAGACAAAACTTTCTTAACTACTAAATGATTTATATGACTCATATACTTAGTTTTTATTTGTTATTTAAAGAAGTAAATATTATCAACTGTAATATTCGAAATCGTACTCGAAACGAAAGTAACTTGTGCCAAATTGGTGGTACCAGTTAATCCAGTAAAACCAGCTCCTGTTCCTCCTGTAAAGCTATTTATAGGTATGTCTACGCTTAACCATTGTCCTTCAGTAAAACCTGTAATTGGTGTTGCTGATCCTGCTGAATCATCTGAACCTACTCCTCCAAAAACTCCATCTCCTCCAAAATCTCCAAGTTCTATTGTAATGGCATCTCCTCCTGCAACAGATTCGTCTACCTTGATGTCTAAATGAAGTGTTGTCATTTGAGATACATCTACTGTAGGATTGCTAAATTGTACCGTAACAAAATTTAAGTTGGTATATCTAATTACATTTTCTGCTCCTAAATCAACAGCTCCTCCTTCTGTAGTTTGCCCTCCAAAAAATCCATTATAGAAATCAATGTTTATGTTGTTGTAAGCATTGCTAAATACAGAGACAACATCTGCTGAATTTCTTGTTGGTGGTGTTGGTGCTGGAGTAAAATTCCCAGAAGAGTTGAGCGTTAAAGATCCTTTTGCAGCTACTCCTCCAAGTTTTGCAGTAATTAATGATGTTCCTTGGGTTAGTATGGTAACTTTACCTAACTCGTTTACTATGGCTACATCTGGATTTGATGATTCAAAACTAAAATATGACGGTGCTACATTTGTAGTTATATTTTCTCCTGAACCGGTATTAAAGGTTTGGGTTCCATTGATCTGAACTGTAGAGCCATTAAAGGTGTTCTGTACAACATCTACCCCATTTAAAATCTTTGGTTGCGGTTGTGCTACAGTACCCAATTTTTCAAACTGTAATTCGTCGATCCAAAATGTATATCCGCCTTCATCAAATTGATTCTCTGCTCCTTCAGCATACCAAAACATACCTCTTTCTTGATTCAATTTTGATGGATCTGGTATCGGAATAACATACTTCTTCCAAGCCGTTGATATTTGTAGATTTTGCAAAGTAACTTGGTATTTATTTCCTGTATCTCCATCTATACCAAACCCTATTTCGTTTATATCTGCTCCTTGAGATGCTTTTGCCCAGAAAGTTAAAGCGTCATAACCCGATAAATCTCGAGGACCTAAGCTTTGAAACGTGGCTCCTCCAAAACCAACTCCAAAAACAGGAATATCAAAACGCATTGAGGCAGTACCTAAATATTTTTCATTGGTATCTACTGAAAAAGCTTCCGCGAAAGATCCTCCGAAAGGAAAATAATCTAAACCTCCTACAAAGGCATCTAAAAAGATCCCTCCATTGGTTGGATAGGTTGCAAACTCAGCTTCTTCTGACAAACCTCTTTCACAACTTGTTATTGTTAATAAAATTACCCCTAAAACACAGGCAATCTTTGAATAAATATATTTCTTAGTCTTCATTATTTAGTTCTTTATTTTCCTATGTTGATATGTATATATGTTCTTATTTCCCACTCGGAACCATTACCAAATCCTACTGGACTAATAATTGGTGAATTTGCAAAAGGCAATGCCTCATTTGGTGAATATCTAGGAGAAAACTCGTCTAACGAACGCCATGTTCCTCTAATACCAATTTTTGTACTTGGTAGAATAAACCAATCTTGTTTTCCTACGGAAGTTGAAAAATCTAACATTAATTGAAGTGGGAACGTTAAGTTAAAGTCTCTGTGATAATCAAAAGGTCCCCAATCATTTACCTTCACGGCTCCAGTAATTTTCATCTTTTTATAGATTACTCTTACATCCGTTCCAAAGCGGTCTATGGTACGTTGACTATCTCCATTTGCTTGTCCGTTTCCTGCATAAATGTTGGCTACTAATCCAAAATCTGGACTAATTTTAGAAACCACTCTTGAATGTACTTCCCATAAATCTTCGGCTGGTGCCGAATTATTGAAAGCAAAAAACGATCGATCAGCTAAAAAGCCAATATGTGCATCTTGCGTAGTTGGTAAATGTCTGTATACAAAACCTAAGTTCATTGCAAACTTTGCATCTTCCTTTCTATCATTATCCCATTGATACATCCAGGTTCCTGGTGTTGGATCATAGGTAAATAATATTTCTCCTGCTGTAGTTTCTCTATTTGCTCTTACAACAAAAGGATCATCAATAACATTTCTTAATCTTCCTGGACCTGTTACATCATTCGGCATTGCATCTACAATTGGTTTTTGCCATAAAAAGTTGGGTGCAACTTGAAAGTCTCCAAAACTATAGGTAAACCCAGATAAAAAGTTGGTTTGATTTCCGCTTCCGTTATCTCTTAATTTCCAACCTGTAAACGTTTGTGTTTGATCTGCACCTCCATTAGCTACCAATCCCATAATACTTCCTTGAGCATACCAATTAAGGCGTCCTTTTTGATAAGTTACTTTTGCTTTACCTCCCCAATTATCATCTGAATTGATTTTATCGGTATAAACTATGTAGTTTCCTGAAGTTCCTCTAACATCTTGAAATGAGCTTCCATTTAAAGGACTACCTGCCCAAATTCCTCCTAAGGTTACTCCTATATTTCCAAACTTCTTTTCTACTACTAAAGTGGCTCTTTCTGTTGGCCAAGGTGGTATAACACCACTTCGAACCTGATTATTATTTAATACTCGTCTTCCCGTTTGATCAAATTCTAAATCGGTATTTACATCTCTATGATATATTCCCGTTACGTCAACGCCTGCTATATTCTTTGTGTATTTGAATAGCATTGTTGGATTTGCTCCCCACCATAATTGAGGACCAGCTGCTACCTTTAAACCTTTAAGTGCTCTTTTTCCATCAATTTCAACTCCTAAAATCTCTCCTCCATAAATATCTAAATTCGGTCCGTAGTTTGCTTCTGGGTATAATCCGAAAAAATCTCCTTCGTACCCCCAATGATAATGCCCTGTTCTATAAAATCCTCTTAAATTAAAATCTTGAGCATTCCATTCAAAAGATGCGTTGTATACATTTACTTTGTTTACATCACCCAAAGTGACGTTTCCATTTGCTGTATTAACATTTTCAACTGGTCTCGCTCTATTTTCATAGAAAATTTCATCTATAGGATTCTCTGCAACTTCTCCTATAACATTAAAGTTTACTTCTGCTCTCATATTATCTGAAGGCTTACCTTCAACACCTATAAAGTATGAGTGCATAAAATCAAATCCTGTTTGATTTGGATATCTATTCTGTGTTGGATCTGGAGTATCTGGTGTTGTTAACAAACTTCCACCAGTATAAAAAGTAGTAAACTCTGCCCTTAATTGGCTTATTTTTATTTTTCCTCCTTCTTGTGCTTTTAAAGCTGCTTGATCTCCTCTTGCTTTCAAAACAGCATTCATTACATTAATTCCTTCAAAATAATTGTTGAGGAAATCTAAAGTCATTCCTTTATCATACGGATTCAGTTTATGAACTTGTTGTAATGCATAGTAAGCAGCTCTCGGATATAATTGATATAATCCACGAGCATCGGTTGGTCCTTTTGCACAGATACCAAACCATTCTTCATTCATATTGTTATCTCCTGGTTTTGCCATATCTCTGGCATATCCTCCATTACTCCATGATGCATTATTATCATGAACATCTAAATTCTTAGTTTGACCAAATTTCCACCAACCATCACTAAATTGAAAGGTAAATCCTCCAAGGGAGTTCCCAGCTTTTCCTAAACCAGCAGCATTGGCATAAATATCTTTCCAATTTTCTACATCATAATAAGCTTGCATTGCCTGATCTTCTTTGCCATCTCTTGCGTTATATGCATCCGATCCGAATTCAGTCAGTAATACGGGAAGACCTAATTCTTTTTTAACTCTCTCAAAAGCATCTGTAAAAGTCTTACCTCTATACATGTTAGTTCCATAGATGTCAATATCAGTACATTCTTCTTTTACTATATCTAAAAATCCTAAATCTCCATTACAAATAGCAACTGGATGTGATTGATCTATTTTCTTTACTTCTTTAACCGCATTATTAAACGCTCTATATAGTGCTCTTGCAGCTACTCTAGTTTCTTCTCCTTTACTTTTTGGAATAGGAATATCTTCTGTCTCCGTTCCCTTCCATACTAAGTGATAGTTGTTCTCATTTCCAATCATATAAAGTAATAAACCGCGAGTGTTTTTATATTTATTTGCCATATCTACAGCCTCCTTCATTAACACCTTTTTAGTTGCTGAGTCTGCGTAATCTGTTTCTGGCACCCAAGCACCATTTATGGTTAAACCATATGCTCCAAAAGTGATGTTTAACATGGTGTAAATACCATACTTATCATAGATGTATGTAATCCACTTTGGCTGTAAATTATAGGTTCTAATTGCGTTGACTCCCATATTTTTTAGAAGTGACATTTCAGAGTCTAATGCAGCTTTAATAATGTCATCGGATTGATTCCAAATTCCAGGATCTGTAATGGTATTACCTATTGGCACATAATCCCAATTGACACCATTAACAATAAATGGCTTTCCATTTACTGTTAACATAATTCCTTCGTTGTTTTTTACAACAGTTACTTTTTGCGCCTGACTATAAAAGTTTAGTGTAAAAAGAAGTAATGTTAATTTTAAAATTACTTTCATTATATGTTGAGTTTTAATCTTTTCTGCGATCGTTACTAATGATACTGTGATAGCAATTGCGAAACAGAATGTTACACAATAAAAGTACAGTTATAATTTACAGAATTGATAAAAAATACCTCAACAAAAAATATACACACCAAAAAAAATATGCGTTTTTTAAATTTTCAACAACAAAACCCACATAAAAACAAGAAATAACCAAAAATCAAATCCCCTCTAAAAAACAAGAAAAAATGGCTTTGTATAGGTAATGTATAGGTAAAAACCGTGTTAAAAACGAATGTGTAAAGTTTCTATAGATTTAAAATATAATCAACTAAGTTGTTTTCGTGTTGAAGATTCATTTTTTTACGTAGTCTATAGCGTTTAATTTCAACACTTCTTACAGATATATTAAAAAGCGGAGCTATTTCTTTAGAAGATAAATTTAGACGTAAATAAGCACAGAGTTTTAAATCATTAGGAGATAAATTAGAATGTAATTTCTTTAGGCGCTGTAAAAACTCGCTATCTGCATTATTAAAGGCCTCTTGAAAGAACTCCCAATCATCATTGTCTTTTAAATTTTGGTCTATCAATTTAATTACAGGCTTTAGTTGCCCATTATCAACACTAACAATTTGATTCTTTATAGATGTTAATAGTTCGTTCTTTTTTACAACACTCATAATAGATGATGCCAATTCCTTACTCTTATCTTTAAAGTCTTTTCTTAATTTTTCATTTCTAATTTTAATGATTTCTTTTTCATTTTCTATTTGTGCTATTTTCAATTCTTTTTGATTTTCTTGTATAATTCTTCTTTGTTGCTTTTTATAATATCTCCTATACATCATATGCATTGCTATGGAAAATAACACAAAGGATATGACATAAATTACTAGCATAAAATTACTTGCATACCAAGGTTTTTTTATTTCAAATGAATAACTAGCTTCATTCTTAGATAACATACTACCTACTCTACCCCGTACTAAAAAAGTATAGTTTCCGTTTGGTAGACTTTCAAAAGTTTTTGAATAACTAGTAGACCATTTACTCCATTCTTTTTCCAATCCTTCTAAGCGATATTGATACTCCGGTAAAAAGAACTTATCAAATTCTGCAACATTATAGGTAAAGGTTAAGTTGTTTTGATGATTCTTAAAAACACCATTGACTTCATGGTCTATTTTGTTCCCTTTCAACGAAACTTTATTAAGCGTTACTTCAAATTCCTTCTGAGGTAATTTTGCTGTGTTTATAACAATATATCCAGAAGAGGAACATAACAAATATTGATTCTTAACAATTTTTAAAATATTCTCGTACCCAACAACACTGTTTCTTTTAATATTATCTAAAGGTATTTTCTTTACTTCAAACCCATTTGAAAGTTTACTTGGTGTTATTTGAGCTAAACTAGATTGTGTAAAAGCCCACATTTCATTATCCTGAATAACTAATTTCCCCGAAATAAAGTCGTCTTTATAAATATTACTTAAAGAAGTATCTCTTACAAAGGATGCATTTTCTTCGTTATATTCAAAAATGCCTTTTTTATAGGCTAAATAAATTTTGTTTTGAAATGAAGCAATACTTGAATGTACTCCTAAATTTACGGTATCTTTTTTTATTTTAAACGTGCTAGTAAAATCTTCATCAACCTTTAATTCATACACTCCTTTATATTCATGATTTACAAAAATCTTAGTGCTTTTAAAAATCTCAAACTGTTTTGATGAGATATTAAAACCTTCTATTTTGTTCCTCAAACTCCAGTTCTCGTCTTCTCTTTGTAAAACATAGAGCCCATCATAGTTTCCTTGTAATACTAAAGAATCATTTATCTTCTTAAAATCCCATGTTCCTTCAATAGTCGATACTAAAGTTACCTTACCACTATTTACCGTAAAGGTTCCTAAATTATGCCCACAAAAAAGTGTTTCATCAATTACTTTTAAGCTCCATACTTGACCTTTTGTTCCTTGAATCAGTTTAAAGTCATCTGACGAGTTCATTTTTTTAAAAAACAAACCTTGATTTGTACCTAAATATAAATACTCTTTAAAAATAGCTGAAGCGTAAATACTTCCTAAATCTCCAATAAAATCATTAAACAATGTAAATGGTGATTCTTCATTAACTAAGCTAATTCCGTTATCTAAACCTAACCAAATATCTTCATCAATATCTTCATACAAGGAAAGTACTGTGTTATTATTGAGCCCTTTTTCTCTATTTAATTGATATAACAAGTGACCTTTAGTATCTAAAAGAATAAATCCATTAGCTATTGTTCCCAATGCAAAATTTCCATTTTTCAACTGTATTGCATTGTATACATTTACCGTGTTTAGTTCCAAATTCAAAGAAGTTTGCCATTCTTTTAGTTCTTTATTTGAAAGTTTGAAAAACCCTTTATTTTCAATTAGAACCAATACATCTTCATTCTTCTGAAATACATTTATAACTCTATTTTCTTTAAGGATATTATCATCTGAAACTAGCAACTCTCTTCCTTCTTCTATCTTAAATAATCCTTGATTAGATTTTTGAAAATATATAGTGTTTTGAGTTTGATATGTTTTTGTGATTGATTCATTTGAGCCCAGTATATTAAAGCTCCTATTGGTTAAATCATAGATATAAATTCGATTTAACGATTGGAAAACAACCATATTTTCAAAAGATAAAATATTCCAAAATTGTTCATCTTCTATTAATTGGTCTCTGATTTCTTTAGATAGTGAGGTATATTCTAATTCATCTAGTTCATTTTTCTCCCAATAACCAAACTCCATATAACACCCTGTAAAAACTTTATCATCAATAACTTTTACAGATCTAATAATCGTTTCATTTGGAGAATCATATAGCCTCCAAGAAGCTCCATTATAGGTAAGTAAACCTCGATTGTTTGCTATGTATATAGTCTTTTCTTTGTCTTGAGATATAGCCCAATTCTGCTTTTCTCCTTTATACTCTTTAGGAAAAAAATTAGTTACAGGTGGGAATTCTTGAGCAAAAAGGCAAGAGGCACTTAAAAAACAAAGAAGAAATGAGAGTTTAAAAAATGATTTCAATTTGTAATTTAGAAATATGGTTATTGACTAAATGTACAAATTAAATCACTAATTCATAAAGTTTTAAAAAACGAATTATTCAAAAACTATAGCTACCTCTTCAGTTAAAGGAACACTTTGACAGCTTAAAATATAGCCATCCTTTACATCAGCATCAGATAAGGCAAGGTTCTTTTTCATGAAAACCTCTCCTTTATTCAACTTACACATACAGCTAGAGCACACTCCTCCTTCACATGAATATGGAGGATCATAGTTATTATCTAACATGGCTCGTAAGATAGTTTTACCCTTTGGAATATGTATGTTTATTTCTTCTCCATCTAAACTAGCAGTTAAATTAGCATTATCGATGACTTCTGTAGTTTCTTCAGATGTTCCTCCTCCAAAGCTTTCAATAAAAATTCGGGTATCTGGAACATCCATACTCTGTAATACTTTTTGAGTATTTTCTATCATGGTACCAGGCCCACAAATAAAATATTCTGCATTCTGTGCATAAGGAGGAAATTCATTTATAAACCATTCTATGGCCGTTTTATCTACTCTTCCTTTGCGATGATCCATTTTATTTTTAGAAGACCAAAAGCTACTTTTAGGCTTGCTTAAAGTATATACTAAGGCAAACCTTTCTGGAAATTCTTTTTTCAAGGCTTCTAGCTCTTCTTTAAACATGATGGTTTCTTGATTTCTATTTCCATAAATCATGTTCACATAGCTCTTCTCTTCTGTTAGTAGCACTGTTCTTAAAATAGAAAGTATTGGAGTAATACCACTTCCAGCAGCAAACAAATAATAAGTTTTATAGTTCTCTTTTTGAACATCTGCAAAAAAGCGTCCATCAGGAACCATCACCTCAACTATATCTCCTGATTTTAAATTATCATTAATGTAATTTGATACTAATCCTTTTTTTACACGTTTTACCCCTACTTTTAAAGGTTTTTCCAATACTGGACTGCTACAAAGAGAATAAGAACGTCTTGCTTCTTCTCCGTTTATTACAAATTTTAAGGTTACATATTGTCCTGCTTTGAAATTAAACGTTTCATACAGTTCATAAGGAACGTCAAAGGATACCGAAACGGAATCATTCGTTTCTTTTTTTACTTCTAGTACTTTTAATTTATGAAACTTAGACATCTTATTCTACTTTTAAAATTCGCTTAGCAAAGATTTGTACAGGATAGCTCTCAGCATATTCTCCAGCTATTCTTGCTTTATCTCCTACTTTTAATTGCACATAATTATCTTCTAGGTTTGGAATACTAATCGTACAGGTATACAATCCTCCTTTATTGTCTTTTAAAGTAGCCGTATAGCCATCTTTCCCATTTGCTATTTCAGTAACTTCTAACATTGGAAATTTTGCCAATTCTTCATCTGTAATTGGCTTTTCTTTTTTCAACACTTCTATTAATTTGTAAAAAATTGAAGAGGCATCTTGAGGTGCTTCTTTTAATGTTATCTTTTCCACTTGTAAATTGTATACAAACCCTGGACTGTAATTAAAACCCTCTATTCCTTCATATTGATTTTTCCAAGTACTATCTACCCCTAACTCTTTAATCTGTAAACATTTTTGTTTACCATGAGCTCCGTAACAATCTACTTTTTGAGCATTTACTTTTAATACAATTACTTCTTTGTTCTCTATATTCAAATTATCTTGTGAAGATTGTGAAGTGTCCTTTTTATTTTGTACGGTATTACAGGCTGCTAAAACAATCATTAACCCTAGTACAATTTTTCTCATCATATTTCTTTTATTTTTTATCAAAAGCCCCATGAGCTTCCATCCATTTTTTTACTTCTTCCTGAAATCGCATTATAGCATATTCTCCCCTAACTGCTCTGGCACCAACACTAAAATACGGAGAACTTAACGATTTTTGTTGTTGTTCACATGCATAAATATCTTCAGCCATAAAATCTCCAGAAGCCATTGGATCATCTTTTTCTCCTTCATACTTTCCTTTATTACCATAATGCTGCCAAACTTTACTCATAGCAGACTTTGCATATTGTTTGGTAAACTCCCATTCACTTTTATTTTCAACCTTAGATCTAATTACCACCAATGTTCTATCCGGAGCTAATGGAATTGCATGAAAAGTATTCCATTGTGCTTCTCCTTCGGTAATACCAATATTAGGGAATAACCATGGTACATAGGCTCCTATTTTCTCTCTAGGTACACTTTCAATTAGTGGAAATTGCGCAGCATTGTCTACATCTTTTAAGTAATCATCTACCAATGGCTCATAAAACCAATAGTGCGGACCTTTCCACCCAAACTCTGCTTTTGAATGGTCGTACATATTCAAGGTTCCTTCATGTAAATGTGCTAAATGATAATGATCAATATAATTTTCTACTACAATTTTCCAGTTAGATTTAATTTCTTTAGCATAAAAAGGTTCTCCATCTGTTTCACTCCATTCTACCAATTCTTCAACTACATGCGGACCTAAATAAGGTTCCACTTCACCAAAAAACTCCATAATACTTGGGGCATTCTTTTCTGGATGTACAAAAAGCATTCCTTTAAAAATATCTACTGAAGCTTCATGCAGGTTTAAATCACATTCATGTAATTCCTTACCGTTTAAATCTGGAAATTCTTGGTCTTTCTTCGGAATACTAACCAGTTTGCCTTCTAAATCATAGGTCCAATCGTGATAAGGACAAGTAATCGCTTTTTGATTTTTTCCTACTGCTCTTAACAATTGTGTTCCTCTATGACGACACATATTGTGGAAAGCTCTTAAACGATGATCTCTTCCTTTAACAATAAATATATTATTCAACCCTGCTTGAACAGAAATATAATCTCCAGGATTTGCTACGTCTTCAACCAAACCAGCATATTGCCAGGTAGTAGAAAAAAGATGCTTCATTTCTAAATCGAACCATTCCTGTGAAGTATATGCTTCAACTGGAAGCGCGTGCATCATTTTAGAAACTTCTGAATTATTATTGTTTGATGTTGAACTCATAATCTTTTATAAAGTTTTAATTTTCTCTTTTCCAAACTTCAGTATCCTTATACCCATAATAATCATAACTTAGTAGAAATGTATTATTATCTTTTAAATTAATTTTACATGGAATATCGTATTTTTTTTCTTCAAACTCTACCTTATAAATTCCTTTTCCTTTTTTACCATTGAAATATTTAATGATTAAGGTTTTTACTAAGGGAACTTTTTCTCCGTAACCATTTTCATCTTGAACTTCATAGGTAAAAGCATTGTATATTTTACCTTCTTTCTTCACATCATAAACCACGGCCCCATTTAAGCTCTTATATACCACTTTCCATTTTCCTATTAATGAAACTGTATTTTTACTTTTAACAGTTTTTGCGGTAGATGATACTTTTTGGGGCTTTTCTTCTGTTGTATCTTCAGTACTATACTGCTCTTCAACAGACGCTTCTTGTATATAATACTCCCATTCATCTTGTGATGGATACAAAGCAAAAACAATTAATGTTCCTAACCCTCCAAGAATAATTACATATCCTAAAACTTTAAATATACTATTTGCTATCTTCATTTTCTACTATTCATTTTGAGTTATACATTATTTATCTGATGCTTGTTGAGGCGGATACGTTTGGCCTTTAGGCATCCAATGTGGTCTTTTTACAAAAGATAGTAACTTGTTTCCAACCCCCTTAGTATGTTTCAATTTATCATAGAAACGGGTAATTCCATGAAAAAATACTTTAATCGGATTCACGCTGTTTAAAGGTTCTGAAATACCATACACTACCTTTTCCTCCTCTGGTTCAAAAGTTCCTAACATTCTATCCCAAATAATTAAAATTCCTGCATAGTTTTTATCCCAATACTGTCTGTTGGAACCATGGTGCACACGATGGTGCGATGGTGTATTAAAAATATACTCTATTGGTTTAAACAATTTACCTATAATTTCTGTATGCAATACTGCTTGAAATGTTTGTACAAATAGTTCAGCTGCTAACATTAAAAACGGATTGAATCCTAACATAACGGCTGGTACCGAAAAGAATAATGGGAAAAATCCATCTAATGGTCCAAACCTATACGCCACCGACATATTAAAATGGGGAGAACTGTGATGTACGGTATGCGTTACCCATCCTGCAGCTAATTCGTGCATTAATCGATGTTCCCAATAATATAAAAAATCAGCCAAAAGTATACAAGATGTAATGGTTACCCAAGTTAACGGTAGTTCATCAAAAAAACGATATTCCCAAGCCCATACGTATAGTTTTGTTGCAAATAAAAACCCTAAAATATAATTGATAACAGTAAAAAATCCTACGGTTAATACATTCGCCACTGAATCTAATGCTAAGTCTTTGTTTAATCTTTTCGTGACAAGATATCTAACAAGTTCAAGTACAAAAAATGGTACAATGATATACAGTACACTTAAATCGTTAAAAATATAAAAGAAACGATCAACGGTTTCATTGGTATATTCGGCTATATTAAAATTATCTGCCACATAATGTGGTATACCAACAATGGTTGCTATTATTACTATGCTATATATTATTAATCTTGTTTTGCTCATTTTTTAAATTTTTAATTAATACAAATATCCTTAGAGTAGTTTATTTTACTTTTGACACAGGTCAAAATCGCTTATAAGACTCCAAAATAATTATACCAAGAACCAATTTCTACTAATGATAATACAATTACCAAAATGATATAATCTGTCCATGAAAATGGTTTATCATAGGTAAAATAATCTATAACAGTCCATAGGATTATCAAAACAATCCAAATAACGAGTGAACTTGCTCCGTAATAGACCATTCCAAAATAGGCAAGAATCGAGAGTGTTAAGGTTAAAATCAGTTTCATCTTTGTATATTTTATTTACTGCAAAGTTCTGTACAATAGCCTATTTACACTTTGACCTAAGTCAAAATATTTAAATAATTTAAAATAGAAAATAACGCCAAAAACGACCAAATCGAAATCATTGTCCAGTACAACCTTGGGGTTTCTTCAAGAGATACCTCCTCTACAAAATGAATTGTTTTACTCTTTAAAACATTCAATAATCCCATCAAGATAAAAAATGCCCAAAACCAGTCCCATTCAAAAATTACAGCTAGCACTAACAATACCAGAGCCACAATTGTTTTCCACTTTTTCATTTATATTGTTTTTAATCTCGAACTTATTTCTTGTAATCTAATAATTTGTTGAAAAATAATAGGAAGCATAAACACACCTCCTGAAAATTCCAACACATACGTTAATACCGAAAAAATACTTCCTGCAGTTGCATTGACAGCACTTGCAGATGCATATAGCGCAAAAATGGCTAAAGCAAAAAGTACTATTTCGATGATTGAAAAATTTATAGTTTCTAAATCCGACATTTTCACCAACCATTTAGCAATATTTCTAAAATGGTTAAAAATTCCAGTATGCTCTCTTTTTTCCAATACGTTAATTCGATGTTCTAATTCATCATTTAAACCAATATTATAATTATAAATACGCTGTGTACTAAAAGTATAGATTAGTACAATGATTATAATGGCCAACAAACACCCACCAAAAATCCACCAATCAAACAAAGCCAACATTATCAATGCTCCTATTACACTAATGGCGGAGGTAAACGCTTGCGTAACATCATGTTCAAAAAAATCAACCAACTCTTTTACCAGAGCACTTCTGGCCGCAATAGCCGAAACCTCTATTTGTTTTTCGTTTTGCTTTTCGGCAATTTCAGTAGCTACATTTGTATAAATTGATGTATACGCTCTCGTATCATAATATCTTCTAATTGTACCAATCACAAAACCAATTCCGTATAAAATACAAAATAGCCATAGCCCGTCATTTTTCTTATTGATTAAATCGTTAATGGCTATTCCCAATACCAAAGGTTGTAGTACTTTGGCTATATTTTCTAATACTAGCAATAGAAAAGTAAGAGATATTTTCCATTTGTATTTTTTAAATATTGAAATAATAGAAAAGTCTTTCATTATTAATAATAAAATTGATTTACATCTATAAATAAAGTGGATAAAGAATATAATGCCATTAATAACCAGGAAATTACAATTACCCAGTATAAAATCGTATTCTTTTTTCTAAAAATAGGCTCAATAAAATAAGTAACCCCAGAAAATAAGTCAGGAATAATCCAAAACAAAAAAAGGATTCCCCATGCCCATTCCCAATTCATAAATATGGCAATGTACATTAATATCAATGCAATTATAGTTCTCCATTTAGTTGTACTCTTCATATCTTAAATATAGAGAGAAATATTAAATAGTGATTCCAAACCTCTTTAACATCTTCTTTTCCATATTCCAAAAAAAGTTGAATTGTCCAAAAACCCACCCATATATCACTAAAAATATTTGATAGAATATAAAGCTTGAAATAATAAATAATGGATAGTAAATGATAGGATGTATATACTCCAATGTTATTCCTAAAAACTTTAATATAGGTCTACCTATTAATACTGAAGAAGACCCTGTTATTGAAAACACAAAGAATATAATAATCAAATCTCTTGGTGTATCAACATTCCAACGTAACATTAATTTTTTCATCTTAAAAAGTTTTCTCCAAAACTACTGTTGGGTTGATAAAAACAAATTGACATAGGTCAAAAAAAGCGCTCAAGCATGATTTTGACATAGGTCAAAAAAACTTTCTAACATCCTTCACATTTTTGTCTCGGCTTTAAACTATAAATCATGAAACGTTTTTTATTAATAACCATAATTCTACTTCTAGGTTGTTCCAAATCTTTTGATCAAAGGATTATTGGCATTTGGAAAACCAATAACAAATTTTATGAAGCTACCTACAAATTTGAAAAGGTGAGCAAACATATAGTTGGTAAACTTCTTTACTATAATGATGGTACAACCATACTACATGAAACAGGTACTGATAAAGATATTTTCATCAAAAATTTACAGTATAAAGACCTCCTTTTTATAGATGCGGTATCTGGAGCTACTCAAACCAATACTCAAAACTATCAAATAGAAGTTAAGCATCAAGATACTTTAAAAGTTACCACTTATATAAGAAAGAAACCATTAATAGAAACTTGGACAAGAAAACAATAACAGAAACTAAATTATGAAAAAAAGACACTTTCTTTTAGGAACATTATTTGTTCTTTTTTTAATAGGTTGTGAAGACAACGTAAGAGATATTACTGGAGGAACCAACCTTATACCTCCCACAAATCCTGTTACAGAAGTAAACCCTTTAGATATTACTATTGATGGATTTGATTTTCTTGAAAAAATGCAAGGACATTGGGTTGGTACCAATAAAGTAATTGCCGATGAATATCCTTGGTTTGCTTGGGACTATAGAGCAATTTCAAAATCTCATATACACGGTATTCACGAAGGTGGATCATTAGGAAACCTATTTACTTCATTCTTTGTTACCAATTACAAAGGAAAAAGAACCATTATGGCTCGTAATGGAGGGCTATTAAATGGAATTTATCGTACAAGTTATTTTGTAATGGATAAAGTTGAAGATCGAAATTCCGAAGGAAAATATTACAGACTTGTAGATGCCGTTGGTGGAACAGGAATTATGTACATGGAACTTCGTTTTAAAGGAGATGAGCTTTTCTTTAATTCATATACAAGTAATTTAGGGAATCGTGTACCTTCTAGACACATGACTTTCAAAGGAAAGAAAATGCATATGGAATTAGCACAAGCTGCTCAAAATGCAACTGGTTTTCCTGAAAATACTATTGATAATGGTCTAGACTTTGCTAATGGATTTAATCCAGAACATTTATATACAGAGCAAGCAGGACAACCAGCAAAATCCGCAACTTTCTTAGCTTCCCAAACCAATAATGATGTTTATGAATTAGCTCCTCAATCTGGAGACCCATATATAATTACAGATCATCCAAGGTTGGGTACATTAACCACTAATATTACTAGAAATAGTGAAATTACAGATACTAATTTGTTGGTGTACTTATCAAGAGATCCTTTAACTGACACCAATGGATTTTTAACTTCTGATGTAGCTGCATTTGATACCATTTTACATTTCCCAGCCTTAGAAAATAAAGAAGATACTTTCTTATACACATACTTACACCCTGGAGAGTATTATCTCACTGTTGTTGCTGATAAAAGTGGAGATGGTGCTCCAGGAGAAGGAGATATTTTAAGTATTAGCAAGAAGCTCACAGTAGCTCCATTAGAAAATAAATTAGAAAATGTAACCAATGTTGATGTTCAAAATTAAGAGAATGAGAAGAATATTTTATTTAGCAATTGTTGTATTAAGTGTTAGTTGTACCACTGCAGAAATTCCTCTAGCCGGAGCTCCTGTAGATAGAACAGTCACCTATCAAAGAGACATTCAACCAATCATATTTAATAACTGCCTAACCTGTCATAGTTCGGTAAACCCAGCCAATGGATTAATTCTTGAAACCTATGATCAAGTGAAAAACTCGGCTCAAAATGGAAATTTAATAGCCCGTTTAAATGATGCTGCCAATCCAATGCCGCAAAACGGGCTTTTAACTGCCGATAGAAGAGCTTTATTCGATAAGTGGAAGACAGATGGATACATTGAATAATCTAAAAATATTACTAATGAAAAAATTAATCATATTAGCAGTACTATTGATTTCACAATCAATTGCCGCGCAAAAATACTTTACAAGAACTGGTACAACTCATTTCAAAGCTTCAGTAGAGGCTTTTGAACCAGTTGAAGCTACAAACCATAGTTCTACTTCTATTTTAAAAGTAGCTACTGGTGATATTGCTGTGCAACTTTTTGTAAATGCTTTTCAATTTAAAGTAGCCTTGATGCAAGAGCATTTTAATGAAAATTACATGGATTCTGATAAGTACTCAAAAGCTACCTTTAGAGGAAAACTAAGTGATTTTTCCATAGAAAGAATGAAAGATCAACAAGAATTTCCTTTAAATGGAATACTAACGGTAAGAGGAAAAAAGAAAGAAATTAACACTACCGCCAAGGTTCTTTTTCAAAACAATACCATTAAGCTTTCATGTAGCTTCACAGTTAAACCACAAGATTTTAATATTAAAATACCAAGCATTGTTCGAAAGAAAATTGCTGATAAAATAATTGTTACTATAAATTATGAATTGGTTGAAAAAAAATAAACTCATCCTCATAGGACTACTTCTTGTTGTCGCTATATACGGAGCATATACTTACGCGTATAAACCTCATAAAACAATTGAAGAGCTGGATTCAAACTATACTGGAGCATCTGCTGATTTTTTAGAAATCGCCAGTACCAATTTTAATGAATGGAATTCAAAAGTGGTAGAACTAAGAGGAGAAATTACAGGACTAGATAGTAAAGGGGTTACCTTAAATAACCAAATATTCTGTCAGTTTAAAACTCCTGATAAAATCACAACATTAAACTTAAATCAAAAAATAACAATAAAAGGTCGTGTCATTGGATACGATGATTTACTAGACGAAATAAAATTAAATCAATGCATACTAAAATAAACTTTTTATTCATCCTTCTTTTTTTATCACTAAGTATAAGTGCTCAAGATGATTTATTAGATGAACTAGACAATGAAACTAAGCATACAAAACAATTTGATTTACCTGCTTTTAAAGCAATGCAAATAGGAAATTTGCAATCAACAAAAATTGCCGACAAAGGTGACTTATATTTAGTTGTTGCACACCGATTCGGGTCTTTAAAAGATGGTATTGATGAATTTTTCGGATTAGATCAAGCCAATACAAAAATTCAATTACTATACAGTTTTTGGGATGGGATTCAATTAGGATTAAGTAGAGATAGTTTCGAAAAAACATACTCAGGAACAGCTAAGGTTAGGATTGCCAAACAATCAAATAAGTTTCCTTTAAACTTAGTGGGATATGCTAGTGCAGATATTAATTCAGAATTAAAAAAGAAGAACTATCCAAATTTAAGATTTGGTGACCGAATGAGTTATACTTTTCAACTTTTAGCTTCTCGTAGGGTTTCTAAGAATTTCTCATTAGAACTTGCTCCTTCTTTTGTTCGCCAAAACTTACAAGACTTAAATGCAACAAAAGCAAGAAATCACAATCAGTTTTTAATGGGAGTTGGAGGGCGTTTAAAGGTTAGTAAGCGTATGAGTATTAACCTAGATTACGCTTATAACTTTAATAAAAATAGCAACTCTGTTTATAACAACCCTCTTACGTTGGGTATTGATATTGAAACAGGTGGACATGTGTTTCAATTATTATTCTCAAACGCACGAGGAAGTAACGATAGTGCCTTTTTAACTAAAGCGCAGGGAGATTGGGGAAAGGGAGATATTTCCTTTGGATTTAACGTAGTAAGAGTTTTTTAAACCAAAGATTCTTTTCATGTGAATAATGAAGGGTAATAACCCCCACTCTTTTCACGCTAGGGCTTTTTCTTTAATGAAAAGGCCCTTTTATTTTACTCTAATTCTACTAAGTGTTTCTTGACTTATTCCTAGCATAGATGCAATATGTCCTAAGTTTGCAATCTGTGTAATTCGAGGATAAGCACTTATTAATAACTCATATTTCTCTTTGGCAGATAAAAAATAGTATCCTTTATAAAATTCATCAATGATTGCTAGCTCCTGCTCCATCATTAAACGTCCAAATCGTTCTAACTCCGGATGTTCTTTATATAATAATTGCCAATTATCATATGAAATCGCAATTACCTTACATTCATCTATGGCTTCTAAATATTCATTAGAAGGGTTTTGCATAACATAACTTCCCCAAGAAGTAAATAGAGATTTGTCTCCATAAACCCAGTGTGTTATGTCTTTTCCTTTTTGATACATAAAACTTCGAACACTTCCCTCTTTTAGAAAATACAAATGCTTACATGTTTTTCCAATGTTTAGAATTTGCCCTCCTTTTTCAAAAGATTCTTCCTTAGCTACACTTAAAATATGTTGAGCGGTTTCTTCTTTTAAATCGATAAATCCTTTTATATAATCTATAAATTCTTGCATGCTGCTAAGTTAAGCAAAATGCAGTTGCTCTTAAAAATGAAAAAGGTTTCATTTATACAATGAAACCCTTCTTAATTATAACTTAGATAAGTCTAAAACTTCTCCCTTTTCAATTTTTCTTTGATTTACTATGGGGTAATGTTCTTTCATTAATTCAAACATATAGTCCAATGGAACTTCATTAAATGTTCCATAGTCGTCTAAATATTCCATAAACTTATGCTTTTCATTACTATCGTATTCATGAAAAATAGAATCTACTTTTCCATCGAAATCTAAAACATTCACTCCTAAAAAATCACAAAGAGTTTTATTAAAAGCGGGAGTTGCCTTGACCCATTTACCATGTAAATAGACCTCAACATATCCATGAGGAACTAATTCATCACTTTGCAAAGTTTCAACAATCTTGTCTACAGCTAAATGGTTTTTAACCTTAGCCAATCCTAATCGACTTGGAATGTTTTTAGCTCTTAATAAAGCTATTAAAATTGTAGCCTTTTCTAGACAGTGTCCTGTCTTACGTTTTGCCAAACTCGATGCTTTCCAATCTTCTTCATTTAAGCTAAAATGATATGGATAATATTCCCAAGTATCTCTTACATACTCATAAGCTTTAATAGCGTATTCATTTGTATTTAGTACTCCATATTTTAGCCTAATTTCTTTTTGTATGTTTTGAATTACCTCGTGGGAATAATCAAAATAGAAATTCTCTTCAGTAT
This sequence comes from uncultured Tenacibaculum sp., assembly GCF_947498805.1. Lineage (GTDB taxonomy): Bacteria > Bacteroidota > Bacteroidia > Flavobacteriales > Flavobacteriaceae > Polaribacter. Next base: position 556,622 of record NZ_CANMLT010000001.1, on the reverse strand, counting down.
ACATATACCTTACTTGCTTAAATTATATACTCCTTTCGATTCTTTAATAAATGAACATATTGTTCTGCGCGCCTCTTTTACATTACTATGTGGTAAATGTGCATATTTTTCAAGTGCTTGTTTTATGATCGTAGCATCTTCCTCTTTATCAAAACAAGCTAATAAGTTTTTAATGGTATTTTCCATTGCATTGAAGCAATCAAAACCAATGGTTTTTAATAAAGAATCATGAATAATACTATCATATTTCCCTACTTCTTTTAATTTTTTAATACGAAGTACAACACTTTCCAAGGCGTAAATTGTAATTAACATATCTGAAATATGCATGGCTATTTCCTGCTCTTCAGCCAACTGCGTCATGTATTGTTGTGCACAAACTCCTGTAGTAATTACAGACAAGTTTCTTAAGTTAACAACCAATTGTTCATATCTTTCAATAGTATCTTCTGAAAAAGTAGCTACAGGTTCTGAAAGTTCAGACATCAATTGGGTATATGGTGTAAAGAAATCTATTTCTCCTTTCATTCCTTTTTTTAAGAATTCTTTGATAATAACTAATCTGTTAATTTCATTAGTTCCTTCAAAAATTCTACTAATACGAGCTCCTCTATACAATCTTTCTACAGGTGATTCTGCCGAGAATCCCATTCCTCCATATATTTGAACACTTTCATCTACAATATAATCTTGCGCTTCTGATCCGTAAACCTTGGCTATTGCACATTCTATACTAAACTCTTTTAGGGCTTCTATTTTTGCTTCAGAAAACGACATGGTTTGTGACAGTACTTCACAATTTTCATCAATAGCATTTGCCACCCTATAAACAATAGCCTCATTGGTAAATATCTTACTAGTCATTTTAGCTATCTTATCTTTCATAGCTCCAAACTCAAGAATTGATTTACCAAATTGTTCTCTTTCTATAGCGTAATCAACTGAATGTTCTAAAGCCAATTTACCAATTCCTATACAAGATGCCGCTAGCTTAATTCTACCTGTATTTAAAGTATTTAGCGCTATTTTAAGACCTTTGTTTCGTTCCCCTAGTAAATGTGTTGAAGGCACAATGGTATTTTCAAAAAACACTTGTCTTGTACTCCAACCAGACAATCCCATTTTCTTTTCTTCAGGACCAAAACTAATTCCTCCAAAAGTTCGATCGACTACAAATGCAGATAAATTCTTATCGTCTTCTATTTTAGCAAAAACAATGAACATATTCGCGATTCCTGCATTTGATATCCAAGCTTTTTGTCCGTTGATAACATAATTACCATCGTTATTTATTACCGCTTTTGTTTTACCTGCATTGGCATCACTTCCTGCATTTGGTTCTGTTAAGGCAAATGCTGAAATAAAGGTACCATCCGTCATTTTTGGAATATACTGTTCCTTTAGGAAATCACTTCCATATAACAAAACAGGTGCAATACCAATACTCGTTTGTACACCTAAAGCCCCGCCAAATGAATGTCCTTTACTCATCGATTCTACAAAATGAAGTACATCTTTTAATGATAGATTAACACCATTATACTCCTCAGAAACCTCTAAACTTAAAAAACCCAAATCTCCACACTTCTTAAGTAGTTCAGGTGTTTTATCTATTCCAGCTATCGATTCTAACACCTCTATATTAGGTTCAATTTCTGTTTCTAAAAATTGAGTTGCCGATTCTTGAATCATAATTGATTCTTCTGTTTTCAATTCGGTCGTATAAAAGTTATCTAAGGATTCATTTTTTACTAAAAACGAACCTCCAATATTCATGGTTATTGCTTCTGAGTTCATATTCTTTTTATTTAATTAGGCAAAAATGCCTAGACAAATATATAGATAAATTTCATACAATAGGCAAAAATGCCTAATTTTGATTTTATGAACACAAAAGATCGAATATTAGAGGCAGCCTTAAATCTCTTTAATAAAGAGGGCTACATGAATATTTCCAGCAAAACTATTAGTGAAGAAATGGGCATTAGTTATGGAAATTTATGTTACCACTTTCCAAAAAAAGATGATATTGTTCTTCGTCTTCATCAAAATTTCCTAGATGAAATGGATGAAAGTCTTGAAAATTTAGAGGGAGAAATTTTTGAGTTTGATTTTATGCTTCAAAGTTTAAAACAGTTAATGGACTTAACTTTTAAGTATCGTTTTTTTCTATTAAACAGTTATGATATTATTACCCGATACCCTAATATCAAAGCCAAAACTATTGAACGTTCTAAAGTGTATCATTCTGTTATATATAGAATAGCTATTTTCTTAATGGAAAATGAATACATGCATCCTACCAATGATGATAAGCTACTTAGAAAGAAAATTCACGGATTGTTAATCATTTTCAATTCTTGGATTATAGATTATGCTGTTTTTTATGAAGATGATTTAGATCAAAACACCGTAAAATCGACTTATTACATTAAATTACTTTTCTCTATGATTCAATCTTCTTTGACTAAAAAGGGAAAAGATTCTTTTGCTTCTGTATATCTATCTATGATTTCATAGTTAATAAAAGCGTAGAAATATTGTAATTTTGTCCTTTTATTCTAGAAATGACAATACAAGACTTAGTTGGTGAATATACTCTTATTGGAAGTAATCAAAATGAAAGTGATGTTGCTTACCGTGGTAAGTTGAGTTTAACGTTGGATTCAAATAACAGAATTCAAGCGAAATGGATTATTAATAACAACCAAGAACAGTATGGTCATGGCTTTTTCAAAAACAACATTTTGGTTATTAATTTTTTCTATACAGGAGAAGATGAGAAAACCTATAAAGGTGTTGTTGTTTATCAATGTTTAACTAAAGATATATTGGATGGCTTTTGGTCTGAAAAACATGGAAATCCACTTTATCTTGGAGAAGAACGATGCTATAGAATTAAAGAAAATATTGAACCTTTAAACTAATAATCATGCAATGTCCATGCAATCCAAATAAAAAGTATGCTGATTGTTGCAAAATAGCACATACCAACATCGACAATGTTCTAACAGCCGAACAATTAATGCGTTCAAGGTATAGTGCTTTTGTTCTTGCTAATATTGAGTATCTTCAAAAAAGTCATCACTCCTCTACTCGTCCTAAAAAGAGAGAGAAAAAAGAAATTTTAGCGTGGACTAAATCGGTACAATGGCTAAAATTAGAAGTTTTAAACGCTTCCAAAGGAAAGCCTTATGATACTATCGGAACAGTTGAATTCAAGGCTTATTTTATGGAAAATGGTCAGTTAGACATTATTCATGAAAACTCTTCATTCTCTCGAGAAAACAATCATTGGGTTTATTTAAAAGCCTATTAAGTATAATAAAATTCAAAGCTACTACTTAGGCGTTTTTGCATGATATAACTTTGCAAACCCTAATTCGATATAGATGGCAATCTCTGCTCTGGTTTTTCCTTCATTCAACATTTTAAAGATTGTGTTTAAATGTTGTTTTTTAAAAGTATGTAATAAACCTTCTTTTTGCTTTAAATGATCATACTTAAGTCCCTCTAACTCTTTTAACATAAACTTATTCGCCTCATAGGCTCTTTTTCTTTTAGCCAAAAATTGCTTCAACTTTATGTTTTCTTTTCTATCAGAATTGTTATAAATAGACACTGCTTTATTGTATTTGTTTTCTACATTCCACTCTATTCTTTTTGCATCTCTATATAGTTTCTTCAATCCTGCAAAAGCTAGTTCATAATAAGTATCTAAATAGTTTTGATTCTTATCTACAAACTCTAAGTATTTTAATGCTGTTTTTTTATACTTTGATTTTGATTTTAATTCTGCATCTTTTAACTCCTGTTCCATTGTATTTATTTCCTCAGCAACCTCGGCTACTTCTTTAATCTCAGCATACTTCTTCTGCTTCGTAACTATAAAAATCTCTGGAGTTATTTCATTTGGTTCACCTATAAAAGTATGCTCTTTATAGACTATTGTAAACTTGTCTTTCTTTGCTTTCTCTCTTTTATTCTTCTTAGCAGATAAATCAAATCCATAATTATACCCAAATGTTACTGTTAAATCTTGTGTATTTCGAGATGTATTACTTCTAAATAATTGGATTGCATTTAAATTAAAATTATGCTTTTCTTTATATACATAATTTGCATTGAATCTAAAATTTGTTGCACTTGCCTGTGTTTGTTCACTGTTATTTTGATTATAAGAAGTACTAAAAGTGGTATTCAATTTATCTTTAAAAAACTTCTTATTAACCGATACTGTAGGACCCCATGTATATGCTTCTTCTCTACCAATGGTATTGTATGTAGTATTGATTGCTGAAGTAATATTCATTTTTTTATTTGGTAGCCCTAAGGTATATGAGGTATTAAAGTTATGGAACGTAGATCCGTTTCCAATCCTTACGATTCCATTTTCTTCATTTGCCACAGTAGCCAATGCATAATTCACATTTAAATTTTGCCTTCTACTTTTACTACTTTCTAGTATATAAGCTACATTAACATTTGCATTTTGAGAAAGTTGCTTATAATCAAATAGTTCTGCTTGGTTATCTAGTAAGTTATCATCGTTGATATTGTCAAACTGATCTAATCTATTATTGGTAAACGTTGTGAAATTTGAATACCCCCCCGTTATATTCACTTTTTTACTTAATGTATATGTAGCATTTACACTCCCAACGGTTCTACTAGTACTCGTTTCCTTTTGATTTGCTAAATCGTCTCTTTGATACCCTATATTAAACGCTAAGTTTAACTTGTTATCAAACAATACAGTATTTGCATTTAAAGTAATATTTTCAAAATCGTTGTTAAAGAAATAAGCTCCAAGAGTCTGGTACCCTGGATCTATACGCTCATATCCCACCCCAAAACGATATTTATCAAAGCTATACTCCATTTCTGTCTTAAAAGCTTTGTAAAACTCCGTAGAGGCTCTATTATTAAATAATAAACCTGCTACTCCGCTACTATGTCCTACTTCTTGCGCTCTTAAATCTTGTGTAATTGCAGTGGATGCATATTCTCCTTTAAATCGTAATCCTTCCATTACGGTTACAGAACCAGACATACTAAGTACAAGGTTTTCTTTAGGTAAGATATTTTTGTCTTCAGGAATTGTATTTATTGAATTTATTTCATCTTTGGCATAAAAACCAATAACTTCAATATTATATTTCTCTTTTTTAAATCCAATCTTTGCTCCATATCCCATACGTTTAAAAGCAGGTTGCGTTCTATCATCACCCGTATCTTCAGTAGCTTTTAATAATCGACCATACATAGCTGAAAAGGTAATTGCTCCTTTTGGTGTTAAGTCTACTCCTGCTCCTGTAAACTGATGTCCTGCTAAGGTGTAAGGAGAAAAGCTCATATTTACATCTCCAATATGTGCTTGAACCCATTTGTATTTAGGATGTAAACTTAAACGGTTAAAACTAAATGGTAATTGATATTCTAGATCTTCTCCTTGATTTGAAAAACTATAACTTACTGGAATTGAAAATTCATATATACTAAAATTCAATCCTCCTTGTAAAAAATAGGTGAATGGTGCTCTAGCTGAATTTTGATTTGACGAATAAAATACCGAATTCGCAGCAATATTACCACTTACCTTAAATGGCTTTCCTCTTCCTATATTTTCAAAATCTATTTGTTGTCCAAAAACTCCTTGTACCAACAATATTCCCATGCTCAAAAGTACCTTTCGTACTTTACTCTTCAATTGTATCATTAACAATATTCTTTTTCTTTTACCTAGCAAAACACTCTTGTGAGTCCTTAACTTTTATTTTATATTTTCCTTTATTTAACTTACTTACCCTTGTGTTTTTCCCACTTGTAAAGGCAAACCAAGTCTCTGTATTTTCATTGCTTCCCGTATAATTTGCCCAGCTACTTCCATTAAAAAATTGCACAACTCCATCCTTTTCAAGTTGATATAAATAAGTTCTACCATCTTCACCATTTGCTTTAACATCAATATAACCATCGTTTACACTAAAACATTTTTGATCAGAAGCTCCAATAATAGAAAAACTAACTTTTTCTGGTGAACCAATTGTTAAATCCGTAGGAATTAAACTAGACCAAGAAATATCATTAGGGTCTATAGGCGTTCCTTTTTCTCCTGTTTGGTATTTTACTTTATACGTCCCTTTTGATAAAGTTTTAGTCCATTCATACTTATAACTTGTTTCACTAACTTTTTCTAAAGATTTAATATCTAAGTTTTGGGTCTTTATAATATCAAAATTACCAGAAAGTATATTTTGTTCATAAACGATAATTGCTAGTTTTTCGTTGGGGTACAAATCTCTTTTTAAATTTAAAACAAAACTACCATCAGAATTATAAAAGCATGATGTTTCTTTTGATTCTATAGCGTTCAATTCTGGTGATGCAGAAATAATATTAAAATTAAATATTTCGGTAGAAATAATTGGTAATCTAATCACTGGTGGATTAAAAGCTGGTTGTCTAAAAGAAATCAAATTGGTATTATCCAACACAGCTTTAATTTTTATACTCTTACCAACTTCTATCGTCTCATTCTTTAATATTTCTCCGATAGTAGATTTCATTGGAAAATTATGTCTTATTTCCTCAGGAAAATCAACAAATCCTTTATTGTTATAATTATATTTCCAAATAATTTCTGGAACTTTTATTATTGGATCTGCAAAACTATTCTGAGTTGTTTTAAACAATAAATCATTAATGGATCTTTTGGTATCCGTTGGTTGCACATAATGTGGTAATAAGATGGAAAAGAAAGAATATGTATTTAATTCTGATGGCGTTTTAGTCATGTTTTTAATACATAACTCAATAGTTGGACTATTATAACCGGCTGTTAGATATTCATATTTGTTAACCTCTTGAAATTCTGAAAATGAACAAATTAAAAAAACAAAACTTCCGGAGGTATATAAATTATCATTAACACTTATTTTCAAAGGTAATTTCGATACACCAAAGGGGTGTATTTTTGACTCTGGGTTCCTTGTTTGAACATTATCTTTGGTAGTATACGTAACTGTATATGTCTTACTTGAAGTACCTTGATAATCTCTTGTTGTATACCAAAGACTATACTCTTGTCCTAATGCAGAAAAACTGCTTAAAATTAATATGATTACAAACTTCTTTTTCATTTTAAACTTACCTAGCAAAACACTCTTGTGAGTCCTTAACTTTTATTTGATATTTTCCTTTATTTAACTTACTTACCCTAGTGTTTTTTCCATTTGTAAAAGCAAACCATGTTTCAGTTTTTTCATTACTCCCTGTATAATTTACCCAGCTAGTTCCATTAAAAAATTGGACTATTCCATCCTTTTTAAGTTGATATAAATAAGTTCTTCCATCTTCTCCATCTGCATGAATATCTATATATCCATTATTAGCTTTAAAACAACTTTCATTAGCTGTATTTACAATAGAAAAGGAAACATTTGTTGGCGTCCCTATAGTAAATGGATTTGAGAAAGCCAATTGTGTCCATGAAGGGTCATCTTTATCAATCATTCCTGTACCTAAATATCCTTGATATTTAACTTTATAATTTCCTGGTGCGAGATTTCCTTCATAATTATAGATAAAGTTACCCAATCCATCAGATTGTAAACTACTTGATTCTGCCTGTTTATAAAAAGAATAAATATTAGGAGCAGACTCAAAGAATATTGAAACTAAGAGTCGTTCATTATTTACCAAGTCTCTATCGACTTTTAAAGAAAACTTACCATCACTATCATAGTAACATGTTGTATTTTTTACGGAAGGATCTTCAACCAATTTTGGTGCACAAGCAATAATACTATAAGTAACAATATTGGTATATTGGTTATTAAACCCTGTTTGAAACTTTACTGTTTTTGCTGATAAATTATCTACATCTACCCCTGTTTTAGCTAATAAATCTTTAAAATTAAATGTTGTTATAATTCTATTATTATATTCCGCAGGGAAATCAGTCCAACTCCCTCCTTCCAATTTATATCTCCAGTGATATCCGAATTTTAATGTTACACTATTGTCCAAACAAACTCCATTATTCTTGGCATTCTCGTCATCATATGTATGCAAAGAATATAATTGTTGGGAAAAACTACACCCACTGAAATTCAAATACAAGTTCCCAAAATCTGCTCTATTTATTTCTCGTTTTCTTTCGTAAGTACAATCTGGAAATGTTCTTAATCTGATAGCATAATTATTAACATTAATAGTTACCTTGTTAAAATCATCTTGTAAATAAAAAAAATCGTAATACGTTTTGCCTTGTGTAGAAAAAGTAGCCATATAATTGGTTCCTCCAACACTTCCTTTATCAGTACCAATACTTAAAGAATTATTATTCGCATGTAAATAGCCCGTTATTTTGGTTTCGACCATATATGCATATTCTTTTTGCCCCAATACCCAACCCGTATAAAAAAACACTGCTAGGGATAATAGTACTTTAAATCGTTTCTTTCTCATTTTAAATTTATCTAGCAAAACACCCTTTCGAATCTCTTACTTTTACTCTATACTTTCCTTTATTCAATTTTCTAATTCTAGTGTCTTTTCCACTAGTAAAGCCAAACCATGTTTCAGTATTTTCATTACTTCCCGTATAATTTGTCCAGTTACTTCCATTAAAGTATTGTAAAACTCCATTTCTTCTCAATTGATATAAATACGTTCTTCCATTTTCTCCATCTGCATTTAAGTCTATGTATCCATCTTTTTCTGAGAAACAGGTTTGATCAGACATTCCTGTTACAGAATAGCTCACGTTTTTAGGACTACCTATTACGATATTTTCATAGAAATCTAAGCTATTCCATGAAGGATCCGTACTAGCAATCCCTTCATTTTTATTATGTGTTTGAAATTTTATTTTATAACTCCCATTGTCTAAGGCTGCTTGCCAAGTATACCTATAAGTTCCATTTCCATTATTTATAATCGTATTTGTATGTTCTTGTCCATATAATTTACTCTCATCATTTTGGTCATATAGTGTGATAACTATTGTTTCGTTTGCATATAAATCTCTATCAAAGTTTAGGGTAAAGCCTCCATCACTAGAATAATTACAATTGGTACTTTTCTCTACCACGTTATCTATTCCTGGTGAACAACCAATCATAACATAACTAATTTGGTTTGTTATTTTACCAGTACAATAACGTTGCATCCTAAATTGAATTGACTTGCGGTAATATAAATTAGCTCTATTTCCAAACAATTCTTCTAATCCGAATGTTATTGTATCTACCCCTTGAAAGCCGTTTGGAAAATCTGTCCATTTATCAACTGCTGTGCTTAAAACATCATAGTACTGCCATCGATAGACCTCAGGAGCAAAACCCTTTACATCAACGTTTAAGGTGATTTTACACAATGCATTATCTGCTGGTTGTGGGTTAATTTCTGTATAAGGTTCAATATCAACTTTTATGGTGTTATTAAACTTAGATAATCTAGTAGATTTAGAATCACAATGATCAAAATTTACAGGAACCCTTTGGTATTCATTTATAACAACATCCCCTCTAGTATTCTCTGCATATAATCTTTCTGAAATTGCATTTGGTAAAAAGTTTACATACGCTACAAAATTTACTCTATCATCTATCAAATCATTACAATGTGCAAACGCCAAAACAGCTGCTTGATTGGTATTTGTATTTTCCAATAAAATTCTATCATACGAATTTCTGATTGGGTCTGGATCACAAGGTTCTGCTTGTGCAAAAGCCGTATAGGTAATTTTATACTTTTGAGCATAGCAATAAACTCCACTCAAAAACAAAATCACGCAAAATAATACCTTTTTAATATCCATAACTATTCTTAACCCTATTTGTTCTTTCTAAACCATTTCATTAAAAACTTTAACCCTTCTTTTTTAGTCTCAACAGTATTTGGTAAGTCAGGTAATTTTTCTGTTCTCATAAAAATCATCACATTTTTGTATAACATTATTAATGTTACCAATAAACTCGACATACCTAAAAGAAAAATTACACTTCCTAAGAAATAAATAAACCATATTCTCGCAGTAGAGGGTTTCGTACCTATAATATATTTATTATCAATAATTAACTTTTCTACGCTCCTATCTTCATTATTGAATTTTACTTTTATTAACCCAAAATTACTTAACTGTTGAGATGTTAAACTAAAGGGCAATTTCCCTTTCAAATCTCTCTTATCAATTATTCCTCTACTAAATAAAACCTCTAAAAGGTTATTGTAAGAAGGGTTTTGTGATACTTCATAAATGTTAGTAAACCTTTTTCCTTTAGAGAGTTCTCCTCTTAATCTTATATCCTCATAATCATTTGGTATAAAACTCTCTAGTGACAAAAAATGCAATTTATCTTCCTCAAATATTTCATCTTTTAATTCTTTAGCTTTATTAAAAAGTATAGGACTTACTTTAAAAATAATTACTAAACCAAGAGCTATTCCGAAACCAAATTTTAGCATGTAATCAAAAAACTTCATCTCTATAATTAACTAATTTAAATTATTACAAGTTTACTTAACTATTAAACTAATTCACTCTTCTTCGTGTCCAGATGGCCAAACTCCATACCTTCTTTTAAATTCTTCAGGTGTTTCTGGCTGTCCCATATTTCCATGAAAACTATTACTATCAATATCACTGTACCATAGCTGCCACTTTTTATCTTCTTTCATTTTTTCTTCTTCTGTCATTTTTAACAACCTCTCTTCTTCCTCTCTTTCTCTTAACTCTCCACGCTTACGATAAACTAAACTCTTTTGGTCTTCATTAAGTTTTTTAGAACACTCAATCCATTCGTTTGAAACAGGTATTTCATTTGCCATTTTTGCTAAAATCTCTAACTGCTCCTCGCTTAAATTTTCTGAAATTTCGTTAGGTTTAATACGTTTCATGCTTTTAAATTTGTTTAAAATCAACATAATAGACTTTCATTGTCTTCTCAACACCATTTTCGTTAAAATGAATTAACTTTTGCTGTCCATTTTCCATTACAGGAATTGGTTCTCCTGTTTGTTCTAACTTACTAGGACTTAATAATACTTCATCCTGAACTTGTATACTAATAGGTTCATTAGCATGTCTACTTGGTCCTAAATTTGCTCCCCAATCAGATAAATCGTCTATATAAACTCCATCTTTAGTAACAATACGTTGAATAATAGCTACCTTTTCTCCTTCTCCTGCCCATTTAACTGTTAATTTCGTAAAACCTTCTGCTACAGATTGTTTCGTAGTAGTTGATATAAAACTTTCATAAGTGATATCCTTTCCTGTACCATTTACAAATTTACTTTCAAAGTCAGATTTAGTAAAAGTTTTTCCACTTACTACTGTCTTTCCTTTATAATTTCTTGACGAAATTTTTCTTAGTTCTTCTAAACATTCTTTCACATGTATAAATCCTTTTTCTGCATATTCCCCTAAATAAGATTTATTATATCTCATAGGAACATTAATAAAATCTCCTTTTCTAGTAAAAGCCTGAATAGATGCTAATTGAATATCTGTTGCTTTACCTGTAGGAAGTAATAAACCGGCATTTTTCAGATCTTCAATAGTAGTCAAGGAATACTTCATACCTGGAGTCAATTTCCAATAACTAAACCAACCATATTTGCCTGAAAAATCTTCAATATTACTTATTGCTTTATCAAAAGTTCCTAATTTTTCATTTCTCTTCAAATCTCTATACCCCCTAACAACTTCCGCAAAATCAAATTCATCTAATTTATTCATAAATTCAAGAACTTTTGGGTTACTTCTTTTAATTGTTTTTTCAAATATCCTTAATTCCTTATTTTTCAGATATTGCTTAATTCTTGAATTCCCTAAATGATTTCTTAATTTCGTATAGTTTGCCAAATTAGACTCTTCTGCTATTCTTCTATAACCAAGCTCATCACCTTTCCTCAGCAAATCTTCATCAGGAGTCTCTCCTTCCTTTACTATTTTTACCTCATCTCCATCTGGTATTACTTTCTTCTTTTGTAATATTCCATCTACATATCTGGCTAATTCTTCTCCTCTACCATATCTATCAACAATTTTAGCATCATAATTAACAGTAACATTCCCTCTTTTTATAGCACTAAACTTAACAGGTAAATTAGTTTCAAACAACTTATTAACCTCTTTTAATCCGTCCAATAACTTTTGCTTACTTGCTACTTCGCTACCTTCGTTAAAAAGTTTATTTAAACCTTTAAATGACTCTTCATTATTATACTGAAACCTTTTATGAATTTTAGCCAAAACTTCAACATTTCCTTCTTTTACTCTAATTTTTGGAAATCTCTTTAAAACCCTCCAAGCTTTTACTAAATCAGTATCTCCTATAAATTTATTAGCTATTGTAGTACTACCAAAGTCAAAATCTTTAGCAAACTGTTCTAAATCTGCAACATCTAACTCATCTAAATTCTTAATAAGTTCTGGGTTATCATCTAATTTTTTCACCCATTCTCTAAATACTTCATTTGATTCTTGGAATTTATCAATTTTAGATAAAACACTTTGTTTAAATACATCAAAATTATCTAGATTTTTCAATGCATTTTGATATTCATCCTTTATCTCTTTGGTTCCTTCTTTTTGAATTTTCTTTTCTGCTTCCTCAATGAAATCTTCGATATCATCATCACTTAAATCTTCTCCTTTCTTTTTAACTCCTAACTCATCTACAATTTCTTTTCTCTTACTTCGTGAAGATTTTTTCAAATAGGCCAGTCCTTTTAACCCTCCTTGTTGCAATAGATCATAACTTGTTTTAGCTGCAAATAAATACCCCACATACCCCCATTCTTTAGGCATATCTACATTTGCTACCTTTAAGCTTAAATCTGTTACTGTATAAGTAAAATCAAGAAGAGTATACCAGTGCTTACCTGCTACTGCTAATCTTGTCCCTGCCTGAGCGCTTCTTATTGCAGAAATTGCAGCTGCTCCTTCTCCGAAAGTAGAAACTGTTATAATTACATTAAATGTATTCCAACCAAAGTTTTTCCACCTTTGTGTATCTACTTTTTTATCTAGGTAATCTATAAAAATTGCAGGTATTACCAGCATTTCCCCACATATCTCCCCTTGTCCTTTACCATCTTTACAATTCCCTGTAAATGGAGATACATCATTCATAATGGTAATACCTATTAACTCAAAAGGTGAACTTCCCGCCTCTAACAATTGTTCCCATCCATCACATGTTTTGCTATAATTACCTGTCTTATTATTTAAAGAATAAGAATAATTTTTACATTTTTTTATCCCAACAGTATGTTTACTTTTATCGTAGCTATAAATAAAATCATTTTTATTTGATACAAATGATACTAGTACATAGTCTTTCTGTTCTACATCCCATTTTAAATTAACCTTAGGTATAAATTTTCCAACTATATCTATTTTATTCTTAGCATCGGACAACCTTTTAATTTCTTTAAAGAACTCTGTATATGGGGTTTTAGAATTAAAAAAATCTGATAATTTTTTCTTCAAATTATACAAAAGAGGCGCATTATCTATACTATAATTTTCTGAGGTTTCCAATTGATTAAAAAATTCTGAAGCTTCAGAACCTTTAACTGACTTTACAACTTTCGTTATTATTGCATCCTGATTATTTCCAAAAAAGTTTGTCAAATTACCATCAAGTAGAACTTCTAATAATTCCAACTTTGTAAAGACATCCATACTTCCCAACTTTACTAAATCGGAAGCATATGCTATTTCAAACAAAGCGTTTCTCTTACTTTTACCAAAAACTGTATTTGACTTATTATCAATTATGTATTTAATAAGTTTTTTATAATCTTCAGTTTCAAAACCTGATAATATTTTTCTAAAAAGTGTAGCATCGCTTCTTTTACTGTCAAAAACACTCTCAGTGATAAAATGGTTATGCTCAAATATTCCCGATACTAAATCTCTCTTTTGATCGTAAGATAAAGATGTTATAAACTTATCATTTAAGTAGTATAAAGCCGAATAATACTCTCTTTTAGAAGCATTAACATTTAAATCTTTATTAAACTTTTCAATATTTTCTTTAACTCTTTTTAGAGCTTCATAATACAATACAAAAGCATCTTCTCTTTCCCAAAACTTATTTCTAGCCTTTCTATAAATTGCTTTATCTGATAGCCAAAAAATATTGTCTAAGTTTTCAGAAAAATCTTTTTGCATTTGAGCTAAAAGCACTTCATAAAAAGCTGGGTTCTCACATAATAATTTTGCAGTTTTTATTAATGCTTGTTTTGCTACATCATTTTTAGCTAGGTAGCTATAATCATTATAAAACTTTTCTCCTTTCGTACATAAATCACAAGCTTCCGGTGATTTAATCTTCTTCTTCAATAGTTTCTTGTTTGCTATACTTGAAAAAGCAATGTAAGAATTAGATATTACAAGCCCGTTTCCTCCACTATTCCATTCATTCTTATCTACATTGTTTTTAAATGTTCCTTCATATAAATCTATCCCACAAGAATCCTTTGTTTTTACTAATTTTCCCGTATAAACTTTTAAGTTAACACCTACTCCCAAGGTATTTGAAATTTTGTCTTTATAAACTCTTTTTTTCCAATCTATTTTACTATCAAGAGACTTTACAAAACCTCTAAATTTTTCCCCCTTTCGAGCAGCCACATACCTTTCTAACTTTCCGTTTTCTGGTAATGTGAATGCCGCAAGTTCTCCATTTCCACCAAAAGTAACATCTTTTACATTTTTAGGTATTGTAATAAACTTTCCAGCTTTAGACACAAAAGAATACCCTGATTTATCAGTAATAATATAGTTTGAAAAAGCATCAGGAATTACATTATATCCAATCATAAACTCAGAAGGAGAGAATTCACCTGCCTCATCTCCTTGGAACCAATACAATTGAATTCCTGGTGCATGTAATTTTTGCCAATCCATATGGCTAAAATCAGTACCCGTATTTCCGCTATCCATCAAATAGGTACTCGCTCCTCTTTTTGTTTCGTACTGATCCCAAGGGTGCTTTAAACCAAAAATACCATGTCCAATTTCATGCGCTGCTATGCGCCCAGCGTCGTCTTCTTTAAATACAAATCCGAATTGACGTTTTAATGGCATAAATCCATTAATATCATTCGTCAGCTTTACGCTATTCTTTAAAAAGAAAATATAATATTGATCTTTTTTAACCGAAATTTCTGGTGCTTTTTTAAAGGCTTCAATAATCTTCTTTTCTCCTTCTGTATAGTGTGAAAGTATATCACTATCTCCAACATCTAAATCTTTTAAATCTAGTTTTATCGCTTCTTTAGAAATGTTAAAATCAATTCCTGCTTTGTTGTAAATTTGTTTAATCCTTTTCTCAATATTATCAATAGGCGCTCCATCAACAGAAACTAGTGTTAAGTTAATATTTCTTTGTTGCGCATGCCATAGGTTTAATTTACCTGCAACCGTGTATTTACCTGTTGAGTCTTTTGGTTTTACTGTTGCTACAATCTCCTCTTTACCAAAAACAAACTTTCGTTTTAACTTTAAGATTGCAGTATTATCATTAGCCCAAGAGGTTTCTACTTTTGCTCCTTGTAATGTTTTAAAAACAACGTCTTTTTTACTTTTTCCATTTGCAAAAGTTACATTCGCCTTTATTTCATCTTCTTCATGCTCTGGTATATCGCTTATTAACTTGTATAAAACCGGATATTCGCTGTCATCATGCTTTTTTATAAACTCATATTGCTTTTTATATTTACTAGAGCTTATACTTTCATTATGCAAATCAGTACTATAATATCCAGACCTTGCAAAGGTTACTTCTACATCTTTAGATGATATTTGTTTTACACTGTTATTTGTACCACTTCCATTAATTCCTTCCGTATTGTTCTTATCTGGAACTCCCCCATCGGCTTGCTTTGTTGGACCTGAAACCTTTCCATCTTCATCCACTGTCCATTGCTGTCCTTCACTGTCTGTAATTACAGTTGGTACTTGCACATCTATTGGGAATGGCTCGCCATTTTCTGGATGAACTATAATGGTTCCGTTATCATCAACTGTGATATCTTTAATATCTGTATTAGAACCATCAAATCCTTGAATGCCTCCATCATCTCCAAAAACATCATCTAGTAAATTATCTACATCTAATATATTAGACCATTCTGCATCATATTCTGTAACTACTACCCCTTGTGTAAGCTGATAACTACTATTAACACTAACATTATTAAATTTTACTTTAATCCGGGTGTACTTACCAATATCTGTTAATTTGAATCCTTTTTTATCCTTATCTTCTTCTTCATTATTATTTCCTAAATATTGAGATGCAATATTTACTGCATCTATAATTTCTTTAATATTTTCTAAAAAAGGTAACGTAATATATCCCCATCCACTAAATGTCCCATTACTTCCTGTTACCTCTCTTGTTACTACAGGAAAATCTCCAGCAGTAAACGTTTCGTTTACTCCTAGCTTTGGTAATGGCTCTTGATTTGTAATGTTTATTTCTGGGGTTAGTCCACAATTATAATAAGCTGCCTCATCATTTGTTGGCGTAGTAAACTCCTGAATATTCGAATAAGCAAATCCTGACAATTGTGTACATTCTCCTCCTACTCTAAATTCATAGGTTGTGTCTGCTTCTAAGTTGTATATTTTTCCTTCATTCGTATAGCTATTAACTTCAAACCAATCGTCATCTCCATATCCCTTTTTACGATACTGAATACGATAGCGTAAATGTTCTGAAATTTGCCAATTTATTTGAACAGATTCTGCGGTTAGCGCTTGAGAAATTACAAAAGTAGGCGCAGCACAATCTTGTAAATATTTGAACCAAAATATCTCACTTCTTCCATCATTTTTAAATACCGAAGTTTCATCTATTCCATCACTTACAAATGCTCGTACTTGCCATCCATATATCTTACCTGATAACAATTGTGGTGCATCTGGACCTACTAATAATGTAGGGTTATACGTGGTTGTTTGATAAAATGGTACTGAAGCTAAAAAGTTTGCTTGTGGATTTTGAACATCCCATATTTCTTTTAATGTAAACTCATATTGTACATTGCTTACATTACTATGACGTGGCGTCCAAGTAAATAAAATATTTTGCGGATTACTTGCCGTTACTATATTATCTCTAAATGGTAAGTTTAGAATTGGTGGGTCGTTTTGTAATAAGAATACTGTTGTACAATTCTTTGCTGATAGTAATCTATTGGTAAAATAGTCATATACTTCAAAACAAAAATTATATCCTCCATTTGGTAAAGGATTATTGTATTGTTGGGGTGTTATTCCGAGAAGGTTATTTAACTCAAAATATGGCTGTAAATCAAGATTTGACAATCTTAAATTAATTCCCCCATCAACAAAAATAGGAGCCGCTCCTCTAACCATATCATGGCTTGAAATTGATAAACCTTGCCCTTCAATATACATTTTTAACCGAACCCTTCTTCCAATTTCATTTACGTCAGTTAATAATATGTTTACATATAATTTCTCATTGGTAAGCGTAGCATAATCTGAAATCTTTAGACTATACGGAGGTATCAATTGCGGAGTTACCTGAACTGGATATGTCTGGGCATTGATTAGTGTGGTAAAAAATATACCTATAATCAACATTACTCTTTGTAACATGCTTGATTTGTTTGGGGTAGTTTTCATGTACTTTTTCTTCTTAATTAGCTTCTTTTTGAACTTTTATGTCAACAACAATATGTGAGTTTGCTCCATCCTTTACAAACTCTTTTATCTTTATAGCTCCTTTACGTTTATCGTTAGTTTCAAAAACAATTATTCTAGGCTTAACCGCATTGTCAAATTCCTTTAAACCTTCACTAGTTTCTGTAACTACTAAGTTTTTTAAAATTGAATCATTGGTGATACTATCAAACTCATTTACAGACAGCGAGGTAGCACAACTACATGTTTCTTGTTTATTTACCAGTTTTGTTACCCTTGCATTTGGGATAGCATCAAAGGATACGCTTGTCGCTTTGTCTGGACTTACAAACTGATTAAAAGTGAAGCTCTCATTCAGTCCAAAAAACACCAAATCTATTTTACTTCCAATATCATCTGTAATTTGATTATCGGTATACACTTGTCTTGTAATTGTTGAAAAATAAGCTCCTATTTGATTATTCTTATGAGAAGTATTAATCCCTAGTTTTATATTTTCAAATGTTCTAATATTCGTATTTTCAACAACAGTAATGGTCTTAGTAACCACTTTTTCATCTTTACTATTAGATGCTTTTAGTTGGATCGTAAAAGTTCCAGGTGTTCTAAATTCTATTTCTGGATTTTCTTCCGTACTATTTGTAATGGTAGCTCCTTGGAATGTCCAATCATACTTTGTTGCACTGATACTTTTGTTTCTTAATGATACTTTTACAGGTACTTGGTAATCATCATCTTCAAAAGGAACTGAAAAATCGAAACTAGCCACTAATAATGGAAGTACTTCTATTTTCTTTTCTAAGGTATATTCCTCTTCTCCATTACTAACTTTTAATCTAATTTTATGCTCTCCCGGATTGGTAAATACCACATTTGAAGGATGCTCTTCATTAGAAGTATTTGGGTTTCCTCCTTCAAAAAACCAATCAAAAGAGATAGCTCCTGAACTTTTATTAATCAGTTTTACCTCTACTGGAGAATAATTATCATTTACCAACTCTACGTCAAAGGCAATACTCACAGCAGGCTTTACTATTATTTTTTCTTCTTTTACATCTGTGCTTCCATCTCTATTAGATGCTTCTAGCTTTATAGTATATTCTCCTTCTTTCTCATAAGTTATAATACCTGGATTTCTACTAGAAGACTCATTTGGTGTGGCTCCTTGAAAAGTCCATTTATATGTATCTGCTCCTTCTGTATCATTATTTATTTTAACCTTTACTGGAACTGTTTTATCATTATTAACAATTTCAGTACTAAAATCTACCACAACAGGTAATGCAACTTCATTCACACATGAAAAAAAGCTAACTACTACAAGTATATATAATACAATCTTCTTCATTATTCTATAATTACTTTTCTTATTCTTTTTGCTTTTGGTGTTTCTAATAATAATACATAGATCCCTACAGATACGTTCATATCATAATCTACCTGATACTCCTTAGCTCCTTTGAACTGCTTGTCTTTTACAACAGAGCTAGCTCCTAAACCAAACAATCGTAATGATATTTCAGCTTCTTTCTCTAATTCTACTGCTACTTTGAACTTTCCTTTGTTTGGGTTTGAATACACTTCAAACTCCTTTATAAAAGGTGTTTCCGCATCTCCTACATCGGATAAATCTCTAGCTTTTAAAACATTTACTGTTTTTGTTGCTGTCTTCTTACAATTACCTTCTGTAGCAACCAATGAAATATTATAATCTCCTGGTGCCGGAAAACGCAATACCAAACCTTCATCTGTTTTTTGTTTTACTTCCACATTTGAAGGAATAATCCATTCTACATTAGAACTGATAGGATTTGACACGTTTATAATAGCAATATCCTCCCCTACAAAGGCCTGTGATGATAGTATCAATTGTGCGTCAATATCTACATCCGACTTAAAAATTTCTACTTCTCTTGATACAGAACATCCGTCATTTGTTACTACTGTTAATTGATATTTACCAGCTTCAGATAATTCAACAATACTTCTAGTACTTCTAAAACCGTTATTCGAAGTCCATGAGTACGAGGTAACTCCGTTCATTGTAACATCATATTCTATTGTTTCTCCTTTACACAGCGTTACTTCATCAGGAACTAAGTCAAAAATAAATTCTTCTGCATTCTTTATTTCTACTGTTTTTACGATAACACATCCTTTTTGGTCAGTAATTGTTGCAACATACTCTCCATGACATGCGTTAGTAATAGTATTTCCAGTTGCTCCAGTATTCCAAGTTATATTATATGGTGCAATTCCTCCTGTTACTTGTAAATCAATTGCTCCTGTACATTCATTATAACAAACTGTATTTGTAACGTCTACTGTTACCTCTAATGGAGAACCATTTTCTAATACAATATTTTGTGTTACCTGACATCCATTTGCATCAGTTACAACAACAAAGTATCCTCCTAATGATACATTCGTTAAATCTTGTGTTGTTTCTCCCGAACTCCATTCAAAAGAATAAGGTGCAGTTCCTCCTGTTACATTTGCTGAAATACTCCAATCATTATTCCCTCCACAAGTAGTACTTGTTCCATTCAAGGTTACTGCTAAAGTTTCTGGTTCCTTGATTATAATATCTGTACTTCTTGTTACGTTGTTATTTGCATCAGTTATCACTACATGATAGGTTCCAATTCCTATATTATTTAATGATTCTCTGTTGGAAATAACTGTATTTGTTCCAGACTGATACCACTCATATGTATACGGAGCAACACCTCCAGTAACTGTTGAGTTTATACTTGCACTAGCGAATCCTTTACAAAGCACAATATTATTTTGTACCAGCGCTACTGTTAACGCTTCTGGCTGGGTAATTATGAATGTCTTAGATAAGGTACAGTTTTGAGCATCCTTAACTGTTAATGTATATACTCCGCTAACCTCGTTTGATAAATCTTCTGTTGTAGCTACGATTGTACCCGATTGATTTTTCCATTCTAATGTATACGCTTTGGTTCCTCCAATTACGGTAGCATCTATTGCTCCGTTTGATAATCCAAACCCTGAGACATTCGTTACTACTCCCGTAATATTTAAAACATCTGGTTGTGTTATATCAAAGGTAAAAGTCTTTTCTACTCCTCCTTCTTTCAACAAACAATCATTACCATCTTTGATTTGTACATCATACTTTCCGATAGCCAAGTTATCTATCACTAAACTTGAAGTTGTTGTTATCCATGCTCCATAAGCGTTGCTATCTTTTCTTAATCTATAAGAATAGTTACCTACTCCTCCATTGATGTTGATTGCTATCTTTCCGTCATTATTCTCAAAACAACTTAAGTTTGTATGTGAACTTGTGGCTGTTATTAAAGTAGGTTGTGTGATTTCATATACACTACTTGTTGCCTCATTTCCGTTGGCATCTACAACTTTTACTTGATATGAACCTGCTGGTAAATTCCCCACTATTTCTGAGTTTCCTATAACAGCTCCACTTGTTGCATTTGTCCATGTATATACATTTCCTCCTGCTCCTCCTGTACTTGTTAATTCTAAAGTCCCAGTTGCTTCTCCATTACAGTTTATTACATCTGTTTGTTTTACTGAAATAGTTAATAGATCTGGTTGGGTAATGGTGAATGTTTTAGATAAGGTACAGTTTTGAGCATCCGTTACCACTAACGTATACACTCCGCTAACCACGTTTGATAAATCTTCTGTTGTAGCTACGATTGTACCCGATTGATTTTTCCATTCTAATGCATACGCTTTGGTTCCTCCAATTACGGTAGCATCTATTGCTCCGTTTGATAATCCAAACCCTGAAACATTCGTTACTACTCCTGTAATATTTAAAACATCTGGTTGTGTTACATCAAAGGTAAAAGTCTTTTCTACTCCTCCTTCTTTCAACAAACAATCATTACCATCTTTGATTTGTACATCATACTTTCCAATAGTTAAGTTATCTATCGCTAAACTTGAAGTTGTTGTTATCCAAGCTCCGTAAGCGTTGCTATCTTTTCTTAATCTATAAGAATAGTTACCTACGCCACCATTGATGTTGATTGCTATCTTTCCGTCATTACTCTCAAAACAACTTAAGTTTGTATGTGAACTTGTTGCTGTTATTAAAGTAGGTTGTGTGATTTCATATACACTACTTGTTGCCTCATTTCCATTGGCATCCACAACTTTTACTTGATATGAACCTGCTGGTAAATTCCCTACTATTTCTGAGTTTCCTATAACAGCTCCACTTGTTGCATTTGTCCATGTATATACATTTCCTCCTGCTCCTCCTGTACTTGTTAATTCTAAAGTCCCAGTTGCTTCTCCATTACAGTTTATTACATCTGTTTGTTTTACTGAAATAGTTAATAGATCTGGCTGGGTAATGGTGAATGTTTTAGATAAGGTACAGTTTTGAGCATCCGTTACCACTAACGTATACACTCCGCTAACCACGTTTGATAAATCTTCTGTTGTAGCTACGATTGTACCTGATTCATTTTTCCATTCTAATGTATACGCTTTGGTTCCTCCAATTACGGTAGCATCTATTGCTCCATTTGATAATCCAAAACCTGAAACATTCGTTACTATTCCTGTGATATTTAAAACATCTGGTTGTGTTACATCAAAGGTAAAAGTCTTTTCTACTCCTCCTTCTTTCAACAAACAATCATTACCATCTTTGATTTGTACATCATACTTTCCGATAGCCAAGTTATCTATCACTAAACTTGAAGTTGTTGTTACCCATGCTCCATAAGCGTTGCTGTCTTTTCTTAATCTATAAGAATAGTTACCTACGCCGCCATTAATGTTGATTGCTATCTTTCCATCATTACTCTCAAAACAACTTAAGTTTGTATGTGAACTTGTTGCTGTTATTAAAGTAGGTTGTGTAATTTCATATACACTACTTGTTGCCTCATTTCCGTTGGCATCCACAACTTTTACTTGATATGAGCCTGCTGGTAAATTCCCTATTATTTCTGAATTCCCTATAACAGCTCCATTTGTTGCATTTGTCCAAGTATATACATTTCCTCCTGCTCCTCCTGTACTCGTTAACTCTAATGTTCCTGTTGCTTCTCCATTACAGTTTATTACATCTGTTTGTTTTACTGAAATAGTTAATAAATCTGGCTGGGTAATGGTGAATGTTTTAGATAAGGTACAGTTTTGAGCATCCGTTACCGCTAATATATACACTCCGCTAACCACGTTTGATAAATCTTCTGTTGTAGCTACGATTGTACCCGATTCATTTTTCCATTGCAACGTATACGCTTTGGTTCCTCCAATTACGGTAGCATCTATTGCTCCGTTTGATAATCCAAACCCTGAGACATTCGTTACTACTCCCGTAATATTTAAAACATCTGGTTGAGTTATATCAAAGGTAAAAGTCTTTTCTACTCCTCCTTCTTTTAACAAACAATCATTACCATCTTTGATTTGTACATCATACTTTCCGATAATCAAATTGTCTATTGCTAAATTTGAAACCGTTGTTATCCATGCTCCATAAGCGTTACCATCTTTTCTTAATCTATAAGAATAGTTACCTACGCCGCCATTGATGTTGATTGCTATCTTTCCGTCATTACTCTCAAAACAGCTTAAGTTTGTATGTGAACTTGTTGCTGTTATTAAGCTAGGTTGTGTGATTTCATATACACTACTTGTTGCCTCATTTCCATTGGCATCCACTACTTTTACTTGATATGAACCTGCTGGTAAATTCCCTACTATTTCTGAATTTCCTATAACAGCACCGCTTGTAGCATCTGTCCACGTATAATTGTTTCCACCGACTCCTCCTGTACTTGTTAATTCTAACGTTCCTGTTGCTTCTCCATTACAATTTATTACACCTGTTTGTTTTACTGAAATAGTTAAAGGTTTTGGCTCTCCCAATACAAAAGTATCTGATAATACACATACATTCCCATCGGTAACTGTGAACGTATAATCTCCAGCTGGTATTCCTGAAATTGTTTTTGTTGTGCTTTTTTCTATTCCATTACTATCTGTCCATTTATAAACAAATGGTGCAGTTCCTCCTAGTACATCTAACGAAATTGATCCATCACTTTTCCCTGCTCCTGTAGGTTGATTGTAAACCACATTAGCTATTTCATATTGAGCTGGCTCCGTAATTGTAATAGTACGTTCTATTGCTGGATTCGGACAATTATTATCATCAGTAATCTTTACTAAATATTCTCCAGCAAATTGATTCTCTAATCTAGGTACAGTAGTATTGGCTATTGGGTTTGTTGGGTTTGATGTTTTAAACCATGCAAACTTATAAAATCCTGTTCCGCCACTAACATCTAAAGAAATTGCTCCAGTTTGTTCTCCTCTACATCCTACATGAGTAATACTCATCTTAGCATCATCAACTACAACTTCTGATGGATTTACTAAAGTCTCATTAGCTTCTTTTACATTTCCATTTGAATCTGTTACTCGTAATTTATACGTTCCAAATCCTGTTGTTAAACTTGTTCCTGTTCCTACTACTTTGGTTAAATCACTTACATTATACCATTGATATGTATACGATGCTCCACCTGATAAAAATCCGCCTGATACTGTAGATCCAATTGTTCCTTGACCATTATAACATGCTATGGTTGATGTTACAGATAAGCTTAAAGTTAAGGCTGTTGGTTGTTTTACAGTATATTCCGCTTTTGTACTACAGCCATTGGCATCAATCACGGTCATCTCATAAACTATTCCTGATACTGAACCTGCTAAGCCTGTTGCTGGATTCGATGTAGATAAAATTGCTGAAGTTCCTTTTTCACGTAATTCGTATCGGTAAGGTGTTGTTCCGCCTGATACAGTTACTGAAACTTCTCCATTACTTACTCCAAAGGTTTTTGCATCTTTCGAACTTCCTGAGGTTATTGCTAAATCTGCAGCTGGCTCCGTAATTATAATGGTACGTTCTATTGCTGGATTAGGACAATTATTATCATCAGTAATCTTTACTAAATATTCTCCAGCAAATTGATTCTCTAATCTAGGTACTGTAGTATTGGCTATTGGGTTTGTTGGGTTTGATGTTTTAAACCATGCAAACTTATAAGATCCTGTTCCGCCACTAACATCTAAAGAAATTGCTCCAGTTTGTTCTCCTCTACATCCTACATGAGTAATACTCATCTTAGCATCATCAACTACAACTTCTGATGGGTTTACTAAAGTCTCATCAGCTTCTTTTACATTTCCATTTGAATCTGTTACTCGTAATCTATACGTTCCAAATCCTGTTGTTAAGCTTGTTGCTGTTCCTACTACTTTGGTTAAATCACTTACATTATACCATTGATATGTATACGATGCTCCACCTGATAAAAATCCGCCTGATACTGTAGATCCAATTGTTCCTTGACCATTATAACATGCTATGGTTGATGTTACAGATAAGCTTAAAGTTAAGGCTGTTGGTTGTTTTACAGTATATTCCGCTTTTGTACTACACCCATTGGCATCAATCACTGTCATCTCATAAACAATTCCTGATACTGAACCTGCTAAGCCTGTTGCCGGATTTGATGTCGATAAAATTGCGGTAGTTCCTTTTTCTCGTAATTCGTATCGGTAAGGTGTTGTTCCGCCTGATACAGTTACTGAAACTTCTCCATTACTTACTCCAAAGGTTTTTGCATCTTTAGAACTTCCTGAGGTTATTGTTAAATCTGCAGCTGGTTCTGTAATTGTAATGGTACGCTCTATTGCCGGATTTGGACAATTATTATCATCGGTAATCTTTACTAAATATTCTCCAGCAAATTGATTCTCTAATCTAGGTACAGTGGTATTAGCTATTGGATTCGTTGGATTAGATGTCTTAAACCATGCAAACTTATAAGATCCTGTTCCACCACTAACATCTAAAGAAATTGCTCCTGTTTGTTCTCCTCGACATCCTACATGAGTAATACTCGTCTTAGCATCATCAACCACAACTTCTAATGGGTTTACTAAAGTCTCATCAGCTTCTTTTATATTTCCATTTGAATCTGTTACTCGTAATCTATACGTTCCAAATCCAGTTGTTAAACTTGTTCCTGTTCCTACTACTTTGGTTAAATCACTTACATTATACCATTGATATGTATATGATGCTCCACCTGATAAAAATCCGCCTGATACTGTAGATCCAATTGTTCCTTGACCATTATAACATGCTATTGCTGATGTTATTGATAAACTCAAGGTTAAGGCCGTTGGTTGCTTTACAGTATACTCTGCTTTTGTACTACATCCATTGGCATCAATTACTGTCATCTCATAAACAATTCCTGATACTGAACCTGCTAAGCCTGTTGCCGGATTTGATGTTGATAAAATTGCTGAAGTTCCTTTTTCTCGTAATTCGTATCGGTAAGGTGTTGTTCCGCCTGATACAGTTACTGAAACTTCTCCATTACTTACTCCAAAGGTTTTTGCATCTTTAGAACTTCCTGAGGTTATTGTTAAATCTACAGCTGGTTCTGTAATTGTAATGGTACGCTCTATTGCTGGATTAGGACAATTATTATCATCGGTAATCTTTACTAAATATTCTCCAGCAAATTGATTCTCTAATCTCGGTACTGTCGTATTGGCTACTGGATTCGTTGGGTTTGATGTTCTAAACCATGCAAACTTATAGGCTCCTGTTCCGCCACTAACATCTAAAGCAATTGCTCCTGTTTGTTCACCTCTACAATTTATATTTGTAACACTCGTCTTAGCATCATCAACCACAACTTCTGATGGATTTACTAAAGTCTCATCAGCTTCCTTTACATTTCCATTTGAATCTGTTACTCGTAATCTATACGTTCCAAATCCGGTTGTCAAGCTTGTTCCTGTTCCTATTACTTTGGTTAAATCAGTTACATTATACCATTGATATGTATATGATGCTCCTCCTGATAAAAATCCGCCTGATACTGTAGATCCAATTGTTCCTTGACCATTATAACATGCTATTGCTGATGTTACTGATAAACTTAAAGTTAAGGCTGTTGGTTGCTTTACAGTATACTCTGCTTTTGTACTACAACCATTAGCATCAATCACGGTCATCTCATAAACTATTCCTGATACTGAACCTGCTAAGCCTGTTGCCGGATTTGATGTCGATAAAATTGCTGAAGTTCCTTTTTCTCGTAATTCGTATCGGTAAGGTGTTGTTCCGCCTGATACAGTTACTGAAACTTCTCCATTACTTACTCCAAAGGTTTTTGCATCTTTAGAACTTCCTGAGGTTATTGTTAAATCTGCAGCTGGTTCTGTAATTGTAATGGTACGCTCTATTGCTGGATTAGGACAATTATTATCATCGGTAATCTTTACTAAATATTCTCCAGCAAATTGATTCTCTAATCTCGGTACTGTCGTATTGGCTATTGGATTCGTTGGGTTTGATGTTCTAAACCATGCAAACTTATAGGCTCCTGTTCCGCCACTAACATCTAAAGCAATTGCTCCTGTTTGTTCACCTCTACAATTTATATTTGTAACACTCGTCTTAGCATCATCAACCACAACTTCTGATGGATTTACTAAAGTCTCATCAGCTTCCTTTACATTTCCATTTGAATCTGTTACTCGTAATCTATACGTTCCAAATCCGGTTGTCAGGCTTGTTCCTGTTCCTATTACTTTGGTTAAATCAGTTACATTATACCATTGATATGTATATGATGCTCCTCCTGATAAAAATCCGCCTGATACTGTAGATCCTATTGTTCCTTGACCATTATAACATGCTATTGCTGATGTTACTGATAAACTCAAGGTCAATGCTGTTGGTTGTTTTACAGTATACTCGGCTTTTGTACTACAGCCATTGGCATCAATCACTGTCATCTCATAAACTATTCCTGATACTGAACCTGCTAAGCCTGTTGCTGGATTCGATGTAGATAAAATTGCTGAAGTTCCTTTTTCACGTAATTCGTATCGGTAAGGTGTTGTTCCGCCTGATACAGTTACTGAAACTTCTCCATTACTTACTCCAAAGGTTTTTGCATCTTTCGAACTTCCTGAGGTTATTGTTAAATCTGCTGCTGGCTCTGTAATTGTAATGGTACGCTCTATTGCCGGATTTGGACAATTATTATCATCGGTAATCTTTACTAAATATTCTCCAGCAAATTGATTCTCTAATCTAGGTACAGTGGTATTAGCTATTGGATTTGTTGGGTTTGATGTTTTAAACCATGCAAACTTAAAGGCCCCTGTTCCACCACTAACATCTAAAGAAATTGCTCCTGTTTGTGCTCCTCTACATTTTATATTTGTAACACTCGTCTTAGCATCATCAATAATTACTTTAGGTGGATTTACCAAGGTTACTATACTTGAATATTTTGTAATTCCGCTTCCATTTCTATCTTTTACCTCAATACCATATTTTCCAGCACTAAGCCCTTGAACGGTTAAATTTGTTTTCCCTGCAAGAAATGATTTAGAATTGTCAGACAATACTTCAAACCAATGGTATCTATATCCGCTTATTCCTCCTGAAACGGTAGCGTTAATTTTCCCGTCAGAATCATTATTACAAAATAATATTCCATCCGAAGGAATTTCTACATTTATAGTTAAAACTGTTGGTTCATCTATTTTTTGATCAAACTCTTCTTTACATCCTTTTGCATCTGTTACTTCAACTGTATAGTCTCCTCCTTTTAAGTTAGAAATTGTAGCATTGTTAACTCCCAAATTAGTCCCAGAACTATTAAACCA
The DNA here is from genome assembly GCF_947498805.1 of uncultured Tenacibaculum sp. Classification (GTDB taxonomy): domain Bacteria; phylum Bacteroidota; class Bacteroidia; order Flavobacteriales; family Flavobacteriaceae; genus Polaribacter. The sequence continues at coordinate 528,190 of NZ_CANMLT010000001.1, read as the reverse complement.
TTTATAAGAATATGGACTAGTTCCTCCCGTAACTTTTACGGTAATACTTCCATCTGGCGTTAATCCTAATGCATCAATATCAGCCGTATTTGCTGTTGCATTTTGAACTGAATCACGTTCAACAGTAAGGTCTTTTGTCGGTTCAGCAACATGAATGCTTTTTTCTAAAATACAATTCTTACTATCTTTAACTGTAACTGTATAATTTCCAGCAATAACATTTGTTGTTAAGTTTTGTGTTGTTGCTATTTCTGTTCCACTTGAATTTTTCCATTTATAGGTATAAGGAGCTGTTCCTCCCGTAACATTTATTGCTATTTGTCCATTGTTACCTCCTTTACATGAAATATTTGTCACAACCTCTGTTATTTTTAATGGTAAAGAGGGCTGATTTACAGTTATGGTTCTTTCAGTATTTTCAACTGGATTTCCAGACAACAAAACACTAACTCTTAATTTGTAATCCCCTGCAGAAACATTAATCTGTGGTGTATTTGGGGTTGTTATAGTTGAAATTAAATTGAATGTTACTCCATTCTTTTTAAACCATTCGTAACGATATATACTACTAGCTCCTCCTTCGGCACTTCCAGTAAGAACTCCATCAGTTCCTCCGTAACAATTAACATCGGTTTTATTTAAACCGATAACTAAAGGTGCAGGGTCTTCTATTTTTGCCGTTGTATTCTCTGTACATACAGTTGTATTGTCAATTACAGTAAATGTATAGGTATCATCTTTTAAGTTTTCAAATTTAAATGTACCTCCACTTGATGTTATGGTTCCAGAAAGATTAACTCCTGTTTTTGCGGTTCCTTTAAATGTGTAAGAGTAACTAGGTGTTCCTCCTGTAACTCTAAATTCTACAAACCCATCTGATCCATTTGCAGACCTAGTATTTCTATGATCTATCTGAGAAATAGCAATTGGATTTGCAGGACCTCCTACTGTAACTCCTGTTTCTATCGAAGTCTTACAACCATTTTTATCTTCTATTTGTAATGTATAATTATTTGCTGCGGTTCGTCCTGAAATGGTTTTAGAGGTTGTAAACGTTCCTGAAATTTCACTTCCGTTTAAAAACACCTTATATGGTGAAGTCCCTCCCGTAGGAGTTACCGTTATAGTTCCATTATTGTCTCCATAACAAGTTACTGATGTTGTAGATATATTTCCAACAGGTAAATTTAAGGCTGCTGGCTGTGGTAAATTTTGAGAAGCCGTCTTACTAATAAATTTATCACGTACTTTTATAGAGTAATTTCCAACTGATAAACCGCTAAAAAACACCTCTTGATAAGTGCTTGTATGAAATCCTAAAGACTTTGTAGCTGTTGGTGTTGAACTTCCATTTTTAAATAACTCAACTGTATAATTACCACTGTTTGGATTTACCCCTCCTCTAATATTAGCTTTTATTGTTCCAGTTTCTCCATTACATTTAATTATTGAACTTATAGATGCATTTATTTGTAACAATGGTGGGTTAGATAATGTAACATTCCCACTTCTTTTACTATTACAATTGTTAGTGTCAAAAGCACTTGCAGTAGTACTTCCTGTATATTTTGCATCATAAATGTCTACGCGATATGTACCCGAAGACAAACCTCCCTCATTTACACTACCTCCAGCTGATATCGTTCCGCTTCTAAGTGCTGAACTAGCATTATCCTTGTATAAAAAATATCGATAATTTGCTGTACCTCCAGTAGGTTTTATTTGTAATTTTCCTGTTGAAGCACCGTTATATTGTATTGCTCCATCAGAAGTTTGTATAAGCGTAACACCAAGATCTGCGGTTGGACCATCAATATCTATCTCATAATAAATGTTATTATCATCACTCGTATCTGGTATTGGCCCAGTTACCTGAGCATATACATTCCCTTGCACTATTAACCATAATAATGATAGGAGAATTAGAAATTTATTCTTAAACAGTAATTTCATTTTCATAGGAATTATGGGTTTCTTGCAAAACAGTTTTTATTGTCTTGAACTTTAATTCTGTACTTATTCTTTTCTAAATTTTCAATAGTAGTATTGATGCCTACAAAATTTGTCCAATTTCTATAAACAGTTTCTACACCATCTTTAACTTTGTATATAATATATCTGTAACTTCTTCCTCTTTCTCCACCATTCACTTCCAATTCCATTCTTCCATTCCCAGCAGAAAAACAACTTGAATCATTTAACCATACTATCTCAAACTCAATATATTCTGCTGGATTAACCATAAAAGTATTGGATTCATTTAAAGTTGCCCAGCTAGGGTCAGTTCCCGAAATGTTTCCGTTTCCTACTAAGGTTTGAAGCTTTATATAATATTTATCTGGCGGTAAATTGGCTTGCCAAGTATAACTATAAGTATTATCTCCATTATCTTGTAATACTGTTGTATCTTCTTGAGAGTAAAAACTAAACCCATCAGGATGTGTATCGTCTTTTTTGTATAAAGAAACAATCAACTTTTCATTGTCATCTAAATCTCTATCTACTGTCATCATAAATCCTCCATCATTTGTGTAACTACATAGTGTAGAAGTCGCTACTGGAGGGTTTATCGCAAGATCAGGGGAACAACCTGTTAGCTGTATTGTAAAAATGCTACGGGAATACACTACCTCATCTATATAGGGTCTTGATATTTTAAATCTAAGTTGAAGATTTCCATCAAACTCTTCTCTCCAATCAACTCCAAAAATATCTAGTAAACTAACATTTAAAGGATATCGATTTTCATAGCTTGGAAGTTCCGACCATACATTTGATCGATCTAAATATTCCCAAGTTAAACTAGCTACATTATGATTAACACCATCAACATACTGAGGAAATAATTCTTCCTTTTCACACTTTCTGTCTGTTGGAATAGCCAATTGTGGCAATGAAATAGCATAAAACTTAACCGTTAAACAAGTAAAGCAGATAACAGGTTCTGTAATTTCAGTATTTAATAACATTTCTTCGTAATGTGCTAACCATTTTTCTTCCGAACATATATCTGTATAAGGATATTGTTCTCCTAAAATATTATCTCTTTCATACTTAATACTTCCGTTAACACTAATATTATGTATTTCTTTTGTAGGATCTGTATCTACAGGTGTTGTAGCATATTGCCAATCTGTATGGATTCTTATATTTCCTCTTTCTAAAACTCTTTGGCAGTTCCCATCAGTAGTATGGTCTCTTATCTCAAGACCTTTTGAAATCCAATATAACTCTGTTTGAGAAAAACAGCAATAGGCTAACAACAAAAATGGAATTAATATTTTCTTTTTCATAAGCTATAATTTTGCAAAACAACATTTACTATCTTGTAATTTAACTCGGTATTTATCTCTCTCTAAACTTTTAGTGATCAAATTAATCCCTGCAGTCCAGTTTGTGTAAATACCATGTCTGCTTTTTACATACGCAATACTATCAAGTTCATAATCCCTAGTTTTAATTGGACAATGACTATCTAAAGAGGTTTCATTTTCTGTACTTTTCAACAATACACATAGCTTAGATTGCGAAAAACCAGAAAAACATATTAATAAGAAAAATAAGAAGGGTATTTTTATTCTCATTCGCAACAATTAATATTTAACTTCTAATCTCATAATCTGCCCTAGACTTCCATCTACAAAGACCGGTCTTAAAATGTAGATATATACATTGTTTGGTTTTATATCTTCATCTACAATTCTTCTAATAGCTGGCGGTACATTTCTTAACAATGATAATTTACCTTCTTTTACTCCTTTATAAATCATTACCTCTGCAATAGCATCTTCTTGTACTACTTTCCAAAACAATTCTATAAAAGCGTTGGTTTTATCTACATAGGTATTAAAGTTCTTTATTCCTTTTAATAGCTCAGTTCTTGGTACCTCTATGGTAATAGATTTGGTATTTATTGAGCTTAAATTATCATCATCTACTGCTTTAATCAAGTATTCGTAATTTGTACCTCCTTCTACATTAGCGTCTTGCCAATCTGTATACTCAATATTTAAAGAATCTTTGGGTAAAGAAGTAATCAAATTCCATTGTATACTATCTCTTACACGTCTGTAAACTTCATGCTTAGCTACATCATCACTTTGGCTATTAGCCCAAGTCAAATATACTTTCTCCTTCTTTACTTTAAAAGAAGTAATAGAAGGTGGTTCTGGTGGTATAAAATCTGGTTTTTTCAACGTTAAAATTTCTGAATAGTCAGACATATTAAATCGTTGATCTACTGCTACAACTTTATAATATATTTTTTCATTTAAATTTTTAACCGGAATACTATCATAGAAAGTTGTTGCTTTATGTGGATTTACCGTTAGTTGGCTATATTCCTCTTCTTTAAAATTCCCTCTAAAAACTCGATATCCTAACATATCTGACTCTGTATTAGGTGTCCATTTTAAAGTAACTACTCCCAAACTATCCACCTTTCCTTCTAAACCAATTGGTTTAACTGGTGGAACAGAATCAATAGGTTGTACTAATACTGGATACGATATTCTATTACTTCCGTTTTTTCCTAATGCAGTAATCGTAAAATAATTAGAAGGATCTAAGCCATCATATTGTATTTTTCTTGTATTAGGTGAGATATTTTTAACTACGGTTTTATAAATACCGTTCGCTTTATTACTTTTATTTAGTTCAAACCCTTTAATAAGTTCAACTCCTTCATCCATAAAGTCCCATTTCAAAATCACACTTTTATTTTCATTTATGATTTTTTTTGATGAGATTTTTGGTACATAGGCTAATACTTTTAATCCTTTTCCTGAGATGGCTTCTGAAGCTGGACCTATCTCTCCAAAAGGAGTTCTACCTTTTACTCTATAATAGTATGTTTTGTTATTTGATATAGAATCTGTGTAAAAGATTCTTTTAGTATCTACTCTTCCTCCACTATTTAAGGTTGTATACGGTAATTTATTCAATCTCGTAAAACTGCTACCATCTTCAGAACGTTCTATAAAATAGCTGTTATACTCTTTGCTATGAATAGCATAATTCCAGTTTAACATTACCTTACCATCATCGAATATTGCTCCTAAATCTAAGGGTTTTGGTAACTCTTGATAATCCTGAAGTCCTGTAAAGACACCTCCATCTTTAATTTTCATTTCGTTCTCAGGAACCATTGAATACACTTTGTATACGTATTTTTCTGAATACTTTACTTCATAATCTACAAAGCCTAAACCTGCTAGTTTTGCTACTTCATAATCCTGATCAGCAACATATAATCCCCAAGTAAAACGTTGTTCTTGTTCTTGAGACATGTTTATAATTCCTTGTAATGTTCCGACTCCTTGAACATCAAAATTATCTCCAAAAATAGCCTGTGCCATTACAGCCGCATTATTATTCTTCTGAACGATATCCATCCATTTTTCAGCCGCTGCAGGTCTAAAGACTCCCAAATCCTTTTCTACAGGTTTTGATAAAGTTTGACCGCTTATACTAATGGTATACCTTTTTACTTTATACCCGTATTTATTTAGTTTTCTAAATGCTATTGGAGTGTCTGGTGCCCAACGTAACAATATTTTATTATTCTGTTGCACTCTAGACAATACTCTAATTTCAGCAACTTTCTTTGCATTTTGAGACAATAACCCTTGCGTTGTAAAAACAATCGCAAAGAACATAACAAATCTGTACATCATATTTCTTTCAACTACCAACATTAAAACGGATTTTTATATTTAAAGGTCGTACTTGATCCTAATTTATTTCCAGGCATTACATATTGCATTTTTACCTTATACTTTCCTGATCTTATTGCAGGGAATACACCATTTATGATATAATCATACTTTACAATTTCAGTACTATATTTTGTAGGATCTCCCAGATATTTATTTACTACTTTATATTGAATATCTATAAAGTCTTTCTTATAGTAATATGGTAAATGATATCTAAATGGAATTCTAATATCTAATAACGAATACGTAGGTCTTTGTTTTAAATATGGTACATACCATGTTAAAATATCTACTCCTTTTCTTGGTGGTAAACCTAATAATTCTGTATCTCTATTAACAGTAAATTCAGGTTCTAATGGATAGTTCTTATAAATTAACTGATAAATCCTGTTTTTATAATAAGAATCATCTAAAGTTGCCTCTACAACAACCATTGGTTTGTACCCTGAATATTCTCCTCCTTCTAACTCTAAAGCATCGAGTCTCTCAGATTTTTCTACATCGGTTTGAATTGCATGAACATCTGAATAAATTGGTTCTAAGAAATGCTGAACAACATCTTTATCATCAATTTTATCAGCAAAAGTGTTGTATTTACTAGTCGTAAAACTATACTTTAATACAATTGTTTCTGCATCATTATTAACAACATTTTGCACATTCTTATTTTTCACTTGAACAGTGTTTCCTTCTTGACCAGTTTCTACATCTGTATAGGTTACTGAATTATCAGCACTTTCTTGTCCTGGAGGAAAACTAACAATATTTAGTTCATATTTCTTCTCTTTAATTAATTCACTAAACTTAAAATTAACTTGTCTTGCTCCTTTGTCATAAGAAACCGTATTAGAAACAACATGTCCTTCTTCATTAAGGTATCTTACTTTCTGAGTCCATTCAGAATCTGGAGAAAATAAATACGGTTGTCCTCTTTTCAATTTAACATATCCAGTTGTGGTTTCTTTTTGATAAAAATAAGTTTGATCTAATACAGGATATGAATAGGTAATATTTTTAACAGGTATATAATCTGGCGCTTCTCCTGTAGTAAATGTTCTTTCTTCAATTTCCTTCGCTCTTTTTCCTTTATGCATGATATCAACCCATGTTCCAGATTTTAACTCTTGAAAGGTCACAGCAACTTTAACATTGATCGTTGAATTAGGTGGTAACACATCTAAAGAAACAAAATTCGCAATATCATTTTGTTCATTCCATTCTAATTCTCCCTCAATTGTATTTCCTTCTTTAACCACCGTATATTCATCTAACAAAATTCTATAGGTTTTTACACCTTCATCATCTTCCAATTCAAATGGTTCGTTTATCCTCATATTAAATGCCGCTTGCGGTGTAGTAAAGACATCTATATTGGCAGCATCATTATCGGGTGTAACTCCTGAGATTATCTTAAGACCTCCTAATGGAGCTCCATTAATAATCTCACATTCATCCCCTAATTCTATCTTAAACCTAAAACGTCCTCTTATTAAACCTCCTAACACACTAAAATGTCCTCCTACATATCCTCTAAACCAAGCCGGATTAGGTAATTTAGCTTGAAGTAAAACCGCAGCTCCAGCTTTAATAATTGGAATTTTTTTCTTTACAAACCATAAGTTGATCTTAATACCTAGCTCTCCTTCTAAATAAGCGTACGCTTGTCCGTTTGCATACCATCCATCAATTCCTATTTGACCACTTCCTTTACAAGCTGTTTCCCCATAGTCCTTTACCATGATGTCAAACCCAAGTCCAGCTCTAAATCGTGCATAAAATATTAGGAAATTCATTTCTCCTGTATCTACGCTCAAATCCATTCCAATAGCAAAACCTCTACCTGTTCCCAGTGCGTTTAAATCACGCATATAGTCTAAACTATCCATGCTTACTCCTAAAATATCGGCTACTGCTTGCGGTGGTGGTGGACTTCCTGGTATTTCATCTCCAATCATTAAATAAGTTGTAGCTTTAATACTAAATCCTCCAATTCCTACTCGTAGTCCTATACGATCTTTTGGAGTTCCCATATGCAAGTACCAGCCATCAGGTCCTGTATGGAAAACAGCCCAACCAGCTCTTCCTCTTGGTCCTACACCGCTAAAGAAATTCCCTGGTGTATTAACATATACCTCCATTTCACTATGAAAGGTACTATTTACAAAGTCCATTTCCATAGAAAAGTGAGCGTCTATTCCTGCATCAAAAGTAAGTCCATCTTGAGGGAATGCTACCTTACTATATTCTACTAAATTCTCTTCTTTTAATGCTTGAATTGTCTTATTATTCTCTCCGAAACTATTAATCTTCTCCTGCATGCCCGTAAGTTTTTTCTTAAACTTTTCTCCGAACTTAAAATCAATAGTTTTCATGATGTGCGCCTCTCCGAAAAACAAAATTCTATTCATTCCTCCATGCGCGTTAAACGCCATTTCAAAACCAATTTTTCCATTAAAGGCTCTTGCATTTCCTAATTCAAAACCTATCATAGCTCTAAACCCTAAACCTGAATCAGCATCTGGCACATAATCCATTCCCGATGGAGGACCAGGTGTTTTTACATGAATCGGATTACCATCTTTATCTACTTGTCCTTGATAAACTAATTTTGGTGGATTTGATTTCTTTGTCATGTGATAATATGCTCCTCCTCCAAAGCCATTTATCGAAACAGGACCAATTGTAGGTTTTGTACGCATACTCGACATATCAACGTATGCATCTACGTACCAATAGCGTACATCAGTTTTCCCGAACCAAGCCGTAGCTTTTACGTTTATATCATTAAAATCGGCTTCCAATTCTCCATAGAATCCATTTCCATATACAGGATCGTTGTCTTTAATCTCAGCAAATCCTTTAAACTTAACTTTTCCAAGATTTGCTTCTACATCTATTTTGTATACCTTTATTTGATGTAGCTTCCAAGTGTGCAGTTCTTCTTTATTCTCGAATTTACCAACTATTTCTAGTTTCGTTGCTCCTCGAAATCCTTTCTTCATCATATTTACATCTAAATCAAAAGCTAAAGAAGCTTTATTGTTATTAGAAGTAACCTTTAAATCTGAAATAGTTGCTGGAAAATATAATAAATCTACAGGACCTTTATACCCCATATAGTCCACAGAAAAATAAGGTACTTCAGTTTGTAATTGTAGATTCTGAAAGGTAATTCCTTTAAAATTCACTAATTCTGCACTTCCACCATTTCCTCCTTTGATGGTAAGACTCCCATATAAATTTGCACGGGGTCTAAACTTACCTTCTTTAACTCTTAAAGTTATCGTTGAATTAGATTTTAAATGTGCTTTTGCAACAAAAACTGGAAAATCCAACCCTTCTTCAGCAAAAGGTTCCAAAGTCAAACTATAATCTTCATTACCTACATCAATTATAGCTGTATATTTTATAGCTTTTCTTATTCCTTTTACAGATGACTCTGTTTGATTAATAACATCTTCTTTTGTTACCTCTGCTGTAGGTAAAGCGACATGTCCGCCAAAACCTGCTCCTGTAAGTTTTCCTGCTGTAAAAGATGCATGCAAATCCGTTACAGATATTCCCCAACCTGAAGCGATTCCTTCTTCAATAGAAAAAAGCTCTTCTATCGAAAATTGTCCTGTAAGGCCCTCCCCATCTATGAGTAAGTTTTCTGCAGAAATTTTCAGTCGATTATTCTCTGACCTTTTCATAAACTCAGGAGGTAAAACAACTTTTACTTTTTTAGCATAAACTCCCCTCCAAAGCTCTTCATTTCCAGGAATTAGATATTTTTCTTTATAATTTAGAGGAAATTGAACGCTTTCAGAATTTCTAAAATCACTAAAGTCAAAAACAGCTTTTTCCACTTCAAAGGCAATACCTAACTTACCTTTTTCAGTGTCTATCAAACTATTTGTTATTTGAAAAGGACGATCAAAATTAACTTCTGCCAAAATGTTATTCCAATCATTTACTTTTACTTCAAACGATCCTTTTACTTTCGTTTTCTTAGTTCGATCATCAGGAATTAACTTATAATTTGAATCTAAAGGTTCTATTAAATTTCTTGAAAAGATAACATCTGCTGCGACTCCTATTTCCTTTACCCCACTACAATCAATAGTGACATAGGTTTTATTCGCTACCTTCCCGGTTTTCATATTAAAACCTCCCTTTAACTCCAATAATGTTTTACTTCCTTGAATAGGAATTGGAACATCACCAAATAAAGAAATATTAGCATCACCATAAATACCTCCAGTATGTGATATCTTAACATTGTTTGCTCCAAAAAATAATTCTAGCTGCTTACCATTCGATCCTGATTGTGGAAGAATTATTTTAGCAAAAAGTGTTACCTCTGTATATTCTGGATAAAATTTAGCTTCACTAACTCCAAGTATTGTCGTTAAATTACCCCATTTCTTCTTTACACCAACAGGCAAGCTAATCATATCATCAGCTCCCAACAAAGCCGTATAACTTCCTTTTTCTTCAATAGCATTAAAAACATTTACCATTTTTGCTTTTAAGCTATCAATTTGAGGTGTTGGTTTATAATTTTCTTGAAGATACCTCTGCGTAAATTCCCCTTTATCTTGATAACCAAAATTAAAAACTTTAGAAACGTTTTCTTTGGTAGATAGAGAGTCTGCCGGTAAATTATTTGAAAGAGAATTGGCTTTTACACCATATATATAGATAAATAATGTAAAAAAGAAGAGTATCTTTTTTTTCATAGACTAAGGGGTTTTTAACATTATGCACAGCGGATGCAAAAATAAAATAATTTCTTGTTTTTCAAAGAAATAAATTAGATATATAGGTCAAGAAAACGTACAAGTTAGGTTTTATTGAAATCTTTTTATTAGCTTTAGCAAAACCTTTTTCTATGTTGAACTCCGCAAAGATTACACGCTTATTTGACTTCCCTTATTACCAACTAGATAAGTACCCACAACCACATTGCTTGGTACATAAAACAGACGAAAAATGGGTAAGTACTTCTACTGAAGAGTACATCGAAGAGATCAATAAGGTAAGTAGTTCTTTGTTAAAACTAGGCATTAAAAAAGGTGATAAAATAGCCGTAATTGTTTCGCAAAACTCTCCTAGATGGCATATGCTAGATATTGGTATTTTACAAATAGGAGCTATTAACGTTCCTTTATATCCTACTTTTTCAGAAAAAGATTATGCCTATATCTTAAATCATTCAGATAGTGTTTTTTGTTTTGTTTCTGATGATGAACTTTATCAAAAAGTAACTAAAGTAAAAGATCAAACCCAACTTCAAAAAGTATTTTCCTTTGAAAACTTAGATACAGCATATGATTGGGATTTTTTTGTAAATATTGGCATTCAAACTGATTTCTCTTCAGAAATAAACTCTTTAAAAAACTCTATTCAATCAGAAGATTTAGCCACCATTATCTACACTTCAGGAACTACCGGAACTCCCAAAGGGGTTATGCTAAGCCATAAAAACATTGTAGATAATATTTTTGCAGTTTCAAAACGAATCGATTTACATGACAACAAAAAAAGAGTAATCAGCTATTTACCCATTTGTCATATTTTCGAAAGAGCCTCAGCCTATTATTGTCAAGGAATGGGATTTGAAATTCATTTTGCTGAAAGCATTGATAAAATTGGAGATAATTTAAAAGAAATACAGCCTCACTATATGGCCGTGGTGCCTCGACTCTTAGAAAAGGTTTTTGATAAAATCGTAGACAAAGGAAGTAACTTATCTGGTATTAAAAAGTCATTATTTTACTGGTCTTTAAACCTTGGAGAGAGATACAAACCTTATAAAGAAAATGGCTGGTGGTATGAGTTTCAATTGGGAATTGCAAGAAAGTTGGTTTTTAAAAAATGGCGAGAAGCTTTAGGAAATCATTTACATTTTATGGTAGCTGGTAGTGCTCCAACACAAGCGCGTTTAATAAAAGTTTTTACTGCAGCTGGAATTCCAATTTTAGAAGGATATGGTATGACAGAAACTTCACCTGCAGTATCTGTTTCAGATATGCGTAATAACGGATTTAAAATCGGAACTGTCGGTAGAATCATAGAAGGTGTGGATGTAAAAATTGCTGAAGACGGAGAAATACTTGTAAAAGGCTCACTGGTAATGCAGGGGTATTATAAGAATGAAGCACTTACACAACAAACCATTCAAAACGGATATTTACATACAGGAGATATCGGAACTATTGATGATGATGGATTTCTAAAGATTACCGATCGTAAAAAGGAAATTTTTAAAACTTCTGGAGGTAAATACATAGCTCCGGCGGTATTAGAAAGTGAATTAAAAAAATCACGTTTTATAGAACAAGTTATGGTTATTGGAGAAGGACAAAAAATGCCTGCCGCATTGATCCAAATTGCTCCAGATTTTGTTAAAGAATGGGCGAATCGTCATAATCATACTATTGAAAACATTTCTACCGATGAGAATCTTATTGCTAGAATTCAAAAAGAAGTAGACTATTACAATAGAAAATTTGGTAAATGGGAGCAAATTAAGCGTTTCGAAATCACACCTGATGTTTGGACTATCGAAGATGGTCATCTTACCCCAACATTAAAAATGAAACGTAAAATTATTTTAGAAAAATACCAGAATCTACATAAAAAAATATACAATCCGCAATAAATCAGGCAATAAGATAAATCTTGTACAATCGACGTATTTTTCATACTTTGCAGAGCCCAAAATTTTGAATTTATGTCGATTGAAATTACGCGTCTTTTTGACTTTCCTTATTATCAACTAGAAAAATATAATTTAGAAAAATCTTTATCAACCAAATATGGTAATGATTGGATTTCTTTATCTACTAAAGAATACATTGATCAAGCCAATACTTTAAGTAGAGCTTTGATAAGATTAGGAGTACAAGCAAATGATAAAATAGCGGTTATTTCAACGAATAATAGAACAGAATGGAATGTTTGCGATATCGGTATCTTACAAGTAGGTGCTCAAAACGTTCCTATCTATCCTACCATTTCAAAAGAAGACTATCAGTATGTTTTAAATCATTCTGAAGCTACTTATTGTTTTGTTTCGGATACAACAATTCTTGAAAAGTTAAATCAAATTAAAGATCAAACACAACTTAAAGCTGTATATACCTTTGATGAAATTGATGGCGAGAATAACTGGAAAGAATTATTAGAGCAAGGTAAAGACGAAAGTAATCAGCCTGAAGTAGAAGAAAGAAAAAACAATGTAAAACCAAATGATTTAGCAACTTTAATATATACTTCTGGAACTACTGGAAGACCAAAAGGAGTTATGTTATCTCATAATAACATTGTAGCAAATGTGTTGAGTAGTGAAAAAAGAGTTCCTCTTACCTATGGTAACGAAAAAGGGTTAAGCTTTTTACCTGTATGTCACATTTTTGAGCGTATGATCTTATATCTATATCAATATTGTGGTGTTTCTATTTATTTTGCTGAATCTATTGAAAAATTAAGCGAAAATGCGCAGGAAATTAAGCCAAACGTAATGACTGCTGTTCCTCGATTGTATGAAAAGATTTACGACAAAATTTATGCAAAGGGAGCTGAATTAACAGGAATTAAAAAGAAGTTATTCTTCTGGGCAATTGAATTAGGTTTACAATACAAACCTTATGGTGCTAATGGATGGATGTATGAGCGTAAATTAAGAATAGCTCGTAAATTAATCTTTTCTAAGTGGCAAGCAGCACTTGGTGGTGAATTGAAATTAATGGTTTCGGGATCTGCAGCGTTACAATCTCGTTTAACTAGAGTTTTTGCCGCAGCCGGAATGCCTGTTATGGAAGGATATGGTTTAACAGAAACTTCTCCGGTAATTTCTGTAAATGATGTAAGAAATGGAGGATTTAGAGTGGGTACCGTTGGAAGAATTATAGATGGCGTAGAAATAAAACTTGCAGAGACAGGAGAAATCCTAGTAAAAGGGCCTAATATAATGCAAGGGTATTATAAAGACCCTGAAAAAACAGCAGAAGTTCTAAAAGATGGATATTTCCATACGGGTGATAAAGGAGAAATTAGCGAAGATGGTTTCTTAAAAATTACCGGACGTACTAAAGAAATGTTTAAAACCTCAGGTGGTAAATATGTAGTACCTCCATTATTAGAAGGAGAATTAAAACAATCTCGCTTTATCGAGCAAATTATGGTAGTAGGTGAAGGAGAAAAAATGCCAGCTGCATTAATTCAACCTAACTTCGAATTTGTTAGAGAATGGGCGGAAAGACATCAACTTGAATTAGGAGATAATGCTTCTATAGTAGCCAATGCAAAAGTAATTGAGCGTATTCAAGAAGAAGTAGATGCTTGTAATAAAAAGTTTGGTAAATGGGAGCAAATCAAGCGTTTTGAACTTACTCCAGACGAATGGTCAATTGATGGTGGCCATTTAACACCAACCATGAAAATGAAACGTAAAATTATAAAAGATATTTATAAAGATTTATACGATAAAATTTATAATTGTTAATATATAAAAAGTGTTGCTTAGGCAACACTTTTTCTTTCTCTAGACATGTCTAAATTACACTATTTCTCTTCTGATATTTCAAACCGTGAACTACCAAAGCAGTTTACTTTTCCTTTTAATTATACACCTCATCCCTTGGCTATAATTGCCAGTGAGAAGCTACAGTGTTATTTAAAAACCCAAAAGGACTTCAATCATGATTTTGGAATTGACGATCCAGATTCTCAGAATGCCTTAGGTAAAATGTTTGGAGTTTTAGTTGTTAAAGATCCTAATGGTAAATTAGGGTATATAGCTGCTTTCTCAGGAAAATTGGCAGAAAGCACGCAGCATTCATTTTTTGTACCTCCTATTTATGACATACTTGTAAAAGATGGCTTTTACCGTACTACGGAAAATGAACTAAATAATATCAATAAAGAGATAGAAAGCATTGAAAATAATAATAAATTCCTCACTATTCAAAAGCATTTCGAGCAACAATACCAAAAACACACTCAACTTTTAACTACTGAAAAACAACACATAAAAGCTAGACAGAAAGCCAGAAAACAAGCTTATAAAACATTGCAAGAAAACTTATCAAAGAGTGAAGTAATAAATTATCAGAACAAGCTCAATCAGCTTAAAATTAATGAAAATTTTTATTTAAGAGAGTATGAAGTTTATTTGAACGATAAATTGTCTACCTTAAAAACTGAATTGGATTCTTTTAAATCTCGACTGGAATTTCTTAAAAAAGAACGTGCGCAAAAATCAGCTTGGGTACAACAAGAAATCTTTAAACATTATTCTTTTTTAAATACATCACTTGGAGAAAAAAACCTTCTTGATATTTTTTCTAACACCAAACAAAACATCCCAGCTGGCGCAGGTGATTGTTGCGCTCCTAAGTTGTTACAATATGCTTTTCTAAACAAACTCACTCCCATTTGTATGGCTGAGTTTTGGTGGGGAAAGCCCTTAGTTACCTCTATAAGAAAACATGGTTATTTTTACCCCGCATGTGTAGGAAAATGCAAACCTATCCTAAGTCATATGCTCGAAGGATTGGATATTGAAGAAAACCCTATTTATGATGAGTTAAAAGCGGCAAAAGAGATTGAAGTTATATATGAAGATGATACTTTAGCTGTCATTAATAAACCTGCTGATTTACTTTCAGTCTCAGGGACGGAGATTGAAGATTCTGTATACACTCGTATGAGAAAAAGATTTCCAAATGCCACTGGACCACTTATTGTACATCGTTTGGATATGTCTACTTCTGGAGTTCTAGTAATTGTCAAGACAAAAGAAGCACATCATTTCTTACAAGATCAGTTTAAAGATAAAACCATTCAAAAACGCTATGTAGCTTTATTAGACGGACTTCTACCTGAAAAAACTGGAGAAATTTCTCTCCCTTTAAAAGTAGATTTTCATCATAGACCCAAACAAATGGTATGCTTTGATAAAGGAAAAAAGGCATTGACTAAATGGGAAACTATAGACGTTATTAATGGTAAAACCAAAGTCCATTTTTATCCAATTACTGGTAGAACTCATCAATTACGAATGCATGCTGCCCATCATTTAGGATTAAACACTCCTATTGTGGGTGATGATTTATATGGAAAAAAGACTAATAGACTTCATTTACATGCCGAGTATATTGCTTTTATACATCCAAAAACAAAACAACAAATTGAATTTACAGTGAAAAGTGAGTTTTAAAAACAAAAAATCTCTTAAAACCTCCAACAAACAATACGAGTAACTTTATTTCCTTGACTCATAGGAATTACCTTAAATTCTTTTACTCCTAACTTTTTACCAGAGCTTTGTAAACTTTCTACATTTTCCTTTTTAGAAACCAAGCTCGTAAACCAAGTACTTGCTTTAGGCAACAGTGAACTTTCGTATAAATAGGTATGTAAAAAGGCTTTTTCTCCTCCTACATACCACAATTCATTCGAATTTCCTGCAAAATTACGTACTGCGTTATTTCCTAAATTTCGAGATTTTCTTCTATTCGCTCCCCTCGCCTCTTCAGCTGATTTATAAAATGGTGGATTACACATGGTAACTGCAAACGAATCTTCTTCGCGTACAATTCCTTTTAGAATATGATTTTCATCCTTTTGATATCTCAGCTCTATCTTCTTAGATAAATCATTCTTGTCAATTATCTTTTGAGCATTTGCAAGAGATTTCGAATCTATATCAGAAGCAACAAAAGCCCATTGATATACCGCATTCCCCAACAACGGGTAAATACAGGTTGCTCCAGTACCAACATCTAGTACTTTTACCTGTTGTTCTCCTTTAACTAAATCAGCTATATGATGAATATAATCTACTCTTCCTGGTATAGGCGGACATAAGTTCTCATCAGAAAATTGCCAATATTCAATTCCGTAGTAAGCAAATAGTAAAGCTCTATTAAACTCCTTTACCGCAACTGGATTTGAAAAATCAATAGTAGCTTTTCCATATTTCTCAACAACATATCTTTCTAGCTTTGGGTATTTACTTATTAATACATCAAAATCATATCCCTTGTTATGTATGTTTTGAGAATGTAAACTCTTTTGCTTGCTCATTAAAGTGTTAGTATTGTAAATTCTAACTGCAAAGGTTGTAAATTATCTTTTAATACCGATATAAAATTAGCTCCGTACTCTAAATAATATTCAGAAAAGTTTCGCTGACGTTCTTCTAAGCTTTGATTCGGTAACAACTCATTTTGCAATTCCGTAATTCTAGTAACCAAATCTTGCTGCTTACGTTTTTCTGCTCTTAACAAACGTTTTTCTAAATTATCTAATCCCTTTAATTGCTTTTTTTCTTGAGCATTTACAGCTCCCACAAAGGAAACATCTGTTTGCGCAGCAACTTTACGTAGGTTATCAAACTGATCTTGTAAAAACTTCTTTTGATTTGTAAAATCAACCGTAACCTCAGCATTCTCCAGTACTTTTTTAGCTAACAAATCATTCTGCTTTAAGAACAGTTCTTGAGTAGATACATTTAACTTCTCTAGTTTTTTAGCCTGTTTTTCTGAAACTACTTGTACCGAGTTTCTTAATAATAGTATTGGAAATGGTATTTCAACTGTATTAAAATAATCTTGTAGTTCTAACCAGTATGCCATTTCACCTCCTCCTCCGATATAACAAAGGTTTGGCAAAATAACTTCTTGATATAACGGACGCATTATTACATTGGGTGAAAAGCGTTCTGAAGCACTTTCTACTTCTTCAAACAACGCTTCTTGAGTCCATTGTATATCCGTATTATTTACTTTATATACTCCATTTTCAAAAACAATGCGCTCTCTTAAAGTATCTGTTAAATAAAATAAGTTTATTTCTCTTGGATTTACTTGAACTTTATACTCCTTACCAAACTCTTCAATTGTTTTAGATACCTTTTTAAAAGAAATTTGTTCTTCTAATTCTCTTTTTACATACGGAATAAATTGATTCTTTAAGGTTCTATCATCCGCCTCGACCACAACTAATCCGTAAGTTCCAAATAACTCATTAGCAATAAAACGTGTAGCATCTGCTAAATTTGTGTGATCTACATATGCTTTTGAGAATAACTCTTTTAAATAGGTTGCATTTTTCGAAGTTCCAAGATGCTCAGCAAACACTTCTAAAACTTCTTTTAAACCTTCCGTAGAAAATCGTCCTACACCTCCTGTTTGCTCAGAATTCCATTGTACTTTTTTTCCTTTGAAATTAAAATAATTAATCTCGTCAAAGTCATGATCTTCTGTTGCCATCCAATAAATTGGCACAAAATTCTTTTCTGGAAATTGTGTTCTTAATTCCTCACATAGATTAATAACAGAAACAATTTTATATAAAAAATATAAAGGTCCTGTAAATAAATTTAATTGATGACCCGTGGTAATTGTAAAAGTATTTGAGGCTCTTATCAATTGAATATGCTCTCTTGTCAATTCAGATGCATTTACATCTTTATATTGTTTTTCTAAAGTAGAAACTAACGCCTCGCGCGTTTTTTTCTTAAAAGAACTCTCTTTAGCATTTATTTGCTTTTTAAACCCTTCTATAGAAGGAAACTCATTGTAAAAAGCTGCTATTTTCGGTGACTGTTCTAAATAATCAACCATTGTTTTAGAGAAGAATCCTGTGTCTTTAAAAGGTAATTGTTTTACTCCCATCTATTTTCTCCTTTTAAATAATGAATATACATATGGTCTTTCTCCTCCATAAGGGTTTACAAAAGTGTGATTAAAGCTTTTCTCTAAAGAAAAGTTTGCTCCCAATTTTTCTTGTAACATCTCTGTATTGTATCTCTGTAAATTTAATCCACAGCACTTTTCAGCTCCATCTGTAGCAAAAACAGCTATAATTACATAACCTCCCACTTTTACAAGCTTCTTTAATAAATTAAAATAGGCTTGTTGCTCCTCTTCCTTTAAAAAGAAATGAAGTACAGCTCTATCATTCCAAACATCTACTTTATCTACGTCATTTAAGGCTGTTGGATTCACTAAATCATCTACAATAAAATCAACCTTACTTGCATCTTCCTTTAATCGTTCTTTTATATCATTCAGTGCTTTCTCAGATAAATCATTGGCTATTAATTGTAAATAACCTTCTTGAACTAATTCATCAATCAACAAAGAAGACCCCGCTCCAACATTTAAGATTCTTGCGTCTTTTTCAACCTTAGTTTCTTTTATTAATTCAATGGTTTCTTTTGAACTCTCTTCATACCATCCTAACTTTTCTGTAGTGTTTTTGGTATATGCTGCATTCCAGTGATCTTTATAGTTAATACTTTCTGGAATCGTACAATCATTCTCTTTTGTAGTCATAGTTCAAAAATAGTAAAATTTGATACTCTGTCGTAGTTATAACAATCTTCTAACAGATTTTTAACTAGTTTCATTTTTTTAATCGTCTTTTTATCTATTTTTACATCTAGTTAAAAAATAACTATGCAATTTAAACATCCTGAAATTTTATACTTCTTAGGGCTCTTAATTATACCTATATTAGTTCATTTATTTCAATTGCAACGCTTTGTAAAGGTTCCTTTTACGAATGTGGCTTTTCTTCAAAAATTAGTATTACAAACACGTAAAAGCTCTCAATTAAAAAAATGGCTCATCTTGGCAAGTCGATTGCTATTATTAACTGGATTGATTGTTGCTTTTGCGCAGCCTTATTTTAGCAATCATAGTATTCAAAAAAAGAAAGAGTTTTTGATTTATCTTGACAATTCATTAAGCCTAACAGCCAAAGGGTCTAAAGGTGATTTATTACCAATTGCTAGCCAAGATATTATTGAAAACCTAGATAAAGAAGCAAGTTATTCATTACTAACAAATGATAATTTTTATAAGAACATTTCGGCATCAAGGCTACGAGAATTATTGTTAACCACCAAAGCAACAGGAAGTGTTTCTAGTTTAAAAAATACGTTATTAAAAGTTAATGATTATAGTAGAAACAGTGGCAGTCAAAACATTATCATATCAGATTTTCAAAATGCCAACTTATCAGACTTTGACAATATCACTACAACTACTTCTCTTACACAATTAACTCCTGAATTAAGAACTAATCTTAGAATTGATAGTGTAGTTGTAAATACAGAAAATTCTTCGGCTTTTAAAATTGATGTTTTTGTTCACAATGAAGGAAATTCTAAAGAGAATATTCCGATAAGTATTTCAGGCAACAATACCTTGATCAACAAACAGACTTTTGCTATTGATGAAAATGTCACTAAAAAAGTATCTTTTCAAGTTCAAAAAACTGAAAAATTCTTAGGTCAAGTTACTTTGAATGCAAACGACACCTATTCATTTGACAATACATTTCGATTTGTAATCGATTCTTCCAATAAAACAAATGTTCTTGCCATTGGAACGAATACCGATTTTTTAAAGAGAATATACACTTCTTCAGAGTTCAACTTTGAGAGTTCATCTTTAAATTCTGTAAATTATAATACAATTGACAAACAACAGTTAATTATACTTAATGAGCTAAAAACAATACCCAATGGATTGTTAAATACTCTTGTCAAATTTTCTAATAACGGAGGAAATATTGTTATCATACCAAATTCAGAAATTGATTTAAGTTCTTATAACCAATTGCTAAAAAGTACTCAATTAGGAAGCATTACACAGCAGAAAAAAGATACTTTAAAAATCACTACGATTAATTATGAACACCCAATATTTAAAGGTGTTTTTGAAAAAAGAGTTCGTAATTTTCAATATCCAAATACTACAAGCTACTTCGAAACAACACTTTCAAATGCTTCTAATTTAATAACCTTTGAAAACAATAAAGGGTTTATACAGCAGGTTAGTTTACCGAATTCAAAAATATTTTGGGTAGCATCTCCTTTAAATTCAGAAGTTACCAACTTTACCAATTCTCCCTTAATAGTTCCTACTTTTTATAATATTGGATTGTTAAGTTTACAACACCCTAAACTATTCTATAGAATCGGGAAAGAAAATAGTATTGAAGTATCGAAACAAATAGGAAAAGACGAAATTTTATCTATTAACAATGGACAAACTTCGTTTATTCCATTGCAACAAGCTTTTCAAAATAAAGTAAAAATCATTACTAAAGAACAGCCTTTAGTAGCAGATTTCTACACGATAAACCATAATGACATTAGTATTAAAAACACTGCTTTTAATTATGTAAAAGAAGAAAGTAATTTGTCTTTTTTTAATATTAATCAATTATCAGAAACTAATAATCAGATTAAGGTTTCAACGTCATTATCGGATACCTTGAAAAAAATTAACAATAAAAGTAAAGTTCATTGGCTTTGGAAATGGTTTTTAGCTTTAGCCATTGTATCTTTGCTTTTAGAAATTTTGATTTTAAAATTCTTCAAATCATGACAACGCTGCTAAAATCGGCAACAATTATAGACGCTTCAAGTCCGTATCACAAACAACAAAAAGACATTTTAATTGAAAATGGTATTATTAAGAAAATTGACAATATCATTTCTCCAGAAGAAAATACTACAATTATCGAATTAGATAATTTACATGTTTCTACTGGGTGGTTTGACACCAGTGTTTCTTTTGGTGAACCAGGATATGAAGAAAGAGAAACCATAATCAATGGACTAAATGTAGCCGGTAAGAGTGGTTTTACTGCAGTAGCCATAAACCCGAACACATACCCTATTGTAGATAATAAATCTGCTGTTGAGTTTATCATTAACAAAGCACACAATGCAGTAACTAATATATACCCTATTGGTGCTTTAACGCAAAAAAGTGAAGGTATTGAAATGGCGGAACTTTATGATATGCAACAGTCTGGAGCAATTGCCTTTGGAGACTATAACAAGCCCATAAGTAATGATAACCTTTTGAAAGTGGCTTTGTTATATGCACAAAACTTTGAAGGATTAGTAATGAGTTTTCCTAAAAATAAGTCTATTGCAGGAGAAGGTATTGCCAATGAAGGCGTGAACGCTACTCGTTTAGGTTTAAAAGGAATTCCTGCACTTGCTGAAGAAATTCAATTGTCTCGTGATTTATTTTTACTAGAGTACACCGGAGGAAAATTGCATATTCCAACCATTTCAACTAAGAAATCAGTAGAATTAATTCGACAAGCTAAAGCCAAAGGTTTGGATGTTTCTTGTAGTGTTGCTGTTCATAACGTAGTATTAAATGATGAGGAGTTGTTTGGATTTGATGCAAA
The DNA here is from genome assembly GCF_947498805.1 of uncultured Tenacibaculum sp. GTDB lineage: Bacteria > Bacteroidota > Bacteroidia > Flavobacteriales > Flavobacteriaceae > Polaribacter. Next base: position 506,258 of record NZ_CANMLT010000001.1, on the reverse strand, counting down.
CACAAAAGTTACACCTCCTTTAAGAACTAAAGAAGACACCGATGCTCTTTTGGCTGGAATTAAAGATGGTACAATAGATATAATTACCTCTGATCACAACCCTATTGATGTAGAATATAAAAAAGTAGAATTTGCCATTGCTAAAAACGGAACTATTGGTTTAGAAACTGCATTTACTGCTTTAAACACCATCTTAGATACAGAAACAATAGTCAAATGTTTAAGTGAAAACCCGAAAAATAGATTCGGATTGGAGTATAATTCAATACAAGAAGATCAAAAAGCTGAGTTATCACTTTTCACTCCTAATGGAGATTATACGTTCGAAGAAGCAAATGTTTTATCTACTTCTAAAAACAGTATTTTCTTTGGAAAACAATTAAAAGGAAAAGTATATGGTAGCATTAACAATAACCAAATAATTTTAGCTTAAATGAAAAATCTATCTGCTCAAGGTGGTAAAACATTAGCAATAGTTAGCTATATTACCGTTATTGGTTGGTTAATTGCCTTTTTTTTAAACAGAGATAAACAGAACTATTTTTCTAAATTTCATATTCGTCAAGCTCTTGGTGTACATTTACTATTAATTCTTAATAGCTATGTTCCAAGAATTCACATTCTATTTTTTGACATTAGAAGTATCATTACAACAATAGGAATAGTTCTATTAGTAATTGGAATTCTATATGCTTCAAAAGAAGAAGAAAAGCCCTTGCCTTTTGTTGGTGAATATTTTCAAGATTGGTTTAAATCAATATAATTCATGAGTTTACATTATTTAATTAGAGAACCTAAAATAGCGAGTGAAAACCCGCCTTTATTAATATTATTGCATGGTTACGGTAGTAACGAACGTGATTTATTTTCTTTTGCAGAAGAACTACCTGATGAACTATTAATTATTAGTGCACAAGCTCCACACAGTATGGGGTTTGGTAGCTATGCTTGGTATGCTATTAATTTTGATGCTGTAAATGGTAAATTTTCAGATTTAAAACAAGCTCAAGAATCAATTGATAGTATTGCTTCATTTATAGATGACATAAAAGAAAAATACAATACTAATCCAGAAAAGACATTTTTACTAGGGTTTAGCCAAGGAGCCATCTTAAGTTATGCAACTAGTTTACAACACCCAAACAAAGTACAGCATGTTGTTGCACTTAGTGGGTATATTATTGAAGAATTGCTCCCGGAAAATGTTTCTTCTGAAATTACAACAGATTATTATATTTCGCACGGGACAGTAGATCAAGTATTACCAGTTGATTGGGCAAGAAAAGCTCCCTTAATACTCGATTCATATAACTTAAAAAGTCAGTATTCTGAATACCCTGTTGGACATGGAGTTGCTCCTCAAAACTTTTACAGTTTTAAAGATTGGATTCTTGAAAGGTTAAAATTATAATTAGTCATTCATAGATTTTAATTATCTCCTATCTTTGCACCCATAAATAGTTATCTATGGAAATTTTCACTCATGAAAACGCTTACCGATGGTTTGTACCTGTTTGTGCACTTGCCATTGCTGTTGAGATGTATTTTAGTTATAAAAGAAAAGCTAAAAACTACGAGTTTAAAGATGTTTCTACCAATGTATATTTTGCCCTTACAAATGTTCTTTTAGATGCTTTAATGTATGGTATTTCATTTATTGTAATGGACTTCTTTTATGATTATCGCTTCATTAACTGGGAAAATACAGGAGTTTTATATTGGATAATAGCTTTTGTTGGTCAAGATTTTCTTTATTATATCCACCATTATGTAGATCATCATTCGCGTTTTTTCTGGGCTGTCCATGTAACACATCACAATTCAGAGTATTATAACATCTCTACAGGATTCCGTTCACCTGTCTTACAACCCTTTTACCGTTTTATGTTTTTAATTCCTTTAATTCTTATAGGAATTGCCCCTTTACATATAATGTTTGCTTATGCAATGAATCAAAACTATGGTACTTTATGTCATACCAATTTCATTAAAAAGAATAAACGTAAAGACTTTATAGGTGTCTTATTAAACATTTGGGAATATATTTTTGTAACTCCTTCACATCACCGTGTACACCACGCTTCTAATATTAAATACTTAGATAAAAACATGGGAATGTTTTTAATTATATGGGATAGAATGTTTGGTACGTTTCAAGCAGAGGAAGATGAAGAAGATTATGAAAAGTTAAAATTTGGTTTAACCAAGTCCTTAGAAGATAAGGGCCCTATCAATATCATTTTTCACGAATGGAAAGATATATTTAAAGACTTTTTTCACAACAAAAAGGATCTACCTTTAGGAATACGATTAAAGTATGTATTTATGCCTCCAGGTTGGAGTCACGACGGAAGTTCTAAAACGAGTAGGCAATTGCAAAAAGAATTACGAGAACAACAAAAGAAAGTTGACAAAGCAGCATAAAAAAAACGAGCATTAAGCTCGTTTTTTTTATTTTAATATCTGAGCGGTGTGCTCTTTTGTTTTTACTTTGGCAATTACATCTTCGATTACTCCATTTTCATCAATTACAAAAGTAGTACGATGAATTCCATCATATTCTCTTCCCATAAATTTCTTAGGCCCCCAAACGCCAAATGCATTAATCACTTCTTTTTCTTCATCTGCTAATAAAGGAAATGGTAATTCGTGCTTGTTAATCCAGTTTTGCTGACGCTTTGCTGAATCTGCACTTACTCCTAAAATTTCGTACCCTTGCGCCAAGAATGATTCATAGTTATCTCTTAAGTTACATGCCTCTGCCGTACACCCTGGAGTACTTGCTTTTGGATAGAAAAATAACACTAGCTTTTTCCCTTTATAATCAGATAGTTTTCTAACTGCCCCCTTTTCATCTTTTGCTTCAAAATTAGGTGCAGTATCTCCTATTTTTAATGTTGTCATAATTTGTATTTTTGTTGAGATAAAGATACTGAAAATGACCAAAGCCGACAAAGTTCAATTTGTAATAGATACTCTAGAAAACCTATACCCTGAAACTCCAATTCCATTAGACCATACAGATCCTTATACATTATTAATAGCTGTATTAATGTCTGCACAAAGTACAGATGCTCGTGTAAACACAATTACTCCATTACTATTTGAAAAAGCTGATAACCCTTATGATATGGTTAAGTTATCGGTAGACGAAATAAGAGAAATCATAAAACCTGTTGGCTTATCTCCTATGAAATCTAAAGGAATTTATGGTTTATCAGAAATTTTGATTGAAAAACATGATGGTAAAGTTCCAGCAGACATGGAAGCTTTAGAGGAACTTCCTGCTGTAGGTCATAAAACCGCTAGTGTTGTAATGGCACAAGCATTTAATATACCTGCCTTTCCTGTAGATACACATATTCACCGACTTATGTATCGATGGAATTTGACCAATGGAAAAAACGTCGTTCAAACAGAAAAAGATGCAAAGCGTTTATTTCCTAAAAAACTTTGGAACAAACTTCATTTACAAATTATTTATTACGGAAGAGAATACTCTCCTGCAAGAGGTTGGAAGCTAGAGAATGATATTATTACCTCAACTATAGGTAGGAAAACAGTTATTGAGGATTATCTTAAATCTAAGAAATAAAAAAAGCCTTAACCAACGGTTAAAGCTTTTTCCACTCTTAATTCAAATTCAATTCAATGAGATAGTTTGATCTGGTTTTAACTACTTTTAGTGTTTTTGAATAATTAATCAAAAATTGAATTGTTTCTTTTCTTGGTTGCATCTGAAAATCAGATGACTTCTCTGAGTAAAGTTGCATCATATAAATTATTTTTCCCTTATTTTCAAGTATTTAACGCCAACTTTACATAAATATTGTTTAGTTGACTAAAATTATTTTATTTTTCTCAACAATCTTACGTAAATTGATTAAAGCATAACGCATTCTACCCAAAGCAGTATTTATACTCACTCCTGTATTTTCTGATATTTCATTAAAACTCATATCATTATACATACGCATAACTAATACTTCCTTTTGCTCTTCAGGCAACTCTTCTATGAGCTCCTTAACATCTTGTAAGATTTGTTCTTTAATAATCTTACTTTCAGCATTCAAACTACCATCACTTAACACAGAAAAAATATCAAATTCATCTGTATTATTAAAGGTTGGCATTCTATTGTTCTTTCTAAAATAATCAATGATTAAATTATGCGAAATACGCATTACCCAAGGTAAAAATTTACCTTCTTCATTGTAGTTTCCTCTTTTAAGAGTTCTAATAACTTTTATAAAAGTGTCTTGAAAAATATCCTCAGTAGTATCTCTGTCTTGGATTTTACTATATATAAAACTATATAGCCTATTTTGATGACGTTTGATTAAAATTTCTATAGCAATTTCTCTTCCGTTAATATAATCTTTTACTAAAGCGCTATCACTTACAAAATCTTTCTGTGCCATAATACATTACTATTTATACAAAAACACTAGGTTTTTGCGGGGTTAAGGGGAAATTATTTTAAATAGTAATTGTATTCTATAAGCTTTAGTATTGATTAATAACTAGTTACAAATATGAAGTTTTTTGTATACAAATACAAATATTCTTCTAAAATTTTCTAAAAAAATTAAGTATTGTATATTCCTTATAAACAATAGATTAAATTATTTTTTATAAAAGTTCTTTCATTTTTACATAAAAAAAACACCTAATCTTTTTTATATTTACTACTTAACTTATTAACCCCCGAAATTATGAATACTAGTGTAAATTCACCTGAATTAATCATTTTTCCTCCTGGAAAAAAAATTGCAACCCTTAAAAAATCTGAATCTGAAATAATTGAATCAGGACATATTCAATTTGAAAACAGGTTTAACCAACCACTCCCCACATTAGTTGAAGCTTTCTTTAACAAATCTAAATCAGCAATCACTGTTAAGGTATTATTTTTTGTCAACTCGAAAGAAGATCTAACCTCTGTAACAGTTAGGCAATTGTTTTCTATCAGTAATTTTGGAAATTACAAATTACAGTTCTTTCTGTCTTGTAAAGATGAAAAACAGGCAGTTACTTTAAGTGATCATTCTAGCGGCTTTCACTATAAGTCATATACTGCAGAGTTCACTACAAACAGTACAAAAGATTTTCCTGAACATATTTCTTTAAGTGATATCGAAATTGTTCAGACATTTATTTGGGATATTGATCCCAAAACATCAAGAGGCACAGAAACAACAGTTCAAACGACTGATTAATTTCTCAACTCTTTTAAATGAAACATATTCAAACGTTTATATGTATAACGTTGTTCTTCTTGTGCTCTCAATCTTTTTCTCAAAATGAGAAAGACAATAGATTTTCTTACTTTAAAAAGAAGATTGAATCGATTGAACAAAAAGAAATCAACTTTGTAAAATCATTCCATTTTTTCCTAAAAAACGAATGGGACTCTACACTGGTGTATACTTCCAAAGCACTTTTAGCAAAACCAAATGAGAATATTGCTAATTACACTCACTATATGAGAGGGTATAGTTTTATGAAGAAAAAATTATATGGTGAAACGATTCGAGAATATGAAAATATAAGTACCTCCTTTATTTTTTATTATAAAGTTTTACGGAATTTAGGGGGTATTTCTTTAGAACGACGAGAATACCAAAAAGCCATTTCCTACTTTGATAGATTTAATAATTCCATTACCTCCATTAGTAACTATAACAAAAGTTCGGTAATTCATGATCTAGGTATTGCTTACTTTCATCTTTCAAAGTATAACAAAGCCTCTGAATATTTAATACAAGCGGCTCAAATACAAGAAAAAAACAAAGACACGCTGAGATTAATTGGTTCTTATATGGATATTGCCAATGTATATTACGAGCAATATAAAGATGATATTGCCATTCCGTACTTTGAAAAAGCCTATCTTCTATCTAGAAAAACTACAGATTTTAATATCAAGAGAAAAGCTTCCTTAAATATGGCTGTGGTTGAAGAAAATAGAAAAGACCTAACGAAATCATTGGTATACAGAAAGGAATATGAAAAATGGAAAGACTCTCTTAACAATCAACAAAAAATATGGAACGTTGCCCAATTTGAAAAAAAACTCGCCATAAACGAAAAAGAAAAGCAAATAAAACTCTTAAAAACAGAAAATAAATTAAAATCTAGTCAAAGAAATAACTTAATCATATCCTCTTTTTTACTAACACTTCTTTTGATATCAGGTACCGTCTTTTATGTTCAAAAAAGTAAAAACCTTAAAACTATACATTCACAAAAAGAAGAACTTGACCTTCTAAACAAAACAAAAGACAAGCTATTTTCTATAGTGAGTCATGACCTAAGGTCTTCTGTTAACTTGATGCAAAAAAGCAATACAAAACTCATTAAAAACATTGAGAGTAAGGATTATGAAACCTTAAGTAGTATAGCCAACAAGAATGCTTCAACCGCAAGTGCAACTTATAATTTATTAGAAAACCTATTGAACTGGGCTACATTGCAAACAAATCAAATTTATTTTCATATTGAATCGGTTGAGCTTCATAATATCATTCAACAAATAGAGTTCAACTACCTTCCTTTGTTTGAAAACAAGAATATTACTTTTTCTAATGAAGTTCAACATCCCAGTTTTATTATGGCTGATATTGATTCTTTAAAAATAATCATAAGAAACTTATTGGACAATGCCATTAAGTTTACAGAACAGAATGGCACTATATCTTGTAAATCATTCGAAAAAGAGAATACTATTTATTTAGTCATAGAGGATAATGGTCTTGGTATGGATGAAAACACCATTGAACAGTTACTTAAAGAAAGTCCATTACTCAATAAAAAGAAGCACCAACAAGAAATAGGAACTGGTTTGGGTATACAATTGTGTAAAACACTTATTGCCAAAAACAATGCTTCTTTTAATATTAAAAGTGAGATTACTGTTGGTACTAAAATCATCATAGGATTCCCTAAATCATAACGTAAATAATGGAAAAGCTAAACATCCTTATTATTGAAGACAATTTAGAATTGGCATATGATATTTCTGAAACTTTAGAAAAAAACAACTATTCCGTTGTTGGTATTGCTAAAGACTATAAAGACGCGCTAACAAAATACTATCAATTCAATGTTGATTTAGTCATCATAGATATTTTTCTAGGAGAAAACCCTGACGGAATTGCTTTTGCAGAAACAATATCCACCGTTCCAAATGCCATTAAGCCATTCCTTTTCCTAACCTCTTCAAAAGATAGACAGATCTTTGAACGCGCTAAACTTACCAATCCTTTTCGTTTTTTATTAAAGCCTTTTAATGAGTTAGAACTATTGTATGCAATAGAAATGGCTATTGAAAAATTTTACAATCAATCCAATGTTTTTGCTAGCAAAGACGAAGATACCGTTATAGCAAACGAGTATTTATTTATTAAGAAAAAGAGTGTCTTAAAAAAAGTAAAACTACAAGACATTATCTATATTGAGGTAGAGAACAGATATTGTAATATTATTACTACTCAAGAAAAATTTGTTATACAAATATCATTGAGTAAAATTAATGAATACTTGGACGCACAATTATTTCAACAAATTCATAGAAGATACATTGTAAACGTTCATACTATTGAAGAAATAACACTATCTAAAGGGACCTTACTGCTCAAAAATGATCATCATATTTCTTTTAGTGATAGATATAAAGATATTATTAAAGGGTTTTCTATTTTAAAATAAACCTTAAACCACTTTAACATCTCGTTTTAAGTAGTACAATTCCTTTTTCACTACACAAAATCTCTGTTTTACTACATCTAACAAAAAATGTAACTGGGCTAAAAGTAACTTCACATCAGAAATAACGATAATTATGAATAAGATAAATTCTATCAAAAGATTTTTCCAAAGCCTCTTTTTAAATAGACAATTCTCTCTTATACTGTTTTTATCCCTTTACATATTCAAAAATTAATCGCTTAGAGCATACTTTTTAAGCCAAGCTTAACTAGTCTATATTTTTAACCTATAAACTTAAAACTATTTACTCATGGAAACCCCGACTATTCAAGACAACATCGACAAATTACTTAAAAACAATATCGACAATTTTTTAAAAGAGCTCGATAACTCCTCTATCTCTAAAAATCAAATTTCCACCAACTGGGGAAGTTTAGATAATGTGTATCAACATTACCAAAACAGTCGAATTTTTAACAGACGCTTACAGTTTAATCCTTTTGTGATTGTATACTGCACGAGCTTATCCGATGTGTATGATACTTTTAATGCTGCTAAAAACAATAAGCTCCCTTTTCGCGTAAGAGCTGGAGGGCATGATCATGAAGGTGAATGTACCGGAACTAATGTTGTATTGATCGATGTTTCGAAAATGAACAAGGTTGAAGTAATAGATACGATTGCCCATATACAACCTGGTATTCGCTTTAAAGATTTAACATCTCAATTAGCCGATAAAGATGTAATGATACCTCACGGAACTTGTGCCACTGTTGGTATTGCTGGATTCACCATGGGTGGTGGCTGGGGGCCTTGGACCCGAAAATATGGTATGTGTTGTGAAAGATTAGTCGGTGCTACTATTATTCTAGGAGATGGTACCATTCAAAAAATAGAACAAGAAGGTTCCATTCATAAAGTATATGAATTAAACAAAAAGGGTGAAGTAATACGTTTGATTTCTCAAAGCTCGGGAATACATGATTTACTTTGGGCTCTTAGAGGTGGTGGTGGAATGAGTTATGGTATTGTAACTGAATTTCAAATTGCAACCTTTGAATTGCCAAACATACTACATCGTTTTAATATTGTTTGGAATCCATACAGTAATACTAATCCAGATGAAATTGTAGGAGACGTTCCTGCTCTAGATGTACTAGAAAAGTGGGAAGAGCTTATTCAACCTAACAATTCTCCTCAACTTATTGGAACCAATCTAAAAATGAGCGCAAGATCTTGGAACCAGAATACTCCAGTTCCTTACAAAACCATCAATCTCAATTGTCAATTTAATGGTTATTGGGAAGGTAATAAAGAAAGTTTGATAGCATTTGTTAACGAAAACTTTAAAGGAATACTTACCGTTACAGAAGAAATGCTTTGTATTGAACCAGCAACGGGAGCGGACTTTAAACACAAAAGCAATTATGGAGAAAACTTAATGAGTTCTTGGGATAGAGAATCTTTCAATGAAATTAGAGCTTCTTTGTTAGATAATTATTTATTAACCGGTACTCCTTTACAACCAGATTTAGATCTTCCTGCTCCGCATAAAATAACTTCAAGATTAGTTGATAAAGTAGGCTTAGGAGAAAAAGGACATCAAAAATTAATTGAAAGTTTATGCTCTCCTTTATTAAACGAACATAATAGAAAAAACACCATCACTTCCTATATTACGCTAGGAGCTATTACAGGTTACTTTTATAAAAACAATCCTGAAACTGATAGTGCTTTTCCCTATAACGATAAGCAATATACTATTCAATATCAATGTTGGTGGGAAGCTTTAGACGCTAACATGAATCCTGAAATGAAAAAGTATATCGAAGAAAAAATAAAGAATTTTCAAGACAATACGTTATATGATTATACCAATAGAGCCTTAGATTGGATTGAAGTTTGTAGAGATTTTGATATCCCTAACACTTCCGGCGCTTTTATAAGTTTCAAAGACAGTTCCATTCCTACAAAAACCTATTTTGCTCAAAATTATGAGGAACTTATTAGGGTTAAAGAAAAGTACTCTAATGATCCTTTTAATCATTTTAGAACTAGAAAAACAATTATATAAATAAAACCCCCCTTCTCTCGAAGGGGATTTTTTTTAGGTACTTTTTATTCATCTTTACTACACCCTATTTCTACTGGTCGTTTTTAAAAACGTAAAAAACGGTTTTCACAACACAAAATCTCCGATTCGTAACATCTATCTCAGCATGTAACTGATTTGAAAGTAATTTCATATCAGAAAACGACTATAGCGCTATCTCAGTTTTCCAATTAACCAAACGTAGAGTTCAGAAACTACAATAAAAAACGAGGCGGAATCTGAAAAGCCATATGAGTAGGAAACTAACCATTTAAATTTTAAATTATGTCAGGAAAACGTAAATGCTTTTTATACGCTACAAACTTAACAACCGATTCAGGAATTAGCTCTCAACCAACAGAAGTACAATCTCATATTGTTTCTGGTCCAAACAATGTAACTCCAAATTCAAATAGAGAACTAATTGTTGAGACAAAAGGTACATCAGGTACTGCAACTGGATCACATGTTGAACAAACAATTGCTATGTCATCTGGTGGATTTATTACCATTGCTATATCTTGTCCTTTTTCTTCTTCTAATTCTTATAAACTAGTAGAGAATACAACCAATTTTGAAGTTAAGGCCGAACTTGAAAGTAAACATGGAGATGCTAAAGTTTACCTATTAATCAATTACCCCGCTAAATAAACTTAGATAAATAAGGAAAGTTTAGTACTTAATTTACTAATAAATAATAAAAAAATAATTTATCATGAAACCAGATATTAAAACAATTGAAACTAACCATTCAATGAATAAAGATCTTCCTAACATTTTTATATTTACCAATAGTCCCGAAGTAGATATATCTGTTGAGAAAAATACAAAAGATGGATATTCTTTAAAAATTGATCATAAAAAGTAAATCTATTTTTTATCATTTATAAACTATCAGCTCTTTATACATTTTGTTTTAAGGGCTGTTTTTTTTACTAAAAAGTTTAACATAAATCTATTTCACAACATATAATTACTCATTCACAACATTCAACTCAATACCTAGTAAGCTTAAAAGTAACTTCACATCAGGAAACAATCATAGCGCTATCTCAATTATCCTATTAAAAAATCGTAGAGATCAGAAACTACTATAAAAACGAGGCGGAACCCGAAAAGCCATACGAGTAGGAAACTAACCCTAAACTTATATTAAAATGAACAAAAGAGTAATATTAAAATTAGAGCAAGACGGGAAAGACTTTGGATATGTTAAATTAAAAAAAGACATCTTCTGTAGTAATGGTTCAAAAGAAGAAGCCGTAGTTTTTGAACTAGAAAACTATAAAAAATCATCTGATACCTTTTATTACAAAGTTGCCAATACAAAAAATAGCTATATGGATGTAAGAGCAACTACCTCAAGAGTACAAGTGGATAAACCATATATATCTTTAAGTGCATCTACTATTTGTACATGGACATTAAAAGATGGTACCTTAAGAATGGTGTTAGCTAGTAGAGAAACGGGAAAAGTTTTATCTAGCAGTGAAGATTCAGAGTCAACAGCTCTTTATGCGAATCTTTTTGACGGAAAACCTTTTACAGTTGTAGAAGAAACTCCTGAAACGGTCTCTAATAAAGCTAATCCAGCATTAGCAAATACTAACAATTAAAAAACCTTAAAACTATGTGTACTAGAGTATTCAACAATTACAATAAAAGATATTTAACTACAGCTAGAAATATGGATTGGGCTACCCAAATGCCGACAACCATTTTTGCATTTAAAGTAGATCCTAATGAGGATATCATAAAATCAGGAACAACACCAGAAAATGAACGTTCTTTAACTTGGACTCCAATATATAACAGTATTGTTACTATGGTAGGTACAGAAGCTCCATTTGGTGCATCTGATGGAATAAATTCTGAAGGACTGGTTGCCAACCTTTTATATGACAGCAATGCTACCTATCATAGAGCAGATGGAAGTTCTTGTAAAAATCTAGATGTTTTAAGATGGGTACAATTTGTATTAGACACTTGCTGTTCTGTGCAAGAAGTAAAAGAGGCTTTCAGTAAAGACGCTCCTACACAAATCCAATTAATTGGAGGTATCGTTCCTGGTTCTACAAAAGAAGCTTCATTACATTTATCTGTGTCTGATATACAAGGAAAATCAGCTATTATCGAAGTCCACAACGGAGAGTTTATCATTTACGATAATGAGAATTTCAGAGTTATGACCAACGAGCCATCTTATGCCAAACAAATTGAATTAAATCAATTCTGGAGATGGCAATGGAATAATGAAAATAACTTCCCAAGTAACACTTTACCAGGAGGTCCTTTCCCGTCAGATAGATTTGCTAGAGCTTCTTATTATTTAAATCATTTATATAAAGCTACAAGCACAGCAGACTCATTAACACAATCACAATCGGTGGTTATGAATGCATCTGTCCCAGTAAATTTTAAATCAACATTAGATAACTATCCAAACATAGCACAAACTTTATGGACATCTATTTCAAGCCATAATGAACTTACGTATTACTTCACAAACGCTAGAACAATGAGTAGTATAGAAGTTGATTTAAAACAAATTGATTTGTTTCCTTCAAATGTTTCTAGGCTAATTGTGGTTTCAGAAATAGACGATGTATTTATAAACCATGAACTAACTGGTTTGCAAAATAAAAACTTTGAAAAAGCGGATGATCCATTTGTATCAAAAGCTGTACTCGTTTAGTTTTTATATGTTCAAATCATAAAAAAACTAAAGGATAAGAGCTCTTAAAAAAGGGCTCTTTTTCTATTTAAAAATGAGCTTCTTCTTATTTTATTTCTAACATAGAAAATTGTATTTTTACCGCTTATTTTTAAGTAAAATGAAGAGAGATATTTCCACTGTAAATCCTAAAGAAAACATCATTATAAAAGGAGCTAAACTCCATAATTTAAAAGATATTGATGTTGTAATACCAAGAAACAAATTGGTAGTTATCACTGGGCTTTCTGGATCTGGAAAATCTTCATTAGCGTTTGATACCTTATATGCCGAAGGGCAACGCAGATATGTAGAGAGTTTATCTTCATATGCTCGTCAGTTTTTAGGAAAATTACACAAGCCTAAAGTCGACTATATCAAAGGGATTGCTCCTGCGATTGCTATTGAGCAAAAAGTAAACTCTACCAACCCAAGATCTACTGTAGGTACCTCAACGGAAATTTACGACTACATTAAATTACTCTATGCTAGAATTGGTAAAACCTTCTCTCCTATTTCAGGAAAAGAGGTTAAAAAGCATACGGTTACTGATGTAATTAATCATGTAAAAACATTTGAAGAGCGTACAAAACTGTTATTGTTAGCGCCAATTGCTATAAACGAAAACAGAGATATTAAAACAGTTCTTCAAGTACTTACTCAGCAAGGATATGCTCGTTTAAAATACAACGATACTGTTTATAGAATTGATGAATTTCCAATGACAGATTTCAAAGGAAATGAGCTTTTGTTAGTTGTCGATAGAATTGTAGTTAAAGATGAAGAGGACTTTTACAATCGATTGGGAGATGCTGTTCAAACTGCTTTTTTTGAAGGAAAAGGTATTTGTTTCGTTGAAAACTTAACAGATAATTCCACCACTGAATTCAGCAATAAATTTGAATTAGACGGAATTACTTTTTTAGAACCTAATACGCATTTATTCAGCTTTAACAATCCATATGGCGCATGTCCTACTTGTGAAGGATACGGAAGTGTTATTGGAATTGATGAAGACCTGGTAATTCCAAATACAGGGTTATCCATTTATGAAAATGCTATTTTTCCTTTTAAAACAGATTCCTATAAAAAATATAAAAACGACTTAATTCTAAATGCCGAAGAGTTTGGTATTTCAATTCACAAACCTTGGTTTGAATTAACCAAAGAACAACAAGAACTGATTTGGAATGGAACTAAAAAGTTTAAAGGAATTAATCACTTATTTAAAAAACTAGAAGAAAAAAGCTATAAAATTCAAAACAGAGTAATGCTTTCTCGTTACAGAGGAAAAACTAAATGTACCGATTGTAACGGAAAACGTCTCCGTAAAGAAGCAGATTACGTTCAGGTATATGGTAAAGTAATTTCTGATTTGGTTACGATGCCTTTAGACGAATTAGCTGATTTCTTTAAGGGAATTCAATTGAATAAGTATGAAGAAAAAATTGGAAAACGTTTGTTAACTGAGATTAATAACCGACTACAATTTTTGCAAGATGTGGGATTAAGTTATTTAACATTAAATAGAACCTCTAATACACTCTCAGGAGGAGAAAGTCAGCGTATTAACTTAGCTACTTCTTTAGGAAGCTCATTAGTTGGATCTATGTATATTTTAGATGAACCTAGTATTGGGTTACATCCAAAAGACACAGAACGTTTAATTAATGTCTTAAAAAATCTTCGTGACTTAGGGAATACTGTAATTGTTGTTGAGCATGATGAAGATATCATGAAAGAGGCTGACTATATTATTGATATTGGTCCAGAAGCAGGTACTTACGGAGGAAATGTTGTTGCTGAGGGTACTTTTAAAGACATTATGAAGTCAGATACACTTACAGCAAAGTATTTATCTGAAGACTTAAAAATTGAAGTTCCAAACCAGCGAAGAGATTCTAAAAACACCATTGATATTGTCGGTGCAAGAGAAAACAATCTAAAAAACATAGATGTATCTTTTCCTTTAAATAATTTAACTGTTATTACCGGAGTATCCGGAAGTGGTAAGAGTACGTTGGTAAAAAAAATTCTTTATCCTGCCATGCAAAAACAATTGATAGGATATGGAAATAAAATAGGGCAGCATACTGATGTAAAAGGTAGTTTTGAAACCTTAAAACATGTTGAGTTCATCGATCAAAACCCTATAGGACGTTCTTCTCGTTCGAACCCTGTTACGTATATCAAAGCCTATGATGATATTCGAAAGTTATTATCCAGTCAAAAACTATCTAAAATAAGAAACTACCAACCAAAGCACTTCTCTTTTAATGTAGAAGGAGGTCGTTGTGAAGTTTGTAAAGGAGAAGGAGAAGTTACCATTGAAATGCAATTCATGGCAGATGTTCACTTAAAATGTGAAACCTGTAATGGTAAACGATTTAAAAAAGAAGTTTTAGAAGTTAATTTTGAAGGTAAGAACATTGATGATATTCTTAATCTAACAATTGATGATGCGGTTGATTTCTTTATGAAACACGACCAGAAAAAAGTAGCTTCAAAACTAAAACCTTTACAAGATGTTGGTTTAGGATATGTACAATTAGGACAGTCATCTTCTACCCTATCTGGAGGTGAAGCACAACGTATTAAACTTGCTTCTTTCTTAATTAAAGGAAATACAAAAGATAAAGCCCTATTTATTTTTGACGAACCTACAACAGGGTTACATTTTCATGATATTAAAAAGTTACTAGCTTCTTTTAATGCCTTAATAGAAAAAGGACATTCTATTATTGTAATCGAACACAATATTGAGCTTATAAAATGTGCTGATTATATTATTGATTTGGGCACAGAAGGTGGAAAAAATGGAGGTAATTTAATTTTTACAGGTACTCCAGAAGAGTTAGCTAAAAATAAAGAGTCTTATACTGCAATTTATTTAGCAGAAAAACTAATCTAAGAAAAGAAAACTTTTTAATTTAACTTTTGATAAAAACACAATATATTTGTGTTCAAAGAAAGCTGCTATGATAAACCTTCTTTAGATTGTCTATTGATAAAACAATTGTCATGCTCTTTCGACAATAAATATTTCAAAATTTTAAATTACACATTATGAAAAAAACTATGTTAAGAGGATTGGTATTATTATTTTCTATTATGACTTTGGTAAGTTGTTCTGAATCTGAAGGAAATGTAAGCTACGATACAAAGGATCTTCTTGGTAAATGGAACTTAACAAACTATACCTATAACGGAAAATTCGAAATTTCTGGAGGACCAGCAGCTATTCCAAATACAACTTTTGCTGGTGAAGGAATAAATATAAACGCTACTACAACTTTTACCGAAAACCCTAATAAAGCTAATGCAGAAGGTTCATATGACATTAAACTTACTACAACTTCTGATGGCGATACAACAACTGACATCCATAAAATTGGAGATATAACTAGTGTTGCTAACTGGGAACTGAATGGAAATGTTTTAAACCTTGCAAATGGTGAATTAGTAGGTGGTAACTTACCTAATCAAATTAGTAGTTTTGTAAATATTGGAAATGCTGATTTTAAAATCACTGAGCTTAATTCAAACTCTTTAAAATTAAGAAAAAGTATTGAGCAAAACATTTCTCAAGGAGGAATAACAGTAAAAATAAACATTGATATTGCTGTAGATTACACAAAATAAAACTTACTTCTGAGTAAAACTATACACGAATCTATATTTTTTAGATTCGTGTTTTTTTATAAAAAAGAATCGCCAAAACATTACTGCTTCGACGATTCTCAAATGTAACAAAAACTAACAAAATTCAATATATTCTATTGAAAACTCTTGTCGCCTACGTTTGGATTATAAACGTAGTCGAATGTATAATATCTTGCATTGGCATTATTTGTTGAATCTTCATCTTTATAGTAACTCTTAATACTCATTTTTGCATAGTTACCATCAACTGTCTTTACAACTATAACCTTTCCAGCAATTCTAGTAATTACACCACCTGCATAAGTATACCATCCATTTCCAGTACCATGAGGTAACGCATAGGTTTTTGATGCATCTTGTTTAAATTCAGTGTCTGTTGGAGCAGTTTTCACATCAGCAAAAGCACTACTTACTAAAGCTAAAGAGGCTTTTCCAGTTCTTGCAGGCTCATCAGTTAAACCAATTACACTTCCTCCGTTTACTAAAATTCTAGTTCCTCTAAAAGCAATATCCCAATTGTCTCCAGTTACTTTCTTTCCTTCTTTAAAACTAAATTTTACAAAGTCTCCTGAAATTACCGGAGGATTTACTGTATAATCAGCATTTTGAGGAGCGTGAAAATTAGTTATCGTTACTGCTTGTACAGGTTGTGAAACATCCCCATCATTATCATTACATGAAGTAAAAACTAAAGCTGATACAGCTACCATTAATAAAACTATTCTTTTCATCTTGTTTTCTATTTGAAGTTATATTTAAAAATTAATCGTTACACGTCCGTAATAGGTTCTTCCTAAAAGCAATACTGCATCATTATTCATGAAATTGCTTGCATTAGAAGTTCCCTTTTCATTAAACAAATTGTCTACACCAAACTGAACTTTTAGTAGACTAAACAACTCTTTTTCAATTGCTGTGTTTACCTGAACATTTCCATTGACAAACTTGTCATTATTGTCAATAATCCCTTGACTGTTGTTTGTATCGAACAAAGCATATTTACTACGATATACTGTTCGAATATTTGCTATAAATTGATGTTCAAAGTTTTCATAAAACAATTTTGCATTTGCTGAATGCTTAGAGCGATTTGCTAACCCAAAATAATTCGAAAGGGTCACCTTACCTTCTCCTCCATTGCTATGATCAAAGAATACTGTTCCTGTTTTTATAAGTGCTTCTTGATCTTTATCTCCGGTATCTAAGAATTGATATCCTCCTAAAAATCTAAAGTTTTGATTTATTCTATAGTTTAGATCTACCTCAATTCCTTGTGTATATACATTATTAATATTTCGGTAAGAAAAGATTCGGGTATTTCTATCTAAACCTGCCACTTGAGGATTAAGCGAATTGACATCAAAAGTGTCTATTAAATCTTGAATATCATTTCTAAATAAATTGATATTCAACTTTAAACTTGATAATGGCTTTAATTGAAATCCAAAATTATATCCAATCGAACTCTCTGGTTTTAATTCTCTTTCAATAGCACCTAACCCAACTTCTCCAGCAAAAAACTCATGTATTGTTTGTGTACCGAATACTGCATATCCTCCAGCTGTATTTCTAAAATTGTAATATAATTGACGAAAATCTGGTGCTTTAAATCCATATCCTACAGATCCTTTCGCGGTAATCCAATCATTGATTTTATAACTAGCTGATACCTTTGGAGAAAACGCAGACTTATACTTATTGTGATGATCAAATCTAGCTCCAATAACAACATTTAGGTTTTCTATAGGGTTTACATCGAACTGTCCAAAAACGTATTGCGCATTGTATCTTTTTTCCCCATCAAATGCACTCCTTTCCAAAGCATCTAAGTTTGCTCCAACTCCAGCTATTAAAGTACTTTTATCGCCGAAGTAAATTTTAGATTTTATCTCTGGTCTAAATAAGCTTCTATTAAACAATGCTATATCTCCATTAAAAACACTTTCAGTCTTAAAGCGTGTACCATAAAATAAGTACTCAACTTCCCACCTATCTGAAATTTTGTGTGTTAATCCTGTATGTACATTCCAATCAGTTTGTGTATTATCAGAAGTAGGTGTGTTCTGTTGTTGCTTGTAAAATCTACCAGAAACCATCGCTTTTAACTTATCAGAAAAGTCATATCCTACTTTCAAATCTCCAGTAAAATTTTGATGTGGATGGGCAGTTATAAAGTCAGTGTTTTCTGGCGATAAATCAAATCCCTTACTAGAATTCAAATTAACGCCAGCCACAACACTTAATTTTTCCTTTTTCGTTGCAACATTTGCGTTTATATCTAACTCGTTTCTTGCTCCTCCTCTTGTTAGGAATTGTAAGGCTCCTTTAAAACTATCTTGCTTTGGACTTTCCGTAATAATATTAATAACACCTCCAAGGGCTTCAGATCCATATAATGAAGAGGACGGCCCTTTAACTATTTCTATTTGCTTTATATTGTTTACAGTCAATCTTCGTAAATCAATATTTCCAGCGGCTCTTCCTACAACAGGTACACCATCAATTAACACTAAGGTATAATCGGCAGCAACTCCTTGAAGTTGTACTCCTTCTGAATTACCAAAATCAGATACCATTACAATACCCGTTTGCTCTAATAAGATATCTCTTAGTCTTACAGAACCTGATTGTTGTAACTGCTTTTTTGATATTAGCGTTACGGGCATTGGCACTGAAGACAACTGTCTTTTAGTTCTAGTAGCTGTAACTATAACTTCATCTAAATCATTAACCTTAACTGTATCTATTTTCTTCTCTTCTTGTGAGAAAACAGTGATTCCAATGAATAGAAAAACAAAAATCGAAACTTTATTTAGAAACATTCTTAATAATTTTCGGCAAATATATACACTTATTTTAAATCAGTCTAAATAAAATTTATATTTTTGTCAAAAAATTTTAAATACATAAAATCAATAGATATAATGAGAAAACTAATTTTAGGAAGCTTACTACTTTTATCTGCCTTTACAATTAGCGCACAGAGTAAGAAAACAAAAGACAGAGAAGCCATCAAAAAAATGTGCGGTTGTTTTGAAGTTACCTTCAACTTTGCTGAAACATTCAATTATTCAAAAGACAGCACCTATAGACCTTCAAAAAATAAAGTATCTAAAGGTTTAGAGTGGGCACAACTTGTAGAAGATGATAAAAACAAAATATCTATTCAACACTTATTACAAGTTGGAAACCCTGCAAGTCCGCATATTGTAAAACACTGGAGGCAAGACTGGATGTATGAAAACCAAGATTTTTATATGTTTAATGGCGATAATAATTGGTTATTTGAAAAGAAACCAAAATCAGCTGTAAAGAAACAATGGACTCAAAAAGTGTATCAAGTAGATGACAGTCCACGTTATGAAGGTTCTGCGACTTGGGTACATGTTGATGGAAAAAGTTATTGGGAAAACACCACTGACGCTCCATTACCAAGAAGAGAGTATACTAAAAGAAGTGATTATAACGTAACGGTTAGAGGAAATCGTCATGAAATTACAGATTACGGTTGGGTACATGATCAAGATAATCAAAAAGTTGTAAGAAAAGAAGGTGAAAGTGACTTCATACTAGCTAGTGAAAAAGGATACAACACTTACAAAAGAGTACCTGATGCTCGCTGTAAAGCTGCTCAAGATTGGTGGAAGAAAAATGAAGCTAAATGGCAGTTAGTTAGAAACAAGTGGGATGAAGTTTATGGCAGAAATCAAAAACTTTCTTTAGAAGCTAAAGTAAAGAACAAGCAATTATTCAAATACTTATTCAAAAAAGATGAGTATAATAAGAAAGAAGAAATTGACGAAGTAATTGAATCTTTTGTAAAAAAATAATTCAGGATGAATTTCTTAAAAACATTTGTATTGATGAGCTTATTAACCATAAGCTCATCAATTGTTTCTCAAAACTCTAATATCTTTTTACAACGAGACTTTTGGAAAACAAAACCTACAATAGAGATTGTAGAGCAGAAAATTAAAGAAGGTAATAGTGCTACCCAATTAAACAGATGGGGATTTGATGCTATTGCATATGCACTTCTTGAAAACACAGAGCTAGATGTTATTAAACATTTACTTACCAAAGAAGGAAATGACATTAATAAACTTACTCATGATGGAAGAACTTATATCTTCTGGGCCGCCTATAAAAATAACATGCCCGTTGTTAAATATTTATTAGCTAACAAGGCTAAAACAGATATTATTGACGATAAAGGATATTCTTTATTAAACTTTGCAGCGGTTGCAGGAGTACAAAACCCTAAGCTATATGATTTATTAATTGAAAATGGTGCGAACGTTTTAACAGAAAAAACACCTAAAGGAGCCAACCCATTATTATTAATTATACCAAACCTACGAGATTTTACTATGGTAGAATATTTCACTAAAAAGGGATTAAGTATAAACGATACAGATAATAATGGTAATGGAGTTTTTAATTATGTAGCTCAAAAAGACAATAGAAAAATGTTAGCGCTATTAATTAAAAAAGGTGTTCCATATAAGAATACTAATAAAAATGGCGGAAATGCAATGTTATTTGCTACAAAAGGATCTCGTAGAGGTTATAACTCACTTGAATATTTTAAATATTTAGAAGGTTTAGGAATTGCTCCAAACATTACCAACAATGATGGTAAAACTCCTTTACACAACTTGTCTTATGGAAATAAAGACCTATCTACCTTACAATACTTTATTGAAAAAGGTGTTGATGTAAATCAAACAGACAATAAAGGAAATACACCTCTTTTAAATGCAGCGGGAAGAAACTCTATTGAGGTGATTAAGTTGTTTGTAAAATCAACAAAAAACATCAATCATACCAACAAAGATGGTCACTCTGCTTTAACATTCGCTTTAAGAAATAACACAGAAGCAGCAACCTTCTTAATAGAAAATGGTGCTGATGTTCATATTAATGATGCTAAAGGAAATCATTTAGGGTATTATTTGTTCAAAACATATAGTTCTAAAAATGAGAAAGCTTTTGATAAAAAATTAAATACTTTAGCCGCCAAAGGATTGATAGTTGAAACTCCTCAAAAAGATGGAAACACATTATACCATTTAGCCGTGGAGAAACAAAGTATTCCAATGCTTGATTTTATTAAAAAGTATAAAATTGATATTAATGCTAAAAACAGTAAAGGTTTAACTGCTCTACAACAAGCCGTAATGACAGGCAAGAATGATACTGTTATAAAGCATTTAATTACTCAAGGTGCTAACACAAAAGTTAAAACCGACTTTGACGAAACCTTATATGATTTAGCCAAGGAAAATGAAGCATTGAAAAATATCGATATTAGTTTTTTAAAGTAAGAAAATGATGAAAAAATTTATTGCCGTTTTAGTAGTAGCATTAGGAATAATGGCATTTACAACATCTGAAAACAACAAATATAAATGTATGATTCAGATGACTAATTATGAAGGTGAAGGTGCCTATGTTGTAATTTCTCTTTTAAATCCAGAAGGAGCATATGAAAAAACATTGTATGTTCAAGGTGATGATGAAGAATGGTACCACGACATTGATGAATGGTGGAAATTTCATGGAAAGGTTCGTTCAGATATTGATGCCATTACTGGAGCAACCATAAGTGGCGGAAATAGAACTGTTAGTGTTATCGAAATTCCGAACGATAAAATTGATAAAGGATATAAAATTCGTTTTGAAACTGCAGTAGAAGATCAAGAGTACTATGCTGATGATGTTCAATTCGAGTTAACTTCAGAAAGTGTAAAAAGTAAAGTTGAAGGTAAAGGATTTATCCGATACATCCGCTTAATGCCACAGTAAAATAGTAAGAATGACAATTTCTATCTGGAGATATAGCCACTTAACATTGGCTATATCTTCTTTTGCGTTTATACTTATTGCCTCAATAACAGGCATCATTTTAGCGTTTGAACCCATTTCAAATCAGCTAAAGCCATATGCTATAAATACAAGTAACGTAACCTTGTCTGAAACCTTAACTGCTCTTCAAAAAGAATACGATGAAGTAGTCATGTTAAAAGTAGATGAGAATAACTTTGTTACCACTTCAGTAATTACCAAAGAAGGAAAAAGCGAAACATTTTACCTAAACCCTTCTACTGGGAAAAAAATAGATAAAATTGCCACCAAAGCTCCTATTTATAAATTCGCTACAAATTTACATCGCTCCTTATTTCTAAAATCTACAGGACGTTTTCTAGTAGCATTCTTCTCTTTTCTGCTATTTCTAATTTCAATAACAGGAACCATATTGATTATAAAACGCCAAGGAGGAGTCATTCGATTTTTTACCAAAATTGTAAAAAAAGATTTTAAACAGTTCTATCATGTTGTTTTTGGTCGATTCTTCTTAATACCAATTATCATCATCACCTTAACCGGAGTTTATTTGTCTTTAGAAAAGTTTTCGGTGTTGCCTAAAACCAAAATCAAACACCAATACAATTATAATTCAAAAAGTAATATAAAGCTTCCTATTCAAGAGTTCCCTCTTTTTAAAGAAACTACACTGAATGAATTAAAAAGCTTAGAATTTCCTTTTTCTGAAGACGAAGAAGATTACTTTTTCTTAAAGTTAAAAACCAAAGAAGTTCTTGTTCATCAATATTCAGGCGAAATTGTTAGTAACCAACAACTCTCTTGGTACAAAATCCTTTCTGATTGGAGTTTAATTTTACATACTGGTCGTGGTACCATTGTATGGTCAGTGATACTCTTAATATCTTGTTTTGTTATTTTGTTTTTTATATATTCTGGTTTTGCCATTACCATCGATAGACGCAAAAAAAGCAGTCTTCCTAAAAATAAATTCCACAAGAACAACGCTGAATTTATTATTCTCGTTGGTTCAGAATCTGGAAGTACTTTCAGTTTTGCTGAAGCCCTATTTAAAGCCCTTTTAAAAGCTAACAAAACCGTTTTTATTGATGTTTTAAACAATTATTCAAGCTATAAAAATGCTGAGCATTTAATAATTTTAACTGCTACCTATGGAGAAGGCGAAGCACCTACAAACGCTTCAAAGTTTTTAAAATTGATTGATATAATTCCGCAGGAACAAAACATAAATCATTCTGTTATAGGCTTTGGTTCTAAAGTGTATACTAAGTTTTGCGAATTCGCTATTGAAATTGACAAAAAATTAGCACAACATTCCAACTTTACTAAGACACTTCCTTTAAAGAAGATTCATAACCAGAGTTTTGCTGATTTTAAAGCCTGGGGAATAGCGTATAGCAAACAAATAACGCTTCCTTTAGATATAAAACAAAAACCTGTTCAACTAAAAAAGCAACAAGACTTTACAGTAATTGAAAAAACCAAGATGAATATTGATGATTCATTTTTAATACGATTACGTCCGAATAAAAAGATTAGATTCTCTTCTGGAGATTTATTAGCTATCACTCCTAAAGAAGATCATATCAAACGATTGTATTCTATTGGTAAGATTGAGAATGATATACTACTCAGTATTAAAAAACATGAATTGGGTGTTTGTTCTAACCTTCTATATAATCTAAACGAAAATCAACACTTGCAGGCTTCTATTGAGAAAAACTCGATCTTTCATTTTCCTAAGAAATCAAAAGAGGTTATTCTAATTGCCAACGGTACGGGAATCGCTCCTTTCTTAGGGATGCTAAATAATGATATCAAAACACATCTTTTTTGGGGAGGTAGAACAAAAGAATCATTAAACTTATATAAAAGCTACTTGAAAAATACCGACATTCATGTGGCCTATTCACAAGAAAGCAACAAACAATATGTACAAGACCTTATTGCTAATCAAAAAGATTTGGTTACTACTGTGTTAAAAAATAAAGGGACCGTTATGATTTGTGGATCTATTACAATGATGAATAGCGTGTTAAAAGTATTGGATCAAATTACCCTAGAAAAGCTCAATACCCCTATCGAAACTTTTCAATATAAAAATCAAATTAAAACAGATTGCTACTAAATAAATTAGACGAAGATTTTTAAATTTTACGGAATTCCCTTACTTTTTTTATGGTTTTTTCTTGCATTTTTTAGACTTAACTATTTAATTTTAAGAAATTTAAATAACCAAACATGTTAAAAAACATTTCAAACTTAGGAACAACTTTAAACAAATCAGAGCAAAAATCTATAAACGGGGGAGCAGGTTGGCAACAATGTGGCACTCATAGATGCTGTCTTACCCTACCTAACGGACACGTCTTAAGAGAACCATGTAGATGTTATGCTTGGGGTGGTTGTATTTTACTTTAATCACATCCCTTAAATTTTTAAATAGCTGGTAGTTCTTTAGTTTAACTTCCAGCTATTTTCTTTTTTACATCCTATCACATTTTCTCTTCTATTAATCGAACTTCAATTACTTTATTTAAGATCTATTCTACGAATTCTAATTTAGATTCAACGAATTCTAATTAACTCCAAATTACACCTTATTCCTACCCTACTTTTGATCATATAAAACAAATAAACATGTGGTCAAATAATAATTATTCATCTATTTTAAAATTATACTTAAACAAGTACAACAGTTTAAAATTAAAGATAAACGCAAACGGACAAATAGCTTCTATTCAAAAAGAAGAAAATGGTATTTGGATAAACGATAGAAATTTACCAAACATTCTTAACAAGCTTTCCAATAGTATCTCTTTAGAAAAAGATGTAACAATTATTTTACAACAATAACGCTAAATATTAACCTTAAAATCTGAAGTCTATGAAGCAAAACATTTTAAAAGTAGGTACAGTAATGGGATTACTACTACTTATCGGAGTATTTACAAGCTGTAACAACGCTAAAACAACAACCTCACAAGAAACACAAGAGTTGGGAACAATTGCTAAAAAAGAAGAAGCCGTAAAAATTGCTATCAAAAAAGCTAGAAAGCCAGTTGTTTTTATTGCTGGGTATGATGGAGAAGATCAACATTTTTACGATGGTGCTCGTGCATATTTTTCTGCAAAAGACTATCAAATCATTAATGAGGCATATTCATTAGAAGAGATTATTAACTGGATGAATAGCAATGCTACTAAAAACCCTTATGGAGAAGTACATATTGTAAATTATGGGAATCCATGGAAAGGTTTAGAACTAGAAACTGTAGTTAAAGGAGAACGTGTAACTCACGAATCTTTAAGTAAAAATTTAGCTCTTGGAAACTTGCCTAGACTTAACAATACAGTGAACAATAACACTAAAATTGTTTTCCATTCGAATGCCCTTGGAAATGACATTGAATTAATGGAAGCCTTAAAAAGTACTTTTATTAGTGAAGAAGTTCCTCAAGTAATATCATCTCCATTCTACAATGTTTTTGGAGGCGAATTTACCGAACATTATTTGGCTAAACCTTATTATGTATTTTATCCAACAGCACATTCACCAGGTAAAGTAGACCTATCTAAAGAAATTGCAAGAAAGTATCCTGACGAAAGAGAAATAGAATGGTTTGCTGCCTTAACAAATGAAAGAGAACGTTATGTAGGAGAAGCATACACAAAACAATTTATAGTGCCTATTAAATGGGAGTTTGACTATCATAATTCAGATAATGAAATTCCAACCTTTATCAATCAAGAAGAGTTAATGGATTGGATTGAGGCTGACCCAGATTTATTAAAAGAAGTTCAAAAACTAGAGATTCCTGTAGACAAATTTAGATGGTCATACAGAATCAAAGATAGTAAGCTAATTATCAAAGGAAAAACCACTGTATTATGCGTACTAAAACCTTTAACAAAACCATATGGAGATCTTGAACATGTAAAACCTGATACGAAAAACAAGCGCTTATATGCAATGAAGTAAGCCAATGTTAATTGTGTACTAAAAGTAACTGTTTAGTTTGAACAGTTACTTTTTTACATTAAGTTTGTTAATTATGATTGCTCTTAAAAAGATTTTAATTGTTCTTTTCAGTATTTGTACAGCAACCATTGCTGCGCAAAATTCTTTGGTGAATTATAACACATACAACGATTTACCAAGTAATAGGGTTTATGATATTGCTCAGGACTCCATTGGATATCTATGGTTCGGAACCAACAAAGGCTTGGCACAATTTGATGGTAAAGAGTTTACGTCTTATACCACTAACAATGGTTTGATTTCAAATAATATTCAAACAGTCTACTCAAAAAATCAAAAACTTTACATAGGAACTGACAAAGGGCTATCCATTAAAAAAGGAAATCAGTTTTTAAACTTTGACTGCAAATATATTTATTCCATTATTGTTCAGAACAATGAGGTTTTCGTGGGTACCTCCTTAGGGGTTTACAAACTGAAAGAAGATTATTTAGGACGCCTACGTATTCATGATAGCTTGGATTTATCTAAAATCAACGACATTCAGTTTGATGGAAACTATTTTTGGGTTGCCACTGACAAAGCTCTTTGGAAAGTTGATAATTTAAGCGCTCCTAAATTAGTAGACAAAATAACTAGCGATGCCGCTTCTCAAATCATTATCAAAGAAAACAAAGTTTTTGTAGCTACCTACACGCAAGGAATTCTACTTTTTGATTCTAAGGTTATCCAACTTACCAAAAC
The DNA here is from genome assembly GCF_947498805.1 of uncultured Tenacibaculum sp. Lineage (GTDB taxonomy): Bacteria > Bacteroidota > Bacteroidia > Flavobacteriales > Flavobacteriaceae > Polaribacter. Next base: position 479,507 of record NZ_CANMLT010000001.1, on the reverse strand, counting down.
TCCAAACTATATCAGTTCGTTTGTTTATACTGCAAATAATGTTTGGGTGAGCACATTCAACGATGGAATCGAAAAATTAAATCCCGATTTTAGCTTCAGTAATAAATTGAATAAATACAACGGTGAAATCTCAACAAACAAAATCAATTCTCTTTTTGTTGATAGTCATCAAAATATTTGGATTGCCACAGACAACAAGGGAACTTTTAAATATAAAAACAGCGTTGCTCAAAACATTCAAAAACCAATTATTGCTTTTGAAGATATTCAAGTAGTTTATAAATCGATCGATAGTATTAATATTAATAACTACCCGAACGAATTTAAATTACCTTCTAATAAAAATCATCTATCATTTACCTTTAAAACAGTAGATATTGAAAAACCTAAAAATGTACAGTATCGTTATAAACTAAATGATCAAACTAGTCCATGGGGATTAAAGAATTCGGTAAATTTTGCCAACTTATCTTCTGGAAATTATACGTTTATTGTAGAATCTAAAGTGAACGACCAAATCAGTAATCCCGTTTCATTTCAGTTTTATATTGACAAGCCTATTTATAAGAAAATTTGGTTTCAGTGGGCTAGTTTCAGTTTGATTTTTCTTGTAACCGGTTTCTTTGTTTATCGAGGTATTAAAAAAGCCAAAGCGAAAGACAAAGCTAAAATTGAAAAGCTGGAAATGGAAAATCATTTACTGTCTTTAGAACAGAAAGCGTTACAGCTTCAAATGAATCCACATTTTATTTTTAATGTTTTAAACGGAATAAAAGCTTTAGGGAACACCGGTAAAACAATTGAACTAAACAATACCATTAGTAAATTTTCAAACTTACTTCGTTCTATCCTTCAAAATTCTCGTTTAGAAGAAATTAGTTTGCAAGATGAAATAAACACCTTAAAAAACTATGTAGAACTTGAACAACAGCTACATAACAATTCCTTTGATTTTTCTATTGATAATAACCTAACTATTGATACAGAGGAGATAATGGTGCCTCCAATGCTGATACAACCATTTGTAGAAAACAGTATTAAGCATGGAATAAAATCTGTTACTAAGGGAGAGATTACTTTAAAATTTTCAATTTTTAATGATTTTTTACATTGTAATATTATCGACAATGGTATTGGCTATTACCAATCTCAAAAAGTAAAAACTCCTAAAAAACATCATTCTCTAGCAGTAAAAGTGACTCAAGAACGTATTGAGAATTTATCTGGAGAACATAGTTTTTCTATTAACGAGTTAGGAAATGAAAAAGACATCCAAGGGACCAAAGTATGGTTTAAAATCCCTTTAAAAACCGATTTTTAAAATGAGTAAACTCACTGCAATATTAGTAGACGATATCCCTGCAGCATTGGAAATGTTAGCACAGGATATTACCAATAACCATCAAGAAATAGAAATCATTGGCACAGCTAAAAGTGTTGTAGAAGCCTCTAAATTATTGAGAAAACAACAACCTGACATCTTATTTCTAGATATTATGCTTGGTGATGGTACTGGTTTTGATGTTTTAGAAATTCATCCAGATTTAAGTTCTAAAATTATCTTTGTTACTGCCAGTGATGAATATGCTATCAAAGCTTTCAAATTTGCGGCCATCGATTATGTGTTGAAACCTTACTCTAATGACGATTTAAGCAATGCGATTGAAAAGGCCAAAGGTCAAATTCAACCAGACAAAGAACAATTATCTGTTTTACAAGAATCCATTGCACAACCCAATACACGTCCTAAAAAGATTTCTTTACATACTTCTGATAAAATTGTGGTGGTAGAACTAGATCATATTGTAAGATGTAAAGCCGATAATAACTACACAGAGTTCTATATGAGCGACGGTCAAAAGATTTTAGTAGGTAAAACTTTAAAATATTTTGCCGATATGTTAAAAGATTTTCAATTTTTACGTGTGCATCAAAGTCACCTCGTAAACCTTCAATATGTAAAAGAATACATCAAATCAGATGGAGGTTACTTACTGTTAGACAACAAAATAACAGTCCCAGTGTCGGTTAGAAAGCGAAACGAAGTGACTGAAGCTCTTAAATTATTATAGAAGGAAAAAGCCTTTTTTTCAGTTATTGTTAGCTAGTTTGTTAATTTTTTATTAAAATTTTATTTATATTAGTAGAAACAAACAAGCGTACATGGTTGCATTAAAACCTCAAAAAGGTCGTTTATTAATTGCTGAGCCTTCTATTCTAAATGATAGCTCTTTTAAACGTACGATTATATATTTGACCGAACACTCAAAGGCTAGTTCTGTTGGTTTTATAATGAACAGACCAACTGATTATGTTTTAAGTGATTTAATCCCCGAAATCGATTGTAATTTCACTGTATACAATGGTGGTCCTGTAGAAAAGGATAATCTATATTTTATTCATAGAGTTCCAGATAAGTTACCTAATAGCATAGAGGTTTCTGATGGAATATATTGGGGAGGTAATTTTAATTTACTTCAAGACTTATTGAACGAACATGAAATAGAACCTGATGAAATTCGTTTTTTCCTTGGATATTCTGGTTGGGAAAGTGATCAATTAAAAAGTGAATTAAACACTGCTTCATGGTTTGTTTCAAAAAATGATTACGAGAATATTTTCTCTATAGAAAATGAAACTCTATGGAAAAATAAGTTGTTACAAAAAGGAGGTAAATACAAGATTTGGGCAAACGCTCCTAGTGATGTGCAATTAAATTAACCTGTAATCATTTTTACCTGTAGGGTCTTCCCTATTTTTTCACCTATTTCTGTTGAAAATTCTTTTTTCCTGTAATTTGTTACGGGTTGAACACCTGTGATTACATTTGTTATAAACACTTCATCTGCTTTTTGAACTTCAAAAGGTGAAATAGTCGTTTCCTCTAAAGTGTATTCTGGATGCTTTTCTAAAATCTCTATAATTTTCTTTCTAGCAACTCCTTTGATACAACCTTCTGTTAATGCGGGAGTTTTTATTATAGATCCTTTCACTACAAATATATTCCCATTAGTAACCTCTACTACTCCCTTACGCTCATTCAACAAAATACAGTTATCTAGATCATTTTCCTTTGCAAAAACGGATGCTATAGTATTTAACATTCTGTTGGTTGTCTTAACCGTTGAAAGCAAACCACTATAGTTATAAAAATCTTTAAATAAGTCTATTCTATAAGTTTCTTTTGTTACTCCTTCAATAGGTTTAATATCAATTAGAAAATCAACTTCATTTGTTTTAGGAGTATAGAGTCCTCCGTCTTTTCTAAAAACCGTTAGTCTTGCTCTAAATGTGCTACCTTCTTGAGTTTGTCCTAACTTAAAGATTTCACTTTCTAAATATTCTAAGGTAAATTCCATTGGAATACTCATACGAAGCATTCGCATAGAAGCCATTAAACGAAAATAATGATCTTCCCAAAAAACAACTTTGTTATTTACAATCTTTACTGTTTCAAAGATAGCGTCACCATATTTAAAGGCTCTATTCTCATGAGAAAATTGCAATTTGCTTTCTGAAATTATGCTTCCGTTAAAATTTACCATTCTTAAAAAATTTGAATGCAAAATTACTAATTTCAAAAAGTATAAGACATAAAAAAGCTCGACAAATTGTCGAGCTTTTAGTATTTCGTAAATTGGTTAGGCACCAATGGTATGTTTTAATTCTTCAATTTGGTTTTCCCATAACATTTTTGCTTCTTCAACTTCATCTTCATCATCAGCAAAATCTGTTACAATTAAAGACACATCTTTAGTTAATGCGTCTACTTGTATTCTAAACTCAAAGTAACTTTCATCTCCTTCACTCTCGGTCCATTTATACTTAATACGCTCGTCTGCTTTGTTAGCTACAATTTTGGCTTCTTCTTCTGAATCATCCCAAATAAACGTAATTAATTTACCTCTTGAATTTACTCTATCGGCAAACCATTCTTCCAATCCAGCAGGAGTTCCGAAGTATTGATATAACATACTTGGAGAAGCATGTATTGGAAACTCTAATTCGAATTTTACTTTACTCATTTATGTTTAAGTTTGCTGGCAATATAGATAAATATTTTTTCAAAAAAAAATTGAAATTTTTTGTTGGGTAAAACAAAAAATCGTCTATATTTGCACCCGCAATCAGGCGAGGTAGCTCAGGTGGTTAGAGCGCAGGATTCATAACCCTGAGGTCGCGGGTTCAACTCCCGCCTTCGCTACAAAGGTTCAAATCATATGATTTGAACCTTTTTTATTTTCTTTTATAATAAACAACCAAAAGATAATCAACTTTTTAGAGATTATTCTCCTTTTAAACTCTTATAAATTGTTTCTCTAATTCGTTCTTCTGTAATCCAACCACTAAAACTTTTATAGTCTTTGGTAATTGCAGCATCATTTTTAACTTCTTCTAATGTTTTTCCTTCATTAATAGCATTCATAACATTCCTTTTTAATCCTTTTAGCATTTTTAAATAAGCGTTCAACTCTTTTTTTGACGTTACATTTCCATGTCCAGGAATGATTTTTGTATCGTCATCTGATAACACCAACATTTTTTCTATTCCTTTTATATAACCGTCTATACTACCTCCAGAACCTAGATCTATATATGGAAACTTTCCTTGAAAATAGGTATCCCCTACATGCAATACATTGCTCGTAGTAAAATATACCAAAGCATCACCATCTGTATGTGCATTGTGCACATGCGTAATGAATATATCTTCTTCATCTATATAAAATCGTATGTCATCAGAAAATGTAATTACCGGTAATGCTTCTTTAGGAGAAGCTGGTCTCTTTTTTCCCCATACCACTTGCTCTGTTCCCATACGCTTTCGAACATTTTCGTGAGATACAATCACAGCTCCTTCTTTTTGCATATTTGCATTTCCTCCGGTATGATCTCCATGCCAATGCGTATTCACCAAATACTTAATTGGTTTATCTGAAATGGTTCTGATTGCTTTTAAAATCTTTTCTGACAAAGGAGCAAATTGATCATCTATCATAAACACCTCATTGTCTCCTACAAAAAGTCCTATATTCCCTCCTCTTCCTTTTAACATATGTATATGATCGGTTAATTTCTCAGTAATAATTTTCACTTCTTTATTCTGAGCATACATGATCATGGTAAGAAAAAAAAGCGATGTAAATAGTATTTGAATTCGTTTCATAATGTATAATAAGTTACTAACCTTTTAAAAGTCGTTATTCTGACCTATAATTTACAGTATTTAAAATTAAAGCAAATTTCCATGCTTCTAGTAGTACATTTCTTAAATTAGCCTAACAATAATACGAGCAATGAATATTCAATTTAAACCAATCGATAAAAAAGAAATCAGTACAATACTTCCATTACTAAAAATCATAAATACAACTACTCCTCACAACCTTTTAGAGGAACGTATTTATAAAATGACAGAATGCTCCCACTATGAATGTGTAGGTGCCTATGACGAAGAGAAATTAATAGGAATTTCTGGATTATGGTACAGTCATCGTCATTATGTCGGTAAAAGCGTAGAACCCGACCATGTAATTATTGATGAATCCTATAGAGGAAATAATATAGGAAAACGTTTTTTTGAATGGATTTATCAGTACACCAAAGAGAAAGGTTGCGAAGCCATTGAATTAAATACCTATACAGGTAACAGAAAATCACATAAATTTTATTACAACGAAGGATTTGAAATTTACGGATTTCATTTTGTAAAAGTTATGAGAGATGACAAAACCTTTTATTAAAAAGCAACTTAATACTTTTACATAACATTATAACATATACTAAACATTAAAAAGCACAGGCAAATAGATCACCTGTGCTTTTTTATCAATACATAAAAATGTATTGAGCGAAGTCCCCCGAGACATCGCACATGACAAAATACGTTTTTTTTACGGGAAACCGTAATTTTCTTTGTTTTTTTTATTGGTTTGGTTAAGCTCTTCCTTAAAAACACTCAAAAAACCAAGGTATCTATTTAACTTCTAAAAAATTTCTGCCACGTTATAATTTCGTTAGCTTTTCATTTTGTGAACGTTACGAGAATCCTCTAAAAAAACTATTAATTTTTCACAAAAAATCTTTGGTAATCTTACAAACAATCTTATATTTGCAACCGCTTTACTGCGGGAGTAGCTCAGTTGGTAGAGCGTCAGCCTTCCAAGCTGAATGTCGCCAGTTCGAACCTGGTCTCCCGCTCTAAATTACATAGCAATTTTATATTGCACAAAGTCTTTACCATGCGGGAGTAGCTCAGTTGGTAGAGCGTCAGCCTTCCAAGCTGAATGTCGCCAGTTCGAACCTGGTCTCCCGCTCTAGATTACATAGCAATTTTATATTGCACAAAGTCTTTACCATGCGGGAGTAGCTCAGTTGGTAGAGCGTCAGCCTTCCAAGCTGAATGTCGCCAGTTCGAACCTGGTCTCCCGCTCAAAAAAAACCGAAACTTTCGTTTCGGTTTTTTTTATTTACTAAGTTTTAATTTATCTCCAAAAAGTAATAGGCCTCCAATAATTATGCCCATTACCAAAATAATTACGGGCTCTCTCGAAATTAGATACGGTTTTAATATTAATGTTAATACATACCCTCCAATTGCCCCTCCTAAATGTGCAGAATGACCAATATTTCCAATATTCTTCTTCATTCCATAAATAGAATATATTAAATATCCTATCCCAAATACATATCCTGGTAACGGAATAGGCAATGGAAACATAATTAAGCTCATATCTGGATACACCAATATAGAAGAAAATATAATTCCTGAAACTGCTCCAGACGCACCAACAGCGCTGTAGTAATATTCCTTTTTATGCTGTACAAATGAATACATACTTCCCGCCAATAAGCTAGCCGCATATATTAAAAGAAAATTAATTGTTCCAAAAGTTTTCACAACCACCCCTCCAAACAGATACAACGCATACATGTTTAATATCAAATGCAACCAATCTACATGTAAAAATCCCGAAGTAATCATTCTCAACTTTTCTCCTGCTTGAATTCTTCCTATTTGGAATTTATATTTATCAAAAAAGCCATAGTCATTAAATCCTTTATAAGAAACTAAAACATTAGCTATAATAAGCAGCAAAATAACTCTATCCATTCTTTATTAATTTTTAACAAACATAAATAAAACAACGCTAATATATTTTAAATATTTAGTCCGATATTTGCCTAAATTTTAAACTTTAATGAAACTACTAGTTTTCGCTCTTGTATATCCTCTAATATGGATACTATCTATTCTCCCTATGAGAATACTATATGTTATTTCTGATTTTTTCCGTTTTATTATATTCAACGTTGTTGGCTACCGTAAAAAAGTGGTGGTTCAAAACATAAAAATGGCTTTTCCAGAAAAAACAGATCAAGAAGTTCATTCTTTATCTAAAAAATTTCAAAAACATTTTATTGATTTAATTTTTGAAAGCATCAAATCTTTTACGATTTCAAAAAAAGCGATTCAAAAAAGATATACCTATAAAAATGTAGAGGTAATCAATAAACTTGCAAGCGAAGGAAAAAGTATTATCCTTACCGGTTCGCATCAAGGAAACTGGGAGCTATCCTTCGGACTTCCATTACATGCAAATATTAGTTGTTATGGTGCTTATACAAGAATTCAAAATCCATATTTTGAAAAAGCTATAAAAGCCTCAAGAACTAAATTCGGTTTTGACGGAGTACCTACTGGACTCTTTAATAAAAAATTAGAAGAGCGTGTAAAAAACGGTATTCAAAGCTTATATATTTTATTAAGTGATCAATCTCCTCAGTTAAAAAGAACGAGATATTGGGCTGAATTTTTAAATCAAAAAGTTCCTGTTCATACTGGAATGGAAATTTTAGCTAAAAAATACGATTTTGCAATTGTAAATATCAATACCACAAAAATAAAACGCGGGTATTATTCTAGTGAATTTGAAGTTATCACTACGACTCCTAAAGAGTTTGATAATTTTGAAATTACAGACAAGTATTTAGCAATTACTGAAAAACATATCAGAAAACAACCTGAGTTTTATTTATGGACTCACAAGCGTTTCAAACATAAAGACAAATACCAAGAATGGCTAGAAGACAGAAAAAATGCTCAATAATTATTGAGCATTTTTTTTATTATTTATGAATTATAAAAATTGTTGGTCTTTTATGTAAATCCGTTTTTGTTTTTTTCCAATCTTTAATAGAAAGTGTTTTTATATACTCTGTAGGTAGTGTTATATCGCAAGCAACACATACCCTAGTATCTGGAGAAAGTACAGACCTTAAATCATCTAACATTTTCTCATTTCTATATGGAGTTTCAATAAAAATTTGAGACTGATTTTTATCTTTTGATAATCGTTCCAGCTCTTTAATTGCTTTTTTTCGATCTCCTTTATCAATAGGTAAATACCCATTAAACGCAAAGTTTTGCCCATTCATACCCGAAGCCATCATAGCCATTAAAATAGAAGAAGGCCCTACTAAAGGTACCACTTGAATTCCTTTTTGATGTGCTAATTTTACAATACTAGCCCCTGGATCTGCCACAGCAGGAACTCCTGCTTCAGACAATAAACCAACGGAAACACCTTCTTCACAAACATCTAAATAATTCTGAGTTTCAAACTCATCAGAATATTTATCTAACAAACGTAATTCTAAAGACGGTTGCGATTTAGATGGAGTGATCTTTTTAATAAATCTTCTTGCCGATTTTTCATTCTCTACAATAAAGTAATTCAAATGTTCTATTACTTTTTTCACAGACAATGGCATTACCTCTAAAGGTTCTGTATCTCCTAATGTTGTAGGTATTAAATAAAGTTTTCCTCGCATGAGTTTATAATTTGGAAGCTATAATTTCACAAGCTTCATCTAACATTGAATATACATTTTCAAATCCCATATCTCCTCCATAATAAGGATCAGGAACATTTCTATTTTCATTTGGATATGATTCATTCAAAATCATCTTAACCCTTCCCCTATCTTCTTCTGTACTAGCCAATGATAAAATATCTCGGTAATTACTTACATCCATAGCATAGATCAAGTCAAACTCTCTAAAATCATTAGCAGTAAACTTTCTCGATCTTTGATTCGTAATATCTATACTATACTTCTTTGCTACAGCTATAGATCTTGAATCTGGTAATTCTCCTTGATGAAACCCAGAGGTTCCAGCAGAATCCACCTTTACTGAATCATTTACTTTAGATTGTAAAATACCCTCGGCCAATGGTGAACGACATATATTCCCCAAACATACCATAAGTATTTTCATAATCTTAATTTTACAGTGTTAACTTTTTCATCAAGTCTTCAACGTACTTTTTAAATTGCTTATCCGTTTCTGTTAAATTATCTACTGTTTTACAAGCATGTAGCACAGTAGCATGATCTCTCTGACCTATTTGACTGCCGATACTTGCTAAAGATGACTTAGTTAAACGTTTTGCAAAGTACATTGCTAATTGACGAGCTTGCACAATATGACGCTTACGAGTTTTAGATTGTAAGGTAGCAACGTCCATATCGAAATATTTAGACACTACTTTCTGTATATAATCTATCGATACCTCTTTCTTCGTATTCTTTACAAACTTATCTACAATTAGTTTTGCCAACTCAATTGTAAATTCTTTTCTATTGAACGATGCTTGCGCAATCATGGATATAATAACACCTTCTAACTCGCGAACATTCGACTTAATATTCTTAGCTATATACTCTACAATCTCTTCTGGCATTTCTACACCATCTCTATAAAGTTTATTTTGAAGAATAGAAATTCTAGTTTCATAATCTGGAGATTGCAATTCTGCAGATAACCCCCATTTAAAACGAGATAGTAAACGTTGTTCAATATCTTGCATATCTACAGGTGCCTTATCTGAAGTTAAAATCACCTGTTTTCCATTTTGATGTAAATGGTTAAATATATGGAAGAACACATCTTGTGTTCCTGCTTTTCCTGATAAGAATTGAACATCATCAATAATTAACACATCAATCATCTGATAAAAATGAATAAAGTCATTTCTAGTATTCGATTTTACAGAATCGATAAACTGTTGCGTAAACTTTTCCGATGATATGTATAAGACAGTCTTATCTGGATATTTATCTTTAATTTCCACACCAATAGCATGTGCTAAGTGTGTTTTCCCTAAACCTACTCCTCCATAAATTAACAAAGGATTAAAAGAAGTTCCTCCAGGTTTATTAGCTACAGCCATTCCTGCCGAACGTGCTAAACGATTTGAATCTCCTTCTACAAAATTCACAAAATTATAATTTGGATTTAATTGCGATTCAATCTTTACCTTTTGAAGTCCTGGAATAATAAAAGGATTTTTTAATTCTCTTTTAGACTCAATAGGAACAGTTACTTTTTGAGGTTTTATTGGATTACGATTTGAACTTGGTATTTTAACCGTTTGAGGACTGTTACTACTATACGTATTTTCCATACGTACATCATAAATCAACTTTGCTTCATTACCTAATTGACGAACTAAAGCCACTCTTAACAATTTGATATAATGTTCTTCTAACCATTCGTAAAAGAACTTACTTGGTACCTGAACAGTTAAAGCCTCCCCTGAAAGCTTCATTGGTTTAATAGGCTCAAACCAAGTCTTGTATGCTTGTGGTTTTATATTATCTTTAATAAAAGACAAGCATTCATTCCAAACTGATTCTGCAGTTTTAGTCATATTAGGTGTAAAAACGTTTAAAATAATGGTTAATTTCCTTCAAATCTAGGGGACTCCAATCATACTCGATTGGATGAACAAAAATGTGAATAAAATTCAGTAAAAAAAAATCGATTTGCTATTGACTTTTAATTATTTTTTATGTAACGTTTGCAATATAAATTTTGAAATCATCAATCTTGCTGAAACATATATCTAATATCCGCGTTCGATATGCTGAAACCGACCAAATGGGCGTTGTTTATCACGGAAATTACGCTCAATACTTTGAAATAGGGCGTACCGAATGGTTACGTTCTATGGGCGTTACGTACAAATATATGGAAAAAACAGGCATAATGCTTCCTGTAATTTCATTAAATTGTAATTTTAAGAAATCTGCCTACTACGACGATCTTTTATCTATTAAAACAACTTTAAAAAAAGAACCTGGAGTAAGAATTGAATTTTCCGTTGAAATTACAAATCAAAACAATGAACTAATCTGTACCGGAAGTACTACATTAGTTTTTATGGACGCTACTACTAAAAGACCTGTAAAGTGTCCTGAATACATTTTAAACACTCTTAAAGAAAATCAACTTATTTAAAATGAAAATATATACTAAAACTGGCGATAAAGGAACCACTGCTTTATTTGGTGGTACTCGAGTACCTAAGTATCATTTGCGAATCGAAAGTTATGGTACGGTAGACGAGCTCAATTCATATATTGGACTTATAAGAGATCAAGATATTGATAACTTAACCAAAGAAGCCTTAACTAGAGTTCAAAATGAATTATTCACTTTAGGAGCCATGCTTGCAACTCCCCCTGAAAAAGAAACTTTAAAAAGTGGAAAAGAACGCTTAAATATTCCTAAAATAAACGAAGCTTCTATTTCTTTTTTAGAAACTGAAATAGATAATATGAACGATACTCTTCCACCAATGACGCATTTTGTTCTGCCGGGAGGGCATCAAACTGTGTCATTCTGTCATGTAGCGCGCTGTGTATGTAGAAGAGCCGAACGTTTATCTGTCGCTTTAAATGACGAAGAAGGTATTGATAATAATGTTTTAATGTATTTAAACCGACTTTCTGACTATCTTTTTGTGTTGGCACGGAAGTTGACCCAAACACTACAAGCTGAAGAAATTAAATGGATTCCTGAAAAGCTTTAAAACGTTCTTTTTATTTAAATTACACATTTTTAAAAAAAAACTTGACTTTTTAAAAAAAAAATATATTTTTGCGAGAAATCTAAAAAAACAAACAGATAAGAAATGTATTGGACACTAGAATTAGCATCTTATTTAGCAGATGCGCCTTGGCCAGCAACCAAAGACGAATTAATAGATTATGCAATTCGTACTGGAGCTCCTTTAGAAGTAGTTGAGAATCTGCAAGATATTGAGGATGAAGGAGAGGCTTATGATTCAATCGTTGAAATTTGGCCAGATTATCCTACTGAAGAAGATTATCTTTGGAACGAAGACGAATACTAAAAAAATACTAATAAAAGTCTCTTACTATAGAGGCTTTTTTTTTGCTTATTTTTAAGCACCAAACAAAAAAAGAAAACAAACCGATTACATACACATGTAATTCGCTTTAAAACAATATTTTACAATGAGCATTTTAAATTCGATTATAAAAATATTTGTTGGAGACAAACAACAAAAAGACTTAAAATTAATCCAACCCATCGTAGACCAAGTAAAATCTATTGAGGGCACTTTAAGTAGTTTATCTAGTGATGAACTACGTTCAAAAACAATCGAATTTAAAACTAAAATAAACCAAGCAACGAAGTCTTTTAATGAGCAAATAACTACTTTAGAAGAAGAAGCTACCTCTGCTGATATTGATCGTCAAGAAGAAATCTATAAAGAAATAGACCAATTAAAAGATGATGCATACGAAGCTTCTGAAAAAGTATTAGCTGATATCATGCCTGAAGCTTTTGCTGTTATTAAAGAAACTGCTAAACGTTTTGCCACTAATACAGAAATTGAAGTAACAGCAACTCCTTTTGATCGTGAATTATCTGGTACAAGAGAACATGTAGTTCTAGAAGGTGACAAAGCTTTTTGGGCAAACTCATGGGATGCATCTGGTAAAGAAGTTACTTGGGACATGATTCACTACGATGTTCAGTTAATTGGTGGATCTATTTTACATCAGGGTAAAATTGCAGAAATGATGACTGGAGAAGGTAAAACATTAGTTTCTACTTTACCAGTATATTTAAATGCTTTAACAGGTAATGGTGTGCATGTAGTAACAGTAAACGACTACTTAGCAAAACGTGACCGTGCATGGATGGCTCCTATCTTTGAGTTTCATGGTTTAAGCACAGATTGTATTGACTATCACCAACCAAATTCTGAAGCACGTAGAAAAGCTTATAACGCAGATATTACTTACGGAACAAACAATGAGTTTGGTTTTGATTATTTACGTGATAATATGGCTTCTTCTAAAGCAGACTTAGTACAACGCGCACCTAACTATGCTATTATTGACGAGGTAGATTCTGTGTTAATTGATGATGCACGTACACCATTAATTATCTCTGGTCCTATTCCACAAGGAGACCGTCATGAGTTTAATGATCTTAAACCTTTAGTTTCAGACTTAGTTTCTTTACAAAATAAATATTTAGTAGGTGTTTTAGCGGAAGCTAAGAGATTAATTAAAGAAGGTGATACTAAAGAAGGTGGATTTCAATTACTACGAGTTTATAGAGGTTTACCAAAAAACAAAGCTTTAATTAAGTTTTTATCTCAAGAAGGTGTTAGACAAATCTTGCAAAAAACAGAGAACTTCTACATGCAAGACAATAACAAATTAATGCCTGAAGTTGATGCTGAATTATGGTTTACAGTTGAAGAAAAAAACAATCAAATTGATTTAACCGATAAAGGTATTGCTCATCTTTCTGACATTACTAAAAATGCTACTTTCTTCGTTTTACCTGACTTAAGTGTTCGAGTTGGAGAAATTGATGGTAGTGAAGTAACTGCAGAAGAAAAAGCTTCTCAAAAAGAAGAATTATATAGAGATTACAGCATCAAAAGTGAACGTATTCACACCATGAATCAGCTTTTAAAAGCGTATACCGTGTTTGAGAAAGATGTTGAGTATGTTGTAATGGACAACAAAGTAATGATTGTAGACGAACAAACTGGTCGTATTATGGATGGTCGTCGTTATTCAGATGGTTTACATCAAGCTATTGAAGCTAAAGAAAATGTAAAAATTGAAGACGCGACTCAGACTTTTGCTACTGTTACTTTACAGAACTACTTTAGAATGTACCGTAAGCTTTCAGGTATGACGGGTACCGCTATTACCGAAGCTGGGGAATTCTGGGAAATTTACAAATTAGATGTTGTAGAAATTCCAACAAATCGTCCGATTGCTCGTGACGACAAACAAGATTTAGTTTACAAAACTACTAGAGAAAAATATAATGCAGTAATTGATGATGTAGTAGAACTAGTAAACCAAGGAAGACCTGTATTAGTAGGTACTACTTCGGTTGAAATTTCAGAATTATTAGGAAGAATGCTTAAAATGCGTAAGATTCCTCATAACATCTTAAATGCAAAATTACACAAGAAAGAAGCAGATGTAGTGGCAGAAGCTGGTAAACCAGGAGTTGTTACTATTGCAACAAATATGGCAGGTCGTGGTACCGATATTAAATTATCTGATGAAGTAAAAGCTGCCGGAGGTTTAGCAATCATTGGTACAGAGCGTCATGATTCTCGTCGTGTAGACCGTCAGTTAAGAGGTCGTGCTGGACGTCAAGGAGATGTAGGTTCTTCTCAGTTCTATGTAGCCTTAGATGATAACCTAATGCGTTTATTTGGTTCTGAAAGAATTGCTAAAATGATGGATCGAATGGGCTTAAAAGAAGGAGAAGTGATTCAGCATTCTATGATCACTAAATCTATTGAAAGAGCACAAAAGAAAGTTGAAGAAAACAACTTCGGAATTCGTAAGCGTTTATTAGAATATGATGATGTAATGAATTCTCAACGTGAATTTGTTTACAAACGTCGTCGCCATGCTTTAGATGGTCAACGTTTACAGATTGACATTGCAAATATGATTTATGACACTTGCGATTCAGTTGTTAGACAAAATAAAGCCTCTAAAAACTTTCAGAATTTTGATTTTGAATTGATTCGATTCTCATCTATGACCTCTCCTTTTTCAGAAGAAGAATTCAATAGTTTACCTGAGCAAGAATTAATCGATAAATTATATGTGATCGTAACGGAACACTATAAGAAAGATTCAGATAGAAATGCTTCTCAAGCATATCCAGTTATCAAAAATGTTTTTGAAAACGAAGGAGATCGTTATGAGCGTATTGTAGTTCCTTTTACAGATGGAATTAAGACTTTACAAGTAGTAACAAACTTAAAAGAAGCGTACGAATCTGAAGGAAAATCGTTGGTAAATGACTTTGAAAAGAATATTACACTAGCCATTATTGACGAGAACTGGAAAGATCACTTACGTAAGATGGACGAGTTAAAACAAACTGTTCAAAACGCAACCTATGAGCAAAAAGATCCTTTATTAATCTATAAGTTTGAGGCTTTTGAGTTATTCCAAGAAACAATTGATAAGGTAAATAAAGAAGTACTATCATTCTTGTTTAAAGGACAGTTACCAACTCAAGATGCTTCTCAAGTTTCTGAAGCTCATGAGCAACAACGTGAACAGTTAGATTATAGCAAAGATGAAGTTCAAAACTCAACGCAACAAGCTATTTCTGACGCTCGTAATCAACAAACACAAGAGCAACAAGTTGTAGAAACGATTGTAAGAGAACAGCCAAAAATTGGACGTAACGAACGTGTTACGATTAAAAATGTAATGAGTGGTGAAGAGAAAGAAGTAAAATACAAACAAGCTATTCCATTATTAGAACAAGGAACTTGGGTATTGTATAACAAGTAATCATTTCTTCTTACATATCATATATATAAAAGTAAAGGCTCGAAATTTCGAGCCTTTACTTTTATATAACTTTATCTTTACAAACAAACAACATTCTAATTACCAATACTTTACCCTAACTTTATTTTAAGTATACATTGAAAAAGTACATTTGATACTATATACAATGTAAAGACTTAAAAATGA
Organism: uncultured Tenacibaculum sp.; assembly: GCF_947498805.1. Classification (GTDB taxonomy): domain Bacteria; phylum Bacteroidota; class Bacteroidia; order Flavobacteriales; family Flavobacteriaceae; genus Polaribacter. The sequence continues at coordinate 463,640 of NZ_CANMLT010000001.1, read as the reverse complement.
AGAAAAGCAAACGCCGTAAATTAGATATTGTAGTAATATCTGACGTACATTTAGGTACTTTTGGATGTAGAGCAACAGCGTTAAACAACTATTTAAAAACTATTAACCCTAAAATTCTAGTTTTAAATGGTGATATTATAGATATCTGGCAATTTAACAAGCGATACTTCCCTAAACCTCATCTAAAAGTTATAAAACAACTAATGTCTTTTATTACCTCTGGTACCAAAGTTTATTATATAACTGGAAACCATGATGAAATGTTAAGAAAGTTCAAAGGTTTTAAACTTGGTTCTTTTGAAATTGTCAACAAAATTGTTCTCAACATAGATGGGAAAAAGGCATGGTTTTTCCATGGAGATGTTTTTGATGTTACCATGCAACATTCTAAATGGCTTGCTAAACTAGGAGGTATTGGATATGACACTTTAATCTTAATTAATACTGCCGTTAATTGGATAAACCTAAAGCTTGGATACGATCGATTGTCATTTTCTAAAAAAATAAAGAACAGTGTAAAAAGCGCCGTGAAATTCATCAATGATTTTGAAAAGACTGCCTCATATATCGCAATTGAAAATGGGTACGATTATGTAGTATGTGGTCATATACATCAACCAGAAATTAGAGAAATTACCAATGAAAATGGTAAAACAACCTATTTGAATTCTGGTGATTGGGTTGAAAACTTAACTGCCCTTGAATACAAAAATAAAACTTGGAAGGTATATGAATATGAAAATGATCTAATCGCTAAAAATTTAGCTTCTGATCAGGAAATCCATGATAAAGAACTTATTGGCAGTGAAGGAAACACTTCTCAAATTTTTGAAGAACTATTGGCAGAATTTAATATTAACAAATCCCTTAAATAATCTATGAGAATCTTATACGCAATTCAAGGAACTGGAAATGGACATGCTAGTAGAGCTTTAGAAATTGTTCCTTACTTACAAAGAAAGGCAGACGTAGACCTATTAATTAGCGGATATCAATGTGACCTTAAATTTCCTTTCAAAATCAAATATAAGTTATATGGACTTAGCTTTGTTTTTGGCAAAAAAGGGGGTATTGACTTTAAACAAACGCTAAAAAAAATAAAGCTAAGCAATCTAATAAAAGAAGTACGATCAATCCCTATTCAAGAATATGATCTTATTATAAATGATTTTGAACCAGTAACGGCATGGGCCGCTAAACTCAAAAACGTTCCCATAATTTCATTAAGCCACCAAAATGCAGTTCTCGACAGTGCCTCGCCTAAATATGGTTTGTATAAAATTGAAAGGTTAATTCTTAGATACTACGCTCCAGCAAAAGTGAAGTTCGGTTTTCATTTCCAAGCTTATTCTTCTGCTATTTTTACACCAATAATTCGAAAAGAGATTCGATACCAAAACAAAACGAACAAAGGACACTACACTGTATACCTTCCAGCCTATAGCGATCAAAAGATTATAAAAGTATTATCAGAATTCAAACATGTTAAGTGGGAAGTATTCTCTAAACATTCTAAAGAATACAAGTTACACAACAACATCACCATACAACCAATTAACAACTCTTACTTTATCAAAAGTATGGCTTCTTCTGCTGGTATTCTTTGTGGTGCAGGTTTCGAAACCCCTGCGGAAGCCTTGTATCTTCGAAAAAAACTAATGGTTGTACCTATGAAGAATCAATACGAACAACAATGCAATGCTTTGAGCTTAAAAGAAATGAATATTCCTGTTCTTAAAAAATTCAATAAAAAACAGTATAAAAAAATTTCAAAATGGCTTAAATCAACTAAAACAATTGAAGTAACATATCCAGATATTACAGAAGATATATTAGAGGCTATTACCTTACCCTACTACAATCAAACCATTCTCCCAAATCTTCTTTCTTAGAATAAAAAAACATGGGTTTTAGATAAAACCCATGTTAGCACTAAAAAAAGCCTGGTTAATCGAATTAAACGAGCTTTAATTATCTCTTTTTACATAGCACCTAACTCTTTCAATAACTTTTCTGAATTTGCTTTTACATTTGCTGGAGGGTTTAAAGCTAGTGCCTTTTTCAATGCCTTAATAGCCTTCTTGTTTTCTCCTGCTGCTTTGTATGCCTCTCCTAAACTATCATATGCATTTGCGCTTTTAGGGTTATTACTCACATTCAATTGCATATATTTAATTGCTCTAGGATAATCTTTTGAATTAATCATTGCATAACCCAATCTGTTTAACTGAGCAGTATTAGCCATTCCTGCGGCTTCGTCTATCATTTTATTGTATTCCTCCTTTTTCCCTAATTTATTCAATATTTGCGCCTTTATCGCAACATTTCTAAAGGTTTTTTGACTATAGAATTGCCCAGAAATTGCGTTGTCAATCCATCCTAAAGCTTCTTCTAAATCTCCTCCATTATTCATTGAAAAGTTTGCTGCTTGCTCCCAAGATTGACGGTTAAAGCCAGCTTGTCCTTCTAGCTTCTTACGAACATAGGTTAGCACATCCTTTGTCACATCAACTCCTATCTTCATTGGAATTTGTTTCTTTTCCCATTTTAAAGAGAGTATAGCAGAGTTTTTAGTAACATCTGTAAAATCATAAGTCAACTGCTCTACATGAGGAATGTCTTTCATATCTACATCTACTCGCAAAGCATCTTCTCCTGGCTTGTAAAAATAGCTTCCCCAAGCACTGTAGTTTTTTGAAAAAATAATTGTTGCCTTATCATTATTATGAATAATCATATGCAAACCGTACTTTCCTGCTTTTAAAGGCTTCCCCTCAACGGTAACATCTGTAGTAAATTTTATAATGGTATTTTCATTGGCGCCTGCACGCCATGGAGATTCCTTAGCAGTCCCGAAGTTTAAATCATTCATTCCATAAGGAACTAATTTCCCCCAAACTTCTCTCTTATTAACACTTGGTCTAGCATATTTTACATAAATATCGGAAACACCAATACGCTGCGAAACGGTAGCCTGCTGACTTCCACGAGGTAAATTTAATTGCGCATACGAGTTAACGCTAATTATTAATAAAAAGCTTAGTAAAATTTTGAAGTAATTGTTTGGTTTCATCTTGAAGGTAATTTTTAGTTAATTAACCTTCACAAATTAGATACTATAAAAAGTTCTTTGTGTTATTAATTAGTTAAAAACCAAACATCTATAGTTAATTAACAGTTCATTAACTTTTCAAAAACCACCTAAAAAAAAACAACTACCAATTGATCTTTTTCATTTTTTTCTGCTCTAAAAACTCATTTGTTTGAGAAAAATGTTTGTTTCCAAACCAATATCCTCTGTTTGCACTTAATGGTGAAGGATGCCCTGAAGTTAATACATGATGTTTTTTCTTATCTATTTTTGCCCCTTTCTTTTTAGCATATCCACCCCAAAGTAAAAAGACCACATCTTCTTTGTTTTCTGATATTTTTTGAATTACAGCATCTGTAAATTGCTCCCATCCTTTTCTCTGATGACTTCCTGCTTCATGGGCTCGAACGGTTAATGTTGCATTTAATAATAAAACTCCTTGTTGTGCCCATTTAGATAAATCACCCGATCCTGGATAAGCTATTCCTAAATCTGTTTCAATTTCTTTGAAAATATTGATTAATGAAGGTGGATGCGCAATTCCATTATGAACAGAAAAACACAATCCATTTGCCTGACCTATTCCATGATAAGGATCTTGCCCAATGATCACCACTTTGACATCTTCAAAACTACAATAATCAAAGGCTGCAAAAATATCAGTTGTTTTTGGGTAGCAGGTATACTGCTGATACTCTTCTTTTACAAAATTGGTTAAGTTTTCAAAGTACTCCTTTTGAAACTCTTCTTCTAAAATATTTTTCCAGCTATCAGCTATCTTTACCTGCATTCTTTTTAAAAATTTAAGCTTTCTGTTTTATTAAATTCTTTTAAATCTATTTTATAAATATTTCCGCTAGGTTCTTTATCAAATTTATTATTTGTAAAACCGCCAATTATATATAAAGATCCCTGATAAACGTGCAAATTACTTTCTTCTAATTCTATTCCGATATAATACTTACGCATTTCATCTTTAAGAGTATCGTATACAAAGACAATATTTTTGTCATAGATAAATATACGATCCTTTGAGGCTGCTAAACCCGGCTTTTTCATGGGTAAAGGTAAGCTTATTTCCTGCTTCCATTGTCCACTAACAAAATCAAAAGATTCTATACCTGACAATTCCTTTCCGTTATATCCTCCAATCAAATAAAATTTATGTTTTACTAAAACTCCTTTTGCCTCCTTCGCTACGGGCATCTGTGGAAGTTCATACCACAAACCTGTTTTGAAATCAAAAAAGTGAGATTCATTTGAGTATTTCACTGCTCCTCGTGCCCTCTTTTTAAAAGAACCACCCATAACAACCATATAGTTTTTATAAACCCCAGAAGCAAAGTTAATTGCTTGATGCGGGTTGGTATCATCTACCTTTGTAGACAACGAGTCTATATTTAGTACCTCTATTGTTCCATTTAAATACTCAAACCGTTTGTTCTTTGAAAGACGCTTTCCTCCAAGAATATAAAAATTCCCATTATAATAGTTCATATTATGATAAGCTCTATTGGAAAGTTTTACTTTGTTCTTAATCCATTTCTTTGATTGTAAATCAAACACTTGAATTTGATCACTGTAGCTATGATTAGAAGACCTATATCTTCTCATTAATCTAACGAAATCCTTAAGTTTAAAATCATGATCTGGCTTTGTTATTTTATTATCCCAAATCTTTGCTCCCAACGCTGTTTTAAAAGAAACATCTCCTCCCATCACATAAACTTTCCCATCAACGATTTGGGATCCAAAAGAAAATACAGGGCTTTTAAGAGTAGCTACTTTTTCATATTGCAGTGTCTTATGTAATTTTCTTTTTCCTTTAACAACAACCTCATTTAAATCTTCGTGTTTTACAGAAGGTTTTTCCTTTTCCTGTCCTTCAACCATTGCTAGTTTAAAAACACATAGGCTAATTAGTAATATCTTTTTCATAAACTTCAATTTAGAAATTATCAAACTCAGTTTTATTAAACTCCTTTAAATCTATTTTATATATATTTCCACTTGGTTCTTTTGTAATTCCATTCATCGTAAATCCACCAATTATATACAAAGCTCCTTGATAAACATGTAGATTACTTTCTTCTAATTCTATTCTAATATAATATTTGCGCATTTCATCTTTACGCGTATCGTAGACTAAAATGACGTTTTTATTATATATAAAGATTTGCTCTTTTGAAACCGCTAAACCCGGATTTTTCATTGGTAAAGGTAAATCCATTTCCTTTTTCCATTCTCCACTTACAAAATCAAAAGACTCTACCCCTGTCAATTCTTTTCCGTTATACCCACCAACCAAATAAAACTTATGTCTTACCAAAACTCCTTTTGTTTCTTTAGCTACAGGCATCTTAGGAAGTTCGTACCACAAACCTGATGTAAAATCAAAAAAATGGGTTTTACAGGAATACTTTACCCTGCTTCGTGCATTCTTTTTAAATGAACCTCCCATCACCACTAAATAGTTCTTATAAACATCAGATGCAAAGTTAATTGCTTGATGCGGGTTGGTTTCGTCAATAGTTGTGGATAAAGAGTTTACATTGACAATCTCTATTTTGTCATTTAAATATTCAAAACGCTTATTTTTTGAAAATCGTTTTCCTCCCAATACATAAAAGTCTCCTTTGTAATAATTTATGTTATGATAAGCTCTATTAGAAAGTTTTACTTCATTTTCTATCCAATTCCCTAACTCTAAATCAAACAATTGTAATTTATCGCTATACTCATGATGGTCTGGACCAAACCTTCTTAATACTTTTAAGAGTTGACCAAAGCTCTCTATGTTCATACCTGACACATCTATAGCTCCTCTTGCTCTGTTTATAGAAGAGGAAGCATCTCCTCCAAAAACATAGAGTTTATCATCAATCACATAAGAGTCAAACGCGTATACTCTTTTTTTTAATTGAGATACCTTTTTAAAGGGCAATGTTTTATGAAGTTTCCTCTTTCCCTTAACAACTACTTCTTTTAAATCTTCGGATTTCACTGAAGAATTCTCCTTTTCCTGCCCTTCAACCATTGCGAGTTTAAAAACACATAGGCTAATTAGTAATATCTTTTTCATAAACTACAATTTAGAAACTGTCAAACTCAGTTTTATTAAACTCCTTTAAATCTATTTTGTAGATATTTCCACTAGGTTCTTTTGCAAATTCATTCTTTGTAAAACCACCAACTATATACAAGGCTTCTTGATAAATGTGCAAATTACTTTCTTCTAATTCTACTCCAATATAATATTTACGCATTTCATCTTTACGTGTATCATATACCAAAATAACATTCTTGTCATAAATAAAAATCTGCTCTTTGGATGCTGCCAAACCAGGTTTTTTCATTGGTAAAGGTAAATTCATTTCCTTTTTCCATTCTCCGCTTACAAAATCAAAAGACTCTATTCCTGCTAATTCTTTACCGTTATACCCTCCTATCAAAAAAAACTTATGTCTTACCAAAACTCCTTTCCCTTCTTTTGCCACTGGCATATCTGGAAGTTTATACCATAAACCTGTTTTAAGATCAAAAAAATGGGTTTTATTAGAATATTTGACAGCACTTTTAGCGCTTTTTTTAGACGAACCTCCCATCACCACTAAATAGTTCTTATAAACATCCGACGCAAAATTAATTGCTTGATGTGGATTGGTATCATCTACTTGAGTCGATAATGAATCAATATTGACAATCTCAATTTTATCGTTTAAATATTCAAAGCGTTTGTTTTTTGAAAGTCGCTTTCCTCCTAGCACATAAAAGTTCCCATCGTAATAATTCACATTATGATAAGCTCTATTGGATAAGGCAACCTTATTTTTTATCCATTCTTTTGATTTCAAATCAAACACCTGTAGTTCATCACTGTATTCGTTCGTATTCGATTTAAACCTTCTTAACAATTTCACAAACTTCTCTAATGTCCCTACTCCTACACCTGCAGTTGCTTCAACCATCCCTTTACCTCTATTGTTAGTAGAAGAGACATCTCCTCCAAAAACATAAAGCGCATCATTGACTACATACGAGTCAAAAGAATATACTCTTTCTTTTAATGCTGTTACTTTTTTATAAGGTAAAGTTTTACGTAGCTTTCTTTTACCCTTTACAATTACCTCATCTAGATTATCAGTTTTTATGAGGGTATCTTTATCTTTTTGAGCAGCAACAACAGCTATAGCTAGCTTAAAAATACATAAACCGACTACTAGTATCTTTTTCATAATCTATATTTTAAAAACTATTAAATGCTGTATTATTAAACTCTTTTAAAGCTATTTTATAAACATTTCCACTAGGTTCTTTGACAAACTCCGTTTCTATAAACCCTCCTATGATATACAAATCTCCTTGATAAACATGTAAATTACTTTCTTGTAACTCTATTCCAATATAGTATTTACGCATCTCATTTTTTTGGGTATTGTACACAAAAATAAAGTTCTTGTTATGTATAAATATGTTTCCGTTAGAAACTGCCAAACCAGGTTTTTTCACTGGTAAAGGCAAATCCATTTCCCTTTTCCATTCTCCACTTACAAAATCAAAAGATTCTATTCCTACTAATTCTTTACCGTTATACCCTCCTATCATATAAAACTTATGTCTTACCAAAGCTCCTTTTCCTTCTTTTGCTACTGGCATATTAGGAAGTTTATACCATAAACCTGTTTCAAAATCAAAGAAGTGAGTTTTGTTTGAGTACTTCACCTTGCTTTTAGCACTTCTTTTGGAAGAGCCTCCCATAGTTACTAAGTAATTCTTATAAACAGTAGATGCAAAATTAATTGCTTGGTGCGGGTTGGTAGCATCTACTTTGGTCGATAAAGAATCAATATTGACGATTTCTATTTTATCATTTAAATATTCAAAACGCTTATTTCTTGAAAGTCGCTTTCCTCCCAATACATAAAAGTTTCCATTGTAATAGTTCACATTATGATAGGCCCTATTAGAAAGCGTTGTCTTGTTTTTTATCCATTCTTCTGAGTTCAAATCAAACACTTGCAATTCATCACTATATGTATGAGTATCTGATTTAAATCTTCTTAATAATTTTACGAATTGTTGTTGCGATTTTATCCTATTCTGTCCAGATGCATGAACAACAGCTCTACCTCTATTTACAGAAGCAGAAATATCCCCTCCAAAAACGTAAATCGCATCATTGACGACATAGGAATCAAAGGAATATACCCTTTCTTTTAATGTAGTTACTTTTTTATAGGATAAAGTTTTATTTAGCTTTCTCTTGCCCTTTACTACTACCTCTTTTAAATCTTCAGATTTTACTGGGGTAACATCTTTAATTTGAGCAGTTAAGAAATAACAAGAACCTAAACACAGAAGTGTTAAAATATTCGTTTTCATGTTTTTATCCCAAATATAACTATTTCTGAGTAAAAAAAGAAGGTGAATAAAGGGAATTCTTTGTTGGTATCTCTTATTTTTGCTTCGGTTTCAATTATAATATTTTGAATAAAAACATTTCAGAAAAAACACTTCAAGATTTAGAGTTTACAACGGTTTTAGAACAAGTTGCAGAATTTTGTATTTCAGATTTAGGAAAACAAGCAACTTTAAATATTCAACCTATAAGCAATAAAAAGAAGCTTTTTTTTGAATTAAACTTAGTGAATGAATATTTAGCTTCTTTTGAAAATGAGAATCGTATTCCGAATCATTTTTTTGAAGATATTACTGAAGAAACTAAAAAATTAGCTATTGAGAACAGTTTTCTAGAAACCGAGAATTTCTTAAAAATAGCCAGTGTTACAGATACCGTAAATGAACTAAAGAAGTTTCTAACAAAATTCGAAAGCTATTACCCTACTTTGTTCTTACTGAGTGATACTATTGAGTTCACTACTTTTGTTTCAGATGCTATAAAAAAGATTATTACTTCTTACGGAGTAGTTGCCGATAATGCTTCACCAACCTTAAAGCGAATTAGAAAAGATATTGGAAATGTACGAGGTAAAATTTCTGAAAGTTTTTCTAGAGCATTAAGTAAAAACATTTCTAGTGGTTACCTAGATGATATTAAAGAAACCATTATTGATAACCAACGTGTATTAGCAGTAACGGCTATGCATAGGAAAAAAATAAAAGGTAGCTTACTAGGTTCTTCAAAATCTGGAAACATTGTTTACATAGCTCCTCAAGCTACTTTAGCACGCAGTAGAGAGCTTCAGAATTTAATTTACGAAGAAAAGCAAGAGGTTGTTAAAGTTTTAAGAGCTTTAGCAGAAGAAATTAGACCTTATGTTTCTTTATTAGAAGCGTATGTAATTTTCCTAACACATCTTGATACTGTTGGAGCTAAAGCAAAATATGCCAAAGAAACAAATGCTTTATTACCTAAGATTACTAAAAACAGAAAAGTTTATTTAAAAGATGCTCTACACCCTGTTTTATGGAGAAAAAATAAAGCGCAAGATATAGAGACCATTCCACAAACGATTCAGTTAAATGACAAACAACAAATCATTGTTATTTCTGGTCCAAATGCAGGTGGAAAAAGTATTACCTTAAAAACCATTGGTCTATTACAACTAATGCTACAGAGCGGATTGTTAATTCCTGTGCATGAACGTAGTGAGACTACTTTATTCAACACAATTTTAACCGATATTGGAGATAATCAATCTATAGAGAACCAATTAAGTACTTATAGTTATCGATTAAAAAATATGCGTTATTTTTTACGTAAGTGTAATGAGAATACTTTGTTCTTAATTGATGAATTCGGAACTGGATCTGATCCTGAACTTGGGGGTGCTCTGGCAGAGATATTTTTAGAGGAGTTTTATGATAAAAAGGCCTTTGGTATCATTACTACACACTATGCTAATTTAAAGGTATTAGCTAATGAGTTAGAAAATGTAACTAATGCTAATATGCAGTTTAACGAACGAACGTTAGAGCCACTATATAAACTATTTATTGGTCAAGCCGGTAGTTCATTTACCTTTGAAGTTGCTCAGAAAAACGGAATTCCTTATAGTTTAATTAATAGGGCTAAAAAACGTGTAGAAACAGAAAAAGTTCGTTTAGATAAAACCATTTCTAAGCTTCAAAAAGAACGTAACAGACTCCAAAAAACTTCAGACACCTTAGAAAAACAAAAATCTAAGGGACAAGAACATATTGAAAACCTACAAGAAAAAGAATCTAAAATCAGAGAAAAACTAGAAGGTTTTCAAGAGTTATACGATAACAATCAGCGTATGCTTTCTTTAGGAAGGAGCATTAATGAAATGCTAAACAAGTACTTTCAAACCAATAACAAAAAAGAACTTTCTGCAAGTTTCTTTAAATGGGCTACTGCTGAAAAAACGAAATTCATAAAGAAAAACCCTCCTAAGAAGAAGAACAAAACCGAAAAGAAACAAGATAAAATAGCGGAACAAAAACAAAAAGAAGCTATTAAAAAAGTGGAGAATGAGGTATTAAAAAAGGTAGTTAAGGTTCGAGAGGAAAAGAAAAAAGAAGCTGCTAAAATTGCTGAGGCAAAAGCAAATTATGTTTTTAAAGTAGGAGATAGAGTTCGTTTAGAAGACGGAAACGCTGTGGGTACTATTGATAAAATTGAAAAGAAAAAAGCTTTTATTAATTATGGTCTTTTCACTACAGAAACTAGCATCACAAAATTAGAACTTGTTCAAGCCGTTAAGAAGAAGTAAAATAGCCTATACAGTATCAATTGGTTAGATAAAAAAGTTTTTATATATTTAACCTTTAATCAAACCTACTAACTAAAATCCCCTAACTAATGAGAAACTTTTTAAAAGCTTTTCTCGTTTTTACTGTATTCGCAATTATTGCACAGTTTGTTCATCAGGATAAAACTGAAAGCACTAATGATGAACATAATGTGTCTGACAAAACTTCAAAGAAGGAAGTTGTCAAAAAGGTAACTACTGTAATAGACACTATCAACAGTAAAAAGAAAGATTCAACACTCAACGTCAAAAAGGTTGTAAAACCTTTATTTAAAAATGAGCTCACCCAACTTAATTTTGCTCATAAGTTTGTTACCTCTTCCAATAACAGCAGAGTACTTTTCCCTAAACAGTTTTACTATTTCAAAGATTCCATTTTTAACTTCTTAAATAAGAATCAGGAAAAAGAAATCATCATTACCGCAGATTATTTACAGGGTGAAACTTTAGATAACGGACAAGACTTAGGTATAGCTAGAGCTACTTATTTAAAGAATAAGCTTGTAAAGTATGGGATAAACCCTAAGAAGATCATTGTAAAAAGTAATCCTAGCAATTACACCTATGATATGGAGGGATTTTATGCGGACGGAATTAAAATATCACATCAAAACATTCATCCAGACAAGTTAAAAACCATTCAAAACGAGATCACAAATAAAACCTTGCATTCTCATTTTGGAAACGAAAACTTTAATCCAGATAGAACCTTGTATGCTTATTTATTAGAAGCTAAAAGCTATCTAAACAAGCATCCAAATAAAAAAATCACTATTACTGGACATACAGATAATGTTGGTGAAGAAAAAACTAACGAATGGGTTAGTTTACAACGTGCTAAAAATGTTGCAAATTATTTTATACAACAAGGCATCGACACATCTAAAATAACCACATTATCTAAGGGAGATTCCTCCCCTATTGCAGATAATACTACCGCTCAAGGTAGAGCTAAAAACAGAAGAATTGAAATAACAATCAACTAATTAAAATAGTAATCAACTAAAACTCCCCATAAATGCATTTTACTAATTTTATAGCAATCTCGTTCTCCATAGAACTCTTTTTATGGATGCTAGGTTCTTTTTTAATAGGCTATCTTTTTGCCATGGTCTTTTATAGCAAGGGTATTTCAAACCCAATTGAAAACTTAGAACCAGAGATACAGAATACCGGTTTACAAGAAAAAAACTTTGATGATGAGCCTCTAGAATTAATTATTAGGGCTCGAAAAACCGTGGATCGAGGTGGTATAGAGGTTAAAAAACCAGAACGATTAAACTTTAAAAGAATCGGAACTGCATCAGAAGATGATAAAGATGATTTGTCTAAAATCAAAGGTGTAGGTTCTTTTATAGAAAAGAAGCTCAACAGTATTGGAATTTTTACTTACAAACAGATAAGTAATTTTACAGAAAAAGATATTGAAACGGTTACCAATTTAATTCAATTTTTCCCTGGAAGAATTAAAAGAGATAATTGGAAAGCACAAGCAGAGCAACTGCTAAAAGCCGAGGAATAAAAAAAGAGAAGTGTACACTTCTCTTTTTTTATTTATTCATATTTACTCATTTCTTCATCGTAGAATTTACCAGCAGCTTCAATTAAAGCTTCCATCTCATTGGCCAAATCTTGTTCATTTTCATTTGACAAGTCTTCAAACCACTCTATTTCATCATCTTTTAAGTTTATTAAAAACCTTGGGTATTCTGTATGTAATACAAAAATATCTTCAGGATGATTGCTATTATCTGCTAATAAAAATTTAGGTAAGTTCATTTTGTTTTGTTCTAATTAATTTCAAAGTTAAATAATTAAATCTCATGTATAATAATATGGAAGCAGAAGTCAATCCAGCTAGTAATCCTAACCAAATTCCAAAGCTTCCATAAGCTTCTTCTTTTCCTAAGAAATAACTTACAGGAAATCCAATTAACCAATAAGCAATAAAAGTTATTACTGTTGGAATTGCCACATCTTGTAACCCTCTTAAAGCTCCTAATACCATTACTTGAATGCTATCGCTAATTTGAAAGAATGCTGCTGCTATTAATAAGGTTGCCGCAATCTTTATCACCTCCATATTATCGGTAAGATTTTCAGCATCATTTAAGTCTACATAAATATTCGGTAGGCTTTTATGGAATATAAAAAAGATTATCGCAAATCCTACTGCCAAAATTATTCCTAATAAAAAGATTGAAAAAGCAATTCTTCTCAATTCAATATAGTTCTTTAAACCTTTTTGATTTCCTACTCTAACCATTGCTGCAACACTTAATCCCATTGCCACCATAAACGTCATAGAAGATAAATTCAAGGCTATTTGATTGGCCGCTTGTGGGTTTTTACCTAACAAACCACTTAACCAAATTGCTGCTGTAAAAATGGCCACCTCAAAAAACATTTGCATTGCGCTTGGTGCTCCTAAACTAATAATCTTTTTAAGCATTAATTTATCTAACACAAAAATCTTAATATTGGTAACAAGTCTTTTAGAACGTTCCTTTTGTGTTAACAACCACCAAAGGTAAAACACCATTATAAAACGAGACAATAGTGTTCCATAGGCTGCTCCTACAATTCCCATTTCTGGAAACCCAAACTTTCCAAAAATTAATAAATAATTCAAAATAACATTTGCTACGTTCGCTATGATAGTAGCATACATAGGATAACGGGTCATGGACATCCCGTCACTAAATTGCTTAAAAGCCTGAAAAACGATTAACGGAATTAATGAAAAAGCTACTAAATCTAAATAAGGAATCGCCAGTTCAACTACTTCTACTGGTTGTTTCATAAAATACAACAATGGCTTTGAAAAGAACACCATTAAAAACATTAATATTCCTAAGGTAGTACATAGGAATAAACCATGCTTAAAAGTTGATTTAGCTTTACCAAAATTTTCTGCCGCATCTGCTTCAGCTATCAAGGGTGTGATTGCAGTAGAAAAACCAATTCCTAACGACATTGCAATAAACATAAAGCTATTTCCTAAAGAAACAGCTGCAAGTTCTGCCGTTCCTAATTGCCCAACCATAATGTTATCAATAAAACTAACAAATGTATGTCCTAACATACCCAGCATTACTGGAGCTGCTAACTGCCAATTATATTTAAACTCAGATGTATAACGTGATAGCCTCAATTTTTATAAGTCGTTTAGAAACGCGAAGATATGACTTTTAAGGCTTGAATGACTTTTCTATCACCAATTTTCAAAATTATTTAGTTACCTTTGAATTCTGATAAAATAAAAAGAAAAATGGCAGCAATTACTTTACAAGGAAACCCAGTAAACACAATCGGAAATTTACCTAAAGTTGGAGAAAAATCTCCTAATTTTGAATTGGTTGCAGGTGATTTATCACGCAAAAGCATTTCTGATTTTAAAGGACAAAAATTAGTATTAAACATCTTTCCAAGTGTAGATACTGGAACTTGTGCTACTTCTGTAAGAAAGTTTAACGAACAAGCTGCTGGATTAGATAATACAAAGGTTTTATGTATTTCTAAAGATTTACCTTTTGCACAAGGTAGATTTTGTGGAGCAGAAGGAATTGAAAATGTAGTAATGCTTTCTGACTTTGTTGATGGTAATTTTGGAAAAAATTACGGTTTAGAAATTACAGATGGTCCTTTAACAAGTTTACACTCTCGTTGTATCGTAGTGGTTAATGAAGAAGGAGTTGTTACACATACAGAACAAGTTCCTGAAATAGTTGACGAACCAAATTACGAAGCAGCTTTAAAAGCATTATAAGTATAGTATGAAAAACCCGAATGATGGTTTTATAATGGGCAGATTACGAAGTATTAAATTTGCCTTAAAAGGTATGTGGCTACTGTTAACTACAGAAGACAGCATAAAAGTTCAATTTTCTATAGCAGTTTTAGTAACCTTATTAGGTTTCTATTTTGAAATTTCTTCAATTGAATGGATGATTCAATGCTTGGCTATTGGATTGGTCTTAGTAGCTGAAGCTTTAAATACCGCTGTTGAAAAAGTTGCCGATTTTATTCATCCTGATTACCATGAAAAAATCGGTTTTATCAAAGACATTGCAGCTGGTGCTCCTGCCTTTGCTGCACTTATATCTATAATTATATTTTTTATTATTTATCTTCCTAAAATTATAGTTATATTTTAACGTTGTAATACACTCAACCTAATTTATATTCATGGCCAAAAAGAAAACCGCAAGAAAAAAAACACCACCTAAAAGTCCTGTTACACCTAAAATAAAATCTTTTATAAGTAATAGACAGAATCAAAGTATTTTTGGTACGTTTTTAATTCTTTTTTCTTTAGCCTTATTAGTGGCTTTTATATCTTTTTTCTTTTCTTGGCAAGAAGACCAAAGTGCATTAAATCAATTTCCAAATAAAGCTTTTAGAGCTAAAAATCTCTTAGGGCAAATTGGTGCAAAACTGAGCAACCTTTTTATATACAAAGGTTTTGGAGTTGGTGCCTTTATGCTTGTTTTCTTATTTTTTATTAGTGGAGCTAGAATATTACTTCAATCTAGAATAAAAAGTATTATTTCCTCTTGGAACTGGGGGTTATTAGGAATGCTATGGATTTCTGTTGCTTTAGGGTTTACAGATAAAAAACTTGCTTTGTTATCTGGAACAATTGGTTTTGAATTAAACGAATATTTACAAACTTTTCTAGGAAAAATAGGACTTGTTATTCTTTTATTGTTCTTATTAGTAGCCTATATAATTCTTCGATTTAAGATAACTCCTGAAGTTGTTGATGAAAAGGTAAAAGCTTCTCAGGAAGAGAAAGAGCAGCTACAAAAAGAGAGTATTCAAACTCCTACTGTAGATGACAATGAAGCAAAATCTGATTTTGAGCTTTCTTTAGAAAATTTACAGCCTACGATTAATAATCATTCGAAAATTAAACCAGAAGAACCTAAAAAAGAAGAGATTCCTTTAGATGTTAAGCCAATAGAGGAACCTACTTTAGTGATTTCTGAAGAAACAAAGAAAGAAGTTGAAGTTGCGATAGAGAAAATTGCCGAAGAATCTCATGTATCTGAAAACTTATCGGATCAATTGGTTAAAGATTTTGGAGAATTTGACCCTAAATTAGAGCTTGGAAACTTCAAGTTCCCAACATTTAATTTATTAAAAGAATACAACGAAAGTATTTCTATTGATCCTACGGAGTTAGAGGCAAATAAGAATCAAATTGTTGAAACTTTAAAGAACTACAAAATTGGTATTGCTCAAATAAAGGCAACCGTAGGTCCAACAATTACATTATATGAAATCGTTCCAGAAGCTGGAGTTCGTATTTCTAAAATTAAAAATTTAGAAGATGATATTGCTTTATCATTATCAGCTTTAGGAATTCGTATTGTTGCTCCGATACCTGGTAAAGGAACTATTGGTATTGAAGTACCAAATAAAAAAGCTACCATCGTTTCTATGCATTCTGTAATTTCTTCTAAGAAATTCCAAGAATCAGCTATGGAACTTCCTATTGCATTAGGTAAAACCATTTCTAACGAAACATTCGTAGTTGATTTAGCTAAAATGCCTCACCTACTTATGGCAGGGGCTACAGGACAAGGAAAATCTGTTGGACTAAATGCTATATTAACATCGTTATTATATCGAAAACACCCTGCAGAGGTTAAGTTTGTTTTAGTAGACCCTAAAAAAGTAGAGCTTACCTTATTTAATAAAATAGAGCGTCATTATTTAGCAAAACTTCCAGATTCAGAAGAAGCTATTATTACCGATAACACTAAAGTAATTAATACATTAAACTCTCTTTGTATTGAGATGGATAACCGTTACGAGCTACTTAAAAATGCCATGGTTCGTAATATCAAAGAGTATAATGCAAAATTTAAAGCACGTAAATTAAATCCAGAAAACGGACATATGTTCTTACCATATATTGTTTTGGTTATTGATGAATTTGCCGATTTAATTATGACCGCTGGTAAGGAGGTAGAAACTCCTATTGCTCGTTTGGCACAATTAGCCCGTGCAATTGGTATTCATTTAATTGTAGCAACCCAAAGACCATCGGTAAATGTAATTACGGGTATTATTAAGGCAAACTTCCCTTCTAGAATTGCTTTTAGGGTAACCTCAAAAATAGATAGTAGAACAATTTTAGATGCTCCAGGTGCAGATCAATTAATTGGTCGTGGAGACATGTTGTATTCTGGAGGAAACGATATCACTCGTATTCAGTGTGCTTTTGTTGACACACCAGAAGTTGAAAAAATCACCGATTATATTGGTTCTCAAAGAGCGTATCCAGAAGCCCATCTACTTCCTGAGTATGTTGGTGAAGAAGGTGGCACAAATCTTGATATTGATATTGCAGATAGAGACAAGCTATTTAAAGAAGCAGCTGAAGTTATTGTGACAGCACAACAAGGTTCGGCATCGTTATTGCAACGAAAGTTAAAACTGGGATACAATAGAGCAGGTAGATTGATAGACCAATTAGAAGCTGCGGGTATTGTAGGTCCATTTGAAGGAAGTAAAGCTCGTCAAGTATTAGTTCCTGATTTAATTGCTTTAGAGCAATTATTGGAAAATGAAAAAAATAAGTAATTAAGAATTGAATTCATAAAATGAAAAAACTAGGAATATTATTAGCAAGTATATTTTTAAGCGTTCAAATGAGCGCTCAAAACACATCTACTCAAGCAAAAGGCTTACTAGATGAAGTATCTTCGAAAATGGGAGCTTATGAAAATATGACCATTGGTTTTAATTCTACCTTAGTTAATAAAGAAGCTGGAATTACAAACGACCCTCCTATTCGTGGTGAAATTACCTTAGCTGGTGAAAAATACAACTTAAATTATCTAGGGAACAACTTTGTTTTTGATGGAAAAAAATTAGTTGTTATCAATACTGAAGAGAAGGAAGTTAATATTACAAATGGTGATTTAGAAGAGGAAGATGGATTTATTTACCCTTCAAAATTATTAACCTTTTATAAAGAAGGATATACTTATAAAATGGGAGATCTGAGAAACAGTAAAGGACGTAAAATTCAGTTTGTTGACTTAACTCCTATTGACAGTAATTCTGATATCATAAAAGTACAGTTAGGTATTGACGCAAAAACAAAACACATTTATAAATTAGTTCAAATTGGTTCTAACGGAGCGGAAACAACCTTTACGATTACCAAGTTTAAAAGTAATCAACCTATTTCTGAAAAGTTATTCTCTTTTGACAAAATTAAGTACGAAAAACAAGGATATTATATAGACTAAATTCTAATATCGAAAGTTTTGTTGATGAAATTGTGAATCATTAACAAAACTTTTGTGTTATTTGTACTAACTAACTAGTAACTTTGCATCTGTGAAAACATTAGACAGATATATATTAAAAAGTTTCTTAATTCCCTTTTTAGCAACTTTTTTTATCATCTTATTCGTATTGGTAATGCAGGCTTTATGGCTTGCATTTGATAATATTGCAGGGAAAGGGATTGGTATTGTTATTATATTAAAGTTCCTTTGGTACACTGCGCTTATAGTAACACCTCAAGCCTTGCCCATTGGAGTATTACTTTCATCAATAATGACTTTAGGTAGCCTATCAGAAAACTACGAGTTTGCGGCTGCCAAATCTGCTGGAGTTTCTTTACAGCGTATGGTTCGTCCATTAGTACTTTTTGCCGTTTTAATGAGTGGCTTAAATTTCATCTTCTTAAATAATGTGTACCCTTATGCAATGCTGAAGCAACTAAACATGAAGGTAAATATCAAAAAGAAACAACCTGCTTTAGCTTTAGTTCCAGGAGGGTTTAATACCGAAATACCTGATTTTCAAATTAAGTTTGACAAAAAATATGGTAAAGATGAAAACCTATTAGAAGGCGTTATGATTTACGACTTGTCTAGTAGAAAAGGGAACAACAAAATTATAACTGCTAAAAAAGGTGAAATTATCTCTGAAGAAGGAAGCAAATACATGACCCTTATTTTAAGAGATGGTCATTATTTTGAACATCATGTAAAAAACGGAAGTTCATATAAAGAACGCCAGAGAATGCCAGCCTCACAAGCAAAGTTTGATGAATATACTATTAATATAGATATCTCTTCTTTTTCGGACAACAATATTGAAGATGAAAAATATAAGAGTAATTTTAATATGTTGAGTTTACAACAGTTAAAAGACACTATTCCAATACTTAAAACAAGTTATGACAATTTTATAGATAGTAGAGCACAAAATCTGTTTTTACCTATTGATATTAAAGACTTACATCAATATCCAGATTCCTTAAAAAACAAGGAGCTTTCTATAGAAGTATTGGATAATTTTGAATTGAACGAAAAAGTAAACATCCTTACTTCTGCCGTTTCTAAAATGGAGCGTACGCTCAATAATAACAGAGCTAACAAAGACACTTTAAGAAATAAAAGAAAGTACTTAAACCTTTACGATATTGAATACTACAACCGTATTGCTTTTTCTCTTTCTTGCTTAATATTATTTTTTATTGGAGCCCCTTTAGGTTCTATTATTAGAAAAGGTGGTATGGGACTTCCGATGATATTGGCTATTGCAATTTATGTATTGTACTTTTTTTCTAATACATTTGGCCGTAATTTAGCAGAAGAAAGCTCATTAACAGCAATTACAGGTTCTTGGTTATCGGTAGCACTTATGTTTCCTTTAGCCTTAACACTAACGATTAGAGCAACACAAGACAAGGGGTTATTTAATTTCTCAAGTCTTTTTGCTCCGATAACACAATTTTTCAAAAAACTATTCTCAAAAGAGAAAACAACATAACAATGACAACACAAACTAAAATACAACTAAACACAATAAAAGAAGCCATTGAAGACATTAAAAATGGTAAAGTAATTATTGTAGTTGATGATGAAGATAGAGAGAATGAAGGAGATTTTGTTGCCGCAGCAGAAATGGTTACTCCAGAAATGATCAACTTTATGGCAACACATGGTAGAGGGTTGATATGTACCCCTCTTACCGAAGATCGCTGTAAAGAATTAGAATTAGGAATGATGGTTAGTAATAATACTGACCCTATGGAAACTGCTTTTACCGTATCTGTAGATTTAAGAGGAAAAGGAGTAACTACAGGAATTTCGGCATCTGATAGAGCTAAAACCATTGAAGCTTTAATCGACGAAGAAACAAAACCTTTTGATTTGGCTCGTCCTGGACACATCTTTCCTTTAAAAGCTAAAAATGGTGGTGTTTTAAGAAGAACTGGTCATACTGAAGCAGCTATTGATTTTGCTCGTTTAGCAGGATTACAACCAGCTGGTGTTATTGTAGAGATCATGAATGAAGATGGTACCATGGCTCGTTTACCTCAACTTTTAGAAGTTGCAGAAAAGTTCGATTTAAAAATTGTTTCAATTGAAGATTTAGTAGCTTATCGTATGGAGCATGACTCTTTAATTGAAAAGAAAGAAGATTTTACAATTGAAACTCGTTTTGGAGAATTTAGATTAAGAGCTTACCAACAAACAACAAATAAGCAAATTCATATTGCGTTAACCAAAGGTACTTGGACTAAAAATGAGGCTATTTTAACCAGAATAAATTCTACTTTAGTAAACAATGATATCTTAGGAACATTAACGAATAATGCCGATAAGAAATTAGATCAAATGTTTAAGGTTGTTAATGAAGAAGGTAGAGGTGCTATTATTTTCATTAATCAACAAAGAGAAGCATTAAACTTACTAAGTAGGTTACGCTTATTACAAGAGAATCAAGCAAACGGAATCATGAAAGCTCCAAATGTGGTAATGGACAATAAAGATTTTGGAATTGGAGCACAGATCTTACACGATTTACACATTCATAAATTACGTTTGGTTTCAAATACGAAACAAACAAAACGTGTAGGTATGATTGGATATGGATTAGAGATTGTAGATTATGTAAATTACTAATCTTAATAATATTATATATTAAAAAAGCAGGAAGTTGAACTTCCTGCTTTTTTATTTTATGAGTTAGCTATCTTCTTTTAAAAATTAGCCTTAACACTATTATATTCTTCTACAATTTCCTCAACAACTTGCTTTGCTGACTTAATTTCGTGAATTAATCCGGCTATTTGTCCTATTTCTAATTCTCCTTCTTCTAAATCACCTTCAAACATACCTCTTTTAGCTCTAGCACGTCCTAACAGCTCTTTAATTTGCTCAATAGTAGGATTACTTGCATACAATTCTTGAACATCATTATAGAACTTGTTTTTAACCAATCTTACCGGAGCTAATTCCTTTAAGGTTAAATGCGTTCCTCCATCTTTAACTTCTACAATGGTGTTTTTAAAATTATCGTGTGCCGAAGACTCTAAAGTAGCTGCAAAACGACTACCTATTTGCACTCCATTCGCGCCTAATACCATTGCTGCCAACATTCCTCTTCCAGATCCTATTCCTCCAGCTGCAATTACCGGTATTTTTACTTGCTCCTTTACCATTGGAATCAAAGTGAATGTAGTTGTTTCTTCCCTTCCATTATGACCGCCAGCTTCAAAACCTTCACAAACTACTGCATCTACACCTGCTGCTTCTGCTTTTAACGCAAATTTCACCGAACTTACTACATGTACCACAGTGATTCCCTTTTCTTTTAAAAAGGAAGTCCATGTTTTTGGGTTTCCTGCAGAAGTAAATACAATTTTCACCCCTTCTTCAACAATAATATCCATTATTTGCTCAATATCTGGATACAGCATGGGTACGTTTACTCCAAAAGGCTTATCTGTTGCTTTTTTACATTTTTGAATATGTTCTCTTAATACATCTGGATACATAGAACCAGCTCCAATTAACCCTAATCCACCTGCATTTGATACTGCTGATGCTAGTTTCCATCCTGAAACCCAAATCATTCCACCTTGAACAATTGGATGTTGTATATTAAATAGTTTGGTAATCTTATTTTGCATAGGGTAAATGTACAATCATTAACTAATAAGCACAAAAAAACCTCGAAATATTCGAGGTCTTAAAAAATATATTTTTTGAAAATCTTTTTATAAAATTAAACCAAAACCGAATAATTCTTCCTTATATCAGTTTCAACACTCTAACTCATTTTTAGAGTATTTTTAATGTATTAAATAAAGAAAAAGGAACAATAAAATAAATGATAATCCAAAAAGTAAGATGATCGGAAAACGTGCTATTTTAAATGTAAAACTTGTAAGTTTTTCAAGTCCCTTAGAAGCACTCTCGATAGTTATCATATAAGATTTCACAACTCCAGATTCACCAGTAGTAAAAGTTTCTTTTGAAGTTAACATATCGGTTTCTTCAAACTTCAACCTATCTGAAATTAACACCAAAACCTTCTTTAATAACTTACTAAGTAAAAAACCAACTATTGGTATTTTGCTCGTTATAATCTCGGTAAACATAGGTATAGTTACAATGTGTAATATCCCTTTGAATAAAAGGGATAGGACATTTTTTTTATTTTCTTCTGTTATTTGGTTATTGACACTTGCTAAATCTTTAACTGCAGATTTCATGATATCTAAAGTGTAATCTACAACACTCCATATATCCTTCTTCATTTTAATCAACAATAATAGTAAACCAAAAGAAACTCCAGCAAAAAGGTATAAAACAAGTCCAATTATCGAATAAATCAAATATTCGATATGTACTAAATTAAGTGTATAATAACCCGCAATAAAAAGCAACAGTGCAAAAAGTATAGGTCTTATCACCCAAGAGACTATATAACTTGGCAAAGAGATTAATTCAGAAAAACTAGCAACTACTTCTTCATTTCTATACTTTCTAACATCTATTCCTAATTCTCTTTTTATCTTTTCATCTAATTCTCTTACATCTTTTTCTGTTCTTATTTTCATACAATTTTCTTTATTCTAAGAAATCACACCAGAACCTAATAACTCTTCATCTTTATACCAAGCTACAAATTGCCCTTCTTGGATTGCTGATTGCGCATTTTCAAACTCCACATAAATTCCTTTATCTGTTTTATGTAAAACTGCTTTTTCTAAAGCTTGACGATAACGAATTCTTGCTTCTACCTCCATCTCCTCTCCAGTATCTAATGCTAAATCTTCACGCACCCAATGCAACTCCTCGTTCGATACAAAAAGTACGTTTCTATATAATCCTTGGTGACTCTTTCCTTCTCCTGTATAAATTACGTTGGTATCAACATCTGTTTCAATTACAAACAAAGGTTCCTTGGTACCTCCTACAGCCAAGCCTTTACGTTGTCCTTTGGTGAAATAATGAGCACCTTGATGTTTCCCTACTACTTTACCATCTTCCTTTTGGTAAACAAACTTTGTTGAATGATATGCCAACTCAGCTTCTTTATCAGCAAACTTTGGTGTAGATTTAGTATACTCTGTATAATCTGAAGGAATTTGTACAATTACTCCTTCTTTTGGTTGTAATTTTTGTTGTAAGAAATCTGGCAATCTCACTTTCCCAATAAAACATAATCCTTGAGAATCCTTTTTATCAGCTGTAATTAAATCTGCTTCCTTTGCGATTTCTCTTACCTCTGGTTTTGTTAATTCTCCAATTGGAAACAAGGCTTTGGATAATTGCTCTTGTGACAATTGACACAAAAAGTATGATTGATCTTTATTTCCATCTTTACCTGCTAATAATTTATATACAGGTTTTCCATCAATTATCTCCTCTCCTTTTCTACAATAGTGACCCGTAGCTACATAATCTGCCCCTAAGCTTAACGCAATATCCATAAATACGTCAAACTTAATTTCGCGATTACATAAAACATCTGGATTCGGAGTACGTCCTTTTTCGTACTCATTAAACATATAATCAACAATACGTTCTTTGTATTGTTCACTCAAATCTACTGTTTGAAAAGGAATTCCTAATTTATCAGCAACAATCATTGCATCGTTACTATCTTCCAACCAAGGACATTCATTGGAAATAGTTACCGAATCATCGTGCCAATTTTTCATAAATAGTCCTATCACCTCGTATCCCTGCTCTTTTAACAAGTATGCGGTAACACTACTATCAACACCTCCAGAAAGTCCAACTACTACTCTTTTCATTTCTCTTTAAATTTGAGGTGCAAATTTACGAATTTGTTTCTGTTTTTTTACATGGAAAGAATCAATGGTATCATTGAAAAAACTGATGGATTCTTTTGTATTCTAATTCTTCTTTTCCATCTGTAGATTTTAATACAAGTTTATCCTTTTTAATATCAAATTTATAGAAGCTAAATACAGGAGTATCACCATAATTTACCATCTGTAATTCAGGTCTGTGTCCGTGTATTTTATAAACTCCATAATCTTTTGAGGTTAAAGTACTTTGTTTCACATAGGTATTATCCCATCTTAAAAACAATGTTACCTTTTTATCTATCTCTAAGTTTGTACTCTTTTCTTCTCCAACTTTATGCAATACCAATTGCCACAACCCAATTAATTTATTCCCTTCAGAAGTGGGTATTTTTTCAGCTCTCTTTAAATGGACGGTAACTTTTTGTCCATCTTCTGTTCTTCTCCACAACATTTTATCCTGATTCAATTCAACCTGAAAAGGCGCTGCATTGTCTTTTATACCATTTAAATTATCAATCGTAAGCCGTTCTTCTTCTAACCTCCATGAACCCACTGAATGTTGTAGCCAGCCATTACCAGAAACTTGTGTTGAATCTGATTTAAAATGCATCCAACGAGCATTTGGAGTCATTTCTTTTTCTCCTACTTGCACTTTTTCAACATTCCAAAGACCAACCATTGAACCTTTCTTTTTCTCTTCTTTTTCTTTATCACAAGAAACTATAACTCCTGCAACAAAAATCAGTATGATAATGGATAATCTTTTAGTCATAAAATTATTTATTTTTTAAATCTGAAAGACTCTTGCGTTTCTTTTTAGTAGCTATTTCTCCATCAATGAAAAATTCCCATTTACCCTTTCTTACACCATTTTCATAATTTCCTTGTTCTTGTAGCTGTCCCTTTAAATTATAATACTTTCCAAAACCATGCAGTTTACCATTTAAATAAGCTACTTCTTCTATAAGAATTCCTTCATCTGTATATACTTTAGAAACTCCATCTTTTTTTCCTTCTATATAATGTGTTTCCTCTGTAAGTTTTCCATTTGGATAATAATTTTTAACAACTCCATCTAACTTTCCATCTTTATAATTTTCTTCAGAAAACACCTTCCCATTGCTAAAATAATACATCCACTTTCCTACTCTATTCTTTCCTATCATCCAACCTTTGCTCTTTACTTTTCCTTTTGGTGTGTGAAATTTCACAAATGCGCTATCTGACTTTGATGAAAATTCTTTTACAATAGATGGAGTTCCATAGGAGTCTATATTATAAAATTTAAATATTCCAACTTCTTTTCCTGCCTTAAATTTACCAGAGTAACGTATTTTTTCATTTTTATAAAACTTCTTCCAAACTCCTGTTCTTTTACCATTCTTATCAAATTGGTTTATTTTTTGAGCTGAAACTGTAGCGGACAAAACCAAAGAACTTATTATTGTTATTGAAAATATCTTTTTTAAATGAATCATTATGATTTCTTTTTTCTAATTTTAACTCTTACTGCATCAAAAGTACACAAACCATACCAATATGAGTGTTGATTTTTTAATTACCGTATTAAACAATATGGACAATCCTGCTAGAGAGAACAGGAAAACTGCTTCAAATATTGTATTACAACAACCTAATTTAATAAAAAAATTAGTTGATTTAACTTTCGATGTGGATAATAAACTCTCTATTAAAGCTGCATGGATATTAGAGTGGATTTGTACACATCATGGAATTAACCATATCATTCTCTACCTAGACACATTTACTCAAAACATACAGAAGGTTCATTTTGATAGTGCCGTAAGACCCTGCGCTAAAATTTGTGAGCATATTGCAAAGGCATATACCTCCAAGAAAGAAAACCTTATTAAAAAAGCCCTGACTGAAAAACATATTGATTTAATTATTGAAACAGGATTTGATTGGTTAATTAGTCAACAAAAAATTGCCGTAAAAGCTTATACCATGCAAACACTTTACCTTTTTGGACGCTCTACCGATTGGGTTTTACAAGAGTTAGATCATGTTATTAGAAATCAAGTTATTCATGAAAGCAAAGGTTGTGAAGCTAGAGGAAGAAAAATACTAGCCCTAATACAAAAAGATCTCTAAAACTTCCTTCTTTTCAAAAAGCATACGGTTTTTTGCAGTTTTAGCTGCGGTATTCCCCTTTTTTAGACATTAACTTGCTGATATATTTGCATATATAATCGAAGCATTATGGAAGAAATTGTTTTCAAAGCGTTAATTTTTAATACTAAAAATATTGAAGTAGATACTTTTATTGATGAAGTGCTGGATTCAAATAATGAAGAAGATATTACTAAAGAAGATGTTAAAGAAGCCATTATCAAACTAGTACTTTATAAATTTATTAAGGTTAAAAAAGTTCCACCTAAAGGGAATTATATTTATAAGGAAAACAACTTCTTTAAAGCTAGAGAATTGGGAAGTGTAGATCGTTGGCTTGAAAAGCAACGATTTATGCAAGCTAGCTAATATTAAACAACACTAAATCTACACATAAAACACAGGTCTTACACTGTGAATTTTAAAGAACTCTGTCAAATTTACCTTTCATCGACAGATAGCATACCATTCGTCTATATAAAAAGACTTCTCAACTATTACCGGTCTCGAACACTATAAGTACGACGTACCTTTACAGTAATAATTTCATTTTTCACACAAAATTGAAGACTTTAGAAGAAAAGACGAATCCTGGGGGGGACGATCTCTTTTCTTCTTTTTTTATATTTATAATTCTTATTCTCTATTGGGTTCCCATAACCTAAAACACAACTAACACACTGGTTATAAGAAAGAAACAAGGAAAAACCATACTTTTTTTACGGATTAATTCTCTACAAATATTTCTTAAAAAATTATATTGTAACCACTTAAAAATCAACCTTATGTTACAAAATATTTTAAATTTAGGAGTAACACTACAAAAAGAAGATCAGAAAAATATTCAAGGTGGTACTCCATTTTTTTGCTCAGTATGTTTCGATTATTGTAGAGCTCAAAACTTCCAAAACAAACCAGAATTTAGTGCTTGCTTCCATGATTGTAGAGAAGTGCATTGTTAAATTTAAAAGGTGGGCCTAGGTTCACCTTTTCTTTTATAAAAAGCCCTACATCTATTACAATTGAATATCCTATTTTAATATTTCTTCGAAAAAAATTAAACCTTCTTTATTTCTTAACATATGTTATCTTTTTTTCATTTATTTCTAATGAGTGAGATTAATATTTGCACATTTACTAAGTAATATTTAGGTTTGCCCGAATTTAATTAAGTGGGGACTATAGTTAAGTTCACCTATTGCACAATCCAATTCTTGGGTTGTGTTTTTTGTTTCTATCTAAAACATTAGACAACTACACTACTTTCTCCTGTTTAAAAAAGCTAAATTTCTTAACATATGTTGTCTTTTTTTTAATTAATTTTTACGTAAATAAGCTCATATTTGGGAGGTAACAACTTAATTTTTAGGTTTGTTAAGAATTGATTTAGTGGGGGCTAGAATTGAATTCAAAAATTGTGCACAGCCCAATTACGGGTTGTGTCTTTATTTAAGCATTAAGTTTTCTATCATTATTTTTTTGAACAAAAAATCAAAAAATTAAAAGTCATATTATTCCTGATATGACTTTTTTTATTTTGGAATGAATACTTCTATTTTATGGTTTACAAATACAATTTGGTATTTTAATCTTTAACTTCTGTCGGTAATTCTTACAATTTTTTGGTTTTCAAACTCAAACTCCGATATTCCTTTCAGTTCTAAAGAATCTCCCTTTTTTAAACCATTTGGTAAATCAATTGCAAGAATTGCTTTATAAGCAATTTCTACAATCACGTTTGAATCATTAAATCTCCATGTCTCCACAGTTTGTTGTCGGCTTTTAAAGTACTTCGTTGCCATTTTAGCTTGTTGTACAAACTCTTCTATTCCTTCAGTTCTCAGTGTAACACTTTCATTAGCTATATTTTCAAAAACAATATTTTCAGCCAAACCTTCTACCATTCCTTCGACATCAAATTCATTATACGATTTTATATATCGCCCTATTATTTTCTTTTTATCTTCTTTCATGTCTTAATTTATTATCTTTTTTTTAATTATTCAAAACTAAATCAACACAGCTCCCTAAACACCTCACTAAATGATAGTTAAACCTCAATACAAATGAGTATTTCTTGCAAAAAATGCATCAAATCACCTCCAAATCTCCGAAGTCATTAAAAAAAATAAAATTTAATTGTGACTTTTTATTCATTTTGGTTTCTTACCCATAGATATTAAATTAATGTCTGGGGGGACGCTTAATTTTAGTATATCTATACAACTCAGGGACTTCGGTCCCTTTTTTTTTATTAAACTTTCTTTCTCTTCAATTCATCGACATATTATGTCTGCTCATCGAAAAACAGCTTATCCCTTCTTAGTTTTCACCTAATTTTATCGTGCAAGCAACTAGTATTAGTTTGATTTTCAATACACTAAGCTAACTATTCATTAAACAACACTGTAAAACAATATTCGATATACAACCCTTATCTTCAACCATTGTGGTTACAATAAGCTCCTAACGGAGCTTTTTTGTTTTACGATTTTTAATAAAAAGTTATATTAAGAGTACTCAGTGACCCTTTATCACTTTTCCTTGTCTTTAGATATCATTAAATTAATTGGACTTTAGTTTATGTATTGTTTTTAAAACTAATCAAATAAATAGTAGAATAAAGAAAATACGACAATCCAAAAAAAACTTGGATAAATATATTTTCTAAAATACATGTTCATTTTATTTTTCAAAAGGAATAATGCTTCGTTATAATCAAGATTATTATTTTCTTTCCATACTACAAAAAGTAATATTGGTAGTGAAATAACCGCAAATAATGTAAGTTCTAAGAAAAAATCGTGCATCATAAAACAAATGTAAACATATTAAACCAATCATAATCTACTTGAAATTTTCATCGCTAACCTTTTCTATTTCTTTGGTTTACTGTTTCTATAATATTTTTTACTTCATCTTTTAATTTACTTTTAAATTTAAGTGATCCTACAATGCTGTTTTGGTACTTACTTTTTTGTAAGTTTTTTCTGTGTCAGCTACTGAGTTTTTAATATCTTCAAATTTTATTACCGATATGTCCGGGGGGACTATCAGATTTCGAAAAGGGACGCTTATGGTCCCTTTTCTTTCATTTATGGAAACCCGTAAGTTATTTTCAGTAAATTTTATTAATTTAACCTTAATTAAAACAAAAGTCCCCCAGACTATGATAAAAATTATTGAGTACCGTGGAAAGCACAGGTTAGTATTAACGCGTGTTTTAAATCAATTTGTTCAACAGAATCCAAATAGTGATTTGAACATTACACCAGACAATTTTATTCTTAAAAGAAAAAGCTGGATAAGGCTTACATTAACTGGAAATGAATTCGATGTAAAAAGCTTAATTCGATCCATAGAAAACGCTTTATGATATTTAAAATAAGTTAAGTTGTATTTCTAACTGTTATTTAAGCTAGATGTTCATAGCCGTTTTTTAACGAATTGTCCATGTCATTTTGCGTGGTATAATTCATAATAATGGTTATACAAACCTGCACAGATAGTGATGATTGTATTATAATCATCACTAAACCTTCTTATTTGTTATGCTACTATTTGTGTTTACACTTTAATTGGTGAGACTTGTTAAAGTTGTATTACCGTCTTTGAATCAATTTTAACTACTTTTTTTTATATCTATTCGATAACTCTTAAAAGACTCCTATTCCTATTAAAGATCTACCCCTATATAACTTACCATTCATCGATACAAATGTCCTTTTCAACAAATACCTAAGTTATACATCTCAGTTCCAGAGTATATTTACAGTATAGTTTAAAATTTGATTTTCATTTTAGTTAATAGTTTAGTTAGTTTAGATAAAAGAAGTATTCCGGGAGGACTGCTTCTTTTTCTTTTCAAAAAGTATATTATCAGTTTGTTTAAAGAAATTCTCAAAAGTTGAAAAACTCACCATATTTATTAATACTAGTTTAACGTATACTTTACTTTAAAACACCTAAGCATTTCTAATTTTGCTTTGCATTTTATCGTTGGAATTATTTTTGAATTAGTAAACATTTGGCCATGCACTAGCGTGGCTTTTTTGTGCTTTTAAAAGAACAAGTGTTCAACTTTAAAATTTTTCCTTGATTTACACTTTTACTAATTTTTGTTAAACAAGGTAAACCCTTACTTTTTTTATGGATTTATAGGCTTATTTTAAATTTCAACTATCTAGTTTTAAAAAATTTAAAATCTAAAATCATGTTACAAAACATTTCAAATCTTGGTCAAGCTTTAAGTAAAAATCAGCAACAATCTATTCATGGTGGTATTTTCTTTTGTTTCATTCATAGTTTCAGCGATTTAGTTGAATGCCAAGAACGTGGAGGAGAAATTGTTTATTGCGCTCCTCATGTTGAATGCGATGCGATAGATTAACTCTCTATTGAAATAATAATGATTAAGCGAACTTCGGTTCGCTTTTTTTTATTTTTTATAGACTCTTATTTCCTTTTATAAGGTAAATCCTTATTTTTTATACGGTTTTATATTATTCCGTCTAACATTATCTATTTAATTTTGAGAAACTTAAAAATTTTAAATTATGTTAAAGAACATTTCAAACTTAGGAACAGCCCTAAACACAGAAGAGCAAAAAACAATTAATGGTGGAGTTATTTACTGCCCGCCTTGTGCTAGAGTTGGTGCTCTAGGTTGTAATTTGAGAAATTGCTTAGATTAAACTTATTAAAGCGAGCTTCGGCTTGCTTTTTTTATTTTCTCTGCTTTCTCAATTCTAATATCTCTCTCAACTTTTTTATTTGACATACGCAAATCTACCATTTACCGATACAAATTGTCCTTTCAACAAATACTCCAGATTACAACCTTATCTTCAGTTTATATTTACGGTATAGTTTAAAATTTGATTTTCATTTTTAGTAGATAGTTTAGTTAGTTTAAATAAAAGAAGTATTCCGGGGGGACTGCTTCTTTTTTTTGTTCCTACAGTTTTATATCATTTTAATTTTAATGTTTGAGTACTATACAGCATCTCTCAAACTACTTATCTTTTCTTTTATTCCAATGAACGATGAATTGACCCCATTCATCGTAAGATCAACATAGGCATTTATATCTTTATGTATCTTCACAGTAGCAATACTATGTTTGAATCGGGGGACTCAAATTTTTAGTAGCAAAAAGGGATTTCGGTCCCTTTTTTTAAAACGATTTTCATTACAGCCTTAAACATAAATTCCCCAATTGATTTTTCCGTGCAAACCCCTTCATTAAGCTCCCTTGGGAGCTTTTTTTATTAAATTATTTAATACTTGACACTTACATTTTAACATAAAAAAACACCTTTATACAGGTGTTTAACTAATAACCACTAAAGGTTCTTATTAATATTTGTTTATATAAAAGACTATGACACTAAATTAGTACTAAACTTTATGAATAATAATATGCTACTTTTGATTTTTTCTATTTTCTCATTGTATAGTTAGTCTTTACTTTAAAGCATACACATATGCTTCCTCCTCTTCTTTTGTTTCTTCAAGAGTTACTATTACTTTTATCCTTTGATATGCTTCTCCTTCAAACTCATCTAGCATTCTCCAATTATCTTTTAACTTATCTGAATAAAACACAAACCCATTAACCATTTCAACTTTATCTTCAAATCGTATCCCAGGATAACCTTTTTCAGCTCCCCAACCTTCTTTGAACAGTTTACCATAGACAAAACCATTTTTCCAAGTTCCTCCTATATTCTTTAATATATGTTCATTTGGTCTTTCAGGACCTAAAGTCCCATATACAAATAGTTTTTCCATTGATAATTTTATTTAGAATGTTTGGCATTTTATTTTCTATGCTGACTACCTATTATGAAATATCATTCTACTATTACTAGTATATAGTATTTGATATATACATATACATCTTTGTAAACTAAAGTTTACTTCTTGATTCCAATTCTTCTTTAATTTTTTTCATCGAACTATACTGTGACGGAAGAATTGCACTTAACGCAATTGGAACAACAACTAGAGAACTAAAAACATCACCCTTATCCTTTGTCAATAACCCATAAATACAAACAATAAAAAGAACTGATAAAATTCCCGCTAATAATCCAGTTGATACCTTGAGTAATTTTAGTTCACTTTCCAATTTTTCTGTTGCTTTTTCCTTTAACTTCATACTTTCTATTATACTTGATTAATTCATTTATAGTTTTATAAGCTAAAATAGAAAGATTATTATTTACTGCAATTATACCTATGCGCTTTTCGATTATGATAATCTTTATAACTCTACTTTTTAAAACTCATTTAAATAAGGTAAATCCTTACTTTTTTTATGGTTTTTTCTTTGGTTTACTTATTAAATTCTAACTATTTTCGCAACCACTTAAGAGACGTCTTAAGTTCTTTTTCATAGCAATTTTCCCACTCAATATTTGAGTGGGTTCTTTTTTTAACACCTATACTAGCACACTAAATTTATATTTATTATTTCTTTTCGTTTTTGAGGATTCGGCCTCCCTATTACTTTTATAGATTTTTACGGATTTACCTTACTTATTATACGGGTTATATCTGCCTTTTAATTTTATATATCCCTAATTTTGAGAAACTTTAAAATTCAAATTATGTTAAAGAACATTTCAAACCTAGGTTCAACCTTACACAAATCACAACAACAATCTATTAATGGAGGAAGTGGATGTTTTCCTTTTAAGTCTTGCGAAGTAGATGAAAAATGGGATTTTGGTTTATGCGAATGTGTACCAACCAATTCGTAAAACATATCAGTGAACTTCGGTTCGCTTTTTTTACTTATAGTTTCAAATAGTACTTTTTTCAGTATATATTACTCTAATTTTAGATTTTCTGAGATGATTTTGATTTTATACGTAACTCTTCAAACCTATCCATCATAATCATTTCTAAACGATGCGGCATTCTTTTGTTTGCTAAGTATTTGTCATTAGCTAAAGACTCTAAACTAAAATCTTTCCTTTCAACACACTTAATTGCATTAACCAGCATTTCTATTTCTGTTTCATAAACTCTGTATGCAAGGCTATGAAAAGAATCTTCGTAATAAATTGGTACTGTCGCTTTTTCAATTAGTTCTCCTTCATCAGCTTTTTCAGAAATATAATGCGTTGTTACCCCTATTGGTTCTCCATGATATATGGCCCACTTTAAAGCATCTAGCCCCTTTACATTGGGTAAATATCCGGGATGCGCATTGATTATCTTATGGTTTTTAACCAGTTCTTCAGGTAATAATCCTGCTCCTGCAATTAGAATATGGTTAAACATCTTTTCTTTAAAAAATGTATTCAAATTACTTACCTCAACTTTTGAATATGATATGCTAAATCTACTTGCTAGTTCTTCAATATTTATATCCACACATTTTGATGGTCTATGTTTAAATATTGGTTCAAAATTTTTTCTTTCAACCCAAGGAATTACTATTAGATGAAGTTTAGAATACCCACAGAGTATTAATTTTGTAATTAAGTCTTGTGTTTTACGGTGTGGCGTATCGTATGTAATGATTCCAATCATAGGATTTCCTTTTTATTCGTTATTGTAATTATGAGGGTTATTTTTCATTCTTCTAATAGCAACTTCTTTTTGTAAGAGCACTAGAATTTCTCTCCTTATTCATATAATGTACTTGGTGCTTTTTCTTTTACAAACTTTTCAAAAATAGATTTCTGGTCATAACTAAAAGCCATCGCTCTGGTTTGAAATATTATCAATTTGTTTCTAATTCTACAGAAATATGGATTTGTATTAAAATATATCGTAAATCCAGGTTGAAAAATTTGTTTTAATGCTTTCTCTGCTTCTTCTTCGGTTTTAAACTCCCATTGTTCAATTACACCATCTGAAATTGAGCTTGTCGCTTTTTTATCTCTATAAAAATATCCCCAAATATTATCAACTCCTTGAAATAGCTTATAATCTAATGAGTCAAAATCGCTATCAAAAATTTCTGCATTATATGTTGTATTGAAACTACTGTTTTCAAAACTAATTTCATAAAAAGGTTTGTCGTTAAAGTATTCAACTTTTTGCCGATCTAACTCTTCATATATGTTAACTTTATGCAATCGCTTATTGTCTGAAACCCAATTCAATTTTTCTATATCGACAACAAATTCTTGAAGCTCAATACACGGTGCTTTTTTGATTAGATATTGCTCAATCGAGTCTACTTTCTCTATTGCAATTTCTTTTATCAATTCACTTGTATCCTTTTTAGTTTCAATTATAGTCTTGTCATTTTTTTGAACATCTATATTTTCCTTTCTAGGTTTGTTTTGAGAACAACTCCATAATAATACAGAGGTTGATATGATTATACTTAGCTGTTTCATATTATCAAATTTGATTCTAATTTATTAGACATAAAACACATTGAAATGTAAAATTTTAGTATTAAAATCGACGTTTACACTAATCAATCCATTCAAAATTATTTACTACAATGTACCTTAAATTGATTTAACTATAGCTATTTTATAATGTTAGTTTCAACAAAACAAGGTAAATCCTTACTTATTGTACGGACTAAATTTACCTTTTAGTTTTATATATCCTTAAGTTTGAGAAACTTTAAAATTCAAATTATGTTAAAGAACATTTCAAACTTAGGTTCTATTTTGAACAAATCAGTACAAAAATCTATTAGTGGAGGAAACCAAGGCGAGCCTGGTTGCGATGGTTGCTATGATGATTTTGGTTTTTGTATTCCTTTTGAACACATGTTTGTGATTCCTGAATCTTGTTAAAAATTTAAACTTATTCAAAAGCGGACTTAGGTCCGCTTTATTTTTTCTTTTTGGTTCCAATAATTATAATTGACCTCCCTCTATACCTTTGCTTTAACACCAATAAATAGTCCAACCAAAATTATGGACAAGGAAGTTTAATTACTCATCATAGTTCCTGTCCCTAAAACTACTCACCTTTTCCTTCCAACCACTTATCGATAGACTCAATCTACTAATCGAATTGCTACAATACAAACTCCTTTCTTTATATATCTTAGAGGTAGAAACTAAGACTATATTGATTCGGGGGACTCAAAACTTTTAGTTAAAAAAAAGGGATTTCGATCCCTTTTTAAATTATGATTCTGATTACAGCCCTTAATACATTCCTAAATTTAATTTTTAAAGCTCCTCTTTAGGAGCTTTTTTATTTACACATTTACTTTTATTAAGTTTTTACTATTTTTATTTCACAAAAACTCATGTTATGAAGAGAAAAACTATTATCTCGCTAGTTTTGTTAACGATTATATCTTCTTTAACTTCCTATTTTTTATTAAAAATCATTACCCAAGATAACTCTTATTCTATATATTTTTCATTCTATATTGTTTTGTTCATCTCTTTAGCTATTGAATCTTGGCATTGGAGATTTAATACAAAAAGCACATTAAGAAATAAAAATTATTTTTTCCTTTATTCTATACTATTGACAGGTATTATCTTTTACTTTCTAAGAACATATTGATTACATAATCATTATTCTATTTTGATAATTGATTCTTTATGATTTTCCCTTACTTATTTTACGGAATATTTATATCTTTTTGATTTTTAAATATTTAGATTTAAAAAATTTAAATTTCAAATTATGACAAAGACCATCGTAAATCTAGGTAATATGCTTAGTAAGCAGGATCAGAAATCAATTAATGGAGGATCTTCACAATGCTTTAAATACTGTAATTCTCAAGGGCAATACATATTTTTTTGTCCTCCAAACTGGAACCCTGTTAACATGGGACCATGTCCTTAAATATATTAGCGAACTTCGGTTCGCTTTTTTCAACATACTTTTCTTAACAGCAGTACAACTTTAATTTATTTGTTTTTGTGATTCAATTTTATACATGAAAAAATTATAATCACTCTTTTTGGTTAATCGCACTCTCAATTATCAGAATAAGAGGAAATTTTATTACTCATAAACTTTTTCAGTTTCATTTAAATTAAACAAAGCTTGCTGATAAACAGGAACTATTAGAAGTATCTAAATTCTTTTATAACATCTTCTCATACCACTATATTCTGTTTATACTAATTACATGGTTTAATTTTCTTAAAACATTGTTTTAATCCTTTTTATAAGGTAAATCCTTACTTATTTTACGGTTCTTAATTCAGTTTTGGTTTTATTTATAATTAAGTTTACAACAACTTAAAACTTATATTATGACAAAGAATATTTCAAACTTAGGTGTGATCTTAAACAAGAATGAGCAAAAATCAATTCAAGGTGGAATTTGGAATTCTCTAGCTGAGTGTCGAGAAAATTGCGGTGGAATTTGTGCCATAGGTTTTTTTGGTAAAAGGTGGGCCTGTTTTGTATAATATTGTATTATTTAAAAGCGAACTTCGGTTCGCTTTTTCTTTTTTACACACTCTTCCTACCTCTAATTTTTGTTATTTTGGTTTTAGTATTTTTATCACATGAAAAACAGCT
Organism: uncultured Tenacibaculum sp.; assembly: GCF_947498805.1. Classification (GTDB taxonomy): domain Bacteria; phylum Bacteroidota; class Bacteroidia; order Flavobacteriales; family Flavobacteriaceae; genus Polaribacter. Next base: position 427,090 of record NZ_CANMLT010000001.1, on the reverse strand, counting down.
TTGAACAACTTCATACTCAATATATAGAAACTAAAAAAGTTTCTTCCTCTATTAAATTGGCCGCTATTTTCTTTACTTTTATCTTCACCTTTATCCTTTAGCTGAACTTATTAACGAATTTGATTATCACATTATTAATTCTGAAATAGAAATTGGTTGCTTATATGACTATAACCTTAATGCATATCCTTTACAGTTTGAAGAGCTTCCTTTAAAGAAATAATTATAGGTTTAGTGATATGTTAATTTTAGTTAAATAAGGTAAATCCTTACTTTTTTTACGGTTTTTTAATCTTGAATAATTTCTAACTTGTATAGATTTGAGAAATTCAAATTTTAAATTATGTTAAAGAATATTTCAAACTTAGGTTCAGTATTGAACAAAAATGCACAACAATCAATTAATGGTGGAAACACAAACTGTGGTATTTTTACAAGACCATGTCAAGAAGGTTATGGTTTTGATGAAAACTGTCGTTGTATTCCTGAACCAGGAAATTAAGATTATAAAATTAAAAAATAGCGAACTTCGGTTCGCTTTTTTTATGTCTTCCTTCTAAATTCTCTGCCTAAGATTATACTAAATAAATGTTTTATAATCTTTATCCTTATCTCTATTTAAACTTCCTCTCTAACTCTTTTCTTTATTCGTTTTTAATTTTACTTAGTTTTTCTACAGGTTTTTAACTATATAAAATCAGTGTTTTCACTATGCTTATTTTACTTACCTTTAATCTCCTTTTTAAGAGAATGATCACGATGTTCTTTTTTTGATCATTTTCCCTAAAAAAGTTCCCACTTCGGTGGGTTTTTTTGTTATTAATCTTAGCTTTTCTAATTATCATTATCTTTGTATCATTAATAAAAAGAATCTCCCACAGATTTATTTATGAATGAAAAGGCATAGAACTTCGTTTTATGTCTTTTCTTGTTAAGAAATTGATATATAATTATTTATGTATCTTTGGAAAGCTAGCAAATTTTTTCCTATATGTGCTAATAAAGGGGGTTGCACATTAAGGTATTGGTACAGATGAATATAATATTTATCTGTACTTTTTTATTACCATCGTTCTCACTTATTACAACTATTGATATATTTTCACTTACTTAATTGTAAGCTTCTCTATTTTTTTCGTCTAATAACTTAATGATATAAGGTCGGGGGACTTTGTATTTTGAATAAAAGGAACTAAGAATGGTTCCTTTTTTTATATCTCTTTTCTAAAGTATTAATATGTTTTCTAAAATTTAAGCATAAAAAAACACCTTAAATAAGGTGTAATAGATAACTATGCATTTTATATAGTATTTGCAGCAATCACTTTTAATAATCCGGAAAATATCTTATTCCATTCAAAACAAAATTCTCTCTATCATCTATTGTCACACTTTCATCTTTTTTCATTTCTCCGTCTTCATAGATTACCCAAATTCCATCTTTGTTATCAAAGTCTAGGTATACTCCACTTTCAAATCTAATTATTTCATTACCCCAATACTCCTCTTCCGAAAATGATATTTCTTGTTTTTGTAAAATTTCCTTAACCTCTCTTCTATTCAAATCTTGATTAAGTTTCAAAAACCAAATATCTATCTCAATTTTATCATTTTTAAAAAGAATATTCTCTTTATGTTCTTCACAATCGGCTTGTAAATGATCATTTTGAATTGATTTTAAAATTTTAGTTTTCTTGTCAAAGAAAAATTCATACCAACTATACAAAAGCCCTGTAGAGCCTGAACCAAAATCATTATCAGAATCAGGTTCGCCTAATAGTTCTATAACTTGCTCCTTTGTCATTCCTATTTTTACTGGTCCAAAATCTCCAGTCAGAGCAAATTCTTTTAGATTTATTTTCCTCATTTTTTAATTACTGTCAACATTTAGTGTATAGTACGTATTCTAAAGAATATCCTTTATACACCTGTTGTTCTATTCTTTATTATTCTTATTAAACTTGGGATTACAGAGATAATTGAAGAAAAACCTAAAATTAATCCATAATTCACTTCATTATATCTTAGTTGTCTAATTCCGTCATCACATGCAGTACACTCATATATTTTTAAGATTGCATCAATAGCGCTAATTCCTATAGTCATTATCGCAAAAATTAAAATTGCTGTTACGACATTGATTGTTATATAAACAATTGGTTTAGAAAATAAATCTATAGTTAGTAATGAAAAGGTAATTCCAAAACCAGCATAATAAATCGGGGAAGCAAATAAAAAGAAGTTTTTCCCTACAAACTGAATTCCATTTCTTGTTGTCCATTGATATAAATCTAATACTGTACTTCTCAAAAATGATTCAAGAAATACTGAAAGTCCAATTCCGATTAAAAAGAAGACTAATCCTATTGCTATTTTCCTTTTCATTCAGTTTTTTTGCTTAGGTTCATTTATATATATGTATAAAATACGTCTTTATATTCTCAATTTAATATAGAAATCGACATACCTATATCTCTTTTTCTTTCTAGCTAAAGTAGAAAAATTATCATTTACCACAGTTCTATCAAAGATCTTTTCCCTTATAAATAGTTCAGATAATTGTTCTTTTTAAATTTTATGGAAAAACCTTACTTATTTTACGGATTCCCATCAATATGTTAATTAAAATCTATTTATGTTTGCGCCCCCTTTAATAAACATATTTAATTCCCCTTTTTTTCATAGAAATTTCCCCTATTCCCACTCAACCATTGAGTGGGATTCTTTTTTTATCACACACACCAAAGTCTTTTGTTAGTATTCCCAACAATTTCTAACATAAAAAAACACCTTAAATAAGGTGTTTGTAGCAAGTAAATATTTACTATTTACCTATTCTGTTGTACACATTCGGGTTATGTTTTTCCATATAAAATTCAGGATTAGGTATTTCAGTGAACCCAAATTTTTTATACAGCCATTCAGCAGTATTCGTTAATAAAATCCAACGTCTTAAACCCTGTAGGTTAGGATGTTCTATTATTTCATTTATCAACCATTTACTCAATCCCTTTCCCCTATATTCCTCTAGAATATACACATCTCCTAAATATGCAATAGTTGCATAATCTGAAATTATCCTAGCAAATCCTATTTGTTTGTTTTTGTCATAAAGTCCAAAATTTAAAGAGTTGTCAATGGATGCTCTCAAAGTCTCGATTGGAATTCCGTTTGCCCAATCGGTTTCATTCGAAAGAAATTTATGAATGCTTGAAATATCTAACTTCTCTTTATCAGTTGAAATGGTATAATCATTTCTATGTGTTTCTCTAATTTTCATATTATTTTTTCTTAAACAATACTAACGTTTTGGCTAAGCCGCTTTTTCATTGCAGTTTAGTGTTTGTTATGTGCTTTTATTATCGTTTTTAACTTGTTTTCATAATTCAGACTTTCAAAAAAACTTAATTGCCGCTCGAATCGATATCCGTTTGCAATTAGTTTCATTTCATATTCAGTTGTTTTTAAATTCAATTCCATTTGGTCAATTGAGTATTCTTTAAATCGCCATAAGGCAAAGTACCTAGCATACAATTTCGAAACTCCGAGTTTAAGTAAAATCCACATTGGTGAAAGAAAAAAAGGGTTAATCTTCTCTTTTCCTCTTGTCACTGTAATAACATTTATACTTTCTCTTGAAATTGGAATTAAAGTTAATTTATTAGAATAATTAGCACGTAATAAAATTCCATTAGTCCGCTTTTCAAAGTTGCATTTTGAATCTAGTTTTAGATTTTCCAAATCAGAATTTCTGGCTTTAAATGACTTTAAATAAAATCCAGTACTTCCGATTGCTTTCGGTTTACGAAAATCTATTTCTATAGGTTTCCCTATCTGTTTTGTTATTGCTTGTTCGGTCATATTATTCTAATGCAAATATTTTTTCAGCTTGCACATAAGGGTCTCGGCTATGAGTAGTTGCGTGGTTTAACACTTAACTTTGCAAATACACACCAAGTCGGAAATTCCAAAATAGGTATGAACAAGCAATTCATTGTAAACATTGTTGTGCTTAGTTTTTTATTTTGTTTCATACCACTCCTTATAATCTAAATGTTTGTCGAATTCGTCGTCATTCATTTTGAATAGAACTTTCGAGTATTCCCTTGATTTCGAAATTTCTTTTTCATTTAAAAATTCGATAATCATAAAATGGGCATAAGGATGTTCAATATCATCCATTTTTAAAGTCAAATATCTTTTTCTTGATTTAGGATATTGTTTCCAAAATCTCTTATAGTTACTATAAATTTGGTCTTTTACTTTTTAAATAATTTCATAGAGTAAGTCAGTTGGGACTTGCTTGTATACAGGTCCAACATAATACTCTTTAATTTTTGAGTAAAATATCCTTTTGGGTTCAATCTTATTTTCAGTTTTCCAAAATACCATTTAAGTCAACTGTAAGTCAATATTTTCGTGTTCTTTAATGATTTCAATTATTTCGTTATAATATTTCAGTTCCGATTTGCTTTTTTCACTTCGATGCCATTTTAAAATATATTTTTCGTCAACATCGTGAACTCCAAACCCACCATAAAGTACGTCATTAAACGCATTTAGATTACGTCCAATTTTCCAATTCAGTCCGAAGGTCATTTTCGATTCTATTTCTCGATAAAATCCTTTCATATTTGAAAATTTATTTCCGTTTATCTCTATTATTCGCATTTTATCAAATGTTACATTACTTGTTTATATAGACATAAAATACGTCAACACACGTACTATTTGTAAACAAAAATCAACATATCTATATATCTTCCTTTTCTAGCTAATTTAGAAAAATTATTATTTACTAAGATCTTTAAGATGTCCTTCTAAGTTTACCCTTCCCATTCAGGTTTTAAAACTGACATTATAATTTTATCATGGAATTTATCGTCTCTAAATCAGGCCTCTCGTAGATTTCCTTCATATTTAAAACCATCTTTTTTATATGCCTTCACCCCTCCAATATTTGGTTCTGAAACCGTTAAAAATATTCTGTTTAAATCATATTCTTTAAAACCAATATTTAAAATTTCTTTGGTTACTATATAGACACCAAATCTTAGAATCATTATTACAACTCTCTTGATAATATTGACTTCTAACGATTTTTTTAATTTAGTTTCATATCTATGTATAAATATTTAACAGAAAAAGAGCAAATAGAACTTCTTGAAAAAATTGATTCAAAAACAACAAGCAATCCTTCGAGAAGAAAGCTGTACTATTGGTATTTCGGGATTGAGAAAACTCCTTTTGGAGTATTAACACCACGTTTAACAGAGGAAGAAATAAAAGAGTTATTTTCATAAGGACATTATGTAATTACTCCTTTCTAAAATATTTAACGTTTCGAATAAACTGCCTTTTAATGCTGTTTAGGTGGTGTTTTCCACAATGTTTTATTCAATATTCTTTAAAGGAATATTAAATTCAACTTTTTCTTTTTTTTCAATACTGATTTTAACTGACAAACTATCAGATTCAGTATAATTATTTGGAGCAGTTATTTCCGTTTTCAATATTCCGTTAGAATTTCCAATAATTCGAACTCCTGCTCCATAAATTGTGACATCATTTGGTTCAATATTAGTTATTATGAATTCCGTTTCAGTTGGTTCGTCATAAATTACATAATCTTTCCCATTTGAGATTTTCATTTCTATTTTTTGATTTCCATTTTGATACATAAAGCTGTTTGATGGATGGATAAAATTGTCAAATTTTTCAAAAGCTAATTCTTCAGTCATTTCCATAAGTTCAGAATTCAATTTTTCCAACCTATAGATATAAATTCCTGCAAGAGCAATTAATATTATCGGGAATATTTTTTTCATATTGTGGGCAACGATTTTCGTATGATTGGTTACAATTTTTTTTACCAAATGTAACTAAAAATTATCTGTTATTGGTTTTAACAAATACTTTCTAAAGTTACCTAAACCATTTAATTACACATTTTTTTGTGTATAGTTTTTTTAAAATGTTCGTATAACTTCGTCATAAGTCCGACACCAATCTATTATTTCTCCTTTGTCATTAAATTCAAGATGATAGGTGACATATAGATATTTGTGAGTTTCGTGAATATTCACAAAAATCCGTTCAGTTCCATCAATTTCTTTATGTGGTGCTGTTATGTGTAGCCTTGGATAAGTTCCTTTTCCTCTTTTTTTAACCTTAAATTTCTTTTTGTCGAGCTTCAAAAAGTTCAATTCAAATCTGTCCGAGTCAATTTGCAGTTGGGATTCTACATACTCCTGAATTTCTTTAAACGGATTACTTTTTTTCCAATCAATTCCGAGACAAGTTGGTTGGTAAAAATTTCCTCTGTTTGGATGGAAATCCATAACATATGGATAAACTTTTACTTTCTTTTTCGTCGGAAATGAATCGATTAGTGTTGATTGATAAAAGTCAAACGCAATCTGTTCATAAAATGGAAATTCAGTTTGCGAAATTCCAATTCCGCAATTAAGTAAAAAAGTCAGAAGTATTATTTTTTTCAAATCTCTCCGTTTAAAATTTAATTCCAATTTAATTCAGTCAGTTTATGTAAAAAAGGTCTAATGAGTAAACACTAATTTTCGTTTAGTTAACGGATTTTTAAATTACTGCTAACTTGATTATATACCTATAAAACAAAATGTTACACTAACAATTTAGTTAAGAAACCGACATATTTATATGTCTTTACTTTTCTAACTAATTTAAAAAAATTATTATTTACTACGATGTTTAAGATGTCCTTCTAAGCTTACCCTTCCCATTCAGATTTTAAAACAGACATTATAATTTTATCATGAAACTTGCCACCTCTAAAACAAGCTTCTCGTAGATTTCCTTCATATTTAAAACCAGCTTTTTCATATGCCTTCACTCCTCCAATATTGGGTTCTGAAACCGTTAAAAATATTCTGTTTAAATCATATTTATTAAAACCAATATGTACTATTTCTTTGGTTACTACTTTCGCGATTCCTTTACCCCAAAAGCTCTTTTCTCCAATGAATATATAGTACTCTCCTGATTTATTAAGCCTCGAAATATTACAAATTCCTGCATATCCAATTAATTGACCTGTATCTTCAAGGAAAATACCTAAATTGAGTAATTCGGTATCCTTCAATAATTCAACATACCAAGCATCTATTTCTTCTTTGGTTTTAATTTTTAAAAATAATGGTAAAGAATATTTGATGACCTCATCATCGTTAATCCAAGTATAAAATGGCACTACATGTTCTTTTAAAAGCGGTTTTAGTTGAATCATATCAATTGTGAAGAAATATTAGGTTTTATAATTTATAAAACCGTAAATCTAACAATTAATCAACTCTTATAGGTATGGTTTTATACTTTGAATTTGAAAAACGCTGCTTCTTGGTTACCATTAGTAAAAGTGAAGGTTTGAGTAGCTACTTTAGGTATAAAAATAAAAAAAGCCTTTTCTTTTCAGAAAAGGCTTTGGGTGAAAGACCGGGTTCGAACCGGCGACCTCTGGAACCACAATCCAGCGCTCTAACCAACTGAGCTACAATCACCATTTGTATTGCGGGTGCAAATATATGTCTTTTTTACATTCTCACCAAATAAAAACTTAAATTAATTTACTTAAATTTTCTACTGCAACGTAACGTTCTGAGGTAAAGCCTTCTGCATAATCCACTCCTATAAGCCTTCCTAAATCTCTTGCTCTGTACTCTACACTATCTGTAAAATTCTTGCTTGTTATCGGAGTTTCTGGCTCATTACTCTTTGGATCAAAGAACTGCGATGAGTATGCCATTACCGATGCTACCTTCTTTTCTATAAATCCGGTTACATCAACTACAAAGTCAGGCTCAATGTTTTTCCATTGAATATAGTGATATACTTGCTTCGGTCTCCATTTCTCTTGTTTCTTCCCATCGAGCTCCGTTTCAATCTTTAGTAATCCGCTTAAAAAGCATGCATCCGACACTACTTGACTTCCTTTTGGATGATCAATATGTCTATCGTCAATCGCATTGCACAATACTACCTCAGGTTGATACTTACGGATCATTTTTATGATGGCTAATTGATGTTCTTTATCATTTACAAAAAAGCCGTCTGCAAAACCTAAATTCTCTCGAACACTCACTCCTAAGATTTCGGCAGCCTTTGCTGCTTCTTGATCTCTTAATTCGGCAGAACCACGGGTTCCTAATTCTCCTCTAGTTAAATCTACAATTCCAACTTTCTTTCCTAAAGAAATTTCTTTTGCTATAGTAGCAGCACATCCTAATTCTACATCATCAGGGTGTGCTCCAAAAGCTAATATATCTAGTTTCATGTACTGTTTAATCTCTTTTATTCTTACTAAAAAATATCTGTAGTAATTATTTAGCTAAGGTATAAAACTCTTCCTATACCTGAACGGTTTTCCACTTTCCTTTTCTAAACAACCATATTCCCATGACTGCAATTAAAACCTCAGCCAAGGTAATTGACCAAAAAACTCCTTGAGGTCCAAATTCTAATACAATAGCAGAGATATAAGCCACTGGTAATTGAAACATCCAAAAACATATAAAATTGATTATTGTTGGTGTCTTTGTGTCTCCAGAACCGTTAAAAGATTGAATAATTACCATTCCGTATGCATAGGCAATATAACCCGCCGCCATAATTTGTAGGCATAATGAACCATTTTCAATTACCTCTGGATTGTCTGAAAACCAACTTAAAAAAGTAGGCGCAAATAAGATATAGATCAAGGATACGGTTCCCATGAAATAGGCACATAATCTACTAGTAATCCATACTGATTTTTCTGCTCTGTCGGGTTGTTGTGCTCCTAGATTCTGTCCTACTAAGGTTGCTGCTGCATTGCTCATTCCCCAAGCTGGCATTAAGGTAAACATCATAATACGAATGGCAATGGTATAGCCTGCCAACACTTCACTACCAAACTTTGCCATGATCCACATTAAAAACACCCAGCTTGAAGTACCGATAATGAACTGTCCGATACCTCCTAAAGAAGTTTTGATCAAGTTGATCATCACATTTGCTCGCAACACTAAGTCTTTTAGAGCTAGTTTTATTTTTCCTGATCCGAAAAACAACACCAATAATTGGGTTACTACCGCCACTCCTCTACCTGTAGTGGTTGCAATGGCTGCTCCTTCTACTCCATAAGCTGGTATGGGTCCCCATCCGAAAATAAAAATCGGATCTAAAATAATATTCAATCCATTGGATAGAATCAGCGTCCACATGGCAATAGATGCATTTCCTGCTCCTCTAAAAACGGCATTGATTAAGAAGAGTAACATTACGGTAATATTTCCTCCTAATATAATCTGTGTGTACTTATACCCTTCTTCAATTAAGGCAGGCTCTCCTCCCATTAATCCGAGTATTTCTTTTGGATATAGGATTCCAATAAAACTAATTAAAATAGAAAGCAGTATTCCTAACAATATTACTTGTACAGCCGTTTGTTTGGCTCCTTCAATGTCTTTCTCACCTGTTCTTCTGGCTACTAAAGCGGTTGCTGCCATACTTAACCCGATGGCTACTGCATATACTAAGGTTAATACCGATTCTGTAAGCCCTACGGTTGCTACTGCATTTACACTTACTCTTGATACAAAAATGATATCTACCAAGGCAAATATCGATTCCATCATCATTTCAAGAATCATGGGTATGGCCAGCATAAATATGGCTTTGTTAATGCTTCCTGTGGTAAAATCTTGTTGTTTTCCGAAAACGGCGTCTTTAAAAAGAGAGAATATGCTTTGTTTGATTGTTTGATTGTTCTCTGTCATCATTAATTTTTTTGATATAAAGAATGTTCCTTAAAAGTTTTAAGGAAGAATTGGGGTCGTGTTATATACGACAAGTCTGAAGTAAAAACTTAAACAATCATAATACTACAAATATGCAAAAAATATTTTTAAGTGATTTCTCTTCCATAAAAATATCTATATCTTCGCTTCTATGATTCGTGTTTGTATTCTTGGAGGAGGTAATGTTGCTACACATTTGGCCAAAGCTTTTTTAAAGGCTTCTGGTGTTCAATTGGTACAAATCTATGCACGCACCATAGCTCAAATTGATGCTTTTAAACAGCTAACTTCTATTACCAATTCTTTAGAGTTATTAAACGATGCTGATGTATACATCATCTCTGTTTCTGATGATGCAGTTGTAAAAGTGTCTGCTGAACTGGTTACCAAGAATAAATTGGTAGTGCATACTTCGGGTTCTGTATCGTTAGATGCGCTTCAAAAACATGCTCGTTCTGGTGTGTTTTATCCGCTTCAAAGTTTTTCTAAGGAAAAAGAGGTTGATTTTACTTCGATTCCTTTTTGTTTAGAAACATCTCATGAAGAAGATTATGCTTTGTTGGAGCAATTGGCTTCTTCTATTGGAAAGAATAGCTATGCCATCAATTCTGAGCAACGTAAGTGTTTGCATGTAGCGGCGGTTTTTGTAAATAATTTTACGAATCATATGTATAAAATTGGGAACGATATTTGCAATCAGTATGAAGTTCCTTTTGAAGTCTTGGCTCCTTTAATTCAGGAAACGGCTCAAAAAATAACAGCCTTAAGCCCTGAAGAGGCACAAACGGGACCAGCAAAGAGAAATGACAAAAAAACGATTGATAATCATTTAGGGTTACTAGATGAGCATCAACAAAAGATATATCAACTTATTACTAAATCAATCCAAAACAATGGAGAAAAGTTATAAAGAATTACTACCTCAAATAGATACCTTTATTTTTGATGTAGACGGTGTGTTAACCAACGGTATTGTTACTGTTTTCCCTAACGGGGAATTGGTTCGCCAAATGAATATTAAAGATGGATATGCTTTAAAAGCTGCGGTAAAAGCGGGTTATAGAGTGTGTATTATTTCTGGAGGAAAGAATGAGGGTGTACGTACTCGTTTGGCTAATTTGGGAATTACTGATATTTATTTAGGGGCTCATAATAAGACGGTACAATACAATGAATTGGTTGCCAAATACAATTTAGCGCCAGAGAACGTTATGTATATGGGTGATGATATTCCTGATTTACCTGTAATGCAGCGCGTAGGTATGCCTTGCGCCCCAAATGACGGAGTAAGAGAGGTGTTACAAGCTTCTAAATATATTTCTGATAAAACCGGTGGTAATGGTTGTGCTCGTGATATTATAGAACAAGTAATGCGTGTACAAGGGAAATGGAAGGACAATTTTGATGCTCAATATGATTAATTTATAAAACCTCTTATTATGAAGAAAAATAGTTTATTTTTTTTAGTTCTAATGCTTAGTTTTAGTGTGAATGCACAGACTATTTTTGGAAAATGGGAAAATAGAGACGAGGAAACTGGTAAGGTTGATAGCGTAATTGAAGTGTACCAAAAAGATGGTAAAGCCTATGCTAAGATTATTGAAATTACCGATGCAAACAGACAGGATGCTGTATGTGATAAATGTACTGGAAAAAATAAAAACAAGCCTATTTTAGGAATGAACATTTTAACTGGTCTTAAAAAGGATGGTGAAGAATGGAATGGTGGAAAGATTTTAGATCCTAAAAATGGTAAAAAATACAAGTGCTTTATTAAACTAGAGGAAGCAAACAAACTAAAAATTAGAGGATATATTGGATTCTCTTTATTAGGAAGAACTGCTTACTGGTTTAGAAAAAAGTAAGAAAACTAACAATATTCTAAACTTGTTTGAAAAGTTGTTTTTTGGAATGAAATAGAAAGTCATCCATATTTAAGTTGCCATTTGTAAAATGACCTTTATTTTTTTCTAAAAAACGTTATCTGCCAATTAACTTTTCAGACAAGTTTTTTTTATTAGTAAAAAACTAATAAACAACACATTATCACCCTATCCTAGCATATAAACTGGCTATTTTCATATTTTTTAAAAATAAAATGTAACATTTTTTGATTTCCGCATCTAAAGGAAAATTAAAACTTAAAACAATGAAAAATGTTATCTTATTAGTAGTCTTATTTGCCTTTTCTTTAACTACTTATTCAAAGAATAAAAATCAACCTATCCATGTAGAGGTTACAGGAAAAGGTAAACCAATTGTATTAATTCCTGGTTTTACGGTTCCTGGCGATGTTTGGAATCCGCTTGTACAAAAATTAGAACAGAACTACGAATGTCATATAATCACTTTAGCTGGTTTTGGAGGAAAAGCCCCAATAGAGTTTCCTTGGTTACCTAAGGTTAATGAGTCTTTAAAAGATTATATTCTAAAAAACGATTTACAAAACGCTACCGTAATTGGACATAGTTTGGGTGGAACCATTGCTACCTGGCTTGCTGCACAAAAGGATTTAAAATTATCAGAAATCATACTTATTGATGCGCTACCAGCTTCAGGAGCTTTAATGATTCCTAATTTTAATCCGGACAATTTGGTGTATGAAAATCCTTATAATAACAGACAATTAGCCATGGATGCTACCACTTTTGAGCAAACTGCTACTGCAATGTCGAAAGGAATGAGTCTGAAAGAGTCAGGGCAAAAAAGAGTTAAGGATTGGATTCTAACCTCTGACCGAAAAACCTATGTTTATGGGTATACCGATTATCTTAAATTAGATCTTAGGGAAGATTTAAAGCATATTTCAATTCCAGTTACTATTATTGCAGCAGCACAACCCTATGGTAAAGAAATGGCGAGTAAAACTTATAAAAATCAATATGCAAATTTGAAAGATTATAATTTTATCATAGCAGAAGACAGTGCGCATTTTATAATGTTCGACAAACCAGATTGGTTCTTAGAACAAATACAACTGATTTTATCATCAAAATAATGAATACAGAACAGGAATTTACTGAAGTCTATAACACATGTGCTTCTAAAGTTCATAAATTATGTTTAGGCTATGCATCTGGTAACAATGAACTTGCCAACGAATGGCTTCAAGAGACTTTTATAAAGGTTTGGAAATATCGAAAATCATTTAATAATAAGTCTTCTATTGATACTTGGATTTATAGAATTGCAGTAAATGTATGTTTGGGAGATTTACGTAAATCCAACAAAAGTATCGCTATAAACGAAGAGATTTTGTCAAGTAATACGAACGATGATATTACTGACAATGAAAAAAACATCAAAAAAATGTATCAGTGTATCGATCAACTCAACGATCAAAATAGAACCTTGATCTTATTAGAATTGGAGAACACTCCTCAAGCTACGATTGCAGATACGGTTGGTTTGGCACATGGCACATTACGAACACGCTTAAGTCGTATTCGAAAATCACTTTTAAAATGCATTAAAAATGGAAAATGATCACTTAAATAAATTATGGGAAACGCAGGCTGTTGACAGTCCAAATTTTAATCCCAAAGACCTAATTACAAAAGCAAAAAAACAACGTAATAGTCAATATATCAGCATTACTGTTATGCTGTTAACGGTACTCATATTAATTGCGTATACTTTTTATTATGCCTTCAATCAATGGAATAGCTTTAATCTAGGGTTAACTTTAATGATTTCGAGTCTTACATTACGAATTATTTTAGAGTTCTATACATTATATCGAAAAGAGAAACAACTGGTTTCTATGACTCAGAAATCATATCGAAGCTATCTTAAAAAGTATTATAAAACGCGATTATTCATCAATTATATCATTACACCCATCTGTATTGCAGTTTACATCCTTGGTTTTTATTTACTCTTGCCTTACTTCAAATCGTATTTTTCTGAAGGATTCTATACCTATATTATAATTTCAGGTATTGTTTCATTGAGTATCGTTATTGCTATTATTATCAAGAGTACTATCAAAGAACAGCGCTTTTTAAAGGAATTACATAAAAGATAACACAAAGCGGAGTTAGTGCTAATCAAATATCTTGCACTGACTCTGCTCACTTTTTTGTAACTTGAACGGTAGACATCAATCGTATCATTATGAAAGAACATAAAGGGTGTATTATCCCAACCATGCACTACAAAAAAGCGCGTATCGCAATTGACTGGTTATGCAATGCATTCGGATTTGAAAAACATCTTGTCGTTGAAGGAGACAATAATACCATTGCACACGCACAACTTACCTATGGTAATGCTATGATTATGTTAAGTTCTGAAAACGAAAACGAATATGGAAAACTAGTAAAAACCCCCGAAGATCTTCATGGAAATAATACGCAAGCTCCTTATATTATCGTAGAACAAATTGATGAACATTATAAAAGAGCGGTTGCTGCGGGAGCAAAAATTCTTATTGACATTAAAGATGAAGCTTATGGCGGACGAGGCTATACATGCAAAGATAACGAAGGTTATATCTGGAACTTTGGTTCATACAATCCTTGGGCTGAAAACGAATAGCTAAATGCCAACAAGCAACATTGGTTGTATTCAAAACTATTAGACCACTCTTCCTAGTCTTTTGGCTTCGGCATCCTTTTGTGCTCCATAAAGCATTCCAAACAGCATTCCTATACCTGTTCCGAGAGACATTCCTAAACTTATTCCCAAAGCAGAGCTGATTGCTGTACCGAACGACACTCCTATTCCTGAGCCAAACACCATTCCATATGCCATGTAAATTCCTGCGTAGTGCTTTTCAGTAGTAAAAGAAAACTCGTCCTTTAAAAAGGTTTTAAATTCATTCAATCGCAGACTGTACAACTTCCTTCTATTGGCTCTTATTTCTTTTAAGTTTAAAGAAGTCAGCTTATCATTAATACGATCTATTTGCTCATTCGTTAGTTCTTTCTTTTCTAAAGAAGCTTATATTTGAATAAAGTAGTTATAAATTCTTCTTTCTGATTTCTTATGAGTTTGAGATAGTAAGTTTTTGAATAGTTTGGTAGTATCGTTGATGTTCATTGCTTATGCTATTTATACTATCTGTCGCTGATAATTGGAGTTTGTTACGTTGAGTTAAAGATTCTATCTAATTTTTAGAAGTTGGCTAGAAAACGTTATTAGTCATAGTAACGTTTTGCTTAAGTTACCTTTTAATACTATTTACGTTTTGTTATATATTCTTTTACTTTAAAATTATATTTTTATTATTATCAGAAAAAACCTCTAAAATCCCTTTAAAATGTTCATGGAATTTCTGTTTGTAAATTTCATGATTTAGCCATTCCAAGGTAAAATTACCTTTTATACCAAACCCACCATTAAAACAATCGTCAAGAGCTCCTAAACCTCTTCCAAAATAACCTCCAATTCCATTAACAGCTTCGCCTAATGCACAATAGAATTTATCTTCAGAGTCAATATTATTACTATTGATAGTTACAAACTTATTAGACACATCTTCACCGTAGGTACCTAGTCTTAAAGCTGATTCCAACCAGCCTTGAACTTTTTCAGTAGGTAAGTCTTTCCATTCACCATATTTCTTGATACCGGAAGTAAGACGCCGCTTAGTTATTTCATAAGAACCCTTACTAGATTCTAACAACCAACCTCTCATTACAACATTTAAGCTATTAAAATTATCCTTAAATAACTTTTCTATTTTAATATCTGATATAAAATCTGAGGTAACTATCTTATCTTCTGACGATAATACATATAAGTATCCCGATCGGTCGTATAATTCACTTTCTTTATTGAATTTCTCAACAAATTCTTTTTCTTCTAAATTACATTTATATAATGTAAGCTCACATAGATTAATAGGATTCCCATCTTGCGAATACTGAATTATATTCTCTCCTTCAATTCCATTTATCTCATCAAAAGTCGCTATCCAGTCATATTCTTCAGGATATTTGTCAAATCCAAATCCGATTTTCATAGTTTTTAATACTATCCACAACAATTTTGTGTATTATTTTAATTCATGTAGAGTACTTAAAAATGTTCCAAGTACAGAAACTACAATGTACACAATATCTATTTTAATCCCAATTATAATTGTTCTGTAATTAGTCCTTTAATTATATTAATAATATTTTCTGCTCCAAACCTGTTTAAAACTGTGTGGTTTAGAGATGGTGACCAAAAACTGCTAATCCAAAGAGTATGGTAATCATATTTGTTTGCAACTTCGTCAACTTTTTTTACTGTCATTCCGTTTGTTCGCGTAGCGCAAATAATTATATCACATTCTTCAATCGCTAATTTTTCAATTGTATTGTCATAAATCATTCTACTATTTGGGTCTCCTTGACTTTCAAAACCAATCTTTATTTTACCAATAATAATTGTAAGAAAAATATCTCCATTATAATTAATATTTGAAATTGAAGGTTTTGCATTAGGGTATAGATCTAAAATTAGTCTACAAACATTTTTTATAGTCTCTGATTTCCCATGATTGGATTTTCCAGAAACAGCAATTATAGTTTTATTCATATCTTTTTTAATTAATACTAACGGTCTAGTGTATAATTTCGTTGCGTGTTTAAGCACTTAAGTTAGCAGATAAATCACAGATAGAAAGTCTGCGAGGACATTCGTAAGTAGGCTCTAACTAGTGAATGAATTATACACATTGTTAGCTACTCTTTTTTATGAAATCATGTCTAAATTTCATCCATTCAAAAGCTTCTTTTCTAAAAGTTCTTGAATATAATTCCTTGTCAATTATTTGCCCTAAATATAATTCCATTGTCTTTGTAAATTCGCTAATGTAGTCGAGCAAATTAATATAATCAGCTTCTTCGTTTTTTCTGACTATAAGTATTCCATTTGCTTTTTTGTCCAATGATGATTGAGCTACTTTATAATAATGAAAATTATTGTTTTCATCAATGTAACTTGTTGTGTGAGAAGCTATTTTATTTCTTAATTCAATTGCGTTTAGCTTTTTCAATTCCTCTCTAATTTCTTTTTGATTTTGGAAGTTGAACAACCTTATTAAATCCGTTATCACTCCAACTTGTAAATAACAAGCATTTAAAACTCCATAGAGCCTTAAATACATTTCTCCTTGTCTCTTTTCGCTTATATATAAGCCATTCTCTGCAAATTCATTAATTGCATATTGAGCGTCTTCCATTTGATCAATACAAGCTCTAAACAAATCGAAATCATATAAATTCTGAAATTTTAGCTTTTTAGTTAGTTGCTTTACTTGCTCTTCTTCTGTGGGATATGTTTTAACATTCGTATATCTCAAAATTCCAAGTAGGATTTCACAATAGATTTCAACTTTTGATATTTGACTTAAGTATTCTTCGTCGATCATTTTTCAAATTATAGCCATTATTCGCTACAGTTTTTTCATTTCGTTATTTATTTCCGAAATCATTTTATCAGCATCTTCACTCTCTACAAGCATTAATTTTTCTCGGTTAATTCCGACTTCTTGTAATTCTTTGAATATTGTCTTTTTAGCTTCGGCAGGTACTTTTACTCGAAACATCATATTTTTCCAAAATTCCTTTTTATTTAATGGAACATCAATATCAGAATCGGATGAAACAAAAAGTCTACCGTGTTGTCTAAATAATCTAAATTGATAAGTTCTTTCGTCAATATCATCGATGTATGTGGGAACGTTACAAACAAACGATTTGTCTAAACTATATGGGTTTTGTAATGGAAAAAGAGTTTTCTCATAGTCAGAAGTTTCATTAAAAATAAATTCAGATGGTACAAGTAACCCCCAGAGTTGTCCGTCAGATTTTTCGTGTTTTTCAGAAGGCTCACACATAAAGAATGAAGACATAACACTCGAAGTTGATAAATCAATTAAGTTCGTTTTCACTCCAGCGTGTTGTGCTTGAAATAATAAGTCCCAAATTTCGCCATAAGGTTCTTTACTATGTTTAAATAAATGTTTTGATCCATATTTCTCAATTACTTTCTGTTTAAAGATTTTAGCTCCGTTTTTTTCTATTTTCCGAGCTTGACTTAAATCAATTTCATTTGAAAAAGGTGGTCTGAAAATACCAGGTAATATGTCCCATCCATAATTCTGTTCGCCTCTGTAATGCGGCATAACATCAATTCCGACTTTGAATCTTAAATCAACTCTAACTTGGATTAATTTTTCGTGAAAGTCTCTTATGTCTTGTAGATTTTTAATCTCGAAACTTTCTAAAGGATTCAAATATTCCTCTTTTATATGTTCTGAAATTTGATAGTAGTTCATAGGTTTGTTCAAATTGTAGCGAACGATCTCGTATAACCGTCAGTTACGGATTTAAAGTTATTAATTTTCGGTTTAGAACTGTAGTTAACAATAGCTATTTTCCACAAAGTCTGCATTTTTGGCTTGAGCTTGTAGGTCCAGTAAATAGTCCTTTTTCTATATTTGTACTCGGACCTGTAAAATATCCTTCATTAGTAGATTGAATATTATTATTGAGAATATACTGTATTATTTCTTTCTTTTCATTCTCATTTAAGGCATTATACCAAAGTTTAAATTTTTCTACCATATTTTATTTAGTTTCCGTGTTTCCACAAAGTTCACAATTTCCTTTTTTAAATTTCCAAGGTGAAGAATTACACAATGGACATTTTATCCTATGATTACCAGGTTCAATTTCCTTTAATGCTTCTCGGTATGTTTCTTTCTTTATTTCATTAGATATACCAGCAAAAATATCCGTATCACTATTGTCAATTTCTGTAACATAACGAAAGAACCATTTTTGTTCATTCTCTGGAAGTTCTGCAATTCGGTCGCATTCATTTGCAATGAAAATGTTGTTTTTCATTCCAATTTTATGAAGGGTAATCTTGTCATTTACTTTAATAATCAAAGACCAAATTGAAATTCCAATAAGTATTAATGATAGTCCAAAGCTTATGTAATTCATTAAAGACTCGTATTCGGTAGATTTTGACACGTACTGTGCAATTATGAAGAATAATGGAACGATTAAAGTCAGAACTAAAAAAGTCTTATTCAGGTTTTCATATTTATTTTTTCCTTTTCGATGTAAAATCTTAGCTGAAATAGCATTCAATTTCGTTTGTTCAATTTTGTTCTGCATTTGGTTTTAATTATTGCCAACTCGTATACATATGCAACTATTATTCGTGTATACTTCCTAATTTGGTTGGCTATGTGCATATTTTTTTACACTTATTTTTTAATTTTCTAAAACTAAATAAAAGCAATAAGTTACCCTTACGGGAAACCGTATGGAAAGTAAGTTTTTTCCTTAGTGTTAATTAATTTGAGTAAAATTGGACATAAAAAGATTCTTCCTCTTCTAGAAACCTTTTTAAATCATCCCCTTTGCCTTAAACTCTAAGTATTTGTTAATTACGTTTACCGACAAGTATTGTGGTTTGGTTAAGATGGCATTTAATCCATTTTTCTCTAGCTCTTTTACCATTAAACGCTTTTCATAGGCATATTTTTCAGCAATGGTTTTATGGTAAACTTCTTGTAAGTCTTCTGCTTTTTCCGAGATAAGATTGTCCAACTCTGTATTTTCAAAAAATATGGTTACCAATAAGTGTTTTTTGGCAATAGATTTTAAATAAGGTAGCTGCCTTTTTAAAGCAGAGATATGTTCAAAATTGGTATATAAGAGCAATAGACTTCGTTGGTTTATTTTTCGTTTCACCGTAGCATTTAACAAGGCAAAACTAGAATCTGAGAAGTTGGTATTGGTATGATACAACTCTTCATTTAAGAGATGTAAGTTGGTTTTCTTATTACTGGCAGGTACTATCTTTTCTACTTTCTTGGCAAAAGTGATCATTCCTGCTTTGTCGTTTTTCAATAAGGCTATATTAGAAAATGCCAAGGTAGAGTTAATGGCATAGTCTAACAATTTCAATTCTTCAAAAGGCATTTTCATTACCCTTCCTAAATCGATAATTGAATAAATAGGCTGTGATTTTTCATCTTGGTACTGGTTCACCATTAATTCTGCTCTTTTTGCAGTAGCTTTCCAGTTAATGGTACGGACATCGTCACCAGGAATATAATTTTTGATTTGCTCAAATTCCATAGTATGCCCTATTCTACGAATCTTTTTCAATCCAAATTCGGTCAGCTTATTGTTCATTGCCATAAATTCATATTTTTTCATTTGAACATATGACGGATATACCTTTACATTTTCTTCTTCTGAAAAGGTATATCTTCTTCCTACCACTCTTAAAATAGAAGAAGTGTACACATTTAACTTACCAAATTGATATTCTCCTCTTTCTACCGGTCGTACCGTATAGTTAAAGGTAGCTTTATCATATGATTTTATATTTTGTTGAACGTTAAAGTCTCTTTTTTGAAACTGAAAAGGAAGTTCATCAATTACCCTAGTAGTAACATCAAAGGGATAGTTGTTTTCTAATTGTACATGAATTTCATTGGCATCAGAATTTGAAAGCTTTTCGCTCACCATTCTGCTTCCTTTGATTCCGTTTTTAAATCGAAATAAGATCACCAAATCAATGATAAAAGCAATGGACAATAACCATACTAGCATCCATGCCAAACCATACAATGGAGCAAACCAAAACGACAGTAAAAATACTGCGGAGATGATTGCAATGTATACAAAGAATCGATTGTGTAGGTATAACGATTTAAAAAATTGGATCACTATCTTGGTACTTCTACAGATTGTACAATAATTTCAATAACCTTATCAGTCGTCATTCCTTCCATTTCTCTTTCAGGAGTTAGCATTACTCTATGTCTTAACACAGGATATACACTTTTCTTTACATCTTCAGGAATTACAAAATCGCGTCCGTTAATAGCCGCAAAAGCCTTTGCTGCCATTAATATAGCAATACTTGCTCTTGGAGAAGCTCCTAAATACAAGTGATTGTTATTTCGTGTGCTTGCGGTGATTTCTGCAATGTACTTTACAATCTTCTCCTCTACCAATACATCAAATACTTTGTTTCTAAAATCAACTAACTCACTTTCGGTCAATACTGCTTCAATTTGTGCTTGTGGTAAAGCTCCTTTTCTAGCATTATGAGAGGTTAATATTTGTACCTCCTCTTCTAAAGATGGATAACCAACATTAATTTTAAATAAAAATCGGTCTAACTGCGCCTCAGGTAAGGCATAGGTTCCTTCTTGCTCAATAGGGTTTTGCGTAGCCAATACCATAAATGGTGGATTCATTGCATAGCGCACCCCGTCCATGGTAATTTGCTTTTCTTCCATCACCTCAAACAAAGCTGCTTGCGTTTTTGCTGGCGCTCTGTTAATCTCATCAATCAATACCAAATTAGAAAAGATAGGTCCTTTTTTAAATTCAAAATCAGAAGTTTTCATATTCAACACAGAAGTACCCAATACATCCGAAGGCATTAAATCTGGCGTAAACTGAATACGATTAAAATCGGTTGCAATGGTTTTGGCTAATAACTTTGCTGTGACTGTTTTTGCCACTCCTGGTACTCCTTCAATCAATACATGACCATCTGCCAATAAGGATACTAACAATAGCTCTATAAATTCTTCTTGTCCAACAATTACTTTAGACAATTGTTCTTTTATGTTAGAAACGGCTTCTTTTAAACCTGATAAGTCTATTCTACTTGAAAAAACTTGATCGTTCTCATTCGCTGCTGTATTTTCTTCTGTACTCATATTCCTAATTTATGTTGCTTTAAAAGCTTCAATAGCTTTGTTTAAAGCTATCAATTCTTCTTTGGTTATGTGTTCTTTTTGCTGAATGCTTGCTATGTTGGCAAACAAGGCTTTGACATCTTCTAAAGTATTACCACTCCTACTTGCCAAGTTTGTATAAAAATCTTCGTTGATATTCAAAGTAGACATACGGTATTGTGTTCTAATATACTCTAAGAAATAATCTATTTTATGTTGTGCTATATTTTTGTGTTCTGACTTTTCGTAATACATATTGGCAATGGTTCTTGTAAATGCCAATGTTTGGTTTTTAAGCGGAGTAATTACCGGGATAATACGCTGATTTCTTTTTCCTTTGAAAATAATAAAAAACAACACCCCTATCAACCCGATATAATACGCCCATTTTAAAGAGTCTGTACTCAGTAAATATTGCATTGGAGAGGTAAATCTGCTCTTTCCTGTTTTATAATACGCATCCCAATACACCGTTTCTTCATCATTTAAATACGACAGTACCGAAGAAACATATTCGTTGTTATCTTCTAACAACATGTTATAATTTGTAAAAGCTTCAGGAAATGTATGCAAATAGAAGTTTCCTTCTCCGTGTTTTACCTTGATAAAGTTTGGTGCTGTTTTTACAATTGAATCTTTTTCGTCTTTAATGACCAATTCTCCTAAAACAGTAGTTTGTAAAGTATCAACTTCAGTAAAATAATCTTTTCCAAATTCTCTATCAAAAACAAACTCTTTGTTTCTAAAAGCTGGATTGACTAATTTCTGATAGGTGTTTTCTTCAAAAGCCGAAGTATACGCTCCTTTGGTATGTACCTGTAAGGTATCAATATCCATTCCACTAGAAGCAATAAAAACATCATTTCCTCTTTCTGTAAATTCTAATAATTCATCCAACTCTTCTTTTCCGATATTGATGTAATTATTAATAAACAGATAGCTTCCTCTATGGGTAGTATCTTTTAAAAATAAATAAGGTTGTAAACGAATATCTTCTATTTTCTCTGGAAACAATGTATTCAGTTCTGTTCGCAACACATAGGTTCCGTATGGAATCTTATGTTTTGCAGCATAACTAGGAAACCAATTAATTTGCTTAGGCTTGCTTCCTTCAAGAAATACAATTCCTAATCCAACTAAGACCAATATCGCTATGTATATTTTTACTTTTTTATCCAAGCTTAATTGATTTTAGTTATAAAATTTTTGAACTGCTTTTCGGTAGTGTAATATTCTGTTTCTGAAATTTCAAAATTCCCATACCACACATAGTCATACAAATACGTAATTGTTTTAAAATCTGCATACAAGCGAGGTTGCTGATGCATCTCTTTTATATAATCTTCATTTGTTTTTTCTTGTTGCCAAACAATGGTTTCTTTAGCTACTAGTTTTTTCAGCACCAACAAATAATAATATCGAATGGCTAACTGGTAATTCTTTACATCTATGGCTTCTTGAATTAGCTTTGGTAAATCTTTTTCTTTAATCAACGCTTCTTCTTCGCTAAAAGAAACAATCGGAGATTTACCCTTACCGCTTACTATATTGCTCGCATTCACCTTTAAAAAGAACTTTATAAGTAAATACAATACAACTCCTGCAATAACATAAGGAAGTGCACTTAAAATAAAACGTAGCACTCCTACAGCTGGAGCAATATCATCAAACAAATAGCCCAGTAGCTTTTTGATCATTCGCTTAAACCAATCCCAAATCGCTTCTAAAACTCCAGGTTCTCTTTTTTCGACAGTATAAATAAACTCTTTTTGCTCTTTATACGCATCGATTTTTTTTGGATCAAACCTTTTAAGCTCAATTGCATCGGTGTCATATACGACCTCCTTCTCTTTCTGAGCAAAGAGGGTAATAGAAAATAATAATGCTATGTAAAATGCGAATGCTTTCAATGCTTACTGACCTAATCCGTCTATTTTTTCAATGGTTCCTGTTAAGTTTTTCTGTTCGTTGATATCAAAATATAAGAACACATTGGTGATTAATGTAATAGAATAGAACATTAAGTTCCCAAGTATTGATACTAGGTTTAATAGTAAATAAATAGGGTCTTTAAAAGTGTTAAACATTTGAGTTGGATCATCACTTTCTAGACTTATTCCTACGTTCATCATTTGGTATATAAATGCTGGAATTTGAAAAATATACCCCAAAATAGTCACTAGAATCCATACAACTAAAATAACTCCTAATGTTTCCCAAAAATGTCCGTTTACAAAATTGAAACATTTACTAATTGCATCGGTAGCTGAAGCATCTTCAAAAACTAATATTGATGCTCCTAAAGACAAGGCTGTCATGGTATAAAGAACTGGAAAGAAGCATAATAAAATACTTACTACAGCTATAATCCATGCAATAAATCCAAATCCTGCAAAAGACCAAAACTTCTCACGAGTTTTCTCTCGTACTTCTTCATAAACTACCCTACCCTTATTATTGATATACGATTGTATATAATACATTCCTGCTAAATTGATATATACATAGGCAACCAAATAGGCGATCATCAATATAAAAACAGCAGACATCATTGAAAATCCAGCACCAATATCATCGATTCGTTGCATTAATCCGGACATAGAATACATATAATAGAACATTGCCATTGCTGCAATAGCAATTGGTATCCATGAGATTTTAGCTATTGTTATAAAAAACGGCTTCCCTTCTAGCCTGATAAACTTAAAAGCATCAGTTATAATAGCTCCTAAATCTCTCTCTTTTTTAAATTCAATGTATTCTTGCGTCATTTTGTAGTTGATTTTTATAAACTTTTATTGGGTATATGATATAGTAAAATATAATTAATGCTAAGGAGCCAAATATGATTAGAATGGCTAACCAATCGGGCATTTCTGTATGACGGGTGACAAAACCTTCTAAGAAACCGGCTATAATAAAAAACGGTATGGTACTTACCATGATTTTCAATCCGTCTTTAATACTTCGTTTAAAAGATTCTAATCGCGAATAGGTTTTAGGAAACAAAATTCCGTTTCCTAATACCAAGCCTGCACATCCTGCAATAACAATTACAGAGATTTCTATGGTTCCGTGAATCCAAATAGTTCTAGAAGATTCCCATAGTAAGTCTTTATCATAAAAGAAATACAAAAACGAACCTAACATAATTCCGTTTTGCATCATGATATATAATGTTCCTACTGAGAATAAAATTCCAAATAGAAAGGCATACATAGCTACGCGAATGTTGTTTAAGGTAATTCCTATAAACATATCTACCTCATTGGCTTTTTTATAAACCGCCATCGGATCTCCTTTCTCTATGTTTTCAAGTGTCATGTTTACATAGCCATCTCCCATGATTAAACGAACAAAATCAATATCATTTGCCGATGAAAATGCGCCTACCAATGTAAAGAATCCAAATACTAAAAAGGTTATAAGTAATTGTTTTTGGTATCCGTAAAATAGCAACGGAAACTCTTCAGTAAAAAAAGTCAGCAACCTATTTTTACCTTCTTTTTGTGTTTTGTAAATCTTTTGATGAGCAGAAGAAGCCAGAGAGTTTAGGTATACTGCTGTATTTCCGTGAGGATAAAATGTTTTCGCAAAACTTAGGTCGTCAGTAATTTCAACATACAAATCTGACAACTTATCGGGCGTAATGGTTGTTTTTTGATGTAAAACATCTTCAAACAACTGCCATTTATCTTTATTTTTTTTTACAAAAGCAGCTTCTCTCATAGTAGCAACGCTAAACTTCTTTTATCACAGTTTTTTTTATCTTCGCTAAACTAAAAAAACTTCAACAAATAACCATAAAAATTGAAAAAGTAATTCATGGATAACTTTCAAATAGAAACTGCACAGAATATTACTATTAATCAAAATGCAGCGCATATCACTACCCGTATAGGTTCTTACTTAATTGATCTCTTATTTGTTGTTGGGTATTATATCATTGTTTTTTATGTATTGAATGCTCTAGATATAGAACCTAGTATGGAATATTATTCTATTTATCTCTTACTAGGGCTTCCTGCTTTTTTCTATAGTTTAATTTTTGAAGTTTTAATGAATGGACAAACTCCTGGTAAATACTTTAACCAAACTCGTGTGGTAAAATTAGACGGTTCAAAACCTACCTTTGGTGCCTACTTATTACGTTGGTTGTTACGTATTGCCGATTTTGGTTTTGCTAGTGGTGCAGTTGCCGTACTAACTATTTTATTAAATGGTAAAGGACAACGCTTAGGAGATATTGCAGCTGGTACTACGGTGATTTCAGAAAAGAAAAGAATTACCTTAAAAGATACCATTGCTACAGATGTTGAAGATGATTACAATCCAACCTATTCACAAGTTACCTTACTATCTGATAGTGATATTCATACCATCAAAAACTTGTATAAAGATGCTAAGGCAAAAGGAAATCATAAGGTTATTTTAAAGCTTCACATAAAAATTTTAGAAATCACCAATATTCAAACAAAAGAAAAACCAATGCAATTTATTGATACTGTTATTAAAGACTATCATTACTATGCACAGCAATAAAAATTATCGTTTCTAAATTTTAAATTCCTATTTATAAAGTTTACTTTCGCCTCCTTTTAAAGGGATATACGGGGGAAAATGAACAACGAAAAAAACTGGTTACACTATTACAAAAACAGCTTGTTTGATAGTGAAAACCTTGCCATTGATATTAGTCGAATAAAGAATTTGTTTCGTCAAAACAATTCAAACTTAAGCACTCCTTTGCTTAATAAGAAGAATGCTACTGTTTTATTAGATGCTGAAGAAAATAGAATTAATCGATTAAGAGGAATTACTAAAAAAGACAGTAATAATTGGCATAAAGTTGAGGATGCAGAAATATTAATTGCTCCATTTCATTTACAATATCAAACCGATAATCCGAAATTTAAAGACAAGGTTATTTATCCGTTTTGGGTAAGTGCTAAGATTGATAGATCAGGAAATTTAAAGCCTCCTAGAGAGCTATTCCCTTTGATTGTTAGAAATTTTTTAGCACCAGTAGCCGATGTTAAAAACGATTTTATCTTTTCTTCTATAGATACCGTTGTCCAAGCGCAAGAAATAGAAGCGCCTTATGCTGAAGAAGGCGAAACTATTGGTTGGGATTTATACTGGGATTATGTCAATGAAGTTTTTGCTGAAGTTACCCGTAAAAATTTATCTAACTATAAAGCAGACAGGTATACTACGAAGTTTGAGCTAACCTATTTTGCTACCAGTTCTAAAATATCCACAGCAAAAAGTATCTTATTTGTATATGATAATTTATTAGATACCACAGAGGAAGCTCCTTTACTATCTAAGCTTATCTCCCCTGCTCAACGAGAAAAAAGAGAGGCTGTAACTGATTTTGAATTTTTAAGCTACAACCATCTTCATTTAGGGCAAATGTCTAATGAGTTTCCTTTGTCCATAACACAAAGAAAGACTTTATTGTCTTACTTAAGTGCTGAAGAAAATTCAGTTATGGCGGTAAATGGACCTCCAGGAACTGGAAAAACAACCCTATTACAAAGTTTGGTAGCCACGGAAGTTGTAAAGGCTGCTATTCGAGGAGAAGACGCTCCTTTAATTGTAGCGTGTTCAAATAACAACCAAGCAGTAACCAATATTATTGATAGTTTTATCAATTCAAAAAGTACCCTAGACGATCTAGCTGAAAGATGGATTCCTAATTTTCATGGGTACGCTACCTATCTTCCTTCGAGCTCTAAGAGTGAAAAGGCGTTAAAAGGAATTAACTTTTTAAAAGGTAACTTATTCGGTCATGAAGGGACGCTTTGTGATTTAGAAGACGAGCAATATCTGTTTGAAGCCAAGCATTATTTCTTGGATAAGTTTAATACTTATTTTAATCTAGAAGCTTATGAATTAGAGGATGCTTGTAATCATTTACAGGAAGAGATTTTCAATATTGAAGATCAACTTTTAGATAGTGTAGATTTTCCGAGTAATTATTTAAAATCCATAGCACAAATCAACAAATGTTTGTGCAAGCAAGAAGATATCATACAAGGTTTTAATTTAGAAATTACTAAACTTCAAAATTGGAGAAAAGAGTTAACTGAATTAAAATCTTTAGAGAAAAACAAAGGTTTTCTTGTAAAAGGAAGTGCTTTTCTTTCTACGGAAGAGCATTCAGAAAGCCATACCTTTAAAACAACTCAAGAAGTTTTAGAGGATAAAAAACAATTGAGCAACTTTTTAAAACAGCTCATCAACCAAATAAACGTTGCACTACAATCTAATCTAAAGCTAAAAACATGGATTGTAGAAAATAATATCAAAGGTTTTCCTTCTGTTTCTGAAGAGGAAATGTGGAAAAATGAGTATAGTAAATTAAACGCCGATACTCTTAAACATGAATTCTTTTATGACGAATTAGATCTTAATCTTCGTCATAAGGCCTTTTTATTAGCAACTCACTACTGGGAAGCTCGCTGGATACTGCAAACTACCGAAGTTCTTGAAGAGGATTTAGAAAAAGGTACTGGAGAAAATGCTATTAGAGAAAAATGGAAGCGTCGTGCTATGCTTACTCCTTGTTTTGTAGCTACTTTTTACACAGCTCCATCTCATTTTTTCTACAGTCAGTTTATAGAAAAAAATCAAGAAGGTAGGCCTATTTTTGAGTACTATCCACTCTATAACTTTTTAGATTTATTAATCATTGATGAGGCCGGACAGGTAACACCAGAAGTAAGTGTTCCAATGTTTGCCGTGGCTCAAAAAGCTTTTGTGATTGGTGATTTAAAACAAATAGAACCTATTTGGTCTATCCCACCAAAAATTGATTTAGGAAATCTTTCTAGTGTACAAGTTGTTTCAAATCCTTCTGATTATGAATACCTAAAAGAACTCGGATTTTTAGCTTCTAACGGAAGCATTATGAAAATGGCTCAAAATTCTTGCGAGTATGTTACTACACTATCCGACCAAAAAGAGCAAGGTTTAATTTTATTAGAGCATAGAAGATGTAACGATGAAATTATTGGTTTTTGTAATGAACTCGCATACAATGGTATTTTAAAACCCATGAAAGGAAAAGCCAAAGAAGATCAAGTTTTTTCATCTATGGTGGCTTATCATGTAAATGGTGTTAGCGAACGTAAATACAATAGTCGTTGTAATATGGAAGAAGTAAAAGCCATTACTACTTGGTTACAACAAAACAAAGAACATATACAAAATGCTTATAATGTTGAGGATATTGAGAGCGTTTTAGGAATCATTACTCCTTTTGCAAGTCAAAAAGGAGAGCTTTCTAAAGCCTTAACTGAAGCCGGATACAATGTTAACAAAATGAAATTAGGTACCGTGCATGCCTTACAAGGAGCAGAACGTAACATCATTCTTTTTAGTTCTGTATATAGTAATGACGATGAGGGGACTTTATTTTTTGACAAAGACAACAAACCTAACATGCTCAATGTAGCCGTATCAAGAGCAAAAGACAGTTTTATTTTATTTGGCGACACCCGTATTTTTGATGAAACACAAAATACACCTTCAGGAGTTTTAAAGAAGCATTTAAGTGTTCATGAAATGGTTAATTAAGCAATAAAGTTAACCAAAAGAGAAAATTAAAACTGTGCTAAAAAGCTATTGAAAAACCAATAAATAGTCTATCATCAAAATAAAAAAAGCGTCACTTAATTTAGTGACGCTTTTTTATTGCTATCTAGAATTATTAAAATTCTGAAATTGTCTTTTTAATAATAGAAATACAATCCATTAATTGCTCTTCATTCATTACTAATGGTGGTGCAAAACGAATAATGTTTCCATGCGTAGGCTTTGCTAATAATCCATTATCACGTAATTTCATACAAATATCCCAAGCAGTAGAACTATCTTCTGTATCGTTAATTACAACAGCATTTAACAATCCTTTTCCTCTAACTAAAGTTACTAAGTCATTTTCTTTAGCAAACTCAGATAACTCTGCTCTAAAGATTTGCCCTAAACGCTCAGCGTTCTCAGCTAACTTCTCATCTTTTACTACTTCTAAAGCAGCAATTGCAACTGCAGCAGCTACTGGATTTCCTCCGAACGTAGATCCGTGGTTACCTGGTTTGATTACATTCATAATGTTATCATTTGCTAATACCGCAGAAACAGGATACGCTCCTCCACTTAATGCTTTTCCTAAGATTAAAACATCAGGTTGTACATTTTCATGATTTACAGCTAATAATTGTCCTGTACGAGCAATACCCGTTTGAACTTCATCAGCAATAAATAATACATTGTGCTTTTCACATAATGCTTTTGCTGCTGCTAAATACCCTTCAGAAGGTACATAAACTCCTGCTTCCCCTTGAATAGGTTCTGCCATGAAACCAGCAATATTATCATTATTCTCTAAAGCTTCTTCTAAAGCTTTTAAGTTATCATACTCTATTTTAATGAAACCGTTTGTAAATGGTCCAAAATTCTTACGAGCAACAGGATCATTAGAAAAAGAAATAATAGTAGTAGTTCTTCCGTGGAAGTTATTCTTACATACAATTATTTGTGCTTCATTTTCTTCGATTCCTTTTACTTCATACGCCCACTTTCTACAAAGCTTTAAAGCCGTTTCTACAGCCTCAGCTCCTGTATTCATTGGTAATAATTTATCAAACCCAAAATACTCGGTTGCAAATTTTTCATAACGACCTAACATATCGTTATAAAATGCACGAGATGTTAATGTTAAGGTTTGTGCTTGGTTTACCATTGCTCCAACAATTTTTGGATGACAATGTCCTTGATTTACCGCTGAATAAGCTGATAAAAAGTCATAATACTTCTTACCTTCTACATCCCATACATACACTCCTTCTCCTTTACTCAATACTACTGGTAACGGGTGATAGTTGTGCGCTCCATACTTGTTCTCTAATTCAATCGCTTGTTGCGAAGTTAATTGGTCTAAAACAGCCATTTTAAATAATGTTTAAGTGAATAAAATAACCATTCCTTATCTACCTTTATTTTTTCGAGTTTGGTTTTCTTGAAGTAGTGTCAAAAGCTCGAAAAAGCAGCGTGGGAAAGAAATCATCCCTAGAAAGTCGCAAATTACTAAATATTCACTGTTTCTTAAAACTTATAACCAAAATTTAACCTAAAAATCACAAATAGGCCGTCATTTTACCCAATTTCATTTTTTCGCCCCTATTAAAACTGATTTCTCTAACAGTATCCATCCCTTCTCCCCACAAATAAGTATGTCCCTTCAATCCTTTTAAAAGCTTCATTCTTCTTTCTAATCGTTTCAATTCTATCTCAGTAGCTTTTCTTTTCTCCCCTAATCCTCCATATAACTTTAGTGCTGGGTGTTTTGCAAACCTACTTTTATACAAAGACTTTATCCAAAACCATTTACTACTATTCACTGCCAATACACAAACCTGATTATTCGTAGCTGCATTAGAAGTTAATTTTGAAGAAAACTTTTCAAAATAAAATCCCGTTTGATCTTTATTTAAAAACAAGGTTCCAATAGAAGTAATCAATGGACCATTCTCCTTACTAACTGTAGCTATAGACACATGTAAACTTGTTTTAAAACTCTCTGTTACATGCCTCCTTATTGTCTTCCACTCTTTCTTAATGTCCATCAATTTTACTAGATAAAGATGATATTTGTATTTCCAATCGTTTCAATTCTCTCATCAATGCTTTCTTATCCATTTGCATCCATGCAAAAATCTTCAACATACTTACTCCAATTAAAAAGATTAAGGTTCCACTTGCCCATTTTAACAACTCCTTCATTTCTTCTGCGTTAAAAAACTGTACTAAGCAATAGATAAAGAGTCCAAAAAAAACTAAGGTCATAAAATTCATCATGTACATAATCCACTTGTTCTTTCCTTCGAACAAACCAAAGATCATTTCTACTACATTTTGCTCGTCTAAATCATCGTAAAACTTTGCCTCTTCTTCAGACAATGTTTCCTTTATTAACTTATCTATATCTTCTATCTTACTCATAATATTAATGTTTTATAATTGTTTTTAATTTTTCTCTGGCATGAAATAACCTTGATTTGGCAGTTCCTACTGATATTTTTAACAGACTACTAATCTCTTTAAGAGTGTATGACTGAGTATAAAACAGACGAATCACAACTTGCTGTTCATCGGATAGTTTCTGAATGGCGTCTAATAACTTTCTCTTTAATAGTTCTTCTTGACTCCCCACCTCTTTAGACTCTTCGGGTTGTTCAGTGATTTCTTTACTATACCTGTGAAGTTTACTTTCATTTCGTTGATGCGCACGTAACCAATCAATTGCTTTTCTATTTACAATACTAATTGCCCAAGATTTGAATTTTTCTGGCTCCTGCAAATCATATAATTTGTTAAATATAATTTTCCAACTTTCTTGTACGATATCTTTCGCTATGTCGGCATCTTTTACTTTGTAAAATGAAAGCTTACAAAAATAAAGGTGCCATCTCTTAACAAGATAATTCAGTGCAATCTTATCGCCAGATTGATAGGCTAACACGAGTTCTTTATCTGATATTTTGAGTCTGTTTTTCATTTTCAAATACATCTAATAGACGTAGAAAATATTAAAAGGTTCAATTTTCTTTTAAAAATAAAAATTTAAGTACTGTTTAGGCATATTTCAAAACATATCTTTTTCATAATTTTGCAATCCATAAATTTAGAGTCATAATGCCACGTAGAGAACGCAATAAGTTTGTAAAGAGAAATCAGGTTATAGAAATTTTAATTGAAGATTACGCCTTCGGCGGAAAAGGAATTGGACGTATTCGTTCGGAAGAAGGAGTTTTTGTGGTGTTTGTTCCCAATACACTTCCGGGTCAATTGGTGAAAGCCCGCGTTGACAAATCAAAAAAGAAGTATGCTGAATGTAAATTAATTGAAGTTTTAAAACACTCTGATGACGAAGTGGAAGTTCCTTATCAAGAAATTCCAGGAGCTCCATATATTCAATTACCTATAGATTTACAGCATCAATATAAAAAAGAGAGTACTTTATCTTTATTTAAGCGCATTGGTAAAGTTGAAAATATTGAAGACTTGTTTGATGAATTTGTAAGTTCTCCAAATGTATTTCATTATCGTAATAAAATGGAATATGGTTTTTCTGCTATTGGATACGATCATATCCACAAAACAGATGTTGATGAGTTTACTTTAGGATTCAAACGTAGAGGAGTTTGGTGGATGGGTGATAACCTAGATAAAGATTCTGGTTTATTCGATAAACAGGTAGAAGACAACCTAAAGAACATTCGAGAATATTGTAAAGCTACCAATTTAGCTCCCTGGCATGGCCCTAGAAAAGAAGGTTTCTTTAGATATTTTGTAGTTAGAAAATCTTACAAAACAGACAAGTTACTATTCAACCTAGTTACCACATCGCCTGATTTACCAAAATTCGACTTAAACAAGTTTGCTAATTATTTAGTGGAATTGTTTGGTGATAGAGTTGCTGGATTGTTACATACTATTAATGATGAAACTGGTGATAGAACTATAGCAACCTCCGGAAGTATCAACTTAGTATATGGAAAAGATAAAATTGTAGAGGAATTGTTAGGGTTGAACTTTGAAATTAGTATGAAAAGCTTCTTTCAAACAAACCCTAAATCTGCCGAAAAATTATATACCAAAGTGGTAGATTATGCTTTAGAAAATAAAGAAGCTATAGACAATACTGTTGTAATGGACTTATTCTGTGGAACAGGAACAATTGGACAAATCATTGCTTCTAAAGCAAACAACACTAAAATTGTAGGAGTTGACATTGTAGCCTCAGCTATTGAAGATGCCAAAGAAAACGCAAAAAGAAATAATATTGAAGGCTTAGAGTTTTATGCTGCTGATGTTGGAAAATTCTTACTTGAACATCCACAGTATAAAAACAAAATAAGAACTATTATTTTAGACCCTGCCCGTGCAGGAATTGCACCAAAAACATTGAAAAAAATCATTCAATTAAATGCTGAAAGAATGGTATATGTTTCATGTAACCCTGCCACACAAGCAAGAGATACTGAACTATTGAGAGAAGCTGGATATAACATCAAAAAAATTAGTTTGGTAGACCAGTTTCCACACACATCACATATTGAAACCGTAGTTCTTTTTGAAAAATAAACTAAAACCAGTCTATCGACTGGTTTTTTATTTATAGATCAACACTTCTTTTCTCTTTAGAATTATTCTTACTTTTGGCTTAACATAAGAATAATACATCAATGAAAAAATATGCTTTTTTAATAGCTATCTTATCTATACTTATTTCATCTTGTGAAAAGGATGATTTTTGTACAAATCCTAAAGCCACTCCGAAACTAGTCCTTAGATTTTTCGATAAAGATGCAAACAGTGACTTAAAAAATGTAGAGCGTTTATCTGTAATTGCTCAAGGAAAAACTGATAGTTTATTTACCAATCAAACTACAGATAGTATTGCTATTCCTTTAAACACACTCACAAACCTAACAGTGTATACTTTAAAAATGAATAATACAGATGAAACTATTGCTAACAATAAAGTTTCAACACTTACCATTCAATATACACCTAAAGAAGATTTTGTTTCTCGTTCTTGTGGATTTAGAATTATTTTCAAAGACGTTTCTATAAACGAATCTGGAGATTGGATAAACAACCTTTCTACAACATCAATTACAACTATTGACAACGAAAACAATGCTCATGTTAAAGTATTTCACTAACATTTTATTTTTACTTGCTTTCACAAGCAGTTTTGCCCAGAAACTTACAAATTCGAATACTACAGAAAAAGACACTATTACCTATAAAACGGTTTATGGACTGCGTGTAGGTGTAGATATAAGTAAACCTGGACTTTCTATTTTTGATAAAAGTTATAGCGGATTAGAAATCGTTGGAGATTATCGCATTTCTAAAAAATGGTATTTAGCCACTGAATTAGGATATGAAGAAGAAATAACCTTTGAAGATTTCTTACAATCTACCTCTAAAGGTAGCTTTATTCGACTTGGAGTTAATTATAATGCCTATAACAATTGGCTAGACATGAATAATGAAATATTTGTAGGAATGCGTTATGGATTTGCTTTATTCGATCAAACTTTAAATAGTTACACGCCCAACGTAAACAACACTTATTTTCCTTCGAACACAATCTCAACTCCAAGAACCGACACTGGATTAACAGCGCATTGGGCTGAACTTCAATTAGGTATCAAAGCTGAAACATTTAAAAATTTGTTTGTCGGATTTAGCTTCGCTTATAAAGTTGGTATTAGTATCGATGACCAAGAGAGCTTTAAAACATTGTATGCCCCAGGGTTTAATAGGGTTTTTGGTAGTGGTACAGGCTTTGGTTTTAATTACACCATTTCCTATTTAATCCCAATTGTTAATAAGTAATTTTCTTTATCACCCTTGTTTTTAATACCTTTACAATCGATTTAAAAAAAGTTATTAACAATGAGTAAAGTACCAAGTGTAAATTTAGCTGACTTTTTATCTGAAGATGAAAGTAGAAAGCAAAAATTCATAAATGAAATAGGACATGCATACGAAACTATTGGTTTTGTTGCTTTAAAAGGACATTTCTTAGATGATCAGTTAGTTGATGATTTATATAGTGAAATAAAAAACTTTTTCGAATTACCTGTTGACACAAAGCAGAAGTATGAGATTCCGGGTATTGGAGGTCAAAGAGGTTATGTTTCTTTTGGTAAGGAAAGTGCTAAAGGAAAGAAAGAGGGAGATTTAAAGGAGTTCTGGCACTTTGGTCAATATGTAGAAGACAACCCAAAATTAGAGGCTGAATACCCTGCAAATGTTGAAGTAGAAGAGTTGCCTAAGTTTAATGAAGTTGGTAAAAAAACTTACCAAATGTTAGAAAAAACTGCTAAGTATGTTTTACGTGCTTTAGCGTTACACTTAGGATTGGAAGAAACTTATTTTGACCAGTATATCAAAAATGGAAACAGTATCTTACGTCCAATTCACTACCCACCTATTCAAGAAGAACCTAAAGGAGCTGTAAGAGCAGCTGCTCATGGTGATATTAACTTAATTACTTTGTTAATGGGAGCTCATGGTAGAGGATTACAAGTACAAGATCATGATGGAGAATGGCATGATGCAATTGCACAGCCAGATGAATTAATGATTAATGTAGGTGATATGTTATCTCGCCATAGTAACAACAAATTAAAATCAACTATTCATCGTGTTGTAAATCCTCCTAAAGAATTATGGGGAACTTCTCGTTATTCGATTCCATTCTTTATGCACCCAATTTCTGATATGAAGTTAGATGTTTTAGAGAATTGTATTGACGAAAATAACCCAAAACAATTTGAGGATATTACTGCAGGTGACTTCTTAAACGAGCGTTTACGCGAACTTGGTTTAATAAAGTAATAATGGACTTACAAGACCAACTTAAAGACCTATTTCCAGATCATCAATTTGAAGAGAAGCCTGTAGAGAAAACCTCAGATATATGGCTTCAGGAAGAACCTTTGCTTTGTAAATATGAAAAGCGTAAGGGAAAACCAACAACAATTATTGATGGTTATAACGGAGCTACAAAAGACTTTAAACTTCTTGCAAAGCAAATTAAATCACAATTAAGTGTAGGAGGAAGTTTTAAAGATGACACTATAATTATTCAAGGTGATTATCGTGATCAAATCATGGAAATCTTAAAAGATAAAGGATTCAACGTAAAACGCGTTGGAGGATAAAAAAGTGCTGGATTTCATCCAGCACTTTTCATTTTCCCTGATTTTCAAAATGTTAAAATTCTTCTAATTAATAATAACGTATAAAAACCATCGTTTATTATACTAAACTATTAAATTCCCTAAACTATGGCTTCTTCTGTTTTACACATTACCAATGGAGATTCTACAACAAACCGCTTAAAAAAACTAAAGTATCAAGGCGATATCATTACTTGGAGAGAAATGCTTTGTGAAGGAAAAACTACTATTGATGTTGGTAGTGAAGGCTTCTGGAAAAACAGATTCGATTTCTTTAAAAACACCTATCAACTTTCGAAACAAAAATTTATTGATCTTACGCTAAAAGAATATAGAAACCTTTGTAACCAGAAAAAGCAAGATGAAATTGTTTTGTGGTTTGAATATGACCTGTTCTGCCAAGTAAATATGTTAGCTGTTATAAGTTGGTTAAAGCGCTATAGAAATAATAGGAAAATCTCTTTAATATGTAGTGGAAAGGTGGAAAATTCAGAAAAGCTATTCACTTTAAACGAATTATCTAACGAGCAGTTAAAAAATCATTTTGATAATAGATTAGAATTAAACCAAGATGATATTGAATATGCCGATTACATTTGGCAACTGTATTGTTCAGACAGTCCATTACGATTAGAAGCCATCCATAAACAAACCTCATCCTCTACATTTGCTTACTTAGAAGAAGCATTGAAAGCCCATTTACTGCGTTTCCCATCAACAAACAATGGCTTAAACTCTATAGAGAACTTCATTATAAACACCGCTCACAATACAAAACTAAGTAATAAACAAGAACTTGTAAGAGAGTTACTTATAAATCAAGAAACTTATGGTTTTGGAGATAGTCAATATTTTAGAAAAATAGACCAATTAAAGAAGCTATTTACCTCTTTTGATCCTATTAAGCTTAGTCGAGTTGGTAAGAAAGTCCTTGATAATCAAATGAATTATTACGGTCAGATTCGTTCAGATTTTTCGTATCTTGGCGGCGCTAAAAAATACAGCTACCTTTATGTAAACACTACAGACAAGCTGTTAAAAATTACAACATAAATGAGTATAAAACATTCTGAGTTAATCTTAAATCCAGATGGTAGTATTTATCATTTGAATTTAAGACCAGAACACATCTCCACTGATATCATCTTTGTAGGAGATCAATATAGAGTAGACAAAGTAACACAACACTTTGATAACATTGAGTTTAGCACTCAAAAAAGAGAATTTAAAACCACTACTGGTACTTATAATGGAAAACGATTAACTGTTATTTCAACAGGAATTGGTCCTGATAATATTGATATTGTTTTAAACGAATTGGATGCTTTGGTAAATATTGATTTAGATACTAGACAACCAAAAGAAAAACATACCCAATTAAATATTACTCGTATAGGAACTTCAGGTAGTTTACAAGCAGATATTCCTGTTAACAGTTTTCTTTTAAGCTCTCATTCAATAGATTTAAATGGAATGTTACAATCTTATCAAGTAGAAGAGATTGCACATCCAGATGTTGAAGAAGCCTTTATCAATCATACCAATTGGAGTGCTCGAAAATCATATCCTCTAGTAGTTGCCAACGGAAAATCTTTAGAAGAAAAATTAGTTTCTAACAAAGTTCATCTAGGAATGACTGCTACGGCAGGTGGTTTTTACGGACCACAGGGACGTGTATTACGTCTAGCTTTACAAGATGCTGATTTAAATGCGAAAATTGATAGCTTTAACCACAATGGAATTAGAGTTACTAATTTAGAAATGGAAACTTCAGCGATTTATGGTCTGTCTAAATTATTAGGTCATAATGCTGCTTCAATGAATGCACTTATTGCTAACAGAGCCAACGGAACTTTTAGTGAAGATCCAGGAAAAGTGGTTGCAGATTTAATAAAATACACTTTAGATAAATTAACCGAATAATCTATGGTTAACTTAAAAGTAGGTGGTGTACCAGAGCATTTTAATTACCCTTGGTACATCACTTTAAAAAACAAAGAATATACACAGAAAGGTATTAATCTTCGTTGGAAAGATTTTCCAGGAGGAACGGGTGCCATGTGTAAATCATTACGCGAAGGAGAAATTGATATAGCTATTGTACTTACGGAAGGTATTATTAAAGATATTATCAATGGAAATCCTTCAAAGATTACCCAAACCTTTGTGCAAAGTCCATTAATTTGGGGAATTCACGTTGGAGCAAAGTCGTCATTTAAAACAATTGACGATTTGGAACATGCTACTGTAGCTATTAGTCGTTATGGATCTGGATCACACTTAATGGCAATTGTAAATGCACACAATCATGGTTGGGATATTGACAAATTAAAGTTCAAAGTTGTGGGCAACCTACAAGGAGGAATTGATGCTCTTACCAATGGTGATGCAGACTATTTTATGTGGGAACATTTTACCACAAAACCTTTGGTTGACAATGGTACTTTTAGACGATTAGGTGACTGCCCTACTCCATGGCCATGCTTTGTGGTAGCTGTAAGAAATGAAGTTTTAGAAAACAATTTAGAAGAAGTTAAGACAGTTTTAAACATCATTAATAATTGTACGGAAGATTTTAAATCAATTGAAAACATTGATAAAACCCTTGCCAAACGTTATGAACAGCAATTAGAAGACATACAAGAATGGTTATCTATTACCGAATGGACAGATGGAAAACCAATTACAAAAAACTTAATTACACGTATACAAAATAAAATGATTCACTTTAACGTTATTGATGAGAAGAAAGATTCTGGTGAATTAATTAGAAATCTGTATATTTGACCACTCCTAAAATATTTAGATAATGAAAAAAGTAGTATTTATTGCAATTTGTGTAGTTAGTTTAGTAGGTTTTTCTTCATGTGGTAGCACTGCTCCATGTGGCTTAGCTAAGAACCAACAAACCAAACAAAAGCAACATCAACAACAAGAAGTATTAGTAGCAGAAGCTACTGCTGAATAGTTCGTTGATTTTTCTTAATCAAATTCAATAAATCCGCTTGTTAAGCGGATTTTTTTTATTCAAGATTTGGCATCTGTTGTTTCCATAAATTATAATAATTTCTTTTAGAACTATATAGTTCTTTATGATTTCCCTGTTCTAAAACCTTTCCTTTTTGTAAAACCACAATTTCATCGGCATTTACAACTGTACTTAATCGGTGCGCAATAATAATGATAGTTTTATTTTCTCTACGTAATCTTTCTACAGCTTTTTGAATATAGTTCTCAGAATTAGAATCTAATGAAGAAGTTGCCTCATCTAAAACTAAAACTTCTGGCTTTTTATATAACGCTCTTGCAATCGCAATTCGTTGTTTTTGCCCACCAGAAAGTGTTGCTCCATTTTCTCCAAAATAAGTATCAAAACCATTAGGTAGCGTTTCAATAAACTCCAAAATTCCCATAGATTTACATATATCAATAATCAATTCCATATCTGGATTAAAATCGCCAACAGCAATATTATCAATTACATTTCCTGCAAATAAATCTATTTTTTGAGGTACAACACTTACCTGTTCTCGTAAACTTTCTAATTGAATGTACTTTAAATCTAATTCTCCAATAGTGACTTGCCCTTTTTGTAAGGGATATAAATTTTGCAATAAAGAAATTAACGTCGACTTTCCAGAGCCACTTTCTCCTACAATAGCTGTAATATTTCCTTTTTTAATTTTTAAATTAAAATCGGTAAAAACCTGTACTCTGGTACCATATCTAAAAGTGACATTTTTAAACCTTATATCCGCTATTTTTTCTTTTCTTAAAATTACTTTTTCATCTTTTTCTTCCCTCTCTAAATCCATTATTTCAAACAATCGATCCGCAGCTATTAAAGCGCTTTGAATTTGCTTATTAGCTCCAATCAAACTTGCTACCGGGTTCATAAAATAACCTATAATGGCATAAAAAGACATCAACTCTCCCGCTGTAATTTGCCTTTCTATTACAAAATAAGAACCACTCCATAATAAAATTATTGTAAACAACTGTGCTACAAAAGTAGTTGAAGTACTTGAAAACACCGAATTTAAGGCAGATTTGTACCCTATTTGTAATAATTTTACAAACCCAGTTTCTGTTTTAATATTAGCAAAACTTTCTAAACCAAATCGTTTTATGGTACCTACAGCATTTAATGATTCTACAAGCTGACTTTCTAGATCTGCTGAACCTTCCATTATTTTACGTTCCGTCTTTTTATTTAACTTGTTAACAATAACATACAATATCAAGTATAAAGGAATAACCAAAAGCATTATTAACGCCAACTTCCAATAATACATAAACATTAACCCAAAAGAGAAAACTAGTATTAATATGTTTACCGTAAGACTTAAAGAAACCTCATTAATAAATGTTCTTATTTTTACAGCATCACTAATACGAGAAATGATTTCTCCCACACGCATAGTATCAAAAAATTGTTGAGGTAATTTTAGTAAATGTTTATAGTACCCTAAGATTAAACGAGCATCTATTTGCTGCCCTGTTTTTATTAAAAAAACATCCTTAAATACTCCTATTATAATTTGAAACGCTAGAAGTATTAGCATAACTATACTTAACAAATTCAGCAATTTAGTATTACCCCCTACTAAAACATGGTCTGTTATTTTTTGGATATATATAGAAGTTGAAAAACCAAGTAAAGTATACACAATTGCTCCAATAAATGCTTGCAATAAAATGAACTTATGCGGTTTCAATAAAAACCAAAAACGTTTTAAAACAGACACTTTTTCATTCCCTATAGCAAACTCTTCTTTTGGTAATAACAATACTAAAACTCCTGTCCATTCTTTTAAAAATACTTCATGTGTTTTTTTATGGATTTTTCCATCTCCTGGGTCCATAATTTTAACATGCTGTTTCGTTACTTCATAAATAACTACATAATGTTGTAATTGACCTCTTACAATTACATGTGCTATTGCTGGTTTAGGTATTTTGAATAGGCTATCTAATTCTCCGCGTACACCTTTAGCTTGAAAACCTAATTTTTCAGCTGCTTCAATTACCCCTAAAACATTGGTTCCTTTTTTATCTGTACCTGCATATTGACGTATCCGTGCTATTGGAATTTGCAAATTATAATGCGCAGCAATAGAAGCTAAACAGGCTGCTCCGCAATCGGTAACATCGTGTTGTCTGATACTAATTTTTGTCATTCCTCTTCACTTTTGGAATAACAAAGAAAGACAGGTTAACTGCAATTTTATTGCAAGGAAGCAACCAATTACATAATTCTTAAAAAAGAATCATTGAAACAAAATTATTTAAGCAATGAAAAATAACTCCATAAATGAAGCCATATTTTACTCTAAAGAAACCAATTAGTAATCCACTAGATAATTGAGGTAATATTAAAATTGGAATTAAATATGCGTTTTTAATTTCTACAATATTAAAAACGTGCAGTAAGGCAAATAACAAGGTGAGAAAATAAAATATTATGGAAAAGTTATTCTTCCAAAAGAGCCTTGTTTTTTCATTATTAACCCTAATAAAACAATAAAAAAGGCTTGTAACAAAAGCCGATAAAAGTAATCTTTCAAAAGTATTTTTAGAAAAATCTAAAAGTCCCTGATTGAATAAAATAGCAGAAAAAAAGAAAAAAGTCCCTATAAAAACAGCTATTACAAAGTTCTTCTTTTGATAGATCATTGGTAGCCTAAACATTAAC
Organism: uncultured Tenacibaculum sp.; assembly: GCF_947498805.1. Taxonomy (GTDB): domain Bacteria; phylum Bacteroidota; class Bacteroidia; order Flavobacteriales; family Flavobacteriaceae; genus Polaribacter. Next base: position 385,096 of record NZ_CANMLT010000001.1, on the reverse strand, counting down.
TCTTCAAGTAATGGTACCATTACAACGCCATAAACCAAGGTTTTTAAAACACTCCATTTTTTTATTTTTTCCGCCACCAAATTTTGTTCCTGAATATCCAAAACATAAAAACAAGTTCCCATTACTATAAGGAGAAATATAAAGTAGTATACATATACTTTTAATATATTTTTTAGCTTCTTTTCTATATTTAAAGATACCTGACTAGGTTTTGGCTTAAGTAAAAAATCGAGTAGTTCTTTAAGCAAATCAAAAAAATAAAATAAGGTTTATTTCGCTAATAACTCTCCCAATAACTGACCCTTTTCAAATGCAAATCGAAAGAGCATCATTATTAAAAAAAGAAGTCCTATAACGATATAGTATTTTTGGTTATTACTATTTTTCATAATTCAAACGTTTAAGAAAATAGATTTCGTTTTTTTAAAACAGCATAAAGAAATACAAAAATAACTGATGAGAATATAAGTATTATTTCTGTGTACCAACCATATACCTCCAAGATAGAATTACTTCCATATTTAAAGTTTACATAAGAGAAAATACTAATAACAATATTTAAAACTATATGAATAAAAACAGTATAAAGTAAAGATCTTGTTTTGCAGTAAATATTACCTAAAAACAAACCCATTATGAAAGCCACAAGTATTTGGGTAAGATTAACATGAATTACGGCAAAAAGAAAAGAAGAAATCATAATGGATTTTCGCGAATCGTTATGAGTCAATAATCCTTTCAATATTATTCCTCTAAAAATTACTTCCTCTATAATCGGTCCAAAAAACAATGCTCCTAACCAATAAACACTATCCGATAAAAAAGAGAATTCAACTTTTTTGAACTCATGAGTTTAACTACTGGAAGCAAAAAGGATGTAAAAAAACAACATGCAAAAAGAGTATAATAAACGACATTTAACCCATTATTCAATCTTAACTTAACTTCTATTAAAGAACCTCCATTTATCTGATACACCAAAACACATGTTGCAATACATGAAACGGTATATGAACATAACATCCAAAGACTATTATTCGTCTTTACTTGTGCTATTTCTTTTAGAATAAAACCTAAAAAACCAGAAACAATAAAGAAAAACAAAGTAATAAAAACAGCTTGTATTATAGTGTGAGGAAATTTTACTTTCATTTTTTTATATTAAAAGGACTATTAATACTTTAGTAAATCATAAACTATGAAATAGTTAGCCAATAAACTCCTAAAATCAATCTTTAAAATACATCATAAGTTAGGTATTGTAAAAACACTTATAGTCCCATAGTCTTTTAAATGATTATGCCTTTCCAGAAACTAAACTATGTCTATATCCTTGATAATAAATGTAAATCACTATCTCCTAAAAAATAGCGGTCAACGTAAAAAATAAAAATTGTAGCTAAAATAAGAACACATAAAAGCATCAAACTTTCTTGATTGATTACCTCTCTTTGTTCAAAATAGTTAGGTGTTTCCATAAAAATTGTAAGAAAAAATGTGAAGATTAAAGAAATCTTTGGTCTTGCTCCTAAAAACCTATATACAAGATAAACAAACCCTACCCAAACAATATCAGAAGCTAAGAACACTTTTTCATTTCCAAATAAATGTAGTCCAATGTAAACTAAAAGAAGGAGTACCAATAAAACTAACCTTTTTGATAATTTCATAAATTTCTATTTACTATTTTAACGATAATCTAGAAAAAAATGTTTTTTAAAAATAAGGATTCCTTTTACCTGAAACCCTTATTGATTGTAATTTAAACTTTATAAATTAATTTCCTGATCCTGCCTGATGTGTTTCAATCGCTAATTCAAGTGGCACTCCCCAACCTGAACTTACTAATATTACTCTTCTCAAGAAATTACCAAAAAAAGCTGCATAACTCTCTCCTCCTCCTGAAATTCTAATTAAATCCTTTGAATCTAAATTTTGAACATTATAATTGTCTAATTTCATATTTTACATTTTATATTTTTAAAACTCTACCCTTTTACCTAGATCTCTTTCCTAAAAAACCATCAACAAATGCTTGAGGATGATCAATTGCATCATGGATCCCCATAGCAAACAAACCAACTCCAGCTGCTATAACAAAACTCAAAAACCCTCCTTCTGTTTCTTTAATTTCTTTAGCACTCAATTCCTGAACACCATAGTTTTGTAAATTTTTCATTTTTTTTAAAATTTTTAATTAACACTTTTTCTTTTGGTTGTGCTTTTTAAACTCACAATCCACATCAAAACACTATAATGCGCGCCTAGTACTATTTTGATACATCAAATGTATCTGGGTTCACTGCAATTAACTTGCAACGAATAAACTTCCTTTAAAAAAATAACAATAGAGGAATCAGGTTAATAAAAGAATGTACAATTACTGTATAGAAAAAACCAAACTTCATACGTACAAACACCAAACATATACCAGCAAAACTTATTGGTAGAAAAAAGACAGGAATTAATAGAACATTGATTATCGTCCATTTAAAATTATAGTTCATTAGATGCATTGTCCCAAACAAAATAGAACTCACGTAAACGAGCACATTGAAGTTTTTAAAAAATATCTTTTTAAGCTTTTTATAATAAGTTACTAGCAATACTAATAAAGAAAAAATAATGAATCCAAAAAACATGTTTATGCTGAAGCATATGCATCCCCAAATCAATAAAAATATTATGAAATAAATCTTCTTGGGTTTAAATATTAATCGAAACATAACTTCCTCTATTAGTGGAGTTATTACTAATACCCTAAAAAAAACAAAACAACTAATGGGAGAGCTAAACTTTTTAGTCCTTACAAAAACATCAGTTCCCTCAAAAAACCATCCATTAAAATATGATAACCCAAAATACAATACGCTAAATAAAAAAAGATAACTAAAGAACAGTTTATATGCTTTAGTTATCTTCACACACCCTCTTGGGTTGATAAGAAAATTACAAAAATCTTTTAAGTAATTCAATTTTCATTAAATCAGTTAATAATCAACCCCAAAAGTCCATATAGGAAATTCTAATTCCATCATATCATGCGTAGGATCATATCTCTCCACACAATTTAAAGGTCCTTGCCATTGCGTACCACCTCCATTAGAGCATCCTCCTGAATACCATTCTCCTCCTCCCTCTGTTTCTTTAATTTCTTTAGCACTCAATTCCTGAACACTATAGTTCTGTAAATTTTTCATTTTTTAAAATCTCTTAATTAATACTTTTTCTTTTGGTTGTGATTTTAAATTCACAATCCACATCAAAACACTATAATGCGCACCTAGTACTATTTTGATACATCAAATGTATCTGTGTTCACTGCAACTAACTTGCAACGAATAAACTTCCTTTAAAAAAATAACTTCCTCCAAAGATTTGTGTTACCTCATTATCCGTTAAAACATTTACAGAAATAGATATTTGTAAATCAAAATCATTGCGATAATAATACGTTTTTCTACTTCTACTGTAGTTAACAACTGCATCATAATCCTTTAATTGTTCAATTAATAAATGCACCGAACGTTGGCTTATTTGTAAATGATTTGCTAACTCTTTTGGTGTTCCTGTTTGTTCAATGGCAATCAGATTATGTAATTTCTGCAGTCTTTCTAATATTTTCAAATTTTTCATACTTTTCCTTTTATAGTTGTTCTTTATTTTAATCACCAGTATCCTTAAACATTGGCTAACCGGTTTATTACTTATTATCTGATAATTGTGTACTAGGATTTACCCAATCATCCATTTTATCATACAACAATTCGAAAAGAGTTCTCTCTGTAAGTTCAAAACGAGCATTTACCAACATTCCTTTTTTAAAATACCCTTTAACCCCATTCTTCAGTTGCAAGAATTCTTGATCTAAAGAGCACAATACTTTAAACCTTGGTAAATTATTTATCATTTGAATGTCTTTTCCAATTGAAATGATCTTACCTGTTGCAGTTCCCCATTGATTATAATTAAAAGCGCTTACTTGAAAATTTGCTTTATTTCCTTCATATAACAACCCCACGTCTGATGGACTTATTAAACACTCAATAATTAAATCTGATTGCGGTGAAATTTCGGCTAACTGAGTCCCATTTTGTATAAAACTTCCGTTTTCAATTCCCTTTACATTTAATAATGACCCCGTAGTAGGAGATTTAAGGACAAACAAATCACTATTTTCTTCCAATTGTATTTGTTTATCTTTTAATTCTTTTAGCTGATTTTGATAGTCTACTAGTTGATTATACCATATACCTTTTTGTTGTTTTTTATATTGATAAATGGTATTTAAGGACAAATCGTACTCCAATTTACTATTGTATAAACTTACTTTTGCAATTACTCCTTTTTCAAACAGTCCCTGATTTCGTTTATAGTCCTCCTCAATTTTTCGAAAACGAGTAGTTAATTCGTTCAATTTTTGTCTATAAAAACTATGCTCTTGTATATACTTTATCGTTTGTAGTTTATGAACAGAAGCTTTAGAACCAGACAATATTTTTAAATCTCCAATAAAACTATCTATCTCTTCTATCAAATTACTTGTATTGCTTATTTTTTGCGTTATAGCTACATCATTAATAAGCAGCAATGTATCTCCCTTTTTTACCTGACTGTTATTTTTTAAATTATAGTAAGTTACTTTTCCACTAATATTACTTTGCAATATTATACGTTCCTTATTAGGTTTTATCACCCCTTGTGAAGTATTATAAATAGTGATTTTGACAAAAGGTAGTGAACACAAAAGTGCTACAACAACACCCAAAATAATAACATATATTATTATACTCTTTTTGGCATGTTTAAATTGGTGTACTTCTAGAATAGTATCAATTACCTCCTTAGGGAAAATTTGTTTCATTTGTCTTCCTTTAACTAATGGAGGTAATTTTGTAGGACAAATTTATAATTATTTTTTTTACATAAAAAAAGAAACAGTAAGTATTAATAAATTTAGTTCTTCTTCTTCAGCATAGGCACAAATCTAAAGTCACCTAATTCATGTTTTTCAAATTCTTTTGGTGATTTACGAATGAATAAAGTCATTACCTGTTCTTTATCTCCCACCGGAATCAACAACATCCCTCCTACTTTTATTTGTGCCAATAAAGGTTTAGGAACATAAGGAGCTCCCGCGGTAACGATAACTCTATCAAACGGTGCTTTTTCTGGTAACCCTTTATATCCATCTCCAAAAATAAAACGTTTGGGTTTATATCCTATTTTAGGTAAAAACATTGAGGTTCTTTTAAACAATTCATGTTGTCTTTCTATAGTATAGACCTCTGCATTTAACTCTAATAAAACGGCTGTTTGATATCCAGATCCTGTACCAATCTCAAGAACTTTTTCACCTCCTTTTAAATTTAACACCTCTGTTTGAAAAGCTACTGTATAAGGTTGAGAAATTGTTTGTTCCGCAGCAATAGGAAATGCCTTGTCTTCATAAGCATGTGCTTCGAAACTACTATCAATAAATAAGTGTCTCGGAATTTTTCGTATTGCTTGCAATACATTCTCATTGGTAATACCTTTTGCTTGTAGTAAATTAGCTAACTGATTTCTAAGTCCTTGATGTTTGGTTGTATCTCTCACAAATTTTAAAATTTGAACAGGCTAAAATTAGCAATAAATATGGATAAAAGTGTATATTTGTTAGCATTGTATTTTACTTGTTTTTAACAGGGAGAATTACTTCATATTAAATAATTAATAATCTTTTATTTATGCTTAAAGCAGGAGTTTTAGGAGCAGGACATTTAGGAAAAATACACCTACGTTTGTTGCAAGAATCAGAAAAATATGAATTAGTAGGGTTTTATGATCCTTTTACTGAAAATGCGAAAAAAGTAGCCGCTGAATTTGGATATACATTATTCAACTCTATTGAAGAATTAATAGACGCGGTAGATGTTGTAGATATTGTTACTCCTACATTGTCTCATTTTGACTGTGCAAAACAAGCTATTGAAAAAGGTAAACATATTTTTATTGAAAAACCGATAACCAACACACTTCAAGAAGCGGAAGCTATTCGAACATTAGCTAGTCAGTATCATGTTCGTGGACAGGTTGGACATGTAGAACGATTCAATCCAGCTTTTACAGCTGTTAAAGATGTCATCGATACTCCAATGTTTATTGAAACACATCGTTTGGCAGAGTTTAACCCTAGAGGAACAGATGTTCCTGTGGTACTTGATTTAATGATTCATGATATTGATATCATTCTATCTGTGGTAAAATCAAAAGTAAAAAATGTATACGCTAGTGGTGTATCTGTAATTTCTGAAACTCCAGATATTGCCAATGCTAGAATTGAATTTGAAAATGGTTGTGTTGCTAATTTAACTTCGAGTAGAATTTCTATGAAAAACATGCGTAAGAGTCGTTTCTTTCAGAAAGACGCTTATATCTCTGTAGATTTTCTTGAAAAGAAATCTGAAGTGGTAAAAATGAAAGATGTTCCTGAAAAACCAGATGAATTTGCCATGATCTTACAAAACGCCGAAGGTGTTAAAAAGCAAATTTATTTCGACAATCCAGAAGTAACTCCGAACAACGCAATTTTAGACGAATTAGAATCTTTTGCAAACGCTATTCATACAAACACTACACCTATTGTTTCTTTAACTCAAGGAACAGAAGCTTTACGTGTAGCACATATGGTAATTGATTGCTTTAACAAATAAATATAACCTAACAAACAACATGAAAAATATAGCAGTAATTGGAGCAGGTACAATGGGGAATGGTATCGCACATACCTTCGCTCAATTCGGATACAATGTTCAATTAATTGATATTTCACAAGATTCTTTAGATAAAGGTATAGCTACTATTTCTAAAAACTTAGATAGAATGGTTGCTAAAGAACGAATTTCTGAAGATGATAAAAACAATACATTAAACAATATTACTACTTATACTTCTATTAAAGACGGTGTTCAATACGCTAGCTTAGTGGTAGAAGCAGCTACAGAGAATATTGATTTAAAATTAAAAATATTTAAGCAATTAGATGAAGTTTGCCCTGAGGACACTATCCTTGCTACAAACACTTCTTCTATTTCTATTACACAGATTGCAGCGGTTACAAACCGACCAGAAAAAGTAATTGGAATGCACTTTATGAATCCAGTACCAATTATGAAATTAGTAGAAATCATTAGAGGATATAACACTTCTGATGAAGTAAATGATTTTATTGTTGACTTAACTGAAAAGATTAAAAAAGTTCCTGTAGAGGTAAATGATTACCCTGGATTCGTGGCGAATCGTATTTTAATGCCAATGATTAATGAATCTATTGAAACATTATACAATGGGGTTGCAGGAGTAGCTGAGATTGATACTGTAATGAAATTAGGAATGGCACATCCAATGGGACCATTACAATTAGCTGATTTTATTGGATTAGATGTATGTTTATCTATTTTAAACGTAATGTATGACGGATTTAAAAACCCCAAATATGCACCATGTCCTTTATTAGTAAATATGGTAATGGCAGGTAAATTAGGTGTAAAATCTGGAGAAGGATTCTACGACTATAGTGAAAGTAGAAAGGCTGAAAAAGTAGCTAAAATGTTTTCATAACTAAAAAAACATCACTTAATGATTGCTGAAAGATTACAAGCGTTAAGAAATTATATGGCATCTAAGAATTTAGATGCCTTTATTATACCCTCTACCGACCCACATCAATCAGAATATGTAGCTGATTATTGGAAATTGAGAGAATACTTCTCTGGATTTACAGGATCTGCAGGAACTCTAGTAGTAACACAAGAAATAGCTGGTTTATGGACAGATTCTCGTTATTTTTTACAGTTTGAAGATGAATGTAAAGACACTGAAGTTACTTTATGTAAACAATCTATTCCTCATGCTCCAGAACATGTAGCATGGTTATGTGATTTACTAAAAGAACAATCGACTATTGGAGTTGATTACCGTCAGTTTTCAAAAGCACAAATTGATTATATACTCAGTTTTACTGGTGAAAAGCAAATTCAATTACAAAACGAACCTCATTTTGCAAAAGATATTTGGACAGATAGATCTAATCTACCCAATTTTGCTGTAGATATTCATCCTTTAGAATTTTCTGGAGAAACTACTGCTTCTAAATTAGCAAAGGTTCAGCAAGAAATTGAAAAGCAAGATGCTGATTACTATTTATTCTCTTCTTTAGATGAGATTGCTTGGTTGTTCAATATTCGTTCTAGAGATGTTGATTTTACACCTTTAGTAACGGCTTATGCTTTGGTAGGTAAAACGAATACTATCCTATTTTGTAATACCAATCGTTTTTCTAAAAGTGCTATTAACGTCTTTGAAAAGTTGAATATTACTATCAAAGATTACGATAACATAGCAACAATACTACCAGAAACCACCAATAATAAAGTAGTTCTTACGGACGCTTCAAGCTTAAACTATGCTTGTTTTGAAGGTATTAATGGTCAACTTATCTATAAAAACTCTTTAGCTAAAGAATTAAAAGCCATTAAGAACGAAACAGAAATTAATGGTGCTAGAAACTGTATGCTTAAAGACGGTGTAGCACTTACAAAATTCTTTATTTGGTTAGAAAAAGAACTAGAAATTCGTACTATATCAGAATATGAAATTGGTAGAAAGCTAGATAGTTTCAGGCAGCAGCAAGAATATTATACTGGAGAATCTTTTGCCGCTATCGTAGGGTACCAAGGTAATGGAGCTATTATTCATTATACCGCCCCAGAAGAAGGATCTTCCATGGTAAAAAATGAAGGCATTCTTTTGGTAGACAGTGGTGCTCAATATAAAGATGGAACTACTGATATTACCCGAACAGTTTGGTTGGGTGGCACTCCTTCTGAAAAAATAAAAACAGCATATACAGGTGTTTTAAAAGGATATATTGAATTAGAACAATTGCAGTTTCCACTAGGTACCACAGGAGCACAAATTGATGCTTTTGCGCGTGTTCATCTATGGAAAAACGGATTAAATTATCCACATGGAACTGGTCATGGTATAGGAAGCTTTGGTATGGTACATGAACCTGCACAAGGTTTTGCCACCGGAGCTACCACAGCACGTGGTACCACAGCTCATCTTGCCAAGCAGTTAACCACAATAGAACCGGGTTGTTATGTAACGAATGAATTTGGAATTAGAACCGAAAATATTGTCGTTTCAAAAGAGGTAAATCAAACTGAGTTCGGAGCCTTTTTAGGATTTGAACCACTTACCCTTTGTTATATAGATACTGATTTGTTAAACATTGATGATTTAACCTCTACTGAAATATTATGGTTAAATAACTACCATCAAATGGTGTTGGATAAATTATCTCCCATGCTTAATAAAGAAGAACAACAATGGTTAGCTCAAAAATGTAAAGCATTATAAAAAGTAATCACCACTCAAAAAAAGATTATTTTGAGTGGTGATTATTCATATTTTAACTTTTTAAAACTCTCTATAGTTCCTTTTTTATCACTCTTTAATTAATTCATTTACTTTATTCCAAAGATTTTTTCCCTCATCTTTGATTTTCCCTCCAGCTTCTTGCAAGTTTTCCACACTTGTGTACTTCTCAATATTCTCAACAAAATCCTTTAAATTATCAACTGTTTTGAAAATTTCTTCAACGTTAGGTACATTTTGCTCTTTCATTATATTTTTCCAATCAATTTTCGAAAGAATTGTATATACATATTTCGTAGCAATCTTACTTAAGAAAACTTTATCATAAACCCCATTAAGTACTTTTCCCGATTCTCTCTTTTTTATATATTCAATAGATTCTTCTATCTTTTCTTTATCACTATGAGATAGTAATTCACTCTCCTTCAACCTCTTTAATGCTTCGATTGCTTTTTCATTCTCTTCATTTTTTAAATATAGATAAGTTTCAACAGACCATACAACCTCATTACTTAAGCCTATTTGATTTACATCCTTTAAAAATATCTCAAAATCTTCTAATGCTCTTTTCTCATCTATTTCTCTTTTCATCATCAACCTATCAAACCCTCTAAACAAATGGTTTAAGGCATGAAAACCAATATAAGTTTGTTCATTAGTAAGTCCACCCCACTGAAAAACTCCTCTTGTAAAGGGTAAGTTTACGTCTTTATTATTGTTAAGCCAATCGATATTTCTTGAAATTTCACTTTCAGATAAATAGTACAAACCTTTTTCGAAAAACAAAAACCCCCTAAAGTATTGTAATAGTGTTTTTACTTCTGAATCGGGAAGTAACTCAGGTTTAGTTTGAGAACATTCATAAAGTGAAACTTCTTTCCCCAAACCTTTACTTAACAAAACAATAGCACTTAAAACCGCATGTTCAACATTTTGAATATATACTTTCCTGTCTCCTTTTAAATATTCTCTTTGTTTATAAATAGAGTCCCCATAAACTACATTAAAAGCATCTGATAAAGTAGGAAAATCATCTTCATCTGTTTTCATTATAAAATCTTCCATTTTTTTATAATCTCTATAAATGGAAATAAATTCTAATAATGATAAACTCTCAGAGTTATTGATATCATATTTAACAGCTGTGTTAAAAATTCTATCAAGATCTCCTTTAAATGATTGAAATTCTTTAGAAACGGTATCTTTTTCGACGGAAGACCTTATTAATATTTTTGCAAACTTGTATCCAGATACTTTATATGAATTGAGGTTTTCTACTAAGTCCTTTTTGTCTTTTTCTAATAAGCTTAGATCTGTTTTTTCTTCGGTACAACCAACAATAAAAATAAGTGCTAATAATAAAACCTTATAATTTAAATTCTTTTTCAACTCTTTATTAAATTTTATCTTTCTTAATTAGATATTCACAACACAAGGAATACTTCAATTTTTGTCTTAAAACTAAACAAAATATTTTAAAACATAGGTAATATATGTAAACAAAAAAGAAGCCTTAAAGGACTTCTTTTTTATCTTAAAATAAATCCATCTTTCATTGGGTCATTTGGATCGATTATAAAATTTTGAATTCCCGTTATATGTGCTGTTCCTTCAACTTGAGGAATCACAGCTTTAAACCTTCCATAATCTTCTCCACTCACCACAGAACCTTTAAAAATAGAACCTGTAATACTCTCAATAGTCATAGCCTCTCCATAATCTATTTCTTTTCTAGCTTTATGAATTGCCATTCTACCAGATACTCCAGAGCCAGTTGGGCATCTATCCACCTCCCCTTCAGCAAAAATGCACACATTTCTACTGTCTACTCCTGATGTTTGTTTAGAGTTATCAATAAAAATAGTTCCATATAAAAAGCTCAAATCTTCTTCAAAAGGATGTGCTATTTCTTCATCAGCATTCATCACGGCATGTTTTATATCCATTCCTTTACTTATCAATTGTCGATAAGAATTTGAAGTTAGGTCAAAATCAAATTTATTTTTAGCCATATCAACATATGCATAAAACGCTCCTCCATAAGCCAAATCATATGTAACTTTTCCAATACCTTCTACTTCCACTTCTCTATCTAAACCAACCACAAAGCTAGGCACACAATGGAATCGAACCCCTGTTACTTTTCCTTCGTGAACATTGGCATAAGAAATAATTCTTCCGCAGGGAGCATCAATCTTCAAGATATTATCACCTTCCTTTACATCAATCCAATTCATTTCTACCGCTAAAGTAGAAATAGCAATAATTGCATGTCCACACATGGTAGAGTATCCTTCGTTATGTAAAAAAAGAATACCAAAATCACCTTCATCATCATTGGCTGGTACTATAATGCAACCATACATATCGGCATGCCCACGAGGTTCAAACATCAAAGCCGTTCGTAAGTAATCATAATTCTCTTTACAATACCTGCGATATTCTAATACGTTGTTTCCTTTTAATTCAGGAAAACCATCTACAATTACTCTTAAGGGTTCTCCTCCCGTATGCATATCAATCGTTTTTATTTGTAACCAATCAGAAGGCACTTCAAAATTCGTTTGATTTATAATATTCTGATATACTTTACTCATTTGTATATTTTTTATAGTAATAATTTGCAGCCGCCAAATCTTCTAAAGCATGACCGACTGATTTAAACATTGTTATTTCTCTTGCTGATTGTCTTCCTTTTTTTGCTCCTTCGCATAATTCAAATAAATCCGCCTTTACTTCCTCTTCTTTGAGTAATCCTGTTTTTAAAGGAATTACAATATCTCCTGCTTCTTTTAAGCCTCCTTGATAGGTATCTAGATATACCAATGCCCTTTTAACGGTTTCATCATCTGCCTCTCTCATATCTTTCTTATACGCTCCTACTAAATCAATATGCTGACCTTCTCTTAAATAACTACCAAAAACCAAAGGTGTTTTTGACAATGTTGCGCTTGAAACAATATCAACTTCAGAAATTCTATCCTCTATTTTTTCAACAGGAACAATGGTAAAACGCTCATTCTTTAGCAATTCACAAATACCTTTTGCCTTTTTAAAATTGCGTCCCCAAACAAACACCTCTTTAATAGGTCTTACGGAGGCATGTGCTTGTATCAAATTAGCAGACAATGCGCCTGTTCCAATCATTAATAAACTATTTGCATCTTTTCTTGACAAAAACGATGATGCTAAAGCAGAAGTCGCTGCGGTTCTTTTTGCCGTTAAACTTTTTGCTTCTAAAATGGCTTTTATTGTACCTTTTACTGCATCTAAATACAAATAAGTTCCATTAATTGATGGTAAGTCAAATTGTGCATTTTCCGGACTAACCGTAACAATTTTAACTCCAGCACTTTTGCTTGGACTCCAAGCTGGCATAAGTAATAAGGTGGAATCTGCATTTACTTTCGGATTAGGAAAATCATGATGATGGCGCATAGGTACTATTGTAGCACTTTCTGAAAACGCTAATCGCAGTTCATCAATTAGTTCGGTAAACGTAGTATTCTCTTCAATAAATTCACTGGGAATTTGAATAATTTCATTCATAGATTAAAAATAAAAAAATACCAGCTTACACATCAAATATTACCCTTACAAAGATCAATATAATACCTACAGTAGTTAATATTATATTATTACATGTATTTGCTTACCAGTATTTTTACTTGTACTAATATTTTATCTAATGAAACATTTACAAACTATATTTCTACTATTTTGTATCTCATTGATTTCAGTTTCTTGTAAAACTGAAATTAAGGATACCGCATCCAAAGATCTTAAGGAACAACTGCAAACCTTGTTTCCAAAAGCTACAATTGATTCTATAGCCACCAAAGATCATTTTACAAAAGCCTACAAAATAGTTCTTGATCAATATTTAAATCCAAACAATCCTGCTGAAGGTACATTTAAACATTACATGTATATTTCTCATAGCGACTATAAAAAACCGACTGTTATAGTTACTGATGGATACAGTGCTTACAATCGAACTACTGAATTAAGTAATATTTTTAAAGGGAACCAAGTAATTGTAGAGTATAGAATGTATGGAAAATCTCGACCAGATTCAATTCCTTGGAAATACTTAACAAATGATAATGCCATTGAAGACTATCATAGCATCGTTACCAAATTAAAATCTTTATACAAAGGAAAATGGATCTCTTCTGGAATTAGTAAAGGTGGAGAAACCACCTTAATTTATAAATCAAAATATCCTAACGATGTAGATGTAGCAATACCTTATGTTGCTCCGCTTATCAATGGTACAGAAGATCCACGAACAACAAACCATATCAACTCTGTTGGAAGTAAAGAATGTAGAGATCATATTATAGCATTGCAAAGAAAAGTTTTAGAAAACCGAAAGGAATCTATTGAAGAATTTAAAAAAATTGCAACTGAAAACGATTTAAAATTCACCGAAGTACCACATGAAGAAGCTTTGGAATATTTAGTATTAGAATTTCCTTTTTCTTTCTGGCAATGGGGAGGTGGCGCTTGTGATAAATTACCAGCGATTAACGCTTCTACAAAAGAAATTGTGCGAAAGTTCCATAAAGATGTTGGAATAGGTTTTTATAGCGATAAGGGATTCCACACTTACCTACCTTCATTTTATCAACATTTAAAAGAACTGGGGTACTATGGTTTTGATTTTACACCAGTAAAAGATTTACTAAAAGTGGTAAAGAATACTTCAAATAATCGTTTTGCACCGAAAAATGTCGATCTTACTTATAACCCTAAGTACATTACAAAAGTTAGAGATTTTGTAGAAAACAAAGGAGATAAAATCATTTACATTTATGGGGCTTATGATCCATGGGGTGCTTGTGCTCCTTCTCCAAAACCAGAAGTAGATGCCTTGAAAATGGTTTTAGAAAAAGCAGACCATTCTACTAGAATAAAGCACTTCTCAAAAGAAGATCAGGATAAAATATACGATAAACTACAATCTTGGTTAGGAGAAGAAACGAAAATTCATAAATTATACAACAACTAAAACATTAAAAATGATAGGTATTGGAGGTTCCACTACAGAGAAAGAACTAGCAAAAATAAAGCCTTGGGTAACTAATATTCAACCGATACAAAAGGAAGAGTTCGAAGAGCGCGTAAAAAAAGCAACTACTTTGTTAAATGAACAAAGAGTAAAAGCCATGTATTTACATGCAGGGACCAACTTATACTATTTTACAGGTACTCGTTGGAACTCAAGCGAACGTATGGTTGGAGCGATTTTATATGCTGATGGAAGTTTAGAATACATTGCTCCAAAATTTGAAGAAGGAACAATTTTAGACTTTATGCTAGTTGAAGGTAAAGTTCGTTGTTGGGAAGAGCATGAGAGTCCATATGACTTGTTCTTAAATTTATTAAAGGAAAAAGGCATTAAAAGTGGTACTATTTTAATAGATGAAGCAACACCTTTCTTTATTTCAAACGGAATTCAAAAGCTTACTAAAGATTATGCTTTTGAAGATGCTAAATCTATTACAGCAACCTGTAGAATGATTAAATCTTCTAATGAAATTGCCATTATTCAACGTGCAATGGACATTACTTTGGAAGTTCAAAAAGCAGTAGCAAGAATTTTGTATGTTGGTATTAGTACTGAAGAAGTAACAAACTTTATTAATGAAGCTCATAAACACTACGGAATTCCATCTGGATCATATTTTTGTATTGTTCTTTTTGGTGTAGATTCTTCTTTTCCCCATGGTGTAAAAACTCCAAAAGCATTAGAAGAAAATGAAGTTGTGCTTGTAGATACAGGTTGTATGCTTCATGACTACATTTCTGATATTACAAGAACCTATGTTTTTGGTACACCTACTGAACAACAGCGTGCCATATGGGATATAGAAAAAGAGACGCAATTGGCAGCGTTTAATGCGGCCCAACTAGGAAAAAAATGCGCTGATATAGATAATGCTTCTAGAATGGTTTTAGAAAGTCACAATCTGGGTCCAGACTATAAACTACCAGGACTACCACATCGAACAGGGCATGGTATTGGGTTAGATATTCATGAGTGGCCATATATTGTAAGAAACGACCACACACTTCTTAAACCAGGAATGTGCTTTAGTAATGAACCTATGATTTGTGTTCCTGATGCTTTCGGAATTAGACATGAAGATCATATTTACATGACAGAAGACGGTCCAAAATGGTTTACAAAGCCTATGGAATCTATAGATAACCCTTTTGGAATATAAACTAACACTTCTACAAATAGACAAAAAAAAACGAGGACAAATGTCCTCGTTTTTTTATAACTAGCACTACCCTACCCAGTTAACCCCTTTTCTTACTAGGAAAAACACAAGGTAATTTTCAGGAATAAAATGCATTGATATTCAGTATTTTACACTGATAAAAAACTAAGCTACGGACGTAAATTTGCGCAATTATTAACCTTTTTAACCAAACTAAATTATGATTGTTTCAATGCAAGGAAACTGGTCTATTGGCGTAAAAACCAAACAGGCCTCTTATCCCCAACGCTTTATAGTAAGTGGCGCCACCACAGGAAATGGCGCTTATGATGCTAACACTGACATGTCTCCTGTAATTGTAAAAGGAGACCAATGGAGTATCTCTATTGAACATAACCCAGGAAGCGGGTTTCAACTTTCAGATACTCGTATTAAATTTCCAAGGAAAATTGGAAACGACTACGTTTTTGATGTAGAATCAAACGACTCTGGAGGAGACAATGATTTTAATGATTTAATTCTTGAATGTAAAAGCACTGCCTTAATCAATGATTATATGATTTATGGTAATGTAACTTTATATAGTGGACTTTGTCTTATCAACCCTTGTTTTAGAAGATGGTTTGTTATTGATACCCATGAACAATTATTAGAAGCTCTTAAAGTAGATCGTATAAGAGACATTATTAAAAAGTACTATCCAGAAAGGATTCCAGAGGAAGTTATCAATCCTCCATTTCCACCAATACCGCAACCTGGTCCAGATCCAATACCAGGTTTTAAACCAATTATGATAAATGTGGTAGATGAAGCTCAAATTCCAATTCAGGAAGTAAATATCTACAGAAGAATTCCACAAACAACAGAAATTGCCAAAGCGAAAAAAGACACTAATAATTCAGACTTATTGCTTTCAAATTATAAAGTAGAGAGCAGTATGTTAAAAGCCAGTACTTCTTTAAGCAGTTTGCAAACAATAGATATTAGTGATCGCTTAGAACTAGCAAAAAGCATTGACTTTTCTCGCTTTAGATGTGATACAGAAGTGGGTGCCAATCTTACTTTAAGTTTTGAGGAATACGACCGTACTACAAGTGAATTAGCAGGAGGAAGTTATACTGGAGATGGTCATCGTAAAAAATTAGGAGATGCGATTACCGACATGCATGGAAACTATCTCTTTAAATTTAAGCATGGATTCTGGGACAAACTAAAAGATATATTTCAAGATACCGCTCCAGGCGAGACATATGCTACTCAATTAAGACCTGATATTATTGTAAAAGTTCAAGACACATTTAATCCTTCTAAAACAGTTTTTGAAACTGCTCCAAGATTCAATGTGCAAAACTTACAACGAATTAACCTATGTCTTCCTAAGAGCAAAATAGAGACTACAGGACCATTATGTTTTAATGGAAACTTAGTAGGTAGTTTAGGAAATGTATTTATTGGAGGAAACCAAAATACTTTAGCACAAACAAATCCAAATATCTTAAAAAGAGAAGGATATAGTAATCATTTGCATGCAGATGGTAAAATAACAGTTAAAAATAGTCAAGCAGGCTTCTCAGTAGATTGTGCCTCTTGGGCTGGAACGGTTGATTTTCATGGATGTATGTACAATGCAGAACGAGAAGAAAATGACCCAATTATTAGGCATTATACCATTCGTTATCGTAAACCTGGTAATCCTTGGCAGTTTGTAAAACAGGTATATAGGCATCCACAATTTTCAAAAAGATCATTACCTAATTACCACGGTGATTTGGTAGGACCATTTGCTACTATGCTTAACGTAGATGGTGGTGTTTCCATAGAAGTTCCAGCATACAAGTGCATTCAAACAGAAGCTTTTTTAGGAGACGCTAGTGGTAACCGAATCGATTGGGAGTTTTCAAGACTAGACAGGTATATACGCCTAAATACAAATATTTATGATGAAGACACTCCAGGAACTGTTCATTTTTTAATTGAAGGGTATGATGTTAACGGAAATCAAATACCAGCAGCCAGAGATATGATTGCTTTATTTATCCACAATAAACCTCTTGGTTTTGGAATTGGAAGTGTTGGGTTTGCAGGCACTGTTGAAAAAATTCCTTGTGGACTTTATCGATTAACTGATAGTCAAATGAAAATACCTTTAAACCTATCAATTAAAGCTAACGATCCTTATGGTTTTGTTGATAATTATAAATTGAGTATGGGAAAATGTCCTGCTCCAAACATTGAAGTCGAAGTCATTAGTCCATCATCCATTTCTGGCGATAAAACAGGAACCATAGATTCTGGAAATAATCCATCTAATACTGATCCAACATGTCCAGGATATAGAGGTACTATTGATAAATTTGGCACCAATGATTTTGTAAACATTCAATTAAAACCTTCAGATGATGAAGATGGCTGGATGAGAACTGGTGAACAATTTGTTGTTATCTCTGGAGCGCTAACAGCGGCAAAACGAGTGACAAACGGATATAATTCTGGATTAGAAACATCTAGATACAAAAGACATTATAGTTTCTACATTGAACGTAAAACATCCTAATCAATGGATTCCTTCACTTTCATACTAATGATGCTAGCCATTTGGCGTATCACATATCTATTTAGTCATGAAGATGGTCCTTTGGATGTGGTAATCAAAATAAGAATGCAATTAGGGCAAAGTTTCTTCGGAAACTTGCTCGATTGCTTCTATTGCTTAAGTGTATGGGTAGCAATTCCTTTTGCTGTTTGGAAGGCAAACTCTATTGAAAATTTCTTTTTATTATGGTTTTCATTATCTGGAGCTGTGTGTATACTTCAAAAATTAATCGAAAAAAACAATTCTTAAAACATTATTAATTATGTCATGTTGTGGTCAAAAAAGAATAAAACTTAAAGAATATTACCAAAATAATAAACTAGAAAATTCTATAGATACATCTCTTAAAACACCGAAAAAAACGAGTTTTAAATATATTGGAGACCAGAGTTTATTGGTTCAAGGAGCTATTTCTGGAAATTTCTATCAATTTTCTTCGAGCAATACTGTTATTGAAGTTTTAGAAGTGGATGCTGCTGCTTTATATGCAGAGCCTCTTTTAAGAAATATTTCTATATAAAAAATATTTAAACCTAAGAGATCTTAGATCTCTTAGGTTTATTAAAATAATGATGTTATTATTTCTTTAACTGTAATATTCTCAGCTTCTGCTTTATAGTTTTTCACAACTCTATGAGATAAAATAGGAACAGCTACTGCTTGCACATCCTCAATATCTGGTGAATACTTTCCATTCACTGCAGCATGTGCTTTGGCTGCTAATATTAAATTTTGCGATGCTCTTGGTCCTGCTCCCCAATCAATATACTTTTTCACAAAATCAGTTGCTTTATCTGAATTAGGTCTGGTTTTACCTACTAAACCTACTGCATATTCAATTACGTTATCTGCCACTGGAATTTTTCGAATCAATTTTTGAATTTCCAAAATTTCTTGTGCACTAAATAATGATTTCACAGTATTGGTAGTATCAGACGTGGTATTTTTAACTACTTGAACCTCCTCATCAAATGATGGGTACTCCAAGTTAATTGAAAACATAAAACGGTCTAACTGAGCTTCTGGTAATGGGTAGGTTCCTTCTTGTTCTATTGGGTTTTGTGTTGCTAACACAAAAAATGGTAAATCTAATTGATAATGATGTCCTGCAACAGTAACCGAACGCTCTTGCATTGCTTCTAATAAAGCTGCTTGTGTTTTTGGAGGTGTACGGTTAATTTCATCTGCTAAAATAATATTAGAAAAAATAGGACCCTTTATAAATTTGAATTTACGACTTTCATCTAAAATCTCACTTCCCAATATATCAGAAGGCATTAAATCTGGTGTAAACTGAATTCTTTTAAAATTCAATCCTAAAACATTAGAAATGGTATTCACCAATAAGGTTTTTGCTAATCCTGGAACTCCTACCAATAACGAATGTCCTCCACAAAAAACAGATAATAATGTAAAGTTTACTGCTTCTTGTTGTCCTATTATTACTTTTCCTATTTCTTGCTGTAACTCTTTATATTTTACTACTAAGTTGTTTACCGCAGTTACATCTGACATATTTTAAAACAATTATTTATGTTAATTTTTTAAATAAAGATTCCCGCCGTAGCGGGAATCACAATATAGTAAATTTATTTACGACTATTTATTTTCTTTTTTCCAATCTTTGTTAAAAGTACACTTTTTGTACTCATCACCTAATTTGATATAAGTCTCTTGAATTTTTTCTTTAGACCACTTAGTAATCGTTTCCTCTTTTTTCTTAGTTAATGCAAACTGTTGCATTCTTACATAATCCTTTACTAAGTCTGCTTTATGCGTTTCAGTTTTATCCTTAAGAAAAATTATTTTGTACATCTTTTGTCCTCCTCTAGTTTCATCATAAAAGATATCAGACAAATCATCCTTTTTCAATTCACTTATTCTACCAAATAAATCTGGTGGCATTCTTGTAAGCTCCCAAGTTGTTTCTCCTGTATAAGGATTCACTAACAACCCTCCACTATTCTTTGTTTCTTCATCTTCAGAATGCTTTCTTACTGCTTCTTCAAAAGAAATTGTTCCTTCTTTTATTTCTTTTACAAGCTTCTCTAATTCTTCTTTAGTTTTATTCAACTTTTCATCAGAAACTTCTGGTTGTAATAAAATATGAGATACTTCTCTAGATTTACCTCTAATTTTATGCAACATAATAATATGATACCCAAAAATTGTTTTAAAAGGCTCTGAAATTTGTCCCTCATCTAAAGAAAACGAAACTTCTTTAAACTCTTTAGCAAAACCAGTATCTTTTGTAATTACATATCTACCACTATTCTGAGATACAGAAGGATCTTCTGAATTTATAATTGCTTTTAATTTAAAACTTGCGCCATCTTCTTCAACTTCCTTCTTAATTTTATTAAGCTTATCAATTACTTTCTGACTTGCTTCTTCTGTAGGTTCAGCTTTTAATACTAATTGCTGTAACTCAACTTCAGCAGGAATTTCAGGTAGTTCGTTTTTTTCTTTTAATCCATTGAAATATACACGTACTTCTTCTGGAGTAACATCTACCTTCTCAGTAATTTTCTTTTGTTCTTTTTCTATTAATAAGTTTTCTTTCTGAACTCTTGCTAATTCTTTCTTTAAGTCTTCTATATCATTAAATCCATATGCTGCGATTACTTTTTCTTCGCTACCATATTCATTTTTAAAGAAAGCTAAACTTCTATTTACATTGTTGTCAATTTCAGACTGAGATACCGTTACACTATCAATAACTGCATGATGCGCTAATAATTTCTGTTGCATTAATTCCTCTAACATTTCACAATCAGAGTATGAGATTTTACCTTCACTTCTTAATTCAACTTCTTTTTTAAATTTTTCTATATCAGAATCAAGCACAATGTTTTTTCCTACCACTACTGCTACTCCATCTATTTTTTCAGTTTCAGTTTGTGCCAATAAAACACCTGTAAAAAGAAGTGCTAGAACTGTATTAATACTCTTTAAAGTTTTTATTTTGAATTGCATCATTTATCAGCGTTTTTTCTATCTCTCTTATTAATTCTATTTTCCTCTTGTGTAAAATAATTTGTTTAATTCTTGGCACAACAACTCCCATAGGTGCTATTTCTGTTTTTCCAAGAATCTTTTTTACAGCGACCAAATATACTCCTAAACTATCTTCTTTTTGAATGAATTTTGATATTTTTAACAGTTTTTCTTTAGGTTCTGCTCTAAAAGGAGGTATTTTCTCCTTTAAATAGTCAACCGACACCCATGCAGAGTCTTTTAATCGGTAAGATTTAAAGCTAATTGAATTTTCTTCCAAAGAAATTTTATCCTCTTCTTTGTCTGATTTAAACTGTGCTATTGTTTCTTTTTTATCTAAAAAGTCTTCTCCAAAATGCACAAACTCAAACTGTACCAATTCATCATTTAGCTTAAAGTTTTCTTTATTGTTATCATAATACGTTGCTATTTCTTCTTCATTTACTATGGTATCTAAACGTTGTTTTATCAAACGTTCTTTATACCCGTTTATATATAAACTCTTCCTGTAATCATTTACAAGACCTTCAATTTTTTTGCTGTTTACCGAAGAAATATTCTCTTGTGCCTTTTTTAAAAACAATTGTTGTTTAGCCCAAGAATTTATCAAACTTTTTACTAAAACAATGCTATCTTGCTTTGACAAGTTTTTAGGAATCATTGAAATAATGTCTCTTTTATAAAGATTTGTTTCATTAACTGTTGCTATTGGCCGTTCATCTGTTACCTTTTCTTTTTTCAAAGAAACCAAATCACAACTTGTTATAAATAGACCTAATATGATTAAAACAAAATTTCTCACTATGTTTTGCTATATGCTTTTTTAAGCTTTTTTAATGCTCCTTTTTTAACTTTTATGGTATTCTTCTTTCTCAATTCTTCAATCCAGTTTTCTTCCAAATCTTTCTGATAATCATTCATTACCTTCCCTCTAATTTCTGAAAGTTCTTTAGCGTATTTTTTCCTATTTTCTTGATAGTATTTCTCCAACCCTTCTTTATTTTTTGAAGACTCGTTCCAAATTTTACGTTGCATTAATTCAAACAAGAGTAATCCTTCTTTGTATTCTAAATAAACACTTCTGAACTCTTGATTATTTTGCACCAAATCATCTTTAAAATAATTGAGAATTTCAATGTTTTTAAATTGATTAAACAACTCTTTAACAGAATAATTCTTTCTCCTTTGAATAAATTTATAAAAATCTTTTTGAAGAATCTCCCTTTCATTGATAACTAACAAAGTTTCTTTTAATTTATTGTCTAAATCAACATTCTTCTCTAAGTTATAAAATGGCTGTAAAGCTTTATCGTTAACTTGAATCTTATACGTTTCTTTTAAACCATCAAGCATCGATTTATCAGATAATTTAATCCTACTTGAACTTCGAACTTTCTTATTTAATGCTGATTTTAACTCATCAAAAGACGCTACAGGGTGTCTCTTTATTAATTTTACAATATGCCAGCCAAACTGGGTTTTAAAAGGGCTAGATATCTCATTTTCTTCTTCTAAGCTTAAAACCACTTTTTCGAAGTCTTCAACCATATCACCTGTCCCAAAACGCTTCAACTTACCACCATTCTTAGCGCTTATTAAATCTTCTGAAAATTCCTTCGTAGCGTCTTCAAAACTTATCTTACCTTCTTTTATATCTTTATAAATACCCTCTATTTTTTCTTTGCTTTTTTCATTTTCACTTCTAAGCAACATATGAGCTACTTCGAATTCTCCCTTAGAAAGCCTTCTATCGTATACCTTTATTACATGGTAGCCAAACCGTGTTTTAAATGGTTTAGAAACATTACCTTTTGCTGTTGTGTATGCTGCATTTTCAAAAGGGTACACCATTTTAAAGACGTTAAAATACCCTAAGTTTCCTCCATTAGTTGTAGCCGATGGATCTTCCGACACATCCTTTGCTACTTCTTCAAAATTTTCTCCTTGAAGAATTCTTTTTCTTGCCTCATTAATTTTATTATAATAAGTCAACGTATCTTGTGGTAAGATGTTCTTAGGAACTCTAACTAAAATATGGCTTGCTTTTACATCAAACTTAGTTCTTTCATAGGCTTCTTCAACTAAACTTTCAATAAATTCTTTATCTTGAAGATATGGTACTAATAACTCTTTTTTATATCCTTCTAATTCTTTCCTATAACTTGCTATTGTATCTAACTTGAGTTGGTAAGCTTCCTGAACCTTTAATTTATAGTTTATATACAACTCTAAATAATTGTCTATGTCTTTAGCACTTTCATCTGTTACCAAATCTAAATTTTTCTCATAAACTTGCTTAAACTCATCAATATAAACTGGTGTTTCATTTACAGTTAACAACACCTTATTACTTTGAGCTACAACAATACAATTGAAAATTAAACCTGTTATGAATACAATACTTTTTTTCATCTTATAATTATAGTGAAATTATACCTTCAATCACTTCTGCTTCTTGATAATAAGAAATAACCTCGTCTGAACTTTTTACTTTTAAATTGATAGACACACTAATATACTTTCCTGTTTTAGATTTTTTAGTTGTAATAATTGCTCCTCCTTTATCAAACAAATTTTTAACCTGCTCAACTTGATCTCCTTCCGCAGGCACAATAAATTTATATAAGTAATTTGACGGAAATGTAGTTGTTGTATCCAATTTTTCCTTTAATTTCTTATAAAACTCTTCTCTTTTAGTCATTCTTATCTAATTATTAAATTTCTTTATTTCTATCAAACTATAAAATATAGTTTTTAGAGACGGATTACAAAATTACACTATTTATTATATATATAAATTGAAACCTCTATTTTTGCCGAATGCAACAAAAAGTAGTTTTAATTGGTGGGCCAGGAACCGGAAAATCTTCTATTTTAAGAGAATTTATTAAAAGAGGATATGAATGTATGCCCGAAATTTCACGAGAAGTAACACTAAAAGCTCAAAAAGAAGGGATTGATCAGTTATTTTTAACGCAACCCTTATTGTTTAGTCAAATGCTATTAGAAGGAAGAGAGCAGCAGTATATTGATGCTAAAAACAGCACTTCTGAAATTATATTTTTTGATCGTGGTATTCCAGATGTCCATGCCTATATGAATTATTTAGAATCTGAATACCCTCCTATGTATAAAGAGAAGAGCAACCAATATCTTTATGATAAAGTTTTTATGTTAGCTCCATGGGAAGAAATTTATGTTTCTGACAATGAACGATACGAGACCTTTGAACAAGCTGTTAAGATTGATACTTTTTTAAGGGAAGCTTATGAAGAGATAGGATATACTATTGTGAATGTTCCTTTTGGAACAGTTGAAGAACGCTGCGAATTTATTTTACAGTCGTTATAAACAATGTTTGATAAAGCCTTACAAATAGTACAACATTATTGGGGGTATGATACTTTTAGACCTGTACAGGAACAGATTATAAAAACTGTACTTGATAAAAAAGATACGATCGCTCTACTGCCTACAGGTGGTGGTAAATCTTTGTGTTTTCAAATTCCTGCACTTTGTTTTGAAGGAGTATGCTTGGTTGTTTCTCCATTAATTGCCTTGATGGATGATCAAGTACAAAATCTAACCAACAAAGGAATTAAAGCCTGTACCATTTCTTCTGGAAGTACACAAAACGAAATCATAACGCTTTTCGATAATATTAGATTTGGAAACTACAAATTTTTATATATCTCTCCTGAAAGACTACAATCAAAGTTTATTCAAGAAAAAATTAAGCAACTAAACGTCTCATTAATTGCCATTGATGAAGCGCATTGTATTTCTGAATGGGGGCACGATTTTAGACCTTCTTATAGAAACATTTATTCTTTAAATAGCATACATCCAGATACTCCAATTATAGCATTAACTGCAACCGCTACGCAAAAAGTAATTTCAGATATTTCTTCTGTTTTAAATATTGAAAACATATCTATATTTAAACAATCGTTCTATAGAGAGAACCTAGCATATCAAGTTTTTTTTACAGAAGATAAACTATATAGACTTACTCAAATATGTACAAAAACAAAAGCACCGGTAATTGTTTATGTAAATTCTAGAAAAAGAACAAAGGATATTAGTAATTATTTAAATGCAAAAGGGTTTAAGAGCTCTTATTACCACGGTGGATTATCTTCTATTGAAAAGAAAACAGCATTCGATAAATGGTATACTGAAGAAACACCAATAATGGTTGCTACAAATGCCTTTGGAATGGGAATAGACAAATCCAATGTAAAAGCTGTTGTACATTTATACTTACCCTCTTCTATTGAAAATTACATTCAAGAAGCAGGAAGAGGCGGTAGAAATGGAGCTAAAGCTTTTTCTGTTGTCTTAACAAACAAAAGCGATATTGAGTTAACAAAAGAGCTACAGACAAAAGCCTTACCAACCATTGATGATGTAAAATTGGTGCATCAGAAGTTATACCAACATTTTCAAATAGCCAAAGGAGAACTTATCGAAACCTCTTTTAATCTAAACGTTTTAGACTTTTGTAATAAATATGGATTCCCTATTAATAAGGTATATAGTATTCTACAAATCTTAATTAATAATGGGATTATACAATTAGAAAACGGATATAATCAAAAATCAACTATTCAATTTTTGACATCTCCCTATTCATTAAAAAATAATAAAACCGTACAAACGATATTACGTTTATATGGAGGTGTTTTTGATCAAGAAACAAAAATTGATGAATTTTTGATTGCTAAAAAAATCAATCAAACTTCGTGGAGCGTTATTGAAGAGTTAGAAAGATTGGTACAAAGTGAAACAATTATATATAATAAAGCGAATACCGATAGTAAACTTTATTTCTTGGTTCCAAGAGAAGATGATGCAACCATTAATAGAATTTCCAAAGACTTAAAAACTTTCCTTAAACAAAAAAGGCAAAAGACGGAAGACCTCTTGTATTTCATTCAGAACAACACGGTATGTAGAAGTCAACAACTACTTTTTTATTTTGATGAAAATTCAACAAAAAAATGTGGCAAGTGCGATGTATGTCTTCATGAAAAAACAAATACTATTAAAGAGGAAAATATTATCATACTTTTAAAAGAGCATGAAGAGTTAAGTTCTCGAGAAATCTGTGAACTGCTAAATACAAAAGAAGAAAACATTTTAATACTTTTGCGCTTATTACTATCTGAAGAAAAAGTAACATTAAATTCTTTAAATAAATACACCTTATTATAATGAGAGATATTCGTATTGTTTTTATGGGAACTCCCGATTTTGCCGTAACTATATTAAAACATTTAGTTGACAATGACTATAATGTAGTAGGAGTAATTACTGCCCCTGATAAACCAGCAGGTCGTGGAAGAAAACTAAATCAATCAGCAGTTAAGAAATATGCTGTATCTCAAAACCTACCTATTCTTCAACCTAAAAACTTAAAGAACGAAGATTTTCAAGCACAATTAAAAGAATGGAATGCCAATTTACAAATTGTAGTAGCCTTTAGAATGTTACCAAAATCTGTTTGGGACATGCCTTCTTATGGTACATTCAATTTACATGCTTCTTTATTACCAGAGTATCGTGGAGCGGCTCCTATTAACTGGGCTATTATCAATGGAGAAACTAAAACTGGTGTTACTACATTTTTTATTGATGATAAAATTGATACCGGAGAAATCATCTTGCAAAAAGAAATTGACATCAAAGAAGATGAAACCGTTGGTGAATTACATGATAGTTTAATGTATTTAGGTGCCGATTTAGTTGCAGAAACTGTTGACCTTATTAAAAAAGGAGATGTAACAACCACAAAACAACCAGAACTAGAAGAAAAATCTGCTCCAAAGCTATTTCCTCATAACTGCCAAATAGATTGGACAGGGTCATTAGGCAGTATTTATAATCATATACGTGGTTTAAATCCATACCCTGCTGCTTGGACGACAATTGTAAATAATGATGACCAAATAACTGCGAAGTTGTATAAAGTGTCTAAACAATATGAAAATCATAAATTTGAAATTGGTGCTATTGTAACCAGTAAAAAGGAAATGAAGGTAGCCGTTAAAGATGGTTTTCTTATCATACATCAAATTAAACTTTCTGGTAAAAAACTAATGGATGCAACTAGCTTATTAAACGGTTATAGCTTTTCGGAAAATGCAAAAGTGCTGTAAGCCCTTATTTTAAAGGGATATGGCTTTTTATAGTCAAAAACAAGTTCGGTTATTAACATTTTACCCCTATTTATTAACAAATTGCATTTTTTTTCACCACAAAACTTGCGCAATCCCGCATTCCGTCTATATTTGTTGAGCTATTTAGCAAGAAACATTAATTAATTTTTAAAAATCTATTTAAATTATGAACAAATCAGATTTAATCGATGCTATGGCTGCTGACGCAGGTATTTCTAAAGCTGCTGCTAAGGCTGCATTAGATTCTTTAACTAACAATGTAACTAACACTTTAAAAGGTGGTGGTAAAGTAGCATTAGTTGGATGGGGAACTTGGTCTGTATCTCAAAGAGCTGCAAGAACAGGTAGAAACCCTCAAACTGGTAAAGAAATTCAAATCGCTGCTAAGAACGTTGTTAAGTTTAAAGCAGGAGCTGGTTTAAGTGATTCAGTAAACTAAGAATTACTCGCAACACATACACAAAACAGCATTTAAGTTTTCTTAAATGCTGTTTTCTTTTTTGCTATAGTGTCACAAATTTATTTTTCAAATGTCATTACTATAAAAACAATAAAAATCTAACCCATGAAAAATATAATTACACTTTTTAGCTTTTTAATTGCAACTACATTTTGCTTTTCTCAAAAAACAATTAACGCAGCCGATCTTTTAAAAGATATTAAAGATGGTAAATCTGTTACCATTTCAAATGCAACTATTGAAGGTATTTTAGACCTTACTTATATGGATGAAGCATTACCTAAACTACCTAAAAGAAGTAGATGGTGGAATAATGGAGGTTCGAATACCGTTGAAAAGCAAATTACCAATAGTATTTCTTTTGTAAACTGTACTTTTAAAGATGATGTGTTAGCATATATACCACACGAAAAAAGCGGATATACATTTATTGCTAATTTTGAAGATAAAGTTACTTTTAAAGACTGTAACTTTGAACAAAAAGCAATGTTTAAATATTCAGACTTTGAACAAGACACTGATTTCTCAGGAACAAAGTTTAATGACGCTTCTACTTTTAAGTATGCAAAATTTGAAAAGGATATCACATTTCAAAACACTCTTTTTGAAGAACCAGCTACTTTTAAATACGCAGACTTTAAACGTTTTGTAAGCTTTAAAAACTCAATCTTTAAAGACAGCGCTGTATTTAAGTATACTGAATTTAATGATGGAGTGTCTTTTAACAATGTACGATTCGAAGAAGATTTAAATCTTAAATACACTAAAGTACGTGGAGAGTTTGACATCAAAAACATGGAAGTTGCTTATGATATTGACTCAAAGTATACTAGAATAAACGGAAAAAGTTTTAGCAAGTATGTGATGAAAAACAAATAGTCTAAAACAAAATATATAAAAAAACTCATTATAGTATAATGAGTTTTTTTTATGCCTTATTCTAACCTATCAACTATTGTTAATTTAAACGGATATTTTAAAATCGAATTCTGTATTTTTACCTGCATGAAATGGATTTTTTCTTTTTTACTGTTGAGCTCTTTTTTATTACAATCGCAAGAACTTCCAAAAGGATTTTCTTATGTAAGAGACATCGCTCCAACCATACAACAAGAACTACGTTATTGCAACCATAACAACTTTGTAGGTATTCCTATTAATGGGTATGAAGAAAATGTGCTAATTACCTCTACCCTAACCGCTCAAGCTCTAAAAAAAGTACAAGACGAACTTTTAAAAAAAGGATTTAGTTTAAAAGTTTACGATGCCTATCGCCCTCAAACTGCTGTAAATCATTTTGTAAAATGGGCTAGAGTAATGAATGACACCCTAATGAAACAGCAATACTACCCCAAAATAAACAAGCGATATTTATTTAAATTAGGGTATATCGCTTCAAAATCAGGACATTCTAGAGGAAGTTCTGTAGATTTAACTATTGTAAACCTTGAAACAGGTAAGGAATTAGATATGGGAAGTCCTTATGATTTCTTTGGGCCACAGTCGCATATTACTTTTGAAAATATTACCGAAGAGCAAAAGAAAAACAGACGAATGCTACAACAGGTAATGAAGAAACACGGTTTCAGACCTTACACGAATGAATGGTGGCACTTTACTTTGCGAAATGAACCTTTTCCAAAAACCTATTTCGATTTTCCCATTAAATAAATTCTAAGCAAGTAAGTTTTAACTATTTATTTGGACCAAAATATCAAATCGGCACTATATTTGCGTTGAACAACTTACTATGAAACATTTATTTTCAATACTTATTAGCTTAACGATATCACAATCTATGTATGCTCAATTAGATGGTAGTAGTGGTGGTAAAGAAAAAGGTTCAAATACTATTGGACTCTTTAATATGCCAGCTAAAGAAGCTAAAAAACCAAAAAGTTTAGACTTCAAAAGTGATGATGGCTTTAAAACTGCTCATAACAAACAACAAAAAGAAGAGCAAAAAAAGCAAGCGGAAAGAGACTTCGAAAATAAAGGAATACTTACCAAAGCTAAAATAGCGGAAGAGCGTTATCTTAAAGCTTTTAAAAAGATTAATGGTCAATACAATTATCCTGTAATTGATCAAGATTTAGGAAGTTTTAGCACCAAATCACAAAGTGTTAATATTATTTGTAGAGATTTTCAATATCCAGATGGAGATAGAGTTACTATTTATATTAACGATGTTCCTGTGGTGGAGAACATTACCTTGAGACAACGATACCAATCATTTAATATTCCATTAGATGAAGGAGTAAATACTATTCAAATTGTAGCTTTAAACCAAGGAACTTCAGGGCCAAACACTGCGGCTTTTAAAATTTTTAATGATGCTGGTTTTTTAATTTCATCTAACGAATGGAACCTTGCAACAGGCGCTAAAGCCACGATAATTGTTGCGAAAGAAAAGGAATAAAAGGTATATCTTTTTATTTACTAAATCCATTGCGTAACTTTTACAAAGAACCTTTTTCTAAATTACTAAAAACTACTTACTTTTGTAGCTACGTTTTGAAACAATCAAAACAAACTTTAAATAAACAACTAATTATAATGAAGGAAATCACCAAAGAAACCTATATCAATTGGTATAGAGACATGCTATTTTGGAGAAAGTTTGAAGATAAGCTAGCTGCGGTTTATATTCAACAAAAAGTACGAGGATTTTTACACTTATATAATGGTCAAGAAGCAGTACTAGCAGGTGCTTTACATGCAATGGACTTAACCAAAGATAAAATGATTACAGCATACCGTAATCACGTTCAACCTATTGGTATGGGAGAAGATCCAAAACGTGTAATGGCAGAATTATATGGTAAAGCAACAGGAACCTCTCAAGGTTTAGGAGGATCAATGCATATCTTTTCTAAAGAACACCGTTTTTATGGTGGACATGGTATTGTAGGTGGGCAAATCCCTTTAGGAGCTGGTTTAGCTTTTGGTGATAAATATAAAGGAAATGATGCTGTTACATTATGTTATTTCGGTGACGGTGCAGCTCGTCAAGGTTCATTACATGAAACTTTTAACATGGCAATGAACTGGAAGTTACCTGTAATTTTTATCTGTGAAAATAATGGATATGCAATGGGTACTTCAGTAGAAAGAACTGCAAACCACGAAGACATCTGGAAATTAGGTTTAGGATACGAAATGCCATGTGGACCTGTAGATGGAATGAATCCTATTAAAGTAGCAGAAGCAGTAGATGAAGCTATTGAAAGAGCTCGTAGAGGAGACGGACCTACTTTCTTAGAAATGAAAACATATCGTTATAGAGGACACTCTATGTCAGATGCACAACACTACCGTACAAAAGACGAGGTAGAAGAATACAAGAAAATAGACCCTATTACTCAAGTCTTAGATGTTATTAAAGAGAAAAAATATGCTACAGACGAAGAGATAGAAACTATCAATAAAGAAGTAAAAGACTTAGTTAAAGAATGTGAAAAATTCGCAGAAGAATCTCCATTCCCAGATGAAAGTATTTTACATGACGTAGTATACGAACAGAAAGATTATCCTTTTATTAAATAAATCATCATTTTAAATTATGGCTACAGTAATTAATATGCCCCGTTTAAGTGACACCATGGAAGAAGGTGTAGTGGCAACTTGGTTAAAAAGTGTTGGTGACAAAGTAGAAGAAGGAGATATCTTAGCTGAAATTGAAACTGACAAAGCTACCATGGAATTTGAATCATTCCACGAAGGTACTTTATTATATATCGGAGTTAAAGAAGGTGAAGCTGCACCTGTAGATAGCTTATTAGCTATTATTGGTGAAGAAGGTGAAGATTATCAAGCATTAGTTAATGGTAATTCTGAAGCTCCAGCTGAAACTAAAGAAGAAGCTCCAAAAAAAGAAGAAAAAGTACCTAGTGCTACTGCAGTAATTCCTGAAGGAGTTCAAGTAGTTACCATGCCACGTTTAAGTGATACTATGGCAGAAGGTACAGTTGCTTCTTGGTTAAAAAATGTAGGAGATAAAGTTGAAGAAGGAGATATTTTAGCTGAAATCGAAACTGACAAAGCAACAATGGAGTTCGAATCATTTTATGAAGGAACCTTATTGTATGTAGGAATCAATGAAGGTGAAAGTGCTCCTGTTGATAGTTTATTAGCTGTTATTGGACCTGATGGAACGGATGTTTCAGGAGTAGTTGAAGCTGCAAAATCAGGTAACTTAGGAGGTACCGCTTCAGAAGAAACTAAAGAGGCTCCTAAACAAGAAGAAAAAGTAGTTCAAGCTGCAGCTCCTGTTGCAGAAACTACTACTTCAAATACTGGTAGAATCTTTGCTTCTCCATTAGCTAAAAAAATAGCTAAAGACAAAGGAATTAATTTAGCTGAAGTTAAAGGTACAGGTGAAAACGGACGTATTGTTAAGAAAGACGTAGAAAACTTCACTCCAGCCGCTAAAGTAGCAGCTCCAGCTCAAACAAGCGCTACTCCTACTACAGCAGTAACTAATTTTGCTATTGCAGGAGAAGAAGGAACCGAAGAGGTGAAAAACTCTCAAATGCGTAAAGCAATTGCACGTAGTTTAGCTGCTTCTAAATTTAGCGCTCCTCATTTCTACTTAAATATCGAAGTAGATATGGACAATGCTATTTCTTCAAGAAAGATTATCAACCAAATGCCAGATACTAAAGTATCATTCAATGATATGGTGGTAAAAGCTTGTGCTATGGCATTAAGAAGGCATCCACAAGTAAACACTACTTGGAAAGATGATGTTACAGTATACAACAAAGCTATAAACATTGGTGTTGCCGTTGCTGTACCGGACGGTTTAGTTGTTCCTGTATTAAGACATACAGACCACATGAATATTAATGAAATAGATATTCAAGTACGTGATTTAGCTGGTAGAGCTCGTAATAAGAAATTAACTCCTGCTGAAATGCAAGGAAGTACATTTACGGTTTCTAACTTAGGTATGTTTGGTATAGAAAGTTTTACTTCTATTATCAATCAACCAAACTCTGCTATTTTATCTGTTGGTGCTATTGTTGAGAAGCCAGTTGTTAAAAATGGACAAATCGTAGTTGGAAACACAATGAAATTAACTTTAGCGTGTGACCATAGAACGGTAGATGGTGCTGTAGGAGCTCAATTCTTACAAACATTAAAAACATATTTAGAGAATCCAGTTACTATGTTAGCTTAATTTTCTAATAACTAAATAAAAAAAGCCTGAGAAATTCTCAGGCTTTTTTTATGCATTCACTAAAAATCAAATCGATAATTAATTTTAAACGCTACTCCCCAATTGGTTCTGTTTATATATTTATTATAATTATCCGAGACCACTAGGTAGATATACGACAATGGCTTATACTCCCACTGCAATCGACTATTAATATTGAAATTATCTCGTTGCGTATTGTACTGTACATAGGTAGTCCAGTTCAAACGATTATTAAAGAAAACCTGCCCAGTAAACCTCGTTAAATGAAAAGTATCCTTACCTGACTCATTTAAATCCACTTTATTTATATCATAAGATAATTCCAGGTTAGCAAATGGTAATAATTGATAGTTTAAATAAGCCCCTGCGCTAGTTCTATTCCCGCTATAATAAGAACCCTTCTGGACATTAAAACGGTATCTAAAAAGTTGGTTATTTGCCGAATTATATCCTAACTTTAATGTTACAAAATTATACTTTCTAGGTGCTAAGGGATTTCCATTATTTAACGGATCAAATCCATATTTAAGATCAATCTCATCATAATTTAAAACATAATATACTGCTGATAAATTTTTAAAAAACACTGCTGAATTTAAAAAATGTGATACTTGATTCATAGCACCGTGCTCATCTAAATAAACATTGTTTCTATAATTTAAATATCGAACAAAATTCAAAGTTTTAGAATTCTCATAAAACTTTTTGAATTCTACTCCTAAAGAAGTTTCCACATAGCCTTCTCTTACTACTTCATCATTAATTGCATCGTAATTATAAATTCGAGGAGTAAAACCTACATCAGTTAAATAGTTCTCTCCTACTTTTTTAATGGAAGCGAATACCTCTAGTTCTCTTTTGTTATACCATACAGACAGGTTATAAAAATCATCTTTATTACTAACTTGATCGTTAAAACTCTTACCATAGTTAGCTAACCCAACCCATCTATTATCGTCCGACTTATAATTTAAATTAAACCCCGCTACTCTATTATAATTATTCAGAAAACTAAAACCATCGGTTTCCTGTCTATTAATTAGAAAACCAGTCGAAGTAAAGTTCTTAGACAATTGTTGTTCTAAAACCAATGCTCCATAGTTTTGAGCGGCCACATTATTTTCTTTAGATGTTTGGACATTTAGAGCTCCTATTCTTGTCTTAGAACTTATATTTCCAGATAATTTAACTCCAAACTGAATATCAGAACTACTTCCTATCCTTCTAGAGTAAAAAGGATTTACACCGTTTACTCCAAGATTAGAAAACAAATCAGCATTTTCTAAAAAGAAATTTCTTCTTTCTGGAAAGAAAACAGAGAACCTAGTAAGATTAGTTACTTGCTGATCTACATCTATCTGCGAAAAATCTGGATTTAAAGTAGCATCGAATTTCAATGAAGATGTTACATTATACTGAACATCTACACTGGGAACAAATGTTGTTTCCTGCCCTCCTGAAGCAACATCTTCTTGGTAATTTACACTTATAGATGGAACTACAGCAAATCGAGAACTTGACTTTTCTGGTAGTTCTTCAACTAAAAACTTTTCAGTAAAACGCAAGTCTAAATTAGCATAATTCCTTTTTACATTTT
Source organism: uncultured Tenacibaculum sp. (assembly GCF_947498805.1). Classification (GTDB taxonomy): domain Bacteria; phylum Bacteroidota; class Bacteroidia; order Flavobacteriales; family Flavobacteriaceae; genus Polaribacter. The sequence continues at coordinate 350,408 of NZ_CANMLT010000001.1, read as the reverse complement.
TCAAAATTGTCCATGAGTTATTTTTAATATCTCTTACATAAAACTGAATTCCAAAAACTGCATCTCCCTTATTAAAGTTTAAAGACTTTAGTGGAATAGCTATTTCATATTGTTTTTTTGTTCCGTTTAAAACTGCCTTTGATTTCCAAATAGCATTCCAGCTAAAGTTTAAGTTATAACTATCATTTACTCTTCCTACCAAACCATCTGTTTGGTTTCCTAATGAGTTTACTGCAAAGAAATATCCATTCTGCTCTTGATTTTGTGTATCCAAAATCATAACAAACGCATCACTAAAAGCTATAGACACATCTCTTTTTAGTGTATTTACTTGTGTTTTCGTTGTTGAATCAAAATAAATAGCTCTGATGTATAAATACTCTTTGTTATGAAATAGCTTTACAGAAGTTTGATTCTTAGCAAGCCCAATATCAGTAGGCAAATAATTATAAAATCCTGTATACTCTGGTAATTCTTCCCAAACGGATTCTTCAAACTTTCCATCTATAGTTATTTCTGTGTCCACATATTTCACAACCGCTTTTTGAGCATTTATCTGCACAATAAATAACAGCAATAGTATTACTACAAGTAAAACTTTATTTCTTTTCATTATCAACTCTAGTAGCCGTTTTACTTATTATTTTCCAACCATTTTCTAACTTCTTCAGTAAAAACAGATCTATATATACCATGCTTTTAGATGGCATAGAGATTTCGACTTTAGCTGTCGCAATATCTTTAACTACTTCTATTCCTAAGATTTTACCATGTCTACCGTTAAATTTCCCTTTGACACCGTTCTTAAAGAAACCCACATATTCTTTTGGAGTATATCTTTTAAAGCCTTCTCTTCCTGTTAAATACAATGTTGCATTTTTAGCAAATGCATCTTCCAACATTTTATGTTGGTTATATGAACTTCCATTCATATAATCTTCAAGTACTTTTTTAATTAGTTTATCATCCAAACAAACTTCTTGTGATGGTGCCCCTAAACTTTCAAAGAATAATTGATCATCGGATACAAAACTCTTATCGTAGTTAATTATTTTTCCCTGTTTAATAGCATAGGTATTTACAACTAATGCTCTTTTTGAAACCTGTTGTTGCCCACCTTGAGAAAAACAACTTATGGTTAATACCGTAAAAATTGATGTAAATAGGATTTTCATTTTTAAAAGATTTTTAATTTGAATTCAAACCTCTTAAAATGTCCTTTTAATTTGATGATTTTCTATAATACAGGTGTCCTGCATTATAATTCTATACTAATAAAACTGTTTTTGATACTGAGCAGGCGTTTTCCCTACAATCTTCTTGAAGGTAGCATAAAAGTTTGATCTTGAAGAGAATCCAGCTTCAAAACCAATAGCTTCTAATGTTATTTTATCATTTTCTCTTAATAGTTTCTTGGCTTCTTCAATTCGATACTCATTTAAGAAAGTAGCAAAACTTTTTCCCAAATTATCGTTTAAAAATTGTGATAATTTATGCGTAGAAACGCCTATTTTTTCAGAAATCAATGATAATTTAACGTCTGATTTCTTGAAAATTTCTTCTTCTATCATTAAAGCATCTAACTTTTCTTTTAATAACGAAACTTCATCTATCGCAATCTTTTTCGAAGAATATTTTTCTGGTAAATCCCTAAAAATTGAGTCTCTATTACTCTTCAATAAAAAGAAAAATAAGAGTCCATAAAACACAATTGAAAATGTAATAGTACCTATTAAATACAGGTAGTAATATCCTACTATATATGCTAAATAAATTAACCAATTCCCTAATAAAACTCCAACTAACCAATACTCGGAAGTTGTATTTTTTTCTAACCTTTTGGTTATTTTAACAAGTACATTCTTCAAGACATACGTAGCCATAAGTAAATACACTCCCCATGTTCCATAGATTACCCAAACAAACCACCCCCAAAACTCAAAATTATTCTTATACGGTTTTATAAAACCAATCATTGTAATAAAACTAAACAAGCTTAAAAAATGAACTTTCCAGCTTTTCGGAATTTCTTTTTTATTCTCAACAGATGCTTTTACATAGTAAAAAAGCGACACTCCTATTAAAAAACATGCCGATAAACCAATCTGCATGATTAACAAATCATGATCTGTAGCAAAGATCCTATAGACTGACTTTCCTATTCGTAAGCTTAAAAAGAAAACAAGTAGCCCAAATAAAAAATTAGACACTCTTTTTGTTTTGTTAAAAAACAAAAAAAACAAGCTTACTAAAATACCATTAAACACTCCTAGCGAGCAAATAAAAAAAAGCAGTGGATTGTTAAACATGTCTTGTTTTAAAAATTGCGAAACTAAAATACACTAATCTGATGTAATGATTTCTTTTTTTATCGACAAAACTCACAACTATAAAAAATATTCACATGAAATACCCTCAATTTTTACTTGCCTTTGTTTTGATATTTCAAAGCTGTATAGATAACGATATTATCAATGACAGAGTTGAAGAAAAATTATCATTTGACAATCCAATAGAGCAAATAACAATTAATACTACTCACCAGTATTCTACAAAATATACAGACAATGTTGGAAGCGTTAAAACTCCTCAAATCTCTTGGAGTAGTTCTAACCCAACGATCATTTCAGTTTCACAAACAGGTTTAATAACCGCCTTAGCGGAAGGAACTTCAACTATTACCGCTTCAACCACATCTGAAACTGGACAAACAATTTCAGCTGACAATATGGTAACCGCTACAACTCAAATGGTTGATAATAATACGCTTCAAGAAAGAACGGGAACTATCAAAACAACCAGTAGCTATACCTTAACAGGTACCTTTACTTTGAAGGAAATAGCCAACTCTAATAACCTAGAACTTATTATAAATGATGACTATCAAGCCTCTTCAAGTTTACCTGGGCTGTTCTTGTACCTAACAAACAATGAAAACACTGTTAGTGGAGCCAAAGAAATATCTGCTGTCTCTACATTTAACGGAGCGCATACATACATCATTGAGGACACAAAAATTAATGATTTTTCACATCTTTTATATTGGTGTAAACCATTTAGTGTAAAAGTAGGAGATGCAGAAATTGAATAATCTTAAGAAACTATAATCTACATGAAAAAATATATTTTAATCGCAATGGTATTTGCCATGAGTTCAACTTCAATAATGGCTCAATGGTCTAAAGGAAAAGGAAAAGGATACTATAAATTATCTGCTTGGTATTTAAAATCTGATCAACATTATACAGATACAGGTGCTATAGATCCTAATGTAACTAGAACTCAATTCAACACAAACATTTATGCTGAATATGGTATTTCTGATAAGATAGATGTTATTGCGTATGTTCCTTTTTTCGCTAGGACAGCACAAAACAACCAAATATCGGGTACTAACAACAATACTATTCAACAAGGTGAAGGGTTTAATTCTTTTGGAGACATTGACTTAGGTGCTCGATATGCTTTTTACAAAAAAGGACAATGGGCAGCAGATGTTAAACTTTTATTAGGAATCCCTACAGGTAATGATCGTGGAGGTAGTGATGGTAGTTTTCAAACCGGTGATGGAGAATTCAACCAATATTTATCAACGTCTTTAGGATTCTCTAATTCATTTGGAAGCGTTCCTTTTTATGCCAAAACCTATATTGGATATAACAACAGGTCTGAAGGGTTTTCAGATGAATTTAGAGGTGGATTTGAAACAGGGTTTAACTTGTTTAACAATAAACTTTGGCTGATTGGGCGTTTAAACATTTTAAAATCAATAAAAAATGGAACCTTAACTGCGGCCAATAGCAATGGTAGTATTTTTGCTAACAATATTGAATTTACAAGTTTTGGTTTTGAAGCTGCCTATTATATCACTAAAAAGCTCGGAGTTTCAGCAAGTTTTGACAGTGCCGTTTCAGGAAGAATCATTGCCGCCAATCCTTCCTTTTCAGGAGGTGTATTTTTAGATATCAAATAAGAAATAAAAAAAGAGAACTTGAATGTTCTCTTTTTTATTTTAAAGCTCTTTTAGCTTGCTCTATATGGCGTTCATTATGATAAATAACAAATCGAAACGTATCACCCAATCTAAATTTTAAGAGTGGTAATGTAATAGCTGTTTTAGTTTTTGTTAGATCCACTTCCCTCGCCATTTCTAATAATTCCTTCAACTCTTTTTGCAATATTAAAAATTGAGCTAATACCTCTTTTGATACTAAATTTGAATAGATAGGGTTCTTACTTTTAAAAGTTTTCATGGTTTTCATACCTTCCTTCGGAAGCATATCTAACGCGAACTTATTCCCCAAAAAACCTGATTTAAAAATTGCCGATTTCGGGTATCTAGATTCGTTTATTCTTTTTCGTATTTCCTTATTATAGAATTTTGCATACAAATTCAAATGCTCTAGGCATTCTATTGCAGACCATGATGTTGATGCTTGCTTCTTTTGTAAATCAGCCTCTGCCAATTGCTGTAATTGTTCTACATAGTTTATATGTGATTCAACTAACTCCTTTAAATCTTGAAGTAATTCATTTGTATTAAAAACCATTCTAATTTTTTATTCAAATTTGAGCATTTTAAAATTCGTAATTCTTGAGGCTAATCAAGAGTTTTTAAAATTCTAGATAACGTTTCTGGAGTCATTCGTAAATAGGAAGCTATATATTTTAATGGAATCTCTTGAAACACTTGCGGACTCCTTTTCAAGACATTTTCAAACCTTTTTTGAGGTGAATAAGTGATCAAATCTATTTCTCTTTCAATTTGTTGGTACACAAAACTCTGTAAGAGTTGTTCCCATATTTTTTTATTCTTTTCTGAAGATTGCATAAGTTCATTAAAACGAGCTTTAGAAATCATTTTTAACTTGCATTTTTTCAATGCTTGAATATAAAATTTGGTTGGTTTTTCGGTTAAAAAACAATCTAAAGCAGTTATGATAGAGTTCTTGTAACCAAATCGAATGGTATGTTCTTCTTCTTCGTCATCAATAAAGACACGTAAACTCCCCTCTTCTACCAAAAACAAATCAGTATTGATGGTTCCTTTTGAAACTAAATACTCATTCCTTTTAAGCGATACTTCTTGCTCCCAATTAGAAGATAAAACTTCCAAAAGTTGATTATAAAAATCCATTAAAATAAGCTCATTTGATTGGTTTGATATTTATCAAATTTAGTAAAATCTAAAGGAGGAAAATGATTTTCTTTTAAATACAATCTTCGAGCTAATTTAAACTGCATATTAATTTGTTCAGCTATTTTACCTTCTCCTCGCATTCTATTCCCGTACCTAGAGTCATTTAAGCTTCCATTATGACATTCTTCTATTTGATGAAGTATTTTATCTGCTCTATTGGGATAAGTTTTTCTAACCCAATTTGTAAAAATCTCACCGATAGCACCATTCAATCTTACAATTGTATATCCAACAGATTTTGCTCCAAGTTCACTTACTTTTTTTACTAATGGTAATATTTCATGACTATTGATAGAGGGTATAATTGGTGCCATCATTACATTAACCGGAATTCCATTTTCTGAAAGGGTTTGTACTGTTTGTAATCGTTTTTTAATAGTAGCTGTTCTTGGTTCTACCAATCTTCTAGTTTCTTCCGACAAAGAAGTTATAGAAATACTCACGCGAACTAAATTCATGCTTGCCATTTCCGTTAGAATATCTAGATCTCTGAGTATTAAAGAATTTTTAGTGATTATACTCACGGGGTGTTTTAGTTTTAAAAGCACTTGTAACATTTGACGTGTAATTTCAAGCTTCTTTTCTATAGGTTGATAACAATCTGTATTTCCAGAGAACATAATGTTTTGTGCTTCCCAACTCCTAGTTCTTAACTTTTTTTCAAGCAATTCAGGAGCATTTGCTTTGTACAAAATTTTACGTTCAAAATCTAAACCGGCTGAATACCCCCAGTACTCATGTGTATTACGTGCATAACAATAAATACAACCATGCTCACACCCCTGATAGGGATTCATGGAATAGGTAAATCCAATATCCGGACTGGTTACTTTATTTAATATTGTTTTGGGAAATATTTCTAAATAGGTAGTTTTATTATCATCTGCCGATTCGTTCTCTAGTTCGCAATAATTTAAAAAGTCATCTAAGACCTCTTTTTGGTGCTGTAAGAATTTATTATGCGTATTATGTTGCGCACCACGCCCTTTAATGTAGTCCATACCTCTCTCAATAAAATATTACTAAAATGTCTTTAGAATGATTTTATCGAGAACAAGTTGTATAACTTCTCGATACAATTTCAGTAGAAAACTGAAATCACTCGAAGTGACTTTGTAAAATTACAAAAAAAACCAAACATAACACAAGACTACTTTGTAGTTTTTATAAACAAAAAAGCTGAACTAAGTTCAGCTTTTATTTATATTCTTCTTGTTCTATCTAGCAACCAAAAGTCTGCCAGTACCAAAGCAGTAAGTGCTTCTACAATAGGTACTGCTCTTGGTACTACACAAGGATCATGTCGTCCTTTTCCATGTATTTCTGTGGCTTCTCCTTCAGAATTTATCGTTTTCTGATTTTGCATAATGGTTGCTACCGGTTTAAATGCTACTCTAAAATACACATCCATTCCGTTAGAAACTCCTCCCTGGATTCCTCCTGAAAGATTCGATTCTGTAGTACCATCTTCTTTAAAAATATCATTGTGTTCTGAACCTTGCATCTTTGCTCCGCAAAACCCGCTTCCGAACTCAAATCCTTTTACTGCATTAATAGAAAGCATTGCTTTTCCTAACTCTGCATGTAACTTATGAAAGATTGGTTCTCCTAAACCAACAGGCATATTTTGGGCTACACAGGTAATAGTACCACCAATCGTATCTCCAGCTTTTCTAATCTGATTGATTTTTTCAATCATCTTTTCCGCAGAAGTTTCATCTGGACAACGTACAATATTACTTTCAGTTTTAGAAAAGTCTAAATCTTGATAAGGTCTATCTATAAAAATATCTCCTACAGAAGATGTAAAGGCGTTTATATTGATATGCTTAATCAATTGTTTAGCCAAAGCTCCTGCCACAACCCAATTGGCTGTTTCTCTTGCTGAAGTGCGTCCGCCACCTCTATGATCTCTAATTCCATATTTTTTATCATAGGTATAATCGGCATGCGAAGGTCTATAAACATTGGTGTTATGATTATAATCTTTACTCTTCTGGTTTGTGTTTTTAATAACAAAACCAATTGAAGCTCCTGTAGTCTTCCCTTCAAATATTCCCGATAAAAATTCTACCGTATCTGGTTCTTTACGTTGAGTTACGATTTTAGATTGTCCAGGTTTACGTCGATCTAATTCATTTTGTATTGCTTCAAAATCAACTTCCATTCCTGCAGGAAAGCCATCAATGACTCCTCCTATAGCTACACCGTGTGACTCACCATAGGTAGTTACACGTAAAATGTTTCCAAATGTATTAAACATGTCCTATAATAATATAATTTTAAACGAAGGTATAGTTATTTTACAACAAAAGCTACATTTAAATACAATATAAAACCATCATAAATCATAGAATAAAACACATAAAACTGGCATTCTTTTTTAAAATTTCCACGGTTTAAAAATTATTTCAAAAAAATCTAAAATTATTTTTGAGCAAAACTCTCTGACTTTAAAACAATTACAATTCTCAATGATTTTATCATTAAAAAAAGTCAGGAAAAACTTTTTTTAAACTAAAAAAAGGTCATATATTTGCACCCGCAATCAGGAAATAATAATACTGATAAGCACCGGAGAAATGGCAGAGTGGTCGAATGCGGCGGTCTTGAAAACCGTTGTCTGTAACAGGACCGGGGGTTCGAATCCCTCTTTCTCCGCAACATCCGAAGCGTTAAGCTTCGGATTTTTTTAGGGGATTAAAGAAAAAAGCTTGCTTATACAAGCTTTTTTTCATTTATAAAAACTTCTAACTATTCCCTTTTAAAACATCACCTATTCCCTCACAATTGCATATTAAGATTTTAAAGGTATATCCTTACTTATTTTACGGTTTTTCACCTAACTATGAGCTTTAAATAAACTAATATTGATTTACTTAAAACTATTAACTATGTTAAAAAATATTTCTAGCTTAGGACTTACCTTAGATAAGTCTGCACAAAAAGCAATTAAAGGAGGAATTCGAAATTGTGAAGTGCAATGTCCAAATTACTGTCCAAAGTACATACCTTGTACTTGTATGTGTGATTGGTCTGGTGGAGTTTAATATTCCTTCTAATTTAAAAAGACAAAAAAAGAGAAGCGTTGTGCTTCTCTTTTTTAATTTTATCTAATTAGTTTTTTGTATTTGATTCGTTTTGGCATTAAATCACCTCCTAAACGTTTCTTCTTATTCTCTTCATACTCTGAGAAACTTCCCTCAAAGAAATATACTTGAGAATCTCCTTCAAAGGCTAAAATATGCGTACAAATACGATCTAAGAACCAACGGTCGTGTGAAATTACTACTGCACACCCTGCAAAGTTCTCTAAACCTTCTTCTAAAGCTCGTAATGTATTTACATCTAAATCATTCGTAGGCTCATCTAATAACAATACATTCCCTTCTTCTTTTAAGGTCATTGCTAAATGCAATCTGTTACGCTCTCCTCCTGATAAAGTAGACACATTTTTATTTTGCTCGTTTCCTGAGAAATTAAAACGACTTAGGTAAGCTCTTGAGTTTACTTGCTTTCCTCCCATCATTACTAAATCCTGACCTTCTGAGAAGTTTTCCCATATAGATTTATCCGGATCTATATTAGCATGTGATTGATCTACATAAGCAATCTTAGCAGTTTCTCCAACTGAGAATGTACCCGCATCTGGAGTTTCCTCTCCCATAATCATTCTAAAAATTGTAGTCTTACCAGCACCATTTGGTCCAATTATTCCAACAATTCCTGCTTGCGGAAGATTAAATTCTAAGTTTTCATATAATAACTTTTCTCCATATGCCTTTGAAACTCCTGTTGCCTCAATTACATTGTTTCCTAAACGCGGACCGTTTGGAATGAAGATTTCTAATTTTTCTTCAGCTTGTTTTTGATCTTGATTTAATAATTTATCATAGTTCTTTAAACGAGCCTTCTGCTTAGTTTGACGTCCTTTCGCTCCTTGTCGTACCCATTCTAACTCTCGTTCTAATGTTTTCTGACGCTTACTTGCCGTTTTACTCTCTTGCGCTAAACGCTTTGATTTTTGATCTAACCAAGAAGAATAGTTTCCTTTCCAAGGAATTCCTTCTCCTCTATCTAATTCTAAAATCCAACCTGCTACATTATCTAAGAAGTAACGGTCGTGCGTTACTGCGATAACAGTTCCTTTATATTGTGCTAAATGATGCTCTAACCAGTGTACCGATTCTGCATCTAAGTGGTTGGTAGGCTCATCTAATAATAAGATTTCTGGTTCTTGTAATAACAATCTACACAATGCCACTCTACGACGTTCTCCTCCAGACAATACTCCTATTTTCTTGTCTCCATCTGGTGTACGAAGTGCATCCATTGCTATTTCTAACTTCGTATCTAATTCCCATGCATTAGAGGCGTCTATTTTATCCTGTAACTCTGCTTGACGGTCCATTAATTTTTGCATCTTATCAGCATCAGAATACACTTCTTCTAAACCAAACATATCGTTGATCTTGTTGTATTCATCTAACACTGCTACCGTCTCTGCAACACCTTCTTTTACTATTTCTAAAACCGTTTTATCTTCGTCTAGTTGCGGTTCTTGCTCTAAATAACCTACTTTATATCCTGGAGAAAAAACTACATCTCCATGGTAGTTCTTTTCTACACCTGCAATAATTTTTAATAAGGTAGACTTACCTGATCCGTTAAGACCAAGAATTCCAATTTTAGCACCATAGAAAAAACTTAAATAGATATCTTTTAAAACTTGCTTTCCAGTTGATTGATAGGTTTTAGAAACCTTATTCATTGAAAAGATAATCTTCTTATCGTCTGACATTTTTATTCTTTTAAATTGTTATACCCTTCCTTTAAGAGCGTTAAACACCCACGCATTTGCAAAAAATCCAAGACCTACGGCTCCAAAACCATATCCTGCAATTTCATCATATTTAAAAACTGCCAAACACACCAGTAAAATCCCCATAAGTATCATTATCAAGGTTGCCCACCCTAATACTGTATTTTTATTCATTGCCATAATTAGTTTTTAATAATAGTTGAACCACAAATATCGTTAATTAATTGCACTTTACAAGTTTAAGTAAGCACATAAAAAAAGCCTCACAAATGCGAGGCTTTTATTTACAATCTTGTTCAACTATATCGTAGTGAATATTTCTTTTTCTGATAAACGTGATTTTGGCAACTTTGCGTTAAAATCAGTTTCTGTTCTATATCCTAAAGACACTAAGGTTACCGCCGTAAGCCCTTTTTCTCTTAACCCAAATTCTTCATCGAATGCCTTCATATCAAACCCTTCCATTGGTGTTGCATCAATACCTAATGCAGCTACACCCAATAAAAAGTTACCTATATTTAAGTATACTTGCTTTTCCATCCAATGCTGAAAATCCTTTAAATCATAACGATGAATATCTGCGAAAATATTTCTCGCGCCATACATTTGTTCTTTAAATTCAGCAGAAGCATAACGTCCATCTTTATCCTCCTTATCTAATAAATGCTTCATATATGTATCATCTACATCTGTTTTTGCACAAAAAGCAACTACATGAGAGGCCTTTGAAATCTTTGCTTCGTTAAATGAGAAAAATCCCTGAGTTGATTTTGCGAAACGTGCTTTTCCTTCTTCTGTGCCGGCAATTACAAAATGCCAAGGTTGTAAATTTGTACTTGAAGGGCTCATTTGCAATAAGGCCTTTACTTGTTCAAAATCTTCTTCTGAAATTTTCTTTGATGGGTCAAACTCTTTCGTGGTATAACGCCAGTTTAATACTTCTTTTAAATTCATATGTTTAAAACTTTATTCGTTGTTTTTATTAATTCTTCAATCTTTACTTTATCATAAGCATCTATATGTGCTACTCCAAAGGTTCCTTTTGGATCTCCTTTATCATTATCAAAATATTTTCCTGTTTCCTTTTCATAAATTGAGGCAACAGCCAAATCATATAAAATAGTTGCTCCTTTATCTGCAGAACTCCAATGTTGACCAAAAGCTTCCTGTACCATTCGTGTATTCAATAGCGATCCTGGATTTACCGCTATTGCTGTAGTATTTTTTACCCTATTAGCTAAATCAAAAGTCCACATTGTCAATGCTAATTTACTTTGGGCATATGCCGAGTTCACATTCAACACCTCAGCTCCTTTTACAACTTCGATATTCACGGGTGCTTGTGCAGCAGAACTTAGATTGATAACACGTGAAGTTTCAGCATCTTCTAATATTGGTAACAACTCATTGGTTAGTATGTAAGGAGCAAAATAGTTAACTACCATTCTTATGTCTCCATATGCATTTTGATTAATCTTACTTTTAAAAACCCCAGCATTGTTAATTAACACATCTAGTTTCACCAATCTTTCTTTTACCTCTGAAGCCATTTTTTTTACTGCTTCTAGATCAGAAAAATCAGCTACAAATCCATCGATATTTATATTTCCTGATACCTCTTTAATTTCTGAAATGACATTGGATACTTTTTCAGAACTTCTTCCATGTATATATACAGTATGTCCATCTTTTGCGAGTTTAATTGCAGCTAACTTCCCAATACCATCTGTACTTCCTGTGATTAAAATCGTTTTCATTGTGTTATTTTTATTGTTTTTTCTGAATGAAACTTGGGTAATACTTTTTCAGCCAATCGTTCTAAGGTATCTTCAATTTTATGGGTATTAAACCTAAGGTTTAATGCTACGTGATTTACCCCTATCTCTTCTAATTGCTGGAAATATTCTACCAAATAATTTGCTCCAATCTTAAACCCTAAATGAATTGGTTGGGGTTTAAAATCATCATCTTCTTGAAGGTCTATATAGAGCGGTTGCATAAAGGGTTTACTATAATTTTGAGGAATCATTTCTCTCCATTCTGCAATAGTATATTGTTGTTGTAATAGATTTCTTGGATAATACATCCAGCCGTCTCCAAACTCTGCATTCCATTCTAATGATTGCTGACTAAACCCAGTAACTAACATGGGGATTTTATGCCCAGCTGCCTTTGGCAACACCTCAATATGTCCCTGTAACTCTCCAAAAGCATTGTTCTTTAATACAGGATAATTCTCTTGAACCTTTCGAATATATTCATACGATTGACGAAAAGCTTCTCCTCTCTTTTGATGATTGAAATTCATAGCTGGATACTCATCAAAACGATCTCCTGAAGCAATCCCTAAAATCAAACGCCCATCGGAAAGTTGATCTATTGTGGTTGCCGATTTAGCTACGTGTAATGGATGGTGTAAAGGCAATGCAATACTCGCCACTCCTAAAGCTATATTCGAAGTACCTGCTGCCAAATATCCTAAGTAGGCAAAAGGATCAAAGGTTTGACCAGCATCTCCAAAAGATGGTACATGAAAAGGAACATCTCTTACCCACAATGCTCTAAACCCTAATCTTTCAATCAATTGAACTCGTTCAATATGATGTTTCATTGTTGGTATAGGATTCTGTCCATAGTTTTCAATAGGAACCACTACACCAATACTCAGCTTACCAAACTGGAACACATTATTATACCCTTTATTTATTTCTTCGAATTGCATTTTAAAAAATAATTTTCAACACTCCCTTATCTTATTCTTCAACTTTTAGCATTCCATCAGTTCTTATATATAAGATTACTTGATCAGTATTAGAAATTGTATGAACTGCTTCTCCTTCCGAAGTAAAATAACTCCCCTCATCAAGTACTTTTAACTCCTCCGAAGTAGGCATTTTATAATTCAACTCGCCATCAATAACTATGGAATGAAAAATTTTTCCGTTACTTTTTAATTTTCCCTTAAAGCCTTTTTGTAGTTTTATAAATAATCCTTGCAAATTTTTAGTCTTTGCATGTTGCCAAAGGAAACTGATTTGAGCTTTACTTTTTGAATCAACCCAATTCGTCTTGTTACTATCTAACCAAACCACATTTGACGCACTTACATTTACTGGACGTTCACCATTATCAAATGTTTCTGCTACAGATTTAACCAAATATGGTCCATGATCAATTTCTACATATGCTATATTCTCTTTTCCTTTAGCTGAAGTAATATGCTTTTCTCCTGCTGGTTGTGTCCAAAATGAGCCTTTAGGCATCCACATATTTTCAGCATTAGCATCATCATTATGAATCAAACCTTTGATTACAACTGCTCTGTAAGTTACATTGTGAATATGCTCTGGAGAAGAAAACCCATCGACAAACTTAGCTAAGAACCCAGTGGGTACTGCTCCCTTTCTATTTCCCCAAATAGTTCCTGCTTGTGGACTTTTATTTCCTCTTGGCGGGTTAAGTTTTTCCCAAACAATTTCAGAACTTAAAATGACTTTGTTTGTTGTTTTTACATTTTTGTTAGATTCTGCATTATCTTTTTTGTTTTCAATATGATTACATGAACACAATAAAATAAATCCCAGAAACAAGTTCAGTACTATCTTCATAATCTTACGCTAAATCGTCTTTCTTTTCAATTAAATAATGATGGCTTACAGATCCTTTTGTACGTGCTTCTAAATGTGGTTTATACTCTGGATCATTCATGAAATCTAAAGCAGCTTGTTTTGAGGGCCATTCTAAAATGATACGTAAAGTAGTTGGTTGTTCATCTCCTTCAACTTGCTCATGTGAAGCCGTACGTGCTAAATACTTTCCTCCATGTTTAGCAACAATAGTTGCAGAAACAGCAACATAACTCTCTACCCAATCCGTAGTTGTAGGTGTAACATCTAATACTGAATAATAACTCATAACTAAATAATTTATACTATAATTTTTATAGTAACAAAATTAAGTATAGTTTTGTAGTCATACAATAACGGTCAAAAATGATAGTATTCATTTTTACGAAAAATTAACATTATGCATCAATTCAAAGGCAAAGAATATCCTTGTTGTACAAGCTTAACTATGGGAGTTATTGGGGGGAAATGGAAAACGGTCATTTTATATTATTTAATAGATGGATCATTGCGTTATAATGAATTGCGTAAAAAAATGCCCACTGCTACAGAGCGTACTTTAAGCTTACAACTAAAAGCTTTAGAAGAAGATGGTATTATTAGTAGAAAAGTCTACACTACTAAACCACCTTTAAAGGTAGAGTACTCTTTAACCAATCTCGGTAAAACCTTAGTTCCATTGTTACAGGCGATTGCTAACTGGGGAGATTTTGTTGTAAAACAACAAACACAAGAAGCTCCTATTTAATTCAAACCATCCTGTTTTCTATAACTTATATATAAAAACCAAAATGTATAAGTCTGTTACCAAAATGTATAATTTTTGAAGGTATTCGGTATTCTAAATTTGCACTGTAATTCATTAACAATCAAAAAGAATGAAACAAATTATAGCAATATTTAGCATCATTGCTCTTGCTACAAGCTGTAAGCAAAACCAAGAGCAAAAAAGTATAACAGACAATACCATAATACATAAAACAACGAATACCATGAAAAATTTAAAGGCAGGAAAAAACAGTATAACATTCACATCATTTGGGGTACAATTAGCAGGTGATTTATATCTACCAGAAGGGTTTAACCCAAACAAAAAGTATAAAGCAATTGTAAGTGCGAGTCCGTTTCCACAAGTTAAGGGACAGGTTATGGCAACCTATGGACCTGAAATGGCAGCAAGAGGTTTTGTATTCTTAGGGTTTGATTATCTAGGAATGGGAGATTCTCCAGCATTACCAGGAGAGCATAAAAAATCTAGATATATGTTTAGATTAATAGAAAACACTTGGGACGCGGTATCTTATTTAGGAACGTTACCATTTGTAGAAGAGATTAATGGGTTAGGCGTTTGCCAGGGTGGTTCTATCATCGCATCGGCTGCAGTTACCGACCATAGAATGAAGAAAATTGCCATGGTTTCTGGTATGATGGCAGCAGATGGTTTTCAATGGTTAGGGAAAGAAGTTACCAACCCTATGATAACAGCTGCTAATGCGTCTAAGCAAAAGCAATATGAAACTGGGAAACCCGATTATCACGCTCCATTTGGATTGGACGATGAGATGACAAAAGAGGATTTTGTTGCAGCAGCAGCTTATCCGGCAATGGCAGGAGAAACCTATAGTTACTACGGAAAAGATGGTGTAAAAGGTCCAGGAACTGTTAAAAACGCTTCAAACATACATATTGCTGACCAAGCGATGCAGTCATTAATTTCTATCGGGGAAGCTTATGCTGATAAAATTGTACAACCTAGTTTAGTGATATATGGTACCAATGCATCTACTGCTCCTTGCTCTACGCAGTTTATAGCAAAACTTACTAATGATAACACGACGATAGCATTTGATGAGTTTAGTCATGTAGATTTCTACTACAAACCAGAAGCGGTAAAAGCATCAACCGATGCAGTAGCAAAATTCTTTAATAAATAACAGCCCTTTTTATTACTTCATATTATCGCAATAACCTTTTGTTTTGCTTAAGCTCAACAAAAGGTTATTTTAAAAGAGTTCAATATGACTATACAAGAATTAGAAAAACTAGTACAAAGCAAAAAAGTGCATCAAATTAGATGTGGAGATCATCGCTTTATAGACATTACCATTGTTGCAACTGAAGGACGTTTTTTTGTACGTCAATATAAATTCGGAAAAAGGAGTTGGTACGATGCCTTTTTAATAAACCCAAGTGGTGCCATGAAAATTGGTAATCTAGAAATAGAAATTGACGGTGTAGTTCCTTATGACCTGGAAGAAGTAAACCCTAAAATTAACAAGGCATATCGAAAATTACTAGGACTGCTTTATCCTGCAATGCGATTGACATACAACACCCAAAAACATGAAGCTTCTACCTTGGAATTAATTCCTAAAATAATATCGTAACTTTAAAGAGCAAATACATATGAAAATGCCCATTTTAAAATTTAATACGATATCAGAATTTCATAGACATTTTGATTTGCCCGATTCTGAAAGCCCTCTTTTCAGTGTATTGCATACCGAGTTAAAAGAAGGTGAGCAAACAAAATGTGATTCGTATGCTCTTGACGAACCTATGACCTTATCTTGTGATTTTTATAGTATTAGTTTTAAAAACATTATTTCTGGTGAATTGTCTTATGGACGTACCAAATATGATTGTACTAATGGAACTATGTTGTTTACTGCACCAAATCAATCATTAACCTTTAAGGATATGGTGTTTAGTTCTGAAAGTTATCATATCTCCTTTCATAAAGATTATATACGTAGTTTGGATATTTATGAAAAAATAAAGGCTTATAATTTCTTTAATTATAATGTTAATGAGGCATTGCATTTATCTCCTAAAGAGGAACAAATTATAAAAGACATTTTTAAAAACATTAAAGAAGAGTATCAAAGCAATCAAGATGAGTTTAGTAAAGAGATTCTTATTTCTCAATTGGAAACTTTACTAAAATACGCAGATCGATTTTATAAAAGACAATTTCTCAATAGAAAGGATGATAACAAGATTTTGATTACCAAGTTTAAAGAGGTACTCAACACTTATTTTGAACAAAATTTATTTGCAGAAGAAGGTATTCCATCAGTTGATTGGATGGCTGCTCAATTAAATGTGAGTCATCGCTATATGAGTGATACAATAAAAGCTGAAACTGGAAAAACAGCTATAGATCAAATTAATTTGTTTTTAGTGGAAGAAGCAAAAGGCTTGTTATTAAATCCGAATCTTTCTATATCTGAAACAGCTTATAAATTAGGGTTTGAGTATCCTGCATATTTTACAAGAGTATTTAAAAAGAAGGTAGGTATGAGCCCTAAAGAATATATTAAGACTCATTCTCTAAACTAAATTCAGTTTCATTAAATTCAATGACTGTTTTAAAGTAATGTCTTAAATTTTCATATGGTTCTTCACCGGGAATCCAATTTGCAAATTTCCAGTACCTCCATTTTAGCCCTTCCTTATTAGGTGGTATCAATAAAAAATATTGTTCTTCATCTACTCCTCCTACTAATATACTTCTTTCT
This sequence comes from uncultured Tenacibaculum sp., assembly GCF_947498805.1. GTDB lineage: Bacteria > Bacteroidota > Bacteroidia > Flavobacteriales > Flavobacteriaceae > Polaribacter. The sequence continues at coordinate 333,239 of NZ_CANMLT010000001.1, read as the reverse complement.
AAATTTTCTCCTACCTCTTCAATTCCTTCAATACTATAGGCTTCAATTAATTCTGAATCAATATCCTTTAAAAAATTTACTTTTTCTAATGGTAAAAAACTTGGTTCTATACTATTTGGAGCAGGAAACCCATTTGTTAACAACATTAGTTCTTTGTAATCAGACGGAAGTTTGCATCCTAATCTTTTTTCTAATACTTCGAAATTACTTTCAGTAGCAGCATCAGTTTTTAAACAACTATTTTCAACTTGCTCTTGAGTATATGGTACATCTCCCAATTTTATGGCAGATATTGATAGTTCCTTAAACAATTTTTCCATTATATAATTTTGAATCTCACCCTTATTTTAATTCCTTAACTAACTGTCTTGCAACTACCGTATCATATATAATGATTAGTTTATCTATTTTATTTTGAGCATCAAACTCAATGATATCTACTACATCAAATGTTACTTTTTCATTGTTTTTTAGCGTCCAATTATAAGTAAAATAAAGCGCCAATTGATTCGAATCTTCCTCCTGAAAAATCCCTTTTACAGAAAGTTCAGAATTAGAAGTATCATTTGCTAACTCATTATAAAAATCACTCGCTTTTTTAATACCGTATAAAGGTGATTGTACCATCCCTTTATCACTAAATAAGGAAATAACCTTCTCTACCTCTCCATTTTCTAAATATGCTATATATCTTTTTGCTATTTCTTTTTTATCCATCCAATCTTACAATTTATTTTTTCTTCTATTAATATCTCAAAAACGAAAATTAATAAAATTTCTGTTTTAAATAAAAAAGACAGTACACTTTATAAATAATATAAAAAATGCCATTTGATTTTTTTACAATCAAATATTAGAAATAGTCTGCTCAAGAAAAACTTCAACTAAAACTATTAATACAAGGCTTCTATCTACTATTCAGTTACTTATTAATCAAATTAACCAATTTCTCTAATTGTGTATCTTTTCCCGTAAAAACTTGGGTAGCATCAACTGGAATATATATATCAGGTTCGGTTCCATTACCGTCTAAAGTTTTCCCATTACGTTGTAATGATAACATTGTAGATACTTTTACCCTTATTCCTGAATTTTTCAAATACATCTTTCTTGAATTTCCACTTGAACCATCAGTAGTAACTCCAACAATCTTAACATTTGGCAAACCTTTAAAAGCAGCAGTAAATACAGTGGCCGCACTAAAACTATTTTCATTTACCAATATATAAACTGGTTTTTTATAGGAAACCTCACTACTTCGTAAAACCATGTAAAAAGGACCACTGAATTTAGATTTATCAAATCGTCGAGCAATTTTATACGTTTTATTAAACGTATAAATAGCCTTTCTATCAATATTTGTAAAGGCATCTGAATTATACATATTTAAATAACGACTGCTCATAGAACTTTCGTCCGTAGTTAATTTTTCATTCGTACGTAGATAAGCTATATTAGCTATCCATGGAGATTGTGATGGCCGCACAAAATACTTCGCAAAAGTTTGAAGAATATTTCTCCTTCCTCCTGGGTTATCTCTTAAGTCTAAAATTAAAGCGTTGGTTTTAGAAAATTCCTTAATAGTCTTTTCTAAAAAGACTTTATATCCATCAATTCTTTTATAATGAAACATTCTTGGTATTTTAATATACCCAATATTATCACTGAGTAGTTTCTTTTGATCATCAAAATTCCCTTCTTCGATGTTCTTTGCAGCTATAAAACTATTGACATTTAAATTTGAGATATAGCCTTTTCTTTCAACTGTTAGATCGACGGTTTCTTTCTTTATGTTTTCCCCATTAAAGAATTCAACTTCTACGCTTTTAGGACAGGCTTTATTGTTTTTAAATAATAATGCTCCAAATTTTTGAATAGCATTTGCACCTCTAGTAAATTTAGTATCAAGTGGAGCTTTCTTGTTTTTATAATTATAGTCATTTATTAAACCATCTATAACAACGCCATTGATACTGTGAATGTATGGATACTTGGCATCGTAATATGTGTAACTTCTCTTATCATTATTGTTTTGTTTAACGGCAATTACTTTACCTTTTAAGACCGTAACACCAAAAGGTAATCTTAAGTTATAAGTATCATGATTTCTTCTGTTAAAAGCTTCATTCTTTATTGATGAATGTCTGTCTCCTATTTCAGCCATTATTTTTCCCATTTCATGAGCTAATTTGTCAATATTAACAGTTTCATTCGTACTATTTAAAATACGCTTTTCAAGTTTTTTAATAGCAGTACCATAATCATATTCAGAAAGCTGAGCATACGATGATTTATTATCGAGAATATTTTTAAATTCTTTTAAATCTTCAATCGCTTGAATTTTACTAATACTTGTTCTAACTGGTTTAATGGCTTTTTGTCTTCTATTATACAACAAACACTTAGTTCTATTTTCTAAAGTAAATACACCTGTATATTCTTTAGAAATACCGTTTTTTGACAAGGTCAATTTTACTTTCTCATTTGGTATATAATTTAAGCCTTTCAAAACTTCAACAAGGTCTTCAGAAAAGCGTTTTTTCCATTTAACATCATACCTTTTTTTACAGAAATCTAATATTTTATCCATGGGAATATGGTCTAACTTTTCAAAAGCATACCATTCTTTGTTAAATTGTACAACCGGTTGGGAGTTTTCCCATTTTACCGCTGTAAAAGGAGAGGCTTTTTCAAGCTTCAATTTTTGTCCAAAAGCAGTTAGTGTGCTTAAAGCAAGTATAACTCCTAAAATATTTGCTTTCATTTTTATATGTTTTGTAGTTATTCTTTTCAAACATATTTTTATTACAACAGGAAGAAAAATAAAATCGACAAACATAAATTCACAATAGATAACCTAATTGCTACAATCGATACATCAGTTTTACATTTTGATATCTTTACTAGATTAAAAAATAAATCATGTTTCATTTATCCGATAAGCAGATACAGGCTTTTAAAGTGATTTTTCACACCGTTTTTATTAGTATCATTATTATAATGCTATTTAGAAAAGCGATGTTAGTATTACCTAAGTACTGGCTTTTCTTTTTAACAAGTGATCCCGTAGAATATTTTGCTTTTGCCGTATTGGCTTATGCTCTTTATTATCATGTATTAAAACTTAAAAAGTTTTGGGTGAAAGTGTACTTTATTATTGCCTTTATAATAATTCTTGGGGTAATCGCTTCAGCTAAGTCCTATAGAATTCATAACGAGATATTCATCGATAGAACTTTTGATTTTTTTACGGAGTTTTTGGGGAAGACTTTTTTGTTTTATGCTCTCATATTAATAGTTAATCGGTTAGATTTTTTTAATAAATATGAAAAATTAAAAAATGAATTAGAGTTAACCAAAGGACAATTATTAAAAAATCAATTGCATCCTCATTTTTTATTCAATGCTTTTAATTCTCTGTATAGCATATCTTTAAGCAACAATCCAAAAACTTCCGACACCATTTTAAAATTATCTGGGATGATGCGTTACTTGACAGATGATTCAATTCATAAACAAGTAAAACTCGAACACGAACTAAAATTTATCAAAGAATATATAGCTTTAGAGAAAATCCGTTTTGGAGAACAAGCGAATATTAGTTTACAAATTGAGGGTATTACCGAGAATATACACATAGAACCTTTATTACTAATTCCTTTGGTTGAAAATGCATTTAAACATGGGTTTTACACCAATGATTCTAAATCATTTGTTCATATTACGGTAAACATACATAATGAATCATTATCGTTTAAAGTGAAAAACAGTATACAAAACAAACAACACTTTAATCAAGACACAAGAGAAGGTAAAGGACTTAAAAACTTAAAAAAGAGACTTCAGTTATCGTACTCAAAGAATCATAGTTTAACACTTAAAAGTGAAAACAATGTATATTTATCTCATCTTGAAATTAACTTTTGATAATGAAAAAGTACACAGTTATAATTATTGACGATGAGCCTTTAGCAATTGACATTCTAGTTCATTATTTAAATAGGTTTCCTGAATTTGAAATCATTAAAACCTTCACCGATGCTGTAGAAGCATTTAAATACCTAAACAACCATTCAATAGATATCGTCTTTACAGATATAGCAATGCCTCAAATATCTGGAATAGAAATGGTAAAACTTACACAGAATAACACACAGTTTGTAATGGTTACTTCTTATTCAAATCACGCCATAGAAAGCTTTGAACTCAATGTTACCGATTATCTCTTAAAACCTTTATCATTTGAAAGGTTCTCAAAAACTATAGAACGCTTTAAATCTAATATTCAAAGCGTTAACTCTAATGAAAAAACACAAGAAAAACCCTCTTTTTTCATCAAAGAAGGAGATGAATTTGTAAAAGTATTTGTAGAAGACATCGATTATATTGAAGGAATGAAAGATTATGCCAAAATCGTTTGTGGTAAAAACTATTATTTGGCATTAAAAACATTAAAATCAATAGAAGAAAAATTAAGCACCTCCAATTTTATGAGGATACACAAGTCTTTTATTATTCCTTTAAAGAAAGTATCTCAATACAATAGTAAATGTGTTCTTATCAATTCTCATGAAATCCCAGTTGGCAATAGCTATAGAAATCAATTAAAAGAGTACTTCGAAGAAAATAAGTTTTAGTTAGTTTATAACAAAACAAAAGTGAGAACTTAAAAATACCTTTTAAACTCTCACTAATGCTAAACTAAAAATCAAAAACATTAAAGTTTATCTTTAAAGAAGGCGCTTGTTTTTTCTACGGCTATCTTCACTTCTTTTTCTTGATCGTAAAAAGCAAATTGATGCATTGGAGAAGCTAATTCTGTTGCTACCCAAACCAACTCTTTATCTTCTGAATAAACTTCTTCAAAATACTTTTTCGTATAGTCTGGTAATACACAACCATCAGAATGTACCATAAACAAAGGTTTGTTTAACTTTGCTGCAGATGGAAACGGATCTAACTTTAACCAATCCTCCCAAGTAGCTACGGCAAATTGATCTGCACTCCATTCTGGAATAGCTCCTCTTTCTGGGTTTAAATAATAATCAAATTCTCCAAACATTGCAGCAGTAGCATCGGTAGTTGAAATTGCTTTTATATAAGTAAACTCACCTGTTTCTGCATATTTCTTTTTAGCTGCTTGCGCCGCTTGAATTCGCTGTTGCACTCCTTCTTCTCCTCCATAAAATAATTTTACAGCTTCACCATCGTGTAACCAAGATGCCGTTGTAGCAACTGCTTTAATATCGTCATCTTCAGAAGCTGCCATTAAGGTATACATAGAACCAGCACATACGCCAAAAGCTCCAATTTTATCCTCATCTACCTCAGGTAAGCTTTTTAAAAAGGCCACTGCATTTTTTATATCCTGAATCTTCATTTCTGGATTCTCCCAAGCTCTTGGTAACCCTTCACTTTCTCCATAATTTCTAAAATCAAAGGCCAATGTTATAAATCCGTTTTCTGCAAATCGTTTCGCATATAATCCTGCCATTTGTTCTTTTACAGTTGTCCAACTTCCTGAAGAAACAATTGTAGGGTACTTTTTACCTTTTTCAAAATTTGCTGGATAATATAAATTTCCGACTAAGTTTAATCCTTCACTTTTAAAATTGACTTTTTTCATGGTTACTTCTTTATTTATAGATTTCTTTAATGTTGTTTGTTCTGTATGCTTTTTTTCTGTTTTACCGCAGGCACTTAATAGAACGACTGTGGTTAATACAACTATTTTTTTCATTTCTTACTATTTGATTTTATCGATTAATCCAAAACCTTTGGCAGCAATAATTGGATTAAAAATTTCTACATACTCTATTATTTTTCCTTCTTCATTGAATTTAAAGGTTGAATAATAATCGTTACTATATACTCCTGCTCCATTCTTTAATTGAATGTTTCCTTTGTATTTTACAAAAACAATATTCGGATCCTCCATTGCATATATTTCCTCTATTGGAAATATCATTCCGTCAAAATTTGGAAATACTGGCTCCCAATAATTTTTAATTGCTTCTTTACCATTTGCTCCCTTAGGAAAAATCTCTGAATGATAAGGATTGATATGTTTTGCGTCTTCAGCAAATAAATTGGCTACGGCCTCGGCATTTTCTGCTGTTAAGGCATCGAAAAATGCTCTTACGGTTGCTTTATTTTTTCTGGCTTTGTTGGCTTTCATTTGATACTTTTTTAATTGGTTTTGTTTCTGTACTACTTTATCTGATAGTTCGTTATTAGTACAGGATAAAAAGAATGTTATTCCTACAAGGGTGAATAGCTTTTTCATTTTAGTTTGCTTTTACATTTTCAATTGCCTTCTCAATTAGCTTCCCATTCCCCTCTTGGTATTTATAGTTAAAAGTCATAGAAGTAATCTTCCAGTTGTTATCTATTTTTTCTAGATTAAAATCATATGTTCCTACAACCGTCCATACACTTCTTTTTCCATCTTCTATAAAATGTGTGGCAGTTCCGTAACAAAAAGAATGGGCTTTACTTCCATTACTTTCGGTAATAAAATTCCCTAATTGATGATGTGTATAAGTAAAACCAGGTAATACTGTTTTCCACCCTGAAGTAATTTCGGTTGGTGAAACTTCCGAAGCGAGATTTCCAGTCATAGAAGAATAATCTAAACTCACTTTTGAAGCAAATTGCTTTTCTACTTCACTCCAATTTCGCTCATCTGAACTGACAAACATTTTAATTACAGTTTCTTGTATTGCTATAGTTTCGCTCATAATTGTATTATTTTTTTGTGATTGACATCCGAACAAGGATAGTATTAGTATAAAAATTGTTATTGCTCTCATATCATTTGTTTTGATGATACAAAGGTCTGACAGCTTTTCCCGTAAAAGTTTATAGAATCAAATCAAGAAGTATAAAAAACAAAGAAAGGGTAGTTATTTTTGTTTTTTTCAAGGGTTAAAAGGAATTCTGTAGTAAGAAAATTAGTTACATGTAATAGTTCTCGATACATTTTCACTTCGTAAAAACACTCAAACTGACAACTGTATGCCTTCAATAAAATCTAACTGTTCTTTCTAAATGAATTGGGAGTTTGTCTAATATGTTTTTTAAAAAAACTATTGAAATTATTGGGAGCACTAAAATGTAATGAATAGGCAATTTCTTTAATACTCATTTGTGTTTGCAATAAACGAGATTTAGCCAAACGAAGAATATGATTGTTAATATGCGCCTTTGCAGTATGTCCCGTAATTTGTTTTACAGTTGCGTTTAAATGATTTGGATGAATCGCTAATAACTCTGCATAATAACTTGGTGAATGCGTTCTTTTGACCACCAAAGTATTTTCATAAAAACTCGTTTCTATCAAGATTTGAAATCTCGATAATAAGTTTACATCTGCTTTTCGGAAAGCAATTTCGGCATCTTGTTTAGTTACTTGCGCATTAAAGAATCGTTTTACAAAATTCAACAATACCAAAACCTGCGCTTCTATTATAAGAGGTGAATCTTTCTTTAAATTTTGCTGTTCTTCATAAATGCCTTCATATATGGTTAGTAATTTAGACACCTCTTCCGGCTTTACTTCAAAAGGAATAGATTGATCTATTTTTAAAAACGGAAACTCACTCAGTAATTGCTGTAAGTGCCTTGACCGCGTAATAAACTCTTTTGAAAACATTAAATAATACCCTTCCCAATCAGGTAAAATATCCCATGAAATTAATTGAAATGGAGTATTAAAAAATACAGTAGCCCCTTCTGGAAAATTGGTATGATGTCCAGAAATTGCTTTTCCAGAACCTTCTACCTTTATTGCTATTGCATAAAATTCGTGCTTAAAAGAAGGCATTTTAGCAACCACCGTTGGCATATTTTCTTCAAAAGTTCGAATATCAAAATAAGCTTGTTTTGGAGCTGGTATTTGAATAGCCTTACAATAATCTGATATCGTTTTGAAGTGTTGCATTACTCAAATGTACGGTTTCTTCTAAAATTACTCCATAAAAAAATCCTGTTCTAAACAGGATTCATACATAAATATACTTCTTATTTCACAGTATAACGTTTCATTTTCAGGGTAGTTGGATTTATCATATTGGCAAACTTAGCCACTGATGTATCTTTCATAAACTTTTGCATTGACTTTTCTACATCTTCATTTGTTTTCCAATAAACGACCACTACAACTTCATTATTCTCTTCTGAAAAACCACTTTCTCTTCGAATAAATCCTTTTTGTTTACTCGTATATATCTCTTCTACTTTTGCGTCTTCTTCCCAATAATCATTTTTATTAATCGTGTTTTTGTATTGAAAAGTGGTTACTTCTATAACATATGGTTTCTTCATTGTTTCTTTATTTTGTTGACAGCTAAAACATCCTATACATATTAAAACTAATAATAAATTTCTTACATTCTTTTTAAGAAAAAACCTCAACATTCTTAATGTCGAGGTTTTTATAAAATGCTTAGAACTTACCATTTTTATGTGCCATTTTTGTTGGAATTTCTTGAATCACATCCCAGTGCTCCACAATTTTTCCATCTTTTACTCTAAACAAATCATAAAAAGCTTGTGGCTTTCCTCCCCACTCTCCTTCACTCATGGTTAGTACAAAGTTTCCTTCTCCTAAAACCTTATGTACTTTCTTGTATATAAACATATTGTTTTGAGAAGTTAAATATGTAATAGCTTCATTTAATCCTTCTAAACCGTCTTTTACTAACGGATTGTGTTGATCATATTGTTCTGTACTAACATACTCTGTAATTTTTTCTGGCGCTTTACCAAACAATACATCATCTACAAACTTTTTAACCAATTCTTTATTAGCATCTGTTTTATCTAGATCTGTTACTTCAGTTGGACCATCTACCTGTGATCTTCCACTAGCAGTTTGTGCTACTTTAGGAGTTAAATTATCCCAATGCTCTGCTACTTTACCATCTTCCATTCTCCAAACATCAAAAGCTACCATTTCCTTTCCTCCAAACGCCTCTGCATTGTCATATGAATTGTGTAATACAATAAAGTCTCCATCTTGTAATATTCTATGAGTGGTTGATGTAGTACTCGCATTTTTTAAGGGTTCTAAAAATCCTAAAACCGGCTCTCTTCCTGTTGGTACATGCGGATTATGCTGAATATAATCTTCTGTAAAGTATTTTTTAATTCCATCTGCACTATATTCCTTAAAAAAAGCATCCTGTGCTTTTAATGCTGTTTCTTTTAAACTTTCTTTTTTGACTTCCATATTGGTTGTTTCTTTTGGTTGTTTTGATTCTGTTTTTTGTCCTGTTTTACAAGCTGCTAACAAAGCTATTCCTGTTACGATTACAATTGCTTTTTTCATAATTGACTTTTAATTGATTGATTTCTTATGATACCCCTAACTGATTTTTAAATTGAAAAAGCTACCTTAACTACCGAAAAGGCAGCTCCGATCAATCATAAACTAAAAATCAATTAAAGTTTATTTACAGGTACAAAATTATAGACAAGAGCTATTTCTGAAGATATCTAATACAGATTAAAAACTATCATTTTGATAACCTATATTGATTTGGAGGAACTCCCACTTTTAATTTAAATAGCCGAATCAAGTTGTTAGGTTCAGAAAAGTTTAAATCGTAGGCTATTTCTGATATGGTTTTAGTAGAATGAATTAATTGTGTTTTTACTTCTGAAATTATTCGATCTTTTATCATTTCTGTTGCAGTAACATTGAATTGTTTTTTAACAGATTGATTCAAGGTTATTCTACTCACATTTAGCAAAGAAACATAGTCATTCACCTTATGTTTATGTTGATAGTTTTGTTCTAACGCTTCTTTAAACAAGTAAGCATTATTATTTAATTGAGTCTCACTATCCAATTGGTATTTCTCACAAAACACACGATTCATTTTGATCAAAATATAATACAACAGCGCTCTCAAAATATGTCTTGAATCACTTTTAAAATTGACTATTTCATTTTGAATTTCACTGAAAATCGTATGATTAAAGATAGAAAGCAATTCTTCTGATTTGAAAGTTGTAAGCACACTTTTATTGTAAAAATATTGAAGTCGGTATACAAATAACTTATCCGAGAAAAAATTGGCTAAAAACTCCTTTTCAAAAATAACTGCCCATCCTTTTACTTTGTTTTCATCTACAACCCAACTTCTTTTTTGATAAGGAGACACAAATAAAAACAGCCCCTTTCTCAGTAATATCTTTTCTCCATCTAATACCACATACCCATCGGCTTCATCATAAAAGAATATTTCAAAAAAGTCCGTATCATGCACTTCTTCAGTTAAAAGAAACTCGTTATTTTCTTCTATCTTAAAAAAGTCCATTGCCAATGGACGATCATACTTATATTTATCAAAGGCTATCGTTATCATTTTGATAAGCTAAAATTACACTTTTATACCAAAAATAAAAAAACTAATCCATGCAAGTAATTTTCTCGCAAGGATTAGCTTTTAAACTTTTCTTAAAATGTAGATTTAAAGATTTTCTTTTACTCCTAGTACTATTCGTTCTATAATTTTTTTGGCTGTGGTTAAACTCGACAAATCCTTATAAATAATACCGTTTTGTCCAGAATGATGACCATGCCCAACAAGATCCATTAAATAATAATTCTTATCATCGTTCATATTTACTTTTGCTTCAAAAATTATAGAGGGTTGTCCTAATTGTCCTGTTCCATTGTGAAATACCTCATCATCAGGAAAATCATATGCCGAGTAATATTCATTATCATCAAAAGCTACATTAATTTCTATCTTTAATATAAACTCCTTCAACTTATCAATAGAGGTTACCAATTGAAAATTATCTGTTATGGTAGCTCCCGTAATAGCATCTGGTAAAGGTTGATTACTTGGAGGCACAAATAATCCGTCTGCATATTTCACTCCTCTTTTATGTGACCAAACAGGCAACGCATTTACTCTTCTATAATCACCTGATGCATTTTTAACCTCATCAAAATCTTTAAAATTCTCTTTACTCCTTCCTCCAAAAAACAATCCTTTTGCTGTTGCTTTTGAGACAAAGAGTGTTTCTTTATAGTTTCCTTCGGTATCTTCAATCCATATAGCCATTTGCGGATGCCAATAATGCTCTGAACGTAAAACATCAATAGATAATTGAATATCTTTTAATGTATTCATCTCTACCAACTCAAAAACGGTACGGTTAAGTTCTTTTTGACTTGTTGCTTTCTGCTTAGCTCCAAAGTCCATAAACTTATTTAAAGGATACACTTGATAGTATCCTGCAAAAAACACCAATACCCCAATTAATACTACCAACAATAGCAACTTTCCTTTGAAATATAAGATAATCGAGCGAAAATTGTTTTTTAAATGGAAAACTACCCCCAGCGTAAATAGTACTCCAAATACCGTATGTAAAGTTGCTGTATGATTGGAATAAGGTTGAAAAAAGGATAAAATTCCGGTAATAAATAATACAACGAAACTTACAGCAATGGATAAACTTATGAGTTTTCTAAAAGTCATTTTTTATGTAATTCTAGCTTTTACAAATAGGCTTTCAATTCTTTTATTCTATTATCTAAATAGGCTACTTGCTTTGCTTTATTACTAGGCAACTTAAAAGTTGAAGTTTTGAACTTTGTTTTACTAGCGAACTCTTTTTCAATTAACTTAAGTTCTCTCACAATAATTTGTAAACTCTTCTCCTCGTTTTCTCCAACGATCCCATGGATATCGTACGAACGCTGAGCAAAAATCGGAGTTTTAGATTGCTCCATTTGTGCTTTTAACCCAATTAAGTTTTCTCTTAAAGATGAAATTACTTTTGCCTCACCAAACTTCGTTTTAGCACCTCTACAACTAGAAGGTAAACATCCAGAAGTACTTTCTTCAGCTACTTTCTCTGTATTGCATGCAGCCTTGTCTTTTTTCTCATCACAACAAGCAGTTTGCGCTAATACATTTGTTGTAAAAAGAGTAAAGAAACTTACTGCAATTGCAAATACTGTTGGTTTAAATTTAAATGTCATCGTTTTCAGGTTTTAATAATTAAACATTGATTCTACCTGATAAGACGATGACATTTTAAAATGATGCAGAAAATTTATGATTTCACTCTTTTAAAGTGATTTTGTACCACTTTATCCAAATATATTGTAGTTTTTACACATTCAAAATGTAGCCTATTTGATAAACTTGAAAACAAGGATATTCCTTCTCCTAATAGTACTGGTATCTTTGTTATAATCATTTCATCTATCAAATCTTCTTTTAAAAAACTCTGAATCACCTTTCCTCCATCTATATAAAGAGCATAACATTCTTTCTTATGAATTTGTTCTAAAACTTCTTTTAAAGTTCCTTTTACTAAAAACACTTTTTCTTTCAGGTTTTCAGGTACATCAGACAATGTATTGCTTAACACAAACACAGGTTTCTGATAAGGCCAATCGATACCAAAGCCTAGCACCGTTTCATAGGTAGTTCTACCCATTACAATAGCATCCACTGAAGATGTAAATTCATGATATCCCATATCTATATTATCTGGATTAGGTATTTCATGAAGCCAATCTATGTTTCCATTTTTATCGGCTATAAACCCATCTATACTTGTTGCTATAAAAACCTTGTTACTTTTTTGCATTTGTTTTTTTATGCAAGTTATGATAAAAATTCTGTTATTTCTTTTACTGTTTGTCTTGCTGTTTTTCCTACTCCGTAAATGGTAGCAGAAGCAAAACCGGTCCAACTTCCATACCCCACCAACCATAAGTTAGGTTCTTTTATTGAGCGAGTATACTGCGTTTCTATCTTGTTATTTTCAATGATATTTAGTGTATCTAAATGTCTTAAGTTCGCTTTAAATCCTGTACACCAAATTACAACATCAAAAGGCTCTTGTGTTCCATCTTTCCAAATAACACCTTTATTATAAAATGATTTGAATGGTCTTTTCGCATGTAACACTTTCCTATCTCTTGCTTCTTTTACACTTTCAACCATTACAACACTGCTTAACGATACCTTTCTTTTGGAAGGTTGTTCCGTTGACTTTCCTAAAAACTTCTGCGTTGCTTGGTTAAACAAATAACGACCATCTATATCATCAGGTAAAAAATGAGGTTCTTGTAAAGTGATCCATTGGGTACTAGCAATCTTAGATACCTCTGCCAATATCTGCGCGCCTGAATTACCTCCTCCAACAATTAACACTTTCTTTCCCGAAAGTTCGTTGGAATCTCTATAATTAACCGAATGTAACTGCTCTCCTTCAAATTCTTCTAGATTGGCATAGTCTGGCATAAATGGTTCTTGAGCCGTTCCTGTGGCACTTACTAAGGTTTTGGTATAAAAATCTCCTTGAGTCGTAGTTATTTTGAATATTCCCTCTTCTTTATGAACACTTAAAACTTCCGTATTTCTTTGAACAGGAAAATTATATCGCTGTTCATACTGCTCTAAATAATTAATGAATTCATTTTTAGTAGGGTACTCATGTTCACTTTTTGGCATCATCCAACCTGATAGTGAACTATATTCTGTTGGTGAAAATAGTTTTAAACTATTCCAAGTATGTAACCATGCTCCTCCAGATTTCGCTTGGTTATCTAATATTAAATAATCAAGCTTAGAACGACGTAAAAAATAGGCTACCGAAAGTCCTGCTTGCCCACCTCCTATTACAATTGTATCGTATATTTTCATTTACTAAATAATATGGATGACTTTAACAAGAACAAGTCGAACTAGCTTCTTCATTTTCATTGAAATTTTCATCAACCCCATTATCAATAGCTTTTTTTAACTGGCTAAATACCTTCTGTATTGTTTCTAAAGGAGATGCAATATTCATTCTCATAAACTGTGTATGTGAACTTTCAAACCAGCTTCCTGGTGCCAAAGCTAATTTTGCTTGCTTTACAATCACATGCTCTAGTGCTTTATCTGATAATCCTAACTCGCTAAAATCTAACCAAATTTGGTAGGTTCCTTCAGGAGTAAATAATTTTACTTGAGGTAATTCTTTTTCAAGAAAGGTTTCAATCCAGCTCAAAGTGTTTTCTAAGTAATTTATTAATTCATCCAACCATTTTTCTCCTTTGGTATAGGCTGCAATAGTTGCATTCCCTGCAATAATACTTCCGTGATCTAAATACATAGAAGACACTAATTTCTTTATTTTTTCGTGTATTGCTTCATTCTTTATATAGAGATATCCGTTAGAAATACTTTGCATTCCAAATGTTTTCGCCGGAGATCCTAAAATAACAATATGATTTTCGCTTTCATTCAATGATGCTATGCTATGAAATGTGGCTTTAGCATATACAATATCTGAGTGAATCTCATCACTAACAATCGTAACATTATATGCATTTGCTAATCGAACTAATTCTTCTAGTTCTTCTTTACTCCATACACGTCCTACTGGATTATGCGGATTACATAACAAAAACAATTTAACCTCTCCTTCTTTAAAATTATTCTCAATTGTAGCTAAATCCATTCGGTATTTTCCTTCTACTATTTTCAAAGGGTTTGCTACTACTTTTCTACCAGTAGATTTAATAACATTTGCAAATTGATGATACACCGGTGTTTGTATCATAACACCTTCTCCTTCATTGGTCAACTCTTTAATTAGTACAGCTATTCCTGTTAATACACTTGTTACCTGTACGAATGATTCAGAATTTAACCTCAATTGATGACGCTTTACATTCCAGTCAATAATAGCTTTATAAATTCCAGCAGTGTTAAATTCATAGGCATATATATTTCTGTCTATCAATTCTTGAAGCGCTTCTTTTATTGGTGTAGCAACTTCAAATTCCATATCTGCAATCCAAAGAGGTATTACATCTGTAGTACCGAACATTGAGGTTAGCATTTCTGGATTACTCTTTACAAAATTGTGTTTATAATCGGTTTTAATTATATCGAATGAATTCATTGTTTATTTTTTTATTGGAGACGATCATTTATAAAAATGATGCATTCTTAATCACATGAGGTTGTTTTATCACATCTAGTTTTAGACTCATAGTCCATAATACTTCCTTTCCCTCCTTGCAAAACTATGCAACATCCATCAATTAATTCTTTTAATTTTTTTCGCCCACGTTGTATTTTAGAACGTACGGTTACATAGTTCATATTCAACTGTTCCGCAATTTCTTTTTGAGGGATTTCTTTTAGTTCCGATAACACTAGTAACTCCTTATACTCTTCTGGTAATTGTTCTATAAAAGCCTTTACACAAGTACTCAATTCCTCTCCTGCATCTTCCGAAGATTCATAGTTTACATAGGTATCTTCTTCTATTGAATTTGTTTCTATATGCTTTTTTCGATAGTAATCTGTAATGGCATTTTTTGCAATTGTATATACCCAACTTTTCAAATTAGTTACGGGTTCTTTAGTTGACTTTGCCAACTTAAAAAATACATCTTGTGTTAAATCTTCAGCATCTTCTTGATTACGAACACGCTTTTTAACGTAGCCTAATAAAGGATTATATAGTTGAACGATTTGTTGTTGCATTTTGAATAATATAAATGATGAATAAGATAGTTAAAGTTATTGATAAAATTAAAAAAAGTGTTTGCACTCCTAAAGCATTTACAAGCATAATTCCGATAAAAGCTCCTAAGGCAGCTCCCAAATCCCACCAAGTACTAACACTTGAAATGGCTTGTAATGAATTTTTATGTTCTTTTTGTTGTTCTATAGCTACCAATGGAGAAAATGTAACGACAATTGTGTTAAATAAGAAAGCTACAATGATTCCTATTATTGGAAAACCTACCACAATTAACAGCAAAGCGAATATTACACATACTACTCCAACAGAAAACAATGTACTTGGTCGAATTTTTATGGAAAGTACTCCGCTTAAAATTGAGAATAACAAAGTAAATAGCTTTTTAAGGAATAAGTAAAATGCTACTAAAACAAGGACTTCAGATATTTCCATAGTACCTCCTATCAAATTAGACAAGGCTACTACCATAATACCATCAACTGTGAGAGACATTAGAAAAACTAATATGTTTATGGTACTTGGATAAAATGTTTGTTTTGTTTTTACCGCTTTTGATTCTGATGGAATATTTGGCAATGTAAAAGCCAATAGTATTCCAATTACACTAATACTAGCAATAAGAAACAATCCTTTTTGAACTCCTACAGCCGCTATTAAATGAGATCCGAACCACAGCACAAACAACCCTCCTAAAGATTTTATGGCTGTGGTAAGTCCGAATGCCAATCCTGCATTCTTTTCAGATTTGGATGCATAATTTAACGTGGCAATTTTTAATCCAGAATAACTCAATCCCCATAAAACTCTAGCTATTAAAAAGAGTACCGCTCCCAATCTCAATCCATATACAAATGTGGTTAACGTCGCCAAAATGGAAGTTGCAATAAGCATTTTCTTCATTCCTATTTGGTTAATCAAGTTAGCGATATGTGTATTTGAAATGATTCTTACAAATCGATTGATGGAAAGTAAAACTCCAATAAACAAAGCAGAGAAGCCCAATTCAGCACCATATACTGGTAATAATGGGTATAAAATAGCGTCACCCAAACCTGCAAAAGCCATTACCCAACTAGCACGTAAAGCCCCTCTAAAAGAGGAGCTTTGCTTTTTATATGTTATTCCTTTTGTGGTTAACAACATCCACCACCCGCTTGTGGTTTTTCATTTACTTGTAGTGGAGTTCCACAAGTATTTTGAACTGTTGCAACTTTTGCAGGAGCAGTTCCACAGCATCCTCCTCCTTGTATTGTTTTTTCTTCTCTCTTACTATTTCTTGTTTTCATGTATTCTTGTTTTTATTATCTCTCATCTTTTAAGACGTAATACTTATAAAATGATGCAGTTTTATACTTTTTTTTATGTCAATGGTTTTCATTTTTAACAGCAAGAAGCTACTTTCTTCTCTTCTTCAACTCGTTCGGAACCACAACAGCTACCTACATTTCCTTCTTTTGCAGAATTAAAATCAGTGCTACACACTCCCGTTTGCGGTAAATATAATTCTACACGTGCCGCCGCTTCTAAATCTCCAGCCAAATACGCTACAATAGAACGCACTTGTTCATATCCTGTTGCCATTAAGAACGTAGGCGCTCTTCCATAGCTCTTAGAACCTACGATATAGAAATCTTTCTCTGGATGACGTAATTCTTTTTCTCCATGTGGCCTTACTGTTCCACAACTATGAATATTTGGATCAATTAATTCAGCTAAATCAAAAACAGATTCTAAAGAGGCATCTAAATCTGTTCGAACTTCTCGTATCATATCTAAATTAGGTCGAGATCCTGTATTACTAATAATTTCATCTACTCGATGAATGGTTTTCAATGTTCCATTCAGGTCTCCCAATATTTGGATCCCTTCTTCACTCTTCTCTAATTTTAAAATATGAAAAGGGGTGTATGCATTCAGTTTTCCACTATTTACCAAAGCTTCAATTTTAATTCCTAAAGCTCCTCTTGCTGCTAATGCATCATCTTTCTTTCCTCCATACACTCTTTCCATTGTATCTTTTCTCAAAATCCAATTCAATTGCGTTTCGGGATATTCTTTTTGTATTTCTGCTAAATCTAACAATGCATTAATCGCAGAATGTCCTCCTCCAACAACAACTACGTTCTTATTTTTATAACGTTCTAAATGATCTTCTTTCACATTCGGAATACCATAAAATATATGCTTACTTAATTCTTGCTCTCCTTCTGCAAACACCCCTCCAGAACCTATTGGATTTGGTTGATTCCATGTTCCCGTAGCATCCAATACCGCTTTGGCTTCATAGTAATTTACCTTTCCTTTTTCTTCTACTTTTATAGAAAATGGTTTTTCCTCTCTTCCCCAAGTTTTCATCTTATCAAAACCTTTTCTTCCAATCGATACTACTTTCGCATTTACATGTATATATGGTGAAATCTGCGGAAGATTTGCTAACGGACGAAAATATAGTTCTACTAATTCCTTTCCTGTTGGTAAACCTTCTTCATCAGGTGCTATCCAATCTGTTTGTTCTAAAAGTTCTCGTGCTACTTTATCTATATTATACCTCCAAGGTGAAAACACGCGAACATGACTCCAAGACAACATATTTTGTCCAACAGATGTTCCAGCTTCAAATACTATAAAAGGGATATTTTTTAAACTAAGATGAGCTGCCGCCGCTAAACCTACCGGACCAGCTCCTATAATTGCTACGGGTAATTGGGTGTTTTGCATCTTTCTTTTAATTTTAGTTATTATTCACCTTCTAAGACGCATCCTTTTAAAAATGATGCAAAAAAAATCCTGCATTTGCAGGATTAATTATAGTATTACATTTGGGTATCGAATCTAGCTTCAATAGGTCCAGGAATTTCATCTGGCTCATCTCCTATTATTTGACGAATATCGATTTCTATACCTCTAGACATAGTGGTAATTGGTACATCATTTGGTGTTCCCTCAAATGGATTTTCTGACACTTCTCCAATGCGTTCCATCGTATGAAATATCCAAGAAATCACAATACTAAACGGAATTGTAAACCAAACAAAATGTTCTCCAATTAATTCTATTAAATGATGATACCCTCCGTCTGGATAAGGCTTCCAAGTATGTGTAAGTTCTACTATTTGCTTTCCTATTTTATTAAACTCGTGCATCATTCCGTAAGGCAATAAAAACACGAAAATCCAAATAAAGAAACGGTTCAATGTAGCAAACTGACGTGGATATGGAAAGTTTTTAATACGCTCTACCTTTCCTTGCAGCGTAAAAAATTCTACTTGCATTCTTTCCATTTCTAAAAATGCAAACTCCCATATATACCCCTTCTCCTTTAAATCTCTTAATTGCTTTGATTGTAAATTCAAACAAGCTCCTTGTTTATTACGCTGACTTAAAATAAAATATTTTTCCTCCTCCGTTACATATCCTGTAAGTTCTTCATCTAAAGTTGATACCCGTTCTTTTACGTTCAATCTATTGTCTATATACTCTCTATCTGATTTATTATAATTAGATATTTCCCAAGGTTTTGGAGTACGTAAAGCATGACGTAAGGAAGCCATCCAAGCAACATGACGCATAATCAACTGCTTTCGAAATGTAAATAGTTCTTTCTCGCTTAACTTATGTTCAGCTCGTTCATTGGTTATAAAATCATTGGTCATCATTGCGAAAGAACGAGAAGCATTTACAATTCCTCCCCATATTTTACGCGCTTCCCATAGACGACCATAGGTAGCATTGTTCTTAAATGAAATTATAAAAGCTAGTGCGGTACCTACTAAACCAATTGGCAACCATGGTAGATGTAACCAATACCATCTTAGCCCTGTATATAACAGTACTGGAATTAATGATAGAATTACAAAGATGTAGATATAGCGCCGTGTCCATGACAGCATATCTCTGATGGAATAGTTTCTTCTAGTGTACATAGTTGATTATAATTGATTCGCTCCTTTTATAGATATTACAATATAGCTAATTCCATTGACTTTACAACCTGAAAATGAAACTGCTATATTTTATAAAGCTTTGATACAGCTTGACAATTATTTACTCCATAAACTATCCGTAAAGTAGTTTTTTGAATCCAAAAAATGATGTTCCAATTTGTATCCAGAATTGACTGCCAAAGTTTCTATTTCTATAAAATCGAATTTCTTCGACAATTCTGTCCAAATCAACTCATTTACATCAAAAGAAAAGGTTTTCTCCAACGACTGAATAAAAACATCTTGTTTTTCCAAGCTTACTAAATAACTTCTCACCTCACCTGTTATGGGGTTGTAATGGCAGTAAAAATCGAATTTATTCAGATTAAAATTTGCTCCTAACTCCTTGTTTATTCGGTGTAGCAAATTCATATTAAATGCTTTTGTTATTTCATGAGGATCATCATAGGCTTTTTTAATGGTAATTGGATTTTTTTTCAAATCAAATCCGATTAATAACTTATCATTAGGTTTTAAATGACTTTGAATCAAACTCAAAAAACTTTGCGCATCTTCATCTTTAAAATTCCCAATATTACTTCCTAAAAACAATACTAAACTAGGGATAGTATTAGGTAAGTTATTTAACAAATTAAAATAATCTCCTACATAAGGTTCTAATTTTATATCAGGGATTTCATCTGCTACTTTTGCTGATAAAATATCAATTGCCTTCTTTGAAATATCAACTGGAATATAGGTAAAGTTTAAACCTAAGTCTTTAAGATTCTTCAGCAATTTAATCGTTTTATAACCATCGCCTGCCCCTAACTCAATAATATTAAACGGAACCTTAAAATTTACCTTTTCTGCTATTTGTTTAGCTTGTAACGATAAGATCTCATATTCTGAATTTGTAAGATAGTATTCTGGCATAGCCATGATCTTTTGGAAAATTTGACTTCCTATATCATCATAAAAGTATTTTGACGATAAATGTTTGAATGATGCAGATAAGCCTGTATCTACATCTCTCATAAATTGTTCTAACATATTATTTTGCTAATCGAATTCCTGTAAATTGCCAACGTTCATTCGGGTGAAAAAAATTGCGATATGTATATCGACTGTGATTTGGTGATGTTGCTACAGAAGCTCCTCGGAGTACCATTTGGTTTATCATAAATTTACCATTATACTCACCAATAGCTCCTGCTGCCTTTTTGAAATTAGGATAAGGTAAATATGCTGAATAGGTCCATTCCCAACGTTTTCCCCATTCCATTTTCTTAGAGGCAACCTCCCACTCAAACTCTGTTGGTAATCGCATGCTCTTCCATTCAGCAAATGCAGCAGCTTCATAAAAACTGATATGTGTGAGTATTGCATCGGGATTTACTTTTTGTAATCCTGATAAGGTAAAATGAAACCATTCATTATCTATTTTATGCCAGTATAAAGGTGAGTTTATCGTATTTTCAGTTACCCAAGTCCAACCTGCATCTAACCAAAGATTAAAATTACTATACCCTTTATCTTCTATAAACTCTATGTATTCTTTATTGGTTACTAATGCTGAGCTAATTTCAAAATCATTTAGAAAAACCTTATGCACCCCTAGCTCATTGTCATAACAAAACTCATTTCCTTTATGTCCTATTTCATATACCCCTTCTTCTATTTTTATAAAACCTAAAGTTGTATTTTCAGAGTTTATTAAACTGGCTCCTTTTTGGTATACGGGAAAAATAGGATTACTCCCTAACATAAATTTAATATCGGTAATTAATAATTCTTGATGCTGTTGTTCATGATGCAAGCCTAACTCAACTATTTCTTCTATGTCTTTAGTATATGTTCCGCTCAGAAACTGTAACATATGCTTATTCACATAAGCCCTGTAATCATATACTTCAGTTACATTAGGACGAGTAATCGTTCCTCTGTTCGCTCTAAAAACTCTTTCTCCAACATTGTTATAGTAGCTATTAAACAAGAAACTAAAATTAGGATCATAAACCTGATAATTACGGACATGTGTTTTTAAAACAAACTCTTCAAAAAACCAGGTAGTATGTGCTAAATGCCATTTAGCAGGACTGGCAAACGTTGATGCTTGTACCACATAATCTTCTGTTTGTAAAGGTTTGCATATGTCTTCTGTATATGCTCTTACGCGATTAAAACGCTGATGTAAATTAGGGTGATTCATAGACTTCCTAAAGTAAGAAAAGATTCCACAAGTTTTACAACTTATGAAATCAAATTAATTAAGAAATTAAAATTTTCTTGTATTACTTCATTATAGATTACTTTTCAATATGAGACCACATGATTAGCTTGACCTATAATTTTAAAAATAAAATCATAATTAAAATTCCATTACTGCACCATCTTCAGGAACATAAGTTCTATCTGCCACTCTCTCTTTTTTAAATATCGCTCTTAAATCGGTTCGTTTTGTTGGACAATGATTTACTGCTTCTAAATGATTTGCAATTACTTTTCCTTGAGTAGTTTTTACAAACTTCACAACATCCTCTACACGCATGAGTAATGGTTGAAATAGATCTAATTGGGCAGTTCCTGCAGCTACTACACTA
Source organism: uncultured Tenacibaculum sp. (assembly GCF_947498805.1). Taxonomy (GTDB): domain Bacteria; phylum Bacteroidota; class Bacteroidia; order Flavobacteriales; family Flavobacteriaceae; genus Polaribacter. Next base: position 311,188 of record NZ_CANMLT010000001.1, on the reverse strand, counting down.
ATTTCTGGTTTGTATTCTTTCAATACTTTTTCTACATCCTTTGTATAAATGGTATCGCTACTCAAATACACACTAGGTTCATCTTTTAACTTAATAACAAATCCCATTACATTTCCCATTGGTTTAGCAATGAATCCATAACCATGGCGAGCAGGAATTCCTTCAATAGTTCCTCCTAAAAATTCATTTTCATCCCAATATTCTAAAGTTTGAACAACATTGAGACCTTTCTTTTTGAATACTTTTTCATCCAGTTGGCTACAAGTAACTGGAATGTTTCTCTCTTTTAGAAATAGCTCTCCAGCTTTGTCAATATGATCGGGATGTTGGTGTGTAATTACACAATGGGTTACCTTTTCTAAAATAGTTTCATATCCAATTGGTAAATCTATAATAGGGTTTCTTTTAGGCTTGAATCGAAATAAAGTAAATGGTGGTCCTGCGCTTCCTTTCTCTCCTAACATAGGATCTACTAAAATCACATATTTAGCAGTTTCAATAACCATTGTTGCATTTCTTAAATGATGAATCTTCATGACGTTTAATTTTATATTACAAAGATTCCTCGATCTAAAAAATCACACATTGATTCAAATCAAGAAATTCTTTTTCGAATTCTACTTAAGGTTTCCGGAGTAATATTTAAATAGGAAGCGATATGATACTGCGGAATTTTCTCTAACCAATTCGGTTTATAAATGAGCATTTCTTTATACAGTTCATCTGCTGTTTTGGTAATTCTATTGTACTCCAAAAGCTCTTTATGCTTCAATAATTTTTGAAAGGACAAATCGATAAAAGATTTACCACATTCATATTTACTTAATAAATCTCGAAAGGCTTGCTTATCTATATATAACAACTCTACTTCCGTTAAACTTTCTTGATGCTTTTTGGTTCTTGAGTTATTGATAAAAGAAGATAAATCTGTAATAAACTGTGGTCTTGTAAAAAAGTTAATATTTGTTTCTTTCTCTGGAGTTGCATAGTACTCCCTAATCACACCAGCATTTAAAAATCGAAGCTGTTTTTCTTCCTGATTTCCATTTAAAAGTTGTGTTCCTTTTGAAAACGTTTTTGTTTGAAACAAACCGAGTAACTCTTCCAATCCTTCCTTGTTTAAGGGATATTCTGTTTCAAAAAACTTCGATATTTCAGTAAGGGTACTCATATCTACAAAAATAATAAAAACTCTCAGTCAAACGTATCATTATCCCAATACTCAAACAGAGTATAAGGATATAGTTTTTCTATACAACTTACATTCATTTATCTTTTAATATCTATATCTTTGAAAAGATGTAACATATTCTCTTTAGAACGCGTCTTTATAGTATGTTTAAAATAGTGCCAATAATATTCTTTTTATTAATCTGTACATCTTCCTTTTCTACGAATGAAGATGAAATTGTCATAAACTCTATTCCAATTCGTTTTAAAAATGCAAAAATTATAAACGAGCATTCTACTCGAATTCCGTTTAAACTAGTAGATCGACTGATAGTTATTGAAGGCACTATTAAAGATAAAAAAGGACAATTTATTATTGATACTGGTTCTGAGACGATGCTTTTGAATAAAGTACATTTTAAAACCTATACTTTTGAAGAAAAACAGGAAACTACAACAGGTGTAATTGATTTTGTTGATGATATTTTTGAGAAAAGAATCAAAAAAATGTCCTTAAAAGAAATGACACTTCACAATAAAAGATCTGATATTATTGACTTATCTCATATAGAAAAAAGTAAAAAAATTAAACTACTAGGTATCATCGGATTTAGTGTTTTAAAAGATTATGAGGTTTTTATAGATCTATATTTAAATCAAATTACACTGACTAAAATAGATGCTTACGGTAATACTTTGAATAAAAAAGTATACTTAGAAAAAATTGTTGATTCTTTAAATTTTAAACTAAAAAAACACACCATTGTTTTAAGCGGTTATATTGGAAAGGAAAAAATTACATTCGGATTAGATTCTGGAGCAGAATTCAACCAAATAAGTAAAAGAGTTCATAAAAATGTGCTACAACATTTTTATCCTAAAAAACGTGTAAAACTTGTAGGTGCTAGTAAAAGAAGTATAGAAGCCTTGTATGGAAACTTGTTTAGAGTTAAACTTAGTGATCAAATTTACTTTGGTCCTATGAAAACTATTCTAACCAACCTCAACAATATGAACAAAGCTTTTGGCACAAATTTAGATGTTGTTTTGGGGCATGACTTCTTTCTACAAAAAAGAGTTATCATTAACTATAAAAAGGAGAAACTATATTTTATTAATTATCCTCTGATAAGAAAATAACATGACACATTTTTTAAAAATAACTTTATGCATTATTGCTTTTTGGAGTCAGAATATTTTGGCTCAGGAAAAAGCTATAAAAGGTTATAAAATAGAAGGAGATTATGTTGTTTTTACATTTGATAAAAGAGATTATTCTGAGGCGACCAATGAAATAACCAAAGAAAAACTCGACTTTGATGATTTTGATATAAAGAATGTGGTGGTTTCAGGTAATTTTAATTCATGGTCTAGAGATAGCTGGAAAATGACTAGAGTTTCTAGATATGTATATGAATTAAGAAAAAAGATAAGCGACTTTAAGGATGAATTTGATTGGGAATTCAAATTCATTATTAACAATAGTATTTGGGCCGAACCTTCGGAAAACATTAGTAATATAACTCCAGCTACAGATGGGTATTACAACTACTATACCTATAATTTAAAAATGTATAGTGCGTATCCTAGCAAAAACGGAAACACAAAATTTAAACTTAAAGGCTATAAAAATGCCAAAAAAGTAATTGTTACAGGATCCTTTAATAAATGGAACGAACAGTTATTTGAAATGAAAAAAACAAACGATGGCTGGGAGCTTAGACTACAATTAAAACCTAATAGATATGAATATCGATTTATTGTAGATGGAAACTGGATGGAAGACCCTAGTAATCCTTTTAAAGTTCCTAATCAATTTGGGGAATATAACTCTTTGATTGATATTTCTGTTCATGTAAAATTTCACTTACAAGGTTTTAAAAATGCTGAGAAAGTAATCTTAGCTGGATCTTTTAATAATTGGTCTGAAGACACTTTTAAAATGGAAAAAACAACCGATGGTTGGAGTTATACAGCTAAATTGTCTTCTGGAAAACATCATTATAAGTTTATTGTAGACGGAAACTGGATCGTAGATCCATCAAACTCTATAAAAGAATATGATGAACATGGCAATATTAATTCTGTAAGAATGGTAAGATAGTTAGCAGATACGCTCTTATTTCATTAATAAACCAATCATAAAAAAAGCCCGTCAATTACGACGAGCTTTCTTACAACTTGATTTTAAATTTATAAACTATAGCTTAGCAGCTAATCTGCTACCTTGGTCTATCGCTCTTTTTGCATCCAATTCAGCAGCAACATCTGCTCCTCCAATTACATGCGTTGTAATCCCTTTAGCTTGTAAAGGCTCTAATAATTCTTTAAATGGTAATTGACCAGCACATACAATAACATTGTCTACATCTAACACTTTTTGTTCTTCATTTTGAACATAGTGTAATCCTTGATCATCTATTTTCGAGTACTGAACTTCATTGATAAACTGTACTTTTTTCTTCTTTAATACAGCACGGTGAATCCATCCTGTTGTTTTTCCTAAGTTACCTCCAAATTTTCCTTTACTACGTTTGAACATAAAAATTTCTCTTGGTGAAGGATGAAACTCAGGTTGAATACCTTCAATACCCGCTCTTGCTTCTAAGGTTTTATCAATCCCCCATTCTTGCAACCAAGCATCTATATTTTGAGAAGTACTTTCTCCTTCATGTGCTAAATATTCAGAAACATCAAAACCAATACCACCAGCTCCAATTACAGCTACACGTTTTCCAACTGTTTTTTTATGTTTTACAACATCTAAATAAGTCAATACCTTATCATGTTCTATTCCCTCAATACGCGGAGTACGAGGCGTAATTCCAGTTGCTAAAATCACCTCATCAAAATCTTCTCTCGCTAAATCATCTGCATTTACTCTGGTATTCAGCTTTAAGTTAACATTGTGTAATTCTATTTGCTTATTGAAATAACGAATTGTTTCATAAAACTCCTCTTTCCCAGGGATTTGTTTTGCAATATTAAACTGTCCTCCTGTTTCACTATCTGCATCGTAAAGCGTTACATCATGACCTCTTTGAGCCGCTATCGTAGCTGCTGCCAATCCTGCTGGTCCGGCTCCCACGACTGCAATTTTCTTTTTATTATCTGTAGGTAAATAGTTTAATTCTGTTTCATGACAAGCTCTTGGATTCACCAAACAACTTGCTACTTTCTTTTGAAATGCATGATCTAAACAAGCCTGATTACAAGCAATACAGGTATTTATTTCATCATCACGTTCTTCTTCTGCCTTATTTACCCATTCTGGATCTGCTAAAAACGGACGCGCCATTGATATCATATCAGCATCTCCTCTAGACAATACTTCTTCTGCCGTTTCTGGCATGTTAATTCTGTTTGAAGTAACTAAAGGAATTGATACTTCCTCTTTCATTTTTTTGGTTACCCAAGTAAATGCTGCTCTAGGAACTGAAGTTGCAATTGTAGGAATACGAGCTTCATGCCAACCAATTCCTGTATTGATAATAGTAGCTCCTGCTTTTTCAATTTCTTTTGCCAGCTGTACTACTTCTTCCCAAGAACTTCCTTGCTCTACCAAATCTAACATTGATAAGCGGTAAATGATAATAAAGTTCTCTCCTACAGCTTCACGTGTCTTACGAACAATCTCTACCGCTAAACGGATTCTGTTTTCATAACTTCCTCCATAATTATCGGTTCTTTTATTGGTTCTAGTAACAATAAACTGATTGATCAAATATCCTTCAGACCCCATAATCTCCACACCATCATATCCTGCTTCTTGCGATAATTTTGCACAGTTTACAAAGTCTTTTAAGGTTCTTCGTATTCCAGATTGTTTTAAAGCAAACGGTTTAAACGGATTAATTGGTGCCTGAATTTTAGAAGGAGCCACACTCATAGGATGGTACCCATAACGTCCTGAATGTAAAATCTGCATACATATTTTACCGCCTTCTTTGTGAACTGCTTCTGTAATTTTTTTATGTTCTCTTGCATGCTTTTTCGTACTCATACGAGCAGAAAAAGGAGCTGTCCATCCTTGAATATTTGGTGCAATACCTCCTGTAACTATCAACCCTACTCCACCTTTTGCACGCTCTGCATAATAAGCTGCTATTTTCTCAATACCATTTTTTTCTTCTTCTAACCCTGTATGCATTGACCCCATTAAAATTCTGTTTTTAAGTGTGGTAAATCCAAGATCTAAGGGCTCGAAAATGTGTTTGTATTTTGTCATTTTGTAGATAGTTTTTGTTGTTTTTATTATGCGTGCATAATAAAATGCAAGATACAATTTTTTAGACAACAAAAAACTCAAAGATTTTCATCTTTGAGTTTTTTTTATTCTAAGGTTCTTTTTCCCTTTATTTCATTGGTACTTCTACTAATAATATATCTGAAGTTTTCCTTGCTTTTAGTGTTACTTTAGATGTTTCCCAAACACCTAAGGCGTCCCTTTTTTCAAGTTGTTGCTCATCGATACTTACACTTCCATCAACATTCATAATATACACCCCATGTTTTTCTGATTTCGCGGTATAGTCAAAGGTGTTTCCTTCTGTTAATGTGATTCTAGATATTTGTGCATCCTGATGAATTTTTAAACTTTCACGATCCTCAGAACTCACAGAACTTACCAATACTTGTAGTTGATCTTTTCGTTCGTCTTCTTTAAAATGCTTTTGTTCATATCTAGGTACCACATTTTCTTCATTCGGTATAATCCATAACTGAAAAAAGTTTACTCTTTCTTCTGAGCTATCATTAAATTCTGAATGTGTTAAACCACTTCCAGCCGACATTGCCTGTACTTCTCCTGTGGTAATTGCCTTCTTGTTCCCCATACTATCTTTATGAGACAAAGCTCCAACCAAAGGAATAGAGATAATCTCCATATTATTATGAGGATGTGTTCCAAATCCCATTTTTGGTTGTACATAATCATCATTAAACACTCTTAATGCGCCAAAATGCATCCGCTCTGGATTGTAATAATTAGCAAAGCTAAAAGTGTGATAACTTTCTAACCAACCATGATTTGCATGTCCTCTTGAATTTGCTTTATGTAATACGGTTTTCATTATGATTTTATATTTTTTTTCTGATTATTTCTAAATCTGTCAACCTGAACTTGTTTCAGGTTCTCATTACAACCAGCTACTTTTGTTGATGAGATTCCGAAATAAATTCGGAATGACCTTTTAAACTATCGATATAATAAACCAGACATTTAAGTTGCTTTTACTTTAGTTTGTTAATATAAAAATCCCATCTTACCTTTTTGATAATCACGTAATGCTTCCATGATTTCTGTTTGTGTATTCATTACATAAGGTCCCCAAGAAGCTACTTTTTCTTTGATAGGTTTTCCAGATAGTACTAACAAAGTACTTTCTTGTTTTGCTGCTATTGCTATCGCTGTACCATCATGATGGAAAGTTATCATTTGCGTTGCTCCTTTTTTAAGAGTTACTTCATCATTAACCATGACTTCTCCATCTAATAAATACACTAGCGACTCATGATTCATTGGAAGGTCAACTAACATTTTTCCAGCATCTTTTGCGTTTATAGTAAACACATTCACTTCCGTTTGTGTTTTTATATGCCCTGTCACATCCCCTTGATTTCCAGCAATCACATTTAAAGCAATCGTTTTATCTTCATTCTCAACAACCGGAATGTCTTCTTTTTTTAAATGTTGATAGTTTGCTGCCATCATTTTCTTTTCCGCGGGAAGATTTAACCATAATTGAATTCCTTCCAACTCTCCACCTCTTTCAACAAATTCTTTCGATGGTCCTTCTGCATGAATAATTCCTCTACCAGCGGTTGTCCATTGCACATCTCCTGCTTTTACCAACATTTCATTCCCCAATGAGTCTCTATGAAACTGCTCTCCTTTAAATAATAAAGTAATCGGTTCAAATCCTCGGTGCGGATGTGGACCTAAGTCAAAAGGATTGTTAAACGGACTTATCGCATAGGGCCCGTAATGATGTAATAATAAAAACGGATCTACCATTGCTACACCTTCTGTTGGTAACGGCTGTCTTAATCTTATTGGTCCCATACTTACTAATGGGCTTCCTACTTTATGTTGTATTGTTTTTAGTTTTTGCATTTTATTTACCTTTGTTTTATTTTCCTTGGAAAATATTGTTGTAAAATTTTTTGTTTTGAAATTCTTCCTGATGAACAGGAAGAATCTTATCTAATTTTATCTAACAAGTTACTTAATTGTGTTGCTTCTTCTTCTGTAAGATTATGAATAAAATCGAAATCAATATTCTCATCAATTGTTTTTAATAATTCCAATCCTTGATTGGTAATATTAATAAACACCACTCTTCTATCATGCTCACAGCGTATACGTGCTATTAACTTTTTATCGCACAATTTATCCATTAAGCGAGTCGCATTCGGAGCTCTTTCAATCATTCTGTCTTTAATAATCTGAACTTTTGTTGGCTCGTTAGCTCCTCTTAAAATTCTAAGAATATTGTATTGTTGTGGTGATATTCCATAGGGCTTAAAAAACTCATTCTCCCTACTACTAATCCAATTTGCTGTATATTTTATATTGATAAAAGCTTTCACTCTATTATTTGGAAATGTTGAATTAATATCCTTTGAAATATCTCCCATTTACGTTACTCTTTAATCCTATTTCGATGCTCTCGAAATCACTTATAATTTTATCCTCTTAATTTTAAATCGTGCATTACTTTGTTAAAAGTATCTGATGTAGGTGTTAAATACACTTCATCATTTACAAACAATGTTGGATACTTTACCACACCGTCATACAATTCTCTAGAATGTTCTCTTGCTGCTTCATCTTCTGATACATCTTTGTAATCAAAAGGTACTTCTGCAGATCTTAAAAAGTTCTTGTAAGCAACTGTATGTGCATGTCCTTTTCTTCCGTACAATGTAATCTTCATATTTATCTCCTTTCGAGTACAAAATTACGAAAAATAAATTTATTTACCAAGGAATATATTACAACTGAAACTACTAGACCAACACATCGTTATATTCGACCTTTTTATCGAATACTGCTTTAGCAAATGGACATAATGGAATGGCCTTGATTCCTTTTGTTCTCATAAAGTTAACCGACGCTTCTACCAGCTTATATCCTACTCCTTGACCTCGAAGACTATCTCCTACTTCTGTATGATCTATGATAATTTTATCTTCTCCAGCCCAAGTATAGGTCATTAAAGCATCTCTACTTCCATTTACTTCTACGTAAAACTCTCCTTTCTTCCCGTTATCTTCTTGCAGTACTTCCATTAGCCAACAAAGTTTACATCATTGTGTTTACCATCACAAAATGGTTTGTTTGTAGAAGCTCCACATCTACAAAATGCAGTTACCTTCGTTCTCTTTTCTATTGTACCATCTGAGTTGGTAATATGAACATCTCCCATCACCATTAACGGACCATTTTCCATACACTTTACTTCAGTTTCTTTTGCATCTTCCTGAGCAGCTTCATTTTTCATTGTATAGGATAAAGCTCCTGAAGGACATTCGTCAATTTGCTTCATAATGCGTTTGGTAGTGGCCCCTTCCATGTTTACCCATGGTCTGTTTTGTGGATTAAACACTTGCAACAAGCCTTTCCAACATTTTTTAGCATGGATACAGGTATTTGGTTTCCAATAAACCGTTAAGTCTGCATTACTGTACTCTTTTGTAATTTCTCTGTTCTCAGCCATAAGTGTGTTGTTTTTTGTTAGTTATTGTTACCTGTAGATGAATTACAAAGTCTGTTCAAAAGCTGTAACCGCCTCTTTTAACTCATTCTTTTTATCTTCCGCTACAATTTCTCCTTCTTTAAAGTTATCATAAAATCCTGGAAGAGAAAAACTTCCGGTTACTTTTGCTCCCATATGAGGAAAAGTTCCTGTAGCTGCTCCTAATACTCCAGCTCCTCCTCTACCTCCTGGAGAAGTAGCCATTACCAATACTGGCTTGTTTCTAAATACTTCTCTGTTTTTACGAGATGCCCAATCGAATAAGTTCTTAAAAGCTGAAGCATACGAACCATTGTGCTCTGCTAAAGACACTATAAATCCGTCATACTGATCTAACACATCATTAAACAATTGTGCTCCTGCTGGATACTCATGTTCTCTTTCCTCGTCTTCACTAAAAATAGATACTTTATAATCGTTTAAATCTAATACATCAAATGATGCACTTCCTAATTGTGTTGCTGCATATGTAGCTAATTGTTTATTGATAGATGTTGAACTTGTGCTACCTGCAAATGCTGCTATTTTTTTCATTTTTACTTGTTGTTTTATACGATGTTACTTGTAATTGGAGTTGCTCCTTTTACCATTTTTGCCACAGGACATTTTCCTGCGATTTCTAATAATTTTTCTCTTTGCTCAGGGGTTACTTCCTTTTCAAAAGAAATCTCCTCAATTAGAGATTTCTTTATTCCTTCTGAAGTTAACTCTTCTTTCTGACGAACGTTTACGGTAATTTCACCTAAATCCCATCCCTTACGCTCTGCATACATACGTAATGTTATAGATACACATCCGCCTATGGCAGTTAATAAATATTCAACAGGTGTTGGTGCATTGTCATCTCCACCAGCTTTTATAGGCTCGTCTATGACAGCAAAATGTTGTCGCATCTTCGCCTCTGCTAAATAGTTCTTAGTGGTTAACTTTACTATTGATTCTTGTTGTTTAGCCATCTATTTTTTTACTAAAAATGTACGATGTAATTAAAAGTACCATGGCAATTAATGCTCCTGTTTGTTCTCCATCCCCAATCATAAAGTGCGCAAAGAATGCTAAAATGAATGCAAAGAAAAATCCAGCATATGCCCATTCGTTTAAAAACTTACCTCTAAAAAACCACAGTGCTACTAATCCTAAAACTTTAGCTATACCATAAGGGTAAATAATGTAAGTTGGATATCCGAATGCCTCAAACATCTTAGCGATTTCTGCATTGTTAAAAAAGTACATTCCTGCCGACATCAACATCATTAAAGTTAATAGTCCTGTAGATACGTAAAAGATAATTTTGTTTTTTTTCATGATTAATTAGTTTTAAAATTTCAACAAAGATATAAATTATTTTTTTATTTACCATGGAAAATATTCTCTAGGTAAATTATTAACAAGTAATTAACTTTCAAGTTATCATATTTTTTTGTAATTTTGTATAAGTACTTATATAAATACTTAATTATTATTAAATGGACGCTTTACAAGGTATTGGAGAAATAGGAATGGGCTCACGATTAAAAAGAGTGAGTGAATATATGATGAGAGAGACACAAATTGTGTATGACACTTTTCATATTGATTTTGATCCTTACCTCTTCCCTACTTTTAAAATCATTAAAAATAAAGACGGTGTAACCAATACAGAAATCAATGCCAGCTTAAGAACTACGCAACCTGCCACAACACAAGCTATTAATAAATTGGTTAAAAAAGAGCTTATTGAATTAAAAGAAGACAAAAGCGATAAAAGAAAGAAAATCATTCACCTTTCTGAAAAAGGAAAAAAACTGGTGCAAAAAGTAACTCCTATTTGGAATAGTATTGAGCATACTATTAAAGAGTATACTCAAATTGAATCAAGCTCATTAATTGAGCATTTAAATATTTTAGAATCTAAATTTAACAAAAAGGGCTTTAGCGAAGCCATTATAGAACACATCCATATGAATACAATAATAAATCCAGTAGAAATCATTACTTATGAAGATAACTACGCTTCGTATTTTTATGATTTAAATATCGAATGGTTACGATCATTCTTTTATGTAGAACCTTATGACGAGGAAGTATTAAGCAATCCAGATAAGTATATTATCAACAAAGGAGGACATATCTTTTTCGCAAAACTAAACGATGAAATTGTAGGTACGGTAGCATTGATGCCCATGAAAGAAAACAATGTTTTTGAGTTGACTAAAATGGCAGTTTCTCCTAATCATCGTGGATACAAAATTGGTCAGAAATTAATGCAGAACTGTATTGACTTTGCCAAAGAACATGACTTTGATAAGTTGGTTTTATATTCTAACACCAAACTTGAAAACGCTATTTACATTTATAGAAAATACGGTTTTATAGAAATACCTGTTGAAGCCGATTCACCTTATGTAAGAAGTGATATTAAAATGGAATTAAAACTCAAATAAAAAGCTCCCTTTCGGGAGCTTTTTGCTTCAAAAAAAGATTTACAAACAGCTTAATGTTTTATAAATACTATTGTTAAAATTCCCCATCTATTAGACAAACAACTTTTACAAACCAAAAATAGATAGGGAATTTTGGGTGTTAACTATATTATATTAATTATTATAAAGCTTCTGCAACTGCTCTTTCTACTTTCTTAGCAGTTTCAAATTGATTTGATGTATTTTTTGTACCACCTGCTTTTAAAGCATTGTCTCCAGAGAAAAATGTTTTATGATCATCTCCTAAATCAGATCCTGCCATTCTTTGGTGCTTCACACAAGAAACTCCTTTTCTAATTTCTTGACGTTGTACTCCTTTTACGTACGCTAACATTCCTTCTTCTCCATAATACCCTTCAGTTAAATCATTCATGTGTAACGCCGTTGTATGATAAGTTGGAAGTGTAATTAAATGGTGGAAGATTCCTGCTTCTCTAGCTCCGTCTATTTGGAAAGTTCTAATTTTCTCATCTGCTCTTGCACATAATTCTGAACCGTCGTAACGTGCATCCATTAGATTGTTTCTATCATACATAGAAACATCTTCTCCTGCTACTACCATTGCATCATATACTTGATTTCTAAAATTCAAAGTCCAGTTAAAAGATGGCGAATTGTTATATACCAATTTTGCATTAGGTACTACTGCTTTTACGCGGTTTACCATTGCTGCAATTTGCCCTACATGTGGTGTTGGTGTTTCAATCCATAATAAATCAGCACCATTTTGTAAACTAGTAATACAATCAAGTACTACTCTATCGATATTCGTTCCTTCTTTAAACTTATACAATCCATTTGCTAAACGAACCGGACGTACTAACTTTCCATCTCTCTTTAACAATACATCGTCTTCTCTAGCTTCTGCAATTGAAATTTCTTCTGCTTCTACAAATGCTAAATATTGAGAGGCTAAGTCTCCTGGTTCTTGACTTACAGGTAGTTTTTGTGTTAATCCAGCTCCTTCAGAATCGGTACGAGCAACGATTACTCCTTCCTCTACTCCTAATTCTAAAAAGGCATATCGAATAGCATTTAGTTTTGCAATAAAGTCTTCATGTGGTACCGTTACTTTTCCGTCTTGATGTCCGCATTGTTTAGCATCTGAAACCTGATTTTCTATTTGAATAGCACAAGCTCCTGCCTGAATCATTTTTTTAGTCAATAAATACGTCGCTTCTTCGTTTCCAAATCCAGCATCAATATCCGCAATGATTGGAACAATATGTGTTTCAAAATTATCTATTTGATCTTGCACATCTTCTCCTTGCTCTAATCTTCTAAACAAATCGTTTAGCGCTACCGCATCTGCTTGTCTTAAGAAATCATAAATCTCTTTAATTAAAGCAGGTACCGCCGTTTTTTCATGCATTGATTGATCTGGTAACGGTCCTAATTCAGAACGCAAAGCAGCCACCATCCAACCTGAAAGATATAAGTATCTTTTACTAGTTGTTTTATGATGTTTCTTTACAGAAATCATCTTTTGTTGTGCAACAAATCCGTGCCAACAACCTAAAGACTGTGTATATTTTGAATTATCTGCATCATATTCAGCCATATCTTTTCTCATAATAGCAGCTGTATACTTCGCAATATCAAGCCCCGTTTTAAAACGATTTTGAGTCATCATTCGTGCTGCACTTTCAGAAGTAATTGCATTCCAAGTACTACCATACTTCTGTTTTAAGCTTTTTACAGTTTCTAATGCAGAACTATAATTGCTCTGAGCTAAATTTTTCATAATTTTGTGTTGTTAATAAGTTATCGATTTATTAATAATTTATGGTCCCGAAAATGTTGCCGCATTTAGGGACTTTTTTGTTTTTATAGGTGTTTATATGCTGGTGTGGTTAAGAACTCTTCAAACTCTTCCGATAATACCAAAGTATCAAACAGCTCAATTGCCAAAGCAAACTTTCCTTTTGCATACTGTTCTTCTCCGACCAATCTTTGAATTTTTTTCAGTTCTTCTTTCTTAAACTGTTCATACATTCCTTTGGTAAAAGTTCTTCCATCTTCTAACATGGCATTGGTATGTAACCACAACCATAATTGCGTTCTAGAGATTTCTGCTGTTGCTGCATCTTCCATTAAGTTATACAAAGCTGCTGCTCCATACCCTCTTAACCAAGATTCTATATACAACACTCCTACATTGATATTTTCTCTAATTCCTCTTTCGGTAATGGTTCCTTCTGGCATTGCGACCAAATCTGCTTCAGTAATAACAAGATCTTCCTTTTTTAAATCAATTTGGTTCTTGTTTCGCATATATGCATCAAAAACTTCCATAGCTAAAGGCACCATTCCTGGGTGTGCTACCCATGTACCATCATGTCCGTTTTTTACTTCACGTTCTTTACCGTTTTTAACTTTTGTAAAAGCAAACTCATTTGCTTCCTCATCATTTTTAACGGGTATTTGTGCTGCCATTCCGCCCATAGCATGTACACCTCTTTTATGACAAGCCTGAATTACTTTTAACGAATAAGCTTCCATAAATGGTGTTTGCATGGTTACTTGTGCTCTGTCTGGCACAAAGAAATTCTTGTGATTTCTAAACTTCTTAATATATGAGAAGATATAATCCCAACGTCCGCAGTTTAAACCAGCCATATGATCTTTTAATTCATAGATGATCTCGTCTAGCTGAAAACTCGCTGTAATCGTTTCAATTAATACAGTAGCTTTAATGGTAGCTTGAGGGACTTCTAAATAGTTTTGAGCAAATACAAATACATCATTCCACCAACGAGCCTCCATATAATGCTCTAGTTTTGGTAAATAAAAATAAGTAGCACTTCCTCTTTTTTGTAATTCTTTGATATTATGAAAAAAGTACAACCCGAAATCTACTAATGATCCTGACATTTCTACCCCGTCAATTAGTAAATGCTTTTCATTTAAATGCAGTCCTCTTGGACGCACTAATAAGGTTGCTACCTCTTCTTTTAACTCATATGATTTTCCTTTTGCTTCATTGTAAAAAGAAATGGTTCTATTTACTGCATCTCTTAAGTTTACCTGACCATCTAGCATATTTTGAATAGAAGGTGAACTACTATCTTCAAAATCTGCCATAAACATTTTAGCACCAGAATTGAGTGCATTAATAATCATCTTTCTATCTACAGGTCCTGTAATTTCTACTCTTCGATCTAATAAATCTTCTGGTAAAGGTGCGCAGACCCAATCTACTTCTCTAACAGCTTTGGTTTCTTCTGGAAAACTCGGATAGTTTCCTGCATCAAAATAGGCTTGTTCTATTTTTCTTTCTTCTAATAATTGCAACCTACGTTGGTTAAACGTATCGTGAAGTTGTACAAGAAACTCCTTAGATTCTCTTGTCAAAATACTTTTATAAGGGGACTCTTGGAAATTTACGCTTTGGATTTCTTTTACTAAAACATCTTGACTCATAATTAGTTGTATTAATTTTTTGATGAAACAATATTAAAAAAAAGGATTTGAAACAAAAAGCGAACGTTCGCTAAATATTAAAAAAACACTAATTTTTATTAATTCGCTAATTTTTTTACCTTTGAATTGCGAATTTTTTAAAAAAATACTTTGGAAGAAGAATATATCAGACTCATATTTGGACTAAAACTGAAACAAATAAGAACCAGTAAAGAACTATCTCTCTTTGGGTTATCTAAACTCACAGGACTTTCTAAATCTTATTTAAATGAAATTGAGAAGGGAAAAAAGTATCCGAAAACCGATAAGATTGTTACGCTTTCAGAAAAATTAGAAGTACCCTATGATCATTTAGTTTCGTTAAAACTAGATAAAAACTTGGCTCCTATTGGTGAGATTTTACAGTCTAGAGTATTAAAAGAGCTTCCCTTAGAGTTATTTGGTATTAAGAAAAACAACTTAATTGATATTATTGCCAATGCACCTGCAAAGGTGAATGCCTTTATAAGTACCATTATTAAAATTTCGCAAAACTACAATCTTACGAGAGAGAGTTTCTTTTTGGCTTCTTTACGTTCGTACCAAGAAGCACACAATAATTATTTTGAAAGTATTGAAGAGCACGTAATTGATTTTGCCAAGGCTTATCATATCAATTTAGAGAAACCCATTACTTCTAAAGATTTAGAAGAAATACTTGTAGAGGAATATGGATATACCATAGATTTTGAAGAATTACAAAACCATCAAAACCTTTCTGAGTTAAGAAACATCTACATTCCAAATAAAAAGGTTTTATTGGTGTATAACAACATTTCAGAAGCACAGAAAACCTTTATTTATGCGAAAGAGATTGCCTATAATTATTTAAATATTCGCGATCGACTCTTTACTTTCCCATGGATTAAATTTGATACTTTTGATCAGGTATTGAATAATATGATTGCTTCCTATTTTGCAGGTGCTTTAATTATCCCGAAAGATAGCTTGATTAAAAAACTGAGTCATTTCTTTAGTTTAACCACCTGGCAACCTTTACAGTTACATAAGATTATAAAGAGTTATAATTGTTCTGATGAAACATTTTATCAGCGACTTACCAATATATTACCAGAGCATTTCAATATAAAAAACTTGTTCTTTTTACGTTTTACACATAAAGAAAACACACCACATTTCCGACTTACTAAGGAAATGCACATTACACAGCAACAAACGCCTCATGCTAATAGAAATAATGAACATTATTGCAGAAGGTGGATTTCTATCAACACCATTCAAGAGTTAGAGCAATCTTCTTCAAAGAAGTCTGCATACGGCATTCAAATTTCCTCGTATCAGAATTCTAAGAATGAATATTTAGTGCTTTCAGCAGCTACTTCAGATCCATTTAAAGAACACATAAATCGAAGTGTAAGTCTTGGTTTATTACTCTCTCCTCATTTAAAAAAGAAGCTTACTTTTTTTGAAGAGGATACCTTTGAAAAAAAGACGGTTGGTGTTACTTGCGAAACTTGTGGTGTACCAGACTGTAAAGAACGTGCTGCCGAACCAAAGGTTTTGATGAGGCAAGAACGCAACGAAACAATTGAAAAAACAGTAGAAAGTATTATAAAATCGTATCAATAAGCTAGTTGGAATCTCTGTCGATTTTCTTATTTTAGCACACCAAAAACAAACAACATACACATGGATCTTAACTTCAATAAAAACGAAGACCACAATAAACTTTTAGCATCAGAATTACGTCAACGCCTAGTAAAAGTAAAATTAGGGGGTGGACAAAAGCGTATTGATAAGCATCATGCTAAAGGAAAATTAACGGCAAGAGAACGTATTGAATATTTATTAGACAAGGATACCAAGTCTATTGAAATTGGTGCATTTGCTGGTGAAGGAATGTACAAAGAGCATGGAGGATGTCCTTCTGGAGGTGTAGTTGTAAAAATTGGATATGTAAGCGGAAAGCAATGTATTGTTGTAGCAAATGATGCTACTGTAAAAGCTGGAGCTTGGTTTCCAATTACAGGAAAAAAGAACTTACGTGCGCAAGAGATTGCCATCGAAAATAAATTACCGATCATTTACTTAGTAGATTCTGCGGGAGTGTATTTACCAATGCAGGATGAAATTTTCCCAGACAAGGAGCATTTCGGACGTATTTTTAGAAATAACGCTGTGATGAGTAGTATGGGAATTACACAAATTTCTGCGGTAATGGGAAGTTGTGTTGCAGGAGGTGCTTACTTACCTATTATGAGTGATGAGGCACTAATTGTAGATAAAACAGGAAGTATTTTCTTAGCAGGAAGCTATTTAGTAAAGGCTGCGATTGGTGAAAGTATTGACAATGAAACGTTAGGTGGTGCTACCACACACTGTGAGGTTTCTGGAGTAACTGATTATAAAGCAAAAGATGATAAGGATGCGTTAGATACCATTAAAAAATTAATGGATAAGATTGGTGACTATGACAAAGCAGGTTACAATCGTAAAGAGGCATTTCCTCCAAAAGAAGACGAACAAGAAATCTTTGGAATTTTACCAAAGGCTCGTAACGAGCAGTATGATATGATGGACATCATTCATCGTTTGGTAGATAATTCTGAATTTGATGAATATAAAGCTGGATACGGACAAACCATTATCACTGGATATGCGCGTATTGATGGTTGGGCTGTAGGTATTGTAGCCAACCAACGTAAGATTGTAAAATCAAAAGGAGCTAAAACAAAACCGAGCGAAATGCAGTTTGGTGGTGTGATTTATAATGATTCTGCCGACAAAGCAACGCGTTTTATTGCCAACTGTAACCAAAAGAAAATTCCATTAGTATTCTTACAGGATGTTACTGGATTTATGGTAGGAAGTAAGTCTGAACATAGTGGAATTATTAAAGACGGGGCTAAAATGGTAAATGCCGTTAGTAACTCTGTAGTACCTAAATTTACCATTGTTATTGGTAATTCTTATGGTGCTGGTAACTATGCCATGTGTGGTAAAGCTTATGACCCTCGTTTAATTGCTGCTTGGCCAAGCGCTGAATTAGCTGTAATGAGTGGTGCTTCTGCTGCTAAAGTATTGTTACAAATAGAAATGGCTTCTTTAAAAGCAAGAGGTGAAGAAATTACTAAAGAGAAAGAGACTGAGATGTTTAACAAAATTAAATCTCGCTACGACGAACAAATTTCTCCATACTATGCAGCGGCAAGATTATGGACCGATGGTATTATCAATCCGTTAGACACCAGAACATGGATTTCTTTAGGTATTGAAGCAGCAAACCACGCTCCTATTGAAAAGCCGTTTAACTTAGGAGTATTACAGGTTTAAATATTTAGATACACTTGCTATGAAAAAGACCCTTTTATTGATAGCCTTCTTGCTGGTTACCCAGTTTGTAAGTGCTCAATTTGATTTTTTAGATCCTTATAGAAAGGCTACCATTGTGTTTAAAGATGGTATCGAAAAAACAGGCGAAGCCAAATTCATTAGTGGAGATCGCATTAAGTTTAAGGAAACGGAAAAAAGTAAAGCCGTAAAACTTAATTATGAAACGGTTGATAAGATCATCATTAGTCAAACGACTTATCAATACAGAACTATCAAAAGAAAAAGAAAACCGAATTTGTTTGAAATTGTTCGAGATGGAAAACTTACGGTATTTAGTTTTACGCGAGATATGCCTGGAAGTCACTCGCCAGGAAACTCAAACATGAACTTTGGTGAAAGCTTTGAGTTTTTTTATGTTGCTAGAAAAGGAGAAACTCAGTTAACCGATTTAGAGCTCGACCGACTTTCTGCAAAGCGATTTCATAAAGCAGCTACAGTATATTTTAAAGACTGTCCGCTGTTGGTTGAAAAAATAAATACAAAAGAATTTAAAAGAGATAACTTTTTAGAAATAGCAGATTTTTATAATAACAACTGCCAATAAACATCAATTTATATCATGAAAAGTAAAATTATATGGGGCGTATTGATAGCGATTATAGGATTCATTTTATACCAAGCATATATTTTTACATTAGCCGATGAGGATAATATCAATCCGATTTATCTCATTCCTAAAGATGCTGTTTTTATTGTGGAAACAGAACGCCCAATTGATACTTGGGACGAAGTAAGTGCCAGCCCTATTTGGCAGCATTTTCAAACCAACAATTATTTTAAAGAGGTTACTGAAAACCTCAACAGCTTCGATAAAACATTTCAGGATCAAAAAGAAGTCATTGATTTTATTGGTGAACGCGATTTACTCATCTCTGTACATGTCTACAAGCCTAAAAAATACGGTTTATTATATGTTGCCGATCTTCAAAAGTTTTCCAAACTACGTTTTTTAAAGAGTGCTATTCAAAAGTTAGCAGGTGATAATTTTAGAGTGACTCAACGAATGCATCAGGAGCATGAAATTATCGAGTTATACAACACTAAAACCAGAGAAACACTTTACATCACCTTTATCAAAAATCAATTGGTAGCCTCGTATACACATGTACTGGTAGAACAATCTATAGAACAATACATGGCACCTGTAATTGGTAGAGATGTCAACTTTACCGAGATTAAAACAGCGACAGAGAACGATGGTTTTTTCAATGTATATGTACAATATGCTTATTTAGATAAATACCTAGGATGCTTTACAACAAATGCCAATCTTAAAAACTTTGAGAACATCAAAGCTACCTTGTTTTATTCTGGATTGGACATTTCTATTATTGAAGGAAGCATTGTACAAGCTGTTGGATATACCAATGTGAATCCGACTTCTGAGACCTTTTTAAGAGCGATTCAGAAATCTGGTAAAGGAAAGCGAAGTATTGCGCAAATTGCTCCAAGAAACACCTCTTTATACCTAAGTTTTGCTTTTGAAAGCTTTGAAGAATTTCATGCAAACTTTGAAGAGCTTCAGAAAGAAAATCCGAAGGCATTTACCAGCTATACTACCCAGCTTAAAAACATAGAAGACCAATTGAATATTAAAGTTGAAGAACATTTATACAGTTGGATTGGTGATGAAATTGGGTTATTACATTTTAACTCTGATTTATCTAAAAACAAAAAAGATATTGCTGCGGTAATCAAAGCAGATGATATAGATGATGCGAAAGAAAACTTAGAGTTTGTATTGTCTAAAATCAAAGAAAACACGCCGTTAAAATACAAGCAACTGAACTATCAAGGATATCCGATTTACTATTTTGACTTAAAAGGATTCTTTAAGATGTTGGCAGGAAATACTTTTGCTAAAATGGAGAAACCTTACTTCACTATCATTGATGATTTTGTGGTGTTTAGTAGCAGTCCGAATTCTTT
This sequence comes from uncultured Tenacibaculum sp., assembly GCF_947498805.1. Taxonomy (GTDB): domain Bacteria; phylum Bacteroidota; class Bacteroidia; order Flavobacteriales; family Flavobacteriaceae; genus Polaribacter. The sequence continues at coordinate 291,051 of NZ_CANMLT010000001.1, read as the reverse complement.
AAAAGAAATCATCAACAGTCACTTGGTTGGGTATACCTTGGCTTCTTCTACACAATTTGAAGAGTTTAACTATCAGTTTGAACGTAAATCGAGTGTATTTGCTTATGCAGAAGCCGGCAATTCATATAACGATGTGCTAAGCTTATTAGATCGTAAAACCAAACAACAACTCATTAAAAACAAAAAATACTTTACTTCTTTTTCTCAAGCAGGATTGCAGTTAATTTCGAAAGGAGATCAGTTTAAAAGTAATATTACCCTTTCCTATCAGTCTCCAGAAGTATTGGCTGTTCAAACACAAAAAGAAAAAGAGTTAAAAGAAGAATTGTATCAGAAAATCACGCCTCAAAAAGATTCTGTGGTGGTAGAAACTGCCGAAACTATTTTTAAGGTTCCTGCCATTCATCCTTCTGATTTAAGCGCGAAAGAATACCAAGAATATTACGAAGACAAACAACTTAAATTTGAAGTTGAGTTGGACAACGGAATTCCAGATGGTGATTATAAATTCTATTATCCAAACGGAAAACTGAAATTAAAAGGTCAGTTTAAAAACGGGAAGCAATCGGGTACCTGGAGAGCTTATAAAGCTGCCGATGGTAAACAAATTTTCAAGAAAAGATTTTAATTGTAAATAAGTACTGCATTGGTTACATTTGCCATTGCGAAACAAAATAATAAGAAATGGGAAGAGCATTTGAATTTAGGAAAGCAAGAAAAATGAAACGTTGGTCTGCAATGGCTAAAACATTTACCAGAATTGGTAAAGACATTGTAATGGCTGTTAAAGAAGGAGGTCCTAATCCAGAAACCAACTCTCGCTTACGTGTTGTTATCCAAAATGCGAAGGCAGCAAACATGCCTAAGGATAATGTTGCGCGTGCAATTAAAAAAGCATCTGATAAAGATACTGCCAACTATAAAGAAGTATTGTTTGAAGGATATGCACCACATGGTATTGCTGTTTTAGTAGAAACCGCTACCAACAATAACAACCGTACGGTTGCCAATGTACGTGCTGCTTTTAACAAGTGTAATGGTAACTTAGGAACTTCTGGTTCGGTTGCTTTTATGTTTGATCACGTAGTAAACTTTAAAGTAAAAGACGATACCTTAGGAATGGACTTGGAAGAGTTTGAAATGGAGATGATCGATTTTGAAGTAGAAGAGGTTTTTACGGATGAAGAAGATAACAGCGTAATGCTATATGCTCCATTTGAACAGTTTGGTTCGATTCAGAAATATTTAGAAGAAAATAGTATTGAAATTATTTCTTCTGAATTTGAACGTATTCCAACCACTACTACTGCCCTTTCTGACGAACAAAAAGAGGAAGTAAACAAATTATTAGAGCGTTTAGAAGAAGATGATGATGTAAATACGGTTTACCACTCTATGGAAGAGTAAACTCAACAAACTCAATACAATCAACTATAGCCCTCTATTTTACTAGAGGGCTTTATTTTTCATATTAGTTTATATTTGTTTATTTTTATCAAAAAAATGAACCAATAATGAACCAATAAAAATTCGATGAATTTTAACTTCCAAATCAGAAGCTATAAAAAGAAAAATGGTACCCAAGCCATTCGATTAAGATTTTTTACTTCAGCAAATGATACACAATATATAGACACCAAAGTCTCTGTATTGGCAAATCAATGGGATAAGAAAAAGGAAATTATCAAAAGACACCCTCTAGAAGAAAACCTTAATGCTACTATTTATGACTTAAAAATTAAGGTTGAAAAAATTTACTACAAAAACAAAGGAGTGTCTGCTAAAAGATTACTACAGATATACAAAAACACCATAAAGTACGATTCTAGTTCTTATTTATCCTTTTTTCAATCTGTAATAGACGAAACCAGATTAAAAGGAAAAACGAGATCGGCTAAAACACTACAACTCTATCATAACAAGTTGAAATTGTTTTCCAATTATATTCCTTTCTCTGATATTGATCATAACTTTATGAAGGACTATGAACATTGGTTATTAAAAAGAGGAAATAAGAAAAATACTATAGCATCAAATTTAAGATGCATTATTACCACATGTAATCAAGCAGTAAAAGCCGGTGTGATTAAAAAAAATAACGCTCGAGGTTATAAAATTGAAAAAGAAAATGTAGTCAAACAATCTTTAACTTTAGATGAAATTCAAAAGGTAATTGAGTTAGAAATTGTCCCTAGACATAAAGGAATGATTAAAGCTAGAGATATGTTTCTGTTTTGTTTTTATACTGCAGGAATGCGCTTTACCGATATGTGTATATTAAAATGGGAAAATATTGTTGGAGATAACATTGTTTATACAATGAATAAAGTAAGAGACAGAGTTGGATCCAGAAGAACCATTCCATTGAATTCTAAATCAAAAGAAATTTTAGAAAAGTACCAGGGTAAGAATTCAACTTTTATCTTCCCTCCTCTTTACGGTTTTGAGAACAAAACTCAAGAAGAAATTGAATACAAAATATACATTAAAAGTAACAACCTAAATAGATCATTGAAAATCATCGCCCAAAAATGCAGCATAAACAAGCCCTTATCTATGCATATGGGGAAACATTCCTTTACTGATTATGCCGTTAAAAGTAACGTTAATTTATTAATGATTTCTAAACTTCTTGGACATACAAGATTAGAAACTACGCAAGCCTACCTTAAAGATTTTTACCAAAAAGAAGAAAGTGACACTATAAACAAATTATTTGGATAAATTTTAATTTTGTACAACATACATTTTGTATTAAAAAAAGGTTTACATTTGAATTCTTATGAATAGGCAAAATGTTAAGTTTTACTTATTTCGTTTCCAACTTTTTATGGAAGTCTAAAAGTTGTGAGGTGTTTCAGAAGCACAACGAAAAAATTACGATTACTTCATTATCATTAGACCAATTACAAAACCTTAGATTAAGGGGAGTATACTTAGAATTACGAGTTTAGTTTATTATTTCAATTAGGATTATATAAACCTAGTTATTAGATAACTGTTGGGTTTTCAATTATAATTTTATTGAAATAAAATGAATACTAAATACAAAGACTTAATAGAACAAACTTTTGATTTCCCACAAGAGGAATTTCAAACAAAAGACAACAACCTATTGTTCCATGATATAGATATGATGCAATTGGTTGAAGAATATGGTACGCCATTAAAATTCACATACCTCCCTAAAATTTCAGAAAATATAAATAGAGCTAAAGGCTGGTTTAAAAAAGCCATGTCAAAGCTTAACTATGAAGGAGAATATCATTATTCTTACTGTACTAAAAGCTCACATTTCAGGTATGTTTTAGAAGAAGCTCTTAAAAACAATATACATATTGAAACATCATCTGCCTTTGATATTGATATTGTAAAATCCTTAAAGAAAGAAGGTAAACTAGATAATGACTCCTATGTTTTATGTAACGGTTTTAAAAGAGATCAATACATAGCAAACATCGTAAGTTTAATTGATAGTGGACACACAAATTGCATTCCTATAATAGATAATTACGAAGAACTTAATTTGATTTTAGAGGAAACTAAGAGCAAGATTAAAGTAGGGATTCGAATAGCATCAGAAGAAGAACCTAAATTTGAATTTTATACAAGTAGGTTAGGAATTGGCTATAAAAACATTGTTTCTTTTTATGAAAGAGAAATTGCCAACAACCCGCAGGTTGAACTTAAAATGCTTCACTTCTTTATCAATACAGGTATTAAAGACAATGCCTACTACTGGAATGAGCTCTTAAAATGTATAAGTGTATATATCAAATTAAAAAAGATATGTCCTACACTAAACAGTCTTAATATTGGTGGTGGTTTTCCTATTAAAAATTCATTAGCTTTTGATTATGATTATGAATACATGATTGAAGAAATAATCAATCAAATAAAAATAGCTTGTAATGAAGCTCAAGTAGATGTACCAGATATTTTTACTGAATTTGGAACGTTTACTGTAGGTGAAGCTGGAGGAGCGATTTATGAAGTATTATATCAAAAAAAGCAGAATGACCGAGAAAAATGGAATATGATTAATTCATCTTTCATTACCACACTTCCTGATTCTTGGGCTATTAACAAGCGATTTATAATGCTTCCTATTAATAAATGGAATGAAAACTACGAGAGAGTTTTATTAGGTGGATTGACTTGTGATAGTGATGATTATTATAATTCTGAACAACACATTAATGCAATTTACTTACCAGTATATGAAAAAGATAAACCTTTATATATAGGTTTTTTTAATACAGGAGCTTACCAAGAAACCATCGGAGGTTTTGGAGGATTACAGCATTGTTTAATTCCGCATCCCAAACATATTTTAATAGATAGAGATGAGAATTGGGAAATAACAACAAGATTATTTAAAGAACAACAAAAGAGTAGTGAATTACTTTCAATTTTAGGATATGAAAACGAATAGAACTTACGCAGGTATTCCTGAACAATTTGGAAAATTAGAAACATCAAAAGTAGTATTGATACCTGTTCCTTATGATGGTACAAGTACATGGCAAAAAGGAGCTGACAAAGGTGTAGATGCTTTTTTAGAAGCTTCTGAAAACATGGAACTATATGATATAGAAACAAACACAGAAGTATATAAAGAAGGAATTCACTTAACTGATTTTGTTACAGAAAATTCTTCTCCTGAGAGTATGGTTGAAGCTGTTCATTCAGTAACTAAAAAATACATTAACAAAAATAAGTTTGTTACCATTTTAGGAGGTGAACATTCTATTTCTATAGGTACGATTAGAGCTTTTAATGAATGCTATAATAACTTAACTGTTTTGCATATTGATGCTCATGCCGATTTAAGAAAAGAATATGAAGGCAGTACTTGTAATCATGCTTGTGCAGTTTACGAAGCAAATCAAAATACAAATTTGGTTCAAGTAGGTATCCGCAGTATGGATATCTCTGAAACTAGAGTAATGAATAGAGATAAAGTATTCTTTGCACATGAAATGGCAACTAATGAATATTGGATGGATGATGTTATTGACCAATTAACAGACAATGTTTTTATAACATTTGATTTAGATGCTTTTGACCCATCAATTATGCCAAGTACAGGAACACCTGAACCAGGTGGGTTGTTTTGGTATGAGACTTTAAATTTTCTTAAAAAAGTGTTTTCTCAAAAAAACGTAGTAGGATTTGACTTGGTAGAATTATGCCCAAATTCTAATGATAAATCACCTGATTTTTTAGCAGCAAAATTATACTACAAAATGCTTAGCTATAAGTTCTTCTCAAATGAAGACGAAGAGTATGTGGATGAAGAAAATGATGATACTTCTCCATTTAGTAAACTTTCAAAATTTAAGAACAACGAAGAAGATTAAATGTTAAGAGAAACAATTATAGAACCTAATAACTTTTCGTACCAAAACCATTGGTATGAAAAGGTTATTAATGCAACTATTCACCCAATAGTAAAGCATTTTTTAAAGATGACACAAGAACAAGTAATTACTCGTTACTGCCATTTAAACCCTAAAGCAGACAAAAATAAATTAAGAGAATTATTAAACTATAAGAGCAAATACTTTCTATGGGGAGGGGCAGATTTGGTTAATGTAACCTCAAGTTCTGGAAAAAGACAAATGGTTGTTATTGAAAATAACTCTTGCCCTTCTGGGCAAAAATCAATGCCTTTATTACATGAATATAGTGAAGAAACAACATATCATCAACTAATAGAAAGCACCTTTAAAAACAACCTTAAAAATGTTCGTGTTAAAGGAATTCTTGCGGTAGTATATGATAAAAACGAAATGGAAGCTTCTGGCTATGCTTCAGCTATTGCAGATATTTTTAAAGAAAAAGTATACCTAATTCCTTTTAAAAACAATGAGAACATATCTAAAGTGAAGTTTGAGAACGATGTTATGCATGTAAACTTTAATGATGAATGGTTAAGAGTAAGAGCTTGTTTTAGGTACTTAACACAAAAACCTTGGAATCGAATCCCAGTTGTATCTAAAACAAAAATTGTAAATCCAATTATAAGCTGTCTAGCTGGAGGTAGAAATAAGTTAGTTGCTGCCAAGGCATACGAAGTATTCAATACCGAACTTAAAGAGTTTGGACTTAAAATAAATATACCTAATACTATTTGGGAAGTTCGAAAAAATGAAGTTCCACTATGGGTTAAACAAATGGGTGGTCACGCCGTAATTAAAGTTCCTTATTCAAACGCTGGTCAAGGAGTGTACACTATTGTTACTGATGATGATTTAGATAAATTCATGGAAACAGAATTCACCTATGACATGTTTATTGTTCAAAGTTTAATAGGTAATTCAAATTGGAGCAGCACATTTAAAAATCAAAAGTTATATCATGTAGGTACTATTCCTAATAAAAAGAATGAGACTTATGTATGCGATATAAGAATGATGGTAAGCTCTACCTCTAAAGGACTTAAACCTGTTTGTACTTATGCAAGAAGGTCAGAGAAACCTCTTACAAACGAGTTAAATTCAATAACAAATAGCTGGGAAATTTTGGGTACTAATTTATCTTATAAAGATACTCAAGGAAACTGGAAAAGTGATACTAGTAGACTTTTACTAATGGACACCAAAGACTTTAATACATTAGGAATTGGTATAGATGATTTAATTGATGGATTTATTCAATCTGCTTTATCCATGATTGCAATTGATAAAATGAGTCAAATGCTAATAAGTTCTAAAGGAACATTGAAAAAGAAACTCTTTAAGAGTTTAAATAATGACAAAAACCTAATTAACGAAATTCTATGATTAATATAAATAGACAGCCTATATCAGAATTTATTGAAAAATATTTTCTACACTTTAATGCTGCTTCATTAGTAGATGCAGCGAAAGGATATGAAGCCCAATTAGAACAAGGCTCAAAAATGTTGGTATCATTAGCAGGAGCTATGAGTACAGCAGAATTAGGTAAAATATTCTCTGAGATGATACGACAAGAAAAAGTTCATATCATTTCTTGTACAGGAGCTAACTTAGAGGAAGATATTATGAATTTAGTAGCTCATTCTCATTATAAACGAGTACCAAATTATCGTAATTTAACCCCTTCTGATGAATGGGATTTATTATTAAAAGGTTTAAATCGTGTAACAGATACTTGCATCCCAGAAGAAGAAGCCTTTAGACGTCTTCAAAAACATATTTATAAAATCTGGAAAGATGCTGAAAACGAAGGAGAACGCTTTTTTCCTCATGAATTTATGTACAAACTCTTACTATCAGGAGTGCTGGAAGAATATTATGAGATTGACATTGAAGATTCTTGGATGTATGCCGCAGCCGAAAAAAATTTACCTATGGTTGTCCCAGGGTGGGAAGACTCAACAATGGGAAATATTTTTGCTTCTTATGTTTTAAAAGGAGACTTAAAAGCATCAACTATGAAGTCAGGAATTGAATATATGACTTTTTTAGCTGATTGGTATACTGATAATTCTATTGATGGTATTGGGTTCTTTCAAATAGGAGGAGGAATTGCGGGTGATTTTCCTATATGTGTAGTTCCAATGCTATACCAAGATATGGAAAGAACAGACACTCCTTTTTGGAGTTACTTCTGTCAAATTTCTGACTCTACGACTAGTTATGGTTCTTATTCAGGAGCAGTACCTAATGAAAAAATAACTTGGGGTAAACTAGATATTGAAACCCCAAAGTTTATTATCGAAAGTGATGCAACCATTGTTGCTCCTTTAATATTCGCTTATCTTTTAAATATGTAAATTATGAAAAGAGTTATTGTTGATTATGAAAAATTAACCTCTAAAGTATTAAACTTATTAGTTGAAAAGTTTCCAGACGGTTATGATTATGAAGATATTATTTCATTTAATACTAATGATGGAAGCTATGTAAAAGCCGTTGAAGTTAGAACTGATGACACTATTTACTTAGTAAAAATAAGTTCTCAATTAGTAAAGACTATGGAAAGATATTTTCTAGATGAAGAGAACAACTCTTTGGACATCATTGATGATTAAAACCAAAATATGAAAGGAACATTTCACATTTCTTTGCCTTGTATAAATTTAGAAGACACTGTGTCTTACTATAAAAATGACCTTGGTTTAACAATTGGAAGAAGCTCTTCAAATTGGGTAGATGTAAATTTATTTGGTAGCCAATTAACTTTTGTTACTATTGAAGAATTTAAATTTGAATGTCCAATGTATCTTTTAGACAAAGAAGAATTGCCGTCATTTCATTTTGGAGTGGTGTTAAACAATGATGAATGGGATGATGTTTATGATAGAATTAATAGATGGTCTATAGACACCATTATTAAAAGAACTTTCTTTAAGGATAAAAGCGGTGAACATAACTCATTTTTCGTTAAAGACCCTAATGGGTATTATTTAGAATTTAAAACCTTTAAGCTACATGATGAAATATTCATGTAACTATTAACCAAAAAAACAAAAATTATGAACTATTATAGCGCTAAACAAAACATTACAATTACAGGTACTTTTATTGGTTTTATAAATGGTACATATACATTTCATTTAGAAAATAACGATATCATAGATTTTGATGAAATCAATACTAAAATCTTTGAAAAGTTTGATTTAAAATCAGCGTCATTAAAAAACAAAGTTTTTGAAATTACGTATTCAGAAAACTTCGATGATTTAGATGATGAAGATATTGTGTTATTCAAATTAGAACAGATTAAATCATTATAAAATTTTGATTTAGGAATATCTTCTATGAATGTAATCCTTAAATCTAATTTTGTTATGATTACTATAAGCCTTACTATGACAGGTAGGGCTTTTTTATTATGACAAAAAACTATAGTTTATTGACTATCTTCAATAAAAGAGCTGCAGTTGTAGTAACGGTAAATCAACAATGCTGCAACAATTTTACAAAAACTAAAATTGGACTATATAGAGACAAAACTCCTGTTTTACTTGCGTGTAGAGGTGTTATAATAGGTTTGTAACAAAACTGCAACTGAAAATCAACAGCTTAGTGTTAAACTATGGCTATTATAGTTATCTTTAATAAAAATTCATGTATGGTATTTTTTATATCGGGTATTTTATAAGCAATCAGATATACCGTAAAACAAATTTATTTTTAATTTAAAGAATCACTAATGAAATTATACATAAAATATATGGTAACTGAGCGTTGTAAGGTGTTAGTGAAAAAAGAGTTAAAAAAAATGAATTTAGCTCATTTTACAATAGAACTTGGTGTAATTGAGTTATATGAAGAAATTTCAAGAAATAAAAAAACACAACTGAAGAAAATACTGCTTAAACATGGATTAGAAATATTAGATGATAAAAAAAGTATTTTAATAGAAAAAATTAAAATCGTAATTATTGATATGATTCATTATTCGGAAGAAATTCCTAAAATAAATTATTCTGGTTATATAAGTCAAGAATTAGGTTATGATTACAACTATTTAGCTAATATATTTACCGAAGTAAAAGGTATTACTATTCAGCAATATATTATAAGCCACAAAATAGAAAAAGTCAAAGAGCTTTTATTATATAATGAATTACAGATCAAAGAAATTGCAAATAAACTTCATTACAGTAGTACTGCTCATTTGTCTAATCAATTTAAAAAGATTACTGGAGTTTCGCCTTCTTTCTATAAAAAAATGCAGTTACAAAGAAGAAAAAATTTAGAAAACCTGTGATATATGTAACTATTATATAACTACATGTAACTTATTAAGGATGGTCATTATATATCTTTATGTTCTCTAATTATTTGAGAAATTATGGCAAATGAAATCTATAGGTGTTGTAGTTTAAATAAAAGATATAAATATGGGAAATAAATTTAAAAAAGGAGATTTTGTATGTGCTAAAGTTAAGCCTTTAGAAGAATTAATTGTAAGAATATTTGCAAGGAAAATTTATTACTGCATAATTGTAGAAACTGGTAAAGAGGTAGTCTATTTTGAAAAAGAGTTGGAATTATACAATAAGTAAGTAGCAAAATTTAAAACAGAGAAAAAATGAAACTTGATGCATTAGTATATTGTGAGAATGAGTTTGGTAAAATAGATGGAAAGACTGCTAATGGTTTGGTTCGTAAATCTGACAAGTATAATATAGTAGGAATTATAGATAGCACCAAAGAAGGCTTAGACGCAGGTGAATATCTTGATAATAAGATTAATGAGATTCCTATATTTAAAAGTATAGATCATGCTTTAGAAAATTTAAATAATGTGCCTAACTATTTTATTTATGGTATTGCTCCCCTTATACCTTTTTTGAATAAAAAACAAAGGGAGGTGATTTTTTTAGCTATGAAACGAGGAATGAATATAATAAATGGTTTGCCAGAATATTTTAATGATAACCCATTATATACTGATATAGCAGTTAAATATGGGGTTACCATACAAGATGTAAGAAAACCACCTAAATTAAAGAAACTTCATAATTTTACTGGAGAAATTAGAGATGTTAACACCCCTGTAGTACTAATACAAGGCACAGATTGTGCTGTAGGTAAAAGAACAACCTCTTTACTTTTGGTAGATGCCTTAAAAAAAGAGGGAATTAAAGCTGTTTTTGTAGCTACAGGTCAAACAGGACTATTACAAGGTGCTAAATATGGAATAGCCGTAGACGTATTAACATCAGGTTATGCAGCTGGTGAAGTTGAAAATGCAATTTTAAATGCTTATAAGAAGGAGAAACCAGATATTATAATTGTTGAAGGACAAGGGGCTTTAGGACATCCTGCTTTTACATCATCCGCAGCAATTCTTAGAGGAGCTATGCCAGATGCAGTAATTTTACAGCATTCACCGCATAGAAATAGATATAGTGATTATCTCAATATTCCAATTCTATCATTAGAAAAAGAAATAGAAATGATACAAATATTTTCCACCTCAGAAGTTATTGCTATTACTATTAATCATGAATATATGACTAATGTAGAATTAAAAAGAACTATAGATAATTACGAATTAGAGTATGATATTCCTACTACAGATGTTTTAAAGTATGGGTGTGATAAGTTAGAAATAGCATTATATGAGAAATTTCCTAAACTAAGAAAAGAAATAGAATTAGTTTGAAGTTTCCTAGATTAGATATCAGTTTAAAAAAAATCTCACATAATGTACGTAGCTTAAAAAAGTTGTATGGTTCTAAAAAGCTTGAAATTATCGGAGTAACCAAACTTATTTGTGGAGACCCTGTATTGGCTTCTGTTTTGATTGACAATGGGATTAAAATATTGGCAGATTCAAGAATTGCAAACATAAAAAGAATGAAAGAATCTGGTATAAAAGCAAAATTTATGCTTCTTAGGTCGCCAGCTTGAAGTGAAATTAATGAAGTTATTAGAAACGTAGATATTAGTTTAAATACTGAAATTATAGTTTTAAAGGAATTATCAAAAGTTGCAATCAAAAATAATGTAATCCATAAAGTAATTTTAATGTTAGAAATGGGTGACTTAAGGGAAGGTATTATGCCTGTTGATATTGACAGAATTGTTAAAAAAGTAATTAAACTGAAAGGGTTGTTTTTAATTGGCATAGGAACAAATTTAGCTTGCTTTAATGGAGCGATTCCTAATACAAAAAAAATGAATGAACTATCATTAATAGTTTCAAAATTAGAAATAAAATTTAATATAAATCTTGAAATTATTTCTGGTGGAAACTCTGCTAATTATTATTGGTTTATATTTTCAAAAAACATAGGAAGGATTAACAATTTAAGGATTGGAGAGTCATTTTTTTTAGGAACTGAGCCCATTATGTGTAGTTCAATATCTAATCTCTATACAGATGCTTTTGTATTGGTAGTTGAAGTAATTGAATCAAAAATGAAGCTTATTAAAAAAAAATTAACAAAAAGAATTATAGTTGCAATAGGAGAGCAAGATGTTTTGGTGTCCGGAATTTCTCCAATAAAAAATTTAATGATTATTGGAGCTAGTAGTGATCACCTTGTTTTAAGTTGTGATAATTGTAACTTAAATATTGGTGATACCGTAAGTTTTAACTTGAATTATAAAGCACTATTAAGAGTGTTTAATTCAAAATATGTTATAAAAGAATATAATTAGTTAATATGAGTGTGGATATAAAGTATGGAAAAAATGATTATAACATATAATACAATATCAACAGATATATTAGATTTACTAATAAAGATGTATCCTAATAGCTATGATTACGAAGATATTTATTCATTTCAAAATTTTGAAGGAAAAACCATAAGTGTTATAGAAGTTATATCATTTAGAATTATCTATCTAGTAGAAATTAGTTCTCAATTAGAAGAGATAATAAATAAACATATAGAGAACAAATCTAGAGTTAATAAATTAAGAAGGTCTAATTAGTTGTGCATCAATATTAAAACATTGGTTTTGTCATAATCTAGTATGTAGCTGATTTCATGTTATTTAGAAAGTGTAAACAATACAATTTTTATATAACGAAATTTTAATAATGAACCTTGATTTTACTGTATTAAAAAACTTGGGAATTGCACTTATTGGTAATATGTCAATGGACTTTTATATACTAGGTTAATCAGGTCACACACACACGCAAGAACCGTAAATTATTAGTTATGAATCAGTTAAAAATAAAAAAACAAATAACTAATAGAGACTCAAAATCTTTAGATAAGTATTTACAAGATATTGGTAAAATAGATTTAATTACTGCTGAAGAAGAAGTTGATTTAGCTCAAAAAATTAGAAAAGGGGATAAATTAGCATTAGAAAAATTGGTAAGTGCCAATTTACTCTTTGTAGTATCAGTAGCAAAACAATATCAAAATCAGGGGTTAACTCTTTCAGATTTAATAAGTGAAGGTAATCTTGGATTAGTTAAATCTGCACACCGTTTTGATGAAACTCGCGGTTTTAAATTTATTTCATATGCAGTGTGGTGGATTCGTCAAGGAATATTACAAGCATTAGCTGAGCATTCTAGAATAGTAAGATTACCTTTAAACAAAATTGGTAACATTAATAAAATTAATAAAGCAGTAGCACGATTAGAGCAAGAAACAGAACGAAATCCATCTGCTCAGGAAATCTCAGTCGAATTGGATATGACTATTAATGTTGTTAAAAATTCTTTGGAGATTTCTGGCAGGCATCTTTCTATGGATGCCCCTTTAATTAATGGAGAAAAGTCTAGTTTATATGATGTTTATAGTTCGGTAGTGTTACCAAACTCAGATCAAAAATTATTACTTGAGTCTTTACAAATAGAAATAGACAGTATATTAAAAACTTTAGCAACTAGAGAAGCGAAGGTTATAAAATTATTTTATGGGTTGGGAAAACAGGACGCGATGAGTTTAACAGAAATTGGAGAAACTTTTGATTTAACTAGAGAAAGAGTAAGACAAATAAAGGTGAAAGCAATTAAAAAAATAAAAAATAAATCAAATACTTTAAAATCTTTTTTAGGATAGAATTATGATGATGTCGGGGGACATCATTCAATATGTCATGTATTGATGAAAAAAGCACAGGTATTTCACCTGCGCTTTTTAAATTATTTTAAATATAAAACTACAGGTTTATTTATTTAATTACATAGTGCAACCCATTTTATTACACTTATATTTGCATTACTTAGGAGACTTCTTGAGCTCTTATTCATTGCAATCTTCTTACTCAATCTCTGAGTGGGCTTTTTTTTATTACTGATTCTAAAGGTTTTTATTATTTATTCATTTTCAAGATGTAACCCATTTTTATTAACCGTACCTTAAAAGAACATATAAAATAAAAGTTTGTCCGTGCTTAATTTTATATTATAAGTTCAATGTGGGAGTTCTGTGGTGAGCTGCTTTTTCTATAGTTTCTTTATTAGAAAAAGAAAATGTTCTTTTATCAAAAACATCAACCATTTAAATGGTATATTTGATTGGATATAACTAATTGCAATCCATAAACCCCAAAATACATTATCGTGTTATGAAAAATTTCTTTTTTATATTCTTTTTATTGTCGATCTATACAAAATGTTCAAGCCAATCCAAGACAGATGCCCTTCTATCTTTGGGTAAAAAAATAGATATACATAAGTTAATTGATCACAAAAAAAACTACAACTACTTACTTGAAGAAGTTAACTTTAATAACAAGAAAACTATTAAGTTTATACAATTCTGTACAGATGGAAAACTTTGTTCAACAGCATATTATTTGACTGCAAAAGAATTTTCAGAAATAACAATCAAGCAAACAGAGAAAAGTAAATTCATTCAAATATTTTTTCCAAATAACTCTATTGAGACTAAAAAAATCAACATAAAAACCGAAGAACATTTCAGTGGAAAAACCACATCTAGTATAACAGTTTTTTTAGAAAAGAATACACCACAAACTGAAGTGAATAAAATAAAAAAGGGATTTGTTGATGTTTTAGAAATGTATAATATTGAAAACAATAGCGGTTTGAACTAAAATTCAATTGTTAATTACTTCTATAAAAACTATAGTTTTTCTTTACTTATTTTACGGGTTTCTTTACTAATAATAACTCCTAAATTTATATGTTGCAGCTCAGACTATAGCTTTTTGATAAAGAAAGACAAGGTGTTCTGTTATCCAGAGCTATTAACCTGATAAACAACATGTTTATTTTTACATAACTAGTTGTAACCAATATGAAGAGAGTATCGTCTAAAATTGAAAACGATACTAAAATGACAAAAACCAAATTTTTAACTATTGCATTAGTAATAAGCACCTTTTCTCTTTTTAGCCAACAATTATCTCAAAAACTACATAATATTCATCGGGACTCTTTATACAAGCAATCGTATGTTTTAAAGGACATAAACCAATCTATTGACTCTTTATTTAAGCTTTACCTGAATAAGGAAGAACACATTCAAGGTGCTGTGATCAGTATTGTTTCATCCGATTCAGTTTTACTGTCAAAAGGGTATGGATTTGCTAACATTAAATCAAAAACAGTTTTTGACCCAGCTCAAACAAATGTCATGGTGGCATCTGTTTCAAAACTATTGACCACTACAGCAATTCTTCAACTTGTAGAGCGAAGTAAGATTCGCGTAGATCAGCCTGTATCAGAATTAATTGGAGATTTAGAAATAAAAAATCCTTTTAATCAACCCGTTTTAATTAGACACCTATTAACACATACTGCTGGTTTCGATGACACTACCATAGGAAGTGAAGTAATGACCGTTGATGAGTTAGGAACGCTAAAAGATCATCTTAAAAGACGACTTACACCAGTAGTGTGGGAACCAGGAAAGTACTTTAACTATTCTAATATTGGAATGGTTTTGTTAGCATATGTTGTTGAGACTGTTTCAGGATTGACTTTTGATGAGTATTTAAATAAAAATGTGTACGCTCCATTAGATATGGGTAGCTCTGGTTTTAGTTATAAAGAGGCTTCTATTAAGAATATGATGACTCGATACAAATGGAAGGAAGATGAAAATGATGTTTTGTTTTTAGATGATAGCTATGGAATTAAATATACCAATCAAACAGGAGCTGGAGGATTTCAAACTACTGCTAGTGACATGAATAATTTCATGCAGATGTATTTAAAAAATGGAAAATTTAAGAATCGCCAAATTCTAAAATCCGAAACGATTCAAGCTGCTTTTGATCCTCATTTTTATTATCATAAACTAATGAATAGGAAACAAGGACTAGGCTGGAAAGTAAGAAAAAGTAAAGGTGTTACCTATAGTTATCATAGTGGTGACGATACTGGCATAGAAAGTATTGTAGTGCTATTTCCAGATTCAGACATTGGCTATTTCTTCGCCTCAAACAACAATGAGGCTAGTGATCTGAAATTTCAGATTAGAAATTTAATTATTGATAAAATAAAAGATAAAGAAAATAAAGAATCATTGAACCCTTTTCAATCGGAAACCGACTTAGAAGCTTTGGCGGGAACTTATCAGTATATGAATGACGGACAATCAACTATTGAACGCCTCTTTTCCTATCTATTTGGTGATGTCTATAAAATCACAACGGATAATAATATGCTTTCAATAAATGGTATTAAGTATAATGAAATTGACAGCCTACTTTTTCAAAGAGAAGAAGGAGGTGATTTGTTTGTAAACTTTATTATCGATGAAAATGGAAGTCATTATTCTACCGGGTATTCAACGTATACAAAAATATCACTTCTAGAAAAACCTTCGTTACACTTAATATTATTGATTGCCTGCTTTGTGATTTTTCTTATTAGCATGGTTATTTGGATTATAAAATACGTTAAAACAAAGAAAATATTTATGCCGAGGTTATACCTTGGACTTTCGATGTTTTCGTTAGTTTTTTTCTTTGGTTTATTAGCTATAGCAACAACTGGAGGATCTGCAAAATATGGCGTACCTCAAATTTTCTACTTTATTTTCACCTTTCCATTAATAAGTATCTTATTTGGTATTTTAGGGTTATTAAGAATACCAAAAGTTATTTACAATAGCTCAATTAGTCGTTTTAATAAATTACATTTTGTGGCAGGTTTAATGGCAATAATAACATGCCTTTTAATTTATAATTACTATAATATCATTGGGTATAAATTTTAAAAGAAAACTAAAAATACTGGTTACAACACGGTATATAAAAAATAGTAGTTAAGGGCTAAATTTAAAGCTTAGCTCTTCTCTGCTATCTTTGTTTGATAATCGAAGAATTAGTACATCAAGGCCCGCTACTTTTCATACACAAAACAGTTAACTATAGTTAAAATGAGATTTTCAACTCAGGATATCTGGTTAGTTACTAACAATTCTTTTAAAGATTAATACCCTATAGTTTTTTGATTAAGAAAGATAAGATGTTCTGTTATCCAGAACTATCAACTAGATAAATAATATATTTGTTTTTATATAACTAGTTGGCTATAATTTCAGAATGAAAAGGAGGTACTACATAATAATTTTGGTTTTTAGTTTATTTTCCTGTGTAAAAGGCGAATTGTTTGATCCTAAAAAATCAAAATCTTATTTTATTAAGAATAATAATATTTATTATTCGCCTAACGGAAATTGGTTTGAATTAGGGTATAATAAGTCTGAAGCAGATGCTAAAACATTTGAAATTCTATCAGAAAAAATATCTAAAGATTCTAAATCAATATATTTAGGTTATACAAAGCAAAATCAAATAGATTATTCATCTTTTAAGTTAGATTCTAATGGTATTCCTAAAGACAAAAATAATGTTTATGAGTATGGAATTAATCATCTTGAACCTGTTGAAATAAATGGTATTGATGTTGAAACATTTGAATATCTACGTAAAAATAAATCAAGTCAATATTCTTGGACAAAAGATAAAAACAACTATTATTTCAAAGGAAAAAAACTGAATGTCAATTATAAAACCTTAAAATTTCTAAATGATGATTTTTTTTATGACAACGAACATCTTTATTCTGATTTAAAAGGTTGGAAAATAATTACAATTTCTAAAACAGAAAATTATCCTAAAAAAATCAATGAAAAATATATTTTATCTAACAATACTTTATACTATGTTGGGGAAAACGAAGAACGTAGAACTTCTTTATTTTCAGAAAAAATAGAAAAATATGAAAAATTTATTTCTATTTCTAAAAATGTAGTTTTGATAGACTCAATAATTTTCTCATTTGGAACAAAATACGAACCTTTAAATCCTAAAACATTTGAAAAAATTAAAATAGATTATAATAGTTTCGAAACTATATACGAATCTCACTCCAAAATAAGTTTTAATTATTATAAAGATATTAGAAATATCTATTTCAATAATTTTATAATTAAAAAAGCCAATCCAAAAACATTCGAAGTATTAGATTTAGGTTTTTCGAAAGATGACAAATATGTATTTTATAATACAGAAATATTAAAAGGTGTTGATTCTAAATCATTTAGGAAAAATAAAATTGGGCTTACTTGGAAAGATGATTTTGGAAATGAATTTGATTACAAAGGAAATAGAATTAATTAAAAAACCTATAGTTAAAATGAGATTTTCAACTCATGATAATCAACCCAATTTATGATATCTGGTCGATTACTTTCAACCATTTTAAAGACACCCTAAAGGACTAAAAAGCCCTACACTCAGTTTTTCTGAAAGAAAAATAGTTGTATTTGATAAATGATGTAGGGAGCCATAGCAATCCAAATGAGTACAAAAACCCAAACTTTTCCTTCTAAAATATTGTAATCACTTAGTAATTTATTCCAAGAATTCCCCATAGCATAATACCCAAATAAGAATTCAAAAATTACGGTAAACAATAACCAAATTAGTCCAATTAATATGGATTGATTGGCAGAAGTTGGGAAAAAAACCTTGAATACAAACCAGATATACATACCCAACAACATAATCATGGATACAGATGATAATTGATGTGCTTGAAGGCTATTAAAATAGTTTGCTAAAAATTTCTCACGAAAAAAACCATTTATTATCGCTATCATAATCATTGGAAACCATGCCAATATATACTTCAACATTTCAATTATTTTTTAATGAAACCACTTAACTCAATTGCTTATAAAAGTAATACACCAATAGTTCTACTTTTATGATTTTTATCACTAAATAATTTTGATAAAACTCATTATATTTGAAGTAAAACAAAAGTAATTAGTAACATTTCTACCAAGTTTTCTACTAATAGATAAACGCTATGCTATGAAACCAAAAAAAGAAAAAAGGATTTCAGATTATGATACTACTGGGCAGTTAGGGTTTAATGAAATGTTAGGTGCTATCTTTTACCAAGTATTAGACAGATGCAAAAAAGAGTACAATCATTATCATCAGCTAAAATTTCAACGAAAAAATATCATAACAGGATACTTTTTGAATATCATATTAACTTTTGGTTTCGTTATTTTAGTCTTTTATTTACTTACTGTTTTATCTTAAATAGTGAATATTTTCAGTTTGTTTTTTAAATAAAGTCAACTATCTTCACTTTTATTTTTTGCTAATGGAATTCCTAGACTATATCCCTTTCATTATTATCCTAGTTATATTTATTATCATTATCTCTATTAAAGGAGATTCAGATGGTGTTGACATTGATTTTGGTTGGGATGACGATCATGATACCGATTCATTTTCCGATTGTGATTCTTCAGATACAGATTCTTTTGATGATGATTAATAATGAAAAAACAAGAATATGATTGGGAAAATATTAGTTTTAGTATTCACTTTTTTTATTTCAAAGCTATATGGAATAAAGTAAAAAAAATAACCTTAAACATATAGGTACTCCAAAATATAATACCTACAAAATACCTTAAAAATTTCTGTAACCTTTAAAGGGTTAACACAATAAATAAATTACTTTGTTCAGAAAACTACTCTTTAATGAATACAATACTCATTTATTACCTGTAAACATTAAAGAATTGTTAGCTAATATGTTTCTATTATCAATATTTTTTAACAACTAAAAAAGCTCTTTCTTTTAACCTATAATTCGTAACTGTATCTTTAACAACCTTATAACTCTTAGCTAACACATCTGAACCTTTTAAACATAAAGAGTCTCTTAAATATACAAGCCAGTCTTTCCTTTCTACTTCAACACTATCTATTGATTTTAAATCTTTTAATTTTGCTTCTTTTAAAATAGCATCTCTTAAACTCGCTCCTGTTAAATCAGCTCCAGTCAAATCAGCTCCGGTCAAATCAGCTTTATATAGATTTGCCCTTGTTAAATTAGCATTTTTTAAATGTGAATATTTAAGATTAGAATGTTTTAAAGATGCTCGACTTAAATATGCTTCATCCAATTTAACTCCTCTTAAATATGCATCTGTAAATACTGCTTCCTTTAAGTAAGCTTTATTAAATAATGTTTCATTTAAAAGGCTCCACATCGAATTTTCATTTATTCCTATATTCACCAAAGATGAAAGTAACAAGCCTCTTTCAGGACTATATAGATCAGTTAATACTAAACTATCGCTATTTTTCAAATGCATAGGTTCGTAATTAATAAGTTTGTATGGTTCAAAACCTTGCCCTAAAGAACGTATTCTAGCCAATAATGCACCATCCAATTCACCAAGATTATTCTTATTTAAATTTTCCCCTACCTTATTTAAAACATTATCCATTAACATTACTAAGTTATTTCTCCTATTTGAATCTTCTAAAAAAACTTGAACTTTAATCTTTTGATTTTGCTCTGTAATTAATCTATTCTGCTTTTCTATTTTACCGTTTTGTATACTCAATAGTACTGTTTGAGCGATTAAAATAAAAGCGGGAATCACAGCTATTAGAAAAGTAAAAACACCGATTCTGGTAAACCGTTTTATCAAATTCGTTGAAAGATCTACAAGCGTATCCTTCGAAACCTTACCATTCTGACTAAACTCATTTAAAGTATTTCTAATACTTTGTTTTAAATTTATTCCTAAAAAAAGTCCTATTCCTTTTTTAAATATCCAAGCTCTCCTTTTCGATTTATTCTTATTTTGTTTTTCATGGTCTTCCAGTCTAGCTCTTAAAACTTTATTCTCCAACTCGAGTTCTTTTACTTTTTTATCCATTTTTTCAATATTACTTTTATAAAATACATGAATCCGAATCTCTTTTAAAATTACCCCATAGATGAAAATTTTAATCATCCATATAATTCAAGATCTTCTTTTTTCACAAAATACTAATTACCAGATCATTAAAATTACTGAAACCCGTATATCAAAATCATATTTTAAATATTTATCCTTTCGTATTCATTAAAAACTATATTTTTTATTACAATAAATAATGATATTTTACATTTAAAAAAATGAAACATCCACTAAGACAACATATAGAAGAACTTATTGAACTCACAAATGAGGAATTTGCTTTTATCTTAAGTCATTTTGAAAGTACTACCAAACGTAAGCATCAATATATTTTACAGGAAGGTGAAGTTGCAAGCAAAGAATATTGGGTGGTTAAAGGGTGTTTAAAAAGCTATTTTTTTGATGAAAATGGAAAAGAGCATATTCTACAATTCGGAATGGAAAATTGGTGGATAACGGATTACGAGTCTTTTGTAAAACAAACCACTTCTAAAATAAATATTGACTGTTTAGAAGATTGTGAATTGCTCTATATCACCTATGAAAACAGAGAAAAACTCACCAAAGAAATGCACAAAATGGAACGTTTTTGGGCTAAAAAAAGTAAGTATGGTAGAATTGCACTTCAAAACAGAATCTTATCGCTATTAAAAAATTCTTCCAAAGAACGCTATGAGTTACTTCTTGAGCAATATCCGAAGCTTTTCCAAAGAGTTCCTAAAAAACTAATCGCTTCTTATTTAGGGATTAGTAGAGAAACTTTAAGTCGCTTAAATAACTAACATAGCCTTCATTTACGTGTGATATATATCACAAATTATTAGTGATTATCGTCCTGTGGTTCAGTCAGTCATTTTTTGACTTTTGTATCGTATTAATTTTAAAAATTATCCGATATGAGTACCACAAACAAATTTCTAAACAAAGACCTAGGACTATTATTACAGCGATTAAGCATTGGTCTGCTTATTTTATTTCATGGAGTTGCAAACCTAACTTCCAATTATTCATTTATCAAAAGCTTACTTAATGGTATTGGAATACCAGAATTTGCTGCGTACGCCGTTTTTATAGGGGAGATAATTGCTCCAATATTGATAATCGTAGGTTGGAGAACTAGATTGGCTAGTTTAGTATTAGCTTTCAATATGCTAATTGCCATTCTAATGGCGCATACAACTCACATTTTCACTTTAAATGAATATGGTGGCTGGGGAATAGAACTACAAGGTTTATATCTATTTGGAACTATCGTTATCTATTTTTTAGGAGCAGGAAAATACGCCATATCTACAAGATCAACTTGGGATTAAAACACAACTTTAACTACTAAAATTAAAAAAATGCCATACATCAATATCAAAGTTACAGACACGAATATAACCACAGACCAAAAGAGATTATTAATTGAAGGCGCTACAGAATTAGTCGTTCGTATTTTAAATAAAAATCCAGCAACAACTCATGTGGTTATTGATGAAATACCCTTAGAAAATTGGGGATTCAACGGAACACAAACAATAGCAACTAAGACATAAGGAATGCATCAAGAGAATATTAAAGAAATTGAAAAACTAATCAACACCTATTTTGAAGGAATCTTTTATGGAAAGATATCAAATCTTTTAAGCTGTTTTAGTAACAATGCAATTATCTATGGTGATATCAATTCAAACGAGTATATTAAAACCTTAAGTGAATATATTGAAACTGTGAAGACAAGGGAAAGTCCGAATGATTTAGGAGAGACTTTAAACATGTCAATTATAGGCATCGATATTCTTGGAAAAGTAGCCATGGTAAAATTACATGTACCCATGTTGGGTTTTAATTACTATGATTATTTATCCTTATTTAAAATACAAGGCGAATGGAAAATTGTGAATAAACTATTTACCCATGTGGTTTAGATAGATTCTGTAAACTTATTTTAAAATAAACCTCATTAGCAAACACTAATGGGGGTTATTTTTGTTTATCTTCATTTTATCAAAAAGAATAAAAGTGACACTCTAAATAAACTATTTAGACAACAATAGTTATTTTGTTTTTCACAAAATACGGATGTCCTTTTTGACGATAACATATGAATTTATATTTTCGCTATAAAGCACGAAGAATGAAAGGAAAGTACATATATCTTTTGTTTACATTATTGTTTCCTATTTGTTTTCTAGGAGCACAAACAGGACCAGGAGGTGTAGGCACCGTTGGAGGTGGTACAAGTTTGGTTTTGTGGTTAAGACCTCAATCGGCAGGAAATACGAATTCTTTATGGGTTGATAGTTCTGGTAGAGGGTTTGATTTTGGCGATGGAAACGGAGCGGTACTAAATACAGCAGATATAAATGGATATAATTCATATAGTTTCAATGGTTCGTCAAATTACTTTGAAAAATCATTTGAAAGTGTCTTAAACCCGAATACCTTTAGTGTTTTCTCAGCTACGAATGTAACAAGTTCAGGTGGATTTAAAGCTGTTGTTTCTAATAGAGATGATCCTTCAGGAGCACCAACTAGAGGGTTTATATTGTACTCAAGACCTGGAACTAATAGATGGGATTTTTGGACAGGAAGAGATGCTGGTCCCTGGCAAACAACAGGTAATTCTTTATCTACCTCAGGAAGTTGGGCTGTTCAAAATTTGTTTTATGAAAATACTGCTTCTAACAATAAACGATTGTTTATTAATAATACTTTAAACCAAACAAGTAGTCATTCAATGACACTCAACACCATAAGGCCTTTTCGTGTAGGAGCCGGAAGGAATGAAAATCTAACGCCAAATTATTATTTCAATGGAAGAATAGGTGAGATAATTATGTTTGATGTGCTTCTAAATGATGCAGAAAGAACAATCATAAACAACTACTTATCAGCAAAATACAATTTCACATTAACATCAAATGATCTATATAACGAAGACACATCTACAGGTGATTTTGATCATAAAGTTGCAGGAATTGGACAAGCTTCTGACGGTAGTAATCATACAGATTCGCAGGGGACTGGTATAATAAGAATCAATACACCAAGTAACCTGAATAATAATGAGTACCTGTTTTGGGGTGAAGATCAAATAAATTCCGGTTATACATTTTCAACAGTAGCCCCAGCGAATAAAAGGTATAGAGTGAATACTAAATGGCGAGTAAGTGAAACGGGAGATGTAGGCACAGTAACTTTTTCAGTTAATGAGACAGATCTAGATTTAACTGGAGTGCCTACAGGAGTTTTTAAGCTTCTAAGGAGTACTCTTTCAGACTTTAGTTCTATTGTTGAAGAATACGACTTAAATTTATCTGGAGGTGTGTATTCAGCAACCGTGTCCTTTAATGATAATGATTATTTTACATTAGAAACGGTGCCTACCGTAGATTTAAAACTAACTAAAACGGTCAATAATGCAATTCCCAAAGTAGGAAATGTAGTCATTTTTACATTGTCTGTATCCAACGCTGGTCCACAGAATGCTACAGGAGTTGTTATTAGAGACTTATTACCATCTGGTTTTACGTATGACTCTGGGAGTTCTTCTATAACAACAGGGACTTATGATGATGCTACTGGAGATTGGGACTTGTCTGGAGTTACTATCAATGCAGGGGCTCCTCCAATAACAATTCAAATTGGAGCTACTATAACCTCAGCAGGAATACTTATTAACACAACTGAAATAATTAGTATTGATCAAGAAGATATTGACTCTGAACCCAATAGTGGGAATTGATAAAAACTATACTTAATACAAAACCTTAAACTTGGTATAATCAACTTATTTATAAAGTTCTATTCTAATTACAATTCTTTTATGTTTTGTTAAATTTAGTTAAGTAAGACAAAACCTTACTTTTTTTACGGTTTTTAAATTATCTACTAATCTTTATCTATTTAATTTTAAGAAATTTAAAATTTCAAATCATGTTAAAGAGTATTTCAAACTTAGGCTCAGTTCTAAACAAAACACAACAACAATCTATTAACGGAGGTAATCCACCTTGTGAGGTATGCAAATCTTCAGACTTTCCTTGTGGGCCAACTAATAATTGCTGCTACTGTAGGTAATAAGCATAAATCACTTATTAAATAAAGGCGGACTTAGATTCGCTTTTTTTTATTCTCTTTATTCTACAGTTAAAACTGTCATTTTCAATTCAAGGGAATCAATTCTAATTGTGATATCCGAATGATTGCCATCCTCTCTTTTAAATATATCTTGAGAAGCAAATAAAAACTTTAAGCTTAGATTTAGTAAATGAATAAAGTAGTTATTCTTTTAATTAATTTTAACCAAAAAAGAGAAAGTACTACCCTAAGTATACTATTGGAATAAAATTACTCAGTATTAACTTAAATTAGCTATTCTATTTGTTTTTCAAATTTTTGAGAATACCCTTCATTTGAAATAAAATTTAAGATGAGATACTCATTCTCAAACTCGAAGTAAATTTTACTAATATTTGAATTTTCACAACCAGTACGAATTACTTTTTCAGTGAAATCATAGCTTCCAGAACCTATTACTTCTTCAGAATAAGGGTTACAAAGAGAAGTGTTAGTTATAACTATTCCATTTTCTTTAAATTCTAGTGTTTTATCACTCATAACCTGTTGAAAAACTCCACTTCCATCTCCTGGATCTGCCAATATTTCAATTAATTTCCATTTTCCATAAACAGTACTTTTAGACGCTATTGCATTATTATCACTACAAGCATATAGTAATGTTATAAACATCAGTAATAAAAATTGATTTTTCATAGTTCTTTAAATTAGTTTTTAGTTAGATGTAAAATTTCATAAATAGTTGCGTTGCACATTGGCTAAACTTTAGTATTAGTTCTTTATAACAGAATAACTGGTTTTTCAACAGAGAAAACTATGTTATTCAGTCCTCACCTCTATTTACTATATGGAATAAATAAGTATTCTAACTCATATTTAATAGTTTGTATTTAGTAATTGTTTCTTTTATTTAAATCAAAAAAGGAATATTAATAATGAACGTTCTGAATAAATTATAGAAAAAACAATAAAGAGTTAAACTCCCTCTTATTCTTTATTTACTCAGGATAAGTTGTTATTTTGGTATTTAGACAACAAATTAACAATCGATAATGAAATCACTTTTTAAATTATTCTTTTTACTCTTCTTTATCATTTTCAGTATAGAATCTTTTTCACAAAAAATAATTGAAGATTATCAACCAGTAAAAAAGGATAGTTTTAAAATTGGAACTGGAGAAAAAGATTTCTTTCCTTTTATACAAAAGGGTTATACTTTAATGCTTCCCAAAAACCAGGAGATTAATGGTGTACTTATCTTCTTAGAAGACTCAAAGTATGATCAAAAGAATAGAAGTGCCAAACAAATATATACTCAGGCATCGGAAAATAACTTTGCGGTATTGTCGATTTCAACCGAAATTCCGCTCGATTTTTTTTTCTCTAAATCATCTATGAATTCTGCACATGAACATATTCAAGCAGTATTTGATAAATATGATTTACCAAATAAGAACATTTTCTTTTTGGGTGCAAGTTTAGTTGGACATAGAGCAATGAGATATATTAAATTCACAAAAGAGAATGACTTCAAATTTCAACTTAAAATAGAAGGTATTGTTATTTGTAATTTCACAATGGATTTTACTAGAAAATGGTATCAACATAAGCGTGATATTAAAATTAACAGAATTGACCTTTGGGAACCAAAATTCATAAACTATCTATTAGAAACATACTTGGGTGGAACACCAAAAACTAGTCCAGAAAATTATCACAACTTCTCTTCATACAGTTACCTTGATGAAAAGAACGAAAATATTAAGATTTACAAAGATTATAGTATTCGAGCATATATAGAACCCGCAATAAAATATAAGTTAACAAAACAATTAAGAACCTTATATGAAAATAATTCAACAGATATCGTTGGCTTTTTAGCTGAATTGAAATTAACAGGAAATGAAAATACCGAATTAATTGTGTTACAAGCCCAAGATAATCCTTCATCACAAAAGACTTCTCAATTAACTTGGGATGCAATAAACAAAGATGAGCTTATGGATTGGATTAAAAATCAAATAAAAAAATAATACGCATAACCGATACCGTTGGCTTTAACACACAACATATTTAGGCTAGAGAATAAAAAACGTTTAACTAATTTTTGTTTCTTTAATTACTTCTTAAAAGACTGAAAAGTTCGAAATTCAGATTGTATTAAAAAGAGATTCTAAAAAAGAAGTTGGGAGTAAAACCTTGTGATTTAGTATCGTTTTTTGTGAGTACAATTCTATTATCTGTTGTTCTCTTATTCTCATATTCTCTTCGTAAAATATTTTGTCTGTCAAAAACATTTAAAAGAGACAATCCGATCTTAGCTTTGATATTCTTGCCTAAATTAAAATCATAGGTTGCAGAAACATCAAATCGATGGTAATTGGGCAAACGGCTATCGTTTATCCCGTTTCTTACAATTCCAAAATTTGGATTTTGTCCCGATGTAGATGAAAAAGGAATCCCTACTCTATAGGTAAAACCAGTAGATAAGGTGATTTTTTTGAAAGTAAAATTGTTTGACCAATAAAAAGAATGGGAAACGTCAAAGTTTCCATTAAATTCTTTATCATCATTAAAATTATCAAAACGAAATTTAGAAGTTCCTGTGGTGTAGCTCAACCATGTATGATAATTCTTCCAGTTTTTCTTAATCAATACATCTAATCCTAAAGTCGTTGCTTTACCAACATATATTTCTTGAATAAAACTTTCAAAACCGGTTGTAAGCGTTGTTAAGCCATCAATATTTCTTTTATACAGATCTACATCTACTATCCAATTGTTTTTCTGGTATTGAACTCCAAAAGTAACTTGATCGCTTTCTAACAACGGAATTTGATCTCCATCTGATAAAGCCCATAATTGATTCTCTAGTCCAAAATCTATTGTATCAAACTCTAATATCTTACTTGTGTTTTGCTGCTTTTTTTCAAACGAAGCATTTAGCCATAATTTTGGAATGACTTTCATTTGAAGAAAAATCCTTGGTTCTATCGTATATAAATTAAGTAAGGAAAAGTAATTCCCTCTTAAACCAATACTAATCGTATACTTATCTTTTTGACTATAAAGATACTCTCCAAACAAAGTATGTGTAGTATTTCTATTACTACCATCTGTTACTTTATTTCCTAAAAAAACAGGTAAGTTTTCTCTATTGAGCGAGTATGCTATATTTTGAAACGCATACTGATACCCATATTTTATACTTTGATGGTCTTTAAATCTGTAGGTATGATCTAGCTTGAAGTCAAAATTGTCAACCTTATTTTTCTTTTTGATTGACGCATATTTCGTATTGGTTGAGTTCTTATAGTTATCATACAACAACTCATATTTTGAATAGCTTACATCTACACTTTGCGTAAACTTATGAGTGATTTTTTTATCCCAAGAAACATTGTATCCATAATTTTCTAAGCTTAAATTATCATTTCTTTCTTCCTCTAAATCTAAGTTTAAAAAATTATAATCAAACTTATTTTTAATTGCAATTTGACTAAATGTAACTAAATCTTTATCAGAGATTTTATAGTTTACTTTAGTGTTATAATCTATAAACTTAAAAATGTTTTTTGTTCTAACGCTGTAATCTTTCCCTTCAACTAAATCATTAGAAACAGCTGTATGCTGGAAAGCTTTATTTGCCAGTTTATTAAATGTTGGTGTTTCTACAATATCTGAAATAGACCTTCTTACAGAAAACAATGCACTCATTTTACTACTTAGAGGTACTTTTATATTCCCGTCTACATGGGTAAAATTGAATCCTGCCGAAACTGCTACTTTTTTTGGAATTTCTGAAGATGTTTCAACATCGACTATTCCTGCTATATGATTACCATATTTACTATTGGATACATTTCGATACACTGTTGCCTTATCTATTATATAGGGATTTAAGGCTGATATTGTTCCAAAAAAATGTCCTGTATTAAACAATTTAACCCCATCGAACAAAATTAAATTTTGATCAGGGGTTCCTCCTCGAATATGTAAACCTGAAGCCGTTTCATCTGTACTCAAAACACCTGGCAATTGTTGTGCACTTTGCAAAATATCTGGTTCTGTAAGACCGGGTAAAACGTTTTGATTTCTAGGTCTAAAAACAATGGCTCCATCTTTTGTTTTAGATATAGAATTTGTTAGATAATTGGTAATCACAATTTCTCTTAAAAGAGCTATTTCTTCTTTGACAGGAATGGATAGGCAATCTTGAAAAAGAAAGTCTCTAACACTAATTAATACCGTTTCAAAACCAATATAGCTAATTTCTAAAAAGGTATTCACAGGAACTTTCTTTAATGAAAAGGTTCCTTCTAAATTTGAAATACTACCTCTATCGCTATTTAAAATTTTTACGGTAGCTCCATACAGTTTTTCTTCTTCATTACTATTCAAATACAATTCACCGCAGATATCAATGGTCTTAGGAGGCAATACAACTGCATATCTTTTATCACTAATTTCTCTAATTTCTAGTTTAATCTTTCTTTTTATTTCTAAGATAACCTGTGCCAAACTTTTATTAGAAATACTCACATCTAACATCTTAAACTCAATTAGCTCATTAGAGTATGCAAACTTCACATCGAACTCTTGTTCAACAGTAGTTAATACTTGCTTTAGAGGTCTAAGATTATTTTTACTGTCTTGAGCAAAGATTTTGGTAAAGCAAAACAGTATGAATATAAAACAGTATGACTTCAAATTATTATTTAATTTTAACGTATTCCTTATCCTTTGAAAGTTCATAATCTATATTCATAGGAAGTAAAACAGCCTCTAGAGCTAACTCAATATCTGAATGAACAAAACTACCTGTATAAATCTTATTCTCTTCTATTTTATTGCTTTCAATCTTTACTTGATATTGCTTTTCAAGTGATTTTAAGACCACTTTTAAAGGAGTATTTTGAAAACTACTTTCACCTTTTAACCAATCAGGTTCACTTTTTTCTATTACAACTCCTAATGGTTTTGCATTTTTATATTGTGAAAAAGTTTTCCCTTCGGTAAGAATAACAACATGACCATTTCTCTCCACTTTTACTTTTCCTTCAAAACATTTTACTTCTAAAAAATTCTCTGACTCTAAAACTGAAAATTGAGTTCCTAAAACACTTATACTTCCCTCATCAGTCTCTACTTTAAACGTGCTTCCTTTAGTTACTTTAAAATAAGCTTCTCCTTCTAATCTTAAAACTCTTTCTTTTGACCAAGTCCTTTTGTTGTAAGACACACTCGATTTTGAGTTTAAAATAACTTCCGAATTGTCAGGTAACTTTATTGCCAATTGCTCTCCAAAATCAGCTTCTTGCTGAATAGTAGCACTATAAAAGTAAAACCCTACTAGAAAAACCGCTATAGAAGCCGCAATTGCAATTACCGATTTTAAATTTATTGAACTCATGCTAAAAACCTTTCCTTTTTTAGTCTTTTTCCTTCTTTTTTCCTGTATCTGCAAAATGTTCGAATACACCTCTTCTTTGTTAACAGAAGGTCTTTTAAACAAACTTGATTCTTTTACGATTCTTGAAAACAATTCATAATCTTCTGTTTTCTTAAAAGCACTTAATTCTTTCTCTGACATTTCTCCCGAAACCCACTTGGCAAGTAATACTTCTGATTTTTCTACATCCATAACTTTAGATTCCTTTAATATGTGTTCGTATATTTTTTAAAGCTGCTGTCATTCGTTTTTCTACTGTTTTTACAGAAACCCCTAATTCTTCAGCAATCTCCCTGTATTTTTTTTTATCAATTCTATTCATAAGAAAAACAACTCTTTCCTTTTCTCCAAGATTAGCAATAACCGATTCCAATTTCTTTAAAAACTCTTGTTCTTCCATAATATATTCTGGAGTTTCATTTGAAAATTCTTTCTGCGGAATTTTTTCATGTTCTAAAACCACTTTTTTGTGTCGGTAGTCGCTTAAAAACAAATTGTTTGAAACCATGAAAAGATAGGACTTGGCTTTATTATAAATTATCTTTTTGCAATTTTCCCACATTCTTACGAAAGATTCTTGAACGAAATCTTGAGCTAAGTCCTTATCTCCACACTTATAATACATAAAGCCATAAACATCGTCAACATACTTATCATATAGCTTTTCAAAAACTTCAGAATTACAAACTGATTTAGATACTTCCATTACTTTTTAAAGTTTTACAATAGATATAACGCCTAAAGATTAGAATACCCTACGAAAATAATAGAAACAAAAAAAGCATAGGGTATTCCAACCTTGGGGAGTTTAATGTCTAGAAAATTAAAAATATTTAACAATCATGAAAATTACTGGAACTTCTATAACCAAAACAGCCTTCAACCTAATGTTAACAGCTGTATGCATTTTAGCTTTTATATCGTGCTCTAAAGATGAACTCAATAACATTCAACAACCACCGAATATTTCTATTAAAGTTGTTGAAACTGTATATTTACCTAACAATTCCGTTGATATTAGCGCCACATTAAGCGATAGCGATGGAAAGATAAAAAAGATTCTATGGACAAAAGTAAAAGGAGGTACTGCGGACTTTAAAAATGATGAAGCTTCAATTTCTATCTCTAATTTAGAAAAAGGAGACTACCAATTTAAAATAACTGTAACTGATGATGATAATCTTACATCTGAAAAAACAGTAAGTTTTAAAGTTGATGATAGCAGAATACTTCATAAAATTGACTTTGATACTTCTAATGAGGATTTTAAAACCAGTATTAGAGGAGATTTCCCAATAGGTAAAGCTTTAGTGAATGTTAGTGAATCAACAAATCATTGCGGTAGATCTTTTAGAGGAAAAAAAGAAGACTTTTTAGATTGGAAAGGGTATTCTTATAAAGGAAATGATACTTTTTTCTTAGCTACTAATATGGGAAGCTGTGGTGGTATATTTACTTCTAGTTTTGAGAAAGAAATTACTTTTTCAGAAGATCATAACAAAGAAGAAATAGAAATTCAATTCGATTACTATATGCCTGGAGACTTTTCTAAATGGGGTGCATATGACTTAAATGTGTTTATTTTCCCTGCCGACAAGGTTTTTAACACTACTCCAATAGCTAGGTTAGATCCTAAAATTGATAGCAAAGGCTGGACGCGATTTAAAGGTAAGTTTAACGCTAAAGTTCTTAAAGGAAAATACAAACTAGTTATAGTGCAAAAAGGAGCTCAAACTGCTATCGACAACATTAACATATACAAAACAAAGTAATAAAAGAGTTTTTATAATTGAAGTGGAGATGTAATCATCTCCACTTTTTTGTATCTATGGTGTTATGCTTTTCAATATCCTCTGAGATTAAAGATCAATGGAATTTAACCCTTCTTTTGTTTTGCTATGCTTAACCCTTTTTTCATTTCTTTTTCAAAGTTAGAATTCGGATATTTTTTAAGTCCGTTATTAAAATAAGTACTAGCATTTTTATAATCTTTATGCTTTAAATAAAACTGTCCAAATCGATTTTGCCAATATGCAGAATCATATCTTTTTGTTTTCAATACGTCTTTAAACTCCTTCATAAAAAGACTAAAATATTCAAAGTTATCTCTCCTCCAAGCAAGCCATATCAAGGCATTTTTTGTGCTATCATCTATTTTTCCAGTCCCTCCAAATCTTTTAGCACGCTCTTTAAAAAAAGTGCTTAGATAGTCCATTCCTCCAGCGTCTATATAATGCTGAATACTTTCAAAAACAAGAGAATCATAATTGTGATAATAATATTTTAACCCTTTAAACATAGCAAGGTGTGCCAATGATTCATGTACTTCGTCATTAAACAAAGTGTATTTCCATTTTAAATTCTTCGGGCTGCTACTCTTTAAGATCTTATGAAATGCTTCTGTTGAATTGATATAGTAAATGTCTTTTTTAGAATTAGCCATAAACAAATAAACATCTTTGTTCGATTTGAAATTCTTGACTAAATCTTCCGAAGCATATCCTCCATCAGTTATAATTGCACCATCAAATAGCTCACTTCTTTTTAAAATTAATTCACTGATATAATAGGCTGCTGCTTCCCAACCAAAAATGACACGCTCTTTTGTAGTTCTATAATTCGTATCTATATAGTTTATAACCTCATCTACTAAAAAACTAGTAAATGCATCTTTCTTCTCTCCAAATAAAGACCATCGTGATTGTTTGCTATCATTAATTCCTACAACAATCATTTCTGGAATAACTCCGGGCGTACGTAAAGATTTTTGAATAGACACTCCGCTATGAAAATACCACTGACCATTTAAAATGTACAATACAGGATAGTCCTTTTTGGAATCTTTGTATCCATCAGGCGTATAAATCTGAATCGTTCTATCTTCATTTAAAGCTATTGATTGTATCGTATGATTTATTCCAATTGTAATAGGAATACTTTCTTGGGCTCTTGCTGCTATATTTATAAAACAGACAAGAATTAAAATTTGTAGAGATTTCATGTTTTTCTATAACTATATATTTAATAGGCAACCATTTGGTATACTGTCACTAAAATTACTATTTATCATATGAAATGATTCTAAAAGAAATCTTAATTTATACAGTCAACACGAAATTTTCAAAATAGAATCTTACGAATCCAGAATTTAGTGGTACCCCATTATAAAAGAGAAGGAGTGCTAAAAACACTCCTTCTCTTTTATAATTTTGGCTCTTCATTTTAGAATTTGATTTGACAGCTTAGACTCTAGTTAAATCAAATAAATGCTTATAACCACTATATTATTTTTACTGGTTTTTTATTTTCATCGATGGCAACAAATGTAAATTCACCAGATACTGCTTTTTCTCTAAAGTCAGTGTACATTTCTTCTACAAAAATATCTACTTTTACCTTCAAACTTGTATTTCCTACATGTGTCACGCATCCATCAAGTTCCACAATAGTTCCAGCAGGAATAGGCTTTTTAAAGTCTATTTTATCACTACTAACTGTTACCATTTGTTGTCTACTAAATCTTGTTGCAGTAATGAAAGCAGTTTCGTCCATTAATTGCATTGCTGTCCCACCAAAAAGCGTGTCATAATGATTTGTAGTATTAGGAAAAACCGCTTTAAAAATTGTCGTTCTAGACTTTTCTATTTTTTGTTCTATGTTCATTAAATAATTTGTTTTTCAAAGGCTATAAAATGTGTTGTTTCATTGTTATAAAGAGGTATAATCTTTACTTCACATTTATAGGTTGAGTTGTCTTTTCGATGGTTTATTATAATGTCTTTAAACGGTTGGTTAAGTGCAATTTTGGACTTAATTTTTTCTTTTGTTTTCATCGAAGTTTTTTTGCCTTGTAAGAATCTCGGTGTTTTGTTTAGAGCAAATGATTTAGAATAACCGGTCATTGCACTAAAACCATCATTAACCCAAATGATGTTTTGATCTTTATCAGTAACAATCAACGCTTCATAATCATTTTCTATAAAGGCACGCTCAATATCATTTTGCCAATTGAACTGTTTTGCAAGAGAAAGTACTTTTTCTAACTCTACTCTCTTTCTAGCTTCAACAACTCTTTTGTGGTAATCATCCATAAAGATATCCCAGCTTAACAATAACAATGGATTTAAGTCTCGAACACCAATGTTGTGCTTGATTTTGTCGTATTTCTCATTACTTAAACTTGATAGATAAATGTCTAAGGAATTCATTTGAGCAAGGCTATACTTCATAATTCATCATTTTTAATATTGTCGCTACCTCTAACAAAGAGTATTGTAATTATTCAAATATAGGGAAAACATATAAGGAACATATGAATAGTTTTAACATTGAAGCAAAAGCAGGTCCTTTATCAAGTTTTTGTTGCTAATAATTAAAACTGCATAGCCAAAATGATCTTTTCTTTAGAACATTCAATAATTATGAATTTTACATGTTGTTATAACACGTTTTTTTAGCAACCATCTAATAAAGCCTTATACATTGTACGACTTAAAGGCACAATTTCACCACTCATTAATTGTACTTCATATTTCCCAGCACCATGTTTAATAATATTATTAATTTTTGATTTTCCTACTATATAAGAACGATGTACTCTCATAAAATCATCGGGAAGTATTTTTAGTAGTTTTTCTAAGTTTTTATCGTGTAAAAAATTACTGTTGTTCACTGTATATACTTCAGAATAATTACCAGAAGCCTTTATAAAGGCTATATCTTTAATAGCTATCAAACTAATTTTTCCTTTAGATTTAATCGTTAGGTATTTCAATTTTTCACGATGAGAACCATTCCCAACAAGAAACCTATCAATAGCCATCTTAAATCGTTCTTCTATGATTGGTTTGCATAGAAAATCTAAAACGCCAAAATCAAATGCCATAGCTGCTTTTTCTCTATTAGCGGTAATTATAATTGTTTGAAAAGATGCCGCTGTAGCAGATTTAAGGAGTTCAAAACCACTTTTACCATTTAAATTAAGGTCTAGAAATAGCAAATCATAAACTTCCTCTGTAATACAATATTGTGCCTCTTCTAAGGTATATGCTACTGTAACTTTACAACCTTTTAAATACGTTTTTGTTAAATCAATAATCTTGTCGGCAACAAGCGTGACATCTTCTACAATTAAAACTCTCATAATGTATGTTTAATTTCTATAATGGATTCCCAACCATTCTCTACCTTATTCGAATACAGTTTCCATTTTTTTGGATAACATGCTTCTAATCTCGCTTCAATATATTTTAAACCCGTACCTGATGTAAGCGTGAAATCTTCCATTTTTTCCTTACTATCATTAAAAAGGCGATATACTACAGAATTAGGTGTTTCTTGCTTACTTAATTCAAAATTTGCGTCTTGTTTCCCTGAATAGCCATGTGTAATTCCATTTTCTACAAGCGTATGAATGATAATCGGAGGAATCATTTCATCTCCTAAAATACCCTTTACATACATCCTATAATTTGCATTTTGCTGAATACTCATAATTCTAAGATGCGCTTCACATATACCAATTTCTTGATATATTGGAACAAGTTTCTTTGTACTCATTTCAGATAATAAATGAAATTCTTCAGATAGTGCTTCAACCATTTTACTTGCAGTTTTAGGTTCTCTAGACAAGAGTTGCTGCAAAGACATTAAAGAGTTTACTACAAAATGAGGTAAAATACGTTTTTGTAAAAATTGATATTCAAGTTGTGCTAATTTAAGTTTTGCTTCATTAAGTGCTTTCGTTTTGGAAAGGATTCCTTCTGCAGAAATATAAATCATTACCATAGCAAAACTAATCATACCAAGGTTATCTAGCTTATAAATGAGAGAGGTAATTATAAAGTTGCTATGTACAAATTCGTAACTTTCAATAAGATTGTTGTCATCCAAATAATTAAGAGTAAATAAGATAAACAGTGATATTGTAATTATACGACTGTTCTTTATTCCTTTTAATAAAGCAAATATGCTCACTCCAAATGGTATTAAACTTAGACTTACTGCTGTGTTACTATTAGTTAGTATAGAAACAATGTAAGTTAGTACAAATGCTAAAATTGAAATATATAGCACCTTCTTTTCATAAGCATATTCATAGTATAAAATGAAAAGTAGTACAAAGTAAGTTATATACTCTAAACCGCTTCTTAACATGTAACTATGAATTAAAGAAGCTGATGGTACAAATCCGTTCCAATACAATATTTCATAGGCAACCAATAAACTGTTCACTAAAAACAATGTAGCAAGTAAAAGGAATACTCGTTTCTTTTCAAGAGAAAAATACAAGACTATGTTTATAAGCAACAAAAACATAAAAATTCCAAAGCATAAAATAGGCGCTGTAGTCATTACCTGTATATGTTTTTGAAAGTCTTCTAATTTTCCAATAGATACATCTCGAAATATTGTATTGGTCCTATTTTTATAATTTGTAAACGCTATTGTTATTTTGTTATGCCCCTCTAGTATGAACTCTTTTGGAATTTTTTCTAGCACCAAATTCTTACCTCCAATGTCTGCTTCAGCTTCATTTTTAATGATTCCATTTTTGAAGAGTAACTTGTTATTTAAATATATGCTCGCTGCATTGATATTGGTACGAAACTGCAACCAAATATCATTCCCATTAATAGTTTCTTTACTAATCGTAAAATCTAGAGTTAGATACCAAAGTCCACGTTCTTTGCTCGCAATATCACTAATGTCTTTGGCATTCAGTTTTTCTGCTATGAATTGTTTTGAGCTTCCTTTGTATAAGGTTGCAATATTATAAGTACTTAAATCAACAACATTCTCGGAATAGTTAGGAACATCATTTACAACTATTTGGTTAAAGAGAAAGTTTAGTATTAGTAGTAATTTCAATTTATTATTTGGATTCGATTTATGATAAAGATACTGTATACTTATTGATAGGTTACCATGTTTATTTACTTTGTTGAGAAGCGAGCAACAATGATGTCAAATCGTCCTCCTAAAAAAGTATTTTGTAATGGATTTACTAAGGGAAAATCAGTAGAGTTTGATCCTCCTGATACGGTTAAGGTACCATTAGTTCCAATAGCTAAACCTTCAAAAAAATCATCACCATTTCCACCAAATAATCTAGAATCGTGAAGAAATGCCCCCTTTACATCCAATTTAGTCATGAATGCATCTTTGCTACCTCTAATATAGGTTTTTTGGCTATTCACAATAGGAAAATCGTTTGAACCTGTATAGCCTATAATAAAAGCATTTCCTTTTTCATCTATTGCAAGATTTCTTGGATTGTCATCTTTCTTTCCTCCTATATAAGTAGAGTACTCCATTTTTCTTTTTTCTAGATTTAACTTAGTGACAAAAACATCTCTTTCTCCAGCAAATTTAGGTTGATATGCTCCATCAGTCGTTGGATAGTCGGATGAATTTGTAAATCCCATAATAAACACATTTCCAGAAGCATCAAGATCAACACTATAAAGTCTTTCTACTTTATTCCCTCCAAAATAACTCGCAAACTTTATGACTGATTTAGTGGGATCTATAACTGCTAAGAAAGCATCATCTTCTCCCTTATTTCTGCTTTGGATAGGGTTTTTAAGAGGAAAGTTTATTGAGTTCGTAGTTCCTCCAATATACAATTGACCAATACTGTCTGATTTGATAGCAAAACCAATATCATTACCAGCCCCTCCTAAATATGTTGATGCTAAAACATTTCCATTAGTGTCTAAACTCGTCACAAAAGCATCTATACCTCCATTTGATTCAGGCTGTATAGCATTATTTGTAGTAGGGAAATTTTTTGAGGCAGTTCGACCAATAACATGAATATTGTTTTGTTTATCAATTACAATACCTCTACCATCTTCATCTTTTTTTCCGCCAAGAAAGGTAGACCAAACTACTTTTCCTTTTGGATTGAGTTTAACTACAAAGGCATCACTTTTACCTCCAAACTTTGATTGAAATGCATTTGATTTGATAGGAAAATCAGAAGAATAAGTTGTACCAACTGCATAAATATTCCCTTTTGAATCTGATACAATTCCTTGAATTGCATCCCATTTCCCTCCTCCGAGATGAGTTAAATAATCAACCTTAGTCCCTTGATTATCGAGTTTTATTATAAAAGCATCCATACCTCCTTTTAGCTTATATGAGTGATTAGGAGTTCCCGGTAAGTTTTTAGAAGTTGAATGACAACCTAAATAGATATTCCCCATTGGATCAACAGTAACAACATCGGCGTCATCTGTTCCAACGTTTCCATAATAAGATGCATATAGTGTTTTTGCAATGTGCTCTTGGCTATACAACACATTTTGAATCAATAATAAAACGATAATTGAAATAAGTAGTTTCTTCATAAATATGATTTGTTTTAATATCAAAACTACCCGTAAAAAAGTCTTCTCTACTTAAATAAATCTTGAGATGCACAAGACTCTTGTAAATAGCACTTAATACTATAAAACAAAAAAGTGTATTGTGAAGTTTCCTTTTAAAAATCCGCTAATACAAATAAAACAAGTTATTACTCCGCTTATTATACTAATACTATTTTAACACTTTGTACCCCATTATTAACTTAGGTTATAGTTTTTACATTTTTTCCTATATATTTAACAAGCAATCGGATAATAATTTTCCTTATTGCATTCAAAAAAATAAAAGCTCTCAGAAAATATACCCCTTACTTATATTTAATATATCCCCTAACTTTTTTGAGAGTTTTTCTATTCTATTTTTCATCTTTGTGCATGTCATTTTATTAGTTAATAGTACTTCATAAGAATTCAGGTTTCCAGCACCCTATTCTAATGATTCTTT
Organism: uncultured Tenacibaculum sp.; assembly: GCF_947498805.1. GTDB lineage: Bacteria > Bacteroidota > Bacteroidia > Flavobacteriales > Flavobacteriaceae > Polaribacter. The sequence goes on along the minus strand of NZ_CANMLT010000001.1, from coordinate 252,088 downwards.
TATATAATTACCTTTAAAATCACCTTGCTCAAACAATAACTCTTTTCCATCTTCAGAAAAAGTAAAAGATATAGAGCCACCATACATTTGATTAAACAAAAAACGTCTATCTCCCTTATATATTAAAGGTTCTCTGTACTCCCCCATAATGACATGAATCAACGTATTTCCTTCTCTTTCAAAAACAGCTTTCTCTGATGGATTTTCTTTAGCCGCATAAGTACCAATATATGTTTCTAGTTCTTTTTGGGAAATTTTAACTTTAGATTGACCTAAGTACAATTCTAACACTTTAGCATATACTTTATCAACTGACTGCTTAGAAGCATTGGATGTAATAGATACTGCTAGATCTAGTTCTTTAAAATAAATAGCAGTAGCTGTAAAACCATCTATATTTCCTCCATGCCCAAATCCTGATTGATCATTTAGTTTATAGTTAAAAATACCCATACCGTGATTGCGAACTATAGTAGTCATCTTTTCTAAGTTTTCTGAACTAATAAGCCTCTCCTTGAACAAGCTTCTATAAAAGTTATTTAAATCTTTTGGTGTTGAAATAATAGATCCACTTCCCTTAGCTAATGATATATGTGTTTCAGGAAACACTTCCCATTTATCTTCTTTAAAAACAAAAGAAAGACTTTCATTTTTTTCTGGCTGTATCTTTTTCCCTTGAGAAGTATGGTTTAATTCTAATGGAGAAATAATGTATTTCTGTAAAATGTTTTCATAACTATCCTTGAAAACTACTTCAAGTATTTCCGTTAATAAAAAGTAATTTGAATTACTATATGCTGTATGCTCTCCTGGCTTAAAAGTTCTTTCTAGATTAGAAATAGCATTAATTAAAGCTTCAGAGCTTTGTTCTTTAGTACGATGTTCCCAAAAATACTTGTCTTTTGTATAGCTCTCAATACCACTTTGATGATGTAACAAATGTGCAATGGTAGTCGTGTTTCCATTTTTTAATTTTGGAAAAAACTTGTCAATAGTCTGATTTAGTTGAATCTTGTTTTCTTCTATAGCTTTAAATACAAGAACTGCTGTAAAAGTCTTTGAAATAGAACCAATCCTATACTTTGTATCTATATTTACTTTATTGTCCTTAGCAGCATTAGAAAAACCAATAGCTTTTGAATAAACCAATTTGTCTTTATCGGAAATTGCGACACTTCCCATAAATGTTTGCTCCTTTTCTAACGTTTCTAAAAAACGATCTATTTTGGTTGTATATGATTCGTCTTTTTTTTGTGCTGAATTGTCTGACTTTAATTCCTTTTTACATGAAAATAATAATGTAGCTATTACTAAACAGATTACTTTTCGTTTCATATATCACAGTTTTTAATGATCTTTTTTAATGTTTTATGCAGATTATTTAATTCGTTATTAGAAATTCCATTCATTGCATTTTCTCGATTCTCTTTTATAGTTGGAGTTAGTTGATTAATAGCTTCTTTTCCCTTTTTTGTAATGTTTAAAACTGCTACTCTTCTATCCTTTTCATTTATCTTTTTAACCACATATTTTTTCTTTACTAAAAGATTTACAATCCTTGTCATAGAGGCATAATCTTTAAAAATCAGATCTGCAATTTCAGTTTGAGTAAGATCTTTTTCTTCTATAATCTGTAGAATTAACGCCTGATCAATTGTAATATCAGATATCACTGTTTTTATATTTTTCAGACTCATTTTTCTATAAGCCTTTATAGCTTCTTCTATTGAATAAAGAATTGTTGTGGATGGGTTTGTTAATTGCATATTGTTTGATATATCAAACAAATAAACACAAAATACTTGATATATCAAATACTTTATGTTGATTTTCATAAGAATACCTACATAAGGGTATAGAAACCAAACCTCATATATAGCATCTTTACTTCTATAAATTAGACCTATATAATATGAAAACTACACAAAACATAATATGCTTAGCAACTATCTTCTTTTCTCTAAATTGTTTTTCTCAATTTCGTTTAGAAGGAGTTCCTAGTGGAGATTGTAATAAAAAAGAATTGACGTTGATTGATCGAAACGATAACCCTTATACTGTTATCTTAAATGATACTAATAATAAAGACAGATTATGTAAGTGGATTGATTGGACAGCTAGCAAAAGAAAAATTACCAAACAGGTGATGCTTTTTATTGGACTGAAAAGTACTACTAGTAATTACGCTTTACTATCCTTTGAAGGAGATTGTAATAAACGAACTTTTAGAATCTATAACAAAAACACAGATGAAATATTTGAAAAAAGTATTGAAAATAACTGTGAGATTATAGATTTCAATAAAAACCCAGCAGAAATAGTAAATACTATATGTAAGAAATATAAATGCGAAGAATCGGATTGATTACCAATCCGAATAGTTTAAGTAGGACACAAAAACACTTTGTTTCCCTTTAAAAACATATCACACAGTGTTTAGTCTATAAACCTGATTGCCTCGGCTTTTTTCCCTTGTCTATAGATAACAGCATCTATTTTACCCTTTCTAAAACTTTTTCTTAGTTTTTTAGCAAACCTTTCTAAGTCTTGTTCGATGCTATTATTCAATAATCCTCCAGTAAATGCTGATTTCCATTTTATACCTCCTCCAACTTCTTTTACTAACTTGTACTCTTTTAACGGTTCACTTAAAACATAAAATGGCATTCCGTAAATCTTATAAACCATAGCCTTTTTATTGTTCTCCTCTGTTTTTTCGTCGAGGTATTGAATAGCACTTACATTTTTACCATCTGAATAGATAACTCCATCAATGGTAATATTATCTTTTTTAAGCTGTTTTACTATGCTCTTAACATACTTACTCAGCTTGGTTGAAATACTCTCATTTATCAATCCTCCAGTAATAAAAGATCCCCATTGTATTCCTTTTCCTGTTCCTGAAACCACTTTATAATCTCTAACAGGTTCACTTAAGATATACGCATCTACACCGTTAATAGCTCTTACTCTAGAATACTCTTGAGCAACTGTATTTATTGTTAGTACAAAAAGAAAAATAGTTGTTAGCAGTCTCATTTTTTTGATTTTAATAAAGCAATTTTACAAACCACCAAACTAATACTTTTGTTTAAATATGTAAAATAATGGGTTCTATTTTTTCTCTATACCTAATGTTACTCTTTTCTTTTTTGAAAATTTAGCTGATATTATTCTATAAGACTTTTCAATATAGTATTCCCATTCTTCTTTTGATAAACGATTGAGATCATCAACATATACCCATTTATATCTAGCCAAATAAGGTGCTGGCTTAAATCCTTCTTTAAGCGTTAATTCCTCAAAATCTTCATCGGTTACTTTAAAAGATGCCGTTGTAGGGATATTTTCTAACGAAGTAATAAAAAACATCTTTCCTCCTATATTAAAACATAAATGATCCTCCCATTTGATATCGGTTGTAACCGAAACCAGTTTATTACAAATATTTGAAATTTCTTCTATGTTCATTTAAGCCTTTGTTTCTTTAATTATTAATGCTACATCAACATAGTAAACTTAGCTGTTTTTCTTGAATATTCACTTTTATAACAATAAATACTTTTCTTCTTCTAATAAGTTCTAACGCTTGTTTCTGTTTCTTTATCTAAGCATATGGTGATATTTATCTAAATATTTAAAATTCAAAACTTTTATACAGTAAATTTAAGAAAAGCACTAATTATGATATCTAAACCTACCTTAGTAAAGCTTGTAAAAGCGTACGGAAATGTATTTGAAGTTAAATTTCCAGAATGTAATTTAAATCTTACTATTGATAAATATTACTACATCAAAATGTCCAATAGTCCCGAGGAATACAGATTTATATAGTTTGTTTAGATTTATTATTAAAGGAATAATTCTGATTTACATTATCCCTTGTTAAACTTTAAATAAAAGAAAAAATAAAACTGACTCTTTATTGATTGCCAAAAAAGAGCCAGCTATTCTAATCTTATTTAATTAGTTTTCCTAAACACTGTCTTACTTTCATTAATGTTGGATGATTAGGATCTTTAACAGGGTCATTCCCTACTTCAAAATCTATTTTTACATCTTTATTAAATGCAAGAACTATTGATGAGCCTCCGTAACCAAAGTGTCCCATATAATCTCCTTGTTGTAACGTAGCTTTTTCTCCTACAGCATTAATAATGCTTCCTACTCCCCAAAATCCAATCGCTACCATAGCAACTAGTCCAAATTCTTCTGTATCAATAATCCATACATAACGTTGGTGTTTTCCTAACTTTTCATACCAACCTACTTGATCACTATCTTTTGGTAAGGTAGGTGCATAAAAATCTTTTGGATTATAATCTCCAAAGTCATAATTATAGGATCCATGATACATTCCTTGATGAACCACTTTACCGTTTACTGGCGAATGAAAATGATGATAATCTGTAAACCATAAAAGAATATCTAATAAATCTCCTCCCAAGAAATGGCTTCCAAACCCAGGCAATGCTTCCATGATTCCGAAACGATCTGATTTTCCTGGTAAATCATAAGTTTTACTTTTCAGCGTTTCTTTGCTTTCTGATCCTCCTGCTTTATTCAGGAAGAAAATTCCTCCATCACAAGGAGCCACAATTACACCATCTGTTTGTGCTTCATTACACATAGGACGTTGTCCTGGTTTTAAGTTTCTTAGAAAAAATTGATTAAAAGATTTAAACCCTCCAGTTGGACTTGTTGGATCAGGTCTTTCATAGTCATTAATATCAAATGGATGTGCTGTTGTTCCTTTATAAGTCATCCATTCAGCTAAAGTTCCTGTTGAAGAGGTACTATTAATCCAATCTCCATGAAAATTTAAAAAGGTTCTAAACCATGTTTTAAAACTATCTTCATTGGCTAAACGTAATCCTGAATCGGTATTCACCAAATAATCCCAATACTCAATATACTTCCCTGGACTTTGACATGTAGGTGTATAGGTTAACCAAGCTGTGAAGAAATCTTCTAATTTTGCTTGACCTTTTAAATATGGAAACCAGTATTCTACCGTTTTTTTAGATCTATTATCCATAAAAACTTCCACGCTTAACTCAGCTAAAGCAGCTATATAATTTAATTTATTAGCTGGCTTATTTAGGATTGCTTTTAAACTTTCAATATGTGCCGTTGCAGCACTTTCTTTAGTACTCCACTCTATTGCAGTTGGTAATTCAATTGGTGTAATTGGTTTTGATGGTTTAATTGATGTAATTGCACTCATACTTTATGTTTTAAGGTTAGTTAATACGTCACTATGTAGTTATAATGACGATTCAAAGTTCCTTAAAAGAAAGGCTTGCCATCAAAAAAATGCAATAAGAGTACACTTTTTAAGCATAAAAACAGAAATAGCTAGAACAAGGTTAAAAGAAGTTTAAACGATACATTCCATTTTAAACAGGTAGTTATCTCATCAAGGCTTTTACAAGCATTTGATTGCCTGGTGTATTTATACATTGGAAAACTATGTATTTAGCACTACTTCATTATCTATACAATTCTTTTATTTTTTCTTTCTTACAAGGTTTAAACCCTTTTACTAACAACCATAATGGTAATAGTAATTGTACGAGTCCTATAGGTAGTAACATATTCATACTTATACTGTTTCCATAAATTGAAGATAATTCCTCAACAAACATTATTACTACAGCAATGAGTCCAAAAATCGAAATGACTCTAGGAACCACCTTAGTAACATACAATCCATAGTAAAAAACAAATACAGGAAAACAAGAGATTAAAAGGTAAAAATAATGAGTCCAAAAATGTCTTTGATACACTAAATTCTTGAAAACCTTCAAAGTATCATCATTTCCTTTTTCAACAAACTCTTTACTTAGTTCTAACATAGAAATCACACTAACATTATCTATCATAATGCTAATAAAATTCAGAATACAAAAAGCGATATATAAAAGTCCCAATCGAATACTATATTCTTTAAATATTGGAAATACTACTACAGAAATAACAATAGATATAATACCACTTGCAATTCCAAGAACGGTAGAACTTACAATTGAATTAGCATTGGCAAAAGCCGAACTAAGAAAGTTATCTGAGAAAAGATAAGGCCCTTGTAAAACTTGAAAAACTACAACTCCTGAAACAAAAACAAATAGTAGTAAGATTCCCGTGATACGACCGGTATTTTGAAGTGAATTCATATTAAATAGTGTTTGGTTAAAGTATATACTCTAAATTCAAAGACGCATTTTATTCATAAAAAGTTGCCTCAGTTTATCTAACAGTTTATCTAACTATTCCAAACTTCTTTAATCTGTTATCTTTCTCAATATCCACTCTAAAGGACCTGCACTAAAATACCTTCTCCAAACAACGGCAAAAAACACGCAACATAAACTAAACCCCAACGCATAGATTAGAGAAAATGTAATGGTATATGTTCCTAATTTATCAGCCCCAAAAACTTCTACAATTCCCATTCCTATAATTACATGTGCTACATAAAAAGTAAGTGCCAATTGACCCGTTTTATTTAAAGCTTCTATGATTATACTGTTTTCCCATTTTCTTGAAACAAGTATGCAAATAGTAATGATCATAAACGCAACTGAAATACCATTAAACATATAAAGTGGTAACGGTGGCATTGGATTGGTTCCTAAGACTTCTGTTAGATCTTGTACTGTTTTTTCATTTCCTTCTGACAATATAGAAATCGTTGCGTAAGAAAGTACTTGAATAGTAATAAAAACAATAGTACTTATCCAACATATTTTCTTCACAAGACTATTATTATTCAAATCTTGTCTACCCAACCAATACCCAAACAACATAAAGGAAGTCCATGGAATTACGGGATGAAACCCATTAAAGAACAGATTTCTTACAAAGCCTTTTATTGTCCAAAAATCCTTATATACTAAGTTACTAAAATCCCAACCTGCTTCATAATTTAAAAACAACAGTAAGATTGGAAAAGTTAAAATAAGTATCGTAGCTACTATTAATATACTTCTCAAATTATTAGTTAATAGCAAAACTGTAAAAATCATGTATACTCCATAGAAATGTAATATATCTGCCGGCCATATTGCTATATAAGAGATTCCGATAAGAAATAAGAACATTGCTCTTTTAATAATTCGGTTTCGTATTTTCTTTAGCTTGTCTTGGTTCTTGTTTTTAATAGAGGAATTTGTCATTAATGCTAGTCCAACCCCTGCTAAAACCACAAAAGTAGCCGCCGCTTTTCCATCAAAAAAACTTGCAAAGGTTGAAATCCAATTAGGATTGGCCTGTCCAAAAACAACTTTGAAGTTGACAATTATCATTCCAATTACCGCCAATGCACGTGCTACATCAATTCCTACAATTCTTTTTTTCATGAATAACTCTATTATTCTTAAACCTAACGAATATAGCTAAAAAAGTAATTGCAAAAACTGTTAGTTGCTTTGTATGACTAGACAAAAATTATCTGATAATAATAAAATTCTTGTAATTTATAACTCTCCTATTTTTTTATTGGAAAGTTTATTAGAATATTTATATATTCGCCCTGCGAATTAATTAGCCTCGGGGGGCTAGTTTATTTTAAAAAGGGACTTTTCTAAGTCCCTTTTTTATTTGGTTACCTTACTTAACACACAATTTACCAACTCTCTAGCAATATGTTAATCAACAACCTATTGTAACCTATTTAACGGAAGCATCGTCTTATATCAAAAACTAACCAATATGCTTTCAAAAATTTCCAATGAAAAAAATCAAAAAGGATTTCTATTCGATATAATCATTTATATCTCAGTCATGTTTTTGATTAGAGAAATATACTTTCCTAATCTTCATTTTATAGCAAATGGATTGTTCTGGTCATTTACAACCCTAATCGTTGCTAGCTGGCGAATGAAAGTTCGTAATATCACATGGAAAGATCTAGGTTTGCGAAAACCAAAAAGTTTTATAGTTACTTTTTTAGTAACTATTGGCATTCTAGCAACCATTCCTATTCTTATCATTATTTTTCAACAGCTTACAGACATTTTTGGGCTTAATCTAGCTCCTGATACTTCTTCTCAAGATGCCGTATCTAAATTTGGAAACTTAAAAAACAATTGGTCTCATTTTTTTACCATTATTCCATTTATTCTCATTCAATCTGCCTTGGAAGAACTACTTGACAGAGGTTTTTTAATTACTTGGTTCGAGCGTATCTTTTCAAAAACCTCTTTAGCTACTGTGTTTGCCGTATTACTACAAGCACTCATCTTCGGATTTAGACATTCCTATGATATTTCTGAAAGATCAATTACAGTTGCTATTATTGGTTTAGTAATGGGAATAGCTTATGTTACATTTGGGAGAAATCTATGGCCCTTAATTATCGCGCATTGTATACTTAACACAGCATCTATGCTAGGTAGAATATAAGTTGTCTTTCTATTCTACAGATTAAGATTTACAGCCTTGAGCTGTACAATCCTTAATTTCTGTCAATTTATTTTTTTTAGTATATTTAACCTCAACTAATTAAAAACAAATTGTTATGATTTTTTATGGAACTAAAGGTTCTCACTTACACAGTGAAAGGGTAAGTGGTATTAAATGTAATCATTGTGAACAACAAACTTCTCACACTATTAGCATTTTCGGTAAGTACTTCTACATTTATTGGATTCCAATTTTCCCTATTGGTAAAAAAGGAATTTCTGAATGTAACCATTGTAAAGCTACTTATGAAAGAAAAGAAATGAGCGAACAACTTAAACTTGCTCATGATAACGTAAAAAGACAAACTAAAACTCCCTTTACGCATTGGGTTGGTTCTTTACTCATCGGTGGTTTAATTGCTTTTGGAATTTATGCCGCTAATCAACACGAAAAAGATGTTGTTAATTACATAAGTGCTCCGCAAGTAGATGATGTTGTTGAATATAAATCATCTGAAAGTGCTTATTCAACTTTAAAAGTTACCAAAGTAACAAACGACTCTATTTTCTTTGTTGCTAATTCAATGGAAATCTCTAGAAAAAGTAGAATCTATAAAATAGATAAGGATAAAAACTATAACGCTGAACGCTATGGTATTTCTCTTGCAGACTATAAAAAAGCTTTTGATGACAATACGTTTTTAGACGTAGACAGGTAACATAAAAGAACTTATACATATATTAAATCCAATGTCTTTGTACGTTGGATTTTTTTTGTTTCAGTTTCTACAAAAGCTTCTATAAAATGAATTTCTTTTGGTACTTCATATTTAGTAAGTACAGTACTGTTTTCTAGTTCATTTTTTAAATCTATCTCTAAAGATTCATCAGCAACACCCTCAATTAATAATACCAGCTTCTCACCCAATCTATTGTCTGGAATTCCTGTAACAAAAAACCGATTTGAAATCATTGTTGAAAGCTTCTCCTCTATCTTTTCAGGATGTAGTTTAACTCCTCCAGAATTAATGACATTATCATATCTCCCTAACCACATAAAACTTGTATTTGATATTAAGTTAACAACATCATTAGTTACTATTACTTCTTCAGCTACTTTAGGTGCATTAATTACCAAACAACCTCGTTTATCTTTTGATACCTCTACATTTGGAAGTGTATAATAATTCGATACTTGCCCTTCGTTGGAAACAATAAACTGGTTCAGCTGTTTTACAGCAATATGTGTAACTGTTTCGGTCATTCCATAAGTTGCAAAAATGGCGGTATCAATCCCTTGAATTTGAGCAATTAGCTCATTAGACACCACTCCTCCTCCAACGATCAACTTTTGTACTTTGTGTAAGTCACTCAAGGAGTTTTGCAATTGCATAGGTACCATTGCCGAAAAATCATAGTGTTTGGTTACATTCTTTAATGGATTCGAATCTGTAGTTACGACGTCTAATTTCCACCCTAATACCAATGCACGTACCAACATCATTTTTCCAGCTATATAATCGGTAGATAGACATAAGAGTGCTGAGGTATTCTCTGGTAAGTTAAAAAATGCTCCTGTTGCCTTTGCCGAGTTTATCATAAACTCTTTTCTTAATTGCATGGGCTTAGGCTTTCCTGTAGAGCCTGAAGTATTGACAATTACATAATTTTTTTCATCAAACCAATCTAATAGAAAATCATGTATAGATGAGTTGATATCCTTTGTATACGCTAATAATTCTTTGATCGATTTAAACGATTGCTTATTTAGCTCAAAGTTTACATGAATTTCATTTTTCATACTTCAATGGTTCTTTCTTAACCTCTATATATTTCAGTTATATTAAGAATTAGCTACAGGTTCTTCTATAGCCCCAAATAACTTTTCTTTCCAGTTTTTCCAACCGTACTTTTTAGAGAAAAACCACAGTAACAGTGGATATAAAACAAATACTGGTAAAAACATCTCTATTCCTACTGATGGCTCTGAAGTATCCACAAATAAAGCATCTGTTTGAAACACGGTCCAATCTGTTGTTACAAAGATTGCGGCCATAATATTATTAATCGCGTGAACTCCTAAAGCTAGCTCCGTTCCTTCATCCATAAGCGTTAAAATACCAAATAAGAATCCTGTTCCTATATAAAAAACCATAGAAATATATCCAAGCTTCGCTACTTCTGGGTTTGCTCCATGTAATAGTCCAAAAGCCACTGAGGTAACAATTAATGGTACCCATCTATTTTTTACCCAAGTACCTAACCCTTGCATAAAATATCCTCTAAACAGTAATTCTTCAAAACTCGTTTGTAATGGAAGAAATAAAAAAGATACGGCTAGTAGTATAAAAAATGGCACTGGTTTAAAATTCCAAGTATAACTATCTGGTTCTAACAAAATACCAAGAGAAATTACAACAGCCGATACAATTCCCCATACAACAAACGCCAACCAAAAACGCTTCCAATCAATACGTTCTCTACTTGTTACAATAGTCTTAATTGGTCTTTTATGAATAAACTTCACTCCTAAGAACAAAAACAATAAGCCAATGGCAAACATGAGTATCATCACAAACAGATACAAATTACTATCGATTCCTAAACTCATAAAGTTATCATTGGCCGCTCTACTTAACTCAGCAGTATTTTCTGAATGTAAAATAGCAGTGACTAAAAGAGGTAGCACTCCAATTAATTGCCATCCAAAAAATGTAATAGCAATAACCAAAACATAATAAATCCAATTATTTCTTCCTTTATACGCCTGTTGAATAAAATTCATATCCTTTTGTTCGTTTTATTTAATTTCTATAACCTTATCTAATAGTTTCTCTTTCACATTTTTCCACTTGTACATTTTCTTCAATATAAAAAAGTATAGCGGAAAAAACACCAATATTGGAATGTATACAATAAACAACACCTTAGGTTCTGAAATATCTAAGAACAATGCATTGGTTCGTAATCCAGTCCAATTTGTTGTAATATACAAGATTGCAAAGATATTATTAGCCGTTTGTAAGCCCATAGCTAGTTCTACACCATCATCTATAGTGGTTATAATACCAGTAAACATACTAGATGCAAAATAAAACAGTAATACATGATATCCAGCCCTTTCAAAAATCGGACTCATTCCAATGGCAAACATATATATAACAGAGGTAAGTATAATTGCTACCCACTTTCGTTTGGTAAGTAAACCTATACCTTGCAATAGATAACCAGAGAAATAGAGTTCTTTAAAAACTGCTCCTAATGGAACAATAGTGAAACTTATGATAAATAATATCAAAAACGGAACTAGTTTAAAATTCCATTCATAATTATCTGGATAGAAGTAATAATTCAATGAAAAGTATACCACTATGCATAATCCCCAAGAACTCACTCCAAAAATATAGCGCCACCAATCTATTTTTTTCTTAGAGGTAAATACCGTTTTAATTGGCCTCTTATGCAAATATCGTACTCCTAATAATAAGAGTGCTAAATACAACACATAATGAGACAAGCCTTTTGCAAGCAAAAAATTAGAATTTACTACACTTGGTGTTTTCAACGTTGGAATTCTTACAAACAAATAATGATAAATTCTCAACGCAAATGGAGTAAATGCTACTAACGAAAGTAACAACCATATGTACCAACTATTTTTTCCTTTATATACCTGTTGAAAAAAATCTAGGCTTTTTATTCTATGTCTTTTTCCTATATAATCGATAATTTCCAGTCTTTATGGGGGTTATACTTAAGACTTCCTTTTTCTACTTCTAACGGACTTTCTATATTATTTGTAAATAAACTTCCTGTACCTAACCCTTGTGGTAATGGATTATTCAAGGTATAAGTCCATTGTGCAATTGCATTTAAACCAATATTACTCTCTAGTGCTGAGGTAATCCAATTACCTGCTTTGTGATTTGAAGCAATCTCTATCCACTCATTACTCCCTTTAAATCCACCAATTAAGCTAGGTTTTAAAATAATATATTGAGGTTTAATTGTTGCAATACATTTTTTCTTTTCTTCGGAAGAAAACACGCCTATCAACTCTTCATCTAAGGCTATTGCTAAAGGGGTTTTCTCACATAAGCTGGCCATTTCTTGCCACTGTCCTTGTTTGATAGGTTGCTCTATGGAATGCATATCGAGCTCTGATAAATATTTCAATTTCTCTAATGCATTTTCTGCACTAAAAGCTCCATTAGCATCTACTCTTAATTCTATTTCATCTGAAGAAAATTCTTTTCTTATAGATTTTAACAGGTTTAATTCTGTATCAAAATCAATAGCTCCAATTTTCATTTTTATGGTTGAAAATCCTTGTGCTAATTTGTCTTTTATTTGCTTTTGCATAAAAGACTTATCTCCCATCCAAATTAATCCATTAATGGAAATAGCTTTCTCCCCTTTTGAAAATTTTGATGGAAATAATTCAAACGGATGATTCCCTTCCAAAGACAAAAATGCTTGCTCTAATCCAAATTGAATTGACGGAAACTCTATTAGTTCTTCTAATAATTGTTCCAATCCAAGATGAATATTATCACATACCCATGCTAACTTTTCTTCATAATCGGGTCTATCATCTGCACTTAATCCTCGAAACAAGCCGCATTCTCCTATTCCCTTTTTGCCCTCTTTGGTCAGCATTAAAAAGTAGGTTTCTTTCGTTCTAAGAATACCTCTTGAAGTTCCGCTTGCCTGCTTAAAATTTAAAATGTATTGTTGATAGGTAGCTTTTATCATCTTATTTTTCTGCAATAGCTTTAAATCTGTCTAAATATTCTTGACTCATTTTTTTAAAATGCCCTTTAAACCAAGGAAAAGTACAACCTAACATATACGATTTCGCGGTTACTTTAGAGTCTTGAGAAATTACAGTTTTACCTCCTTCAGAAGTAAAGTTATAATCATCTGTTTTAAACATTTGTTCTGCATCAAATTGAAATGTTACTTTTTCATTTTCTACAAAAGCTAATACTTTTTCAGTCATTGCAACCTCTTGTCCTTGATTTTCAACAACTACTTTATAAGTACTTCCAACTTTACCTGGCTTCTCTTCAATTATATCAACAGATTTCACTTCTGGAATCCATTGTTTCAATAATTCAACATTTTGAAACTTTGTAAATACCTCTTCAATTGGCTTATCGATTTCTACCTTTACTGAGTAAGTTGTTTCTTTTACAATTAACCCTGTTGCAAAAAAGATTAACGATAATCCTATAATAATTCCTAAAACTATTTTTACTGCTTTCATTTGTATTATATACTAATTGAAGTTCCTATTTCTAAAATATTTAATTCTTTATTTTTTGCTAAAAATTGTTGCTTTGCCTCTTCAACATCTATTTCTATTGGAGGAAATGTATTAAAATGACATCCTATAACTTTATTACATTCTACCAAATCACTTGCAATAATAGCATCTGCTACTCCCATTGTAAAATTATCTCCAATAGGTAAAATAGACGCTGTTAACTTTGTTGTCATTGGAATTAGCTTCATATCCATTGTAACAGCGGTATCTCCTGCTATATATAAAGAGGTATCTCCTGCTGTAATTACAAAACCACCTGGTTGACCTCCATAACTTCCATCAGGAAAAGAAGAAGTATGAATTGCATTTACATATTTTGCTGAAAATTTTTCTGTTTTAAAAATTCCTCCATGATTTAAAGGATGTGCCTTTAATTCTTTTGCGGTATAATGCATGTAAATTTCATAATTAGAAACAATGGTTGCACCAGTTCTTTGTGCAATCGCATCTACATCCAATATATGGTCTTGATGTGCATGCGTTACTAAAATATAATCTGCTTTAATTTCTTCAATATTAATCTCTGATGCTAATGGATTTCCTGAAATAAATGGATCCACTAAAATATGAGTTCCGTTAATCTCTATACCAAAACACGCATGACCGTAAAATGTAATATTCATTATTTTTTTCGTTTAATTCGTTTTCTTAATAAATAAATCCCTCCCACTAGCAATAAAATAAATGGCCAAATATTAACCAGTCCAATAAAAAACCATTTAATATTATCTATACCATTAAAAAAGGCATTTCCTAATCTTCTCCAAAAACCTTTCGAAGATGATTTTGTCAATTCCACTTTATAGTATCGTATACTTAATGTTGAATAGGATACTTGATTTTGTAAATATTGTAAACGCCCTTCCATTGATTCAATATCTGAACGTACACTTGCTAATTCTTTCTCTATTTCTAATATCTCTTTTACTGATTTTGCTTTTTGTAAAAGTTGATTGTAGCGTTGCTCCAAAGCTTTTTTTACTCCCAATCTCGCTTCTATATCCAAGAACTGTTCAGTAACGTCATTTACTGAAACATTTTTATGATCAAATTTATCGACCTCAGTAGAAAGTTCATTTAAGAAAGCATCAAAATTTTGAGAAGGAATTCGAACCGTTAAATTATTGGTTATATTATTCAACGACTTGTATTGATTATCTTCAGAAACATATCCATTAAACTTTTGTAAAGTTTGTTCTATATGGTTTCTCGTCTTACTTAAATCGTTCGTTTCAAAAGAAATATCTCCTCTTTTAATTAGTTTTCTTTGAATTGCTTCGGAAGGATTACTTGGTTTTGAAAATTCTTTGGTAGCACTTGCTTCTACCTCAAGTATTTCAGCATTACCATAATCTACAGATTCTGGAGACGTAGTATTGCTGTTACCTCCTCCACATCCTAAAAGAAAAACAAATGAGAATAGTAAGTAGGTTAGTATTTTCATAAGAGAATCATTTTATCGGAAAGTTACAAAATTTGCCCTAACCCAAACAAAATTGAAAATAAAAAAGTACTTAATGCTACTTTTTTCAATTCTCCATCTAACAATCTCTCTTCCTTATTATTATACACAAAAACAAGATGTTTTATTAGAGGTAAATAGGCTATGATAAATAAAAACTGATAAGGTGATCTGTAATTAATTACCACATACAATAAAGCGAATAAAAAAGAGGCAAATATTAAGTAATAATGATAGTACTTAGCAAACTCTGCTCCTATTTTTACTACGATAGTATTCTTTCCTGATTTTTGATCATTTACTCTATCACGCATATTATTTAAGTTTAATACCGCGGTACTTAACAAACCAATAGTAAATGCTGGTAGAAAAATAACAAAATTAAGTTCTTTTGTATACAGGAAATAAGTTCCGACAACTGCTAATAAACCGAAAAACACAAACACAAAAATATCTCCAAACCCGCTATAACCATAGGCCGATTTACCCACTGTATACTTGATTGCCGCCACAATAGACGCAATACCTAACCCAAAAAACAATAATGATAATCCAAAATTATCCTTACCAAAAGAAACATAAATCAACAAAATTGCTACAATTAAAGTAAAAATAGTAGTAACAGTCATAGCCGTTTTCATTTGCTTTGGAGTAATTGCTCCTGAAGAGACCATACGTGCTTCTCCTTCTCTATTATCATCCGTTCCTTTTACTCCATCACCATAATCATTGGCAAAATTAGAAAGTACTTGAAATCCTATGGTAGTTAAAATGGCCAACCAAAAAATTGAAGACCTATATAAAGGTGTCCTTACTACACAAATAGTTGTGTCTATGAATTCCTCATAAATAAGCAAGAATTTATCAACTGAACCTAAGTACGCTCCAACAATAATTCCAGATAAAGAAAGTGGTAATGTTCGTAAACGAGCTGCTTTTATAAAGTTTTTCATTTATTTTAGAATAATTGTTCAAAAGTACTATTATTAAATAAAAAAAAGGAAGACAACGCCTTCCTTTTTCTTTTACTTCTATTTATAAAAGTATTTTTTATAGATTATTTGCTTCAGCAATTAACTCAGCAATATCTTTTACTACAATTTGATCTTCTTTTAAATGGAACTTTACTCCATCTGTCATCATAGTATTACAATACGGACATCCTGTTGCTATTATTTGAGGATTGGTTTCTAAAGCATCTTTCGTACGTAAGATATTTATATCCATATCTCCTCTTTCTGGCTCCTTAAACATTTGAGCTCCTCCTGCTCCACAACATAAAGCTGTTGACTTATGACGTTTCATTTCTGTCATACGCACTCCTAAGCGGCGAATTAAATCACGTGGAGTTTCGTATACATCATTTGCTCTTCCTAAGTAGCATGGGTCATGATAGGTTAACCTTTTGTTTTTTAAGACTTCATCTCCTACCTCTAAGCGACCATCTGTAATTAACTTGTTAATATATTGTGTATGATGGTAAACAGTGTACTTTCCTCCTAAACTAGGATATTCATTTTTTAATGTATTAAATGAATGTGGATCACATGTAACAATTGTTTTTACCTCATATGCATTTAAAACTTCAATATTGGTTACTGCTTGCATTTGAAATAAAAATTCATTTCCAGCACGCTTTGCAGCATCTCCCGTTGAGCTTTCTTCGGTACCTAATACTGCAAAATCTACGTTAGCCTGTTGTAAGATTTTTACAAAAGCTTTGGTGATTTTTTTTGCTCTATCATCATAACTTCCTGCTGCTCCGACCCAAAACAACACTTCTGGTTGCTTTCCTTGAGCCATCATATCTGCCATTGTTGGTACGTTCATAATTAAGTTTGTATTTTATAATTATGGATTACGAATGATTCGTAATGTATAATTGAGAATTAATAATTAGTTTTTGTTCTTTTTATAATCTTTCTTCTTTAGAAAAATTACTAGAACCGACATTTAGTTAATAGATTAGATTATTCATCTTTCCAGTTTAATCTATCCATTTGGCTATATTGCCATGGTGCACCGTTATTTTCAATATTGGTCATCATCATATTTAACTCCTGTGGAGCTGCTGATTCTTCCATTACTAAATAACGTCTCATATCCATAATTATAGACAACGGATCAATACCAATTGGACATTCTTGAACACAAGCATTACAACTTGTACAAGCCCATAATTCTTCTCTGGTAATATAATCGTCTAATAACTGCTTGCCGTCTGGTTTAAACTCTCCTCCATTGGCATCTATATTATTTCCAACCTCTTCCAATCGATCACGAGTTTTCATCATAATCGCACGAGGTGATAATTCTTTTCCTGTTAAGTTCGCTGGACAAGATGATGTACAACGTCCACATTCAGTACACGTGTATGCATTCATTAACTGTACCCAATTTAAATCAGCTACATCTGAAGCTCCAAACTTTGCTGGTTCTTCATCTTCCGCCCCTTCTTCAGGCATTGCATATGGATCTGCATCTGGATCCATCATCATCTGTACTTCTTTAGTAACCGCTTCTAAGTTATCCAACTGCCCTTTTGGTTCTAATTTAGCATAAAACGTATTTGGGAATGCTAATAGGATGTGTAAGTGTTTAGAGTAGTATAGATAATTTAAGAAAATTAAAATTCCTACGATGTGTAACCACCAAGCAGCTTTTTCTATAATGTGTAACTCCTCAAGAGAAAACTCACTAAACCATGGTGCTATAAATTGTGAAACCACATTTCCAGCTCCTGCTTCTTGAAAAGGTACATCTGTTGCGTTCATTACTAGGAATAAACTCATTAAAACCATTTCAAAGTATAAAATGATGTTTCCATCATTCTTTGGCCATCCTGTCATTTCTTTATTCCAGAAACGCTTCACTCTTTGAATATTTCTTCTTAACCAAAAGATGATTACGGCTACAAAAACTAGCGCTGCTAATACTTCAAAATTCCCAATTAAAAACCCATAAATAGTATTTCCTAGTACTGGTTGAAACACACGGTGTGTTCCAAAAAGTCCGTCAATAACTATTTCTAACATTTCTATATTGATTAAAATAAAACCAACATATACTACAATATGTAGTATTCCTGAAAGAGGACGACGAACCATTTTATACTGTCCTAAGGCTATTTTAGCCATATTCTTCCAACGTTCAGGTTTTCGATCGTTTCTGTCGATATCTTTTCCTAATTTAATATTTCGGATAAGCTTTTTGACATTCATTACAAAATATCCAATACCCGCAATTAAAATAATTGCAAAAAAGATGTTTGGTAGGTATTTCTCCATTGTTTTTAAAAGTAAAATTGTTTAACTGTAATTGATTCTAATCTTCTTCTTTATAGGTTTTAATGAATTAATATTTAGTTGTTTTAGTTTTATTAGTTGTTGCTTGTATTTTTCTTATTGTTCTCCTCGTTATATGGTTTTGGCTTTTTTCCGAATAATGAAAAATGCACAAAACGCTTTGGATTCAATTTCATTTCTCTTAATAACTCTTCCATTTCTTTTGAAGCATTGGTTAAGTTAGTATACATTTTATCGTCCGTCATTAATTTTCCTAATGTTCCTTTACCAGACTTCATATCGGCTAATAATGTATTTACGTTGGTAAGTGTAGTTTCAAGCTTTTTAACCGTCTCTCCCAAATTGGCCTTCGCCAAATCTTTTGAAACTTTTGAAAAATTACTAGTAATTTCCTTAGCATTAATTAAGGTCGAATCTAAGTTTGTCTTATTGTCTGCCAATAACTTATTTACTGATGATAGAGTTTTACGAACATCAGTTATTGTTCCTTCCAAACCAAGAATACTCCTATTTAAACTCTTTCTTGATTTTTTATCTAAGACTTGATTGAATCCTATTAATAAAGAGTCAGCTCCTACCAATACATTTTCAAGTTTCGCTTGCAAAGGATTTAACTTTTCTCCTACTGAAGAGAACATATCCGATTCAATTTCTCCTTTTAAATAATCACCAGAAACAGCCTGAGGACCTTCATAACTTGGTACAATTGCCAAGTTCTGTCCTCCCATTAAACTCGCTGAATATATTTTTGCGATACTATTTTTAGAAAATTGAAAATCGTTATCTAAAGAGATACGTACTAATAAACTTCCTTTTTTTTCTGGTTTGCTATTAAACGTAATATCATCAACTCTACCAACTTTTAACCCATTAATAGTTACTAAGCTAGCTTCATTAAGTCCATTGATGTTGTCATATTCTACAAAAAAATGTCTTGAATTTGGGCTAAACAAATCTTGCCCTTTTAAAAAGTTATAACCCCATATAAAAAGTGCTATAATGACAACAGATACGATTCCAGTTTTTAATTCTTTAGACATAGAACAAAATTATTACGAGCGAAAATACTAATAATTTTGTTAGAAATTCTTAGAATTCATCTAAATTACTGGCTTTTTAATGCTTCTTTTAGCGAAATCTTTTGTCCATTTTTAAATGCTACAATCCAAGCATCTTTGAATCCTTTTGGTTTTACTTCTTTTAAAATCTCTTTAATCTTCTTAAAACTAGGAGTTTCACCATAAAAGTATTTGTAATAATCATCTATTACTTTCATTTTTACATTCTCCAAGCCTTTAAAGTTAAAGCTTTTTGTACTTAGTTTCTTTTTAGATGCAGCTATTTGCACTCTAAAAAGAATTCCTTTTTCTGTACTAGATTTTTTTACTGAAGTTTTGCTTACAATTGGCTTTGATTTTGGTTTTTGCTTTGGTGTAGTTTTAGGTGTTTTATTTTGAGCTACAACTTTCTTCGTTTCCTTCTTCTTAGGAGGTGTTACTTTTGCAACCTCTTTTTTAGCAGGCTTTTTTACAGTTTGCTTCTTAGGTTTTGGTTTTGGTTTCTTCTCTTTATCCTTTACAACTGTTACCGCTATTGGTGCAGATCTGTTCACTGTATTAACCTTTAATCTATCTACATATTTTTTAATAGCTTGTGCAATGGCTTTTGCCATTTTTATTTGCCCTTGACGCGTATTTAAAAAGCGTCCTTCAGCTTTATTTGTAAGAAAACCAAGTTCTATTAAAACACTTGGCATAACAGTTTCTCGAAGTACTAAAAAGTTCGCTTGTTTTACTTTACGATTATATCTTCTTAAAGACACAAAGTTATTCTGAATTAATCCTGCAATTCCTAAGCTATTATCCAAATTCTCCTCTTGAAGTACTGATAATCCAATTAATGATTCTGGAGAGTTCGGATCATAATCATAATTCTGTTTATAATTATCCTCGAGTAAGATTACTGCATTTTCCTTTTTTGCTATCTCTAAATTTTCCTTATTTCCACTTAACCCAAGCACAAAGGTACTTGCTCCATGAGGATCTGATCTTCTAAATGCATCACAGTGTATAGACACAAATAAGTCAGCATTTTTATTATTTGCTATTTTAGCTCTATTATGTAACTCAACAAAAACGTCTTTTTTTCGAGTATATACGACTTCAATATCTTTAGCTGTTAATAATTCCTTTCCAACATCTAAAGCTACACGTAAGGCAATGTTCTTCTCTCTATACCCATTACCCAAGTTCCCTGGGTCTTTACCTCCATGTCCAGCATCAAGTACTACAACATATTTTTTTTGCGCGTGTAATTCTTCTGAAAAACTGCAAAATAAAGTACTAATAATACTCGTTATTAGAATTAAGTTTTTAAAATTATTTTTATAAAAATTTAAGAATTGCATCAATAAAAATTTAACTATTTTTGGACTTCTAAAACAGGCTAGTTCAAATAACACGCCAAATCTTAAATATAACACAAAAATAGTATTTATAGTATTGCGAACAAATCTAACTTATATACTTTTATTCTGCTATCTTTTTTGCATTCAATTAAGTAATGCTCAAGAACTTGGTAAAAAGGAAGTAATTCCTATCAAAGCTAAAAGCAATACTCGTCTACCACAAAAACGAGATTCTATTCCTAGCTTGAAAAAGGATGTCCTTATACAAAAAGATTCTATCGCCAATGATACTATAAAGCCTAAAGAGGTTATCGATGGTATTATTACTCATGATGCAGAAGACTACACTATCCAAGATGCTAAGAATAAAACACTAACTTTATACAACAAGGCACGTGTAACATATACCGATATTGACCTAAAAGCCGGAATTATTATTTTGGATTATAAGAATAATTTGGTGTATGCAAAAGGAATAAAAGATAGTACTGGTTACCAACAGCGTCCAGTTTTTATTCAAGGAGGACAAAAATCTGAGCAAGATTCTATCATATTCAACTTTAAAACTAAAAAAGCTTTAGTTTATGGAGTTAAAACAGAACAGGGAGGAATTATCACCTATGGAGAAAAGACCAAAAGGGTTAATGACTCTACTATTTATATGCGTAGATTAAAATTTACGACCTCGCAGAAGAAAATACCTGATTATTATATTGCAACTAACAAAGCCAAATTAGTTCCTGGAAAGAAGATTATTGTAGGAGGTAGCAACTTGGTTTTGGCAGATGTACCAACTCCTGTATATTTACCTTTTGCATATTTTCCTTTAACAGATAAAAGAACTTCAGGTTTTATCATTCCTTCTTGGGGTGAAAGTAACAATCAAGGGTTCTTCTTACAAAATGGAGGATATTACTTTGCTCTTAGTGACTATTTTGACTTAACCGTTTTAGGTGATTTATACACCAATGGAAGTTGGGGATTACGTGGAGATTCAAATTATTATGTGCGCTATAAATTTAGCGGTACCTTTAGTATTCGTTTTGAAAACCTCTTACAAAGTATACAAGGGTTAAGTGATTTTAGTAAATCTACCAACTTTAATATTCGTTGGAGTCATAGCCAGGATAGTAAATCTAGCCCACATTCAAGATTTTCTGCTTCTGTTAATTTAGGTAGTAGTCGTTATTATCGTCAATCTTTAAATGAATTTAATAGTTCTCAGTTCTTAAACAATACGTTAAGTTCATCTATATCATATTATAAAAAATTCGTTGGTACTCCGTTTAATATGAATGTTACTGCAACGCATTCTCAAAACACGAACACCCAACAAATTACCATGACTTTACCTTCTTTACAATTGAATATGGATAGAATTTATCCATTTGCTGGAAAAGGAGGAGTTAAGAAAACTCCAATACAAAAGATTGGTCTTAATTATAGTATGCAAGGTGAGTTTAGAATCAACACTACTGATGATGATTTTTTTACCAGTAAAATGTTCGAAGAGGCTAAATCTGGAATTAAACACAATGTAAGTGCAAATACGAATATCAAAGCTTTTAAATACTTTACGCTTTCTCCAAATGCAACCTTTAATGAAACATGGGGATTTAAGAAGTTAAATAAGCGATTTGACCCTACCGCGACCAATAGTCAAGGAAATTTAGGAGCAGTAGTTAATGATACTATTAGTGGATTTAACCGTTTTCATGAATATAGTTTTGGACTTTCATTATCTACACAGGTTTATGGAAATTTCACATTTAAAAAAGGACGTTTAAAAGCTATTAGACACACCATTAGACCATCTATTTCTTATGGTTATAGGCCTAATTTTGCCGAAAATTATAATTTACAAGTTCAGCAAAGTATAGACCCAACAGATTTACTTACCTATTCACCTTTTGGAGAAGGAATTGGAGCTTTTAGCGGACCAAGTAGCGGTATTTCTAATTCTATTGGAATTTCTGTAAACAATGTTTTAGAAGCCAAAGTAGCACCAAAAGATCCAGATAGTGATGAAGAAGATAAAAAGATTACCATTTTAAACAATTTAAATTTTAGCACCAGTTATAACATTGCGGCAGATAGTTTACGTTGGAGTCCTATAAGTGCCAATGCCGGAACTCGATTATTTAAGGATAAACTTGCCTTAAACATGAATGCCACTTTTGACCCATACCAATTAAATGATGAAGGACAACGTATTAATAAATTTAATTCTGGGCTTCTAAGAATGACGAATTTTGGGTTGACTGCTAACTATTCTTTATCTAGTAAAGATTTCGAAAAGCAAAATGAAGGAGACAGCGCGAATAACGGAAATGGTGCCCAAGATACTCCAGATGTTTTTGGTGAAAATTTACCTACTACGAATGAATTTGGTTCAAACGTAAGAGATAGACAAAATAATCAACCTAAGACAAAAGAAGCTGAACTATATAGAGCGAAAATTCCTTGGACACTTAATTTAGCTTATGCAATGAGCTACACGAACAACAGTTTAGACGGAGGAAGAATAGGAAACAACTCTTTAATGTTTAGTGGAGATGTTGAACTTTCTCCTAAATGGAAAGTAGGTTTTGCTTCAGGATACGACATTAAACAAAACTCATTTACCTATACACGTCTATCTTTTTCAAGAGATCTTGATAGTTGGAGATTTAACTTTAACTGGACTCCTTTTGGAACTAACTCTTCTTACTATTTCTTTATTGGAGTTAAATCGGGAGTGTTAAGCGACTTAAAATGGGATAAAAACAAACCACCAGACAGGGTTTTATTCTAGACATTGATTCTTGAAAAGATACAATTCATCAATTCTAAAACTTAACTCAAAACTTGATAAAAAAGAATGAAAAAAATAATAACAACAACTAAAGCTCCTGCTCCAATTGGACCATACAACCAAGCTGTTTTAAGTGGAAATACTTTGTATACTTCAGGACAAATAGCTCTTAATCCAGAAACTGGAGAATTAGTTCAAGATTCTATAGAAACTGAAACTAAACAAGTAATGGAGAATATGAAAGAAGTATTAGCTGCAGCAGAAATGACATTTGAACACGTAGTAAAAACGTCTATTTTTATTTCTGACATGCATAACTTCTCTAAAATTAATAGTGTTTATGCTCAATATTTTAATGAAGACACTGCTCCTGCAAGAGAAACTGTAGAAGTAGCGAACTTACCTAAGTTTGTAAATGTTGAAATTAGTATGATCGCTATCAAATAACGAATACGACATCAAGCATACATAACTAAAAAATCCACTTAAAAAAAGTGGATTTTTTTATATTCCTTTAATTAATAATTCTGCCGTTGAAGGATTTGTAGCCAATGGAATGTCATGCACATCACATAAACGCATTAACATAGAAATATCTGGTTCATGTGGATGTTTTTCATGTGGATCTCTAAAAAAGAACACCATATGACATTTTCCTTCTGCAACTCTACTGGCTATTTGTGCATCACCTCCATAGGGCCCCGACAGATATTTTGTTACTTTAAACCCAGCTTTCTCTGCTTTGGTTCCTGTAGTACCAGTAGATATCAACTCTATTCCTTTTTGCTTTAATATTTCTTTATGTTCATTTAAAAACTGAACCATGTCAGCTTTCTTCCCATCATGTGCTATTATTGCTATTTCCATATGCTATAAAAGTAAATAAAAAATTCCCGTTACAAAACGGGAATTCATTTTATTAGTTCGTAATTTATATTATAACGATGCAGAATATTCTAATAAATCAACAATCTTTGTTGCATATCCATATTCATTATCATACCAAGAAATTACTTTAAAAAAGTTTTCATTTAATTCTAAACTTGCTTTGGCATCTACCACAGAAGTTCTCGTTTCTGAAACAAAATCTTGAGACACTACTTCATCTTCTGTATACCCTAAAATTCCTTTTAGCTCTCCTTTTGAAGCTTCTTCTAAAGTTGCTAAAATTTCTTTTAATGAAGTTGCTTTTTCAGTTCTAAATGTTAAGTCTACTAAAGAAACATCTGGTACAGGTACACGTACCGCCATTCCTGTAAGTTTTCCTTCTAACTCTGGAATTACTTTGGTAACTGCTTTTGCAGCCCCGGTTGTAGTTGGTATTATATTATTTAAAACTGTACGACCTCTTCTCCATTTTTTGTTAGGTCCATCTACCGTATTTTGAGTTGATGTTGCAGAATGCACTGTAGTCATTAATCCTTCTTTTAACCCAAAACTATCATTAATAACTTTAGTTAAAGGAGCTAAACAGTTCGTAGTACATGAAGCGTTTGATATGATGGTTTCCTCTGCTGTCATTTCTGAATGATTCACCCCCATAACATACATTTTAGCATCTTTAGAAGGTGCAGAAATGATTACTTTCTTTGCGCCTCCTTTAATATGCAACGCTGCCTTTTCTTTTGCAGTAAAAAAGCCTGTAGATTCAATTATATATTCTGCTTCAACCTCATTCCACTTCAAATTCTCTGGATTTCTATCAGCAGTTACTCTAATTACTTGTCCATTTACTACTAAATTTCCTTCTTTTACTTCAACATCTCCGTCGAAACGTCCGTGAACAGAATCATATTTTAATAAATAGGCCAAATAATCTACGTCTAACAAATCGTTAATTCCAACTACTTGTACGTTGTCTCTTTTCATGGCAGAACGGAATGCTAATCTCCCTATTCTACCGAATCCGTTGATTCCTATTTTTATCATTTTGTTTTATATTTTATGTAAGTCTTTAGCTTACAATTCTTACCCAAATTGTCCTTTTTTAAAAAAGGACTACAAATATAAAACTTATTCATACAAAAAAACCTGATAGTTTCTAAAAACTATCAGGTTTTAACTATTCTTTATAAGTAAATTATAAACTTGCAGAATATTCTAACAAATCTAAAATTTTTGTTGAATATCCAAACTCATTGTCATACCAAGATACAATCTTAAAGAAATTGCTATTCAATTCTAAGGATGCATCTGCATCAATAATCGAAGTTCTTGCATCTGAAACAAAATCTTGAGAAACTACTTTATCTTCTGTGTATCCTAAAATTCCTTTTAGTTCTCCTTTTGAAGCTTCTTCTAAGGTTGCTAAAATTTCTTTTAATGAAGTTGCTTTTTCAGTTTTAAAAGTTAAATCAACTAAAGATACATCTGCTACAGGAACTCTAACAGCCATTCCTGTTAACTTTCCTTCTAATTCTGGAATTACTTTTGTTACTGCTTTTGCTGCTCCTGTTGATGCTGGAATTAAATTATTTAAAGCAGATCTTCCTCTTCTTCTATCCTTATTAGGACTATCTACAACTCCTTGACCAGAAGTAGCTGCATGAATTGTAGTCATTAATCCTTCTTGAATTCCGAAGTTTTCATGAATTACTTTCGACAAAGGTGCTAAACAGTTTGTAGTACAAGACGCGTTAGAAACTACTGTTTCATCTTTTGTCATACTAGCATGATTAACTCCCATTACATACATATTAGCATCTTTAGAAGGTGCAGAAATAAACACTTTCTTTGCTCCTCCTTTTAAATGTAAACCTGCCGCTTCTTTTGTTAAGAAAAACCCAGTAGATTCTATAATATATTCTGCTCCTACTTCATTCCACTTTAAATTTTCCGGATTTCTTTCTGCAGTTACTCTTATCGTTCTTCCGTTTACAACTAATTGTCCATCTTTAACTTCTACTTCTCCGTCAAAACGTCCGTGAACTGAATCGTACTTTAGTAAATAGGCTAAATAATCTACATCTAACAAATCGTTTATCGCAACAACTTGCATATTGTCTCTTAACATTGCTTGTCTAAAGGCAATTCTTCCTATTCTTCCAAATCCGTTAATTCCTACTTTTATCATACTCTATTCTAATTTATATCTAGGTGGTCATAATATCAGATACTCTTAATAAATCCATATCTATGGTATGACCTCCTTTAATTGCTTTTTCTAACTCGGTAGTAGTTACTTTATTATCTTTTAACCCTACCATTAAATTTGTTTTGCCATCTATTAATAATTCAACAGCCTTAACTCCTAATCTACTTGCTAAAACTCTATCAAAACACGAAGGCGAACCTCCTCTTTGCATATGCCCTAGAACAGATACTCTTACTTCATATTCTGGCATATTCTCTTCTACATATTCTGCTAATTGGTACACATTTCGTCCAGATTTATCTCCTTCAGCTACCACTACAATACTTGAAGATTTTCCTGTTCTTCTACTTTTCTTTAACGACTCAAGCATTCTTTCTAATCCTAAATCTTCTTCAGGAATTAAAATTTCCTCAGCTCCAGCTCCTACCCCAGCATTAAGTGCTATAAATCCTGCATCGCGTCCCATTACCTCAACAAAAAATAGTCGATTATGAGAAGAGGCAGTATCTCTAATTTTATCAATAGCTTCTACTGCTGTATTTAAGGCAGTGTCATATCCTAATGTATGAGAAGTTCCGAAAATATCATTGTCAATCGTTCCTGGAATTCCAATTATTGGAAAATTATATTCTTTATTAAACACAACACCTCCAGTAAAAGATCCATCACCTCCAATAACCACTAGCGCATCAACTTTATGTTCTAATAAGTTTTCGTATGCTTTTTTACGACCTTCTTTTGTTCTAAAATCTTTTGAACGTGCCGATTTTAAAATCGTTCCTCCTTTATGTACAATATTATTTACACTACGTGCTGTCATTGGTACCAAATCACCTTCAATCAATCCTTGATATCCTCTGTAAATCCCAACACATTCTGTTCTATAATATGCACATGCCCTAACCACTGAACGTATGGCTGCATTCATTCCTGGTGAATCTCCACCAGACGTCATTACTGCTATTTTTTTAACTTTTTTCATAAAAATCGAATTTCAAAATTAGGGAAATATACTGCTTGTTTTACAAAAAAATGCGAAATCGTTTTCGAGTTCCACCTGTTATTTCCCTTTCGTTTATATATTAAAAATACTTCTTAATTCTATTTATTCCAGGAGCTTTCACTTTAAATTCATTAATTTTATCGATGTAAAATTTCCCTTATTAAACCTATGCTTAAAAAAATAATTCTCCTTGTATCGTTGCTTTCTAATTTCTTACTTTATTGTCAAGAGAATCGAATTTTCACTTCTATAACTGAAGCTTTGAAAGCTCCCACCGCTGTATATCATTTAAATCTTTCAAATAAAAACCTACAGAGTTTTCCTGAAAATATTATTGCTTTTAATAATTTAAAAACACTCAATTTATCAAACAATAAAATACAACAAATCGATAGTACTATTTTAGCCTTGAAAAATTTGGAAGCCTTAAATGTAGCTAATAATAATTTAACCTCCTTACCTAACGACATTCAAAATCTAACTAATCTAAAATCTCTAAATCTAAACGATAATGTGTTTGACACTTTTCCAGAAAACATTGTAAGATTAGAACATTTAGAAACGCTTTATTTTGAACGCAATAAATTAGAAGAACTTCCTGAACAAGTAAATCTTTTAAAATCCTTGAAGTATTTATACTTAAAAAACAACTCTATTTGGTTGTTCCCTGATTCATTTAGTGGAATGAAAAAATTGAGAATAATTGACGTTTCAAACAACCAACTCTCTCAAATATCAAATGGATTAAATGCTAGAAGCTTAAGATACCTTAAAAAATTATTATTAGCCAACAATCCTTTTTCTAGTTATGAAAAAGGAAAAATTAAATTTGGCGTACCCAAAACATGCAAAATTATTTGGAATTAAGTGTTTTGTTCAAGATTATAAGTGTCTATAATTAATTTCACTTTTTCTTTATCAAATACAGAAGGGAACAACGGCGCAATTACCTTATAATATTCATAATCTATTGCCAATGCATTTTTTAAGTGTGTTAAACTGTATTCTTCTTTTTGAAGAATCATAAATAACCCACACAATCTATATTCTATTTCTGCAAATTCTCTATAAATTTTCTTTGCCTTGATCATTGTTCTCAAAGCATCATTAAACTCTCCTAAAAACAATTGTAAATCAGCCAAAGTAACAAATACTTCAATATCATTATCTCCTAACTGAATACAATTCTCAAAAGCTTTTCCAGCTTCTTCATAGAAGTTCATCTTCAAATTAATATCGGCATATCTCCTCCAGTACAACGGATTATCATCACTAATTTGCAACGCTTTGTTTATGTAATACAAAGCTTTTTGATAATTCTTTTCTTTAAAATGAACATTGGTCAATAAAATCCATCCTTTATCTAACAAAGGATCTTCATGAACTCCTTTTTTATAATAATTTATAGCATTATTTAAATCCTGTAACTTTTCGAAACATTCACCAATTCTTATGTAAGCAAATGCGGTTGGGTCGTCCAATTCAAGTGTTATTAAATAATTTTCTATAGCCTCTTCATATCGATGCAACTCTTCTAAGGTTTTCGCTTTTTCTAAATACCCTCCGATAAAACTCTCATCAATTAAAACAGCATAATCAAATGCTCTTAAAGCCTCTTCATAGTTACTTAATACATAGTGCTGTCTTCCCAACTGATGCCAAGCTATTTCGCAATACGGATTTTTATCAATATACGCTGTTAGATATCGAATAGCGTCTTCATGGCTATCCTCCATATCAAAACAATAAATAATATTATATAAAGAAGAATAATCTTCAAAGTCTACTTCAATACATTTTGCAAAATTCAATCGAGCATTTTCAAAGTCATCTAGATACAGGTATTCCATACCAATCATTGACCAGATATCAGATGGGTCTTCTACATAGTTTAAAGACTCTTTTAAGATTAGTATAGCCTTGGAATGCTTTTTCTTTTTAGACATAATCATTGCCTTTTGAATAAACACTTCATCATTATGAGGTTCTACTGCTTCAATATCTTTTAGCAACGTTATAGCTTCTTTTAACTTGTCTTCAAAAATTAATAATTCAAGAGACATTAACTTAAGCTGAATTGATGTAGGATGCTGCTCTAAACCAAGCTGAACGGCTTTTTTAGCCAATGAATGCTTACCTACATCTAAGTAATGCTGTATTATATCTTCGAACTCTGTGGCATCGAAAAAATATACATCGTTGGTTTTCAACATTGATTCAAATTTTGATAGTGACATAGGCTTCAGATTTGAATTCATATAAATTTACTACAAGAATAGTGCCTATTTACTACAAGTGCTAATTGTTTTCAACAAATTAATTAACAATTTCACATTTTGACTTTGCCCTAAAAAGAGATTTGATTAGCTAATTTATTTTTCTATATTTGAAAGGATGAAAAGTCACAAAATTTAAATTAAACTTTTTAAACAAAAAATCATGAGTAAATTTGACGAAAAAGTAGCGCTTTACAAAAAATTCATGGATGATAGAGACATCCGTTCAAATACTGATTTATTAACAGCTGTAACTAAAGGTTTAGGTCCTTCTATTTATAAGAAAGATGCTGAAACTGTTTCTGGTACAGATCCTAAAGAATTAGAAACTGTTAAGAAAAACTTCTTAATGAAAAAATTAGGTTTGGCTGATAGTGCTGAATTAGATAAAGCGATTGATGATGTTATGGAAAGAATCGGAAGATCTGAAAGAAACAAATATCGTGCAGTAGTATATTATATGCTTGTTAAGAAATTTGACAAGGAGTCTGTATACGGAATGTAATACTATTGTATTAAAAAATATGAATCCTGTATTGATTTTCAATACAGGATTTTTTTATTTTAGCCATCTACAAACAACGTTATATATGTCTCAATTTATTAGTGTTTTTGATATGCTAAAAATTGGTGTAGGACCTTCTAGTTCACACACCTTAGGCCCTTGGAGAGCTGCTCAACAATGGATACATAAATTAAAAGATTCTAGTCTTTTTAATGAGGTATCTGCTGTAAAAGTTGATTTATATGGTTCTTTGTCCTTAACAGGAAAGGGACATGCTACTGATTTGGCTGTATTATTAGGCCTTAGCGGAACTGATCCTGAATATATTCCTATTGAAGATATTGAAAATATCATTGAACTTATTAAATCTACTGATAAACTTCAGTTTAACAATGAAAAAGAGTTAGAATTTTCATTTGACAATGTTGTTTTTAATCGTGATTTTTTAGACTTTCATTCGAATGGATTAACCTTTAGAGCTTTTAACTCTAATCATAAAGAAATCTCTACTGAAACGTATTATTCCATCGGAGGAGGCTTTGTTATTCAAGAAAACGTTGAAGCCACTGAAAGCGAAGAAATAAACAAACAAAACTTTCCTTTTCCAATAAACAGAGCTACTGAGCTTGAGGCTTATTGTGAAGAGCTAAACAAAGCTATTTCTGATATTGTTTTTGAAAACGAGCTAGTTCTTAGAGATAAAGACACTATTAACTCAGAGTTAGATAGAATTTGGAACACCATGTTAGAATGTATGTATATTGGATGTCATACAGAAGGAATCTTACCAGGTGGTCTTAACGTAAAGCGTAGAGCTTTCGAAACTCACAAAAAACTCATTAAAGGAGCTTCTTATACTTCAAAGGAAGAATGGATTGGCTCCATCAGAAAAACTGAAGTTAAGTTTCGTGAAATCTTAAAATGGGTTAGTTGTTTGGCCTTATCAGTAAATGAAGTAAACGCATCTTTAGGGCGTGTTGTAACAGCTCCAACGAATGGAAGCGCTGGGGTAATTCCAGCAGTTCTTATGTATTATATGGTCATTGAAAATCACGAAGCCAATACAGAGCATATTCGTAAATTTTTACTTACCGCAGGTGAAATAGGAAGTATTTTTAAGAAAAACGCAACTATTTCTGCTGCTATGGGAGGATGTCAGGCTGAAATTGGAGTTTCTTCAGCAATGGCCGCTGCTGCTTTAACTGAATTATTAGGAGGAACACCTGCACAATGTTTGGTTGCTGCTGAAATTGCCATGGAACATCATTTAGGATTGACATGTGATCCTATTGGAGGACTTGTTCAGGTGCCTTGTATTGAACGTAATGCTATGGGAGCTATAAAAGCTATTAATGCAGCTGAATTAGCTCTAGAAACGAATCCTAAAGAGTCTAAAGTACCTTTAGATAAGGTTATTGACACTATGTGGGAAACCGCTAAAGATATGAACCGAAACTATAAAGAGACCTCTGAAGGAGGTTTAGCTATTACCGTTGGTTTAGCCGATTGTTAGAAAACGACATATTTTATCTATAAATAACACATAGAAAATGGTCCATCTATTCAATAGATGGACCATTTTTAGTTTAAACCCTATTATTTAAAAGACTTATCTCGTAAATACTAATTCGGTTTCAGTAGACATTTCTTCTGAAAACCCATAACCATCAGTATCAAACCCTTTTAAACCTTCTAAGGTTGTAATATCATTGTCTACAATATAACGAACCATTAAACCTCTTGCCTTCTTCGCGAAAGTCATTATGGTTTTATATTGTCCATTTTTAAAATCCTTAAAAACCGGAGTTATCATAGGTACTTTAAGTACTTTTTTTGGAATTACCTTAAAATATTCTGCACTAGCTAGGTTCACAAACAACTCATTACCCTCCATTTCTTCATTTAATGCTTCCGCTACTGAATCTCCCCAGAACTTATACAAATTCTCTTTTCTACCAACTTTAAGTTTTGTTCCCATTTCTAAACGATATGGCTGCATTAAATCTAACGGTTTCAACAATCCATATAAGCCAGATAATATTCTTAACTTCTCTTGAAGTACCGGTAACTTATCTTCTTCTAAACTATTAACATCTAAACCTCTATATACCTCTCCTGTAAAAGCAAAAACCGCTTGCTTT
Organism: uncultured Tenacibaculum sp.; assembly: GCF_947498805.1. GTDB lineage: Bacteria > Bacteroidota > Bacteroidia > Flavobacteriales > Flavobacteriaceae > Polaribacter. Next base: position 219,367 of record NZ_CANMLT010000001.1, on the reverse strand, counting down.
GCGTTATCTGGAGTGAAATCAGGGTTCCACACTTGATTTCTCTCATAATTCAAAGCTGCTAAATCAGGAGAAATCTTCATTAATTCTGATAACTTCTTTCTAGACAGTGTTTTTAACTTTTTATTCAACTTACTAGATTCCTCTAAAAATTGAGGCTGCGTATACAATTCTGTTGAAACTTTACTTTCAAAATCAAGTGATTTTGCTGGAGATATTATAATTTTCATTTGAAATTCTTTATTAAGCGTATGTAAAAATACAACACTCAACAAGAAACATCAAATGAAATGATTAAGTAAAAACAATAGTCTTATTAATAAATTTTATACAAAAAAAACCGAAACTAATGTTTCGGCTTTTTGATATTGGAATTCAATAAATTTTACTTCATTGATTTGTAGATATCTCTATACTCTTTAGCTTTCGCTTCCATTTCTAAAACTTCATATAAATTCATTAAAGTTTTTACAGTATCAATCGTTCTTTTTAATGAATCTGCTTTTTCTAAGAATGGTAAAGCTTCTTTATAAACTTCTTTTTGCTTTAATGCTAACTCATCATACTTCTTGAAGTTAGATAAGTTTTTGTTCATCTCTTCAACAATAGCTTTGTCCTTATCTAAAACAACTACTGCTAAGTTCATATAAGCATCTCCATAGTTAGGCTTTAATTCAATAGCTTTTTCGTAGTATTTTTTAGCCTCATCCATTCTTGCTTGATTATAATTTACTACTCCTAAATTATAATATAATGTTGGGTTTTCTGGATCTAAAGAAACTGCTTCTTCCATTAAATCTCCAAACTTATCCATTTTACCCATCTCAACATATAACTGAGCCTCGTTTAAAATTAAGTTTAAATCTTTTGGAGAAGATGCTCTAGCGTCTTTAAATGCAGCAATAGCCTCATCAACTTTCCCTTGCTCCTTTAAAATTAACGCTACATTCTTAACAATACTAGCAGCCTTTGATTTTGAAACCTCAGTTGTTGGATTTGAATATTCTCCTGACTTCACCATTAAATCTCTCTGTTGCTTTGATCCTAAATTCTCTACCTTTCCAGTAGCTTTGTTAGTAGCAACATATTTAGTTTCAATACCAGTATATCCAATTTTTCTTAACTCACCATAAAATTCTAACGCCTTGTCATATTCCTTTGCTTGCGTTGCAGATACTGCAGCATTGTATGCAAATGAAGTATCTCTTGGGCTTAACACATACGTTAAATAAAACTTATCTGCTGCTTTAGAATAATTCTTCTTGTTGTTGTATAAATCAACTGCCTCATTAGATACCTCCTGTATCATATTGTTCATGATTGGCGTTGCTTGAGATGCATATTTTTTATCTCCAATTGCTTGTAATTTCTTAAAAGCCTCTCCCGCTGTTTTATAATCTTTTTTAGCCGCGTATGCACGTCCTTTTAGATAGTAAAACTTTGGTTTATATTTATCATCTCCCATCTCTACAGCACCTTCCACTCCATCTAAAGTTGCAATTGCTGTATTAAAATCTTGTTTTTTTATAGCTTTCTCTGCTGCCTTTAACTCAGATTTTTGAGCTGATGCCGCTAAAGACATAATTCCTAAAGAAAGTGCTAAAACTTGTTTTTTCATCTTAAATAAATATGATTTGTTATTTGTTATTCTTGGTTCTCGTTATCTTCATTTTCAATTTCCGTGCCATTTTCACTTTCTTCTTTTTCATGCAATACTTTTGCTACTGCTGCGATACTATCACTATTCTTAATATTTATCAAACGTACACCTTGTGTCGCACGCCCCATAACTCTTAAGTCTTCAACAGCCATTCTTATAGTTAATCCTGATTTGTTGATGATCATTAAATCATTCGAATCATCTACATTTTTAATGGCAACTAGCTCACCTGTTTTATCAGAGATATTTAAAGTTTTCACTCCTTTACCACCTCTATTTGTAATTCGGTAATCCTCTAGTTTAGATCGTTTTCCATAACCTTTCTCTGAAACTACTAAAATGTTACTTTCCATATCATTTACAGAAACCATTCCTATAACTTCATCGTTGTCATTTCCTAAAGTAATTCCCCTAACTCCAGAAGCCGTACGTCCCATTGGGCGTGTTTTAGATTCTTCAAATCTAATAGCTTTTCCTGACTTTAAAGCTAACATTACTTGGCTATCTCCTGTAGTTAATTTTGCTTCTAATAATTCATCTCCTTCTTTAATAGTAATTGCATTAATACCATTAGCTCTAGGACGAGAATATTGCTCTAAAGGAGTTTTCTTTACTTGACCTTTCTTAGTAGCCATGATTACAAAATGAGAATTGATATAATCTTCATCTTTCAAGTCTCCGGTAACTAAGAATGCTTTTACTTTATCGTCTTGCTCAATATTAATAAGGTTCTGAATTGCTCTACCTTTGGTATTCTTACCTCCTTCTGGTATCTCATAAACACGCATCCAGAATACCTTACCTTTTTGAGTAAAGAACAACATATACTGATGATTCGTTCCAACAAATAAATGCTCTAGGAAATCTTCATTTCTTGTTGTTGCTCCTTTTTGTCCTCTTCCTCCTCTATTTTGAACTTTATATTCATCTAAGTTGGTACGCTTTACATAACCTGCGTGAGATATTGTTACCACTACTTTAGAGTTAGGTATCATATCTTCAATACGCATATCACCTCCTGCATATTCTATCGTAGACCTACGCTCATCACCATACTTTTCTTTGATATAAAGTAATTCGTCTTTAATAATATTATAACGGCGCTCTTCATTAGATAAAATATCTTTTAAATCAGCAATCGTCTTAATAATCTCATCGTACTCTGCTCTTAACTTATCTTGCTCTAGTCCAGTTAACTGACGTAAACGCATTTCTACGATCGCTCTCGCTTGAATTTCTGTCAATTCAAAACGTTCCATTAACTTTTCTCTAGCTTCATCAGCATTTCCAGACCCTCTAACAATTGCAATTACTTCATCTATATTATCTGATGCAATAATTAATCCTTCAAGAATATGAGCTCTAGCTTCAGCTTTTGCTAATTCAAATTTTGTACGACGAACAACAACTTCATGTCTATGCTCTACAAAGTGATGAATTAACTGCTTTAAGTTTAACTGTTCTGGACGACCATTTACTAAAGCAATATTATTTACACTAAATGATGTTTGTAACTGCGTGTATTTAAATAATTTATTCAATACAATGTTTGGTATTGCATCACGCTTTAACACATAAACAATACGCATTCCCTTACGGTCAGATTCATCACGAATACTAGAAATTCCATCTAACTTTTTCTCATTAACCAAGTCCGCAGTCTTTTTAATCATATCTGCTTTATTTACCTGGTAAGGAATTTCATTTACAATGATACACTCACGTCCTTTTACCTCTTCTATAGTAGCTTTAGCACGCATTACAATACGTCCACGCCCTGTATGAAAAGCATCACGTACACCATCATACCCATAGATAATTCCTCCTGTAGGAAAGTCTGGTGCTTTTACATGTTGCATTAACTCATCTATCTCTATATCTCTATTGTCAATATATGCAACTGTACCATTAATAACCTCAGTTAAATTATGAGGCGCCATATTCGTAGCCATCCCTACTGCAATACCCGAAGCTCCATTTACTAATAAATTAGGTATTCTTGTTGGTAATACTGTAGGTTCTTTTAATGTATCATCAAAATTTAGCTTATGGTCTACCGTATCTTTTTCTATATCAGATAACATTTCTTCTGATATCTTTTGCATACGCACCTCTGTATAACGCATTGCTGCTGGGCTATCTCCATCAACCGATCCAAAGTTTCCTTGACCGTCAACCATCATATAACGTACGCTCCAATCTTGCGCCATACGTACCATAGAATCATATACCGATGTATCACCATGTGGGTGATACTTACCTAATACTTCCCCAACTACTCTTGCTGATTTCTTATATGCTCCAGTAGATTTGATACCTAATTCATGCATTCCGAATAAAACCCTTCTGTGTACTGGTTTTAAACCATCTCTCACATCTGGTAATGCTCTCGAAACAATAACCGACATCGAGTAATCGATGTAAGCCGACTTCATTTGCTCTTCAATGTTGATAGGTATCAACTTTTCGCCATCTGCCATATATTTCTTTTTAAAATATTAGTATTTATTTTCATAAAAAAGTGAATTTTACCTCTGTATAAAACTCACTTATAAACAACACAAAAAAAGTGTTATTTTTTAAAACATGGCAAGATACAATTTCCTTAACGTATTCACAAAGTTTACCTCGTTGTTTTAGTCCTTTTTATTAACAATTTTATAAAGATTTCTTTTCATTTTTAGACAGACAAATTGACACAAATCAGAATTGGCATTTTTTTTGTAATTTTTAATAAAAAAACTCACTAACTTTACACAACACAGAAATAAATTTTATGGACGATAATTTTTCACCACAAGTTAGAGATGTAATTACATTCAGTAAAGAAGAAGCCTTACGTTTAGGTCACGACTTTATTGGAACAGAACATCTTTTATTAGGTTTAATAAGAAAAGGAGATGGAAAAGCTATTGAAATCTTAACTACTTTTGATGTAGATTTAGATTTGGTACGCCATAAACTGGAAAAATTAAATCCTTCATCCCCTTCTTTACACTCAAACGAAAAGAAGAGCTTACATTTAACAAGACAAGCTGAAAAGGCTATTAAAACAACCTTTTTAGAAGCTAAGTTATATCAAAGTTCAGCTATAGACACGGCTCATTTATTATTATGTATACTAAGAAATGAAAATGATCCAACTACAAAACTTTTACAAAAGTATGATGTAGACTACGATCAAGCAAAAGCTGTTTACAAAGAACTTCATGTAGAAGATTATAACTTAAACATAGATCCTATTGCAGAAACTCCTTCTGAAGGAGAGTTTTCTGATGAAAAATCTAACCCATACGGACAACAACCTCCTAAAGGGAAGCAGACAAAGAAGTCTAAAACTCCTGTTTTAGATAATTTTGGACGTGATTTAACGGCTTTAGCCGAAGAAAACAGACTTGACCCTGTCGTAGGAAGAAAAGAGGAAATAGAACGTGTTTCTCAAATTTTAAGTAGACGTAAGAAAAACAACCCAATGTTAATTGGTGAACCAGGAGTTGGTAAGTCTGCTATTGCAGAAGGATTAGCTTTAAGAATTGTTAACAGGAAAGTCTCTAGAATTCTTTTTGACAAACGTATTGTTTCTTTAGATTTAGCAAGTTTAGTTGCAGGCACAAAATACAGAGGTCAATTTGAAGAGCGAATGAAAGCTCTAATGAATGAATTAGAAAAAAATGAAGATATCATTTTATTCATTGATGAAATTCACACCATAGTTGGAGCTGGAGGAGCAACCGGTTCTTTAGACGCTTCAAACATGTTAAAACCTGCATTAGCAAGAGGTGAAATTCAATGTATTGGAGCTACAACTTTAGATGAATACAGAACTAATATTGAAAAAGACGGTGCTTTAGAACGTCGTTTCCAAAAGGTAATTGTAGATCCTACTACCGTAGAAGAAACTGTTCAGATTTTACATAACATCAAAGGGAAATATGAAGCACACCATCATGTAGAATTTACCGATGAAGCTATCGAAGCGTGTGTTAAATTAACCAATCGTTATATGACCGATAGATTCCTACCAGATAAGGCCATTGATGCCCTTGACGAAGCAGGATCAAGAATTCATATTACAAATATTGTTGTGCCGCAACAAATTTTAGAACTTGAGGCAAAACTAGAAGAGATTCGAGAGCGTAAAAGCAAAGCGGTTAGCGGTCAAAAATATGAAGAAGCAGCGAAGTTACGTGATGACGAGAAAAATATTGAAACTGCTTTAGAATCGGCACAGAACCAATGGGAAGAAGACTCTAAATTACATAGAGAAACAGTAACAGAAGACAATGTTGCAGAAGTAGTTTCTATGATGACTGGAATTCCGGTAAACAGAGTTGCCGAAGCAGAAAGTAATCGTTTAGCTGAATTACCAAATCTTATTAAAGGTAAAGTGATTGGCCAAGATGACGCTGTAGCAAAGGTTGTAAAAGCGATTCAACGTAACAGAGTTGGATTAAAAGACCCTAATAAACCTATTGGATCTTTTATTTTCTTAGGATCTACAGGTGTAGGTAAAACTCAATTAGCAAAAGTATTGGCTAAAGAGTTATTTGACTCTGACGATTCTTTAATCAGAATTGACATGAGTGAATACATGGAAAAATTTGCGATTTCTAGATTAATTGGAGCGCCTCCTGGATATGTAGGATATGAAGAAGGTGGACAGTTAACTGAAAAAGTTCGTCGTAAACCATATTCTGTCGTTCTTTTAGATGAGATTGAAAAAGCACATCCTGATGTATTCAATACTCTTTTACAAGTATTAGATGACGGACATATTACTGACAGTTTAGGAAGAAAAATTGATTTTAGAAACACCATTATTATTATGACTTCTAATATTGGAGTACGTAAATTAAAAGATTTTGGTGGTGGAGTTGGTTTTGGTACTTCTTCGAAAAAAGAACAAGAAGACGCGCATGCAAAAAGTATTATTGAAGGTGCGTTAAAGAAAACTTTTGCTCCTGAATTCTTGAATAGAGTTGACGATGTTATTATCTTCAATTCATTAGAGCGAGAAGATATTCACAAAATCATTGATATTGAGCTACAGAAATTACTTGCTCGAATTGCTGATTTAGGTTACAACTTAACACTAAGTGAAAACGCAAAAGATTATATTGCAGACAAAGGTTTTGACAAGCAATATGGTGCTAGACCGTTAAAAAGAGCTATTCAAAAATACATTGAAGATGCTTTAGCTGAAGAAATTGTAAACTCTAAACTAGATGAAGGAGATTCAATTTTTATGGATTTAGATGAAAAAACTAAGCTACTAAACATAAAAATTGAAAAAGGAGAAAAACCTCAGGAAACAAGAACTGAGTTTGACGAATAAGAAATTTTATTTTTTTGATATAAAAAAACACTTGGCATACCAAGTGTTTTTTTTTTATAAATATCTTTGCCATCATTTAAAGAACACCATAATGTTAAAAAACATACCTAACTACGTTAAATATACCTTTATCAACACTGTTGTTATTTTTGTATTCCTTTTTGTTTTAAGATACATCTTCTATACATACAGCATTGATTTATCTGACGCCACAAGTAATGATATTAAAAAAGCATATTTCTTAGGTATACGATTTGACATTAAGCTAGCGGTTATATCAATAATCCCAATAGCTATTTTTATATACTCCGTACCTAATAGTTTTTTCAGGAGACGTATAGCAGAAAAAATAAGTGTTCTTTATTTTTCATTGGTTCATTTTATTCTTTTAAGCTTCTATTTGTTTGATTTCGGTCATTTTAGCTACTTAAACTTACGCCTAAATGCTTCTGCATTACGTTTTTTCGAAAACTTAAAAATTTCATCACAAGTATTTTTTGAAAGCTACCCTGTATTCAAGGGACTTATTGGTATTATTCTTTTTATTTATCTATCAATAAAATTCAATAAGTGGCTTTTCAACAAATTCAAAAACAAAACTGAAACAACTAGTAAAAAGAAAAAAGCCGTTTTGTTTATTACAACCCTTCTATTACTAGCTTTCGGAATATATAATAGTTTTACGCACTACCCACTTAGATGGAGTCAGGCATTCTTTTCTAAGAATAAAAATATCAATCAATTTAGCTTAAATCCAGTTTTATACTTTTTTGACAGCTTTAAATTTAGATCAGAAGGGTTTGACATAGATGAAACAAAAAAGTACTACCCAGTTATGAGTAAGTACTTAGGAATACAAAGTGACAGTTTAAACTTTAAAAGGACTGCCGTTTTTAATGATTCTATAAAAACCACACCTAACGTTGTCTTTGTAATGTTAGAATCAACTGGAAATGGAGCTTTAAGTTACTATGGCAACCCAATTAAAAGCACTCCGGTAATGGATAGTTTGATGCAGAAAAGCATAAACTTTACCAATCATTACGTACACAAATCGACAACTGCCGGTAGTGTATTCGCAAGTGTAACAGGACTCCCTGACGTAGACAACGTAAGATCTGCCTCTCGAAATCCTAATGTAATCAATCAGCGAATCTTATTAGATCAATTTGACAATTATGAAAAGTTGTACTTTTTAGGAGGAAGTGCTAACTGGGCTAACATTAGAGCTGTCTTCCAATCAAATATTAACGGGTTAAAAGTGTTTGAAGAAGGAAGTTACGAGGAAGAAAACAGAGCTGACGTATGGGGTATAGACGACTATGATCTTTTCAAAGAAGCCGATAAGGAACTAAAGAAATTGTACAATCAAAAAACACCATTTGTTGCCTACATTCAAACCGCTACGAACCATATGCCTTTTACCGTTCCTGATGTAAAAGAAACCTATACTCCTTTAAAACCAGAAGATGTAAACCCAGAAACCTTAAAAAAATCTGCCTATAGATCTTTAGAACAATTAAATGCTTTACGTTATTTAGATTTTAACATTGGGAAATTCATAGAAAGAACTAAAGAATCAGGGTATTTTGACAATACGATATTTGTTTTCTTTGGAGATCACCAAGGAGGCATGAAGAAAATAACACACTTTAAAGAAAATGAAGATAAATTAGGGATCTTAAGACACAATGTTCCTTTTTTCATTTATTCTCCAAAGTATGCTAAACCACAAACTATAAACAAAAACATCAACTTAATTGACATCGTTCCTACTACCATGGAACTAGCCAAAATTGATTATACAAATTACACATTAGGAAACAACGCCCTTGATTCAACCTTAACCAAACCTGCTTCTTTTATTTATAAAAATATAGAAGGAGAACCTTCAGCTGGGTTAATTATTGATTCAATGTATTATTATAAAACTACGACTTCAAAAAAACAAGGTCTGTACAACTTAAAAAGTACAAACCTTGAAAATATATATAAGAAGAATCCGGACATCACAAAAAGCATGGATAGTTTATTAAACGGATTCTATCACAGTACGAAGTACCTATACTACAATAACAAAAAGAATTAATTAAAAATTCTTTTTGTTATTAATTGGTGTAATTTAAAAAACACAAAACCTATAATGGTTCCATTTATAGCTCCAACAGTAATATCTGTTGGGTAATGTACCCCTAGGTAAATTCTACTATAAGCAAAGACTAAAGGAAATAAAAATATTAACTTTATATACTTTGGATATATCTTTCTAAACAGCAAAAACACGAAAACAGAAATAGTCATCGATGAAGTTGCATGCCCAGAAGTAAAACTAAAACTTTTAGGATGAATTAACTTATCTCTTAATAAATGACTAATACTTGAATCATTTATTGGACGAAGTCTTTCAAAAACACCTCTTAAAAAATTGGTAAACTGATCAGAAAAAGTAATCATTAGTGCTATAAAAAGCATTAAAAACAATCCCTTTTTAAGTCCAAAGTTTTTAAAAACCAAATACAAGATAAAAGCAAATAAAGGAATCCAATTAAACTGATTTGTTATAAACAACCAGAATCCGTCCCACTGCTCACTTCCTAAATTATTTAGAAAAATAAGTAACTCTCTATCTTTTTGTAAAATATAATCTAACAAAACTACTTTCCTACTTTTAATACTTCTAATTCAAATACTAAATCTGCCTTTGCCGGAATTGGTCCATACCCTGATTCACCGTACCCTAAATAATACGGAATAAAGAAACGTGCCTTCTCCCCTTCTTCCATTGTCTTAACACCTTCTTTCCATCCTGCTATCAAAGGCATATTGGCATCATCAATAGTGAATGTAAATGGCTTATTACTATCTACAGATGAATCTATTTTTGTTCCATCATCTAAAAACAATGTATAATGAACTGTTGTTGGAAGAGCTGGATTCACTTTTTTACCATTTCCTTTCTGAAGCTTTAAAATTTTTAATCCAGAGTCTGTTGGAATTGCTTTATGAATTTCTTTCCCTTCTTGAAACTTCATTTTTTTGTTTCTTATAGCTTGCTCCATTGCCGCTTTACGCTCCTCTACTCTACCTACTTCTTCCTCAAAAACAAGAGATGCATCAAATTTCTTTGCCTCTTTACCAACTCTTATAATATCTATTTTATTTATATAATCATCGTGTTCTACAGCATTTACCACATCTTGACCAATGCTAACTTTACCAAAAACAGAATGTTTTCCATTTAACCATGGTGTTGCTTTATGCGTGATAAAAAACTGACTTGAATTTGTACTAGGTCCAGAATTCGCCATTGACAACACTCCTGGTCCATCATGAGGGTATATTAACTTAGCCTCTTCATCCATAGGAAACTCATCATCAAATCTGTATCCAGCATTTCCTCCTCCAGTTCCTGTTGGGTCACCTCCTTGAACCATAAAATCTTTAATAACTCTGTGGAATTTAGTCCCATCATAAAAAGGTTTCCCTTTTAAAGAATCATTAACTTTTGGATGATTCCCTTCTGCCAAAGCAACGAAGTTAGCCACTGTCATTGGCACCTCCTTTTCATGTAACTTCACCAAAATATCTCCCTTGTTTGTTTGAATATCTGCATACAAACCATTCTCTAAATCTGGATATTTTACCGACTTACAAGAAGCCGCTACTACTAATAGCGCTAATAAATATTTTACAATTTTCATGTTTAAAGGGTTTATTTAAAGTAAAAACACCAGTTTAAAACTGGTGTTTTTTATTTCATTTATTAATGTCCGTGTCCGTCTCCTTTCGAATGACCTGCACCTAAATTTTCATCTTTAACTACCTCTATTAACTCTACATTAAATACTAAAGTTGAAAAAGGTTTAATATGTTGTCCTCTTTGCTGAAACCCATATGCTAATTCTTGAGGGATAAAGAACTTGTATTTAGCACCTGGCTTCATCAACTGTAATCCTTCAGTCCAACCTTTAATTACTTGTGTAATACCAAACTCTGAAGGGCTATTTCTATTTTCATTTGAATCAAAAACAGTTCCATCTGTTAACATTCCTTTGTACAACACCTTTACTCTTTGGTTTCCTGTAGGACCTTCTCCTGCTCCTTCCTTTTCAACAATGTACTGTAATCCACTAGCAGTAGTTTGCACACCTGATTTAGTTTTATTGTCTACTAAAAATTGCTCATTCTCTTTTTTATAATCAGCAAAGTCTTTTGCAGCCTTGTCCTTTTGTCTCTCCTGCATTTCTTTCATTCGCTCCTCTTGCTTCTTTTGGAAGTAAGCTCTAAGCACATTATTTACATCCTTTGTTTTAATTAACAAATTTGTAGAATCCATACCATTCTTAAATCCTTGTACAAACAAATCTTGATCCATTTCATCAAAATTAGCTTTAATCTTCACTGCCATATCTAAACCTAGTGAATAGCTTACTGAATCTAATTCATTCCCTAAAGATTTCTTAGTTTTTAATCCTCCGTTATTATTACAAGAAACAATTGCTATACTTGCAACTGCTACTGCTAAAACTTTTGTTAATTTCATATTTATTTGCTTGATTTTATATCTATTAAAGTAACCGTACTTTTAATGGGTTGGTTAATCCCTATTTTATTTCCATCTCCGGTCACACCAAATGCTCTATAAGACGGTATGACAAATGTAATAGTTTCTCCTTTCTTCATCAACTTTATTCCATCTTGTAATGCTGGAATAAAATCCTCTTTATCTACATTATATTCTCTCTCTTGCGTATTGTACAAGGTATCTCCTGCAATACTCACAATATCAAAACGTATTTTTACAACATCCTCTAACTTTGGAGTAATAGTGTTCACAGTATCTTTATTTTGGTACACATACCAAAATCCTTGCGCCGATGCTTTATAGTTATTAATAGTATCTTGGGAAATCCATTTTTCTAAACGCTTTTTTTCTAAAGCATTTAACTTTTTGTTTTTTTCAAGAACCTCCTTATAAAAGCTCTGTGTAGAATGTGTTTTTGGCCTCCTTGCTTCCTGCTCTTTACAAGAAAACAACAATAACAAACACAATATAGCCGCCAGTTTAACTTTCATAACTAGATAATAACTCTTCTTTATGTAATGGTAATAACGTTTTAAACTTTTCTATAGTATCTTCTAAACTCTCCCTACTTCTACCTCCTGCAGCATTGTCGTGTCCTCCTCCATTAAAGTACTTTCTTGCAAATTGATTTACTGAAAATACTCCTTTAGAACGGAAAGAGATTTTCACTATTCCTTGTTCTCTATCTTCAATAAAAATCACACCAAAGACAATACCTTTTAATGAAAGTGCATAATTTACAACACCTTCTGTATCTCCTTTTTCGTAATTAAATTTATCTTTTTCGTCTTGTGATAAAGAAATAAACGCCGTTTTGTATTCTGGTAAAATATTCAAGTTACTTAACGCTTGCCCTAATAACAAAAGTCTATTATATGAATTCGCATCACTTACATTGCTATGAATACGATCATTTTCCGCTCCTTTATCTATTAAATCGGCTATAATTCTATGGGTTTCACTTGTTGTAGATCGAAAACGAAACGATCCAGTATCTGTCATAATTCCAGTATACAAACAAGTCGCTATATTTTTATCAATCATATCAACATCTCCCATCATATCAATAAATTTATAGACCATTTGACAGGTTGATGACATACTTGTATCTGAATACATATAGGCAAAATCATCTGGTTGTTGATGATGATCAATTAATGCAAAATCATGCTCATATTTTACAAGGGTATTTTGCATATCATCACCTACTCTATGCAATGCATTAAAATCTAATAGAAATATAATTTCAGATCTTCCTAATGCTTTTACAGATTGATTGTTTTGTCTATCAAAACGTTTTACTGTTTCTGATCCAGGAATCCAATGTAAAAAATCTGGATATTCATTTGGCATCAATACTTGTACTGTATGCCCTTTTTTATCTAAATAATGTTTTAAACCTAATGTAGACCCCACAGCATCACCGTCTGGGTTTTTATGTCCAATCACCACAATATTTCTTGGTTTCGCAAGAAATTCTCTTAACTCTTCAAATCGTTTTAAAATCATAAGTGGCGAATATACAATTAAATTAAAAAAAATATGTAATTTCGCGCCGATTTGTACGAGTAGTACATTTCATTTTTAACATTTAGAAACTTATACAAATGGCAACAAATAGAACTTTTACAATGATTAAACCAGATGCTGTTGAAAACGGACATACTGGTGCAATTTTAGAAAAAATCAACGCTGCTGGATTTAGAATCGTAGCTATGAAGAAAACTCAAATGACTAAGCGTGATGCTGAGACTTTTTATGGAGTACACAGTGAGCGTCCTTTCTTCGGAGAGTTAGTTGAGTTTATGACTCGTGGACCAATTATCGCTGCTATCTTAGAAAAAGATAACGCTGTTGAAGATTTTAGAACTTTAATTGGTGCTACTAACCCTGCAGAAGCTGCTGAGGGAACTATCCGTCAATTATACGCAACTTCTATCGGTGAGAACGCTGTTCACGGTTCTGATTCTGATGAAAACGCAGCTATCGAAGGTGCTTTCCATTTCTCAGGAAGAGAGATGTTCTAAGAAACTTCTTAACATATACCAGAAACTCGTTACTATTAGTAGCGAGTTTTTTTGTAATAAATTCATACTGTTACCTCATTTTTCAATTAAGAAAACACTTGTAATTTTTAATCATCCTATCTCTTTAACGCAACCATTTTACCTTTTTCACATCTTATAAAAAAAATATAAGAATATGATTAGGTTAGTGAATAGCATTAAAGTAACAGTAGTATTATCTACTATCCTTCTTTTTATTTCGTGTAACGACAATAACATTTGCAAAGACACTGTATGCACTCTAGAATTTAGAACAATTTTAGTATCTGTAAAAAATCAAGATCAAAACCCAATTGCTCTAGATTCTTTTAAAGTTATAAACATTCAAAACAACAGTGATATGACTGTATCACTTTCTAACTCTGAATTTGAAGCAGCACAACAATCTGGTAAATATCCATTAGTTAATGATTCTAGCCTTAATACTAATGAAGAAAGGCAAGTTCAATTTAAAGGGTATATCGATAATAAAGAAGTAATAAACAGTACCTATAAGGTAAGCACTGATTGTTGTCATATAGGTTTAATTTCAGGAGTTTTGAATTTAACTCTTAATTAAACAACTGCATAGTAAACCGATAAACAAATACCTTCACACAACAGGAATTATACTAACATCAATCTTTTTACCAAATCCTCTCCCATCTCATGATTTAGCATATTGATGATTTTCTCCTTTCCATAACTCAATTCTTCTCTTAAAACAGAAGAGCTTAAACGAACAATTAATGTTCCATTTTGAAGTTTTACTTCGCTGGTATATGAAGCTACTCCAGCTCCCATCAATTTTTCCCAAGCTTCTTCAATATGGATTTTCTGAAATCCTTTTTTCAGGTTGTTTTCCTGAATAAAGCTTCCCATTAAATCTTTTATAGAAAAACTATCATTTTCTCTTTTTGCCATTTAACTTAATTTAAAAACTTGGTATTCTTGATTACTCTGTTTAATAACAGTTTCTGTTCTATCAGCATGCGTATCGGTAATAAAAATCTGACCAAACTCATCATTATTTACTAAACCAATAATATGTGCTACACGGTGTTCATCTAATTTATCAAAAATATCATCTAACAATAATATAGGTGTAACATTTGACTGTCTTTTAATAAACTCAAATTGTGCTAGCTTTAAGGCTATTAAATAGGATTTCTGCTGTCCTTGTGAACCAAATTTCTTAATTGGATATTCTCCAATTTCAAATCCTAGATCATCTTTATGTATACCTACTGTAGTATACTGAATTATTTTGTCTTTTTCTAAACTTGACGCCAATAATTCTTCAAATGATGCACTGTGCAACTGACTTTTATAACGCAAATTCACTTCTTCTTTAGCTCCAGAAATTACTTGATGTTTTTCATTAAATATAGGAACAAATTCATCTAAAAATGCCTTTCTTTTATTATAAATAACTCGCCCATATTCAATTAATTGTTCATCATACACCTTTAAATTCAATGCATCAAAAGTTCTATTTGCGGCAAAATATTTTAACAAAGCATTTCGCTGACTAACTACTTTATTATAATTAATCAATGATTGTAAGTACTTTTTATCCTGTTGAGATATAACTCCATCAATAAATTTTCTTCGTGTATCACTTCCCTCTACAATTAAATCTCTATCAGCAGGGGAAATAATAACTAAAGGCAATTGCCCTATGTGTTCTGAGAATTTTTCATATGCCTTCCCATTGCGTTTTAAAACTTTCTTCTGCCCTCTTTTTAAGGAGCATAAAATCTTTTCATTTCGCTCATTCAACACGTATTCTCCTTCTATCATAAAAAAGTCCTCTCCATGACGAATATTCTGCCCAGCAACCGAATTAAAATAACTCTTTGCAAAAGATAAATAGTAAATAGCATCTAATACATTGGTTTTTCCAATTCCATTATTTCCAACAAAACAATTTATCTTCTTCTGAAATTCAAAAGATTGTGATTCAATATTTTTAAAATTTACCAGTGATAACTTCTGCAAATACATGTAATACGGATGTTTGAGAAAAGAAAGCGCAAATTATTGAAATTTTACGAATAATCAGTTTTTAAAATCCAATTAAAAAAACTATTTTTGTCGCCACTAATTTTTAAGCAATTATGGCTACATACAAGAAAAGAGGTTATAAACCTAAGAAAGAAAAGGTTGTTCAAGAAGTAGAAGAAACGTTTGATGAAACACAAAGCACAACGGCTGAAGTATTTAATACTTTAGACGAAACTGCCAATAAATCAGAAGAATGGATCGAAAAAAATAGCAAACCTTTATTCTATGGATTAGTTGTAATAGCAGCTTTAATTTTAGGATATTTAGGATATAACAAATTCATTGGTGAACCAACTGAGCGTGAAGCATCAAACGAATTAGCTCATCCAAGAGCTTTATTTGATGAAGCAGCTACTGCAGCAGGAGCTCAAGCTGATTCTTTATACAACTTAGCCTTAATTGGAGGAGTTGATGGAAAATATGGTTTTACTGATATATCTTCTCAATTTGGAGGTACGAAAGCAGGAAATTTAGCTAATTACTATGCAGGTATTTCTTATTTAAAAATGAAGAAATATAAAGAAGCTATTGACTATTTAAGTAAGTTTGATTCTGATGACGCTTTATTAGGTCCAGTTGCTTTAGGTGCAATCGGAGATGCTTTTGCTGATATCAATCAATTAAAGGATGCTTTAGATTATTATCAACAAGCAGCTAATAAAAAAGACAATCAATTTACAACTCCATTATTTTTATTCAAAGCAGGTCAAGTTGCTATGGAGTTAAAAGATTATAGTACTGCTGAAAAATTATTTACTACCATAAAAGAAAAGTATGCAAATACTGATCAAGGTAGAGACATTGAAAAACATCTTAATAGTGCTAAATATGCACAATAATTAATATGGCAACAACAAATTTATCTCATTACGATAAAGCTTCAATCCCAAATGCGAAATCTTTTCGATTTGGGATTGTTGTTTCTGAATGGAATCCTGAGATTACAGGAAACATGCAGCAAGGAGCAATTGATACATTATTAGATTGTGGAGCAACAAAAGAAAACATTATTTCTTGGGACGTTCCTGGTAGTTTTGAATTAGTATATGGATGCAAGAAAATGATTGAATCTCAAAAAGTAGATGCAATTATTGCTATTGGAAATGTAATTCAAGGAGAAACTAAGCATTTTGATTTTGTATGCGAAGGAGTAACTCAGGGAATTGTAGATTTAAACATCAAATATGATGTTCCTGTAATTTTCTGTGTATTAACTGATAACACGAGACAACAATCTATTGACCGTTCTGGTGGAAAGCTAGGAAACAAAGGAGTAGAATGCGCAGTTGCCGCAATTAAAATGGCTGCAATTAAAATGGCTGCAATTAAAAATAATGGAACTTCAACAGCTGAAATAGGCTTTTAAGTTCTTAAGCTCAATAAAGTATAAAAAAAGCCAAGAATATTATTCTTGGCTTTTTTTATACTCAACACTTTCCTTTAAAGGATAGTATTTATAAACATTTTTTGACCACCATCAATTTATTCAGTAACTTTGAATTTCATCTTATTTTGGTGTAATTTTTGATTGTTTTACACTTAAAATATACTTTTCTATTTATGGGATTTATTAAGAGAGAAAATAAAAAATTTGATTACCAACCTCGCTACTACAAAGGAGATAATCCATACAAATTCAAACACAAGTTTGATGAGTATAGAACCACTGTTGGTAAAGGAAAAGGAATAAAAGGAAAGTTCAAAGCTGCTTTTGAAGAGTTTAAAAGCTCAGAATATGGTGGTTTAAATAAAACTATTGTAATAGCTATTGTAATCATGCTATTACTTTTCCTTTATATTATTGATTTTGATCTCTCTATTTTTATACCAAGAAACTAACGAATGTCAGATATCATACAATTATTACCTGATCATGTAGCGAATCAAATTGCTGCAGGAGAAGTTGTACAACGACCTGCTTCTGTGGTTAAAGAACTTATTGAAAATGCTATTGATGCAGGAGCTACATCTATAAAGTTATTATTAAAAGACGCTGGAAAAACTTTAATCCAAGTTATTGACAACGGTAAAGGAATGAGTCAAACGGATGCTCGTTTATCCTTTGAGCGTCATGCCACCTCAAAAATTAAAGATGCGCAAGATCTTTTTAATTTAAATACCAAAGGATTCAGAGGTGAAGCTTTAGCTTCTATTGCTGCAATTGCACATGTAGAGTTGAAAACGAAGCTGGAAAACGATGAATTAGGTACCCAAATAAAAATTGAAGGAAGTAAAATCACCTCTCAAGAAGTTGTTTCTACAGCAAAGGGAACCAGTATTGCCGTTAAAAATTTATTTTTCAATATTCCTGCACGTAGAAATTTTTTGAAATCTGATACTATTGAAACTCGTCATATTGTAGATGAATTTCAACGTGTAGCTTTGGCACATCCAGATATTAGTTTTTTATTACATCATAACGGTAATGAAATTTACAATCTACCTAAAAGTAATTTTAGAAAACGTATCGTAGGAATTTTTGGTGCTAAAATGAATGAAAAATTAGTTCCTATTGAAGAACAAACAGATATTCTAACTATTACAGGTTTTGTTGCTAAGCCAGCGTTTGCGAAGAAAAAAAGAGGAGAACAATTCTTTTTCGTAAACTACCGTTTTATCAAAAGTTCGTATTTAAATCATGCTGTTGTAAATGCCTTTGAAGGTCTCTTAGAAGCAGGTTCTCATCCTTCTTATTTTTTATATCTAGAGGTACCTCCCAATACAATTGATATTAACATACATCCTACAAAAACTGAAATAAAGTTTGATAACGAAAAAGCTTTGTATGCTATTTTACGTGCTACTGTAAAACATAGTTTAGGGCAGTATAACATCGCGCCTTTATTAGATTTTGATAGAGATGCAAATTTAGATACACCTTACGATTTAAGTAAGACCTCGTCTGCATCTATGCCTAAAATAACCGTAGATCCTACGTTTAATCCATTTAAGAATGATCCAACACCACATGAACCTGTAAAAAGTACTGCTACTTCTTCTAGTTATACTTCGGGATCTGGTGCTACAGGCAACTCAAATAGCTATACCGCCAACTTTAAAAAAGATCCAGGCAACTGGGAAGCTTTATATACAAATACAGAAATTGAATCAACCCCTTCCTTTTCTTCACATCAAGAGCAACTTTTTGAAAGTTCTCAAGAAACAGAAACGGGTAAGACTTTTCAAATTCAAAAGAAATACATTTTATCTTCCATTAAATCTGGAGTAGTACTTATACATCAATCTTTGGCTCACCAACGTGTATTATATGAAGAGTTTTTAGAAAGTATTACAGTAAAGGAAGCTAGTAGTCAGCAATTATTATTTCCGGTAAGTATTTCATTCTCTTCAAACGATATTGAAATGATTTATAGCATTAAATCAGATTTAGAAGGAACCGGATTTGTTTTTGAAGAATTCACAAAAGAAAGTGTGGTTATTAGAGGAATACCAACTTCTATAACAGAAAGTCAAATTACTTTTATTTTAGAACAATTATTAGATGACATGAAACTTGAAGTACCCGATACTAGTTTTAGTCATTTTGATATTATGGCAAAATCTTTTGCGAAATCTTTAGCTATTAAAACAGGAACAATATTGTCTAATAAAGAGCAAGAAAATTTAGTAAATGATTTATTTTCTTGTAAAGAACCAAACAGTTCTCCTTTTGGCAAACCAATATTTAAAACGCTAACTTTACAGGAGATAGATACTATTTTTAACAAATAAATAGTATTTAAAAGTAATTTTTTAAATGTTAAAAAAATAAATTTGTAAATAGTTCGCTATAAAAAGAACGTAAAAACAAAAAAACAATGCCAAGACTAACTGGTGCTATTAAGCATTTAATACTTATAAACGTTATTCTATTTGTTGCCCCTCAATTGCTTCAAATGGACCTGACCAATCTATTGGCTTTACATTTTCCTCAAAATGAAAACTTTGGGTTTTGGCAATATGTTTCTCACATGTTTATGCATGGAGGTTTTACGCATTTGTTATTTAACATGTATGCATTATGGGCCTTTGGAACTCCGTTAGAACAAATGTGGGGAAAGAATAAGTTTTTATTTTTTTACTTTTCTTCAGGAATAGGAGCTGGATTAATTTACACCTTGGTAAACTATTATCAATTTAATGGTATATACGACCAACTTATTGGCATGGGAGTTTCTGCTTCAGAAATTCAACAAATATTAAGTTCTGGGCAATACAATCAAAATATCATTTCACTTTCGAATCAAACAATGAGTGAATTTTACTCTTTGTACCACACTCCAGCAGTAGGTGCATCAGGAGCTATTTATGGTATTTTAGTAGCCTTTGGATTGGCTTTTCCAAATGCAAAACTGGCTCTTATATTTTTCCCAGTTCCGGTGGCGGCAAAATATTTTATCCCAGTAATTATTTTAGGAGATTTATTCTTTGGAGTAACCAAATACTCTATAGGTAATGTTGCTCACTTTGCGCACATTGGAGGAGCTATTATCGGATTTATTATTGCATGGTATTGGAGAAAAAATCAATTTAGACGCTTTTAACAAATGGATTTCTTAGAAAACATAAAACATCGCTTTAAAAATGCAGGGATTATAGAAAAACTTATCTATATAAACCTAGCTGTTTTTTTGTTGGTTTTTCTTGCAAATACCTTTAGTTATTTGTTTCAATTCAATAGTAATGTTTTAGTAGACTGGTTATCACTGCCTGCAAGTCTTAACGAATTTGCTCATAAGCCTTGGACTATTATTACCTATGGTTTTTTACACGCTCGTTTTTTACATATACTATTAAACTTAATTGCCTTATTTTATATTGGGCACTTATTTAAACAGTACTTCACTTCAAAACAACTTTTAAACTTTTATATACTAGGAACTATATTTGGTGGAATTGTTTTTATGGTGAGCTATAATACCTTCCCTGCTTTACAAAAAGAGTCTCATAACAGTGTACTGTTAGGTGCTTCAGCAGGAATCTCTGCAATCTTTATTGGTATTGCTACTTATATTCCTAATTACCAACTTAAATTTCCTTTAATTGGTTTTGTTAAGTTATGGGTATTGGCTGCTATATGGATTGCTATTGACGTTATTCAAATTCCAGCTGGAAATGCTGGAGGGCATCTAGCACATTTAGGTGGTGCCTTATTTGGATTCTTATACGTTAACAAAGCCAGTAATAAAGAACTTGACATTTTTTCTCCTTTTAAAAATTTATTCAAAAAGAAAGACAAACCCTTAAAAACAGTTTATAAATCGGGGAATAAACCTCGAAAAAAAACAGTTACAAAAACTCAAAACCAACAAGAAATTGATGCTATTTTAGATAAAATTAGCAAATCGGGCTATGACGCCTTAACCAAAGACGAAAAAGAGTTTTTATTTAAACAAGGGAATAAATAAAAAGAGGAGAATATTCATGCGTAAAATTGTATTGTTTTTAAATTCAATTTTTGCGACAGCTTTATTGCTATCGTATGTACTTCCCTATATTTCTCCCAAAGCCATTCCTGCCTTTGCCGTATTTAGTTTGTTTGTTCCATTGCTAATTATAATCAATGTATTATTCTTACTGTATTGGTTATTAAAACTTCATAAGAACCTAATTCTTTCTGCCTTAGTTTTAGGAATTGGTTGGTTTATTGCGCCTCCTTTTTATAAGTTCTCTAAAAAAGACGTTGTATTAAATGATGATTTAAAATTGATGAGCTATAATGTTCGTTTATTCAATCATTATAAACATGAAGATGACGATAGTACAGAGCAAAAAATATATGATTTTATCAATAGTCAATCTCCAGATATTGTGGCGCTTCAGGAATTTTATAATTCTAAAGATTTAGATATTAAACTTTCTCACAAGTACATCAAAACCAAAACCAAAACGAATAAGTTTGGATTAGCCATTTATTCAAAATTCCCTATCATCAATTCAGGTTCTTTAAATTTTGAGCACAGTGCTAACAACACCATTTTTGTTGATATACTTAAAAACAAAGACACTATTCGCATATACAATGTGCATTTAGAGTCTTTAAAAATCAATCCGAAAAAAGAGAATTTTGGGGAAAAAGACTCAGAACGATTATTTAAACGCTTAGAAAATGGCTTTAAAAAACAGGTAGCTCAAACTGAACGTATTTTAAAACACGAAGCTTCTTGGAAAGGGAAAAAAGTTATGTGTGGTGATTTTAACAATACCGCTTATTCTTGGGTTTATCAAAAACTTTCTAAAAACAAAAAAGACACGTTTATCGAAGCTGGTTTTGGATTAGGAAAATCGTTTCGTTATGCCTATCCACTAAGAATAGACTTTATTTTGACCGATGCAAATGCCACGGTTAATCAGTTTAAAACTTTCCATAAAATTAAATTTTCAGACCACCACCCTATTCTAACAAGAATGCATTGGTAATTATCGTAAAAACTGTATTTTTAGAAAAAAATTTACAGTATGCAAACATTTGATGTAGCAATCATTGGAAGTGGTCCTTCAGGAGCATCAACAGCTTTTCATTTAGCTAAAAATGGAATCTCTACCGTTATCATTGAAAAAGAAACCTTACCACGATATAAAACATGCGGAGGTGGATTCGTATTTAGAGGAAGAAAGGATTTACCTTTTGACATTACTTCAGTTGTTGAAAAAGAATTTCATACGGTAGATATTTATTTAGGAAAAAAATTACATTTCCAAACACATCGAAAAGATCCGACAATTACAATGATTATGCGAGATTCTTTTGACAATCTTATTGTAGAAAAAGCAAAAGAATTTGGTTGCACACTTTTAGAGAATCATAAACTAAAAGAATTGAAATTTGAAAACGACCAAATTGTTTTAAAAACTTCTCAAGGAGACATTGCTGCAAAATTTGTCATTGCCGCTGACGGAGCTTTGAGTCCGACTGCTAAAATGGCTGGATGGAAAGAAGATACTAGAAAATTGATTCCAGCTTTAGAATATGAGGTTGAAGTACCTGAAGAAGATTTTGAACGCTTATCAAAAGAAGTACGTTTCGATATTGATGCCATTCCTTTTGGATATGCTTGGAACTTCCCTAAGAAAAATCATTTATCAGTAGGTGTTGCCTCTGCGAGAAGAACTAAAATAAATTTAAAAGAATACTATCAAGAATATTTAAAAACCATTGGTTTAACCAATATTGTAAGTGAATCGCAACACGGATTTCAAATTCCTGTAGCGCCTCGTACAGATGGATTTGTAAAAAATAATGTCTTTTTAATTGGTGATGCAGCAGGTTTTGCAGATCCTATTACTGCTGAAGGTATTTCGAATGCTATTTATAGTGGAAAGCTAGCTGCCGAAGCTCTTATTGAAAGTGATTTAGATACTCAGAAGTCTGAACAATTATACATTGAAAAATTAGAAGAAAAATTATTACCAGAAATTGAAACTGGATTATGGCTTTCTAAATGGTTTTACGAACAAAAAACAGTTCGTAATATTCTATTAAAAAAATACGGACAACGCTTTGCTAATGCGATGGCAGATGTATTTCATGGAGATCGAAGTTATCCTACGAACATCAAAAAACGTATCAAAGAAAAGATTAAAGAACTGGTGTTTTAAAACATAATATTAATTAAAACGGTATCATGGGAAGATGGATGGAAGCTTTAAACGAAAAAGGAGAAGTTGAGTATGAAATGGCTCCGAATTTTCTAATTTATTGTGCAAAACGATTTCCAAAAAATGATAGAAATCATTTTCCAATACTTTCAAATCTTGATCTCAATTCAGACAAATGGATAGATGAATCTCAATTATTTAATCCAAGTCAAATTTCTAAACTTAAAAATGAAATCGAACAAGTTCAAAAAATTCTAAATAAAGAAGTGTTTGTTCCTAATTTGAATATTGAAAACGTTTTGAAATACTGGATTACAAACGAGTACAAGCTCGAAAATATAAATAGTGATATAAGAACCTTATTAGCTTTTTTTGAAAAATCAATTAAGTTGAACTTAGAAATAAAAGTTTATTTATAAAATACCCATGCTTATACGTCAAGAAAGCCATAGAGATTATAAAATTGTTTTTAATCTAATTGAAGAAGCATTTAAAACGGAACCCTTCAGTGATCATAAAGAACAATTTTTGGTAGAACGTTTGCGAAAGTCAGATGCTTTTATTCCTGAATTATCATTAGTAGCTGAAATTGATAATACAATTGTCGGACATATTTTAGTAACTAAATTAAAAATTAAAAGTGAAGCAAATACTTTTAACTCGCTAGCACTTGCTCCCGTTTCTGTTTTACCTAAATTTCAAGGGCAAGGTATAGGAGCTAAATTAATTTTGCAAGCTCACAAAAAAGCCAAGGAGTTAGGACATACATCTATTGTCTTATTAGGACATGAACATTATTATCCTAGATTTGGATATAAACAAGCCCATACTTTCGGCATTATCTTACCTTTTGAGGTTCCTAAAGAAAATTGTTTGGCTATTGAACTAACAGAAAATGGACTGAAAGGTATTCATGGTATTGTCGAATACCCCAAAGAATTCAACGAATAAAACTTTTTAATTATGAGTAAAACAACACAAAATCTTGTTATTGGAATCGGAATTGCATCAATTCTATTTGCCGTTTATGGTGCTATTAGAGGAGGTGAATTAATGGATGCTGTTATTGGTATAACAATAGGAGTAGCTTTAATCGGGACTATTATCATTGAAAATAGAAAGAAAAAATAATAGATAAACTTGCTTCTTTCTTAGTAAAACAACAGCGTTAATTAAATTCTAAAAAGATTAGAATACTTTTAGAAAAATTCAATTTAACGTATCTTGCATGCCTTAATAAAGCTTACACATATGCAAAGTACTACCGTACTAAATTATATTTCAAATGTTGTTCAAAACATGCCAACTGACTGGCTTAAACTAACAACACACAGATTAGATATTTACAATGAGGAATTGGCTAAAACTGAATTTTTAGAACAATTTGAGAACTTATATAATGCTAATAATTTTCAAACAGATGTTCTAAGCGAATTACCTACTGCTTATGATTATATAAGATTAGGGCATCCGCTTTCTTCAGTGTTAGAATGGGTATTAGGAAAGATATACAACACTCATCCTTCGAATGTAATTAGTTTTTCTTCTAAGACTACTCCTATTCTGGCAGTTTTAAGAAAGAATCTATTAACTCATAGAAACACTAGAATTGTATATACAAATCAATTACCAAGTTGCTTTGATCTTGATACAGTTCGAGAAGTATACAATTACAAATTTGATGTAGAACAAATCAACAATCAAGAAGAGCTTTCTGAATTTGATGGAACTACCATTTTGGTTTCTGAAAAAGAAAATGTTTGTGATTTTTCAATTTCATCGAAAGTTGACTTTTATATCAATACACATACCAGTTTAGGAAGTATTTTATTGGTAAACGGAGCACAAAACGAATCATACGTTTCAGAAATTCAACATGTAAGAAGAAGGGAAACAATTGCCATGACTCCTTCCAATACCGCAATTGCTTTACAACAATTAACAGAGCAAACTTCCAATAATAATTCTTTTGATACTGCTCAAAACAAAACTAAAGTTTTTGATGCTATTAAAGAGATTACAAAATCAAACTCCAAAGCAGTAGTAGGTTCTAGTGGGCTTTCTATTCAATATGCTATTGTAATGGGATTAATTGATCATTCTTTAGAGGTCCATCCTAATAAAGCAATTAAAATTGTTGTTCCTCCAAACTGTTATGGTGGAACTAACGATCAAGCAAGACGTGTAGCAGCTTGTTTAGACAACGTAGAAGTTATGGATCTACCTGTTGATGGTGAAAACAATATGGTGCAAAGTGTTAATATCGTTTTAGATAAAATAGCTCAGGAAGATGCAGTACCTTATATCATTGCAGAAATTCCTACCAACCCAAGAGTTGAAGTTCCAGACCTTATACATTTGAAGGAAGTTTTAAGCGCTTCGCGCACTACTCCTTCAGGTAATAATGCTATTGAACCCGTATTTATTTTAGATCAAACCTTTTGTCCGAACGTAAACTTCTTAGGAGATAACGAAATACTATCTTCTGTAAAAACCATCGCTTATGTAAGCGGATCTAAGTTTCCGAGCGGAGGTAAATGTACTGCAGGTTTTTGCGTTGCTAACCAAAAAGCTGCGAGCCTAATGAACAAGATAGAAAAGCATATTCAACTATGCGATAATGAAGCCACTGAACTTCAATTAGAGCTATTGGCAGAGCAATTACCTTCTATGGTACAACGAATTGATGATGCTTATAAAAACACACGTTCTTTTGTAAACTATATTGAAGAGGTATTACCTACTGCTAAAATCAATTTTGTTTCTGAAGAATTGGCAGCCCAAGGATTTACTCCTTCTGTATTTTCTTTAGATCTTCCAACTAAAGGAGATTCAGAAGAGGAAAGAGAAGCTTATAAAAGAGCATTGAATTTAAAGTTGATTAATTTAATGATTACTAAAATACCTAACGAAAGTAAGTATTGTGTAAGCTATGGACAATTAAAAGGGTGTTATTGGACCATCCCGGCAACTTCAACCCAAGGAACTACAAAAGAAGGTGATAAAGATTATATTGCTCGTGTAGCCATCTCTCCTGATTTAGATTTGGACCTGCATAAAAAAGTTTTCTTAGAATTTGTAGAAAGCATATAATATTTAAAAAGAGAGGATTAATCCTCTCTTTTTTTTGAGTTTCACTTTTTGCAAAAAAAACAAACAAAACACTGTAAATCAGGAATTAAAACTCAACAACACAACAACTTTTCAAAACTCCTCCAAGGCAAAAGTTAGTCTCATTAACAAAATTTTAAGATTCCATTTCTTTTTTAGTTAGGATTCCTTACTATATTTGTAACAAATTTAAATACATAAACATATGAGCAAGTCAATTTTTTATCATGCAGGGTGTCCAGTTTGCATTAGTGCTGAACACGACATCATAAATTTAATCGGATCTGAAAATGTCGAGATCGTACATTTCGGAGAGGATAAAAGCCGTATTTCAGAAGCAGAGAAAGCGGGTGTAACCTCTGTACCAGCATTACTAACACCTAATGGAAATGTATTACACATTAACTTTGGTGCTTCAATGCAAGATGTAAAAGGATAATTTTTTTGCTCTATAAAGTTAGGATTCCTAATTTTGTAGAGCTTTTTAACTTTATTAAACTAAATAAATTATGAATGTAGCAGTTTGGGATACCTATGTAACTAAAAAAGATGGTAGTATCATGCATTTTGATATTATTGTTCCGTCTACGCTTAAAAATACCAATGTGATATTTAACTACGGTAAGGAATATTTAAAAACAAAAGGGTTAGAAAGCCTTGACCTATCTTCAAAAGAATGTGTATTTTGCCATGTAGAAGCCCTTAAGCCAGCATGGGAAAACATTATAAAAGATAAAGGGTATTTTATTTACGAAATGGAAAACTGTAATTAATGAAATCTCCTTTTAACTTAGACCATCAAAATAGTTCAATTGAAAGTAAAATAGTGGTAGCTTTAGAGCGAATCTCTGAAGCTTTTAGAGTACTACTTTGGAATGAAAGTAAAGAAAACTCTTTAAGTCCTATTCAAATTCAAATCCTTATTTTTTTGCGCTTCCATTCAGAAGATAAATGCAAGGTAAGCTACTTAGCTGATGAATTTAATATGACGAAAGCCACCATTAGTGACAGCGTAAAGGTTTTATTAAAAAAAGAATTGATTCAGAAGTTTACTAATCCTAGCGATACCAGGAGCTATTTAATTGGTTTAACGAACAAAGGAAAACAAGTTGCAGAAAAATCTTCCAACTTTACTTTTAATATTGAAAAACCATTAACCACATTACCAGATGAACAAAAAAAAGATATACTGGCAGGTTTGTTAAAGGTTATTTATCAATTAAATCAAACTGGTGTCATAACTATTCAAAGAATGTGTTTTACTTGTTCTTATTATGAGCGTACTGATAATGAGCATTTTTGTAAACTTTTACAAGCTAAACTTACATCGAAAGAACTAAGGGTTGATTGTCCTGAACATGAATATAAAAAATAGACCTTCAAAATATTGAAACAGTTTATTCTATATTCAATTACTTATAACATATTTTCCTTCTATTTATTTAAATACTAATGAACACATTTACTTTTCACCCTGAAGAGACAACGCTTGAATTAGATAAAATTCAGTTAAACAGCATTAATGAAAAAATCATTCAACAACTATTAAAAGAATATACGCATGTTGCTATTTTAAATAAACATAAACTTACCGTTGATAATAAATTATTATTATATGGACATACAGGTTGCGGTAAAACAACAACTGCAAAAGCTATAGCCAAAAAACTCAATAAAAAAATAGTTATTCTTAACCTTAGTGCCTTAGTATCTTCAAAATTAGGTGAAACAGCCAAAAATATTTCAGAGGTGTTTAAAAAAGCTATTAAAGAAAGAGCTGTGCTTTTCTTAGATGAGTTTGACTACATCGGAAATGCAAGGAATTATGACAACAAAGATTCTCACGAAATGAAACGATTAGTTAACACAATTATACAACTAATAGATTTTCTGCCAAATAACATTTTACTAATAGCGGCCACTAATTATTCTTCTACTATAGACTCCGCTTTGCTTAGACGATTTCAATTAAAATTAAAATTCGAGGCTCCAAATAAATCAGATTTAGACAAATATTACCAACAACTTCTGCAGGAATTTCCTGATGAATTTCGAAATATTAAACGAGTATATGACATATCCTATGCAGAAACAAAAGACATCGTTCATCGTGATGTAAAAAATAAAATAATTGAAAAAGAAGAATTAAAAATTACACTAGAAAATGGATAGTATTGTACATAATTTAAACACAATTCATAAAAGAATAGCATATGCTTGCAAAAAGGCAAACAGAACTCCGGATGAAGTTCGCCTATTACTTGCTACTAAAACGGTAAGTATTGAAAAGATACGATTTGCCATAGAACAAGGTATACATCTTGTAGGCGAAAACAAAGTTCAAGAATTGAAGCAGAAAACAAATGCTATCTTAGATTTACAACCAGAAGTACATTTTATAGGACACTTACAAAGCAATAAAATTAAAGAAGTTATTAAATGGGCAAGTTGTATTCAATCTATTGATCGTTTATCATTAGCAGAAAAACTACACAAGCGATTAACTCTTGAAAATAAAACCATTGATGTTTATATTCAAGTAAACACTTCTTTTGAAGAAAGTAAATTCGGTGCAAAACCACAAGAAACCATTGCCTTAGTACAAGAAGTAGCCAAGTTTAACAATATCAACATTAAAGGTTTAATGACCATAGGTCTTTTAAGTTCAGAGTCTAAAGAAATTCGCAAATGTTTTCGCCTTTTAAAACAGCTTCAAAATGAAATCAATTCTTTGCAGGTTCCTAACGTACGTATAGACGAACTCTCGATGGGAATGAGTAATGATTTGGAAATTGCCATTGAAGAAGGTGCTACAATTGTTCGAGTTGGAACGGCTATTTTTGGAGAACGCATCTATCCAGATAGTTACTATTGGAACGAATCTAAAAACTAGTCCTTTTTTACTCTTCTCAAGTCTAATAAATCAATTGGGTTTATTCCTAAGCCTTTTACATTTTTTTGTCTAAAACGTATTACCTCATCATAGTATAAAGGCACTATAGGTGCTTCTTCAATAATAATACTATCCATTTTTTGGTACAGAGCATAACGCTTATCTACCGATACTTCTTTAATAGATTCCTCATACAATTTATCAAAGGTTTCGTTCTTAAAATGGGTATAGTTAGGCCCGTTTGGAGTAAAGTTTTTGCTATAAAAAAGTGACACATAATTTTCCGCATCTGGATAATCTGCAATCCAGCTTGCTCTAAAAATTGGTAGTTTTCCACTTGCCTTACCTTGACGCAAGGTTGAAGGAGGAATTACATCTACTTTGGTTGCTAATCCTATTTTTTGTAATTCTCTTTGAATGAATTCACACAAATCTAAATAATTGCTATTGGTGGTAATTGTAATTTGCGGATTCTGATCTCCTGTTTCTTCTTTGTATTGAGCAACTAATTCTCTTGCCTTTTCTGGATTAAATGAATATCCTTTTTGATTATTAAATGAAGGTAATCCGTTAGGAATAAATCCGCTTGTTGCAGGTGTACCAATTCCGTTTCTTAAAAATTTGATCATTTTCTCTCGATCAAATCCATAATTAATGGCTTGTCGAATCAATTTAGATTTGGTAGGTATTTGAACCTCTCCATCTAAATAAATCCCCAAGTACTCCGTATTTAAATAGGCTCCGGTTTGCATTATAATACTAGCAACGTACTTTTCTTTTAAAGTACCATCAGTATTTAAAATATCATCTTTATAAGAAGCATCTAAACTCTTCATAAAATCAATATTTCCTTGAATAAACTGTAAAAACTCGCTTTGTTTATCCGGTAAAAAAGTAATGGCTACAGCTTCTAAATAGGGTAATTGTTTTCCTTTGGTATCTTTTTCAAAGTATAAAGGGTTCTTACGATATACCAGCTTGGTGTTTTCTACCCATAGTTTAAATTGAAATGGACCTGTACCAATAGGATTTGCTCTAAAGGTATTTCTAAAATATTCCACAGCCTCCTTCGGAACTACCGAACAGTATTTCATTGCAAGCAATCCTAAAAAAGGTGGAAATGGTTGTTTTAACTCCATTGAAAAAACCGAATCGTTCTCTGCCTTAAATGAAGCCACATTTTGCAACACCCAGCCTCCAGGAGAAGCTACCTCTTTATTTAGTAAACGATTAAAAGAATATTCAAAATCATTGGCAGTTACTTTTTTGGTAGAATCCTTTCCAAATAACGCATGCTTATGAAAATAAACATCATCTCTTAGGGTAAATTGATAGTTTTTACCATCTTCAGAAATCGTCCAACTTTTTGCAATAGCTGGTTTAACATGTAAGCTATCATCCAATTCTACCAATCCGTTATACAATTGATTCACTGCCCATATATTTCGCTGATCTTTGGCAAAAGCTGGATCTAAAGAAGTAACGTTTGAATGTTCGTTATAACGAAAAACTTCTGTCTCTGTATAAGATGATTTCTTCTTAGCGCAAGAAAAAAGTAGCGCGAAAACTATGAAGACTAGACTACTTCTTCTTACGTTTATTTTTATAATAGGCTTTATCTGCAATGTAAATTACTTTTGATACTTCAGCAAAAACGGTTGATTCGTCTTTGTTAGTTATTTTAATTTCTTTAATTAAATTGATTTCTTTCTCTGCTACTACCCTTTCTTTTATTTCTTCAATCTCTTCTTCGGTAAATATAAAATCTACATAGGCATCTTGGGTTGCAGGTCGCTTAAATTTTATGGTTGCTTCTTTATCCCACACCACATAATCATTCCCCAAAATATTAATTAATTGTATCATAAATACAGGGTCTGTTGCAGAAAATAAACTTCCTCCGAATATTGATCCTACATAATTTCTATTTTTCATAGAAATAGGTATTCTCACTTGTGCTCTTAGTAAGTCATCAGAAACAGAAATAATTTTTCCGGTAGATCTTCTATACATCGGAGAAATATTAAACCCATATTTAAAAATAGTACTTTCCTTAAAAAACTTCTTTAAAATTTTTGATAGCGCTGCGTACATAATAACTACTGTTCAAAACCGTATTCTCGTTCAACTTTACAAATTCTCAATTGGTATTTTTTATACCATTGTTCTCTTCCTAAATTTCTAGCTTCCGTATGTTCTACATTGTTCTTCCACTCTACTATTGCTTCTAAACTCTTCCAATATGAAACTGTTATACCTATTTCAGCACGCGCAGATTCTATACCTAAATACCCCTTTTGCTGTTTTGCCAATTCCTCCATTCTCTCTGCGGTTTCAGCATATCCTTCCAAAGTATCAGTAACTATGGTTGTAAAGATAACTGCATAATAAGGTGGTTTTAAATGGTCTACAATCATAGTATCAATTCATATTTTGTTTCTGGCAACCCAATATCATCACTTACAAACTTTTCGATTTCCTTAAAACCATATCGCTCTAATATTTTTGCTGAAGCCACATTTACATCAACTACACAACCTATTAGCTTTTTCATTCCAATAGACCTACAATACGGAATCAATCCTTCACAGATTTCAGTAGCATATCCATTTCCCCAAAATCGTTCAACAAAACGATACCCTATCTCGTCATTCCCTTCATCATCCTTCACTAAAGCTAAGGTTCCTATGAATTCTAAATCTGATTTCCTTTCGATCGTGTAAATCCAAAAATCATTATCCTTTTTGTCATACTTTTTAATAAGTTCAACCAACTCCGTTTGACATTCTTTTTTGGTTTTTACCTCCCCCGTAGCATACTGTAATACTTTAGGGTTGCTTTCTAATTCGAAAAACCCCTCAATATCAGTTTGTTTTAGTTTTCTAACTACTAATCTTTCAGTTTCAAAAATCATCTTTTAATTGTACTTTTGCAAATTCAAACTGTGTAAAGCAGTTTATAGAATATTAAATATACCATACGAACTTCTAAAAAATTAAAGACTTGTACAAGGCTTTTGTTTTTTATTTAGGATAGAGAAAAGATGAATGCAGATAAAAAAGTAGCTTTTTATACTTTAGGTTGTAAATTAAATTTTTCTGAAACTTCTACGATTGCAAGAAACTTTGTAAATGAAGGTTTTGAACGTGTTGAGTTTGAAGAAAAAGCAGATGTATATGTAATTAATACGTGTTCTGTAACGGATAATGCCGACAAGCGTTTTAAGACTATTGTTAAATCGGCTTTAAAGAAAAACGACAATGCTTTTGTTATTGGAGTTGGATGCTACGCTCAGTTAAAACCGGAAGAATTAGCTGCTGTTGATGGTGTAGATTTGGTTTTAGGTGCTACCGAAAAATTTAATGTAACAAGTTATATCAACGATTTAACCAAGAATGATATTGGTGAAGTACACTCTTGTGAAATTGAAGAAGCAGATTCATATGTGGGTGCCTACTCTATTGGTGATCGTACACGTGCTTTCTTAAAAGTTCAAGATGGTTGCGATTATAAATGTACTTATTGTACGATTCCTTTAGCTCGTGGTATTTCTCGTAGTGATACTTTAGAAAATGTTTTAAAGAATGCTAAAGAAATTTCTGAAAAAGGTATCAAAGAAATTGTATTAACAGGAGTTAATATTGGTGACTATGGTAAAGGTGAATTTGGAAATAAAAGACATGAGCATACTTTCCTAGAATTAGTACAGACATTAGATACTGTAGAAGGAATTCATCGTTTACGTATTTCATCTATTGAGCCTAATTTATTAAAAGACGAAACAATCGATTTCGTTGCGAACTCAGATACTTTTGTACCTCATTTTCATATTCCATTACAATCAGGTAGTGATACTTTATTAAAGAGAATGAAACGTCGTTATTTACGTAAAGTATATACCGACAGAGTTGCTAAGATAAAAGAGGTAATGCCACATGCTTGTATTGGTGTAGATGTTATTGTTGGTTTTCCAGGAGAAACAGATGAATTATTCTTAGAAACTTATAACTACTTAGCTGATTTAAACATTTCATATTTACACGTATTTACCTATTCTGAAAGGCCAAATACAGAGGCTGTTGACATGGACGGAGTTGTTCCTAAAAATGTTCGTGCAAAACGTAGTAAGATGTTACGTGGTTTATCTGTTAAAAAGCGTAGAGCTTTTTATGAAAGCCAATTAGGAAACACCTTAACTGTTTTATTTGAAAGTGAAAACAAGGAAGGATATATCCATGGGTTTACAGAAAACTATGTAAAAGTTAAAACTCCTTGGAATCCTGAATTAGTAAATACTTTACACAGAGTTACTTTAACTACAATTGATGAAGATGGCTTAGTGCGATTTGATTTTGCAAAAGATTCTATTGTTGCATAACAACAATTAAAATATATGTTAAAAGCCCCATTTTAGGGGCTTTTCTTTTTGCTTTTGTATGAAATAACTGTAACTTTAGTCTCAACAAAAAATTGACCCTTCAATACAAAAAATCAAAATCACCCTATTATGAAATATTTTAGCTTATGCCTTTTATTTTTAGCAATGACCTGTGGTAGTCCTAAAAAAGAAAAACCAGATGCAGTTGAAGAAATTCAATCAGAAGAAATAACGAATACATCCAAGACTCCAGATCCTGTGAAAGAAGAAAAGAAAGACAATCAGTTACTCGTGATATTAAATAATCCGAAGCAAATTGAGGATGCTAAAGCTTTAATTATTAATAGTGGACTTTCTTGGGATGATATAGACTTAGAAGCTAAAGGAGTTGTTTCTGGATTGGTTACCATTCCTGTCGACAAAAAGGACTTTTGGAAAGAACGCTTAGAGGATTCTAATGTTTTTGAAAGTGTTAATGACGGTAAAGAAGAAGTTATCAGTAAATTAAAAACTGAATTACAAAATAGATTGATATCAATTAAAAAAACAGCTTGTTTTGGAGATTGCCCTGTCTTTGATTTTTATATTAACAAAGACGGTAAAGCTTTTTTCAATGGAAAAGAGCATGTTTTAAAAAGCGGTAAGCACGAATTTGAATTATCAGACAAAGAGTTAAAAGCACTTGTTGGAAAAATAGAAAAATCAAATTTCTCAGAATTTAAAGATGTCTATGACAATCCTAGAATTACAGATTTAGCAAGTACCTATATTTTCTGTGATGGTAAACAAGTACAAGTGCGCTTGTGGCAAAATATTCCTGATGGACTAATTGATATTCATGAATATGCTACTGAATTTTTATACGATAAAAAGTACTTAGAATAATGTCAAAAACACATGTTTATTTCGTACCTGGACTTGCAGCCAGCTCAAAGATTTTTGAATACATCTCACTCCCAAAGGAGTTGTTTGAAGTTCATTATTTAGAGTGGATACAACCCAAAAGTGTTGATGAATCAATCGAAGCATATGCACAACGCATGTGTGAGAATATACATGAGGAAAACCCTGTATTAATTGGTGTTTCTTTTGGAGGAGTGATGGTGCAAGAAATGAGTAAACTTATCGACTGTAAAAAGGTAATTATTGTTTCGAGTATTAAAAGTAAACAAGAATTACCAAAAAGATTACGCTTGGCACAAGTGACCAAAGCATATAAATTGTTTCCAACTAATATAGTTGCTAACATTGAAAACTACGAAAAGTTTTTCTTTGGAAAATATTTAAAGAGGAGAGCTGAACTGTATAAAATGTATTTATCTGTTAGACAAGCAGATTATTTACAGTGGGCTATATACAATGTATTACACTGGCAACAAGAAGAACCCTTAAAAAAGATAACACATATACATGGAAAACAAGATGAAGTATTTCCATTAAAATATATACAAAACGCAATTGAAGTTGAACAAGGAACACATATTATGATTTTAAATAAAGCTAAAACTATTTCTAAACTCTTAGAAAAAGAATGCGCTCACGTAGAATCTGTAAACAATTAAATAAACTGTGTTTCTTATAAAATATTGAAGTATGAATAAAGCTGTAAGAATTTTATCATTAATCACCGTAAGTGGTCTATCTGTTTTATTAACAAATAGTATTAGTAAAGACAGAGAGCCCGTAGTTAAAAACGTTGCTGAAAGCTATGTTATAAAAGCTGTAAAGCTACCTGAAGGTTTAAATTTGGCTGGAGAACGTGTGCCTATTGAACGAGAAGATATTAGAGAGCGTATGGATAGAGAGCTATTGGTGAATACCTATTGGCAATCCAACGCTTTATTACTTTTAAAAAGATCTAATAAGTACTTCCCTATTTTAGAACCTTTATTAAAGAAACACGGTTTACCAGATGATTTTAAATTTTTAGCTTTAGCTGAAAGTGGTTTTATTGATGAAACTTCTTCTGCTGGAGCTGCGGGTATGTGGCACTTTATGAAGCAAACCGGTAGGGAATTCGGATTAGAGATTAATAACAATGTAGATGAGCGTTATCATATAGAAAAGTCTACAAAAGTGGCAGCAGAGTATTTAAAAAAATCTAAAAAGCGTTTTGGATCTTGGACATTGGCAGCAGCGGCGTACAATGCCGGGAATTATGGTGTTGCTAAGCGATTAGATACCCAAGGAGTTTCTAGCTATTATGACGCAAAATTACCAAACGAAACAGAACGTTATGTATTTAGAATCTTAGCTTTAAAAGAGATTATTTCAAACCCTAAAAAATATGGTTTTGTGTATGATCAAGAAGATCTATATACACTACCTCCAACATATACAGTAAAGGTAGATACTGCAATTACAAACATTGCTTCTTTTGCAAGACATTTTAATACTACTTACAAAGAATTGAAATTACACAACTCTTGGTTAAGAGAGAACAAGTTAAACAATAAGAGCAGGAAACAATACGAAATTAAAATCCCTATTCACTAATCATGAAAAAAGTATTACCCTTCCTTTATTTGGCTATTGGAGTATTTATATTGGTTGGAACATTTAGTATGTTCTTTCAAGAACGAGAAACGTATAGGGTCTTGTTAAACTTTCGAACGGAAAATAAATATATCTTTCTATTAGTTCGACTGCTGTTTGCATCATGGTTTTTAATAGATGGAATAAAAAAGCTCAGAAAACAAAGTAATTAATTGTTTAAAATCTTTTTTACTCTACCGACAATACCTGACTCTAATTGCACTTTTATCCCATGTGGATGATAGGATGATTTTGTTAGTATTCGACTTACAATCCCATAAGTTAACTCTCCAGTTCTTTGGTGATTTTTTTGCACTACTTCAACTTCAATACCTATTTTTATATTGTTTCTATTTGTAGCATTTTCCATTCTAAAAATTTAGTTTTAAAAATAAAAGAGCCTATCAAAATTTGATAGGCCTTTCATTAAAAAGTTTACTCTGGTAATAATTATATATTATAATACTCTTACGTTTACAGCGTTTAATCCTTTTTTTCCATTTTGTAACTCGAATTCAACTTCATCGTTTTCACGAATTTCGTCAATTAATCCTGACACGTGTACAAAATGTTCTTTGTTTGTTCCTTCTTCTGTGATAAATCCAAATCCTTTTGAATCATTGAAGAATTTTACGGTACCTTTATTCATTATAAAATATTATATATTACTTGCTTAAGTGCCAGTAATGCTTATTGTTATGCAAATGTAATGCCAATTTTTTAATTTCTAGTGAAAGTCTGTATTTAATTTGATATAGTCTAAAAATTCACGTTTTGTTTCTTTGTTTTTAAACGCTCCACCAAACTCAGCAGTTACTGTACTACTTTCAATATCTTTAATTCCACGAGAATTTACACATAAATGCTTTGCATCAATAACACAAGCTACATCTTCTGTTCCTAATGCTTCTTGCATTGCTTGTACTACTTGCATTGTTAAACGCTCTTGTACTTGAGGACGTTTTGCATAATACTCTACAATACGGTTCATTTTAGAAAGTCCAATTACTTTTCCTTTTGAAATATAAGCAACATGCGCTCTACCAATAATTGGTAATAAGTGGTGCTCACACGTAGAATACACAATAATGTTTTTTTCTACTAACATTTCACCATACTTATACGTATTGTCAAAAGTAGAAGCTTCTGGTTTGTTCTTTGGGTTTAATCCCATAAACAATTCATTAACGAAAGCTTTTGCTACTCTCTTAGGAGTTCCTTGCATGCTATCGTCTGTTAAATCCATTCCTAAAGTTTCAAGAATTTCTTTAACACTCTCTTGAATTCTTTCTATTTTTTCTTTGTCTGAAATATCAAAAGCATCTGCTCTTAATGGAGTTTTAGCCGACGTTGCAATGTGGTTCTCTCCTATTTCGTCTATTCTTTCGTCATTCATTTTGTTGTTATTCACTTCAAACATTTCTTTCTGTTGTTATAAGGCGTAAATTTACGACATTGTCATTAATTTACTTTAGTTTGTTAATCAATTCGTTGACAGTACAAGTTGTTTGCTCTCCTGCCTTCATATCTTTTACAACAAGTGTACCATTTTCTGCTTCCGTTACTACAAAGTCAATTTCTCTATTTGTAGCATACTTCCACTGCTTTTTTTGTTGGTTATTACTTGAAGCTACATCTGGATACAATTCCGACTTAATATTGTTGTCTCTTAATTCTTTAATTGCTTTCACCTTAGTAATACTCTGGTCTGCATCAAAGTTCAAGAACAATACTTTTGGTTTTGGTAATTGAACTGCTTCGAATAAACCAAGTTCTTCCATTACTAGATAAATACGATCTAATCCAAATGAGATTCCAACTCCCGACACGTCTTTCAACCCAAAAATACCTGTCAAGTCGTCATATCTTCCTCCACCACCAATAGATCCCATTTTTACTCCTTCTGGTGCAGCTACTTCATAAATAGCTCCAGTGTAATA
Source organism: uncultured Tenacibaculum sp. (assembly GCF_947498805.1). GTDB lineage: Bacteria > Bacteroidota > Bacteroidia > Flavobacteriales > Flavobacteriaceae > Polaribacter. The sequence goes on along the minus strand of NZ_CANMLT010000001.1, from coordinate 181,222 downwards.
ATTCAATCCACGTGCTAAGGTTACATCTATTTCTAAAGAAGCAGAACTTAAGCCAAGTTCTTCAATAGCATTTACAATAAATTGTAATTCCTCAACTCCCTTCATTCCTTCTTCCGAAGATTGCAACATATCACTTAGCGCTGCTAAATTAGTACGATTATCTCCATCAAAATTAAATAACGGATCAACCTTTTCTATAGCAGTATCAGAAATACCTTTTTCTAGCATTTCTTTTACTACTCCTTCTTTACCAATCTTATCTAATTTATCTAAAGCAACCGTAAAATCAATTAATTTATCTGATGCCCCAATTACCTCAGCAATACCAGATAATATCTTACGATTGTTGATTTTTATAGTCGTTCCTTTTAATCCAAGTTTACTAAAAACCGTATCGTATAACTGTACAAATTCTACCTCTTGCCAAAGTGATGTACTTCCTACTACATCGGCATCACATTGATAAAATTCTCTGAATCTTCCTTTTTGCGGACGATCAGCTCTCCATACAGGTTGAATTTGATAACGTTTGAATGGAAATGTGATTTCATTTTGGTGTTGTACTACATAACGTGCAAATGGCACTGTTAAATCATAACGCAATGCTTTTTCTGAAATCTTAGAAATTACCTTCTGACTTTCTTTATTTGCTAATAAATTCTCATCAACTTTTTTAAGATAATCTCCTGAATTTAAAATCTTAAAAATCAAACGATCTCCTTCTTCCCCATACTTTCCCATTAGTGTAGAAGAATTTTCAAAACTTGGAGTTTCAATAGGTTGAAATCCAAAATTTTCAAACGAATGCTTAATCGTAGAAAATATATAGTTTCTCTTTGCTACTTCGGTTGATGAAAAATCTCTGGTTCCTTTTGGGATACTTGGTTTCATATTTTTTTCGGTTATCGGTTATCAGTTGTCAATTATCAGTTGTCAATTATCAGTTGTCAGTTATCAGTTGTCAGTTGTCAATAATCTGATTTATATCAAGGACTATTGTTCCCTGTTAATTGATAATTGTCTATTGACTTTAAGCCTGCAAATATCCGAAATTTATGCAGAAAAACAGTGGTTAAATTAGGCTTTATTTTTACGTTTTAATCGGTATAAACTTGCGTTTAACTCAAACCCTAACAATAAAATAATAGCGTTTAACCATACGAAAAGCATTAAAATAAGTAAGGTTCCTATAGAACCATATAATTGATTGTATTGTGCAAACTTTACTACATAAATACCAAAAAGATAAAAGGTAAACATAGATACTACTGTAGTTAATACAGCTCCTGCCGAGAAAAACTTTACTTCTTTTCCTTGCTTGGTTCCGTATCTAAAGAGTAAAGAAACAATCGTAAAAATCATTACCAAGAATAAGAAACCTCTTCCGTAGTAAAACAAATCTAAGTCGTTTAAATCAAACCAGCCATACTCTCCTATTTTAGAAAGTGCTATTTGATACATAATAATCAATACTACTGTTACAATTAAGAACAATGACATTAATAACGATACTCCTAATGAAATGATATAGGCTTTTACTACACTTCGAACTTCTTTTACATGGTAAGAATATTCAAAGCCTCCAAAAATGGCATTGACTCCATTAGTCATTAAAAAAATAGAAACTAAAAAACCAAACGATAGTAATCCTCCATACTGATTGTTTAAAATATCTTTTAAAACACCATCGGCTGCCTCAAAGGTTTTAGGCGGTAATATTTCTTGAATAAGTGAAAAAAGTCCTTCTTGGAATCCGTCTATAGGAATATAGGGTATTAAGGTAAGAATGAATAGTAAAAACGGAAAAATAGCCATAAAGAAACTATAAGCAATCCCTCCTGCTCTGGTAGTTAAAGCTCCTTTAACAATACCAATCACATACATTTCTAATACGTCATATAAAGACATTCCTTCTAGCCCTGGAATTTTCACTTTCTTCCCAAAGGCTACGACCCAATTTACAACTGGAATCTTTTCTAGTTTGTCTTCTATTCTTCTAGTCATTTTTTTTATTCAAGGTAATACAGAGTTTTAAACGCTAATTTAAATACATCTTTTTGATTTCCTTTGTAATTTCATTTGTTAAACCGACATCTTCTTTATTTAGAAAAACCCAATTATTTGAAAATTCATTGACAACCATTAAAACACCATAATCTTCATTAAAGAGAATTGGTTCAGTTAAATGGGGGATTTCCTCAATATTCCAAAAGAAATAAAATGGTTTATCAGATAATCTTTTATTCAAGTACTTTTGCCTCTTATTTTTCAATAAAGTTTGCTTAGGAGCCATATATAACTCACTAGTATACTTATCATATCTAAAAAAAGAACTATACTTTTCCTCATGACTTCTCTTATAAATATAAAAAATCGAAGAATCTTTTTCAACAATTTTTAATTTGGTCTTCCACTCTCTGTTTGCTCCCTTTTCTAACTCAAAATATGGTTGTTTAAATAGAACTCTTTCTGTAATTCTGATTTGCTTCTTTCCTAGTTCACTCTTCAACTCCTTTTTACACGAAACTAGCCCTAACAAAGAACATAACACAATCAAATTAACAATCTTATTCATAGCACACTAATTAACTTAATCTTCAATTACAATTTTGTAGGCATTTAACAGCCCTTGAATATTTTCTTTTGAAAACACCGCTTTTTTCAATCGATTCCTTTCTGGTGAAATAGAAAAATTAAAAGCAGTTTTCAAATTGGCTTTTTCTAAATTCGTGTTTTCAAAAATTGCACCTTCCAAATTACTTCTTTCGAATACTCCACTTGAAACATTCGCTTCTGTAAAATCAACTTCTTTTAAATCACAATTAATAAATTCTGTATTCGGAATTTTCAATTGGTAAAATGATGAAAAGCTGAGTTGGCAATTTTTAAAATTCATTTGTAAGAAAAACGGATTACATTCAAAAAATTTTACTCCTATCAACTTACAATCAGAAAAACTGCAATCTTTAAATGCCGTTTGGTTTACGATGGCATTACTAAAATTACAATCGATAAACTCACATTCTAAAAACTGAATATTAGACGCATGTACGTTCTCGAAGTTACAATTCTCGAACGTACAATTGTCATATTCTCCTTTTTTTATTTTTAAGGTATTAAAATTGACTTTTGAAAATGTTTCATTGTCAAAATAATCATCCATCTATTTTAAACCTCTAGCTTTTAACATTGGTTCTGCTTGTGGATCTCTTCCTGCAAATGTTTTATACATTTCAGCATAATCCATTGTATTTCCTTTTGATAATACTTGCTCACGGAATTTTTGTCCGTTTTCACGCGTTAACAATCCATTGTTTTTAAACCAATCGTATGCATCATGGCTTAACATTTCTGTCCATAAGTACGAATAGTATCCAGCGGCATATCCTCCACTAAAAATATGTGCAAAGTATGTTGAACGGTATCTTGGTGGAACCTCATCTACATTTAATTTCATTTTAGCCAAGGCTTCTTCTTCAAACTTTGCTACGTCTTCTATAGTATCATCAACAGAAATCGTATGCCATTGCATATCTAAATTAGATGAACATAAGTTTTCAATGATTGAATATCCTTGGTTAAAAGTTCCTGCATCTTTAATTTTCTTTAATAATGATTCAGAAATTACTTCTCCAGTTTTATAGTGCAATGCGTAGTTGTTTAAAACTTCTGGATGTGTAGCCCAGTTTTCATTAAACTGCGATGGAAATTCAACAAAATCTCTTGAAGTACTTGTACCTGAAATAGAAGCGTAAGTTTGATTACCGAATAATCCGTGTAACGCATGTCCGAATTCATGGAACATTGTTTCTACATTGTCAAAACTAATCAATGCTGGCTCTCCTTCTGCTGGTTTAGGCGAGTTACATACATTGTAAATCACAGGCTTTTGGTTACGTAACTTAGATTGTTTTACAAAAGCACTCATCCAAGCTCCTCCTCTTTTACTATCTCTAGCGAAGAAATCTCCGTAATACAATCCTAACGGACTTCCGTCTTCTTCAAAAATCTCATATACCACAACATCTGGATGATAAGTTGGAATATCTGTACGCTTTTTAAACGTAATTCCATACAATTTCGTTGCTGCATAGAATACTCCTTTTTCCAATACATTGGTTACTTCGAAATATGGTTTTACCTCTTCTTCGTTTAAGTTGTATTTAGACTTACGTACTTTTTCAGCATAATGATTCCAATCGTATGGAGTTAATTTAAAATCTCCTCCATTTTTATTGATTTCTGCTTGAATTTCTTTTACTTCTGAAGCTGCTTTGTCTAACGATCCCGGGATTAATCCGTTGAACATTTCAAACACCTTATCTGGAGTGTTTGCCATGGTTCCTTGTAAACTCCAGCTAGCGTAGTTATCAAAGCCTAAAATTTGTGCTTTTTTAGCTCTTAAGGCTACCATTTTCTTTACCAAATCACTAGTATCATATTCACCTCCATCTGTTCTGTGAATTGATTTTTCAAATAATTCCTTACGAACTTCTCTGTTTTCCAATGATTGTAATGATGGTTGTTGCGTAGTATTAATTAATTGAATTTCATAAGATCCATCTTTTTCTATCGATTTGATTTTATCTTCTGAAAATCCTTTTAATTTTTCTTTATCAGTTACTACCACTCCTCCTTTTTTACTAGCGTCTAACAATTTCTTTCCAAAATCGTTTGATAAGGTTGCCAATTCAGAGTTGATCTTTTTTAATTCTTCTTTTTTGTCTTCTGATAAATTTGCTCCTGCTTTTACAAAGTTCTTATAGTATTCTTTTACTAAATGAGCAGACTCAGCATCTAATTGTAAACTTTCTAAATTGTCATATACTTGCTTAATACGTGCAAATAATTTGGTATTTAACAAGATATTATCGCTATGTTTTGAAAACTTAGGTGCTAATTCTTTTTGAATTTCTTTAATCTCATCATTGGTATGTGCTCCTGCTAAACCATAAAAAACTGCAGTAACATTGTCTAATGTTTTGCTACTTTCTTCTAAAGCTACAATGGTATTTTCAAAAGTAGGTGCGTCTTTGCTATCAACTATTTTTTGAATAGCTTCATTTTGTACCTTCATCCCTTCTAAAATAGCAGGCATAAAGTGTTCATTTTTTATCTTAGTGAAATCTGGTGCCCCGTAATCTAAGGAACTCTTTACCAGTAACGGATTTTCTACCATATCTGCTTTCATGTCTTTTTTAGCTTCTTTTGTATTACAAGAAATTGCCAATACCAAAGTAGCTACTAGGATTAAGCTTTTTTTCATGAGTATTTAGTTATTTACTTGTCTTTGCAATAAAGAAGACTACCTCCTTTTATTCGCAATGACGGTTGGGTTATATTAATCTACTGCTTTTAAACTTAAGTCTAAGTTATATACAGAGTGTGTTAATGCTCCAGATGAGATAAAGTCTACACCACATTCGGCATATTCTCTAATGGTTTTTTCATTGATTCCTCCCGAAGATTCTGTTAAGCAAGTATCTCCAATTAACGCCACTGCTTTTCGAGTGTCTTCATAATTAAAGTTATCAATCAAAATTCTGTATACACCTTCATTAGAAAGAATTTCTTTGATTTCTTCTAAATCACGTGCTTCTACAATAATCTTTATATCTAAACCTTTTTCTGCCAAGTACTTTTTAGTTTTGGTAATGGCTTGTGTAATTCCACCTGCAAAATCAATATGATTGTCTTTAATCATTACCATATCATACAAAGCAAAACGGTGGTTCTCTCCTCCTCCGATTTTCACCGCCCATTTTTCTAATGCACGAATTCCTGGAGTGGTTTTACGAGTATCTAATACTTTTGTTTTAGTACCTTCTAATAAATCAGCAAAAAAACGTGTTTTGGTTGCAATAGCACTCATACGTTGCATTGCGTTTAATACCAAACGTTCTGCCATTAAGATCGATTGTGATTTTCCTTCTACATAAAAAACAATATCTCCGTGCTTTACCTTCTCTCCATCTTCTATTAAAGTTTCAACTTTTAAGTCTTTATCTACATACGCAAATACTTTTTTAGCAAACTCAATTCCTGCAATGGTTCCTTCATCTTTTACTAAAAGTTTTGCTTTACCTGTTGCAGTAGCTGGAATACACGATAATGAGGTATGATCTCCGTCTCCAATATCTTCTCTAATGGCATTTGCGATAATTAAATCTAGCTCTTTTTCAAATTGTTCTTTTGATATCATATTTTCTGTTATTCTGACGTAAAAATACAACTATTTTTAGTTCTCTCTTTTGTGTTTTCTGTTTATTGTACTTAGATACAAGCACCTTCTTTTACGAACAAAATTCTACAGGTATTGAAATTTTGTTTTATTTCTTATAACAATAGTACTAATTGAAAAACAAACAGGCAGTAATTCACTTATAATCAATATCTTTTATTAACAACTGTGAATAAGTTTTATCTCATTTATGAGCTATCTTTCTTAACTTAGCTCATACAACTCAACCTATACAAACCTACTACTATGAAAGCTGCAAAAGAATCTCTAATCTTAATTTATGAGATGTTTCTATTCAAAACCAAGAACATAATTGATATTCTTTTTGTTGTTGCTATTTGGATTGGAACGATAACAGTATTGATTAACTTATAAGTTTAAGTTTTCTATTACTTTTTAATATTTCCTTAACTTTTTATTTACGTAATTGCTACTATTCAATTTGTATTATTGTACCGTTTATCGTTGTAAAGAAAACAATTGCAACAAGTATGTTATCAGCCACGCTTTTAGTGTGGTTTTTTGTTTTTAGGACTATAGCATTCTAAAACAACTTAACAATAAAACTTGTTTTTTAAAGTTCGTTAAGTATAATAAATGTGTTCTATCATTTTCTATTAAACAGCTCTTTAGTAATTGATTGACATGTCGACAAATAAACTAGCAACTACTCAAATGCATACTTGTATGAACAAAAAATCCATATTGATACTGAGTACAATTATACTTGTACTTTTATCTTGTAAAGAGGTTAAAAAAGAGAATAAATCAACAGAAAATAGCACGCCAAAAGAAAATTATATCTTCTCTACTTTAGTTTCAAAAAAAGGTAAAGTTGTTCTTGAAGAATATTATAACGGAAAAACAAAAGAAAGCCTTTGCGATGTACAATCTTTAACAAAAGGGATTATGAGTATTCTTATTGGAATAGCTATCGATAAAGAATATATAGAAAATGTTAACGAGCCAATATCAAAATATTTTCCAGAGGAATTTGAGGATTTAACTGATGAGAAAAAAAAGTTAATTACTATCAAGCATCTTTTAAATCAAACTTCAGGACTTTCTTGGAAAGGGTATTTAGAACATCAAAATTGGTTGAATAGCGAAAATCCTATTGCATTTGTATTGAAAAAAGATTTAGAAAGTATACCTGGAGAAAAATACAATTACAATTCTGGCGCTACTCATTTACTTTCAGCAATCATAAGTAAAGCATATGGAAAATCAACATTGGATTTCGCCAATGCATTTTTATTCGATGATTTAGATATTGATTCTTTAGACTGGCAAAAAAGAAACAAAGGATATTATGATGGAAGCGGTCTTGGTCTTAAAATGCTACCTAAGGATTTAATGAAAATAGGTCTTTTATTGGAGCAAAATGGTAACTGGCAAGGCAAACAATTAGTTTCTCAAGAATGGGTTCAAAAATTATTCAATAAAAAAGAAAAATCTCCAACAACATGGGGTATAAGAAATTCTAAACATGGATTTTGCTGGTATCAATCAGAATTTAAAGGAGATGTAGTTAATTATGGAATGGGTTATGGTGGTCAATTTATAATTATGATTCCTAAGAAAGAATTAATTATTGTTTCAACTCACAATCATGATACTCCAAAAGGAATTGAACAACAGATTAAGTTTTTAAATGTAAAACTACCTAGACTGATAGAAAAATACGGTAGTTAATTATGGCTTTTGGTTTCTTTAAAAAGAAAATAATTATAATTTTAAAGCTTTAACAAATCATGTTTACAGTCCAATCTTGAAACTAATGGCTAAGGCTGAGATAATATTAAACAAAACAATATTTGAAATATCTAAAATGGATTGTCCGTCGGAAGAAAATCTGATTCGAATGAAATTGGATGGAATTTCAACTATTGTCAATTTAGATTTTGACATACCTAATCGGAAACTATCTGTTTTTCATTCTGGTTCATATAATTCAATTGAAAAATCGATTCTTGAATTAAATTTAGGAGGAAAAAGAATTTCTACAGAAGAAACTAATCAAACTGAATTCAGTGAAAACACCAATCAAAAAAAGCTTCTTTGGACCGTTCTTGGAATAAACTTTGCCTTTTTTTTAATTGAAATGACCACTGGTATCATTTCAAAATCAATGGGACTAGTAGCTGATAGCTTAGATATGCTGGCTGATAGTTTTGTTTATGGAATTAGTTTATTTGCTGTTGGAGGTACTTTAACAAGAAAAAAACAGATTGCTAAACTTGCAGGATATTTTCAAATTCTACTTGCTATTATTGGATTTTCAGAAGTCTTAAGAAGATTTTTTGGCAGTGAGCAACTCCCCAATTTTTCTACTATGATTTTCGTCTCAATTTTAGCCCTTATTGCTAATGGAATTTGTCTTTACATTTTACAAAAGTCAAAAAGTAAAGAGGAAGCTCACATGAAAGCAAGTATGATTTTCACTTCAAACGATGTGATCATCAATTTTGGGGTAATTGTTGCAGGACTTCTAGTCAATTGGTTTAGTTCGAACAAACCTGATTTATTTATTGGGACTATTGTTTTTGTTTTAGTGATCCAGGGAGCTATTAGGATATTAAAGTTAAGTAAATAGGTATGTTTTTATATACAAACCTAACACAGACTTTATAAAACATTTGTAATTTTGCCTTATGAAAATAAAATTACTCGCTATAGGTAAAACAGATGATAAAAATTTGATTCAACTAATTCATACCTATGAAAAACGTTTAAAGCATTATGTAAAGTTTGAATTAGATATTATTCCTGATATCAAAAATGCAAAGAACTTATCAGAAGCACAGCAAAAAGAAAAAGAGGGTAATTTAATTTTAGCAAAACTTCAGCCAACAGACGAGTTGGTTTTATTAGATGACAAAGGGAAACACTTTACCTCTATTGAGTTTTCTCAATACTTACAAAAGAAAATGAACTCCGGAATCAAGCAATTGGTATTTGTCATTGGTGGTCCCTATGGTTTTTCAGAAGCTGTTTACAACAAAGCAAAAGGAAAAGTATCATTTTCTAAAATGACCTTTTCCCATCAGATGATTCGTTTGTTTGTTGTTGAGCAAATTTATCGCGGGTTTACAATTCTTCGTAATGAACCTTATCATCATGAGTAAGAATAGCAATTACGCTATATAAAGTATCTACTATTTGACTTCTTCCTTTACCTGTATTTGCATTTATAGAAATTGCTGCAGATATGTTATACTCCGGAAGCAATAGTAAAAAAGAAGTTGCTCCCATAGCTACCCCTCCATGGTGTACTATTTCTACTTTTCTTTGATCTTTAAATATTTTTGTTGTTTCTCCCACTCTCCAACCTATTGCATATCCCTCATTATTTAATTCTCCATTGGTCAACTTTACCGGAGTGAATAATTTGTTCTTAACTTCTTCTTTCAAAAGAGTATTATTCAAAATAGCATTTCCATAAAGCACTAAATCTTTTGGGGTAGATACATACCCTCCTCCTGCATATTTATTACTATTATTAACAGAATATGCTTTTTTATACGCTCCTTTTTCAACAATGTAAAATGTTGCTAGATCACCTTCTTCTCTTTCAGAAGTATTTTTCATTCCTATAGGATTAAAGACCTGCTGTTCCATAAAAAACAGAAACTTTTGATCTGCTTTTTTCTCCATCAATAAACTTAACATGGTAAAGTTATAGGTACTATAGCTATACTGAGATCCAGGGGAAAATAATAATGTACTATTCGCAAATACTCCTGTCGCCTCCCGAATGGTTTTAAATTGTTTTTGGTTGTAATATTCCCAAATAGGAAAACTAAAACAAACCCCATAATTTCGAATCCCAGAGGTATGAGAAGCTAACTGCTCTACAGTTACTTCAGTCATCTTCTCATAAGAATTAGGAAAAATATCTTTGACTTTAGTACTTAAGTTTATTTTCTCTTGCGCTAACAAAATTCCTAAACCTGCAGAAGTTAAAGCCTTGGATACACTTCCAATTCTAAACCTTGTTTCAATACCAATTCTTTTTTTACTTTCTATATCTGCATACCCAATAGCATTTTCCCACAACAATACATTGTTTTTACCTACTGCAATAGATATTCCTGGTGCCTTTATGTTTTCTAATGCCTTTATTAAAACACTATCTGCTTTTACAAAAGAATTTCTCGTGTGTTCTACTGCTAACTCCCTATTGCTATTATTCAACTTTTCCCAACCAAAATTGTATACAAAAATTGGCTTAAATAAAAAGTATAGCATTCCTATAACAAGTAATACAATTACTCGCTTTATATATTTTTTCATCTCTAAAAAATCTTAATAAGTATTACGACCTTGCTATTTTATATAGCACTATTATTTCAATAAGTATGGTAGGAATTAAGAATATCAGACCTAGGGTTGCCAATAATACGGTTGCCAAACAAGCACCTGTAATAATTTCTAAAATAGCATTTACTTGAATCAAGGTTCCTAGTTTATCTTTTAGTTGTAATAAACTCAATCCGAATGCTATTTGAAGTGCACCAAAAACAATCAGTTCTCCTACTGCGGAAATAATTACAGTTTCATCAGCTAGGTTGATAACATATACATCTAAAATGGAAGAAATCACATAGACCGTCATTAAAATAAGTACTACTATTTTTAGCAGTTGTGTGTCAAAAATTTTCGCGACTCTATAAAAACCCATAAAAAATAAGACAAATGTAACTGAGGAAATTATTTTAACCGCAGAATATGAAATCGTATTAAAAAATGATTCATCTCCTGTAAATTGATAGATATCTGCAATGGTTTCAACAAAACCAAAAACGAAATATAGGATTCCAAAAATCCAAGCTACATTCAATACTTTTTTATCTTCATTTGTAATCGTTACATCATTCGTAAAATTATCTAAATTGGCCTCTAACGCTTCTAATATTGCTTTAATGGTAAAACTTCTTGGAGTTGTTTCTCCCGCTTCAATACGTTGTATGGTTCGTACATTGATATTGCACTTCTCTACTAACTCTTCTTGGGTCAATCCCTTTTGCTTTCGTAGTTCATAAATCTTCCTTCCTAATTCTGGTTGTTTCATGGTAAGTAAATTTTTATTTTTCATACAATGTTAGTTTTGAAATTGATTTTTACGAAATATTTTAAATGAATTAAACCCGACATTTACACGACTTCCTTTTAAAATCAAGGGCTTCAAGAAAATTACTTAATTTATTAAAGTCTACATCTTTGTATACAAAGATTATAAAATTTGATACATTTGTTTACTCAAAAAAAAGAAAAATGCAATTAGTTTTTGCTACAAACAACTTAAATAAACTTTCTGAAGTACAAAAAATGCTTCCAGAATCGATACAACTGCTTTCTTTAAAAGACATAAATTGTTTTGATGATATTGAAGAAACTGCTACTACCTTAGAAGGCAACGCTCAAATTAAAGCAAATCATATTACCGAAAAATTCGGGTATAATTGTTTTGCGGATGATACTGGTTTGGAAGTTAAAAGTTTGAATGGTGATCCTGGAGTATATTCAGCACGTTATGCAGGTGAACCTGCAAATGCAGAGAACAACATGCAAAAATTACTATCTGAATTAGGCGAAGCAACCGATAGACAAGCACAATTTAGAACTTCTATTTGTCTAAATTTAGACGGGAAGCAATACCTATTTGATGGAATTTGTAATGGTATCATTCTTTCTGAAAAACAAGGAGAAAAAGGTTTTGGATATGATCCTATATTTCAGCCAGAAGATTATACACAATCTTTTGCAGAAATGACTTCAGATGAAAAAAACGCTATTAGCCATCGCGGTAGGGCGATTCAAAAATTGATTGAATTTTTAATTCAAAAAGAAAATGAAAAATAAAACGCTATTATTTTCACTTTGTATTTTAACACTACCTATTTTTTCTCAAAAAAAAATAACAGGTACTGTTGTAGACAAAAACACAAACGAGCCTATTGAGTTTGTTGATGTCTTTAATGGAAGTGATTATACCATGACAAATGAAGAAGGAAAATTCGATTTTATAACAAAAAACGATTCTATTACTTTTAATTTTTTAGGTTATAAAAAAATCAAAACAACAATAAATCAGCTTAATTCAGATTCTTTAGTTGTATACCTCGAACCTAAAACTTTTGATCTTAATGAAGTTGTGGTTAGCAATAAGAATACTGCTTTCCATAAAATGGTTAAAACTATAAAAAACGACTTCTCTCCTAATGATTTTGATGAAGAGTTTTTTTTAAGAACCATATTAAAAAGAAACGATTCTATAATTAAAATCCAAGATTTAAACGGTATCATAAACAGGAAAGTTCTTTTTTCAACCACAGAAAATCCAATAACTAAAAAAAATTATAAGGTTTACATTAACCATATGCGTAAAGCTGCATATGATAAAGACGATGTTTACTTTAAACTACTAGGATTTAATGAGTTGTTAACTAACTTAGTTAGAGTTGCTATTTCTACCAATGATTTTATAATTAATAAGTCTTTTTTAAAAGAAGATTCCTTAATTAAGTTATGTTTTAAACCCAAAACGAATATAGGTACTAATGGTTATTATATTCTTAATTCTGACGATTACTCTCTAAATAAAGTTCATTATAAAGACAGTATCAAACAAGATTATACCATTAAAAAAAATATTAAGTATAAAACTATATACAACGAACTCTTAGTTACCTTTTATAAGAAAGAAACAGCCACTGGTAAGTACCGTATAGATAATGCTAAACTTAAGTATACGGTAGAATGTTATTATAAAAATACCCCTATTAGTTACGATGTAACCTATATTTACAAAACAAATAAGGATCCTGTTCAAAATTTTGACAAGAAAAATAAAGTATCAGACAGACGAGATATTTTTAAAATAAAACATCCTTTCAACAAAAACTATTGGAGTAAAAATCAACAGTTAAAATTAACAACCGAAATGTTAGACTTCTTAAAAGAGTTAGAAAATAGCACCTCTAAAACGATCACAAATTTTAAAAATTAACTCATTGAATTCAACCAAAACAAATATCAAATACTTTAGTATACTTATAGTTTCTCTATTTGTATTTGCTTTCTTGAATTTAAGTTTAGGATCTGTGGCTATTCCTTTAAAAGAAATATTCAATATCATCTTTGGAGGCATTCCATTTAAGGAAAGCTGGGAAACCATTGTAATTAATTATCGTTTACCAAAAACCATTACCGCTATTCTAGTGGGTTCTGGATTATCTATAAGCGGATTGTTAATGCAAACCTTATTTAGAAATCCATTAGCGGGACCTTTTGTATTGGGTATTTCATCTGGTGCAAGCTTGGGGGTTGCCGTTTTAATTTTAGGAACTGGACTTTTTGGAGGCTTTCTAGGAACCACCACAGTTTCAAGTTGGTCTACAGCAATTGCTGCAAGTACAGGCTCTTTTGTAGTCCTATTGGCAGTTATCGCAGCCGCAAACAAAGTAAGAAATACTATGTCTATTCTTATCATAGGTTTAATGTTTGGTTCATTAACCTCAGCCATTATAAGTGTATTGTCTTATTTTAGTGAAGCAGAGCAAATTCAGCAATATGTGTTTTGGAGTTTTGGTAGTTTAGGAAATTTAAGTTGGAATGAACTATTGGTATTCTCTATTATCTATACTGTTGGAATGTTAGCTTTATTTTCAGTAATTAAGCCTTTAAATAGTTTCCTATTGGGAGAAAATTACGCGAAGAGTTTGGGAATTAACATTAAGAAAAGTAGAAATATTATTCTACTTGTAACCAGTTTACTCACTGGAGTAATTACCGCGTTTGCAGGTCCAATTGCATTTATTGGAATTGCTGTTCCTCATATTGCTAAAATGTTTTTTTCTAGCTCTAACCATAAAATATTAATTCCAGCCTCTGCTTTAACAGGTGCTATTATATTGTTAATTTGCGATAGTATTGCACAATTACCAACCAGTGAATTTACCCTCCCAATTAATGCCATTACATCGTTATTTGGAGCTCCAATTGTAATATGGCTTTTGGTTAGAAAAAAGAAAATATATGTATAGTTATTGGTAGACAAGAAATTAAAGACTAAAAAATCAAAGAACAAAACAAACATATCGTACTAGAAACGGAAAACCTTTCGATAGGTTACGCTACTAAAAAGAAACAAAATGTAATTGCTTCTAATATTAATGTGGCAATTGAAAAAGGTAAATTTGTTGCTTTATTAGGAAAAAACGGTATTGGAAAATCTACTTTATTACGAACTCTTTCAAAAGTTCAACCTCCATTAGAAGGAGCCATTAACATTAACCAAAAGGAGTTATCAACATATACAAATCAGCAGTTATCAACAACATTAAGCTTGGTTTTAACAGAACGCTTACCTTTAAGCCAATTAACTGTTTTTGAATTGGTGTCTTTAGGAAGACAACCATATACCAATTGGATTGATACCTTAACTCCTGAGCATTTAAAAAAGATCCTTTGGGCTATTGAACAAACGGAAATTTCACATTTAAAGGAAAAACGTTTTTATGAGTTAAGTGATGGTCAATTACAACGTGTTTTAATTGCACGTGCCTTAGCCCAAGACACGGAAATTATCATTCTAGATGAACCAACGGCCCACCTAGATATTCACCATACGTTTAAAGTGTTTTCTTTGTTAAAAAAACTGGTTGATACTACTGGAAAAACTATTGTCATATCTACTCACGAAGTAAACTTGGCAATTCAACTAGCCAATGAATTTATATTACTCACCGAAGACAACATATACAACGGAACTTCGCAAGAGCTAATGGAGCAAAATGCTTTTGAGCAACTCTTTCCTAAAGAGCTTATTACATTTAACAAAACATTAGAACAATTCGTTATTAAGAAAAGTTAAATTTGTCTTTTAGTAACCTTTTGTTACTTTTGAAATCTAACAAAAACAGAATTCTAATAAAATCTTAATGAAAAAATTACTCTATATAGCTGGTGTAGCTGCCTTTGTTGCTTGTGCTTCTAGCAAGCAAACTTCTAACGAAGATCCAAGTGTAGATTATGCTGCTAAATATGCGAAAACGATTACTGCAAAAGACTTAGGAAAACATTTATTTGTATACGCTTCAGATGAATTTGAAGGAAGAAACACAGGAGAACCTGGGCAAAAAAAAGCGGTAAAATACTTAAAAGACTTTTACGTAAATAGCGGAATTGTTTCTCCTTTAGGAGGTGATGATTACTTTCAAGAAGTACCTTCTGAATATTTAAGCAACAATCGTAGAGGAATGACATTAAAAGATTCTGAAAATGTAGTTGCCTTTATTAAAGGAACTGAAAAACCAGATGAAATCGTTGTTATTTCTGCTCATTTAGATCATGAAGGTGTGAAAGATGGAGAAATCTATAATGGAGCTGATGATGATGGTTCTGGAACAGTGGCAATCTTAGAAATTGCCGAAGCCTTTAAAAAAGCCGCTGATGCAGGTAAGGGTCCAAAACGTTCTGTTTTATTTTTACACGTTACTGGTGAAGAAAAAGGTTTATTAGGATCGAAATACTATACAGAAAACCCAATTTTTCCGTTAGCCAACACCGTAACAAATTTAAATATTGACATGATTGGTCGTGTGGATGAGCGTCATAAGGGAGAGCCAAATTATATCTATTTAATTGGTTCAGATAAGTTAAGTACGGAGTTACACAATATTTCTGAGGCGATGAATAAAAAGTATACAAACATTGCTTTAGATTATAAATATAACGATGAAAATGATCCGAATCGTTTTTATTATCGTTCAGATCATTACAATTTTGCGAAGCATAACATTCCTATTATATTTTATTTTAACGGAACACATGAAGATTATCATCAGCCAACTGATACTCCTGATAAAATTAACTATGAAATGTTAGAAAAACGTGCTCGCTTAGTTTTCCATACTGCTTGGGAAGTTGCCAATCGTGAAGATAGAGTAATCGTTGATAAAGCTGAATAACTAAAATTAAAAAATACACATTCAAAAACTCACCTATGCGGTGAGTTTTTTACGCTTATAAATTGCTATAATGATCCTTGCTTTCTCATCCATACTCATCATATCCTTGTTCTTTTTCACAACCAAAAAAAAGAATAAACAACAGTATAAAAAAACTCCAGTTCCATCTTTAGAATTTCCTAAAACATGGAAACCTATCTTAATCCAAAACGTAGCTTTTTACAATGCTTTAAATACAGAACAAAAAGAATTGTTTGAGTTTAAAATACAGGAATTTTTACTTAATTGTGAGATTATAGGAGTTGATACTACTATAGAAGAAATAGACAAAGTTTTAATTGCTGCTAGCGCTGTGATTCCTATTTTTAATTTTCCGAATTGGCATTACCCAAACTTGTCTGAAATAATCCTGTATCCTAATTCGTTTAATCATGATTTTGAAACAACGGGACCAGATAGAATGATATTAGGTATGGTTGGTAATGGGTATTTAGAGGGCAAGATGATTCTTTCAAGACATGCGTTGCGTTTAGGATTTCAAAACGAATCAGATAAAAAGAATACTGCCATTCATGAATTTGTTCATTTAATAGACAAACTCGATGGAAACATTGATGGAATCCCAGAAGTTTTACTAGAAAAACAATATACCATTCCATGGATTGATTTGATGAATAAGAAAATGGATGAAATCTATGAAGAAACTTCAGATATTAATCCATATGGAGGGACCAATAGAGCAGAGTTCTTTTCAGTGGTTAGTGAATACTTTTTTGAAAGGCCTAAGCTTTTAGCAAAGAAGCATCCGAAACTGTATGATTTGTTGGAGCAAATGTTTCAACAAGACATGGATGATAAAAACCTTCATTTTAAAAAGATTGATATTTCAAGAAATGATCTTTGTTACTGCAACAGCGGTCGTAAGTATAAAAAGTGTTGTGGCGCCAATTAACTTCCTTCTGCAATCTTTTTCTTTAGTAAAATTATATCACTAATATGGGTATAGACTACAATGGGAACTATAACACCTGCTAATAAAACCATAGGAAAATATGCAATCGCTTTATTAGGAACAGAATACCCAAAGTTTTTGTATAATAACTCCTGAGATAGAAATCCATTAGATAGAATAAATAGCACCAGACATAAACTCACAATATTCCACCCAAACAACAATCTATAATCTATTTTCCTATAATTCATCCAAGCTACCAAAATTACAGCTGTGATTCCCGGAATAATATCATAATTCCAACCTTCATAAGTCATTTCCATTGGGATCCATTTTCTTAGCGCTAATTGAAACAACAATAACTCAATTGGAAAACGAACCATGTGCAAGGCTGTACTCCATCTAAAATCTCTTGTTTCATAATTAGCCTTATTTCTTAATAAAAAAACTAGAAAGATGATTGAAGGTAATAAGATATAAACAAACCTAGAGTAGCTGTCTCCTTCTTGGTAATGATACAATCCCATATAAGACAATACACTTAATAGAACTGTCCATAGAAAAACAATAAATAGACTACTTTTACTAACTTTATTTGACTTGACAAAAAAGAAGATGACATATACTGTGGTTAAAACAAAGGATATAGAAATAAATAAAGGTAAATCAGGAATCATAATTAAATATTTTACTCAAAAATAATCTCTACTTGAATATAAAAACTTGCCATATGACAAGAAAGCTATTGCAAGATTTCTTTTCGTATCCTACTTAAAGATGTATCGGTAATTCCTAAATAAGAAGCTATATGTTTTAAGTTTGCTTTTTGAAGTACTTCTGGTCTATTTTCTAATAAATCTAAGTATCTTTCTTTAGCAGTTTTGGTAATCATTGACAAACTTCTTTGTTTGAATTCAAAAAAGTTCTTAGCTAAGTGTGCTCTTCCCCACTCTCTATATTTTTCTGAAGAATTAAAATGCTCTTGAAAAACTTCAAAATTTTTACTCCATAAAATTGAATCTTCAAGCACTTCTATATTCTCTTGGGTTGCACTTCTCAGAAAAAATGAAGTTTCTTCTAAAACTATATCTCCTCCAGTATAAAAATTTGTGGTTACTTGATTCCCTTCAACATCCAAAACAAAAGAGCGTAAAAAGCCTTTTGCAACCAAGTAATAATTATTTACAATGGCTCCTTTTTTAAGTAATAACTCTCCTTTCTTTACTGCTATTTTTTCATAGCCTGAAAAAATTAACCTCTGCTCTTCTTCAGACAGTAATAAGTCTTTAAACTCTTTATAAAGAACAGATGTTTTCTCCATTAATGTAAAATCTTAAACAATAATTCTTTTAAAATATCGGCATGAGATTGATTAGCCCCTACTCCTTTACTTTTAACATCTGCATCTCTTAACAATCCAATAACTTGAGAAACTTTTCGCATTGGATAATTGCGTGCCGCATTAACATAGTCATCTACAAAATATGGATTCACTCCTAAAGTTCTTGCTACACTTGCTTTAGACTTATCTTTCAATCCGTGATACATTAGCAACTGAGTAAAGAAACTATTCAATAAAGAAATTGTCATTACTAACGGATTATTCTTTGGGTTTTGAGCAAAGTAATTTATGATTCTGTTTGCTTTTACAATATCTCTTACCCCAACTGCTTTACGCAATTCGAAATTATTAAAGTCTTTTGAAATCCCTATATTCTCTTCAACATGCTTATCTGAAATGATCGTTTCTTTAGGTAGTACTGAGACCAGTTTATCCAATTCGTTACTAATCTTACTTAGATCTGTACCCAAAAACTCTACTAACATTTGTGACGCCTTGGGTTCTATATTGAATTTTTTAGCACTTAGTACCTGACGAATCCAATCAGACACCTGATTTTCATATAATTTCTTACTCTCGAAAATCAGTCCGTTTTTGGCAATTGCTTTATAGGCTTTTTTACGCTTATCTAGCTTCTTGTATTTATAGTTAAAAACGAGTACCGTTGTAGGCTGTGGGTTTTCTGCATAGCTTTCAATCTTATCAATAGTACGACTTAAATCTTGTGCTTCCTTAACAATCAACACTTGCTTTTCTGCCATCATCGGATAACGTTTAGCAGAAGACACGATCTCATCTATAGATACATCTCTTCCATACATCACCACTTGATTAAAACCTTTTTCAGATTCTTCTAATACGTTATCTTCAATATAATCTGAAATCTTATCGATATAATACGGTTCTTCACCCATTAAAAAGTAAATAGGTTTGGTATTTCCAGCTTTTATATCAGAGATAATAGATTTAATTTCGTTCATTTCATTATTTTTGAATCATGCAAAAGCTCAATCTTCCTACATATAATTTCAAGCTCAAAAGTAACGAAAATAAGACGCTTATTTTTGATAGTTTACGAAAAAAATATGTGGTACTTACACCAGAAGAATGGGTACGACAACATTTTGTACAGTTTTTAATTCAAGAGAAAAAATATCCGGTTTCTTTAATAGCTATTGAAAAACAATTGGTAATAAACAATTTAAAAAAACGAACCGATATTGTTATATTCTCTCCTAGCGGAACTCCTAATATCATTGTTGAATGTAAAGCTCCACATATAAAAATTACACAAAGTACATTCGATCAAATTGCGCGCTATAATTTAAAACTAGATGCTACTTATTTAGTTGTTACCAACGGTTTAGAACATTATTTCTGTGTATTAGATAAAGAGAATGAAGCCTATGTTTTTCTAAAAGATATTCCTTCTTACAAATAAAACATGGAACAAGAATTTTCTTCTGAACTCATTAGCATTATTAAAAACGATGCTTGGATGCTTCACATCTTGCAAATTGTAAACGATTTGAATTTAAAAGATTGTTGGGTAGGTGCTGGCTTTGTAAGAAACAAAGTATGGGATGTTAAACACAACAAGCCAAGAACTCCTTTAAATGATGTTGATGTCATATACTTTGATTCATCAAATTTATCTTCCGAAGTAGATCTTCAAATTGAGAAAACATTAAAAAGGAAGTACCCAGAGGTTAATTGGTCTGTAAAGAATCAAGCTAGAATGCACATTTACAACAATCACAATAAATATCTAAATTGTTTAAATGCAATTTCTTTTTGGCCAGAAACTGCTACCGCGATTGCTATTCAACTTGATAAACAACTTCAAATTAATTACATAGCTCCCTATGGTTTAAATGATTTGTTTCATTTAGTTGTACGACCTACTTCTAACTTCAACCCAACTATATATATTCAAAGAATAGCTAAAAAGTCTTGGAAAGAAACTTGGTCGAAATTGAAAATTTATACTCCTGAAAATTAATGCTAGTTTTAAGCTAATTTTATACTTTCAGTATATGAGTAACTGATTATAAAAATGTAAGTTTGCATTCTTGAAAACAGCCATTGTCATATTAAATTGGAACGGAAAAAAACTGCTTGAACAGTTTCTTCCTTCTGTTGTAAACTACAGTTCTAAGGAAGCTGAAGTTTATGTTGCTGACAATGCTTCAACAGACGATTCCATTAGTTTTGTAAAGGAACATTTCCCAACCGTAAAAATTGTTCAAAATACAGAGAATGGCGGATACGCAAAAGGATATAACGATGCTTTACAACACATAGAAGCCGATGTTTTTTGTTTGGTTAATTCAGACATTGAAGTTACAGAGAATTGGCTAACTCCTATTATTGACGTCTTTTCCAGAGAGGAAAATACAGCTGCTATTCAACCAAAAATCTTAGATTACAAGGACAAGACTAAATTTGAATATGCTGGAGCTGGAGGAGGCTTTATAGATGCTTTTGGATATCCTTTTTGTCGCGGTAGACTTTTTGATCATTTAGAAACAGACAACGGACAATTTGATGATACTTCTAAGATATTTTGGGCTTCGGGAGCTTGTTTCTTTATTCGTTCTTCTGTCTTTAAAGAACTACAGGGCTTTGATGAAGATTTCTTTGCACATCAAGAAGAAATTGATCTTTGCTGGAGAGCCAATAATAAAGGATATGATATTAAGTATGTAGGTACCTCAACTGTATACCACGTTGGTGGAGCAACCTTAGACACATTGAATCCTAGAAAAACCTACTTAAACTTTAGAAATAGCTTATTGAGTTTACTTAAAAACCTACCAACTTCTAAACTATTTTCTGTTATTTTTTTACGTTTGGTTTTAGACGGATTAGCAGGAGTTAAGTTTTTAATTGAATTAAAACCAAAGCACTTATTTGCCATTTTAAAAGCACATTTCAGTTTTTATAAAAACTTCTTTAAATTCTTAAAGAAAAGAGGTGCTTCCAATAAAAGTCAAAACTATTTCTTTATTAAGTCTGTAGTATGGCAGTATTATGCTTTAGGAAGGAAACTATTTAGAGACTTGAAATAACTAGCTTTTCAAAAAAACGCTTCCTTTTAAATCTGTTAATAAAAGGTTACTCACCGCTCCAATTCCATAAAATTTAATACGAACACCAACTACTTCTCCTATTGAATTAGCATAACTATTCGTATATATTTTTATTCCATTAATTGAAATATTTACTTTTTTATCTTCTGTCTTGATATTAACTTTTTCATATGTACTAAAATCAGTTCCAAAAGCAGATAAATCATTCTTCTTACCATCCAAATACACATCACTCAACATCATTCCTATTTCAGAAACACATCCTTCTATTGAAAAAGGCACTAAATAGGCACTCTTCGTTCCTACCACAATAATTACAGTTTTCTGACACACTCCCCATTTCTCAGGAAATAGATTTTTAACATCCAATTCCAATTCAAAATTATCTCCAGAAAGATTCCCTAAATCATTAACATAATGAAAAGTAGTTGTTAAGGGGTTTTCTTCCTCTTTAATTTCTTCGAGAACCTCATTCGAAAACGACAAACCATTTTTCTGTTTAATGCTGTCTTCTTTAAAATATTTAGGAATTGGATTATAATCAATAGTTCCTAGCCATCCATTTGATTTAATAAAAAGGTCGTGTTCTTTTACAATCGTATTATCTATCAATAATTTTGCTCTAAAGTATCCTGGAAAATAATACTGACCCGTGGCCTGGGTTTGGTTTTTATCTATAGCAATTGTTTTGGTTTCATCCCAATATTGTTGAATTAGCATATTATCTGAGTTCACTCCTTTTAAGTCAAAATCAAAAACGACAGAATTTGGTAACCCTTTTGTTATAGGTCTACTTTCAAAAGACACCTTCGAATAGTCCACAGTTTTACTTTTGTTATTTGACATTGAAAAGATGGACAAAAACAATGCGGCAATGATAAATGCTGATAACATGATTACCCTAAAATTCGATTGTACAACTTTCTTATAAAAAGAAAATCTTGGTTGTTGATGATTATTCTTAAAATCTCTCCAATTTAAAAAACCTGCAAACTGAGCTAATGCATTTAGCGTACTAATACTTGGAGCACTATTATAATTTATCTTTCCCCAAACTCTTTTTAAAGTTGTAGGACTTAATAATACTTTGGTTTCTTCTTGAATTCTTTCACTTAACTCTATAAAAACATCATTATGCCACAGTTGAGAATTTCCCCAATTAAGTTTTTCTTCAATCAGAGTTAAACACTCTTTAACCTCCTTATATTCTTTATACGCGCTCATTATAACAAAAATCACCAAAATTTATCACTTGAACAACTATGAACCAACTTGAACCTATTTGTTTCTGATTGAAAAACAGAAATATAGAAATTTGAGCATCAATTAAAACAATTATTATGATTTCAAGATTATTTACCGTTCTATTATTTGTGACGAGTATTACATTTTCTCAAAATTACATTCCATTAGATACTATAAACTGGGATATAAATGCTAAATCCTATATTATTGAAAACTTTAAAGGTAAAGACGCTATATACATACAAGGAGGTGCCATTACTCTAAAAGATAAAACCTTTTTAAATGGAACAATTGAATTTGACGTATTCTTAAAAGAAGAACAAGCTTTTCCAGGTGTTTACTTTAGAGGGACCAAAGATTTTGATTCTGAGCAATGGTTTATGCGTCCACATTTATCGGGTAAACCAGATGCCAATCAAGCGGCCCCTGCTACGAAAGGAATTACACCATGGCAATTGTATTTTGGAGAGAAATATTCTTTTCCTTACAAGTATAAGTTTGATGATTGGACCCATGTAAAACTGGTTGTAAACAACGACAAAGCACAAGTATTTTTAGACGGTACAGAAACTCCTAATTTATCATGGAACTTATTCCATACTCCTCAAGAAGGAGTGGTTGCTTTTAGAGGGGGACGGTTCACTGGTTTACATTTAGCCAACATAAAAATCGCCCCAAATGAAACTAACCTTAAAAACTTTACTCCGAAAACCAGAAAACCGATTGAAAACTTAGTTTCTAAATGGAAAATATCTGATAAGTTTAAAGAAAAGGAATTAGAAAACGTCAGCTCTTTAAAAAGTATAATTAATGCTAGAAAATGGAACCATGAAATTGTTGTTGAAGAAGGAATAGCTGCCAATATCTCTAGGAAATTAAAACGTTATGATGGAAAACCAGGAAATACAGTTTTTGCTAAAATTGAAATTGATTCTGATCAACCTCAAATAAAGCTTTTTGAATTTGGATATAGTGACAGAGTAGTCGTTATTCTAAATGGTCAACCAATTTACAAAGGAACCAATAAATGGCGTTCTAGAGATTATCGTTATTTAGGTACTGTTGGTCTTTTTGATGCTGTATACCTGCCTCTTAAAAAAGGCAAAAACACGTTATTAATGGCAGTTTCAGAAGATTTTGGTGGTTGGCTTATAACGGGAAGATTCAATAATAATTCCCAATTAAAAATTAATTAAATTTACATAAATCAATAATTATGAAAAAAATACTTCTCTCATTAATACTAATGAGTTTTTTCAATTTCTCATTTGGACAAGAAATTAAAAACCTAGACAAAAGCCCTTTAGATTTTGCTGTATTTAGACCAAACGGACTAAACTCTCATCCTGTTGCAAGAATTATTTATAGCAGACCATCCATGAAAAATCGAGAAGTTTTTGGGGCTTTAGTTCCCTACGGTAAACTTTGGCGAACAGGAGCAAATCAATCTACAGAATTAAACCTATATCAAGACATCGTAATTGAAGGTAAGCTTCTAAAAAAAGGGAATTATACAATCTATTCTATTCCAAATAAAACTTCTTGGAAAATTATATTCAATTCAGATTTATTTACATGGGGTACATACGATTATAACCCTTCGAAAAATGTACTAGAAATAGAAGTACCTGTTAAATATACAAAAGAAGATGTTGAAGCCTTTGGAATTGCTTTTGGAGGAAGAGACGGAAACGGTAAGATTTTGTTAGCTTGGGAAGATATAGAGGTATTTATAAACTTTACTTACTAACCATTACATCCAAACTTCCTTTTCGTTTTCGAAGTAGTTGTTTGAGTGTATTCTATTTTACCTAGAAAGATCTTTAAAAATTTACTTTAAATCTTCTTGATCTTTATAGATATAATATAACAAAAAGAAAACAGCAATTCCACCAAATACATGCCACAACCAATGCGTACCCATTGGTAATAAAACTAGCATGTTATCTAGAGTTCTAAAAAGAATTGCTACTCCAAAAATACCTGCTCCGTACAAAATATATTGCACTCTTTTCCAATTGGTTTTATAAGCATACCACATAAAAGGAGTCAATACCGTAATAGCTGTAATTAAATATCCAAATGATATCCTATAAGAATTAGGTAAAGGCAACATTCTTGGAACTATAGAAAGTACTAAAAGCCCCATAAATATGGCTAAACGCTCCCACCATTTTTGTCGAATCTTTCCTATAAAATATATGATACCTCCCAAGCAAACAATCATAATTGGTAACCAATCTAACACTAACCAAAATTCATGACTTCTTGTTCCATGAAACATAGTACCACCAATCCAACTAATAAAAATTACAGGAATAGCGAATAAAAAGAAAGGATGTTTTTTAGGATTCTTAGCTATCTTTCTACCAAAATAAATAAGAATAGCAATAAAAATGAGATTACTAAAAGTATTGAAAGGTTCTACTGGCAACCTCCCTTCGATAGTTTCTTGATAAATTGGTCCACTATCCTTTGGAAATTCTTGCAGCAGACTATAAAACATCTAAGCTTCCCTTTCCTTCACGAATTACTTCAGGTTCATCCATAGTTAAGTCAATTACAGTAGAAGCATAATTATCTCCATATCCTCCATCTACAACTACATCAACAATGTTTTGCCATTTTTCAAAGATTAGTTCAGGATCTGTTGTGTATTCTAAAACTTCATCTTCATCATGTATAGATGTTGAAACAATAGGATTTCCTAATGCCGCAACAATTTCTCGGGCAATATTATTATCTGGAACACGAATACCTACTGTTTTACGTTTCTTAAAAACTTTAGGTAAGGAATTACTTCCTGGTAATACAAAAGTATAAGGTCCAGGAAGTGCTCTTTTTAAAATTTTATATGTAGCTGTATCAATTTGTTTTACATAATCAGATAAATGACTCAAATCATTACAGACAAAAGAGAAATTAGATTTTTCTAGTTTAATCCCTTTGATCTTTGCTACTTTTTCCATGGCTTTAGAGTTTGTTATATCACATCCTAAACCATATACTGTATCGGTAGGATAAATTACCAAACCTCCATTTTGCAATACTTTTACAACTTTTTCTATTTCTTTCGGGTTCGGATTGTCGTTATATAACTTTATAAACTGTGCCATATTAATTTTTAATAATTATCAAAATCAAAATCGTCTATACGATCTAAATCATCAAACTCATCTTTAAATTCATCATCAAATCCATTCATAATATCATCAGACTTAAACTCCTTTTCTTGCGCTTCCTCCGGAACTTCTCCTACAGACAATATTACTTTAGCTTCTTCTACATTTTGCTCAGAAACTTCAATTACTTCAACATAAAAAGCCCACATATGTAAAAAATCATATACGTAAATAAGTTTGTCACTTGCTTTAGGTAAAGTTTCTTCTAAAACACATGTAGCCATAGAAATCCCTTCGCCTGCTTCTGCCATATTAAATAACGGAATTTCCTCTCCCTGATTCCATTCTTCATCTGTTCTGTAAAAAGAAGCCATCTCCTGACCATCGAAACCAAAAGCTTTTGCTATAGTAAAATGTAAGTTTTCTAAGGATTCTTTTTCATTTACCAACAACGTTCTTATTACATCTTCTTGCGTATCTAAAATTACACGTACTTTATACATTTCTCCATTATTTAATCAGCACAAAAATACGTATTTTTGAGTTGATAATCTATTTGCCATGGAGAAACAACAACTATTAGAAAAACTCAATAAATTAAATAAAAACACCCTCATGGAAACTCTAGAAATTGAGTACATCGATGTTGGGGATGATTTTTTAACAGCTCAAATGCCTGTCAACTCAAAAGTACACCAACCACAAGGTATTTTACATGGTGGTGCTTCTGCTGCATTAGCTGAGACTGTTGGTAGCTGCGCTTCTATTATTTTTATTGATACAACTAAACAGATTGTTAAAGGTATTGAACTTAGTATAAACCATTTAAAGAGTAAAAAAGAAGGAATGGTATATGCTACTGCTAGATTAATACACAAAGGAAGAACTACACATTTATGGGAAGTAAAAATTGTTGATGAAGACAACAACCCAATTTCTATTTGTAAAATCACAAATATTGTTTTAGATAAAAAGTGAGAATCTTAAAAAAAACAATCAAAATTTCTAGTTATATAAGCATAGGTTTAATACTCGTTTTATACTTTTTGTTTCGTTATTATACGAGTCCAAAAAGTGATGCAGCTATTTTGAAATCTTATTCGAAAAGTTTAATTCAACCTAAACTAACTAAAGAAACTTTTAAAGATTTTGAATATCGAAAAATTGAAATTGTTTCAGACACCACACTCCCTACCATTGTTTTTGTTCATGGAACTATAGGCTCTTTAAATGATTTTAATCGATTTTTAAGCGACAGCTTACTTCAGAAAAAAGCCAATATGATTTCATATGATCGGATAGGTTATAATTTTAATGATAGAAATACAGTTCAAGAAAGTATTGCATTTGAAAATGAAATGTTAAACAATATCATTTCAGATCTCAACCCTACTAAAACCATTCTTTTTGGCTATTCCTACGGAGGTCCTATTGCTTTATCTATAAAACAACAATTAAAAGGTATTATCTTATTAGCACCTGCGGTATATAGTAAAGTTGAACCTATGCCCTGGTTGGTAAATTTTTACAAATGGAAACTAACGCGATGGTTAGTACCCGACGTATGGAAAGAAGCTTCAAAAGAAAAACTATCACATAAAGAAGACTTGGCTCAATTTGAAAACCAATGGAATACTGCTAAGAGTAATATTAAAAGTATTCATGGGAATGCAGATATGATTGTTCCATTCTCAAATTCTTTATTTTTGCAAAATCAATTTGCCAAAAACCAATTTGAACTTATAGAAGTAGATGATGCCGGACATGGGATACTTTGGAGCAATTTTGACTTTTTAAAACAACAATTATTAAACGAACTAGATTGAGTATATTAGAACAGATTAATAAGGCTTATACCAACAAACAACCCTTTGTTTGTTATAGAAAACCTAACGAACTTAATACTTCTTTATACATACAAAAAGATGATTCTATATACTATGCTAAAGACTTAAAAGAACGAGGATTTGTTTTTGCTCCTTTTGACAATAGCAACGCTTCTATATTGATTCCTATTGATAGCGCAGATTTTTATGAGGAACAACCTATAATATCTAATAAGCTTTCTTTTAATAAAGATTTCGCCCATGATGTTTCTTCTAAAGAAGCTCATATAAAATTGGTTGATTCTGGCATCAAGGCCATTCAAGACAACTTGTTTAAAAAAGTTGTTTTATCGAGAAAAGAAGAAGTTTTACTTGAAAATTTTGATCTTACTACTACCTTTCAAAAACTACTTTACTTATATCCAACCGCCATGGTATATGTTTGGTTTCATCCAAAAGTAGGATTATGGTTAGGAGCAACTCCAGAGACTCTAGTAAAAATCAATAACAATCAATTTAAAACAATGTCTTTGGCCGGAACTCAGCTCTTTCAAAAAGACATAAAAGTTACCTGGAATCAAAAAGAAATAGACGAACAGCAATTTGTTACTGATTATATTTTAGATAAATTAAGTGCTATTACGGAAAAAATATCAACTTCTGATGTTAACACTATTAAAGCTGGCAACTTAGTTCATTTACAAACCACAATAGAAGGAACTCATCGAAAAAACATTGCTGAGATAATTGATGCATTACATCCTACACCAGCAGTATGTGGTTTGCCTAAAGAAGTTTCTAAACAATTTATTTTAGATAATGAAAATTATCAAAGAACCTATTATACTGGCTATTTAGGTGAATTGAATATTGATAACCACTCTAATTTATTTGTAAATCTTCGCTGTATGGAAATTACACAAGCAATTGCTCATATTTATATAGGAGGAGGAATTACGGTTGATAGTAATCCTGAAAAAGAATGGTTAGAAACTGTTGCCAAAACAAGCACCATGAAAAAAGCGCTGTAACCTAAGAAGTTAATTTACTTGAATTTAGCATCCTATTAACATTAAAAATAATTTTTATAGTTATCTTTATACCAAATTAAAAGATCGTAGCTATGAATACATTAAATTACTTAAACGAAAAGGATGATAAACTAAACAGTAAGGTTGGTAAAACACTTACTTATGAAGAGTTAATGAAACTATTTTCATCAAGCTCTATTCCCGAAAAAAAATTCCGTAATTAAAATTAAAAAACCACTAACATAAAAATGTTAGTGGTTTTTAGATTTGTGTAAATTGAATTTGAATTAAAAATGTAATTGTTGATTACCTAAATCTAGATGATCAAATTACATTTCATTATTTTAAATATCATCAAAAGAAACGTCTGTAAAGTTTTCAGTTGAAACTTCAGCTACTGATTCTTCTTTCTTATAATCTTTTTGATGGCGCTCACTGATTACCTCTGCTCCTTTTTCATTAATAATAAAATCAGTTGCTTTATCTAACATCTCTTTGAAGCTTGTAAAATCTTCTTTATATAAATAAATTTTATGCTTTTGGTAATGATATGATCCATCATCATGTGTAAACTTCTTACTTTCAGTAACAGTTAAGTAATAATCATCTGCCTTTGTAGATCTTACATCAAAAAAGTAAGTTCTTCTTCCTGCCCTTAAAACCTGTGAAAAAATTTCTTCTTGTTCTACTCTCTCGCTCATAATTCGTCTTTTAAAAACTAGTTGGTTGTTTTATTTTCCTCAACAAATCTAAAAAAATATTTTACTTGACCATACAAAACGCTACATTTCTTTTTCTAAAAGTTGTTGTTCGTACAATTCTTTATAAAAACCTTCTTCTTTTATCAATTGATTATGAACCCCTTGCTGTATTATCTCTCCTTCATTTAAAACAATAATTTTGTCGGCATTTTTCGCTGAAGAAACTCTATGACTAATTATGAAGGTTGTCTTGTTTGCTGAAATCTTTTCTAAATTCGAAAGGATCTGTTCTTCTGTTTCTGTATCAACAGCAGATAAACAATCATCAAAAACTAAAATTTTAGGGTCTTTAATAATAGCCCTAGCAATCGATACTCTTTGCTTTTGTCCACCTGATAACGTCACGCCTCTTTCTCCTAAAATAGTATCATAGCCATCTTTGAAGTCTATAATATTATTGTGTACCACTGCGTTTTTTGCCGCGTCTATTATTTCCTCTCGATCCGCATCTTCTTTTCCAAACTTTATATTATTTTCAATTGTATCAGAAAATAAAAAAGGATCTTGGGGTACAAACCCTATTTGATCTCTAACCGAGTATAAATTAAGTTCTTTGATTGGTGTACCATCAATTTCTACAACTCCATTTGTAGTATCATACAATCTTGTGAGTAAGTTAACGATAGTAGATTTTCCACTCCCTGTTTTACCTAAGACAGCTAGTGTTTCCCCTTCCTCAATAGAAAAACTAATATTTTTTAATGCTTGTATGTTGGTATCATCATATACTAAGGATACATTTTTAAACGATATATTTCCTTTGATATCTGTTTTATCTTCAACTTCATTTTGAATTTCAGGCACATGGTTTAAAAACTCATTAATACGTTGTTGAGAAGCTTCTGCTTGCTGAATAATATCTGCAACCCATCCTAATATTGCTACTGGCCAAGTTAAAATGTTTACATATAAAAAGAACTCAGCAACAACTCCTAAACCTATTTCTCCATCTATATATTGCTTTCCTCCTATATAAAGTACAATGATATTACTTATTCCAATTAATAAAATCATCAATGGAAAAAACAAGGCTTGAACTTTATACAAATCAATGTTCTTTTCCTTACTGGTATCTGCTAATTCTTTAAAGCTTTTTACAATATTCGGCTCAATTGCATATGACTTTACCACATTAATTCCTGAGAAAAACTCTTGACTAAATGTGGTTAGTTTTGATAAATATTGTTGAACCACTGTACTCTTCTTGTTTATTTGTCTGCTCAACATAAATATTGACACAGATAAAACCGGAAAAGGAATTAGTGTATACATGGTTAACTTTACATCAATTTGCATCATTTGAGTAAAACCAACTACAAAAGACACAATCATATTCAGGGTATACATAATTGCAGGTCCGAAATACATACGTACCTTAGAAACATCCTCATGTATACGATTCATCAAATCACCTGTTCGATTCTTCTTATAAAAGTTAATAGATAACTCTTGATATTGCTTGTAAATCTCATTCTTTAAATCAAACTCAATTAAACGAGACATCACAATAATTGTTTGACGCATTAAAAAAGTAAAGAAACCTGCTACCAGTGTTAATCCTATAATCAGGAAAATATTGTACAGTAATTCTGACTTTACTTCAGCCAAACTTTCTACTTCTTTCTTTAAATATGACTCAACCACATTCAGAGAATTCCGAATAACCACAGGAATCCTTAAAGCTAACACCTTTGACAACAGTGTAATAACAATTCCAGAAAGTAATCTCCATTTATACTTTATAAAATATTTATTTAGGTATTGTAATGCTTTCAATATTTATTTTTCTTATTTAATATGATATACTCAATTTAACGCTCTAATTGTTAAAGATAACATAATAAGAGGTAGTTTTTTTGCTTATGATTTAACGATTTCTTACTTTTGCGACTCAATTTTTGAGATTATTAAAATAATTTCAAAGTAAAAAACAACTACAGATGACATCAGAAATCATTGATACTAAAGACCTTAAGAACAACCCAGTATTTGGGCAATTATCTTTTGATAATCATGAGCAAATTGTATTTTGCAACGACGAAGATACAGGTTTAAAAGCAATTATTGGTATTCATAACACAACTTTAGGACCTGCTTTAGGAGGTACTAGAATGTGGCAATATAAAAGTGAGTGGGATGCGTTAAATGATGTTTTACGCTTATCTCGTGGTATGACTTATAAATCAGCTATCTCTGGTTTAAACTTAGGAGGTGGTAAAGCGGTTATTATAGGTGATGCTAAAACACAAAAGAACGACGCTTTAATGCGTAAATTTGGGGAGTATGTAAATTCTTTAAGTGGAAAATACATAACTGCTGAAGATGTTGGAATGGAAACTCGTGATATGGATGTTATTAGAGAAGTAACTCCTCATGTAACGGGTGTTTCTGAAGCTATTGGAGGTTCAGGAAATCCTTCTCCTGTAACTGCATATGGTGTATATATGGGAATGAAGGCTGCTTCTAAATATAAGTTTGGTACAGATAACTTAGCAGGAAAGAAAGTTTTAGTACAAGGAGTTGGTCATGTAGGTGAAACATTAGTAAAGCATATTACTGACGAAGGTGCACAAGTTATTTTAAACGACATTAACGAAGCTCGTTTAGAAGAATTAAGTAAAAAATATGGTGCTAACGTAGTATTAGGAAATGATATTTACGGATTAGATATTGATATTTATGCTCCATGTGCGTTAGGTGCTACTGTAAATGATGAGAGTATTGCTCAATTACAAGCTAAAGTAATTGCTGGTGCTGCTAATAATCAATTAGCAAATGAGTTAAAACACGGAAAAATGTTACAAGAAAAAGGAATTGCATATGCTCCTGATTTCTTAATTAACGCTGGAGGTATTATTAATGTTTATGCAGAAGTTGTAGGATACGACAAAGCAGAAAGTTTAAAAAGAACTGAAAACATTTACAATACTACTTTGGAAATCTTTGCTTTAGCTGAGAAAGAAAATATTACTACGCATCAAGCAGCATTTAATATTGCACAAGCAAGAATTGACGCTCGTAAAAAAGAGCAAAATAGCTAGATAAAAAATTAAAAAAGTTTTACTTTTGCAGAGCGTTAGAAACAATTTCTATCGCTCTTTTTTTTAAAGTTCTTTATAATGATTAACAGAAGACATATTCGAGTTAAAGTAATGCAATCAGTGTACGCTATGTTACACTCCGATAATAACGATTTAGTTAAAGAGGAAAAATTTGTTAAACATAGCATTCAAAAAATGTTCGATCTATATACTGTCAACCTTCAATTATTAATTGAGGTACAGAAGCTAGCTCGAAAAAAAATGGAACTTTCTAAAAAGAAAATTCTTGCTACAAAAGAAGATTTAAATCCTAATACAAAATTCACAAACAATCGTTTACTCAATCTAATTAACGAAAGTGTTAGTTTAGAAGGGTATATTGAGTTGAATAAACTTAACTACTGGATCCTAGATGATGAGTACGTTAAAATTATTTGGGAAGAGTTACAAAAAAGTGACTTATACCAAAAGTATATGGATACTGTTGAAGATTCTTATAATGTTGACAGAGCCTTTGTAATAGATTTCTTTAGAGAAATTGTAGCTCCAAATGAAAAGCTAGCAGAATATTACGAAGACAAAATGATTTCTTGGGTAGATGATATTCCATTTGTAAACACTTGGATAATTAAATCTCTTAACAAGCAAAACCCTAACAAACCATTTATATTAGGTAGTTTATATAAAGACAATGATGATAAATTGTTTGTGAACAGTTTATTCAACAAAACCATGCTTCATCATCATAAATATGATGAGGAAATTACCGCAAAAACTCCTAACTGGGAAGCTGATAGAATTGCTGATATTGACATGATTTTAATAAAAATGGCTATCACAGAGTTCTTACATTTCCCTTCAATTCCAAGTAGAGTTACCATTAATGAATACATCGAATTAGCTAAAGATTATTCATCTAGTAACAGTGGACAATTTATCAATGGGGTTTTAGATAAGCTTTCTAAAGAATATCATAATTCAAAAAGAATGGTTAAAATTGGAAGAGGATTGCTTTAATTTACTATTTTTACCTAACTATTTAAAAATTTATTAAACATGAAGAATATAGTAGTTGCATTAGCTCTTTTAGTTACTACAGGAATGTTTGTTTCTTGTGCTAAAGGAAATGCTTCATCAAAAGTTAAGTCTGAAAATATAGAAAGTGCTGAAAAAAGAGATTTAAGTATTAGCAAAGGTGCTCCAGTAATTTCATTTGATAGAGAAGTTCATGATTTTGGTACTGTGCCAGAAGGTGAAGTAGTTAAAACTACTTTTATTGTAACAAATACAGGAAAATCAGATTTAGTTATTACAAACGCACAAGCTACTTGTGGTTGTACTGTACCTGAATGGCCTAAAAACACACCTATTAAACCAGGAGAAACTGGAGAAATTAAAGTTTCATTTAATACCAGTGGTAAACCAAATAAGCAATCTAAGTCTGTAACATTATACACCAATACTAAAGCTGGTAGAGAGGTTGTAAAAATTACAGGAATGGTAACACCTAAAAAGAAAGACGCATAATGTTTTTATCTATTGCATTACAAAGCGGTTCAAGTGGATTAATGAATATGCTCCCTATTTTAGCAATGCTTGGAGTATTTTATTTTTTAATTATTCGTCCTCAGATGAATCGTCAAAAAAAAGAAAAACAATTTCAAACCTCTATTAAAAAGGGAAATAAAATTGTTACTTCTAGCGGCATACATGGTAAGATAGTTGAGATAAATGATAATGATAATACAGTTACTATAGAAACAGGAGCTGGAAAAATCAAATTTGAACGTTCAGCTATTTCTCATGAACTTAGTAAGAAATACGCTCAGAATACAGAAAAATAATCTTTTTTATAAAAGTTAGAAGAGTGAGCTGAAAAGCTCACTTTTTTTTTGTTAGATTGCATAAAGTTTAATTGTGAAAATATTCAGTAACATACCTAAAGTTTTTTTCGGCTTCTTATTTGCTGCTGCTCTTATGTGGTTGTTAATTAACTTGTCTAAAGAATATTCTTCGGTTGTAAAATACGAGGTAAACTACATTAACCTACCTCAAAACAAAGTTTATAAATCTAATCCAATTAAACATTTAGATATTATTGTTGAAGGATCAGGCTTTAAATTGTTTGCTGAAAACTTATCCACTCCTCAAATCAATTTAGATTTAGAAACACTTCAAAAGAAAGGACGTAGTCATTATTTCTTTCTACCTAAAAACATCCAATCTCAAATTCAAAAACAATTGAGAAAAGGAATTAAAATACTAGCTATTGAAAAGGATTCTATTATTGTTTCTTTAGATAAATTGGCTTCAAAAAAGGTTCCTTTAAAACCTAATGTAAAATTAAATTTTCAATTAGGTTATGACTTAGCTAAACCAATTGAAGTTACCCCTAGTACTATCGCAATTTCAGGGACACAATCTCAATTAAATGAAATCAAAGAACTGGTATTAGAAGAGTTAACACTCAGTAATGTTTCAGGAAATGTTTCTAAAGCCTTAAAAATAATATCGCCAAAACAATCTTCAATAAAATTTGAAGAAAAGGAAGCTCTTATAAATCTTGAAGTAGATAAGTTTACAGAAGGAGAAGTTGACGTTCCAATAACAATAAAAAACATACCTTCACATATACAACTAAACATTTTTCCTAAAAAGGTAAAAGTAACTTATAAAGTAGGTTTAAGTAATTTTAATAAGATATCAAGTGAATCGTTTGTAATTATTTGTGATTATCAAAAAGCTTTGAATGACAATGTTAATTTTCTTATTCCGCAAATAAAGGATAAGCCAACTATGATATCTTCTGTTAGGCTTTCTCCAAATAAAATTGATTTTCTAATTAACAAATAATTATGGTTGTAGGAATAACAGGAGGTATTGGTAGTGGAAAGTCTACAGTTGCTCATATGTTTTCAAAACTAGAAAATGTTGCTATTTATATTGCTGACATCGAAGCAAAAAAACTAATGAATACTTCAAAAACTATCAAAGGTTCATTAATTGAAACATTTGGAGCGCAAACCTATATAAACAATCAGCTAAATAGACCATATTTAGCAGGTATTGTATTTCAAGATAAAAATAAATTAGCTGTTCTAAATACTATTGTACATCCTGTAGTTCATCAACATCTTAATGATTTTATCAATAAAAACAGATCAAAGGATTATATTCTGTATGAAAATGCCGTTCTATTTGAAAACGGAAGCGATCAAATTTGTGATAAAATAATCACTGTAACTGCTCCTTTAGAAACTAAAATAGCTCGTGTTGTTAAAAGGGATGGGACTACCAGAAAAGAAGTCTTACAAAGAGTTAAAAATCAGTGGACAGATGAGAAAAAACTCTTACTTTCTCACTATAAGATACTTAACATTTCTTTAGACATTACAAATACTAAAGTTTTAGAAATCCATAATTATTTAACAAAAAATAAAAGTACTTATAAAAACATCTCATTGTAATTCTTAAATTTTTCTTAAAAAGAAATTATCTTTGTTAATGTAAGTTAAAAGAAACCATCCAATATCTTATTAATATATTTTTGAATTATGAATAAACGAATATTTATTCTTATTGTCGTTTTAATGAGTATCTCTTTGATAGGAATCATCTCGGTTCAGGTGTATTGGATTAACGATTCTATTAATAATAAACAACAACGATTTGAAACCAATGTAAGAATAGCCCTAGCTCAAACTGCCGAAAGAATTAAGGAAAGAGAAGAGCAAGATATTTTAAGAGAGTATACCCCTTTCATTGAAAGTAATTTATATAGAACTAAAACAGGAGTAGCCAATTTTTTATACCAACAAATTGATACCACTGGACGTAAAAAATTTCTTTTTAGTGAATACATAGAAGAAGAACATGAGATTCCAACACAAAACTTTGGAAACCCAAATTTTGACGAATCAATAGTTATAAAGAAGATTACAGGTAAAAGAGACTTTATGTCTATAGTTGCCTTAACAGGAGCAGATAATAATTATGCAAACAATCGATTGATAAACAAATTTACTTCAACAAGTAATTTTAACGATTGGAATACTGCTCAACTTTATGACGCTTTTTCGGAAGTGAGAAAGAGACTGCCTTTAAAGAAAAGAATTAGTAATTCTGAATTAAATGCAACTCTTAAGGAAGAATTTACAAAACGAAATGTAAAACAGGAATTTAAATATGGAGTTTATGAAGATGGCTTAGCAACCTCTTTAAAATCTGGATACTTTAAAATTCAACCGGAAGATAATTTTTATTATCCGTTATTTGAAGATGAAAAAGGAAACAGTATTTATAAGCTATATGTGAAGTTCCCTAATAAAGAAAAAGAGATATTATCTGATATTGTTAAGATTTTGATTCTGTCTTTATTATTTATTGGAATTATTATTGCGGCCTTTTCTACATCATTATATCAATTAGTAAGGCAAAAGAAAATTTCAGAAATAAAAACTGACTTTATCAACAACATGACACATGAGTTTAAAACTCCTATAGCAACTATAAACTTAGCTTTAGATGCTATAAAAAACCCAAAAATCATCAAAGATGAAGATAAGGTAAAGAGGTATGTGCAGATGATTCGTGATGAAAATAAACGAATGCATGGTCAAGTTGAAAACGTTTTAAGAATTTCGAAATTAGAAAAGAATCAAATAGATATAAGTAAGGATGCCGTTGATATGCACGACATAATTGAGGAGGCTATCGAACACATTCAACTTATTGTAGACGATAAAAAAGGAAGTGTAACCAAACATTTTAAAGCAATTTCTACAGAAGTTTTAGGAAATCAATTTCACCTAACCAATGTAATTGTTAACATGTTAGAAAACGCAATAAAGTACTCTGAAAAACCTCCAAAGATTGATGTTTTTTCGGAAAATACTAATAAGTTTTTTATCTTTAAGATAAAAGATGAAGGAATAGGAATGAGTAAAAATGCTCAAAAATATGTTTTCGATAAATTTTATAGAGAACATAAAGGAAACATACATAACGTAAAAGGTCATGGTTTAGGACTGGCTTACGTAAAGGAAATTATAACAAATCATCAAGGCTCTGTCTTTGTTGATAGTGAAAAAGGTAAAGGAAGTACATTTACAATAAAAATACCATTAATATAAAGAAGGCAAAAATGGGAACAAAAAAGATTTTATTAGTTGAAGACGATCCAAATTTTGGAACAGTGTTAAAAGATTATTTAGCATTAAACGATTATAATGTAACACATGCTAAAGATGGAATTGACGGATTAATCATGTTTAAAAATTCTGAATACGACTTGTGTATTTTAGATGTAATGATGCCTCGTAAAGATGGTTTTTCTTTAGCGCAGGATATTCGTACAACAAACAAAGAAGTTCCAATTATCTTTTTAACAGCAAAGACTTTAAAAGAAGATGTACTTAAAGGATATCAAGTTGGTGCTGATGATTATCTTAACAAGCCTTTTGATTCAGAAGTATTATTACATAAGATAAAGGCAATTCTTCAAAGAAAAGAGAATGAAAAGTCTACTGAAAGTGAAGAATTTGAGTTTAAGATTGGGAGGTTTGACTTCAACTCTAAATTGCGCCACCTTTCTTTTAGCGCAGAAGAACCGCAAAAACTATCTCCAAAAGAAAGCAAGCTTCTACGTATGTTAGCTATACATAAAAATGACCTAATGCCTCGTGAATTAGCTTTAACTAAGATATGGAGAGATGATAATTATTTCACTTCTCGAAGTATGGATGTATATATCGCTAAACTTAGAAAATATTTAAAGAGAGATGAAAATGTTGAAATTTTAAATATTCATGGAGAAGGTTTTAGATTGATAGACAAATCATAACAAATAATAACTTTCAAATTAAAAAAGACTTTCTTGTGTAGAAAGTCTTTTTTCTTTTATAAATTGTAACAAAAATTTACATAGATCGTCAAATACGTATATAATTAACTAAACCAAAAAAGCTTTGGAAACTATCCTATCAATTAAAAACCTCGATAAAAAATTCGGCAAAATCCACGCTGTAAATAACCTATCATTTGACATTCAAAAAGGAAATGTATATGGTATTTTAGGTCCTAATGGAAGTGGAAAATCTACTACGCTAGGTATTATTTTAAACGTTGTAAATAAAACCTCAGGAGAATTCAGTTGGTTTGATGGGTCAATGTCTACACATGAAGCACTAAAAAAAGTAGGGGCAATTATTGAGCGTCCTAATTTTTACCCTTACATGACTGCTATTCAAAACCTGCAGCTTATTTGTAAAATAAAAGGGGTTTCTGATGAGAACATAGAAGAAAAGCTTAAAGTTGTTAACCTTTACGAGCGAAGAAATAGTAAGTTTAGAACCTATTCTTTAGGTATGAAACAACGCTTGGCTATTGCTTCTGCCCTACTTAACAATCCTGAAATTTTAATTCTTGATGAACCTACCAACGGATTAGACCCACAAGGAATACATGAAATTCGTCAAATAATAAGAAAAATAGCAAAAAACGGAACTACCATCTTATTGGCTTCACACCTTCTTGATGAAGTTGAAAAAGTTTGCTCTCATGTTGTTGTTATAAGAAATGGAGTAAAATTATATAGTGGTAGAGTAGAAAACATGATTGCTTCTAACGGTATTATTGAGGTCAAAACAGAAGGTGATATTGATAAATTAGTAACTACTTTAAAAAACTACTATGATATTGCTACCGTAAATGTAGATGACGACTTGGTAATTGCTAGTTTAGAAAATGAAACATCTGCTTCCAAAATAAATCAGTATTTATTTGAAAACGGAATTATAGTTTCACATTTAGTAAAGCGTAAACCAAGCTTAGAACAACAATTTTTAAATTTAACCAACAACAACTAACCCACTGCTATGTTACGATTATTAACCATTGAATTTCATAAATTAAAACACAATAGAGCGAGTAAAGTTCTATCTATAATATATTTTGGATTATTAACATCCATTGCTTTAATTGCTGCAATAAAATTTGATATTGGTCCAGTAAAGTTCCATTTGGCAGATCAAGGTATTTTTAATTTTCCTTACATCTGGCATTTTAATACTTATATAGCGGCAATCTTAAAGTTTTTCCTTCTATTAGTTATTGTTTCTATGATGGCTAATGAATATAGCTACAAAACTTTAAAACAAAACTTAATTGATGGCCTTAGTAAGAAAGAATTTATTCTATCTAAGTTTTATACAGTAATTGCCTTTGCATTCTCATCAACACTTTTTGTTTTTGTAGTCTCTTTAATACTTGGACTAATATATTCTGATTTTAACGAGTTGTCTATTATATTCTCAGATCTAGAATATTTATTTGCCTTTTTTATCAAACTCGTAGGCTTCTTCTCTTTTGGACTATTCTTAGGAATTTTAATTAAACGTTCTGCATTTGCAGTTGGAGCAATGATTGTTTGGGTTTTTATTGAAAATTTAATTTATGGTCTACTTGGTTGGAAATTTGTATCGAGTTGGGATATAGCACAAAGCATTAAAAATTTCCTTCCTCTCGAAGCCATGACTAATTTAATAAAAGAACCTTTTACAAGACTAGGAGCTGTAAAATCTGTAGCAAGTCAAATTGGAGAAAATTTCACAAAAGATTATTCCGTAGGCTTCATAAACATCCTTATTGTACTGGTCTGGACTTTTGTTTTTGTCTATTTATCATATTATTTGTTAAAAAAACGCGATTTATAGGGGGTTTTAAGTAGTTTAGTTGTTTTATATTAGCAACAAATTATAAAGGATGAGACAACTACTACTCTTAATATGTATAATATTCCTAAACGCTACTCCTATTTTCTCTCAAAAGGAGGCTAATTTTTGGTATTTTGGTCAAAATGCTGCTCTAGACTTTAATTCAGGTGTACCTGTACCGGTTTCTGGAAGTCAGTTAAATACTTTTGAAGGCTGTTCGTCTTTTTCAGATTCGAATGGAAACCTTTTATTTTACGTAGGAGCACCATCTCCAAATGCTAGAAACTTAACCATTTGGAATTCATCAAATCAACCAATGCCGTTTACGGATCCGGCTGTTGGAGGTCAAACACTGAAAGGAGACTCTTCAAGTTCTCAATCGGCCTTAACAGTTCCAGCTCCTAAAAAGCCAAATATCTATTACCTTTTTACAGTTGGAGCAACGGTAGGTGCTGGTGGCGAATTTGGTTTTTGGTATTATACTATTGATATGACAGAAGATAGTGGTAAAGGAGATATCGTTGATGGTCCTGTGTCTTTACACACACCTCTTTTAAAAGATCAATGGACAGAAAAGGTAACTGCAGTAAGGGCTAGTACTTGTAATACTTTCTGGGTAATTTCTTTTGCTAGTAATGGAGACTTTTATGCTTATAAAGTAGATGAAAATGGAGTAGATACCGCAAACCCTGTAGTTTCTTCTTTAGGTGGTTTGTTTATAAATGACCCTAGAGGATATTTAAAAGTATCTCCGGATGGAAAAAAATTAGTCTTAGCTAATATGACTAGTGGAGCCTACCTATTTGACTTTGATGATACCTCTGGACGAGTTTCTCACTTCGGTGGAGCATCAACTCCTCAACAAATTAATGTAAATTCAGAAAGCGCTTATGGAGCAGAATTTTCGATAACAAGTCAAAAACTATATGTTTCTACTGGTGAATGGACTTTTGGAACAACTGAAAACTTATATCAATTTGATGTAACTAAAAATTCAATTACAGAAGTAAATAATTCTAGATACACTGTACATAGTTATTTAAATACTAGAGGAGCCTTACAACTTGGTCCAGATAGAAAAATTTATTGGAGTAGTGATAGAAATAGTAGAATTAGTGTAATTAATAATCCAGATGAAACTGGCGCCGCCTGTAATTATTCTCATCAATCTGTAGATTTAGGTGGTAGATTAGCTACACAAGGTTTACCTCCATTCTTATCTTCCTTATTACTACCTATTGAAATTAAAGATCAAATAACCAGTACTATTGTAAATGATCAAACCTTACAGCATTGTGTTGGTGACTCTAAAACTATTGCACCAGATCCTGTAACGGGTACAAATGTTGTATATGAGTGGACTTTTGATAATGGTACTACAACTAATACTGTTTCCAACACAATTAACTTAAACATAAATAATATGACCATGGCTAATGCTGGAACATATCAGTTAAAAGTTACACGTGTCGACACTTGTGGTAATATTATAGAGCAACAAGCTAAATTTAATCTAGAAATTTATCAAGCAACCTCAGCTACGCAGCCTTCAAATATATTCTTTTGTGATGTTGATAATGACGGATTCAATTCGTTTAATTTACAAAACGATGTTACTCCTCAAGTTTTAAATGGATTAGATCCTGCTATTTTTGAAGTGGTATATTATATTGACGCTACTGATGCTAATAATAACAATACAGCAAATGCATTGTCCAACCCATATACAAACCCAACTGCATTTAGTAATCAAACCATATATGCAAGGATGCACAATACATCTGCTCCTAATGCATGTTATGATATAAAAACTTTTACACTTGCCGTTACTGGAAAACCAACACCACAAACTCCTATAAATTATGAAGTATGTGATGATACTGCTAGTGGAAGTGATACTGATGGTTTCTACAATAGTTTTAACTTAAGTACAAAAGACAATGAAATTTTAGGAAGTTTAAACCCTACAACATATCAAGTTTCTTATCACACCTCACTTACCGGTGCTCAAACAAGTAGTACTACTGATGTAATTGATAAGAATGCTCCATATAGAAATGCTACTGTTAACTCTCAAACAATTTATGTTCGAGTTGAAAACAACACTAATGTAGCATGTAATGATTCTTCTGTTTCATTTGATTTAGTTGTAAATGCCTTACCTGTAATTGCAAATAATCCTACAACGATTAGACATTGTGATGTTGATTTTGATACAAACGCTAACATCAACCTTACTTTGTCTCAACAAAATATTTCTACGAACCATTTAAATGAGAGTTTTAAGTACTACCCTACTGAAAACGACGCTATAATGGATACTTCAGAAATTACAAATCAAACAGCACATCCATTATCTAATGGAGATACTGTATGGGTAAGAACAATTTCAAATAAAAACTGTTATAGAATCTCTCGAATCAATATTGTTATT
The DNA here is from genome assembly GCF_947498805.1 of uncultured Tenacibaculum sp. Classification (GTDB taxonomy): domain Bacteria; phylum Bacteroidota; class Bacteroidia; order Flavobacteriales; family Flavobacteriaceae; genus Polaribacter. The sequence continues at coordinate 138,449 of NZ_CANMLT010000001.1, read as the reverse complement.
GGACATTCAGCAAACGTGGCTTACTCAAATCAGTTTAGACAATGTGACGATTTCCTTGATGCAGATGGAAATAACAATGCGAGCAACAATGATACTGATGGTATCACTACTTTTGATATTAGCTCTGTTGTAACAGATGTTAAAGCATTGTTTCCAGCAAGTTTAAGACCAAACTTGGATGTATTAATATTTGAAAATCTAGCTGATAGAGATGCTGTGTTAAATGCGATTCCTGATTTAGCTAATTATAGGAATAAAAATGTACCTGCGGCAACACCTCAACCTTTATATATTAAAATTATAAGTACTATCAATAATGATTGTACTGGTCTAGGTGAATTTACTATTTGGGCACAACAACCACCAACTGCCAATACTGTTCCTAATTTTGAATTCTGTGATGATTTCAATAGTGGAGCTTTTGATGATGGTATAAATGTAAATATCAACTTAAGAGACCGCGTAAGTGCTATTTTAGGACCTACTCAGGCAATGGCTGATTATACAGTAACATTCCATACCTCAGCTACGGATGCAAATACAGGAAATAATCCTATTCCTAATGATACGAGTTATACAAATCAAACTAGAGATAGAGAAACTGTTTATGTAAGAGTTGTCAATAATAGTACAGGATGTTTTAATGATCATTTAACTTTTGATATCATCATAAACCCATTACCAGTTATTTCAAAAGCTATTACAGATTTAGAAGTTTGTGATGTAGCAACTGCTAGTGACGGAGATCCTAGAAATGGTTTAGCACAAAACATAGACTTATCGCAAAGAGACTCGGAAATTTTGGATGGAAGAAATCCTAGCGACTTTACTATAACTTATCATAGAACACTTCAAAATGCTATTGATGGAGTTCTTCCTTTCCCAGATAAGACCAATTATTCAAATGAGCCAACAACAACTATTATTCCAGCTCCTGGATCGGGTGATGCTCCTGCTAGAGAACGAATATATGTTAGCCTCTACGATAGAAACACTCAATGTAGATATGGACTTGCTACATTAGATATTATCATACACCCAGAACCAAGCTTACCTGTTAATATCACAAATTATGAAGATTGTGATAATAATAGTGATACAAATCAAGACGATACTAATGGCATCAATGGAGATATTACCTTAAACTCAAAGAACTCAGAGATTTTAGCAAATTACACTCCAGCAGAGCGTAGTAATTTCAAAGTAACGTTCCATACAAGCTTAGCAGATGCGCAATCTGGAAATGCTCCAATTGACGAGAATAAATATGAAAACACTAATAATAATCAAACCATATATGTAAGAGTACAAAACATTAAAACATCTTGTGTAAACGATAATTTAAGCTTTAACATTGTTATTAATCCTTTACCTAGCTTTACTGTAACTACTCCTGTTATTGTTTGTTTAAACAATCCTCAAACACGTTTAGAGGCATTGAATCCTGGAGCTACCTATGATTATAAATGGTATATTAAAGGGAATCCAACAAACATTTTAAGTACAGATCCATTCTATGATGTTCAAACTGCAGGAACTTATGTGGTAACAGCTACAATGAGGAACCCTACTGCTTGTGAAAGATCTGAGATAATTCAAGTAGACCCTTCTACTGCTCCTGTTTTTGACGCTGATGATGTAGTTATTGTAGATGACACAAATAATAATAGATTAGATAATTACTCTATAACCATCATTACAGAAAACAATAATTTAGGAATTGGCGATTATGAGTTTTCACTTATAGATGAAAAAAATAACCAAACCTTGTTCCAAGATGAACCTGTGTTTAATAACCTTATCGGAGGAATTTATACTATTGTTATTCGAGATAAAAATGGATGTCAGCCTAATGCCAGGTTAGATGTTTCTGTTATAGAATATCCTAAGTTCTTAACTCCAAATGGTGATGGACAAAATGATACTTGGAAAATAAAAGGTGCTAATTCTAGCTTCTACCCAAGTAGTAGTATTCATGTATTTGATCGATTTGGAAAAATAGTAGCTGTCTTACCAATAGATCATACAGGATGGGATGGTACCTATAATGGAAATGTATTACCATCAAGTGACTACTGGTTTAAAATACAATTAGTAGACCGAAAAGGAAAAGTTTATCAACATCAAGGACACTTCTCCTTATTAAGAAAATAATTATAAACGAAAAGGTGAGTTGAATGACTCACCTTTTTTATTGGACCAAAGTTAAAAACCACTTACAAACACATGAAAAACACTGTTTTTCAATACAATACAACTAAACCTCTCTAAAATATCTTTTTAATTCCTTAAATTTGTATTAAGTAATAACTCACACAATGAAGAAATTAATTCTCATATTATTTCTTCACTCCTCACTTATATTAACAGCACAAAATGAAGCTAATTTTTGGTATTTCGGAAGAAATGCCGGTATTGATTTTAGTGCTGGGGCACCTGTTGCGCTTACAAATGGGCAATTAAACACACTAGAAGGTTGCTCTTCTATTTCAGATTTAAATGGAAATCTTCTTTTTTATTCTGATGGAATTCAAGTTTGGGACAGAAATCATAATCTAATGCCAAATGGTACAGGTTTACTAGGAGATAATTCAAGTACCCAATCAGGACTAATCGTTCCTAATCCTTCAAACACCAATATTTATTATCTATTTACAGTTGACGCTCAAGAAGGGAATGGAGATGGGTTTCGGTATTCAATTATTGACATGAGTTTGAATGGAGGAAACGGAGATGTTACTTCTAAAAATATTCTATTAGTTGGCTCTGCTGATGAAAAAGTAACTTCTGTTATTGGTAGAACATGTGACTCTTATTGGGTAATAACTGCTGATCGTGATAATTTCTATACCTTTGAAGTTACCTCAGCAGGAGTGAATACGACTCCAATTATTTCTCCCATAGGTTTCTTTATATTTTTTAGTACTAGAGGTTATCTAAAATTATCTCCAGATGGAAGAAAACTAGTATTGGCGAGTTCCGAAGCAGGTAGCTATATTTTTGATTTTTCAGCAGCAACTGGTGTTGTTTCAAATGGAAGAAGACTGAACTTAGATGGAAATATTGGTTATGGAGTAGAATTTTCTATTTCGGGAAACAAATTATACATTGCTACTGGTCCGGATGTTTTTTCTCAATTTGCCGAAGCTAATCTATATCAATTCGACATTAGCAATCCAGATATCAATATTATTAATGCATCAAGAGGCACACCTTTCTTTACATATTCAGGAACTAGAGGAGCTTTTCAATTAGGTCCTGATGGGAAAATTTATCATGCTGTTAGTGAAAGCCCTCAATTAGGAGTTATTAATAATCCAGAAAATGATAAAAACACTATCAATTACGTTCATAATGGAGTCAATTTAAACGGTAGAAACTCAGCACAAGGGCTTCCTCCTTTTATTCAATCCTTCTTTTTACCTACAACCATTCTTAATGCAGATACGGATCAAGTTATAAGCGATACCAAACAATTCTTTTGTTCAGGACAAGATTATAGGTTAAAAGCAGGTCGAATTGAACCAGGAGCTACCTATTCTTGGGAAAAGGATGGAAACATTGTAGGTACAGATTCTATATTAACAATCAACAATATTAACTGGGGGTCTGGAATCTACAAACTTACCACTACCTTAAAAGCAACCTGTGCTAAAACCTTAGATTCTGAAGTTGAAGTTGAATTTGTTGATCCTCCAACTGTAGCCTCTGTTCCTGTTTTTCAAAAATGTGATGCCGATTCAAATCCAAATGATGGAAGTACCACATTCGATTTAACCACTCAAATCGCTGCTTTAACGAATAGTGCTACTAATGTTACCGTGCAGTTTTTCACACAGGCAGACACCTCTTTTTCAACTCCACTCCCTGCTGCAAACTACACCAACACCACTAATCCAGAAACCTTAGTAGTTCGTGTAAACTATAGCTCTTCTGGAAATACAAGTTGTTTTTCACTTGGGACACTCGAGCTTCAAGTAAATCAAGTTATTAACAACACCAATATTAGCAATGTTTTTGTCTGCGAGATTGATCAAAACGCAAACAATTCTTCTGCTACAAGCAGCTTAGGAAATGGGCAAGGAACATATGATTTTAATAATACCATTAATGAAATAATAACTCTTAACCCAACCATAAGTACTTCTACACATACAATTAGTTTCTATAGGAATCAATCTGATGCAAATGCGCAAAACAATCCAATTGTTCCTCCTTATGAAGATGATCTTTTTACAAATTCTTCTGATGTTTATGTTAGAGTTGTTCTTAATTCAGATCCTAGTTGTGTTGCCATATTTAGTTTTACCATATTTGTAGAACCATTACCCATACCACAAGGAAGTACCACTCCAACTTTATTATGTGTAAATTTTCCTTTGGGAACTGAGCCCATAGCAACCGTTAGTTTAGATGCCTCTACAGGAAATACAAACGACTCCTATCAATGGTATTTAGAAGGAGAACCTATTCAAAATGCTACAAGTGCTATATATAATGCTTCAGAGGCAGGAAGCTATAGAGTTGAAGTGACGAGACAAAATCTACAAGCTATGACTTCTTGTACTGGCTTTAATACTTTTGAAGTTGTCACCTCTAGTAGTGCTGTGATTGTTGATATTTCGGTTACAGATGATTCAATTGACAATAATAGTATATCAATTGTAGTTGACGGACTAGGAAGCTATGATTTTATACTTAGTAGTTCGAATCAATTTTTACCAGGAAACAATGCTTCCATCACATTTTCTAATTTACCCATTGGTATTTATACTATAACCATAAGAGATAGAAATGGCTGTGGAGATACTATTTCTGATGAAATTCCAGTAATTTTTTTCCAAAGGCACTTTACTCCCAATGAAGATGGAATTTATGATACATGGAGAATTCAAGGAGTAGACAACGATTTTTTTCAAGATGTTACTGTGAAAATTTATGACAGATACGGAAAACAAGTAGCCATTATTCCAGACAAAAATCATATTGGATGGGACGGAGTGTACAATGGAGCTAGACTTCCTTCTAATGATTATTGGTATGATGCTCGTCTGATAGATAAAAATGGAAAACTTCGCACAAAAAAAAGCCATTTTAGTTTGTTAAGAAGATAGATTCATATCTTATTTTTGTAGTTATGGATTTTCAAATTGTTTCAGAGTTTCAACCTACGGGTGATCAACCTCAAGCTATCAATCAGTTAGCAAACGGAATTACAGAAGGAGAAAAGTTTCAAACGCTTTTAGGAGTTACAGGTTCGGGTAAAACATTTTCGGTAGCAAATGTTGTCGCAAAAGTGAACAGACCTACCCTAGTTTTAGCACATAATAAAACCTTGGCCGCTCAATTATATTCTGAGTTTAAACAATTTTTCCCTAACAATGCCGTAGAGTATTTTGTTTCTTACTATGATTATTACCAACCTGAAGCATATATTCCTGTAACAGGAACTTATATTGAAAAAGACCTTTCTATCAATGACGAAATTGAACGTCTAAGGATTAGCACCTCCTCTTCTCTACTTTCTGGACGTAGAGATGTATTAGTCGTTGCATCTGTTTCTTGTTTATATGGTATCGGAAACCCAACAGAATTCAAAAAGAATGTAATTCCTATTGAAGTAGACCAACAAATCTCTAGAACTAAATTTCTACATCAATTAGTTACTAGTTTATATGCCCGTACCGAAACGGAGATAAAAAGTGGTACTTTTAAAGTAAAAGGAGATGTTGTTACGATTTATCCTTCTTATGGAGATAGTGGTTATCGCGTACATTTTTTTGGTGATGAAATAGAAGAAATTGAAACTTTTGATATTGAAACTAATAAAGTAACTGATAAGTTAAATCAACTGACTATATATCCGGCGAATTTATTTGTTACCTCTCCTGATGTCTTACAAAATGCCATACATCAAATTCAAGAAGACTTGATGAAACAGTATGATTATTTTAAAGAAATTGGTAAACATTTAGAAGCAAAAAGATTAAAAGAGCGTACCGAGTTTGATTTGGAAATGATACGAGAATTGGGCTATTGTTCTGGTATTGAAAATTATTCTCGCTATTTAGATGGACGCGAAGCTGGGACCAGACCTTTCTGCTTGTTAGATTATTTTCCTGATGATTACTTAATGGTTATTGATGAAAGTCACGTAACCGTACCGCAAGTTCATGCTATGTATGGTGGTGATAGAAGTAGAAAAGAGAACTTGGTAGAATACGGTTTTAGATTACCTGCAGCAATGGATAATAGACCTTTAAAATTTGAAGAGTTTGAGATGTTGCAAAATCAGGTGATTTATGTCTCTGCTACTCCTGCGGACTATGAATTACAAAAAACAGAGGGGCTATTTGTAGAACAGGTAATTCGACCAACAGGACTATTAGATCCAGAAATTGAAGTACGTCCAAGTTTAAATCAAATAGATGATTTAATTGAAGAAATTCAAATTCGTGTTGAAAAAGACGAACGTACCTTAGTAACAACTCTAACCAAACGAATGGCTGAAGAACTTGCTAAATACTTAACTCGAATTCAAGTTCGTTGTCGTTATATACACTCCGATGTTGACACTTTAGAACGTGTGGAAATCATGCAAGATTTACGTAAAGGACTTTTTGATGTACTTATTGGAGTAAACCTTTTAAGAGAAGGGTTAGATCTTCCTGAGGTATCTTTAGTAGCCATTTTAGATGCCGATAAAGAAGGATTCCTTCGTTCACATCGTTCGTTAACACAAACCGTTGGTAGAGCAGCTCGTAATGTAAACGGTAAAGCTATTATGTATGCCGATAAGATTACAAATAGTATGCAAATGACCATTGATGAAACCATTCGTCGAAGAGAAAAGCAAGTCAATTACAATACTGCTAATGGTATTACACCTAAACAAATCAATAAAAAAATAGATGATACCTTATCTAGATCTGCCATCACAACACATCAATATGATGCAGCAATTCAAAAGGCAGCAGAACAGGACTTAGAATATTTACCAAAAGCAGAAATTGAAAAGCGCATTCGAAACAAACGTAAGCAAATGGAAGAAGCAGCTAAAGCATTAGATTTTATGGTTGCTGCTCAATTACGAGATGAAATCGAAGTTTTAAAAGAAAAATTATAGTTGGTTTTTTTATAATTAAAAAAACCTCACCGTTAAGTGAGGTTTCCAATTTATAAAAACTAAATAGGGGGCTATTAAGCTTTCTTTTTATTTAATTCTAAGTTGATTACAAGTTCCACTTCTTCACCAATAGAACCTCCTTCACCACCTACGTTAAAGTCTGTACGTTTAATAGTAGTTTCTAACTTCACTCCTGCTTTCATTCCGTATTTAGTAGCAACTACCCCATTAATTTTTCCTTTTAAAACTACTGGTTTAGTAATTCCTTTAATAGTTAAATCTCCAGAAATTTCCATCTTTTTTCCATCTAACTTTTTAAAGTCTTTTTGAACGAATTGAATACTAGGATATGTTGCTGCATCAAAAAAATCATCTGCTCTTAAATGCTTGTCTCTTCCTTCATTTTTAGTATTGATACTTGCTGTTTTTATGGTAACAGAAAAAACCGGACTTTCAAAGTTTTCTTTAGAAGTTGCAGAAATGTCAAAACCATCAAAAGATCCTGTGGTTTCTGAAATTACTAAGTGAGATACTGCAAAATTAATTGATGAATGTGAAGCATCTACTGTCCATTTTTCTTGTGCATTTACTCCTAATGTTACCAATACAACTAACGCTAATATTACTTTTCTCATTTTATTTAAATTTATATGGGTTTATTATTGTTTATGTTTTAAAATCTTTTTCTTGCTGAATACTCCATAGCTTCTCCTTTTCCAAAGCCATAACTAATTCCGAATGTTACAAAACGACCTCTTTGACGACTGCTACTACTAAAGAAATTAGTCCCTTCTTGAGTAGATTCAAAAATTCTTGAAGCAAATAAATCACGAACACCTAAGTTTAGAATTACCTTTCCTTTAACAATTTTCTTTCTCAATCCTAAATTGGCAAAGGCATTTTTTGAAACGGTCCCCTGTGCTGTTTTGTATTTCGATCGATAATTACCAGACACTTCTAAATCAAAACTCTCAGGTAATTTAAATTTGATAGTTGACTTTGTATCCCAACGACTTCCTTCAAAATCAAAATTATTATTGGCATCAAACTGCCCTTTTCTATTGAATAAATTGTAGTTGAAATCTCCATTCCAAGAAGCCCACTTTGTCAAATTCACTTTATAGTTTGCTTCGAATCCAGTTATTTTACTCGTTCCAAAATTTTGAGGCATTCTGGTAGTAACTCCTGTATTGGTATCAAAACTAGATACATCTTCAATTACATCAGTAGTATTACGATAGTAGACTCCTAAGTTTAGGTTAAGTTTTCCTAATTTATGAATAGAAGTTAACTCATATGAATCTGTAAATTCAGGCTGTAAATTCGGATTTCCAGTAAATATATTGAACTGGTTTCTAATGTTGAAAAATGGATTTAAATCCCATAATCTTGGTCTATAAATACGCTTAGAATATCCTGCTTGAATAGAAAAATTATTACTTACTTTATATGAAGTATGTACACTTGGGAAAAAGTTTGTATAGTTTTGAGTATTCTTCTGACTGGTGTTTTGTAAAACAGTATTTAAATCTGTGTTTTCTAAACGACCTCCAAGTTTAACTCCCCATTCTTCTCCTTCATAGGCTGCCGTTGCATATACTCCAAATACGTTTTGTTTATAATCAAAAATATTTGTCAAACTAGCATCATTCACCCAAGTACCTCCTTGAAAATTATCTACAGCATAATCATTAGTTACATCATTCAATACATATTGTGCTCCAGTCTCAATGGTATATGCATCTGTTAAAGGGTGCGTATAATCTAATTTAAAAGTATATTGAGCTTCTTTAAAATCAGTTCGTGTTTGTTGATTTGGATCTGCAATACCAACAATTGCTTCGTTATTAAATGTTGATGATTGATCTTTACCAAAAAAACTTCCTAAAGCGCTAAACAACAAACTCTGCTCCTTGTTATCTTTAAAGTCTTTTTTATACTGTAACTCATACTGAAATTTTGGATTGGTAGCTTCAGTAAGTTCAAATCGATTATATGAACTATTCAAGGTTCCATTACTACCATCAATTTGATCAAATTGAGTTTTAGAATCTTCATCTTCTATTTCATAAGCAAAGTTTCCAGAAAGTGTTATTACATTGTACTGATTTATATAGTAATCTGTTCCTAAGGTAATGTTGTAAAACTGTTCGTTTTTGTCTCCCTCTCCTTTAGATAAAATCTCGTTATTATTCGTTCTATTTAAATTATAACTCTTTGATTCATTCGGAAAAGTACGCTTCCCTACTCCAATCTGACTAAAAATATTAAACTTCTCTGTTCGTTTATTAAGGCTTACTCCAACACTATGATTATTAGGAATACCCGTATTCAAACTGATAGAACCATTCCATCCTTTTTTATCATTTTTCTTTAAAACAATATTAATAATCCCTGCGGTTCCCTCAGCTTCATACTTCGCAGAAGGGTTTGTGATTACTTCTATTTTTTCTATTTGATCAGCTACAATTGTTCCCAATGCATTCCCTTCTTGACTGGCAATAACCGAAGGTTTTCCATTAATTAATATTTGTGCTCCTTGCCCACCTCTTAAAGTAATTGCTCCTTCAATACTTACATTAACAGAAGGCACATTATTTAAAACTTCCATAGCACTCGCTCCAGTAGAACTTAAGTCTTTTCCTACATTAAAAACTCTTTTGTCTAATTTGAATTCAGTAGAGGATTTTTCTGCTCTTACGACAACTTCATCTAGTTGCTGTGCATCTTCTTCTAATTCAATGGTATTTAAATTAGCAACACCATTCTCTTTTTTAATAGTATCTATCTTGATAGTTTTAAAACCGATAAAGCTTATTTCTACATTTATATCTTCTTCTTTAGTCTTTAACTCAAAAGTTCCATCAATTCCAGTAGTTACTCCAGTTATTGGTTGATTTGTTTTATTACTATTTATGATTACCGATACAAACTCTAGAGGTTGCTTAGATTTTCCATCAACAATTTTCCCTCTAACTGTTAATGTATTTTGCGCTATACATAATTGTCCTATAAATAGGAATACAACAAGTAGGTTTAATTTCATTTGTATATTTTTAATACAGCAAAAATCAATTTTATAACAAGCTTGTAATAATATTTTCTTTAAACTACCATATTTTTAGGGTAAACGTAGAAATGTCGTTTACCTTCTAAAAAGTGTCGAATACAGAATTCTATTAAGATTTTTAACATTTACAGTATATTTTTGATGCCAGTTTATTTCATTCACAAAACATAAAAACATGAAAGTCAATTTTAAAGCTAAAGAATTTATATATCAAGCCTTATTTGCTGTTGTTTTGTTTTTGATTTACTCTTTTGACAAACACAATAAAAGCTTTCATTTATATTCTGTTTTTTTCTTTAGTTTTTACCTTTCTGTCTCTTTATTTATTAGTTATGTTTTAATACCTAGGTATTTTTATCAAAAGAAACTCATTACATTCTGGGTTCTTATATTAATTATTCTCTTAGGACTATACTATGCTGAAGAATACGTACTTGAGCCTTTACTTGTTGGTGGTGAGAGAGCGGAACATGTTTCCAATATTTATTATACCTTATTAAGTATATTTCCTATTGTCTTTATGATGGTTGCTTTTAAAATTGCTTGGGACATGGTAAAAAAACAGCAAGAATTAGAAACCATGCAAACGGCAGTAAATGAAAGCGAGTTACGTTTCTTAAAGTCTCAAATAAACCCTCATTTTTTATTCAATAATCTAAATAACCTATATTCCTATGCTTTAGACAACTCTCCTCAAACACCCTCTATTATTTTAGAATTATCTTCTGTACTACGATATATGTTATACGACTGTAAAGAAGATTTTGTTCCTTTAGAAAAAGAGATTGAACACTTAAAGAACTTTACAGCTTTAAATGAACTTCAAGTAGAAGGACGAGGAAAAGTTAGCTTTAATACAAAAAACTGTAGAGGGAGTTACAAAATTGCCCCATTAATTTTAATGGTATTTATAGAAAATGCCTTTAAACATAGTACTGCTAGTCAATCGGAATTAATTGACATTGACATTGATTTAAGTATTAGAAACAATCAGTTAATTTTTGTTTGCAAAAACACCTTCTTAGAAAATACCAACACGCGAAACTTATCGAGAGGTATTGGTTTAGAAAATGTCAAAAAGCGTTTACAATTATTGTATCCTAAAGCACACAAGCTTAACATATCAACAGATAATAATTATTATATTGTAAATCTAACTCTTAACTTATCTAACGAATGATTTCTTGTATAATAATTGAAGATCAGGCTCCTGCTCAGCGTATTTTACAGAAGTACATTAGCGATGTCAATTTTTTAGAATTAAAGGGTACGTTTTCAGATGTACTTCAAGCGCTTCAATTTTTAAAGACAACCCCAATTGATTTGCTATTTTTAGATATTCATTTACCCAAAGTATCTGGTATTGATTTTATTGCAATTTTAGATGAAAAGCCTCATATCATTCTAACAACTGCATTTAGTGATTATGCCATAAAAGGATATGAATTAGATATTGTAGACTATTTATTAAAACCCTTTTCTTTTGAACGTTTTCTAAAATCCGTAAATAAGGTAAATAATAGCATTATTCAAAAAAATGAAGTTGGTTTAGACTCTAAAAAAACAGACAAAACCTACATTTTTATTAAGTCAGGTCATGAATTGATTAAACTTCATTATAAAGAACTTTCATACATTGAAGCTTCTTCTGACTATACTGAAGCATACTCACAAGATAAAAAAACACTTACCTCTTTATCATTGAAAAACTGGTTGCTTAATTTACCTCCCAATTTTGTTCAAATACATAAATCATTTATTATCAACATTGAGTTTATTGAGAAAGTTGCAGGGAACTTAGTGTATTTAACAAATGGTAAACAAATACCAATTGGTAGAGCTTATAAGGACAATTTCATATCCAACTACTTATAAAATTACATTTTTAATCTTCACTACCCCAAGGAGCACTTGGAGTTTTAACTTCTTTTGTTAGGTCAAATTTTACAGAGAAAAATCTATCTGTTCCTATTCTTCGTAAATTATAAGTAAAGCTTGTTTTATCAATAGTTACCCACCAAACATTATTGGATGCGTATGGTATTAAATTTGCCGTCTCTTGATCTGCAGGAAAAAATTGAATATGCGATAAACCTGTATTAGGATTTGAACCTCCGTATTGTGTTATTTTATCTTCAGAGCCATCTTTATGTCTATGATCGTGTTTCAAACTAATCAACTTATTTTCATCCATCGTAAAAACCCAAGTACGAGATTTGTTTTCTCCAACAAAAAATGGAACTCTAACAATATTTGCCTCACAAGAACGAATATGCATTATTAATTTTTCTCCAACAAAACCATCTCCTTCTTTTCCTCCTGCAATAATTTGGCCTTCATAAGCTTTTCCACAATGTTCTTTTAGAGTATTCCAAAACTGTACTGAATTTGGAGCTTCTTGAGCCACTAATTGTAAAGGTAATAAGAGTAGTATTAAAATCTTTTTCATTTTCTCTATTTATTTAAGTTAACAATATATAAATCAAAAAACAAAAACCTCGCTTTAAGAGCGAGGTTTTAAATATATTACTAAGAATTAATTAAAAAGTTTTATGATTCTAAAACTTCTTGTACTTTATCAGCAGCTTCTTGGAACTCTGTAGCAGAGATAATTTCCATTCCACTGTTATCAATTAATTCTTTTGCTTCTTTAGCATTTGTTCCTTGTAAACGACAAATAATAGGCACATTGATTTTGTCTCCCATGTTTTTGTATGCGTCTACAACTCCTTGAGCAACACGATCACAACGAACGATTCCTCCGAAGATGTTTACTAAGATTGCTTTTACGTTAGGGTCTTTTAAGATAATTCCAAAAGCAGTTTCAACACGTTGTGCATCAGCAGTACCACCTACATCTAAGAAGTTTGCAGGATCTCCTCCAGCTTGCTTAATTAAATCCATAGTACCCATTGCTAATCCAGCTCCGTTTACCATACATCCAACGTTACCATCTAAATCAACATAGTTTAATCCAGCTGCTCTTGCTTCAACCTCAATTGGGTTCTCCTCACGCTCATCACGCATTGCTGCATAATCTTTGTGACGGAATAAAGCATTATCATCTAAAGTTACTTTAGCATCAACTGCCATGATTTTATCATCAGAAGTTTTTAATACTGGGTTAATTTCGAATAACGCAGAATCAGACTTCACATATGCAGTATATAATGCAGTTACGAATTTTACCATTTCTTTAAAAGCAGCTCCACTTAATCCTAAGTTAAAAGCAACTTTACGAGCTTGGAATGGTAATAATCCTGTAGCAGGATCAATTTCTTCTGTAAAAATTAAGTGAGGAGTCTCTTCAGCAACTGCTTCGATATCCATACCTCCTTCAGTAGAATACATAATCATGTTTCTCCCAGTAGCACGGTTTAATAAAACCGACATATAAAATTCATTAGGCTCGCTATCTCCAGGATAGTAAACGTCTTCAGCAATTAAGATTTGGTTTACTAACTTTCCTTCAGCAGAAGTTTGAGGAGTAACTAACATCATTCCTAAAATATCATTAGAAATACTTTTTACCTCATCTAAGTTTTTAGCTAACTTAACTCCACCTCCTTTTCCACGACCACCTGCGTGTACTTGTGCTTTAATTACATGCCAACCTGTACCTGTTTCTTCAGTTAATTTCTTTGCTGCGTCTACAGCTTCTTCAGGTGTATTTGCCACAATTCCGCGTTGAATACGAACGCCAAAACTGTTTAATATTTCTTTACCTTGATATTCGTGTAAGTTCATTTCAGTTATGAATTTTAAAAGTCGAACAAAAATACAAATTCAAATGATATATTCCGCTAATTTGAACTTTAATTTACAGTAAATTTGTGCACTAGATTCTTAAATTAAAATTGCTTTTCACAATTCTTTAACATTTAAAATGTAACGGCCCAAAAATTAACAGGTCTTTACAGTAATTAACATCAAATTATGATTTATTAACCCAAATCGATGATAATTTAGCTAAACAAAAACTTACTTTAATCAACTATGTTTAAGTTCTCTACTACACTATTGCTTGCTCTTATCCTTGCTTCAGCTAGTATTTTTTCTCAGGAGGTCAATCAAAACAGAAAAAAACTAAATGCAACAAGAGTTACACAAGCACCCAATATAGATGGGGTTTTAACCGAAGACTCTTGGTCCAATGCTCCTGTTGCTAATAACTTCGTAATGATGCGTCCTGATAATGGAAAAGCCGAAGTTGACACACATAAATCAGAGGTGAAAATTGTTTATGATGATAACGCCATATACATTTCTGCAAATATGGCTGATCCAGAACCATCAAAAATTCCAAATGAATTTGTGAACAGAGATAATGTAGGTAATGCTGATTTTTTTATGGTTTTAATTAACCCTAACGACGATGGACAAAACCCGTTTGCTTTCGCTGTAACAGCATCTGGAGTGCAGTTCGACTTTAAAGTTTCTAATGGTGGTAGAGAAGATTGGAACTGGAATGCTGTTTGGGAGAGTGCTCATAAAATTACTGAAGATGGTTGGACTGTTGAAATGAAAATTCCATACAGAGCCTTACGTTTTGCCAATCAACCTATACAAAGTTGGGGAATGAATTTTCATAGAGAAGCAAGAAATATCAACGCACGTTATACTTGGAATCATATCGATAATACTAGAGGGGGTTGGACACAATATGATGGTTTGATTGAAAACTTTAAAGATATCAAACCTCCTACTCGACTCACCTTTTATCCATATGCATCGGCAACAACCATATCCTTTGATGGAGAAACTGACTTTGATTGGAGTGTTGGAATGGATGTAAAATATGGGATTACAGAAAACTTTACTTTAGATGCAACATTAATACCTGACTTTAGTCAAGTAGGTTTTGACAATGTAGTTTTAAACTTAGGTCCTTTTGAACAGCAGTTTTCTGAACAAAGGCAATTTTTTACAGAAGGTACAGAACTTTTTAATAAAGGTAGATTGTTTTACTCAAGACGAATAGGTGCTGCTCCAATTAATTCTCCTAACGTAGATGAAGATACAGAAACTCTAGTCAATTCTGATGATAAAGTACAAATGCTAAATGCAGTAAAAATCTCAGGTCGTACAAAAAAAGGACTAGGTATTGGTTTTTTCAATGCTGTTACGGGAAAAACTGAGGCTACCATAAAAAATAATGACACAGGAGAAACAAGAACAGAAACTACCAATCCATTTTCAAACTATAATATTCTTGTATTAGATCAACAGTTTAATCAAAATTCATCTGTTAGTTTAATCAACACCAATGTAACTCGATTTGGAGATTTTAGAGATGCTAATGCTACTGGATTACTTTGGCATGTAGAAAATAAAAAGAGTACCTACAACATTGACGGTAGCTTTAGAATGACCAGTATTTCAGATGATCCTTCTGAAAACGCTACAGGATATTCTTTCGATACTAGTTTTGGTAAACATGCAGGACCTTGGAGATGGGAAATTGGGTATCAATTCGATAATAAAGATTTTAACCCGAATGATATGGGTATTCTATTTAGAAATAATACTCAGAGAATTTATGGGTTTACAGGATACCGATTGCTAAAACCAAAAGGAATCTTTAATAATTATGGTGTTAATTGGTATTATAACTTTAATTTTCTACATCACTCTGGAACTTTTACTGGGGCAAATTCAGGGTTATCTTTTTGGGCAAATACCAGGAATCGCTTCAGTTTTGGTGGTAATTTTAATTTTAGTTCTCAACGAAAAGACTTTTTTGAACCTAGACAAGGTTCTGTAAGTGGTATTCAATTTCAAAGGCCTATGAGAATAAATGTAAACCACTGGGCTTCTTCTGACTATCGAAAGAAATTTGCCATTGATTATGATTTTTGGCATACCTTCTTTAAAGAAGTTGTTTCAGGTGTAGATCAAAGAAACTATGGTTTTGGTGTTAGACCAAGATATCGATTCAATAATCAATTCTCGTTGGTATACGGATTTAACTTTAGAAAATCTGAAAACGAATATGGATATGTTGAAGAAGATGATAACGGAATATACTTTGGTCAAAGAAACTGGACTACCTATAATAATACGCTTACCGGAAAGTATAGTTTTAGCACAAAATCTGCTCTTTCTCTATCTTTTAGGCACAATTGGAGTAAGGTACCATATAAAGGTTTTTATGAATTGAATCAAAGTACTGGAGCTTTAGAGGCTACCTCTTATACAGGTGATCATGATATGAACTTTAATAGCTGGAATTTAGACCTAAATTACATCTGGCAATTTGCTCCTGGAAGTCAGTTAATTGCGTTTTATAGAAACTCAATTTTCAGTTCTAACAGTAACACATCACAAAACTTCTTTAATAATTTAGACAGTCTTTTTGATGAACCTAATCAACATACATTCTCGGTTAGACTGGTTTACTTTATAGATTACAACGACGTTAAAAACATATTTTAAGGAATTTGAAAAAAGAAATCAGATAGACTTTCAAGGCTTATCTGGTTTCTTTTTTTTACATTCGTTTCTTGGAATTAAGTATTTATGATTGTTGCTAAAAATATACACAAACATTACGGTGAAGTTGAAATTTTAAAGGGAGTTAATCTTCATATTAAAAAAGGAGAAATTGTAGCTATAGTAGGACCTTCTGGTGCTGGTAAAACTACCTTACTTCAAATTTTAGGAACCTTAGACAAAGCCCTAAAACAAAAGGAACACGAATTGTTTGTAAATGGAATTTCAATCAAAAACTTAAAAGACAAAGAGGTTTCTGCTTTTAGAAATAAACATATTGGTTTTATTTTTCAATTCCATCAATTATTACCTGAGTTTACAGCTTTAGAAAATGTATGCATTCCAGCATATATTGGTGGAAAAGGAAAGAACGAAACTGAAAAAAAAGCGAAAGAATTGTTAACTTTCTTAGGTTTATCACATCGCGAAAACCATAAACCAAATGAGCTTTCTGGAGGAGAACAACAGCGTGTTGCAGTCGCTAGAGCTTTGATTAACAATCCATCTGTTATTTTTGCCGACGAACCTTCTGGGAACTTAGATTCTACTTCTGCAAAAAACTTACATGAATTATTTTTTAAGCTACGCGATGAATATGGACAAACCTTTGTATTGGTTACACACAACAAAGATTTAGCTGCTATGGCCGATAGAACCTTTACTATGAAAGATGGTATTATTGTAGAATAGTGTAACATTCTTAGGATTCTTACTACTTATTAGAAAATCTAATTAATCAACATGAAAGAAACGTTTAGCGAACTAATAGCGTATTTAAAGAATCCTGTTCTAGAAAAAGACAACAATCAAGAAACTTCATATCGTTTAAGAAAGTTCTTAAACATACTTATTATCAGTATTATTACTGGAGCTATTTTATCTCCTATTTTTATTCTCATTGAAGCTTCTGGCTTGGTAGATTTGAACGATCATGCCATGGAAGAAATGATGAGAACCATGTCTAAAACAGTTATCTTTCTATTTGCTGTAGTGCTCGCTCCTTTATTAGAAGAATTGATTTTTAGGGCTCCTATAACTTTATTTCGTGATGAAAAATCTTTCAAAATAGCTTTTTACTTTTTTGCTGTGATCTTTGGTTTAGTACATATTACTAATTTCACTATGACTACCAATGTATTACTATTGGCACCAATTTTAGTTTTACCACAAATTGTTTTAGGATGTTATTTAGGGTTTATCAGAGTAAAATTTGGTTTAGGTTGGAGTATGTTGCTTCATGCATGTTATAATGCATTCTTTATTTTAGGTAGCTTTGCGGCAGATTTAATTTAGTATGAATAACACAGAACTTAAAGAGTTTTTAAACGAAAAAGTTGTACAGTATAATAGTCCTGATTTTATTGGGTCTGATCCTATTCAAATTCCGCATGAATTTTCTCTAAAAGAAGATATTGAAATTGCCGGTTTTTTAGCAGCTACCATTGCTTGGGGGAATCGGAAAATGATTATCAACAATGCTAAAAAAATGATGGATTTAATGGGAAATGCTCCTTATGATTTTGTTCTAAATCATAGTGAAGAAGATCTCGCCAATTTTGATGGATTTGTGCATCGTACATTTAATGCTGATGATTTTAGATTTTTTGTGAAATCACTTCAAAATATTTATAAAAACCATAAAGGTTTAGAGGGAGTTTTACACCCAAAAACAGAAGACAATTACAAAATAGCTATTCATAACTTTAAAAAAGTCTTTTTTGAAATACCTCATCCAACAAGAACTTTAAAACACGTTTCGGATCCCATAAAAGGTTCTGCTTCAAAACGAATTAATATGTTCTTACGATGGATGGTTAGACATAATAAAAGTGGAGTTGATTTTGGAATTTGGAAAGACCACTCTCCTGCTCATTTACATTGTCCTTTAGATGTACATACGGGAAACATTGCACGAAAACTGGAGATTCTTAAACGAAAGCAAAACGATTGGAAGGCCATTCAAGAATTGGATGATGTTTTAAGAGAATTTGACCCTAAAGATCCTGTTAAATATGACTTTGCTTTATTTGGATTAGGTGTTTTTGAGAAGTTTTGATACTTTTAAGCTTCCAATCAAACAACTACAATGAAAAATACTTTCTTTTTAATTGCTGTTTTATGTTCAGTAATTACAATTGCACAAGATAAAAGAGTTCCGTTAGATACTACTGTAACAACATCGAACACTGTTGTTATCAAAGGGAAAAGAATACCATATAAGGCACAAACAGGAACCCAACCTGTTTACGATGCCAATGGTGTTGTAAAAGCAACTTTGTTTTACACGTATTATTATAGAACTGATATTTCCAATAGAGAAAAGAGGCCTTTAATTATGTCTTTTAATGGCGGACCTGGTTCCGCTTCAGTTTGGATGCATATTGCTTATACAGGACCAAAAATTCTGAAAATAGATGATGAAGGAAATCCAATACAACCTTATGGTATTAAAGACAATCCATATTCTATTTTAGACGAAGCCGACATTGTTTTTGTAAATCCGGTTAACACAGCATATTCAAGACCTATTGTTAAACCTAAGGAAAAAGTAGATAAAAAATATTTCTTCGGAATTAATGCAGATGCTAAATACCTGGCTGATTGGTTAAACGTTTTTGTAACTCGTAATAACCGTTGGAATTCTCCGAAGTATATTATTGGAGAAAGCTATGGTGGAACTAGAGTAATGCAATTAGCTCATGAATTACAGAGTAATCAATGGATGTATTTGAATGGTGTAATTATGGTATCTCCGGCAGATTATCAATTATTAAGAACTCAAAGTTCGGAAGATTATGCAATTAACTTCCCTTATTTTACAGCAGCTGCTTGGTATCATAAAATGCTTCCACAAGCATTACAACAAAAAGATTTGTTAGAAATTTTACCGGAAGCAGAGCAGTTTTCTATTCATAAATTACTTCCTGCATTAGCTAAAGGTGGTTATATTGGTGAAACTGAAAAAAATATTGTTGCAGAAAAAATGGCCTATTATTCAGGTATTAAAAAAGAGGTTATTTTAAAGCATAATTTAGAAGTTCCGAATAGATATTTCTGGAAAGAATTATTGAGAAACACTTCTGGTAAAACAATTGGTAGATTAGATAGTAGATATTTGGGTATTGACAGAAGAGAAACAGGTACTTCTCCAGATTATAGTCCAGAATTAGTTTCTTGGTTGCATTCATTTACTCCAGCAATCAACTACTATATTCAGAATGTATTGAACTTTAAAACAGATGTAAAATACAATATGTTTGGTGCCGTTCATCCTTGGGATTTCAGTAAAAATAATTCAAGAGAAAATCTAAGAAAAGCAATGGCTCAAAATCCTTATCTAAAAGTTTTAGTACAATCTGGATATTACGACGGAGCTACAACCTATTCCGCAGCTAAATATACTATGGGTAAAATTGATCCGAGTGGAAAACTTAAAGATCGACTTTCGTTTAAAGGCTATAGAAGCGGACATATGATGTATTTAAGAAAAGAAGATTTGGAAAAGGCCAATGATGATTTAAGAACATTTATAAAAAACAGTTCTCAAAATATTGGTCCTGCCAAATATTAAACTTCCTTTAAAATGAAGAATAACTTAAACAATATGATGGGGTTAGATTTGTATTTATCTTCTTTAAATGAAGAAGAATACAATAATGCTACAGCTAATATAACCCCATCGGCACATCAAAATATTAATATTAAAAGTTGGGGAATTCAAGACTTGTTTAATGATGACACCTTGTTTGAAGATATTAAAAAGATTCAAACCCTTACAAATGACTTTAACTGGGAGAACAATATAAATCTCATTTTAAAGAACAATACCTATGAATCCTTGGTTATTACAAATACCGATAAGAAAATACTTTGGGTAAATGGTGGGTTTAAAAAAATGACAGGTTATGAACCAACCTTTGCTATTGGTAAATCACCTACTTTTTTACAAGGAGAAAAAACCACACAAGTTTCAAGAGATAGAATTCGTAAGAAACTCTTAAAAAATAAACCTTTTAAAGAAGTTATTGTCAATTATAAAAAAGACAAATCGACTTATTCATGTGAGTTAAAAATCTTCCCTCTTTATACTAATAATGAAACCACTCATTTTTTAGCATTGGAAAAAGAAGTTGGATAATATTTATTTGGATCAATATTAGAATCTTTTTTCATCTATCGATTAATTTGGTAATATTTAAAACTCAATAAACTTTTGCTCATTTATAACTTTTAAACTCTATCCAAGTATTAAATGCAAACCTTTATTCATTATTTTTTACACTTTGGTTTTCCTATTATTATCGCCTATGTCTTTTTTAGAAAGGAATGGAAAAAAGTAAGTCTTATGCTATTAGCAACTATGCTGGTTGATTTAGACCATCTGTTAGCAATCCCTATTTTTGCTCCTAATAGATGTAGTATTAATTTTCACCCATTGCATGCATATTATGCAATGATCATTTACGTGATTTTTCTCTTTCTTAAAAAACCTTTTAATATTATCGGAATAGGACTTCTACTTCATATGGTTACAGACTATATAGACTGCTTATGGATGTCACTCTAAATTCATTTTAACGAATGCAAATGAACAACAAACCGTTATTTTATTCCATTCATCTATACAAAACGACCTTTCATCTAATTTCAACTTCTTTTTTTTAAGTTCTAAGTATATTCGGTTATTGCTTAACTTATAAAAATATGCTCCATTTAACTACCAAAAATGTAAATGAAATAACTTTAAGTATTCAGAATTTTATTAAAAACAATACTGCACTAATTTCTATTGGTGAGCATACTAAAATAGATATTAACGAGCTTGTTGATGCTTTAAATAAAGCCAACATTAACTTTATAGGAGGAATCTTTCCAATGATAATTTGGAAAAACAATGTACAAGACGAAGGTATTATTGTTCACGAACTATCTAATGTTATTGATACTTATACTGTAAAAAACATTGGTAATAAACAATTTGAAATTCCTAGTGCTACATTTAAAGACAACAGTAATTATAGTCTAATAACTTTTGTAGATGGTTTAACTTCAAATATTTCTAATTACCTAAGTAAACTTTATCAAGAGTATGGAATGAGAACGAATTATTTTGGTGGAGGTGCCGGTAGTTTAAGTTTACAACAACAACCGTGTGTTTTTTCTAAGGAAGGTTTCATAGAAGATGCTGCTGTTACCTGTATTGTAGAAATGAAATCTTCTATTGGAGTGGAACATGGATGGGAAAAATTAGATGGGCCTTTCATTGTTACAAAAGCAAAGAATAACACTATTGAAGGTATTAATTGGGAAACTCCTTTTGATGTTTATCAACAAGTCGTTGAAGAAGATTCTGGTTTAAAATTTAGTGATGCAGAATTTTTTGAATTAGCTATGGGGTATCCTATTGGAGTTATCAAACAAGGAACCGATTATATCATTCGAGATCCTTTAGCTATTGATGATAATAATTCTTTGGTTTGTGTTGGAGAAGTTGAAGAAAATACGATGATTAATATTATGAAAGGGGATAAAAATCAATTGATTAACGCTGCAAAAACGGCTGCTAAAACCGTTGCTGAACAAGCTGTAAATCCTCAATTTGCAATGGTTATCGATTGTATTTCAAGAATTTTATATTTAAAAGGTGATTTCAAACATGAGTTAGAGCAAGTTTCAGAGGCGATTCAAAAGAAACACCCTGACATTACAACTTGTGGAGCTTTAACTTTAGGAGAAATATCTTCTTATGGAAATGGATATATTGAATTTTATAACAAAACTATTGTAGTTGGATTGTTTGAATAAATGGAAAAAGACAATAAAATACTTGATATTCTAAGACTCTATGAATATTCAATGAGTATAGGAAAATCTTTAGATTACTATGAAAATTGTGATTCTTTTTTAAAACTTCTTCTTCATAGAAGAAATTTAAACGCATGCTGGATTCTTAACTTAGATAACAACGATCTCTTAACCAAAAAATATTCCGTTCCTCATGGGAATACCATAAATTCAAAACTAAGCTCAGAATTAAAAACATTTCTACAAACCATAAATGGGTATACTATTTTTGAATATAACGATAGTTACAAAGAACTAATTCCCATAAAAGTTGATAAAGGTGTTATTGCTGTTTACAAGTTAAATCAAGACAACTATTTATTTCTATACTCCAATACATCTAATATTTCCCCAAAAAATTCTGAACAACTATTACCAGTCATCAATAAACTTTCGCATACATTGGAAGCTTGTACCGTTTTTGATAATAAAAAGAGGTTATTAGAACAACTAGAAGAAAAAAATAAAGATCTCAGCAACTATGCACATATCGTTTCTCATGATTTAAGATCTCCTTTAAGAAATATAGAAACACTTCTTTCATGGTTAAAAGAAGATCATGGAGAAAACTTAAACGAAGAGGCACTACAATATCTAAGTTCAATAAGTGAAAACATTTATAAAATGGAATCACTGGTAAAAGGAATATTGGAATACTCTACAATTAAACGAAGTGATTTTAATCTTTCAGAAATAGACTTGAACACTACTATTGATGGGATTATTAATTATATTGATATTCCGGAAAACATAGAAATTAAAATTGCTAAGAACTTTCCTTCCGTATTAGGCAATAAGCATCGATTACAACAATTATTTCAAAACTTGATTGACAATGCTATAAAATACAATGATAAACCCGCTGGACTTGTTGAAATAGGTTTCTATAAAGAAAACAATAAAGTTGTTTATTATGTTAAAGATAATGGCAAAGGAATTGACTTAAAATACCATTCTAAAATATTTAATGCCTTTCAAAAACTTGAAAACAATAAAGATTCTATTGGTATCGGTCTTTCTATTGTTGAAAAGATAGTAACTAGCTATGGTGGAAGAATTTGGTTAACCTCTGAAATTAATCAGGGTACTACCTTTTTCTTTACCTTAGAAAGCTAACTACTATATTTTCTTTAAGTCACAATACCAAAAGCTAGTATCATAACTTTTAACTTTTTCCTTTGTTGAAGAATGACAGTTTTGAGAGTCATCTTTATTTAAGGTGTAAGATCTTTTAATCTTTTCTCCAATTTCAAATTGTACAGGTTCTTTAAAAATAGGCCCATCATAACAAAAAGTATGAAACTCGCCATTTTCACCACAAACATCAATTGTATCTGGTAAGTCTTTGATAAAATCTTCATCAATTACTCTTCCTACAAACTCTTCGCCCAATAACTTAGCATTGGTACACACTGTAATCGTTTTAAATCCTAACTCTAAAAACTCATATAACAAAGCTTTGGTGTCTTTTTTCCACAAAGGATATACTCCCGAAATTCCAACCTCTTTCAATTTTGAATCTCTATAAGTACGTAAATCTTCTAAAAAAATATCTCCAAAAACAGCATGTTCATAGCCCAAACCTTTTAACTCAGAAGTTTTTTCTTTCATCTTCTGGTTATACAAATCCATTGTCACATCTGCAGGAAACTCTATTTTTTCTAATGGAATTCCAATACTCTTAGCTTGTGCTTCCAATAAACTTTCATGCAATCCATGCATAGATACTCGTTGATAGTCTTTATTAATATTGGTTATCAACTTGTCTATCTGATACTCTTTCTCTTGTAGAATCTTATACAATGCTAAAGAAGAATCTTTTCCTGAACTCCAATTAAAATAGGCTTTTTTCATAAAAGCAAAGTTTGTTAAAAAAAAGTTTAATCCCTAATTTCAAGTCAAAAAGAATGTTTTATTTTTTACATTTACAGAGCTATCAAATTAATTACAATGAAGTACAAACTATTACTCCTATTTTTAGCGGTTAATCTTACTGTTTTTGGTCAGAAAATTCAATCTCCAAAAGAGTTTTTGGGCTATCAGCTAGGAGAACGCTTTACAAGACATCATAAAGTAGTTGACTATTTTAACTACGTTAGTAAAAACCTAAACAACGTAATTCTAGAAAAATACGGTGAATCGAATGAACATCGTCCTTTGTATGTTACCTATATCTCTTCTCAAAAGAATATAGGTAACCTAGAACAAATTAGAAAAAACAATTTATCTCAAACCAAAAGTGCAAACCGAGCTAAAAACAATGACATCGCCATTGTATGGTTGAGTTATAATGTTCACGGAAATGAAGCTTCAAGTACAGAAGCAGCAATGCAAACTTTATATGAATTGGTTACCGAGAAAAAAGCCTATTTAGAGAATACACTTGTTATTTTGGATCCATGTATCAATCCAGATGGTAGAGATCGTTATGTAAATTGGTATAATGAAGTAAGCAGTACTCCATACAATTCTAATCAAGAAGCAAAAGAACATAGAGATCCATGGCCTTCAGGTAGACCTAATCATTATCTCTTTGACTTAAATAGAGACTGGGCATGGGCTACACAAATTGAAACGCAACAACGTTTAAAAGTATACAACAAATGGTTACCACATATCCATGTAGATTTTCATGAGCAATACATTAACAACCCATATTATTTTGCTCCAGCAGCAGAACCATTTCATGAAATTATTTCAGATTGGCAGCGTGATTTCCAAGTACAAATAGGAAAAAATCATGCAAAACATTTCGACCGAAACAATTGGTTATATTTCACAAAGGAAAGTTTTGATTTATTATATCCAAGTTACGGTGATACCTACCCTACTTTTATGGGAGCTATTGGAATGACCTATGAACAAGCTGGACACGGAATGGCTGGTTTAGGGATAGATACAGATCATGGTTATAAACTTACCTTAGTAGATCGTATAAAACATCATAATACAACTGGATTGTCTACAGTTGAAATAGCGTCAAAAAATGCAACTAAGCTTAATAGTGAGTTTCAAAAGTTTTTCAACACTAAAAATCTTGCCTATAAAAGTTATGTTTTAAAGAATGATAATTCTGATAAAATCAATCGTCTAACAGATTTATTAGACAGGCATGATATTAGCTATGAATATGCAAATTCTGCGAAAGTTACTGGATATAACTATGCTACTTCTAAAAATGGTAGTTTACAAGTAAACTCAAATGATTTAGTAGTTCATACAGATCAACCAAAAGGAAAAATGGTCAAAGCTCTTTTTGAACCCAATGCTAAATTAGCTGATTCGTTAACTTATGACATAACTGCATGGGCCTTACCATATGCACATGGATTGCAAGCAATGGCTTCTAAGAAGAAAATTAGCTCTGCACAAAAGATTAAAACTGAAGCCAAAAGTAGTACTGCTGCTCCAGCTTCATACGCTTATATATCAAAGTGGAATAGTTTAGAAGATGCTGCTTTCTTAGCAGAACTTCTTCATAAAAATATTCAAGTACGTTTTTCTGAAAAACCATTTACCATTGGAGGTAAATCTTATGAAAGAGGAAGTTTAATTGTTTTAAGACATGACAATAAAACTGTAAAAGATTTCGACACTAAACTAATTGCCATTGCTAACAATAACAAACGTGAAATAAATCCTGTGAATACTGGTTTTGTGAGTTCGGGTGTAGACTTTGGTTCTTATAGTGTAAAACCAATAAACAAACAGAAAGTTGCAGTTTTATCAGGAAAAGGTACTTCTTCATTAAGCTTTGGAGAAATTTGGCACTTTTTTGAACAACAATTAAAATATCCAGTTACTATTTTAGATACAGAGCGATTAGGACAAATTAATTTAAACAACTATGATGTATTAATTATTCCGAATGGGTACTATGGAAGCATTTTAAGTAAAGATGCTTTAACCAAATTAAAGAAATGGGTACGTACTGGAGGTACTACTATTGCCATAGGAAATGCTTTACGCAGCTTTGCTGACAAAAAAGAGTTTGCTTTAAAAACTAAAAAAGGAGATACTACTAAGGTAAAGAAAGCAAACCTAACTCCGTATGCAAAATTAGAAAGAGAAAGTACCAATAATTTAATTACGGGAGCTATCTTTAAGAGTAAAGTTGACGCTACACACCCATTAGCTTTTGGTTATAAAGACAACTATTTTTCTTTAAAGCTAGGAAACACGAGTTATGAATATCTTAAAGCAGGCGGAAATGTTGCTTACTTTACTGAAGAAGCAAAAAATGTATCTGGTTTTGCCGGTAGGAAAGCTTTAAAAAAGATTCCTGAATCATTATTATTCGGAGAAGAACAAATAGGGCGTGGTAGTATTATTTATATGGTAGACAACCCTCTTTTCCGTTCTTTTTGGGAAAACGGAAAGTTGTTCTTTGTAAATGCTGTTTTCTTTAGAAACTCATCCGTAATAAAAAAGTAAAACACAATACATATAACAAATAAAAAATCCTGCTAAGTGCAGGATTTTTATTTAGTTTTCTATTTATTCCTTTGATTCATGGGAACAGGTCTTTCTTGTTTTACTAGCGGAGTTCCGTATAGATCGAAATCACCAGCATCGTAAATTTCAATATCGATAAACTCTCCCAGTTTAATATAATGTTCACGAGCATCTACAATAACATCATTATCTACATCTGGCGAATCGAATTCTGTACGCCCGTAGTAATACTCTCCATCTTTTCTATCAAATAAGCAACGGAAGGTCTTTCCAACCTTTGCTTGATTTAATTCCCAAGATATTTGCGATTGAACTTCCATAATTTCGTTTACTCTTCTAAACTTTACATCAGCCGGTACATCATCCTCTAAAGCAAAGGCTCCTGTATTTTCTTCATGAGAGTACTCAAAGGCTCCTAAACGTTCAAAACGCATTTCTTCAACCCAATCTTTCATTTCTTGAAACTGTTCTTCTGTTTCACCAGGATACCCAACTATCAACGTTGTTCTGATAGCCATGTTAGGAACATATTCTCTAAACTTATGAATCAATGCTGTAGTCTTTTCATGTGTCGTACCACGCTTCATTGATTTTAAAATTTCTGTATTGATATGCTGTAAAGGAATGTCTAAGTAGTTGCACACTTTAGGTTCTTCTTTCATTACATCTAATACATCCATTGGAAATCCAGAAGGGAATGCATAATGCAAACGAATCCATTCGATACCCTCTACTTTTACCAACTCTTTTAACAAATCTGCTAATGCTCTCTTCTTGTATAAATCTAGACCGTAATAGGTTAAATCTTGAGCAATTAACATGATTTCTTTAATTCCCTTTTCCGCTAACTTCTTAGCTTCCGTAACTAAATCTTCTATTGGAGTTGATTTATGTTTCCCTCTCATTAAAGGTATCGCGCAAAAAGAACATGGTCTATCACAACCTTCTGCTATTTTTAAATAAGCATAATGCTGCGGTGTTGTTGTTAAACGCTCACCTATTAATTCATGTTTATAATCTGCTTCTAATACTTTTAATAAGTTCGGCAAATCGTGTGTTCCAAAGTATTGATCTACATTGGTTATTTCTCTTTCTAAATCTGGCTTATAACGCTCACTTAAACAACCAGAAACAAAAACTTTATCTACTTCTCCTCGCTCCTTCTTTTGAGCATAATGTAAGATCGTATCTACACTTTCTTCTTTTGCTTTACCAATAAATCCGCAAGTGTTTATAACGACAATATTGCCATCGTCATTTTCATCTTCATGAACAACATTCTTTCCGTTCGCTTTTAGTTGCCCCATTAACACTTCACTATCGTAAACGTTTTTAGAACATCCTAAAGTAACTACATTAATCTTGTTTTGTTTTGTTGTTTTTGTACGCATCTAACTGACTTTAAGGAGTGCAAAAATACTCCTATTTCCATGAAATAAAATACTATATTCGTCGAAAATTATATGTTTTATGAAAAAAAAGATCTATTTGCTATTACTATTCACTACTTTTTCAATGTTTTCTCAACAATACATAGCTTTAGACACTGCTGATTATGCTCAAAGAAAACTCCTAGTCGAGAAAATTGATTATAATTTTAAAAATTTTGAAAAACAACTTCGTAAGAAGTATAAAGGTAAAATTAGAAAAGAGATTCAAAAATCATATTTAGGTTTACATGATGACTTTAAAAAAATAGTAAAAAAGAAAGAGTTAATTTTTGAGTCAAAATTTAGTCAATATATTGATTCTTTAACCCATATAATTTCCAAAAACAACTCTCATTTAATAACAAATGACATTAAAGTTTTTGTAACAAAACATAACAGTCCAAACGCTTTAAGCTTAGGAAACGGATACATCCTTATTAATATGGGTTTGTTTAAATACTTGAAGAATGAAGGACAAATTGTTTCTGTAATGTCTCATGAAATTGCTCATCAACTATTAAGACACTCTGAGAAAAATATAATATCAAGAGCTACATCGGAAACATCAAAAAGTAAACAGATAAAAATCAAAAAGCTGAAGAAGAACAAATACAACAAACAATCTACTGCATTTAAAGAACTAAAAAAAATTCTATACTCAAATAGTAAAACTAATAGACAACAAGAAAAAGAAGCCGATTCTTTAGGTTTTATTTTATACAACAATACAAACTATCAGCCAAAAGATTTTATCAATACATTAAAAATAATTTCTAAACTTGATTCTTTACCGAACATTGTTTTAGATAGCACAACCTATTATACTTTTTTTAATCTACCAAATCAGCCATTCAATAAAAATTGGTTAAAAATAGAGAACTTTAACGCATATAATTATGATCATTTTAAAAATAAAATAAATAAAGACTCTTTAAAATCACACCCAGAAATGCTACAAAGAATTTCTCATTTAGAAAAGATCTTCGAAAAAGAACTTAGTAGTCAAAAAGAATCTTTAGACAAAACTTCTTTTAACAGCTATAAGAAAATTGCAAATTACGAAGACGTAGCGAATCTTTTTTATGATCAAAAGTATGGTTTAAGCATTTATTTATCATTGTATAAACTTAGTATAAGTCCTAATAATAATTATTATAAAGAATGGCTAGGAACAAATTTTCATGCAATATACAATGCCAAAAAAAAATATAGGTTTAATAGGTATGTAGACAGGTTAATCCCTAAAGAACAAGATAAAAGTTACCAACAGTTTTTAAGTTTCTTATGGAATTTAAAACTTCAAGAAATAGAAAAAATTGCCAACCACTACAAACCTAAAGACATAAAAAAAGGCGAAGAATAATTCTTCGCCTTTTTTTATATCATATCTACTCGACTAATAGTTTAATTGTTCCAAACGTATTTGATCATAATCAGAATCTTTGTTAAACTCTCTCAATAGAATATATCCCTTCTTAGCTACATATGGTAGTATTACATGTTCTTCAGATGTCATTGGTATTTCTTCTTGATTTATTTCACCATTTATGATAGTAACAATACCTAAAGTCCATTCTCTAGCACTTTGTTTAACAGGAATAAATCCTCCCATTAAAACAATCTTTCCTTTGGCTTTGTTCTTTGTGTAATGTTTATAGAAGAAAGCTACTCCATTTCCATCTTTTATCTTTTGAGAAAATAAGTAATCTGAGCTATAAAATCTATCTTTCTCTTTTTTAAACACTTTAGTACTCACTAAGCTAAAGTTCTCATCTAAATTCAAAACGACAAAATCTGTCGTTTTATCTTTCTTTGACTTTTCTGTTAATATAGACACCGTATTGTTTTCAAAAACAAAATACTCTCTTGCAGCTAGTCTATAACCTCCTTTTAACTTTCCATTCTTTTTTATCTCTATGAAGTTAGCCAATTGTTCCCAAGTAACATATTTCTTTGACAATTCATTTCCTTGTTTGTCTAATTCTATTCTAAAAAATCCTAAGGATTTTTCAAAATCATATCCACTGCTTGACTTATATGGGCTAATCTTACCAATTATAACAATTCTATCTTTGGTTGTTTCAATAGTATAACTATGACTATACTTAGAGGATTTATTTTCTACTTCATAAACAAAAATTGGCTCTCCTGTTTGAGGATTTAGACTGTGTAATTTTTCTTTTTTTGTTTTCTTATTAAAAGTTCTAAAAACAATATCTTCTTTATTCAATAGCATAAAATTATATGATATTGCTTCGTTATTAGGATTAAATACATATTCCCACTTTTGTTTTTTATCAAGATCAAAAGCCTTTAAGCTTTTCATATCTTTTAAACTTCTATAACCTTTAACCCTTTCAAACATGAAAAAACCATCCTTATATACTAATGGAAAATCTAACGTTTTTTCTTCTTTAGCAACTCTTTTTATTTTCTTTACACTTCTACTCCCATCAATTATTTTATTATCTTTAAAATAAAATGGAGCTAGCATTTTATTTGTCTCAATATCAAAAAAACGATGAGACATAAAATTCTGTAAATATGGCTTCGAATTAAAAACTGTTGCTGCACTAGTTGATTTATATTTTTTAGAAAGTATTAATTTACTGCCTATCTTTTCTGGGTAATAAAAATCAGAATCATATCCTTTATACTTTACATCTATAAATTCGCCATTTGCTACGCTATTTAAGTTTTTATCTAATAAAACATACTCATATTTTTCTTCTGTTTCACTAACATCCTCTAACTTATAGATATTAAAGTATCCATAAATACTTCCATCTAATTCTGAAATAGGTGTAAACATTTTTAATTCACCAGAAGCTAAATCGTTTAAACTAGATATCTGAGCATTTGCTATTGCAACTATAAAAAGCATTAATACTAAAATTCTTTTTTTCATAACTATCTTTAAAGTTTAATTTATAAATTTTGACGCGCTAAAATACAGCGTTTATTTAATAAAATCATTAAACAACACTAAA
This sequence comes from uncultured Tenacibaculum sp., assembly GCF_947498805.1. GTDB lineage: Bacteria > Bacteroidota > Bacteroidia > Flavobacteriales > Flavobacteriaceae > Polaribacter. The sequence continues at coordinate 107,042 of NZ_CANMLT010000001.1, read as the reverse complement.
TATTAAAATTACTTACAACCTATAGTTCTTAGTTAAAATTAAGCACCATTTTATGTTAATTCAGTTTTATAAACTAAAAAAAACTCCTTATTCAGGAGTTTTTTTTAAGCTTAATTACTCATACCCCTTAGGTAATTTTCTAATTTTTGTAAGATTTTCTATAGATAACCCTAAAGATAATAAGGTGAATTCCGATTTTGGCTTCCCAATTAATGTAAGGTTCATAGGTTCTCCTGTTTCTTTATATCCCATTGGAATAGTTAAATTCGGATATTCTGCTACAGCTGAATAAGCAGAATGATAGTTATTAATAGAAAGGATGGCATCTAAATTATCGGTTTCAAAAGCTGTAAAATACGCTCTACTATTTGCCATTAGATTACTTTTTACCTTTTCTAATTCTTCCAAACTTGTTGTATCCTTTACAATTCCTTCAAATAATTGTTGTCCATATGGAGCTCTTACTAAACTCTCTTTTTTATTAAAATTAATAACATCTTCTACTGAAGCAACTGCCACTGATTTACCTTTTAAATAATGAGGTAAATCGTACTTCATATCTATATTTAATAAGGTTAAAAAACCATCTAAACTTGCTTCATCTGGAGATAACTCTATAATCTCAACTCCAGCTTCTTTCAGTTTATCAATCGTTTCTTTATATACAGGATCTTCTAATAATGATGTAAAAACACCAAATCTTTTACTCTTCAGTTCTGTTGAATGTAATTCTTCAGCTATATCATTAAATTCCTTTGATTTTTTATCGGTTGCATCCAATCCAAGCATTGCCTTAAATAGAATAAAATTATCGATCACACTTTTGGTCATTGGTCCTGGTGTATCTAATGTACTTGAAATAGGTACTATCCCTGATCTACTTAAAATTCCTATAGTTGGTTTTAGTCCTACAACGGAATTTTGACTTGACGGTGAGGTTATAGATCCCGCCGTCTCCGTTCCAATGGTTGCTACTGCATAATTGGCAGCCGTAGCTACTCCACTCCCAGCACTTGATCCTCCTGTTTCAAATACTTTTCTACCATATGGGTTTAACGTTTGGCCTCCAATAGCACTATATCCTAATGGACATCCAGTACAGAAATAATATGCCCATTCGCTTAGATTTACCTTTCCTAAGATTAAAGCACCATTTTCTTTTAGTTTTTCTACAATAAAAGCATTTCCTGTTGCATTGTCTTTTAACGCTAAGGCTCCTGCTGTTGTTGGTAAATTATCGGTATTAATATTATCCTTTAATAAGATTGGCATTCCGAAAATCGATTCAACTGAAATATTTTTTTCTTTTATAACCTTGTCTTTTTGTCTAGCTTCTTCTACTACATTTGGATTTAAATTAATAATAGCATTTAAATACTTAGTAGAGTCGCTCTCAAACTTTCTAATTCTGTATAAATAAAATAATGTTAGATTTTCATAACTCAATTTACCTTCTTTAATCGCTTTTTGAATTGACGGTATTGATTTTTCAAGAATTAAAGGTTTTAAACTTAAGTAATCTTCTTCTGAAAATTTTGATAACTCATTTTGAAAAGGTTTAAAAACTTCATTCATATCTAATACTTTAGATTGAATTAGTTTAAACTTCATTCGAGGATTCTCATGAGCTTGTTGATCTTTTACTTCTGTTGCTTCATTATATATAGTAAAGTCTTGTGCAACCTCTTCTTTTTTTGCTTTACATCCAATAAGTAAGATGACTAGCAATACGTAACATATTTTATGCATAGTAGTAGTGTATAATTTATCTGATTCTCAAAGATATAAATTAACAATTAAAAGGCTTATTTCTTTTACATCTATCGTTTCAAATTATCCTGACTTAAAACCTATCATAATAATTAACATTTCTTCTACTAAAATCTATAAAATTTAATTTGAAAACACAATTACTCTAACTAAATTTGTCGCAAAAAAGTTATGATTAGAAAAACTATTGCTATTTTATTTATAGCACTTATAGTCTCTTGTTCAAGTGATGAGAATGATGTCCAAAATGTAAACTCAACTCCTGGGGAATTGGTAATAGAAAGTATCAATTTTAACGGACAAAAAGCAACAGTAGATTGGAATGATGTTATTGATACAGATAAAGACTTGATATACTATAAATTGTATATTGACTCTAAATTTATTACAGAAACTACTAACTCCGAACATACAATATCATTAAAATACAATCAGGTATATAAGGGTAAAATTTTTGCGACAGACAAAAAAGGAGGTACTTCGGAATTAGAGTTTACATTTAATAGTCCTAAAAGTAAAATAATTTTATTTACCGATCATTCTGGTAATATAAATGCCTATGATTTAATAACAAATAAAACTTTATGGACTTCAAAAACTTCCTTTATAGAAGCCAGTACTAGTTTCGAAAATATAGTTTTTACAGGTTTAAATGGAATTAATGCTATCGATTTACTTTCTGGGGAAAAACTATGGAATGTGTCTCCAAGTATTCAGTATAATGATGAATATAGAAGTATTATTACTGATAAAAATAACATCTATGCTTTTGATAATGATTCTAATTTACACTGTATTGATCTAGGCAATAAAACTAGTAAATGGGAAGTCAAATTCTTAAATCATCATTCAACAATTGCTATTGATGATTCTAAGGTATATGTATCTAATTCATATTTACATGCTTTTAACAAAAACACAGGGAATAAAGTGTGGGAATACGAATTAAGTAGCAGTGGTACTTCAGCTGCTCCTTCTATAAGAACAAATCCATTAGTCGCCGAGGATAATATTTATTTTGGTAGTGATATAGGCCTCTTTTATTCTTTAAACAAAGAAAATGGTAATTTAAATTGGACATTTAACGCCGGTTTGTTTAATAGTTTTTACGCCTCACCTACTATTTATAAAAACACCATTATTACTGCTTCTGACAAATGTTTATATGCTTTAAACAAAGAAAATGGTAATGTAGAATGGAAGCACTATAAAAGTAATGGTGTTATAGAGTCATCTCCATTTGTTTATAACGATAATATTTATATGGGGTTCTCTAATATTGATGGTAGTGGTGAATTGATATGCTTTAACGCCAATAGTGGTAGTGTTAGATGGAAATATAACCTAGTAAAGCAAACTACATCTTCTCCTATTGCATATGAAGGCATAGTCTATATTGGAGATTGGAATAATACTTTTTATGCAATTGACACAAATACTGGAACTCTAAAATGGGAGTTTAAAACCAAAGAAAATGCAACCAAATCACCAACTATAGTTATAGGAAATAGTGAACTTGTTGTTTACCCTAGTTCACATGGATTAAAAAATTAAATTACCTAAATAAATTAATAATGACAAAGAAAATTTTATCAATCGTATTTGCGATATTAACGCTTATTTCTTGCTCAAAAGATGAAGCAAATGACCCTATTATTTTAAGCTCTGAAAACTCTATCAATTCATTTAAACTTACAATTAATGGAGAAGTTCTAAGCGGCGATATAGATCAATTAAACAAAACAATTAAATTTAATGTTGTTGGTGCTGATTTATCTTCTTTAAAACCAACAATAGATTTTTCATCTAAAGCCAAAATTATACCTTCTGAAAATGAGTATCAAAATTTCACTAATGAAGTAACATATACCGTTTATGCTGAAAATGGAGATACAAACATATATAAAGTTTTAATTAACAATAGACCATTAAACACTGAAAGTAAAATACTTTCATTTTCCGTTACTATAGATAACCAAACGATTGAAGCTGAGATTGATGAAGATTCCAAAACTATCAATTTTGATGCTGGAGGTCTAGATATTAGTTCGCTTACTCCTACTATTTCAATTTCATCACATGCCAATATTTCTCCAAATAGTTCAGATGCTCAAAATTTTGAAATTCCAGTAAACTATACTGTAACGGCGGAAAACGGCAGTACTTCTCAATATAAGGTCATAGCTAATATGCCTGAAATTAGTAACCATAAGAGCTTCCATCTATATTATATCAGAGCTAGTATGATTATTTCTGGAAATTTTTTAGATCCTACTAAGCCTGGAGCAGAAATATTTTTAGACGACGGAACTAATAAATACAAGTTACCTATCATAAAGCATGAGAGTTATTCTACTCAAGAAAGAATTACTATATTCAACATCTTCACTAAGATTCCTGAAAATGTACTAACTAGCAGTAATTACAAAATAATATACAAAACTAATTCCTTAGAAATTAAATCTAGTCAGTTTATAGATGTTGTTGCTGAAAATGCTCCAAAATTTATATCATTGAATAAAACTGCATATTCAAAGAACGATGTACTAATAGTAAATGGTGAAAACATTCCAGATACAATAGTCATACCTTCTAACGGTTCTCAATTCATTATAAGAAATTCTCATAATTTTGATTATACGGTAAATAGTGATAAAACTGAAGCAAGTCTAACCCTTGATTATCATTATTTATTCCCTTCTTATTTTGGGAATCCTCCCTCTGAAAAAACAATAAGTTTTTGGGGACCTGAACAGAGGATAGGTGAATCTTTTACTACTATTTTTAATTAAAACAATAAAGCATAAAAAAAGCTCCTTTTTAGGAGTTTTTTTTATGCTTTGTTTTATTCCTTAAATTATAAAACGAGTATATAAACTCATATTTATTAAATATACAGGTAAGTCATCAATTCGTTCTTAATTTCGCACCTAAAACTATGCTTTTCGCCACTAATCCCATATAGCATCAATATTCTAGAGGTTGTTCATATACATTTACTCCAAAAAGTATTTTCTAAAAACAACTTTTAAACTATAAGATTCTATGAGAACTTTTTTATCACTACTGTTCCTTTTTACTGTTTTGTTTTCTTCTGCACAAAACAATTCAGAACTATCAAAAGAAACTCTAGATGAAATTACCAATTTTATCAAACAAAAAAGGGAGTATTACAATTCTCCAAGTGTAGCTGTTGCGATAACCGATGAACATAAAACAGTTTATTTAAAACATTTTGGAGATGCAAAAAAAGGAGATAGGTACTTGATTGGTTCTATTTCAAAATCGTTTACCGCATTACTTATTCTTAGGTTACAGGAAGAAGGAAAGTTACACCTACAAGATCCTGTATCTAAATATTTACCATGGTTTAGATATAAAAACAAACAAATTTCTGATAAGATTACTATTGAGGATTTATTACGTCACACTTCTGGTATTAGCACTGAGATGGGAAGAACATTCAAAACTGACACTAGTTTTAGTTATGAAGCGTACTACGCTAACACTTTAAGGGAGTTAGCAATAAACAATGTACCCGCACAACCATTTAGGTATTCAAACGTGAATTATAGATTACTAGGTTTAATTATCGAGAAAGTAACACATAAAACATATGAAGAATGTTTAGAGTCTTATGTTACATCTCCCTTAGAATTACATGAAACATCCGCTAATACAGATATTGATTTAATTAATAGTTATCAGTATTTCCTGTATTATCCTATTCTAAAATTCAACGCTGATCTTCATCCTCAAGAAGCTTCTTCTGGTTTAATTTCCAGTTCTGCAGGCGATATGGCTAGATATTTACGTCATATTATGAATAGTTATCATCATCACCCAAACTCAAAATTAAATTCAAATACAGTAACTCAATTAGTTTCTAAAAAAAATAATAACAAATCGTTCTATGGATTGGGATGGTTTATAAACAATGACTCTTCAATTTTTTACCATGGAGGAACGAATAAAAGTTTTGAATCACATATGTACATTTTACCTTCTTTAAAGAAAGCCATTGTGGTACTTATTAATTCAAATCAAGCTCCTGATGTAGAAATTATAAATGGTATCTATGGAATCCTTCTAGGTAAAGGTTACTACAACAATTCATCTTTCGCTTATTATAGACATTTACCGTTCCTAGTATTTCTACTGTTCATTCTATTCTTATTTCAAATCTGGAAATGGAAAAAATCGAGTTACCCTAAAAAAATATCTCGAAAAATAGTCCCAAACATATTAGTATCAATTGGGTTGTTATTAGCTTTGGGTATTCTAATTTATATTCCAAAATTAAATGGTGTTTCTTTACAAACTTCTATTGAGTTTGACCCAGCAAGTGGATATAGTATTATTTTTACTTCATTGCTGTTAGCATTCAGCTCAATATTGATATATTTCAACTCAAGTTTTAAATCAAAAAGTTAATATATGCTATAAAAAAAGCTCCTTAATAAGGAGCTTTTTTGTTTTATTTAGATAATTAATTTTACTATTTGAAAAAAGAGTCTACAAATTCGTGTTTATTAAACACTTGTAAATCGTCAATTCCTTCTCCAACTCCGATGTACTTTACCGGAATCTGGAATTGATCTGAAATTCCAATCACCACTCCTCCTTTTGCCGTTCCGTCTAATTTGGTAACTGCTAACGAAGTTACTTCAGTTGCTTTGGTAAATTGTTTTGCTTGCTCAAAGGCATTTTGTCCAGTAGAACCATCTAATACTAATAAAACATCGTGTGGTGAATCTGGCACTACTTTTTGCATTACCCTTTTAATCTTAGATAATTCGTTCATTAAGTTTACCTTATTGTGTAAACGTCCTGCTGTATCAATTATAATTACATCAGCATCTTGATTCATTCCAGATTGTACTGTATCAAAAGCAACCGATGCTGGATCAGACCCCATTTCTTGACGTACAATTGGAACATCTGTTCTATCTGCCCAAACTTGTAATTGATCAATTGCAGCCGCTCTAAAGGTATCTGCAGCACCTAAAACGACCTTTAAGCCTTTCTTTTTAAATTGAGATGCCAATTTACCAATAGTGGTTGTTTTTCCAACTCCATTTACTCCTACCACCATTAACACATAGGGTTTGGTATCTTTTGGAATGGTAAACTCGGTTTCGTCTCCCGTATTGGTTTCAGAAAGTAATCCTGCGATTTCTTCTCTAAGAATTTGATTTAATTCATCAGTTCCTAAATATTTATCGCGAGCAACACGTTCTTCTATTCTATCAATAATCTTTAATGTAGTATCTACACCTACATCTGAAGATACTAATACTTCTTCTAAATTATCTAATACATCATCATCAACTTTAGCTTTACCAGCTACCGCTTTAGATAATTTAGAGAAAAAACTAGTTTTAGTCTTTTCTAAACCTTTATCTAAGGTTTCTTTTTTTTCTTTTGAAAAGATTTTTTTAAAAAAACTCATTCTTAACTTTTATAATCGTTTGGTATACGTTAAAAATTGTACCATTTTTTAAATACAGTCAAATTGTCATTTAACATTTGTATTTGCGTTAGGGATTGCAACTAGCTACCATGTAGCGTGTAAAGCTCGACCCGAAGGGTAACGCTCAAAAATACAGTTTTTTAAAACATAAAAAAAGCTACTCTCATTAGAAAGTAGCTTTTCTTTAAACTGTATACAAGAATTACTTTTTAGCTAAAAAGTCGTTTACTTGTGTTGGATCCATAATAGCTTCAACAAATGTATAAGCTCCTGATTTTGGAGATTTTACCATTTTGATAGCTTTGGTTAATCTTTTCGAACCTGTTTGTAACGTTGCTACTGATTTCTTTGCCATTTTATATAAAATTTACGCCGTAGCTAATTATTTAATTTCTTTATGAACTGTCATCTTCTTTAAGATTGGATTAAATTTCTTTAATTCCATTCTATCAGGAGTATTCTTTTTGTTCTTTGTTGTGATATAACGAGAAGTTCCTGGTTGACCAGAAGCTTTGTGCTCAGTACACTCTAATATAACTTGAACTCTGTTTCCTTTTTTTGCCATCTCTCTAAATTTTTATCTAGTAAGGAATTATTTTGTTAAGAAACCTTTTTCTCTAGCTTCTTTGATAACAGCAGAGATTCCTTTTTTATTAATATTTTTTAATGCAGAAGCTGATACTTTTAATGTAATCCACTTATCTTCTTCTGGAATATAAAAACGCTTGGTCATTAAGTTAGCGTTAAATTTTCTTTTAGTTCTGTTTAAAGCGTGCGATACGTTGTTACCTACCATCGCTTTTTTTCCTGTTAATTCACAAACTCTAGACATCTTCTTGACAGTTTTATAGTGTTATTTCTAAACGAGGTGCAAATTTACGCAAATTAATTAATTGCGCAAAAATATTCTCGATTAAATTTTCATTTATTTTAATCTATTCAAACTAGGCTCAGCATCTAGCCTATTTGGAAGCATAACGGGCGCAAAAATACTAATTATTTTAATAATATAGCCTGTAAAAGCTCTAAAGATTTAGTAACTGTTCTATTTATTACTTTTTCTCTTGGCTGACCGAAGTTAAACTCATGAACCTCAACACCTTTCGTTGTTGCTATTGCAATATATACCAAACCTACACTCTTATCATTATTATCTGTGGTTGGTCCTGCATTTCCTGTAACTGCAATTGTATAATCAGTTTGTAATGAATTTAGACAACCTAAAGCCATTTCTTTGGCTACTTCTGCACTAACAACAGTGTGTTTTTCTATCGTTTGATTTGAGACATTTAATAACTGTTCTTTTAATTTGGCTGTATAGGTAACCAAACTACCTGTAAAGTATGCAGACGAACCTGGAACGGAAACCAAGGTAGAAGCTATTTTACCTCCTGTTAAACTTTCGGCAGTTGCCAATGTTTTTCCTTGTCCCTTTAAAATCTCTCCTACTTTTTGCTCTAGTGAAGTTTCTTCTTCTAAACCGACAATAATTTCGGGTATTAGATCATTTAACTCTTTGAGTTGCTTCGACAGTTCTTCTTCTAAGTATTCTTTATTTGTTCCTTTTGCTGTTAAACGTAAACGAACTCTACCAAAAGAGGGTAAATATGCCAATTTTATATCGTTAGGAAGATTTTCTTCCCAAGCTTCAATACGTTCAGCAATAACACTTTCACCTTTTCCTACTGTCATTACTGTTTTATGAATGATAAAAGGCAATTTGTATTGCTCTTGAAGTTTAGGCAACACACTATAGGTCATCAAACCTTTCATTTCATAGGGTACACCAGGTAATGAAACAAAAACAGTTTTGTTCTCATAAAACCACATTCCAGGAGCCGTTCCCAAATGATTCATTAACAAGGTAGCCTTTGAAGGTAATTGCGCCTGATACCTTTGCACCTCATTAAAAGGGTGGTTTACTTTTTTAAATAAGTACTTAATGTTATCTATTACTTCAGGATACTCTACAACATCATTGTCCTGAAAGTATGCTGCAATTGTTTTTTTGGTGATATCGTCTTTAGTTGGACCTAACCCACCCGTTACAATAACAATATCTGCCCTACTCTCTGCCTCTTTTAAAGCATTTAGTATATGTTTTTTTTCATCTTGAATAGATGAAATTTGATGAACTGAGACTCCTATTTTATTCAATTCTGTAGCAATCCATTTTGAATTGGTATCTACAATTTGTCCGATAAGAATTTCATCTCCTATGGTAATTATTTCTGCGTTCATGAACTTCTTCTAAAAAGAAATCCCGCCTTAGCGGGATTAATTATTATTTTACTTTAATCTGAAAAGCTTGTTTACCTTCGATAGTTCCAGTTAAGATGTCATTCTCTTCCACTTTTCCTACTCCTGCAGGTGTTCCTGTAAAAATCAAATCTCCTTTCTTAAGTGTGAAATATTGAGAAACATAACTAATCAGCTCATCAATCTTCCACAACATACTAGAAGTGTTTCCATCTTGTACTATCTCATCATTCTTTTGTAATTGGAATGATAGATTATTCAAATCAAATTCTTCCTTTGGAAAAAATTGTCCAACAATAGCACTACCGTCAAAAGCTTTAGCTTTTTCCCATGGCAAACCTTTTTCCTTACATTGTGCTTGCACATCTCTAGCCGTAAAATCGATTCCTAAACCAATTGTATCATAATATTTATGAGCAAACTTTGGAGAAATGTGTTTTCCAACCTTATTTATCTTCACCAATACTTCTACTTCATAATGTACATCATTTGAAAAAGGTGGAATAAAAAATGGCATTTTCTTAGGAAGAATAGCTGAATCTGGCTTTAAAAAAACAACAGGGTTCTCTGGCCTTTCATTGGCTAACTCTTCTATATGTTTCGCATAATTGCGACCAATACAAATTATCTTCATTCTATAAAAACAAGATGTCATTGCGAACAAAGTGAAGCAATCTTTAAGATGAGATTACGTCGTCATTCTTCCTCGTAATGACAGGTTAATTTAATTTATGGAATCCAAGTCTTTGGAAAGTTTGGCTTACGTTTTTCTAAGAATGCATCACGTCCTTCTTTTGCTTCATCTGTCATATAAGCTAAACGAGTTACTTCTCCTGCAAATACTTGTTGTCCTACCATACCATCGTCTGTTAAGTTCATTGCAAACTTTAACATTTTAATAGATGTTGGTGATTTTGCAAGTATTTCTTGTGCCCAATCAAAAGCCGTTTGTTCTAACTCGTCATGAGGTATTACTGCGTTTACCATTCCCATTTCATATGCTTCTTGCGCTGAATAATTTCTTCCTAAAAAGAAAATCTCACGTGCTTTCTTCTGTCCTACCATTTTTGCTAAATATGCCGATCCATATCCTGCATCAAATGATGTAACATCTGCATCCGTTTGTTTAAAAATAGCATGCTCTTTACTTGCTAAAGTTAAATCACAAGTAACATGTAAACTATGTCCGCCTCCTACTGCCCAACCTGGCACAACACAAATTACCGCTTTTGGCATAAAGCGAATTAAACGCTGTACTTCTAAAATATTTAATCGGTGGTATCCATCTTCTCCTACATATCCTTGATGCCCACGTGCATTTTGATCTCCACCAGAACAAAAACTCCAAACTCCATCTTTAGTAGAAGGTCCTTCAGCAGATAATAATACTACTCCGATATTTGTATCTTCATGAGCATCATGAAAAGCATCTAATAACTCTGAGGTAGTTTTAGGTCTAAATGCATTACGAACATTAGGTCTGTTAAAAGCAATTCGTGCTACATTATGACTCTTTTTATAAGTTATATCTTCGTAAACTTTTGCGGTTTTCCACTCTGGTTTTATCATAATTCCAAAATATTATCGTTATATTATTGAGCAAAAATAACATAATAACTTTATTTTTCTTTTTTATATTTGAAACAAACAAAACATCCCCGATGAAACACTTATTTTTTTTAATCGCATTTAGTTTTTCTGCTCTTGTATTTTCACAAGAGATTATTGTAAAAGAGTATAATTCTGTAGAACTAAAAGCGAAACGTAATTTAAAAATCTATCTTCCTAAAGGTTATGATACTGACGCTGAACTAAGTTATCCTGTAGCTATTATTTTAGGAGATGATTATTTATTTGATTTATATGTTGGAAACGCCAAATTGTTTGCAGATGTAGACAAGGCTCCTAGACAGATCGTAATTGGAATTGATATGGAGAAAACTTATCATAGAGATGTTTCTATCGTTCCTAAAAATGATGACTTAACTGCTACAGCTAAATTATTCCACCGTTTTATTAAAAAAGAAGTTATTCCTTTTGCAGAGGGTTCTTATAGAACTTCTCCTTTTTTAACTATTGCAGGTGAAGGAAAGTCTATTAACCTTATTAATTACTTTTTAAAAGAGCAAAACCCTGTTTTTAATTCATATATCTGTGCTTCTCCATATTATTCTGAATTGGCAGGAGTAACTTTAGAATCGTACTCTCTTTCTAGACTTGGAAGTATAGACAACACGTTTTTTATATATAATAGTAATAATAAGAACTATGTTAAAAAAGAACAATATGATCGTTTTAAACAAATAGATACCTATTTATCTTCTTTTGATGCAAAAAACTTAAACATTAAGTTTGATGAATTTCCGAATGCTCCTAGTTTACTATCTATGATTAGTGAAACCATTCCAAGAGCTTTTACCAATATGTTTTCTATTTATGCAAAGATTACTAAAGAGGAATATGAGACTAAAATTAAAGATTTAGAGCCTTTAGAAGCTATTAAATATGTTGAAAAGAAATATTTAGACATCGAATATTTATACGGAAACAACTTAAATGTTCGTTTAGATGATATCTTTACCATTGAAGGTATTGTAACTGACAAACAAGACGGAGATTACTTGCGTGTTTTAGGTGATTTTGTAATGATTAAATACCCAGACATGCATCTTGGTGATTACTATGTTGGTAAGTATTATGAAATGGGTAAAGACTATGAAAGGTCTGATTTTTATTACAAGGCTGCCTTTGGAAAAATGGACCCATCAGATCCTAATGCTAATGCTTTTTATGAAAACATCAAACGTGTAAACGATTTGTTAACCAAACAAAAGGCTGAACAAAAAACACAAGAAGAAGAGATTATTGAGGAAGAAGAGAAGCAAGAAGAAGAACAAGAAAAAGATGATCAATAAAATCTTATAAAATATAGCAATAAAAAAGCCCTAAATTACTTTAGGGCTTTTTTAATTTACAATGGCAACCTATAGGAAAAACCAACGCTTACCATTAACTTATTATCAGTATTTATTCCATGACTCACTAGAGTGTCTAATAAGAAATTATTATTCAATAGATAAGAGAACCCAGCATTTAGATTCATTTTAATCTTAGGGTTCGAAAATTTATCAATAGTACCATAAGTCTCAACGAATGTCGTCCACTTGTTAGTTAATGCATATGAAAAATTAAGTGCATACACTCCTTCGTAAAACAACTGACTTATATTGTTTACCATACTTGACTTGAAATCCATGTTAGCCCCAAAGTTAAATGTCGTCGATAATCTTTCACTAAAAGGAAAATTCATAATAAATAGTGCATTTACAAAAGATTCATCATTAGCATCTTTAGGAATACCTACTCCAATTTGAAATGCTGTTGATGGTAGCATATTATCTCCTTCAAAAAAATGAAACTTGGCTCCTGCATAATAACTTGATACTCCCTCACTACCTGAAGTAAAGTTGTATAATAATCCTGAATTTAATTCAATACTTTCTGTTATTCCAAATCTAAAAAAAGAGTTAGAAAAAAATTGATTTCCTTCATTATAAAAATCTAAACCAGATTCTATTTGAAACACATTTTTTCCAACCGTAAACACACTAAAAGAATTTCCAGGTCTACCTGAATCGATATTCTCTTGAAACTGTGCATTACTTGTAAAAGCAACAATTAATAAAAGTGTAGTAAAAATCTTTTTCATAGTCTTTATTTTAAATTCTATTTTAATTCTATTCCATCTTCGTTCAAAGATATTTTTCTTTCTTTATATAATTTCCCTATAGCTCTCTTAAAAGCTTTTTTACTCATTTGTAAATGAAACTTAATAGATTCTGGTGAACTTTTATCTGTTAATAACAAATACCCCTTCTCTTTTAACTTTGACAAAACCTTCTCAACATCTTCATCTATAACATTCTTAAACCCTTGTGGACGCAAAGCTACATCTATCTTACCATCTTCTCTAAGCTTCTTTACATAACCTACTGTTCTCATTCCTTCTTCAACATCGTTGAAAACCTCGTTATTATATAATAAACCTTCTACCTCTTCATTAATTAATACAGAGTATCCTAATGTAGATTGAACTCCTATTACTAAATCAACCTTATCACCTTCCTTTAATTCCATCTTATAAGTTTTTAAAGTAGTTCTTTAAAACTACATCATTAATTTCTTTTGGAGTAAATACCTCCATTATCTTTGGATGCTCAGATTCTGTATAGAAACTGTTCAACTCTTTTTCTAATGTTATACTATCTTTTACAGCTAGATACTCAAAGTTATACATTTTCGCCAAATGCGATGCTGTAAGATTATGTGGAGTCTCAAAATATTCTGTAGCATTTGTTGTTAAAGGACCAGGAATAAATCTAAAAATTCCTCCTCCAGCATTGTTCAGAATTATTATTCTGAAGTTCTTTGGAATATTACTATTCCATAACGCATTACTATCATAGAAGAAACTTAAATCCCCTGTGATAAATATCGTTTGCTCATCATCGGCAAAAGCTGCTCCTACTGCTGTACTTGTACTACCATCAATACCACTCGTTCCTCGGTTACAGAATATTCTTAATGTTGGATTTACATCAAACAATTGTGAATAGCGAATTGTAGAACTATTACTTATCTGTACTTGACTCGCATCTGGAATAGTCTTTAAAACAGCTTCAAAAACTTTTAAATCTGAATATTCACAGTCTGACAAATACGCTTGATGTTTCACAGCCCTTTGTTCTTTCTTTAATAACCACTTAGATTGATAATTACTATCTACTTTTTCAGTAAATTCCAAGAACTTGTTTAAAACCTCAACAGGGTCTTCTTGTATAAATTCATTTAAAGTAAAGTAAGTATCAAAGGCCCTAAGTTCATCTATATGCCAATGCTGCTTGGGCTGATACTTCCTTAAAAACTGTTTTATTTTTTTTGAAATAACCAACCCTCCCAATGTTACTAAAACATCAGGTTGTAGTTCTTCGTATTCTTGATCTGAAAGCGGGAATATGAGCTTATCTATTGAATTGATAAACTTTGAATGGTACAAATTAGAAGTGGTTTCTGTAAAAATTAAAACAGATTCATCTTCTGCATATACTTCTAAGGCTTTTTGCAATTCAATATCAGGATAGTTACTTCCTACTAAAATCATTTTTTTAGCAGACCTATTCCAAATTGAAGCTAATGTTTCAAACTTTGTAACTTGTTTTGGCTCATTTGAAATAACATCAGAAAAATCAAAATCGCTTAATTCTGCTACCGTTTCATATAAAGGTTCATCAAAAGGAACATTGATATGTATAGGTCCCATTTGAGTTTTTGAAATTTGTAACGCTTCTGTTATCAAGGATTTGTTCTCCTCTGTTTTCCCTTCTACCAAATTGGCAGAAAACAAAATATGATTTTCAAACACATTCTCTTGACGAATCGTTTGTCCATCTCCAACATCTATTAAATGTTTTGGCCTATCTGCCGAAATAACGATCAATGGAATTTGACTATAAAAAGCCTCCGCAATAGCAGGATAATAATTCAATAAAGCAGAACCAGAAGAACACACAATGGCAACTGGTTTTCTCTTTTGTTGTGCAATACCCATGGCAAAAAAAGCCGCACATCGTTCATCAACTACACTAAGTGTTTCTATAGCTGAATGGTTTGAAAAGCCTATCGTTAAAGGAGCATTTCTCGAACCTGGAGAAATAACTACCGTATCAATAGAAAATTGATGACATGCTGAGATTACTAGTTGTGCTAATTCTTTTTTTGGGTACATATGTTTAAGCTAAAAAATGTCATCTCGGAAAACGAAATGACATTTAGTATATAAAATCAACAATGTTGATTAGTTTCCTTTTTTATAATCTGCTAAGAATTTCTCTAAACCGATATCTGTTAATGGATGCTTTAATAATCCAGAAATTGCACTTAAAGGTCCAGTCATTACATCAGCACCAAGCTTAGCACAATCAATAATATGCATTGTATGACGAACAGAAGCTGCTAAGATTTCTGTATCGAACATATAGTTATCATAAATCGTACGGATTTCTTCAATTAAGTTTAATCCATCTGTAGAAATATCATCTAGACGACCAATAAATGGAGATACATATGTTGCTCCTGCCTTTGCAGCTAATAAAGCTTGTCCTGCAGAAAATACTAATGTAACGTTTGTTTTAATTCCTTTATCAGAAAAATACTTACAAGCTTTTACTCCATCAGCAATCATTGGTAATTTTACCACAATTTGTGGGTGTAAAGCTGCTAATGCTTCACCTTCTTTTACCATTCCTTCAAAATCAGTAGAAATTACCTCTGCAGAAACATCACCATCAACAATCTCACAAATAGCTTTGTAATGATTCTTAATATTTTCTTCTCCAGTAATCCCTTCTTTAGCCATTAATGATGGGTTTGTAGTAACTCCATCTAAAATACCTAAAGCTTGCGCTTCTCTAATCTGATCTAAGTTTGCAGTATCAATAAAAAATTTCATGTATATATTGTATTAAATAGTTGTGTTCGATTAATAGAATAATTTAAGGAACAAAGATACTTAGCTTAATATAAATATCACGTGTAAACACCTAATTTTTAGCTTTCACCTTTTTTAAAGTCAATAGATAGGGTTTTTCATTACCTCCAACCAATACTAAACCATTATTATCTACTTCTTTAATCAAAGTTATCTTATTTCTTTTTCCATATTGATAACTCGAAATAACAAAAGTATCATCCAATTTTTCAATAAAAAACCTTTCATTAAAAAAGTTAAAATCCTCCTCTTTAACTTTTAACAAATAGTTCTCTAAACTCTTTTCAAAAGAAATAGTACCTATTTCTGTTTTATATAAAGTATTTTCTATTTCTTCTTTGGATAATGAAGTTTTTGTAGGTTGTATTCTAAAGTAAATTATTGGAAGTTTAAATTGTGTTCCTTTTCCATTACTCATTGGGTGAACAACTTCTAGAACATTATCATTAATAAACCTGTAAGGCAAGCTTACAACACCCTCTTCATCATCAATATCTATAGTTTCTCTAGTAACTTTAAACTTTCTTTCTTTTTCTACTAGTTTATCAAAATCAAAATCAAATGCTTTTGCAACTCCATTTTTAAATTCCATGATATATATTTCAGGAACTGAATTTGTGTTAATACTCTCCTCAAAGCTCATTAACCATTTTCCTTCAATATTTTGTGCAGAAAGAACTAGTGAGAATAGTATTAATATAATTGTTGCTTTTATTCTCATAGCTTGTAGTGATTCATCAAAAGCTTTTCATAAACTTTATCTGGCAATACTCTTTTTAAAACAATTGAGAATTTTTCCATAAAAGCTCCTATTTTATAATGAATCTTAGGGTTTTTAGTTTCTATAATCTTTTCAATTGCCTTTGCCATTAATATTGGATCTTTTCCAGAATCTACATGCTCATCCATTAATGCCAAGTTTTCAGCATATTTTTCTTTGTATGCCGATTCTTCAAAAACAGGAGTATGATATCTTCCGGCTGCAATATTAGTAGCAAAATCACCAGGTGCAGCATTTACAACTTTAACTCCAAATTGTTTAACTTCCATACTTAATGCTTCCGTTACCAATTCTAATGCTCCTTTACTGGCTGAATAAATACCTCTAAAAGGTAGGCCCATATATCCTGCAATTGAAGTTGTATTAATGATTAATCCGCTTCCCTGATTTCTCATAGTTGGTAAAACCGCCTTCATTACCTCAATAGCTCCAAAAAAATTGGTTTCAAAATTCGCTCGCATTTCATCGGTAGGTGTATCTTCAATTGGTCCGGTAATTCCCTTTCCTGCATTATTTATTAGTACGTCAATTCTACCTTCTTTAGACACAACTTCTTCTATGGCTTTTTGAATAGTATCTACATTCGTTACATCCAAAGCAACCGTAGAAAACGGAACACTTAAATTTTGAGGATTTCTACTTGTTCCATAAACTTTATACTTTTTTTCATGAAGATAAGTAGCTATGGCCTTTCCTATTCCTGATGAAGCTCCAGTAATTAATACAATTTTTTGCATTGAGTAAATTTTCAGCAAATATCTAAAATAAAAGAACAGTTTAAAAACTTATCTTAGCACTCAACTTAAGTTTCTGACTATGCTCAATAAAACTCCCCTTATTATCTTTTTAAGCATTTTTATAATTTCATGTAAGATCTCAGCTCAAAAAGATGGTTTATTAAATTCTAAACAAGGAAATTTCACACGTCAAGATTCCTTAAGAGGTTCTATTACCCCTGAAAGGTCTTGGTGGGATTTAACTTACTATCACTTAGATATTGAAGTTAATCCGAATAAAAAGTTTTTATCTGGTAAAAACACTATTCAGTATAAAGTTTTACAATCGAATAACAGACTACAGGTTGATTTACAACCTCCTTTAAAAATCATCAAAGTATTACAAGATGGAAAAAAACTAGAGGTTATTTCTGAAGGAAACGCGCATTTTGTAAAATTAAATTCTCCACAAGAAAGAGGTTCTATTCAAAGTATTGATGTGTATTATGAAGGTCATCCAAAAGAAGCTATTAGAGCTCCATGGGATGGCGGTTTTTCATGGAAAAAGGATTCAAACGGGAATCATTTTGTAGCAACCTCTTGTCAAGGTTTAGGTGCCAGTATTTGGTGGCCAAATAAAGATCATATGTATGATGAAGTAGATAGTATGGCCATTAGCGTACGTGTTCCTAAAAACTTAATGAATATTTCTAACGGAAGACTTCGTAAAGTTGAACCTCATACTGATCATACGACTACTTATCATTGGTTTGTAAACAACCCTATTAATAACTACGGAGTAAATGTAAATATTGGTGATTACGTACATTTTTCTGAAAAATACCAAGGAGAGGATGGAGTATTGGACATGGAGTATTATGTACTTAGAGACAATTTAGATAAAGCTAAGGAACATTTTAAAGATGCTCCTAAAATGATGAAAGCCTTTGAGCATTGGTTTGGTAAATACCCTTTTTATGAGGATAGTTTCAAATTAGTAGAAGTACCTTATTTAGGAATGGAACATCAAAGTTCTGTTACCTATGGAAATCAGTATAAAAAAGGATATTTAGGTAGAGATTTATCTGGTACTGGATGGGGATTAAAATTTGATTTTATAATTATTCACGAAGCAGGACATGAATGGTTTGCTAACAATATAACCAATGTAGATATTGCAGATATGTGGATTCATGAAAGCTTTACTGCCTATTCTGAAAATTTGTTTTTAGATTATTATTATGGAAAAAAAGCTGCAGCAGATTATGTTATAGGAACTCGAAGAAATATTCAAAATGACAAACCTATTATTGGTAAATACGACGTAAACAATGAAGGTTCTGGAGACATGTATTACAAAGGCGCTAACATGCTTCATACCATTAGAACTATTATTGATAATGATGATACTTGGCGAAACATTTTACGTGGACTAAACAAAACTTTTTATCATCAAACTGTTACTACGAAACAAATTGAAAATTATATTTCCAAACAATCTGGTATAGATTTCAGTAAAGTTTTTGATCAGTATTTACGTACTACTGAAATCCCTATTTTGGAATACCAGATTCATAAAGGAAATCTAAAATTTCGCTGGGCCAATACTGTTAAAGGCTTTGATATGCCTATTAAAATCAAAGATGGTAAAAAAGAGATTGTCTTACAACCAACAGAACAATGGCAAACAGTTTCTATAACATCTGATTCTATTGTTCCTGATAGAAATTATTATATAGACGCTAAAGAAATTAACTAAATACTCTATTTCACACCTGATTTTAAATTGATAAAGTCAGGTGTTTTTAATTTACTTTCCAAAAATTCAATAGCTCTAGAACTACGTTTTCCAGATTTACAATACACAACAACTGGTTTATCGGTTTTTAATTCTGAAAATCTATGTTCTAATTCTCCTAAAGGAATATGCTGCCCTCCAATATGATACTCTTCTCGTTCCCATGTTTCGCGAACATCTAACAAATTATAGCTATTAATATTCTCTTCTAATTCTTGCTGTGTAATTTCCTTACTTGCTTTTCGAATTCCACAGAAAAACTCATAATCTTCTTCTAATTTGTCTATTTCTGTTTGAGAAGTCTTTTCATATTTCAACATCATTTGTCGCATACTCAGTGTATCAAACATCAACAACTTATTTGCTAAAACCTCTCCTATTCCACAAATAATTTTAATGGTTTCACTTGCTTGTAAACTTCCTATAATCCCAGGCAAAACTCCTAATACCCCTATCTCTGAACAATTTGGAGATTCTTCTGGTTTTGGCGGTGTTGGATACAAGCATCTATACGAAGCACTTCCTTTATAATTAAATACACTTACTTGTCCTTCAAATTTAAAGATAGCTCCATACACCAAAGGTTTCTTAGTTATAATAGCTGCATCATTGGTTAAATAGCGTGTAGCAAAATTATCACTACCATCAACTATTATATCGTATTTAGCGAATAATGACAATGCATTTTTATTTGTTAACTGTTCTTTATAAACTACAAAATTCACATAAGGATTTAACTTTTCTAATCGAAATGCAGCCGATGCTGCTTTTGATTTACCAACGTCATCGGTAGTATATAAAATTTGTCTTTGTAAGTTACTTTGATCTACTAAATCATGATCAATTATACCAATGGTACCAACTCCTGCTGCCGTTAAATACTGTAATATCGGACAACCTAATCCTCCTGCTCCAATAACTAAAACCTTCGCTTGTTTTAATTTTAACTGCCCTTCCTTTCCAATTTTATCTAAAATTAGGTGCCTATTGTATTGTTTTTGTTCTTCTAATGTTAACTCTAGCATTTGTTATCTGACAAGTTTACTATTCAAACTCAAAATTAACTAAAATGTTCCCAATCTTTCCATACAACTTCCAATCCTTGATTTTTTAACATTTGAACTATTTCTTCCGTACTTCTTTCATCTGAAATTTCAAATTGTTCCAATGATTGAGGTTCAACGCTATATCCTCCTGGATTGGTCTTTGATTCAGCACTCATTGAGGTAGCTCCAAGCTTTACAATATTATTTCTAAATACTTCACTTTCTCGTGTTGACATTGATAATTCCACATCTTCATCAAATAATCGAAATGCACAAATCAACTGTACTAAATCTGCATCTGTCATCTCTACTTTAGGCTCTAATCCTCCAGAATGAGGTCGAAGTCTAGGAAATGATATTGAATATTTTGTTTTCCAATAATTCTTCTGTAAGTATTTTAAGTGTAATGCGGTAAAAAAGCTATCAGCTCTCCAGTCTTCCAATCCAAATAATGCTCCAAGACCTATTTTATGAATTCCTGCTTTCCCTAATCTATCAGGTGTATCTAATCGATATTGGAAATTTGACTTTTTCCCTTTTGGATGATGCTTTTTATATTCTTGTTTGTGATATGTTTCTTGATATACCAATACTGCATATAATCCGCTTTCAATTAACTGTCCATATTCGTCTTGGTCTAATGGCTGCACCTCGATGGTTATATTAGAAAATTGCGATTTAATTAATTGAATGGCATTTTTTATATAGTCTACACCGACAGTTCTATTTGCCTCACCAGTAACTAATAAAATATGATCGTAGCCTTTTTCTTTTAAAAATGCTACTTCTTGTAGTATCTCATTATCTGTTAGAGTACGTCTTGGAATCTTATTAGTTAAACTAAACCCACAGTAGGTACAAATATTCTGACATTCATTACTTAAATAAATGGGTGCATACATTTGAATAGTATTACCAAACCTTTTCTTAGTTAGTATACTACTCTTTTGTGCCATCTGTTCTATATAAGGTTTCGCTGCAGGAGAAATTAACGCTTTAAAATCTTCTAAATCTCTTCTTTCTTTTTCTAAGGCACGCTTAACATCCTCAGGTGTTTTTGAAAGAATACTAGTCAAAGTAGTATCCCAATCATATAAATCAAAAACATCTTTAAAACTATTAGTTACTATAGGCTCTTCTAAACTCATACCAAAATCTATGCTTACTAATAACTATATTTAACTTAAAAATGAGGTCAATGGACTACTTGCTTCTGCATGTTGTTTTACAGGAGCTAGTTTGGCTTCGTATGCCATTCTACCTGCTTCAACTGCCATTTTAAAAGCTTTTGCCATTGCCGCCGGATTTTGTGATACTGCGATTGCTGTATTTACCAAAACTGCGTCTGCACCTAATTCCATTGCATGTGCTGCGTGCGATGGTGAACCAATACCTGCATCAACCACAACTGGTACATTTGATTGTTCTATAATAATTTCTAAAAACTCCAATGTTTTTAACCCTTTATTACTTCCAATAGGCGCTCCCAATGGCATTACACATTGAGTTCCTACTTCTTCCAATCTTTTACATAATACTGGATCAGCATGAATATATGGCATTACTACAAACCCTTTTTTCACCAACTCTTCTGCTGCTTTTAAAGTTTCAATAGGATCTGGTAATAGATACTTAGGGTCTGGATGAATTTCCAATTTTAACCAATTGGTTTCTAAAGCTTCTCTCGATAACTCAGCTGCAAAAACAGCTTCTTTTGCTGTTCTTACTCCAGACGTGTTGGGTAATAAGTTTATTCTTTTATGATTTAAGTGCGTTAAAATATCGTCCTCTTCATTTTGAACATCTACTCTTTTTAATGCTACTGTTATAAGTTCACTTTCTGAAGCTAATAAAGCTTCTTGCATTTTTTGCGAGGAACTAAACTTTCCAGTTCCTGTAAATAATCGTGAATTAAACGTTTTATCTGCTAGTTGTAATGTTGTCATTGTTTTGTTTTTAATGGCTTAATACTAATCAAACCTATATACTTGATCTTGCGAACTTCCTGTATTTAACAGTTTATGAAATGCAGGAATTGAACCGAAGTTTTGGGTTATCTCTCTAGAAACTGCAACCCCATGCACACCTGCTTTTAGTAAAGAAGGAACATTGTTAACCGTTATCCCTCCAATAGCAATAATAGGAGTACTAGCCTTTAGCTCTTCTATTATAAGTTCATATCCTTTTAGTCCTAAAACTGGACTCAAGTTCTTCTTTGTCTCTGTAAATTGAAACGGTCCAAGTCCTATATAATCAACTTTTTTCTTTATTAAGTCTCTACAATCTTCTATTGTATTTGCAGTACCTCCAATAGTATAAAAGTCTCCTAAATATCTTCTTGCTTTTTCAGGGCATGTATCTTTCTTTCCCAAGTGTACCCCATCTGCATTTACTTCTTTTGCAATCTTGTAAAAATCATTAATAATCAACCTTGTTTGGAAATGACTAGTAATAGTTCTAGCTTCTTTAGCGGTTTCAAGAATTGCTTTTTCATTGAGATTCTTTAATCGTAATTGTACCCATTCTGCTCCATATGAACAAGCTCTTTGTATATGTTCTAAATGAACTTCTGGTGTATCTCCTTGAGTTATATAGTGTAATTTACTTATCATGAATATTGATGGTTTCCTAAAAGGCTAATATTAGAGTTTAAAAATCGTTCTGTATATACTTTGGCATTTTTTACGGCATCTTCAAGAAGAATTCCTTTATGAAGATTTGATGCTAATGCTGATGATAATACACAACCACTACCGTGTTTTTCGTATACAAAATTTTCTATAGGAGGTAAATTCAGTTGTACTATTTTACTATGATACACTTCATCCCATCCCTTTTTATCTTCTCTATGTCCGCCTTTTAAATATATGTTAGTTCTTTCTGAAAGAAATTCAATTGTTTCCTCTATGGTTTTTTCAGGAAATAATGATTGGATCTCTTCATAATTGGGTGTAATAAAATCACAGTTTTCTAAAACATTCTCAAAAACGTCCATCGCGCTATTATTATGAAAATTAAATCCTGCACTTGCTTTTAAAACAGGATCCAGTACTATGACAATCTCTGGATTTAGTCTTTTTAATAGTTTTTGAATATTTAGTAATACATTCCAAGATTCGACTATTCCAATTTTCACTACCGAAATA
Organism: uncultured Tenacibaculum sp.; assembly: GCF_947498805.1. GTDB lineage: Bacteria > Bacteroidota > Bacteroidia > Flavobacteriales > Flavobacteriaceae > Polaribacter. The sequence continues at coordinate 83,506 of NZ_CANMLT010000001.1, read as the reverse complement.
GAAAAACGTTCAAATAAAGTTTGAATTTGATTAAGAATTACAGTTTCTTTTATCCAAATACAATCTTTAAAGCCGATATCATTTTGTACAGTTACAGCTGTACAAACCGATAATCCATATAAATCATGTGCTTCAAATGTTTTAATATCTGAAGTAAGCCCAGCTCCACTCGAAGGATCAAATCCAGCTATCGTTAATATGTATTCATTCATCTTCAAAGCTTAGTTGATTCTACTTATTTTCTTCAAAAACTCTCTTTATCTCTTTAAAACTATCCACTGGATTAGATGCATTCCAAACACCTCCTAAAACTCCAATTCCTTTAAAGCCTAATACTAGAGTCTTTGAAATTGTTTCAGAATTAACACCTCCCATTCCTACAATGAATTTATCAATATGATTTACATCAAAACCTCTCCCTTCATACCCTTGTTTTGATATGGACGAAAACACAGGACTTAATAAATGATAGTCAAATTTCACCTCACAAGCATCCAAAACTTCAGGTTCATGAAAAGAACTACTTACTGTTTTTCCTTTGCTCATATAACCGTCTACATAATCTTTCAGTTCTTTTCCTAAATCAATTCTTGGTTGTTCTTGTAGATGAACTCCTTTCAAATTAAATTTATCTAATAATTCATGAAAATAATGAACTATGATTCTGTTATGATACTTCGAATCTATCTGATTTAAATACTCCACATGCTCCTCAAGATTTTTATGAGGTTTTCTAAAATGATAATATTCCAAACCCGCATCAAATAATTGATGTAAGATTGCTATTTCATTTTCTATATCTTTTTCTGGAGCTATTAAAACGATCATATATTTCTATTTAAACTATGAATTACGAATTTAACTTATTGTAATTCGTAATTCATAATACTTCAGCTAAATTTCTATAGATATACCTCCGAACCTTTGTTTTTAAATTCTTCTGATTTTTCCTTCATCCCTTCCTCAATAGCTACTTGAGATTCTAATTCTTTCTTAGCCGCATAATCTCTTACTTCTTGTGTAATTTTCATTGAACAGAATTTAGGTCCACACATAGAGCAAAAGTGTGCAATCTTAGCCCCTTCAGCTGGTAAAGTTTCATCGTGATATTCTCTTGCTAACTCTGGATCTAAACTTAAATTAAATTGATCTTCCCAACGGAATTCAAAACGAGCCTTACTTAAAGCATCATCTCTATGTTGTGCTCCAGGATGCCCTTTTGCTAAATCTGCTGCATGCGCGGCTAACTTATAAGTAACTACCCCAGTTCGTACATCATCCTTGTTTGGTAAACCTAAATGTTCTTTAGGAGTCACGTAACACAACATTGCCGTCCCATACCATCCAATCATAGCCGCTCCAATTCCAGAAGTTATATGGTCATACCCCGGAGCAATATCAGTTGTTAAAGGTCCTAAAGTATAAAATGGTGCTTCTCCACAAGCTTCTAACTGTTTGTCCATATTTGCTTTGATCATATGCATTGGTACGTGTCCCGGTCCTTCAATGAAACACTGTACTTCATGTTTCCAAGCTATTTTTGTTAACTCACCTAAAGTTTCTAATTCTGCAAATTGTGCTTCATCATTAGCATCGGCTATACATCCTGGACGTAATCCGTCTCCTAATGAGAAAGCAACATCATAAGCCTTCATAATCTCACAAATCTCTTCAAAATGAGTGTATAAGAAACTTTCTTTATGATGTGCTAAACACCATTTAGCCATGATAGATCCTCCACGAGATACAATTCCTGTAATACGTTTTGCAGTCATTGGTACATAAGCTAATCGTACTCCAGCGTGAATTGTGAAATAATCTACTCCTTGTTCAGCTTGTTCAATTAAAGTATCTCTAAAAATCTCCCATGTTAAATCCTCTGCTACTCCATTAACCTTTTCTAAAGCTTGATAAATTGGTACGGTTCCTACTGGTACTGGCGAATTACGAATAATCCATTCTCTTGTTTCATGAATATTCTTACCTGTAGATAAATCCATGATATTATCAGCTCCCCAACGACAAGCCCAAACGGCCTTTTCTACTTCCTCTTCTATAGAAGATGTTGTAGCAGAATTACCAATATTTGCATTAATTTTCACTAAGAAGTTTCTTCCCAAAATCATTGGTTCTGCTTCTGGGTGATTAATATTTGATGGAATTACCGCCCTTCCTCTTGCTATTTCATCTCTAACAAATTCTGGTGTAATTTTCTCTGGAATATTCGCTCCGAAATCTTGCCCGGGATGTTGCTTAGACAATAGAGTCATCTCATCTATTCGTTGATTCTCTCGAATAGCTACATATTCCATTTCAGGAGTTATAATTCCCTTCTTTGCATAATGCATTTGCGTAACATTACTTCCTTCTTTAGCTCTTTTTGGTTTATGTTTTAAATTAAAACGTAGATGATCTAAACTTTCATCGTTTAAACGTTCATTACAATATGTTGAAGTAAAGTTTTCTAATGTATCTACATCTCCTCTTTCATTTATCCATTCTTCACGAATACGTTCTAATCCATTATGAATATTAATTTCTTTATTCGGATCTGTATAAGGCCCAGAAGTATCATATACTGTTACTGGTTCATTTGGAGTTCTTTTTTTAGTCATTGCATCCACCGTGTCGTTGAGTTCAATCTCTCTCATGGCTACACTAATTTGCGGATGTATCTTTCCTGAAACGTATATTTTGTTTGAATTTGGAAATGGTTTTCTAGTTACTCCATCTTGTTTAGGAGCTGTGTCTTTTTTCTTCATTAGTAAGGTTGTTAGTATTTTTTCTATGAATATTTTCTATGTGGTTATCCTCCTTGGGTAGATCTAATAATCAATACATTATCATCTTCTTGAAGTGAATACGAAAGCCAATCTTCCTTTTTAATGACACTATTATTAATGGCAATAGCTATTCCATTAGTTGAGATTTGCAGTTCGTTTATCAATTCTTGTAACGAGCTTGTATTTGAAATTTCTCTTGGAGATTCGTTTACTTTTATAATCATGATATAAAAATCTTTAAAGTAAACTATAGAAGATGTATAACAGGTTTACAACCTTATATATACTATACTAATAAGTAGTATCAACTTTTCCCTACGCTGGTGTTAACCATATCAGGTTCAAAGGATATTTCTCAAACTAGCGAACTAGCTACTCCTAAAGTTTACGCAACAAATATAAATGTTTATTTTGTTTAACAAAGCGAAGATATAAAAAAAGCGAACCAAATTGGTTCGCTCTATATTTTTAAAAAGAATCTATATTATAAAGACTCTATTGTTTTAGTTACTTTTTCAAGGACATCAAAAGCTGTTTCAGCCATTTTGTTTCCTTTTAGATCTAATAGAGGGTTCACCTCTACAAACTCTAAACAAGCTACTTTATTACTTCTCAATAACTGATTAATAATTTCGATAATTTCAAACTGATCAAATCCTTTAGGTACTGGAGTTCCTGTACCATATGAAATCATATCACAATCCATTGCATCTACATCAAAAGACACGTAAATAATATCACAATCTTTTAAACTATCTAGTGCTTCATTTACACAAGTTTCCAGTCCTCTATAACGTACTTCAGCAACCATGTAATTTTTGATTCCATATTTTGCTATTTGTTTGTCTTCTGGTTCTTCTGTGTCTCTAACTCCAAAGAATACAACATCTTCTGGTAACACTTTTTGCCCTAAAACACCAATGTTCTTCATACGATCCCAGTACTCAGCTGTTTCTCGATCAATATCATTGATTTGACAATCTAAATTATCGTCATTAATTGCTGCCCCTAAAGGCATTCCATGAATATTTCCTGAAGGCGAGGTATATGGTGTATGCAAATCTCCATGAGCATCAATCCATACAACTCCTAATCTTTTGTTTGGGTTTGCTGCCTTAATACCACTAATAGTACCTAAAGCAGAAGAGTGATCTCCCGATAACACTAAAGGAAACTTCCCTTCTTGTAAGTTTACCTTAACATGATTACTTAATCGTTTACATTGATTAAAAACACTTTCAATTTGTTTTCCAAATGAGTTATTTACTTTATTGTAAATAGATTCATTTTCTGTAATCACATCTTCAAAATCATATCGATTGAAATAATCGTTTTCTTTATTGATTGCAGCTATTTCAATTGCATCAACTCCCATATCAGAACCACGAGTTCCTGCTCCAATATCTGATCTGTTTTTTATAAGTTTTATTTCTTTCATCTGAAATAAGTTCAACAAAAAATGTCACTTAAAGGCTTTTAAATGACATTTTTATTTTTTTATCTATCTTCTAATTTTACAAATGGTCTATAGTTCTCACCAGTATAAATCTGACGTGGACGTCCAATTGGTTCCTTACGTAAACGCATTTCTCTCCATTGAGCAATCCATCCTGGTAAACGACCTAAAGCAAACATAACTGTAAACATCTCTACAGGAATTCCCATAGCTCTATAAATAATTCCAGAGTAGAAATCTACATTTGGATATAATTTACGATCTACAAAATACTGATCACTTAATGCTTCTTGCTCTAAACCTTTAGCAATATCTAATACTGGATCTTGAACACCTAAATCAGCTAATACTTCATCTGCAGCAACTTTAATAATCTTTGCACGTGGATCGAAATTCTTATATACTCTGTGTCCGAATCCCATTAAACGGAAAGGATCAGATTTGTCTTTCGCTTTCGCCATGTATTTCTTAGTATCTCCACCATCTTCTTTAATAGCTTCAAGCATTTCTAATACTGCTTGGTTAGCCCCACCGTGTAAAGGTCCCCATAATGCAGAGATTCCGGCAGATAATGAAGCAAATAATCCAGCATGAGAAGATCCTACAATACGTACTGTAGATGTAGAACAGTTTTGCTCATGATCTGCATGTAATATTAATAACTTATCTAAAGCATTTATTAAAATCGGATTTAACTCATACTCGTCATTAGGCTTTTGGAACATCATTGTTAAAACATTCTCTACATATCCTAATTTACGAGAACCATAATGTAACGGCAATCCTTGTTTCTTACGCATTGTCCAAGCAACTAATACAGGTAATTTACCCATAATCTTTACAATTGCATTGTACATATCTTCTTCAGACTCTACATTAACCGACGTTGGGTTAAATGCAGTTAAAGCAGATGTTAATGACGATAAAACTCCCATTGGGTGCGCATTCTTTGGAAATGCATCTATAATCTTTTTAATATCATCATCTACTATTGCTTGATCTAAAATATCACCGTAGAATTTATCTAACTGTTCTTTTGTTGGTAACTCTCCAAAAATTAATAAATAAGCTACTTCTAAAAAGTCTGCTTTTTCAGCTAACTCCTCAATAGAATAACCTCTATATCTCAATACTCCTTCTTCTCCATTCAAAAATGTAATAGCACTTTGGCAAGAACCTGTATTCTTATATCCAGGGTCTATAGTTACAACCCCTCCAGTAGCTCCTCTTAAAGTTTTAATATCAATTGCTACCTCATTCTCTGTTCCTTCTATAAGTGGAAACTCATAGCTGTTTTCGCCAATTTGTAATTTTGCTATATCTGACATTTTTTTATTAAAATTTTTATTTATTGAAGTGAGTTGCGAAGATACCATTTTTTAAAATATTTTAAAAATTGGAGCCCATAGATTTTTAATATCTGAAAATAAGGTTTATCAATCTATAAATCCTTTAAAAAAACAAGAACTCGCTAGTTAAACTAACGAGTTCTTTAAATCTTTATATCTACCTGATTTACTTTATTTTAAAAGCTTTTTCTTGTGGATAATATGCCACATCAGCCAATTGTTCTTCGATACGTAATAATTGATTGTACTTTGCCATACGATCAGAACGTGACGCAGATCCTGTTTTAATTTGACCACAATTTAAGGCTACCGCTAAATCTGCAATGGTGTTATCTTCTGTTTCTCCTGAACGGTGACTCATTACAGAAGTATATCCAGCATTATGTGCCATGTTTACAGCAGCAATAGTTTCTGTTAAAGTTCCTATTTGGTTTACTTTAATTAAAATTGAATTTGCTATTCCGTTTTCAATTCCTCTAGATAAACGCTCTACATTTGTTACAAATAAATCATCTCCAACTAATTGAACTTTATCTCCAACTTTATCTGTCAACATTTTCCATCCATCCCAGTCGTTTTCATCCATTCCATCTTCTATAGAAATAATAGGATATTTTTCAGATAATTCCGCTAAATAAGATGCTTGCTCTTCAGAAGTTCTTACTGCTCCTTTAGCTCCTTCAAACTTCGTATAGTCATATTTTCCATCTACAAAAAATTCAGCAGCAGCACAATCTAATGCGATCATTACTTCTTCTCCGAACTTATATCCTGCGTTTTTAGTTGCTAAAGCAATTGTTTCAATAGCATCTTCTGTTCCTTCTAATGTTGGAGCAAATCCTCCTTCATCTCCAACAGCAGTAGATAAATTTCTATCGTGTAAAACCTTTTTTAGGTTATGGAAGATTTCAGAACCTATTTGCATTGCTTCTGTAAAATTCTTTGCTTTTACTGGCATTACCATAAATTCTTGAAACGCAATTGGCGCATCTGAATGTGATCCTCCATTGATGATATTCATCATTGGGACTGGTAATGTATTAGCCGAAACTCCACCTACGTAACGATATAATGGTAATCCTAACTCATTAGCAGCAGCTTTTGCTGCAGCTAAAGAAACACCTAAAATAGCATTCGCTCCTAATTTAGATTTATTTGGAGTTCCATCTAAATCAATCATCATTTGATCAATCATGTTTTGCTTAAAAACAGATACTCCTAATAATTCTTCAGCAATAAGAGTATTTACGTTTTCAACTGCTTTTAATACTCCTTTACCCATATATGTATCTCCTCCATCACGCAATTCAACCGCTTCATGTTCTCCTGTAGAAGCTCCAGAAGGAACTGCCGCTCTACCGACTACTCCATTTTCTGTAGTTACATCTACTTCTACTGTAGGATTTCCTCTAGAATCAAAAATTTGACGTGCGTGAATGTTGATTATAATACTCATAGTTGTTTATTTTTAATATAGAAACCCGTGAATATACATTCACGGGATTTGAATTATTTTCTTTGCTAATTTACTTATTTGTCTTCTTTTTTAATCATGAATCTATGATTAATTACGAAAACGTTTACGCCTCTACTTTTGATTTTTTAATATTCTCAATGAATTGATCGAATAAATATTCTGCATCGTGAGGTCCTGGACTTGCTTCTGGGTGGTATTGTACTGAAAATACATTTTTAGATTTCATTTGAATACCTGCAACCGTATGGTCATTTAAGTGCACGTGTGTAATTTCTACATCTGGGTGTGCTTCTGTCTCTTCTCTATTGATTGCAAATCCATGATTTTGTGAGGTTATTTCTCCTTTTCCTGTAAGTAAGTTCTTTACAGGGTGATTAATACCTCTATGTCCATTATGCATCTTGTAAGTAGAAATTCCGTTTGCTAAAGCAATTACTTGGTGTCCTAAACAAATTCCAAATAATGGTAAATCTTTCTCTATGATTTGTTTTGCGGTATTTTGAGCATCTACTAAAGGTTCTGGATCTCCAGGTCCATTTGAAATGAAATATCCATCAGGATTGAAATCACTCATTTGTTCAAAACTTGCATTGTAAGGATATACTTTGATATACGCTCCTCTTTTAGCTAAGTTTCTTAAGATATTCTTTTTAATTCCAATATCTAATGCTGATATTTTAATTGATGCATTTTCATCACCAATAAAATATGGTTCTTTAGTTGAAACCTTTGAGGCTAACTCTAATCCTTCCATATTAGGAATTTCAGCCAATTGCTTCTTTAATTCGTCTATCTTTTCTACCTCTGTTGAGATAATTGCGTTCATTGCTCCATTATCTCTAATATAAGATACTAAAGCACGAGTATCTACATCTGATATCGCTACTAAATTATGCTTTTCAAACCAGTCGAATAAATTTCCATTAGAATCTACTCTTGAGTGTGTAAAACTAAAATTACGGCAAATTAAACCAGAAATTTTAATTCCATCAGACTCTACTTCTTCATTATTAACTCCATAATTACCAATATGTGCATTGGTAGTTACCATTAACTGTCCATAATAAGAAGGGTCTGTAAATACTTCTTGATAACCTGTCATTCCTGTATTAAAACAAATTTCTCCTGTGGATGTTCCTTCAATACCGATAGACTTTCCATAAAAAATAGTTCCGTCTGCCAATAAAACTAATGCTTTTTTACGCTCTTGATATTTCATTTAGTGTGTTGTATAAAGTTGATTGCAAAATTATATAAAAAAAGGGACAAACATTAAATGTTTATCCCTTTTGATATGATTTGAAAGAATCTTCATTCTATTCTTCTTCTTGTGAAGTTTGAACATCAGCTGCTGGTGCAGTAGCTTTCTTACCTCCACGACGGCTACGACGCGTAGTCTTTTTAGCCTTTTCTCCTTTTGGATTGTATAACTCGTTGTAATCAACTAATTCAATCATTGCCATTGGAGCGTTATCTCCTTGACGATTTCCTAATTTAATAATACGAGTGTATCCTCCAGGTCTGTCACCTACTTTTACTGAAACTTCTTTGAATAATTCAGTAACAGCAAATTTGTTACGTAAGTAACTAAATACTACACGACGATTGTGAGTAGTATCATCCTTTGATTTAGTAATTAAAGGCTCAACAAACTTACGTAAAGCTTTCGCTTTAGCTTCTGTTGTGTTAATACGCTTGTGCTCGATTAAAGAACAAGCCATATTAGATAACATTGCTTTTCTGTGAGCTGACTTTCTTCCTAAATGATTAAACTTTTTTCCGTGTCTCATGACCGTTTGTTTTAGCTCCCATCTTGCTACTACTCTTTAGGAGGAGCAAATTATGGAAGGGTTAATCTAATTTTAATTAATCTCTATCTAATTTGTATTTGCTTAAATCCATTCCGAAATTTAAACCTTTGTTGTTCACTAACTCTTCTAATTCAGTTAATGATTTCTTACCAAAGTTTCTGAACTTCATTAAATCGCTCTTGTTGAAAGATACTAAGTCTCCTAAAGTATCTACTTCTGCAGCTTTTAAACAGTTTAAAGCTCTAACTGATAAATCCATATCAATTAAACGAGTCTTTAATAACTGACGCATATGTAATGATTCCTCGTCATATGTTTCAGTTTGAGCAATCTCGTCTGCTTCTAAAGTGATTCTCTCATCTGAGAATAACATGAAGTGGTGAATCAAGATTTTTGCAGCTTCAGTCAACGCATCCTTTGGATTAATTGAACCGTCAGTGTCAATATCAAAAACTAACTTTTCGTAGTCCGTTTTTTGCTCAACACGGAAGTTTTCAATTGCATACTTTACATTCTTAATAGGAGTGTAAATAGAATCCGTAAAAATTGTACCTAAAGGAGCTCCTGCTCTTTTATTTTCTTCTGCTGGAACGAAACCTCTACCTTTTTCGATAGTGATTTCTGCATTTAAATTCACAGACGAATCCATATTACAGATTACTAAGTCTGGATTTAATACTTGAAAACCTGAGATAAACTTTTGTAAATCTCCAGCTGTTAATTGCTCTTGACCTGATATAGCGATAGATACTGTTTCTCTATCAGACTCTTCAATTTGTTTCTTAAAACGTACTTGCTTTAAGTTTAAGATGATTTCTGTAACATCTTCTACAACTCCTTGAATCGCTGAGAACTCGTGATCTACCCCATCGATACGTAATGATGTAATTGCAAACCCTTCTAATGAAGATAATAATACTCTTCTTAAAGCATTACCTACTGTTAAACCAAATCCTGGTTCCAATGGTCTGAATTCGAATCTTCCTGAAAAATCAGTAGATTCAATCATAATTACCTTATCAGGTTTTTGAAAATTTAAAATTGCCATAGTTTTTGTTCTTCGTTTTAATTGTTATTCAGTTGCGCGGTTTATAAGTTTGAAGAAATACGAATAAACCCTTTGGCTAAATACCAATATGGTTAATTTATTACTTAGAATATAATTCTACGATTAATTGCTCCTTGATGTTCTCTGGAATTTGTAATCTTTCTGGTGCTTTAACAAAAGTCCCAGATTTTTGATCTGCATTCCAAGATAACCACTCATAAACACTTGAATTAGCAGCTAAAGCGCTTTCAATTGCTTGTAATGATTTAGACTTTTCTCTAACCGCAACAACATCTCCAGCTTTTAATCTGTAAGAAGGAATGTTTACGATATCTCCATTCACAGTAATGTGACGGTGAGAAACTAACTGACGAGCAGCTCTACGAGAAGTAGCAACTCCTAAACGGTAAACAACATTATCTAAACGAGATTCACATAATTGTAATAAAACCTCACCTGTAATTCCTTTAGATGCAGATGCTTTCTTGAATAAGTTACTGAATTGACGCTCTAAAATACCATAAGTATATTTAGCTTTTTGCTTCTCCATTAATTGGATTGCATATTCAGATTTTTTACCTCTTCTTTTTGCAACTCCATGTTGCCCTGGAGGATAATTTCTTTTCTCAAAGTTTTTATCATCTCCAAAAATTGCTTCACCAAATTTACGAGCAATCTTAGTTTTTGGTCCTGTATATCTTGCCATTTCTAAAATTAATTTAAGTAGAGATTATGAATTAAGGCGTACTCCTTCGATAATCTGATTTCTACTTTGTTAAAATATTTAATTGTAATTTAAGTGAAATTCCCAAAGATTATTCTTCAGGAATTCACTTAGTAATTTTGTATAAAATTATACTCTTCTTCTCTTAGGAGGACGACATCCATTGTGAGGAATTGGAGTAACGTCGATGATTTCTGTTACTTCGATTCCAGAGTTGTGGATTGAACGAATAGCAGATTCTCTACCATTCCCTGGTCCTTTTACATAAACTTTAACTTTACGTAAACCAGCTTCTTTTGCAGTTGATGCACAATCTTCTGCTGCTAATTGAGCTGCATAAGGAGTGTTCTTTTTAGAACCTCTGAAGCCCATCTTACCTGCAGACGACCAAGAAATAACGTCTCCGTTCTTATTCGTTAAAGAGATAATAATATTGTTAAATGAGGCAGTAATGTGTGCTTCACCTACTGATTCTATTATAACTTTACGTTTCTTTGTTACTTTAGACTTTGCCATAATTCTTTAATGTTTAGTAAAAACTTAACTAACAATTACTTTTTCTTGTTAGCAACTGTTTTTCTCTTACCTTTTCTTGTACGAGAGTTATTCTTAGTTCTTTGTCCACGTAATGGTAAACCAAGTCTGTGACGAATACCTCTTTGACATCCGATGTCCATTAAACGCTTAATGTTTAATTGAACTTCAGAACGTAATTCACCTTCAATAGTGTAAGTTCCTACTTGCTCACGAATTGCTGCAATTTGATCATCAGTCCAATCTTGAACCTTGATGCTCTCGTCAACTTTTGCACCAGCTAAAATTTCTTTAGCTCTGCTACTTCCGATACCAAAGATGTAAGTTAAAGAGATAACTCCTCTTTTATTCTTTGGAATATCAATACCTGCGATTCTTGCCATATATCTTTCTTAGTTGTTAGTGTTAGCTTTTAGTTGTTAGAATCCTAAACATTTCTATTTCAAACAGATTCATCTAACTACTAATTACTAATGACTTTAATTCAATAATTATCCTTGTCTTTGTTTAAACCTAGGATTCTTTTTATTTATTACGTATAAACGGCCTTTTCTGCGTACAATTTTACAGTCGGCACTTCTTTTCTTTAATGATGCTCTTACTTTCATCAGTGTATGTTTTTAGTATCTGTAAGTAATTCTTGCTTTCGTTAAATCATAAGGACTCATTTCTAACTTTACCTTATCTCCTGGTAACAATTTGATATAATGCATTCTCATTTTACCAGAGATATGAGCCGTAACAATATGTCCATTCTCTAATTCTACACGAAACATTGCATTTGATAATGCTTCTGTTATCGTTCCGTCTTGTTGAATTGCTGGTTGTTTAGCCATATTATTTTAATGATTTTCTGTTACTATTACCTGTTTTCATTAAACCGTCATAACGACTGTTTAATAAATATGAATTAATTTGCTGAATAGTGTCGATAGCAACACCTACCATAATGATTAATGATGTTCCTCCATAAAACATTGCCCAATTTTGAGTTACCCCAAACTTTACAATGATTGCCGGTAAAATAGACAACCCTGCTAAGAACAATGAACCTGGGAAAGTAATCTTAGATAAAACTGAATCTAAATAATTAGCAGTTTCCTCTCCTGGCTTATATCCTGGAACAAAACCATTACTTCTTTTTAAATCTTCTGCCATTTTATTTGTCGGTATAGTAATAGCCGTATAAAAATAACTAAAGATGATAATTAAGATAGCAAATATTACATTGTACTGCCACCCGTTAATATCTGTCAAACTGTTTAATGCTGGAAATTTTTGACCTAAAGCTACAGGTAAAAACATAATAGCTTGTGCAAAAATAATAGGCATAACTCCAGCTGCGTTTAATTTTAACGGAATATACTGGCGAGCACCGTCAACATCTTTGATGTTTGTAACTACAGCACGTCTAGCATATTGTACCGCTACCTTACGAACAGCTGTAACTAATAAAACAGATAACAAGATTACTACAAACCAAACGATCAATTCAATTAAAATCATCATAATCCCACCATTACCAGCAGTAGTTTTAGAAACTACTTCCTGAATAAATGCTGCTGGGAAGTTTGCGATAATACCTACAGTAATTAATAACGAGATTCCATTACCAACACCTTTGTCAGTAATACGCTCCCCTAACCACATTGCAAAAATAGTTCCTGCCGTAAGTAAAATCATAGATGATATCCAGAATGTAGCACCTCCTACTAGGAAAGCTGTTTCTGGTAATCCCATTTGTGTTTTAATAAATGTAATATACGTTGGTCCTTGTACTAATGTAATTAATATCGTTAACCAACGTGTAATTTGCGTAATCTTTTTACGTCCACTTTCTCCATCTTTTTGTAATTTCTGTAAATAAGGAACTGCAATCCCCATTAACTGTACTACAATAGATGCAGAAATATAAGGCATAATACCAAGTGCCATTACTGACGCTCTAGCAAATGCCCCACCTGTAAATGCGTTTAATAAACCTAAAAGCCCACCTTCTGCATTGTTTTGTAATGATGTTAATTGTGTTGGATCAATTCCGGGTAATGGAACAGCCGCCATAAAACGGTAAACAGCAATTAAACCAATCGTTAAAAGAATCTTTTCTTTTAACTCTTCAATTTTGAAAATGTCTCTTAAGGTATTTATAAAATTCATCGTTTACAGGGATTATAAGGTAACTGCTTCACCGCCTGCCGCTTCAATAGCAGCTTTAGCTGATGCAGTAAATTTATGAACAGTTATGTTTAATTTCGCTTTTAATTCACCACCTCCTAATATCTTCACTAAATCGTTCTTTCCTGCCAAACGATTCTCTATTAAAACGTCTAAATTAACTGTATCTTTAATTCTTCCGTTATCTACTAAAGTTTGTAACTTGTCTAAGTTGATTCCTACATACTCCTTACGGTTAATGTTAGTGAATCCAAACTTAGGAACTCTTCTTTGAAGTGGCATCTGACCTCCTTCAAAACCAATCTTTCTAGAATAACCAGAACGAGATTTAGCTCCTTTATGTCCTCTACCAGCAGTAGTTGCTTTACCAGAACCTTCTCCACGTCCTAAACGCTTTCCTTGGTTCTTAGTAGCTCCTTCTGCAGGTTTTAAGTTATGTAATAAACTCATTGTATATTGCTTTATTTAACTTCTTCTACAGAAACTAAGTGTTGAACTTTATTTACCATACCCAAAATTGTAGCTGTTGCGTCGTGCTCTACAGTTTGGTTCATTTTACGTAATCCTAACGCCTCTAACGTTCTTTTTTGATTTTTAAGGCGACCAATTTGGCTTTTTACTTGTGTAACTCTAATTTTACTCATCGTCTTAAATTTTATCCGTTAAAAACTTTCTCTAAAGATATACCTCTTTGTCTAGCGATTGTTTCAGCGCTACGTAATTGTAATAAAGCGTCAAAAGTAGCTTTTACTACGTTGTGAGGGTTAGATGATCCTTGAGATTTTGATAATACGTCTTTTACACCTACTGATTCTAATACTGCACGTACAGCACCACCAGCAATAACTCCAGTACCATTTGAAGCAGGCTTGATGAATACTTTTGCTCCACCAAATTTACCTTTTTGTTCGTGAGGTAATGTTCCGTTTAAGATTGGAATACGAACTAAGTTCTTCTTAGCATCTTCTACTGCCTTAGCAATTGCAGAAGAAACATCTTTAGACTTTCCTAATCCATGTCCGATTACACCGTTACCGTCTCCAACTACTACGATTGCAGAGAATCCAAATGCTCTACCCCCTTTAGTTACTTTGGTAACACGTTGTACTCCTACTAATTTATCAACAAGCTCTAATCCGCTTGGTTTTACTCTTTCTACGTTTTTATATCCTAACATAATATAATTTCTTAAAATTTTAAACCAGCTTCTCTTGCAGCGTCTGCTAATACTTTTACTCTACCGTGGTATAAATAACCGTTACGATCAAATGCAACAGTATCTACTCCTGCTTTAGTAGCTTTTTCAGCGATAGCTTTTCCAACTGCAGCAGCAGCTTCTGCTTTAGTGCTTGTTGTAATTTCTTTATCTCTTGATGATGCTGAAGCTAAAGTAACTCCATCTACATCATTTATTAATTGAGCATAAATCTCTTTGTTACTTCTGAATACTGATAACCTTGGTTTAGCAGCTGTACCAGTAACAATCTTTCTAATTCTATGCTTAATACGTTGTCTTCTTTCAAGCTTTGATAATGCCATAATACTATAAATTATGCAGATTTACCTGCTTTTCTTCTAATTACTTCTCCTACAAACTTAACTCCTTTTCCTTTGTAAGGCTCTGGCTTACGGAAACCACGAATTTTTGCTGCAACTTGACCAACTAATTGCTTGTCATGTGAAGTTAACTTTACGATTGGGTTTTTACCTTTTTCAGATACTGTCTCAACCTTAACCTCTGGAGCTAATTCTAAAATAATATTGTGAGAAAAACCTAAAGCTAAATCTAATTTTTGACCTTGATTAGAAGCTCTGTATCCAACTCCAACTAACTCTAATTCCTTAGTGTAACCTTTGCTAACTCCTTCAACCATATTATTGATTAAAGCGCGGTATAAACCATGAGCAGCTTTGTGTTCTTTACTATCTGATGGTCTTTCTAAACTAATAGTACCATCTTCTACTTTTACAGTAATATCCGAAGTTAAGTTTTGCGTTAACTCTCCTAACTTTCCTTTTACTGTTACCACGTTTCCGTCTACTTTTACTTCAACACCTTGTGGTAATGATATTGGGCTTTTACCTATTCTACTCATCTTACAAAATGTTTTTTAGTAAACGTAACATAATACTTCTCCACCTACGTTTTCGTTACGTGCTTTTTTATTCGTCATAACTCCTCTTGAAGTTGATACGATTGCAATACCTAAACCGTTTAATACTCTAGGCATTTCTTTAGCACCAACATACTTACGTAAACCTGGTGTTGAAACTCTTTGAATTTTTCTAATAACCGACTCTTTTGTGTCACGATCATACTTTAAAGCTATCTTGATACTACCTTGTACAGTATTATCATTAAACTGATAACTTAAAATGTAACCTTGATCAAATAAAATCTTGGTCATTTCCTTCTTCAATTTTGAAGCAGGAACTTCAACTACTCTGTGACCTGCTGCGATAGCATTTCTAACTCGAGTAAGAAAATCCGCGATTGGATCTGTATACATAATAATTAATTTGCGGTTTTGGTTTTTAGCAGCATCTGTTGTTCTTACGAAATTCGTAACTACTAAACCTGAAACCAGTTAACAATTCATTTTTGCTTTTAAAGATAATTTTTCTCGCTTTCTTCGTACAAAAACACACCTTTCTGTATCAAGTACTTACAAGACGTAATTTACCCTATAAAAAACAGAGTGCAAATATACATAATCTTTTCGAAAAAAAAAGGCTTTTATCAATTATCAGTTTGACTATTAATTTATTGAGTGTTTTAAGCCTAAAAATTCGGTTAAATAAAACATATAAAAACAACAAAAAAGCATACAACTTTTCAGGGTTGTATGCTTTATTTTATCGATATAAAACGAGCTATATTACCAGCTTGCTTTAGTAACTCCAGGGATTAATCCTTGATTAGCCATTTCACGGAAAGTTACACGTGAAATACCGAACTGACGCATATATCCTCTTGGACGACCAGTTAATTTACAACGGTTGTGCATTCTAATTGGCGATGCGTTCTTAGGTAACTTTTGTAAAGCTTCATAGTCTCCAGCCTCTTTTAAAGCTTTTCTCTTTTCAGCATACTTAGCTACCATTTTAGCTCTTTTACGCTCACGCGCTTTCATTGATTCTTTAGCCATCTTATTAATTCTTTTTAAATGGTAAACCTAATTCTCCTAATAATGATTTTGCTTCCTTATCAGTGTTTGCAGATGTTACAAAAGTAATATCCATACCACTAATTTTCTTCACTTGATCAATATTAATTTCTGGGTAAATGATTTGCTCAGTAATTCCTAAATTGTAATTACCTCTACCATCAAAACCATTCGCTTTGATTCCGTTAAAGTCTCTTACACGTGGTAAAGAAGCTGTGATTAATCTGTCTAAGAATTCGTACATGATATCTCCTCTTAACGTAACCTTTGCACCAATTGGCATACCTTTACGTAATTTGAAGTTTGCAACGTCTTTCTTAGAAACAGTTGATACTGCTTTTTGCCCTGTGATAGTAGTTAACTCTTCAACAGCGTATTCAATTAATTTCTTATCAGCAATTGCAGCACCTACACCTTTACTTACAACTATCTTTTGTAATTTAGGCACTTGCATTACATTATTATAACCGAATTCTTCAGTAAGAGCCTTAATTACTCTGCTCTTGTACTCTTCTTTTAATCTTGGTACGTAACTCATGGTTATATTGCTTTATCTGATTTTTTTGAAAACCTTACCTTCTTATCTCCTTCCATTTTATAACCAACTCTTACTGCTTCACCGTTTTCGATTAAAGCAACGTTAGAAATATGTAATGGAGCTTCCTTTTTTACGATCCCTCCTTGTGGATTAGCAGCGCTAGGTTTAGTGTGCTTAGACACCATATTTACACCTTCAACAACTACTCTATCCTTATCTTTTAAGATACGTAATACCTTTCCTTCAGATCCTTTATGATCTCCTGCGATAACTTTAACAGTATCTCCTGATTTAATTTTAAATTTCTTCATTTTAAAATCTGATTTTATAACACCTCAGGTGCTAATGATACTATTTTCATAAATTGTTTATCACGTAACTCACGAGCCACAGGACCAAATACACGTGTACCTCTCATTTCCTCAGTAGGATTTAATAATACACAAGCATTATCGTCAAATCTAATATATGATCCGTCTTTACGTCTAACTTCTTTCTTAGTACGAACAACAACTGCACGAGATACTTGACCTTTCTTTACAGTTCCGTTTGGAGTTGCAGACTTTACCGTAACTACGATCTTATCTCCAACGCTAGCGTAACGCTTTTTTGTTCCTCCTAAAACTCTAATCACTAAAACCTCTTTAGCTCCAGTGTTGTCTGCTACTTTTAATCTTGATTCTGTTTGTAACATATTATTTAGCTCTTTCTAGGATTTCTACTAATCTCCAACGTTTAGATTTACTCATAGGACGTGTTTCCATTATCCTTACAGTATCACCTTCGTTGCAGTCGTTATTCTCGTCATGTGCAACGTACTTCTTAGTCTTTAATACGAACTTTCCGTACATTGGGTGTTTTACTCTTTTTACCTCGTTAACAACAATAGATTTCTCCATTTTGTTACTAGATACAACACCTATTCTCTCTTTTCTAAGATTTCTTTTTTCCATCTTTAAAACTGACTAGAATTATTGTAATTCTCTTTTTGTTAACTCTGAAGCAATTCTTGCAACAGTTCTTCTTAAGCTTCTTAACTGCAATGGATTCTCCAATGGAGTTATGGCGTGAGCCATCTTAAGATCGGTATAATTTTTCTTCAACGCTCCTAGCTTGTCTTGTAAGTCAGCTGTTGATAATTCTTTAATTTCTGATTGTTTCATGGTTTATAGAATTAAGCGTTATAATCAAAATCTCTTGCGATGATAAACTTCGTCTTCACAGGAAGTTTTTGAGCAGCTAAGCGTAAAGCTTCTTTTGCTACTTCCATTGGTACACCACCAACTTCAAATAATATTCTTCCTGGTTTTACTACTGCTACGAAATGATCTGGAGCACCTTTACCTTTACCCATACGTACCTCTAAAGGTTTCTTAGTAATTGGCTTGTCTGGGAAAATTTTAATCCAAAGTTGCCCTTCTCTTTTCATATAACGAGTTGCCGCGATACGAGCTGCTTCTATTTGGCGAGATGTTAGTAAGTTCTGATCTAATGATTTGATACCAAACATTCCGTTAGAAAGTTGAGTACCTCTACCAGAGTTACCACTCATATTACCCTTGCCTTTCTGAACTCTACGGAACTTTACTCTTTTTGGCTGTAACATGTCTAATTTCTTTTAAAAATTATTTTCTTCTGCGAGGTTGGCGTTTACCACCTTTGTTTCCTCCACCTTTTTGCTTAGATAAGCCAACTAATGGAGATAACTCACGTTTACCATAAACCTCACCTTTCATAATCCATACTTTCACACCGATTCTACCGTATGTAGTATGTGATTCAACTAATGCATAATCGATATCTGCTCTAAACGTAGAAAGAGGAATTCTACCTTCTTTGTAATGCTCAGAACGTGCCATTTCAGCACCGTTTAAACGTCCTGAAAGTTGTACTTTAATACCTTCAGCGTTCATACGCATTGCTGCAGCGATAGCCATTTTAGTTGCTCTTTTATAAGAAATTCTATTTTCAATTTGACGAGCAATACTAGACGCTACTAATCTTGCATCTAATTCTGGACGCTTAATCTCGAAAATATTAATTTGAACTTCTTTACCTGTAATCTTCTTAAGCTCTTCTTTTAACTTGTCTACCTCTTGACCTCCTTTACCAATAATGATACCAGGACGAGCCGTAGTGATAGTAACGGTTACAAGTTTTAAAGTACGCTCAATAATTACTCTTGATACACTTGCTTTAGATAATCTAGCATATAAATACTTTCTTATCTTGTCATCTTCAGCAATTTTATCACCGTAGTCATTTCCTCCATACCAGTTAGATTCCCATCCTCTGATAATTCCTAAACGATTTCCTATTGGATTTGTCTTTTGTCCCATTTCTACTTTGATTAATTACTGTTATTTTTAGTTCCTAACTCTAAAGTTACGTGATTAGAACGCTTACGAATTCTATGAGCACGTCCTTGTGGAGCTGGTCTTAATCTTTTTAACATTCCTGCGCTATCAACACAAATAGATTTAACGTATAATCCAGCATCTTCCATTGATGCATCTTCATTTTTAGCTTGCCAGTTAGCAATAGCCGATAATAATAACTTCTCTAAGTTACGAGATGCTTCTTTTGGACTGAATTTTAAGATTTGTAAAGCTTTTTCAACTTCTACTCCTCTAACTAAATCTGCTACCAAGCGCATTTTTCTTGGTGATGTAGGACAATTAGTTAATTTAGCGAAAGCTCTAGACTTTCTAGCCTCTTTTAACTGTGTTGCCATGTTATGTTTACGACTTCCCATAATTTCCTACTATTTTTTTCCTTTATTTTTTGCACCTGCATGTCCACGGAATGAACGAGTTGGTGAAAATTCGCCTAATTTATGACCTACCATGTTTTCAGTAACGTATACTGGTACAAACTGACGTCCATTATGAACAGCAATTGTTTGTCCAACAAAATCAGGAGTAATCATACTTGCTCTTGACCAAGTTTTGATAACTGTTTTTTTACCTGACTCAACGTTAGCTAACACTTTCTTCTCTAACTTATAGTGAACGTAAGGTCCTTTTTTTAATGATCTTGCCATGGTTTATTATTTCTTTCTACGTTCTATAATATACTTGTTACTAGCTTTGGTCTTAGATCTAGTCTTAAATCCTTTAGCTGGAATACCGTTTCTAGATCTTGGATGTCCTCCTGAAGAACGTCCTTCACCACCACCCATTGGGTGATCTACTGGGTTCATACGAACAGCATTAGTTCTTGGTCTTCTACCTAACCATCTAGATCTACCAGCTTTACCAGAAACTAATAATTGGTGATCTGAATTAGATACAACTCCAATTGTTGCCGTACAAGTTAACAAGATTAATCTAGTTTCACCTGAAGGTAACTTAACTGTAGCGTACTTACCATCTTTTGCCATTAACTGCGCGAAAGAACCAGCTGAACGAGCCATAACAGCTCCTTGACCTGGACGTAGTTCGATACAAGAAATTGTTGTACCTAAAGGAATGTTTGCCAAAGGCATTGCATTTCCTACGTCAGGTGTTGATTCTCCTCCTGAAACGATAGTTTGACCTACTTTTAATCCGTTCTGTGCAATTACATAACGCTTTTCTCCATCAGCATAAACCACTAAAGCAATAAATGCAGTACGGTTTGGATCGTACTCAATAGTTTTTACTGTAGCAGGGATACCATTCTTATCTCTTTTAAAATCGATAATACGATATTTTTTCTTATGACCACCTCCGATGTTACGAGTAGTCATACGCCCTTGATTGTTTCGACCTCCAGATCGTTTTTTCGGAGCTAATAAACTCTTCTCCGGCTTATCAGTAGTAATGGTGTCGAACCCATTTACAACTCTAAAACGCTGACCTGGTGTTATTGGTTTTAATTTTCTAACTGACATTGTTGTCTTTCTTAAAGATTGTTATAAAAATCAATAGTTTCTCCTTCTGCTAACTGAACGATTGCTTTTTTGTAACCACTAGTTAATCCAGTAACTAAACCTTTCTTAGTATATTTAGTTTTTCTTTCTGCTGGATGATTCATAGTTCTTACAGCCTCAACCGTTACACCATAAGTAGCCTCAACAGCTCCTTTGATTTCTAATTTGTTAGCTTTCTTATTTACAACAAATGCAAAACGATTAAAGTCTTCGCTTTGACTTGTAGCTTTTTCCGTAATAATAGGTTTAATTAAAATACTCATTTTGTTCCCTATTTACTTAAATTAGACTGAATTCCTTCTAAAGTGCTCTCAGAAATAACAACTTTACCTGCATTTAAAACATTGTAAGTGTTAATTCCTGTAGCATTTACTACCTTAGAACCTTGTAAGTTGCGAGAAGACAAATAAACATTCTTATTTTCTTCAGCAACAACAAATAATGACTTTTTAGCATCTAATCCTAAAGCTTTTAATACATTAACAAACTCTTTCGTTTTTGGAGCTTCAAAATTGAAATCTTCAACAACTACTAAATTGTTATCTTTTGCTTGTATACTTAAAGCAGATTTACGAGCTAAACGCTTTAAATTTTTATTTAATTTGAAAGAATAGTTACGTGGTCTTGGACCAAAGATACGTCCTCCTCCTCTGAAAACAGGAGATTTAATAGATCCTGCACGAGCAGTACCTGTACCTTTTTGTTTTTTAATCTTTCTTGTAGAACCAGTAATTTCAGCTCTCTCCTTAGACTTGTGAGTTCCTTGTCTTTGGTTAGCTAAATACTGCTTAACATCTAAATAAACCGCATGGTTATTTGGCTCTATACCGAATACTTCGCTAGAAAGTTCAACTTTTCTACCAGTATCTTTTCCTGTAATATCTAATACTGCTACTTTCATTATTTCTCGATAGTTACATAAGAGTTTTTGTGACCTGGAACCGCTCCTTTTACAACGATTAAGTTCTTATCAGCAACCACTTTTAACACTCTTAAATTTTGAACTTTTACTTGATCTCCTCCCATACGACCTGCCATACGCATTCCTTTGAATACTCTTGCAGGGTAAGAAGCTGCACCAATTGAACCAGGAGCTCTTAAACGGTTATGTTGACCGTGAGTTGCTTGTCCAACCCCAGCAAAACCATGACGTTTAACAACACCTTGAAAACCTTTACCTTTTGAAGTTCCTGACACATCAACGAACTCCCCTTCAGTAAACATCTCAACAGTAATTGAGTCTCCTAATTTATACTCTCCATCAAACCCTTGAAATTCAATAACTTTCTTTTTAGCAGATGTACCAGCTTTTTTAAAGTGACCATCTAAAGCTTTATTAGAGCTTTTTGCTTTTTTGTCATCGAAACCAAGTTGTAAAGCATTGTAGCCATCAACCTCTTCGGTTCTGACTTGGGTAACAACGCAAGGACCTGCTTCGATTACAGTACAAGGAATATTCTTCCCGTTCTCATCGAATAAGCTGGTCATTCCTACTTTTCTTCCTATTAACCCAGACATATTTGTTTGTTTTAGACGATAGATTTATTTTATCCAGCGCGTCAATTAATAATAATTATTTGAAACTAAAGTTTCATTTTCACATTTCCGAAATTCCTCTCAAAAAAAAAGAGCATAAAACACATTTAGCTTAGCTCTTTAGTGTTTTCCCATTTTTCCTTCGCGAAACCCTCCGGACATGTCTTACTGAATTCAAATTCAGCATATAAAATTACACCCTGAATCTTAATTCGGGTGCAAAAGTATAAAAAACTTTCGGTTTAACAAAATTAAACCGAAAGTTATCATTTACTTATACCTTAATCTCAACTTCAACTCCGCTTGGCAACTCAAGTTTCATTAAAGCATCAATAGTTTTCGAAGAAGAACTATAGATATCTAACAAACGCTTGTAAGCAGATAATTGAAATTGTTCTCTAGATTTTTTGTTTACGTGTGGTGAACGTAATACTGTAAAAATCTTTTTATGAGTTGGTAATGGAATTGGTCCGTTAACAACCGCTCCAGTACTTTTTACTGTCTTAACGATTTTCTCAGCAGACTTGTCTACTAAATTGTAATCGTAAGATTTTAATTTTATTCTAATTTTTTGACTCATCTTAATTAACCTTTAGCATTAGCGATTACTTCCTCTGAAATATTTGAAGGAGTCTC
Organism: uncultured Tenacibaculum sp.; assembly: GCF_947498805.1. Classification (GTDB taxonomy): domain Bacteria; phylum Bacteroidota; class Bacteroidia; order Flavobacteriales; family Flavobacteriaceae; genus Polaribacter. Next base: position 60,359 of record NZ_CANMLT010000001.1, on the reverse strand, counting down.
TGCATAGTGAGAGAATTCCATAGTAGATGTTGCTCTACCAGAAGATAATGTACGTAAAGAAGTTACATAACCAAACATTTCCGATAATGGAACGATAGCTTTTACTACTTTAGATCCAGAACGATCACTCATATCGTTTACTTGACCACGTCTTCTGTTTAAGTCACCTACGATGTCACCCATATTTTCTTCTGGAGTTAACACCTCTAACTTCATCATTGGCTCCATGATTACAGCTCTTGCAGCCTTTGCAGCAGCTTTGTAACCTAATTTTGCAGCTAATTCGAATGATAATTGATCAGAATCAACAGGGTGGAAAGATCCATCTGTTAATGTAACCTTCATTGCATCCATTTCATAACCTGCTAATGGACCATTCTTCATTGCTTCTTTGAATCCTTTTTCTACAGACGGTACAAATTCTTTAGGAACGTTACCACCTTTAATAGTAGATTGGAACTCTAAACCTTGTTTACCTTCTTCAGCTGGCTCCATTTTGAATACGATATCAGCAAACTTACCACGTCCACCAGATTGTTTCTTATAAACTTCTCTGTGTTCTGCAACAGCAGTAATAGCTTCTTTGTACTCTACTTGAGGCTGACCTTGATTAACTTCTACCTTAAACTCACGCTTTAATCGATCTACAATAATATCTAAGTGTAACTCACCCATTCCTGAAATTACTGTTTGACCTGAAGCTTCGTCAGTTTTAACTGTAAATGTTGGATCTTCTTCAGCTAATTTAGCTAAAGCCATACCTAATTTATCAACATCTCCCTTAGTCTTTGGCTCGACAGCGATACCAATTACCGGATCAGGGAAATCCATAGATTCTAAAACGATTGGTGCTTTTTCTGCAGATAAAGTATCTCCTGTTTTGATATCTTTAAATCCTACAGCTGCTCCAATATCTCCTGCTTCGATAAATTCGATAGCATTTTGCTTGTTAGAGTGCATTTGGTAAATACGAGAAATACGCTCTTTCTTTCCTGAACGATTGTTTAACACGTAAGAACCTGCATCTAAACGACCAGAATACGCACGGAAGAATGCTAAACGTCCTACGAAAGGATCTGTTGCAATCTTAAATGCTAAAGCTGAAAATGGCTCTTTTACATCTGGTTTACGAGCAATCTCTTCTCCTGTATGAGGATCAGTACCGATGATTGCTTCTTTATCAGTTGGAGAAGGCAAGTAACGACATACAGCATCTAACAAGAACTGAACACCCTTATTTTTAAATGCTGAACCACATACCATAGGAATGATAGACATATCCATTACAGCAGCACGTAAAGCAGCGTGTACTTCTTCTTCTGTAATAGAGTTCTCATCTTCCATGAACTTCTCTAATAAATTCTCATCATAAGCAGCCACCTCTTCAATTAACTTTGCTCTTAATTCAGCAGCTTCTTCTTTTAAATCTTCTGGAATATCAACGATATCGAAAGTAGATCCGAAGTTATCATCATGCCATACAATAGCACGGTTCTTAACTAAATCTACAATTCCTTTAAAGTCTGCTTCATCACCAATGTTTAATACGATTGGCACTGCATTAGACTTTAACATATCTTTTACCTGCTGACATACTGCTAAGAAGTTAGATCCTTGACGGTCCATCTTGTTAACAAATCCAATACGTGGTACTTTATAGTTGTCAGCTAAACGCCAGTTTGTTTCTGATTGAGGCTCAACACCATCAACAGCTGAAAATAAGAATACTAAACCATCTAATACACGTAATGAACGGTTTACCTCTACAGTAAAGTCTACGTGACCAGGAGTATCAATAATATTAAAGTGATATCCTTTAGTATCAGGAGTAGGTTGTCCATTTTCAATTGGGAATTTCCACTCACAAGTAGTTGCAGCAGAAGTAATTGTAATACCTCTTTCTGCTTCTTGCTCCATCCAGTCCATCGTAGATGCACCATCGTGTACTTCACCAATCTTATGAGAAACTCCCGTATAAAACAAGATACGCTCAGTAGTTGTAGTTTTTCCTGCATCAATGTGAGCAGCAATACCAATATTTCTTGTAAATTTTAAATCTCTAGCCATTGTTATTAAAATCTAAAGTGTGAGAATGCCTTGTTAGCCTCAGCCATTTTATGAGTATCTACTCTCTTCTTTACAGCAGCTCCTTCTTCTTTAGCAGCAGCTAATACTTCTGATGCTAAACGTTGTGCCATTGTTTTTTCATTACGCTTACGCGCATAAGAAATCATCCATTTGATTGCCATTGAAACTTTACGATCTGGACGAATTTGCATTGGAATTTGGAATGTTGCACCACCAACACGACGAGAACGTACTTCTACGTGAGGCATTACATTAGATAAACCATCTTTCCATATTTCTAAAGCTGACTTTTCTTCGTCAGTCTTTTTTTCATTTACGATATCCATTGCATCGTAAAAAACTTTGAATGCTACAGATTTCTTACCATCCCACATTAAGTTATTCACAAAACGTGTTACTAATTGGTCATTAAACCTTGGGTCTGGTAACAAAACTCTTTTTTTAGCTCTTCTTTTTCTCATGTCTCTACATTAAAAAAGTTACTACTAATTTTTACTTTTTGTCTTTAGGGCGTTTTGCACCGTACTTAGACCTACGTTGAGTTCTTCCCTCAACACCTGCAGTATCTAATGCACCACGTACAACGTGATATTTAACACCTGGTAAATCTTTTACCCTTCCACCTCTGACTAATACTATCGAGTGCTCCTGAAGATTATGTCCTTCACCTGGAATATACGCGTTGATCTCATTACCGTTAGTTAACCTAACACGCGCTACTTTACGCATTGCTGAATTAGGTTTCTTCGGTGTAGTGGTATACACACGCGTACAAACTCCACGTCTTTGCGGACAAGACATCAAAGCAGCCGATTTACTCTTCTTAGTCATTTTGGTTCTTCCTTTACGAACTAATTGTTGAATAGTTGGCATACTAAATTGTTACTAATTTTTCGTTTGTACTATTAATTATTCTCTTTTTTAAGAGTTTGCAAATGTACAATTATTTTATAATTAATCAAATATCAGCGCTTTATTTTTTCACTAGAAACAATAGTGTTAAAAAATTTAACAAATAAAAGTCTTTTTGTTTGAAATAAAACAATCACGTAAGTTTCTAGGAAAATCAACAACTAACGCGAGAAAACAAGCTGAAATCTTTTTGAGTTTTTTTTAACAAAATAGTTGTTCTTTTAAGAAATAATTAAGATTTTAGCGCCAATTAATTCAAATAATTATAAAATGAAAACAAAGTTTAATGGAATTTTAACGTTTATCCTAACGTTACTTGTACAAATAACATTTGCTCAAGAAAAAACAATTTCAGGAACAGTTTCGAGTGAATCTGGTCCTTTACCGGGAGTTACTGTCTTAATTAAAGGGACCAATAATGGAACTGAAACTGATTTCGATGGTAACTACTCTATCCAAGCTAATACTGGTGATGTTATTCAGTTTAGTTTTATTGGTATGAAAACTGCAGAAAGAACTGTTGGTAACAACGCACAGATTAATGTATCGATGGAAGAAGATAATATCTTAGACGAAATCGTTATTACTGGTCAGGGTTCTGGTATTGAGAAAAAGAGATTATCTACTAAGGTAGATGTATTATCTGCTAAAGACATTGAAAAATTACCTGGTAATCAAATAGACCAACTTCTTCAATCTACTACTCCAAGTGCACAGATTAGATTAAGTTCTGGACAACCTGGTACTACAGCATTAATTAGAACAAGAGGGCCTATCTCAGCTTCTACATCTGCTACTCCAGTAGTTATCGTTGATGGTGTAAGAGTTGATAACTTAAACTCGAACCCAACATTAGGTATTGGTTCTGGGGGGGCTAACGTATCTGCACTTGCTGATATTCCTGCTGAGTCAATTGAAAAAATAGAATATATCAAAGGGGGTGCTGCAACTACATTATACGGAGCAGATGCTGCAAATGGTGTAATTCAAATCATCACAAAGAAAGGTAAAGCTGGAAGAGCTAACTTTTTCTTTGAGTCTAGATTAGGTATAATCAGCGCTACAAAAGATTTCTTAAAGTATGATAGAACTGCTGAGGCTCTTTTTAAGCCTGGTGTAGCACAAGAATTTAAAGTTGGAATCAACGGTGGTAGCGAAAATGTTACTTATAACTTCTCTGGAAGCTTATATACTGATGATAGCTTTAACGATTATAACGAACAAATTAAAAGATCTTTATCTTTTGGTCTTAACGCTAAGTTAAGTGACAAGTTTAAGTATACTGGTTCTTTCTCTTATGTAGGGTTCGAAGCAAATACTGACTTTAACGCAAACACAAGTTTCTCTAGATTCTCAGCTTTCGAAGGTGCTGGTAGAGGTAACTTAGATACTATGACTGATGCTCAATGGGAAGCTGAAAAAGCTAGAGCTCAAGAAATTGGACAATTAGTTGACATCAACAGATTTATTCACCGTTTTACTAACTCGAATAAATTCTCTTACGATATCTTAGACAACTTACAAGTAAATGCTACTATCGGGGTTGATTCAAGAACATCTACAAACCAATCTAAGAATTCTAACGCTTTATTAGTTGCTTTAGGAGCTGAAGCACCTGGAACAACAGATAGAGGTACAATTACACGTGCTTTAAGAAGCTCATTTACTACTACTGCTGACTTAAACTTTACACACAAGTTTGATTTAGAGAATTTCTCTTTCGTAACAATTTTTGGAGGACAGTTCTTTAGAACTTCAGATAGACAAACTAGATTAAGTGGTTCTGGAGGAGTAGATGGATCTTCATTAGTGCAAAACTATCCTACTAAAGAAATAGAGGATAATATTTTAGAAAATGCTAACTATGGTGTTTACTTCTTAGAAAACATTGGTATTTATGACGTAGCTTATTTAGAAGTTGGTGGTAGAATTGACCAAAACACTTCTGCTGGACCTGCTGCAAAGACTCGTTTCTTACCTAAGGTTGGGGTTACTTATAACATTTCTGACCATGATTTCTATAAGGACAGCTCTATTAGCGAAACTGTATCAAACGTTCGAGTACGTGCTAACTATGGTGAAGCTACTTTATTCCCAAGAGCATTTGCTGAGGATAGAACATTTACATTAAACACTTTCTTCGGTCAACCTGCATTTACTTTTGGTAACCCAGGAAACCCTAACTTAGTATCTGAAAAAGTAGCAACTACTGAATTTGGTTTAGATTTAGGATTCTTTAACAATAGATTAAACTTAGGAGCTACTTACTATAGAGGTATCACAACTGATGCTTTATTTGACCCTAACTTAGCTCAGTCTACAGGACAATTAAGCCAAACTACAAATATTGGTGAAATTAAAAATACAGGATGGGAATTTGAATTATCTTCAACGTTAGTTCAAACTGAAAACCATACATTAAACTTCAACGCTTCTTATAACAAGAACAACAACGTGGTAACAAGTACAGGTGGTGCACCAGGATTTATCGTAGGTGGATTTACAGTAATTGGATCTCGTGTTGATGAAGGGCTTTCTTTAGGATACTTAAGAGGTACAGCAGCAATAAGACAAGCAGATGGGACATATAACTTTGAAAGAAACTCTTTCTTAGGTGATACTTATGCTCCTCACTTTGGATCTTTCAGCTTAAACTACTCTTACAAGAAGTTTAACTTATTTATGTCTGGTGATTACCAATTCGGAGGTAAATCGGTTGATTTAAGTTTCTTATTAAGACACTTAAGAGGACATGATAACACTGGAATTCCAGCAGACATCGTTGGAACTACATCTCCATTCAACTACGTTAACTATTTCGTATTTGACTCTGATTTCGTGAAAATTAGAAACATTGGATTATCTTATAGCTTTGGAGAGACTTTAAAAATCTTTAAAAACGTAACAGCTGGATTCAACGTTACAAATCCATTTAACTGGACAGCTGGAAACTTTGACCCAGAAACTACTGGATCTGGTGTTGGTGCACAAAACGGATTTGCTACTGGAGGTTTTGCTTACGGTACAGAATCTGCTCCAAGAATTTACATGACCTCTCTTAAATTCCAATTTTAAATTTAGAAAAAAATGAAAAAAATATTTATACCAATATTATCTTTAGCACTTTTATATAACTGTACTAATGATTTTAATAAAGTAGTTGATTTCACCACGGTAACCAACCCGAACTTCTCAGAATCAGCTGTTGTAGGACAACCTAACTCTGCTGCTATCTTATTACAAGGAGTTGAAAGACAAATGTCTTTAGTACAAAACGAAACTGTAATTTTAGCAGAGATTGGATCAGATAACTATGTAAACACACAAACATTCTATAGCCAATTTATGGATGCTCTTGATATCAGAATCACTGATCCTGACATGAGAGACACACAACGTAACATTGCTCGTTTAAGAGAATTAGCTAAGTTTGGAAGTCAGCAAGTAGCTCCAAATGATACTCAAGCTACAGATGCTACCAAAGCTGAATTTGAGTATTTTGAAGGAATGTCTTATTTGTATGCGGCTATGTACTTCTCGTACTTACCACAAGAACCACTTGGAGCTCCAGCTTCATCTCAAGACAACTACAACTCAGCGATTCAAAAATTTGATGCTGCTATTGCTTTAAATAACAAAGCGGAATATCAATTAGCTAAAGCTAGAGCTTATTACTTCTTAGGAAATAGAGCAATGGCTGTAAGTGCTGCAAATGCTGCTTTAGCATTAAGCACAAACTTCAGAAGAGAAGCTCAATTTGATGAAGCTAGTAGTAGTGGACCTGTAAGTGTAATGGAAAGTGCATTATTTGCTAGAGGTACTTTTGATGACTTACAACCTTTACCAACTTTAGACTTTTTAGACCCTAAATATTCATTTTTAACTGCAAGTGCAGATCCTTCTATTAACTATCTTAAAGCTGAAGAAGCGTATTTAATCTTAGCTGAAGCTAATGCTTCAACAGATTTAAATGCTACTAAAGATAATTTAAAAGCTTTATTAGCTTTAGTTAACACTAGAGAAGTTAGAACGTTTAGTGATGCTACTGAAGGTAGAACTCAAAATGCTCCAGGATCAAGACCTAATAAAGCAGACATTACAGTTAACGGTAGAACTGGATTAGTTTTAGATCGTCAAGCTGCTACTGTTAGTGTTCCTTCTATCTCAGGAACTTCAGTAACTGTTGCTGAAATTGATGCTGTAACTACAGAAGATGAAGCTTTAGAATTAATATACAGAACAAGACAAGAAGTATTTTTAGCTGAAGGTATGAGATTAGTAGACATGGGAGTTAAATTAGTAATTTTCGAAGAGGAAATTGATTTAAATCCAAATATCAATGCTGGTGATCCAGGTACAACTCCTGTTATCCCTTCGTTTATTAATTCAAACATCGCTAATTTAGATGCTATCACTTACGATGCTGTAGCTAAAACAGCTACTACAACTATTGATTTAAATAAAATCTTAGTTCAAAACAAAACTTCAGATCAGGTTTTACCTTTTAATTAAGAATAATAATAATTTGAATTATAAAAAGCTTAGTATATGCCATATATACTAAGTTTTTTTGTTAATTAACATAGCAAAAACTTGCGCCTTTAAGATTAATTTAAGATTTTAGCGCCTAATTAATTCAAATTATTAGATAATGAAAACAAAGTTTAATGGAATTCTAACGCTACTTTTAGCGTTTATTGTGCAGATTTCCTTTGCACAAGACAGAACAATTTCTGGTACTGTTTCTGATGAGTCTGGTCCCTTACCTGGGGTTACAGTTCTTAAAAAAGGAACTACTTCTGGTACCGAAACTGATTTTGATGGTAATTATTCGATCAAAGCAAAAACTGGAGATGTTTTAGTTTTTTCATTTGTTGGAATGAAAAACGCAGAGAGAACAGTTGGTGCTTCGAATCAATTAAATGTAACTTTAGAAAACGATAACCTTTTAGAAGAGGTGGTAGTAGTTGCATATGGTTCTCAATCTAGAAACTCTCTTACAGGTTCTGTAAGTGTTGTTGATCAAGAACAAGTTGAAAACGCAACATTTTCAAACCCAGTAAAAAGCTTAGAAGGTCTTGCTGCTGGTTTAAGAGTTATTCAAGCAGATGGTAGACCAGGTGCAGATCCTATTATTAGAATTAGAGGTTTTGGTTCTATCAACGCAGATAGTCAACCACTTATCGTTTTAGATGGTGTACCATATTCAGGAAGTTTAAGTAGTATTAACCCTAAAGATATCGAATCTACTTCTATCTTAAAGGATGCTTCTTCTACATCGTTATATGGTAACAAAGCTGCAAACGGGGTTTTAATGATTACTACTAAGAAAGGTACTAAGAATAGAACAAACATTAGTATTGATAGTAGATTTGGTATCACTCAAAGAGGTGCTAAAGAATATAACATTATCAAGACTCCTGGTAAATTCTACGAATCTTACCACAGTGTATTAGCTAACTCTGAATTTTACAGACAAACTGCTGCTGGTACACCTATTACAATTGAGCAAGCAAGACAATTTGCTTCTAACAATTTAATTGGAAACTTAGGTTATAACCTTTATGACGTTTCTAATGCAACTTTAGTTGATCCTACAACAGGAAAATTAAATAGTTCTGCTACTTTACAGGTTAACGACAGATGGGAAGATGCTTTATTTAGAGATGCTGCTACTTTCCACTCTAACAACGTTAGTATTTCTGGAGGTTCTGATGATGTAACTTACTATTTATCTTTAGGTACTGAAACTAACAACGGGTATACTGTAAGAAGTAGTTTCAAAAGAAACACTGCTCGTTTAAAAGCTACTTCAGCTAAAATTTTTGATGTACTTACTTTAAGTGGAGATGTTGCATATACAAACTCTACGAGTCAAGCGGTTCCTTCTACTGTAACAGGTGCTGGTGCTCCAACAACTAACTTTGCTAATGCTTTCTTCTGGACAAGAAGAATTGCTCCTATTTACCCAGTTTACAGATATGATCAAAACTGGCAACCTATTTTAGATCCTAACAACCCAAGTGGTAGAGCATATGACTTTGGTGCTCCTCAAATCTTCCCTAACGGAACTAGTAGAGGACCTAGAAACTATGCAGTAGGTGAACACCCATTAGCAGTTATTGAAAACACTATTGAGACTACTCAAAGAGATAACTTCAACGGAGGTTTAAGAGCTAAATTTGACTTACCATTAGGTTTCAAATTTGAGTACATCATGAACTACTTAACAGAAGTTGATAAAGATACTGACTTTACTAAGCCAGGTGCTGGTGCATTTGCTCAAGCTCAAAATGGTCTTTTAACTAACGGAAGAACTAACTTTTCTGCTTTTACAAATCAGCAATTATTAACTTGGAAGAAAGAATCTGGACGTAGTAGTTTTGATGTTCTTTTAGGTCATGAAACTTACGAAGAGAACTTTACTATCTTATCTCTTTCTAAGAGAAACTTAATTGGAGATATTGCTCCAGTATTAGACAACACAGCTGTATATGCTTCAGCTAGTAATTATAACACAAACTATACTACAGAAGGTTACTTCTCTAGATTTATTTATGGTTTAGATAACACTTACTTCATCAACTTAACTGGTAGATACGATGCTTCATCTGTATTCCATCCAGACGTTCGTTGGGGTACATTCTGGTCTGCAGGTGCTTCTTGGGTACTTAGTAACGAAGATTTCTTAAGTGATAACAAAGTTATTGACTATGCTAAATTAGCAGTTAACTATGGTACTACTGGTAACGATAGAATTTTCTATCAAGGTACTGGTACAAGAAACCTTGTAGCTTACGAAAACCAATATGAAATCGATGAGAATAACGGTCAGTTAACTCAGAACTTACTTTTCTTAGGTAACCCAGATCTTTCTTGGGAGAAATCTTCAAGTTTAGATGTTGCTTTAGAAATGAGTTTATTAAACAGAGTTAATCTTTCTCTTGGATACTTTAGAAAGCAATCTGATGATTTATTATTCAACACTCCATTACCAATTTCTACTGGACAAGCTTCTAGACCAAGTAATGCTGGTTCTATGGTAAACAGTGGTTTTGAAGCTGAAGTTTCTTGGAGTGCTGTTAAGAAAGATAACTTCAAAGTTAACTTTAACGCAAACCTTTCTACATTAAACAACGAAATTACTGCGTTACCAAACAATAACGATCCTATTCCTGCTGGAAGATTCCGTAGAGAAGTTGGTAAAAGTATTTTCGATTACTACATGGTAAGATTCGCTGGAGTTAATCCAGATAACGGAAATGCTCAATATTATACTATCGATCAAACTTCTGGAAACAGAGTTGTTACTGAAGATTATTCAGAAGCTGCTACTAACGGTAGAGAATTCTTAGGTAAACAAGCAATTCCAGATATTACTGGTGGATTTGGTATTAATGTACAATATGGAGACTTTAACTTATCTACACAATTCGCTTACCAAGTTGGTGGTTACGGTGTTGATAATGAATACTTCGGATTATTAGGTACTACGCAAAATGTTACTAACTTCCCTGACTACGATAAGACTTGGACAGTTGATAACAAAACTGCTAGCTTACCAAGGGTAGATCCTTTAGCTGCAAATCAATATAGTTTCTCTGATCTTTATTTAGTTGACTTAAGTTACTTAAGTTTAAGCAACATTAACTTATCTTATGTGTTAAGTAGTGATGTTTTCAAGAAATTCCATATCGATAACGTTAAGTTTTATGGAACTATTAATAACGCATTTTTATTATATAGTGCAAGGCAAGGTTATGATCCACGACTAAACTCAGTAGGTAGTTCATCTGCTGAATACGGAGCAAATAGAACTATTGCTTTTGGTGTAAACATAAACCTTAATTAAAATTTTATTAATTATGAAACAAAACAAATTTTCAAGTATGCAATTAAGCAAATTTTTTGTATTCATTTTCAGTGCTATGTTAATCATGTCATGTGCTGATTTAGATCAAGATTTTGCTAATGAAAGATACCATACAGCTTCTCATGCGTCTGCTATTTCTGCTGCTGGTGGTACTCAAGGTCTTAAAGCCTTAGATGGAGCTATTTTAGCTTACCTTAGAGATGGAGAGGCAGTTACTGATGAATTCGGTTTAAAAGCTGTTGATTTAGGAATGGATTTAAGAGGTAATGATATGGATATGAGCCGTAACACTTGGTTTGGGGCTTATAACAACTATCAAAATATCATTTTAACTTCTAATGATAATGACTTTATGTGGGAATTCTTCTACAAAGTTATTAACAATGCAAATGGTATTATTAATACGGTACCTGATACTGCTCCAGCAGATGTATTAGTATTTAAATATAAGTCGTACACTTATAGAGCTATTGCTTATTTCTATTTATTAAGAATTTACCAACATACAAGAGCTGCTGATACTGAGTTAGCTATTCCAATCGATTTTGGTGATTTCGTAGGACAACCTAAATCTACTGTGGCACAAGTTAAGCAACAAATCCTTACTGATTTAACTACTGCTTATAACGGATTACAGTCATATACTAGAGCTTCTAAGGAAGAGGTTGATGCAAGTGTGGTAGCTGCTTATTTAGCTAGATACTATCTAACTTACGAAAACTGGACTGAAGCTGAGAAATATGCTGATATCGCAATGAAAGTTGGAAGTATTAGTAGTGATGTTCAACATGGTTTTGATGAATTATCTTTATCTGAAGCTATCTGGGGTTCTGTAGTTACTGCAGCTACTTCAGAAGTATACCAATCATTCTTCTCTCACACAAGTCAGATTAATGATGGATATAGCGGATGGAACCACTTTAAAACAGTAAACTCTAATCTTTATGATGCAATTCCAACTACTGATAAAAGACGTGCTTGGTTTGCTGATCAACAATATGGACCATGGACTGTTTTAGTACCTGGTACTTGGGGTCACTATAACATTACTCCTAAGTATACAAGTTTAAAGTTCATCGCTCAACCAGGACCTGGACAGTTTATTGGAGATTACATCTACTTAAGAAATACTGAGTTCTATTTAACTAAAGCTGAAGCTTTAGCTAGACAAGGTAAAGATGCAGAAGCTAGACAAGTTTTATTTGATTTAAACTCTGTTAGAGATGCAAGCTACACGCTTTCTACTAACTCTGGTCAAGCTTTAATTGATGAGATCTTACTTTATAGAAGAATCGAATTATGGGGAGACGGTGTTTCTTCTTTCGACTTAGCTAGAACTGGAACTGCAGTAAATAGAAAAGATGGAAGACAAAATCTTCTTATGCCAGGAGCTGATTTATTAATTCAGCCATTAGATGCACAATTGATTTATCAAATTCCTCAAAGAGAGGTTGATGCTAACCCTAATTTCTAAGCTTAGCACAATTATCTAAATTTTAGGATTATTTAAATCTCAAAATAATTTTAGAAACCAGAGAAAGAAATTTCTCTGGTTTTTTATTTATTAATCAACAATTTGCTGTTTTTATATTTACATTTGCACCATGCAGAAAGAAACAAATAATATTTTTGGAATCAGAGCTATTATAGAAGCTATTAATAGCGGTTCCTCTATAAATAAAGTGTATTTACAAAAAGGACTGCGCGGTGATTTATATTTTCAATTAGAAAAATTAATTAAACAGCACAAAATATCAACAAGTGTTGTTCCTACTGAAAAATTAGATCGTTTATCTAAACATAATAATCATCAAGGAGCGGTTGCAAAAATATCTCCAATTGAATTTCACGATTTAGAAGTTCTTATAGAAAGTACTCTTGAATCTGAAACAACTCCTCTATTTTTACTTTTAGATCAATTATCTGACGTTAGAAATTTCGGAGCTATTATAAGAACGGCTGAATGTACTGGAGTAAACGGAATTATCATTCAAAAGAGCGGCTCAGCACCAGTTAATGCAGAAACAATTAAAACATCAGCCGGAGCTGCTTTTAAAGTTCCTATTTGTAAAGTAGACCATATTAAAGACGCTATTTTTCAACTACAGGCTGCTAACATAAAACTAGTTGCTGCAACCGAAAAAACCGAAGATTCTATTTATGATATAGATATGAACGAACCTATTGCTATTATTATGGGTTCTGAACATAAAGGTGTAAGTAATTCTGTATTGAAAATGGTTGATTACAAAGCTAAATTACCTCTATTAGGAGATATTGGATCTTTAAATGTATCTGTTGCCTGTGGAGCCTTTTTATACGAAACTGTTAGACAAAGAATGAGTTAATCCTCATTCTTTTTTATTTTATATACAAAATTGATATCAAGGGTGCTATTAATTGTACTCTCTTCTTCAATCTCTTCTTCAACTTTCGGCACGTAATTCCCATCTTCGTCGAACATATCATCAAAATCTGTTTTACTAAAAACAAAATCCTCTTTTACAATTCCTTTGTTTCTATAAATTATAGCGAAAATCAACCCCATTAAAAAACCAGATAAATGTCCTTCCCATGACATTCCTTCTTTTACAGGAAAAATATACCATATCATACTACCATATAAGAAAATAACAATTAATGACATTGCTATAAGCCTAAAGTGTTTTTTTATAATTCCACTAAAAAACACAAAACTGAACAATAAATAAACTATACCACTTGCTCCAATATGATACGACTCTCTTCCAATAATCCATGTAAAAGTTCCTGTTAATAATGCCCCATATAACAAAACTTTCACGGCAACTCCTCTATAGAAATAGAAAAGACTTGCTGTAAGCACGAATAAGGGCACAGAATTATTAAAAAGATGTTTGGTACCGCTATGTATGAAATGTGTAAAAACAACACCTTTTAAACCAGTCAATTTTCTTGGAAGTACTCCAAACTTGTTAAAATTCCATCCAAAATGGATTTCTAAATAATAAATAAACCAAATACTAAAGATTAGCATAGCAGGTATTAAGAATATTGAATTTGAATATTGTAATTTTTCTTCAGCTTTCATCAAACTAAAAATAACAAAAACATTTCCAAACTTAAATTTCGGACGCTCTGTCATAAATCTTTTCTATTTTTACAACATGAATCAACCTTTGGCAGAACGCATACGACCAAAATCACTTGATGACTATATTAGTCAGCAACATTTAGTAGGTAAAAATGGAATTTTAACCAACCATATTAAACACGGAATAATTCCTTCCTTAATTCTTTGGGGACCTCCAGGTATTGGAAAAACAACCCTAGCTAATATTATTGCCAACGAATCTAAACGTCCGTTTTACACTTTAAGCGCTATCAGTTCAGGTGTAAAAGATGTACGCGAAGTAATAGAAAAAGCCAAACAAAGTAGTGGCTTGTTTACTCAAAAAAATCCTATTTTATTTATTGATGAAATTCATAGGTTTAGTAAATCTCAACAAGATTCTCTTTTAGGTGCAGTTGAGCGTGGTTGGGTTACACTTATTGGAGCTACAACTGAAAACCCAAGCTTTGAAGTAATTCCCGCATTATTGTCGCGTTGCCAAGTATATATTTTAAACTCTTTTGAAAAAGAAGACATGCTCGCCTTGTTAAATAGAGCTATGGAACAGGATGAAATTCTTTTGAAAAAGAAAATTACCATCAAAGAAACAGATGCTTTATTCAGAGTTTCTGGTGGAGATGCAAGAAAGCTTCTCAATGTCTTTGATTTATTAGTCGCCTCAGAAGAAGTTGTTGAAATTACCAACAAACTCGTTTTAGAAAAAGTTCAAAAAAACACGGTTCGATATGATAAAACGGGGGAGCAACATTACGATATTGTTTCTGCTTTTATTAAATCCATTAGAGGTAGTGACCCAAATGCCGCTGTATATTGGTTAGCACGCATGATTGAGGGAGGCGAAGATGTAAAATTTATTGCACGAAGATTGTTAATTTTGGCATCTGAAGATATTGGTAATGCAAATCCAACAGCTTTAATTTTAGCCAATAACACTTTCCAGGCAGTTAGTACCATAGGGTATCCAGAATCTCGAATAATATTAAGTCAATGTGCAATTTACTTAGCTAACTCAGCTAAAAGTAATGCTTCATATATGGCCATTAATCACGCCCAACAACTTGTAAAACAAACTGGTGATTTATCGGTCCCTTTAGCTATTAGAAATGCGCCTACTAAATTAATGAAAGACTTAGAATATGGTAAGAATTACAAATATTCACATAACTATCCCGGTAATTTTGTGGCTCAAGAGTTTTTACCAAAAGAAATTGAAGGAACCAAACTCTATGAACCAGGAAATAACTCAAGAGAGAATAATTTTAGAGATATTCTAAAACAGCGATGGAAAGAAAAGTATAATTACTAAAATCACCAATGAATTGAGTTTCGAACAAGCTATTAAAAAAATTACCAAAAACTTAGACGGAAAGTTAAATATAAATAAAGAAAAAGTAAATTTTGCAGATGGTAGTGTACATCCACTCGAAACATATCTAATAACTTTAGAGTATAGAGGCTTAAGAATTAATTTTAAAAATACTATTGGCTATCAAGCATCTGGTAAAGTAACATGTCTAGTAGATAATACTATCCCAATTTTTGATTTCGAAATAAGTACAATAAGCCATTTTATCAATTTATTTTTAAGGAAAGAAAATCGATTTAAGGTTAAATGTTCTGACATTCATTTTAAAACTTACTTGAAAAAGAAAGCCTTAAAAGAGTTGGAATATATAAGCTCTCAAACTTCTTTTGCCCCATATATTTTCATAAAAAAACAAGGTGATAAAAATCTGATTATTACAGAATATCACCTTGCCTTTAAAAATTCTCCAAATGCTATAGAACCTCTCTTCAAATTCTATCAAAAGCTAATTGATTATTTACTTTTAAAAAGCTCCTAGAATTTTATTTTATATAACTCCTTTTTACGCGCTCCTTCTAAATCGAATTCAGCTATCCAACTTGAACCCTCTTTGTATAAAATACCGTTTTTATCTTTAATAACAAATACATCCTTGATACTTGTTTTTAATATCTGAAACACAACTTCAGGTTTCGTATTAACTAATTGAAAACCGTTCTTAATTGTCTGCGCATATAAAACTTTTTCAGAACCTTCTGAAACAGCAGCATTTACCATCTCTTCTTTGATAACTTTTGTTGTTGTAACAACTACTGGAACACTCTTCTCTAACACTTTCTCCTTTTGAAGAGGAGTATAACTGTAATTCAAATTTTCTATTGACTTAAATGCATTTCTAATCGCTTCGTGGTACGATTCTTTATACTGTTTTTCCCTGCTTCTACCCTCTTGAGATACAAAAACAACTTTGTCGTTACAATCTTGTAACTCTATAATGTTTTTTGTTGTAAACATTCCAGAATTATTTTTAACATTTACCTTTAAAGCTAAACAACGATTGTTTGACAAATCATCAGGTAATTGCTCATTAGATAAGAACGCTTTGAAACCATGTTTATTAAATAAAAACTTTGTCAAAGAGCTTGTTTGATACTTATCTGGTGTTTTAAAAAAATTAAATTGATTTGGAACTATGACATACTTATAATTGTTGATCGATTTTTGCGCAAATCCAGTTATTGAAAACAGGAGAAACGCTACTACAATATTTTTCATCCTTTATTTAAAAATTAAATTCATACCTAATTGAAATGATGCTGCATTGGCATCGGCTATATCGGATAATTCAAAAAGATTATCAACCAAACCATAAATGTGAAATTTACCTATTTTCCCTGACAAACCAAAACCAAAATTAGTATATGAAAAATCATCAATTGTATAGGTGAATTTAGTATTAATTCCTTTCGAAACTCTTCCTTCATAAAACCCAGTTAATGCAAACTTAGGTCCCGTTGGGCGAAAAACAGTATATATTTGTCCTCCTATTGAATTGTTGTAATAATCCTTATAAGACATATCACTACAATTTTCCTCATTTCTACTTCTACCCCAACTATATTTGTATGAACCGTTAAACTTTATTGGTCTCATAACTGAATAGGATTCTTTGTTTTCTTCTGAAGGAACTTGCGATTTAAAATCATCAATTAAATTTTGCCAATAATCGCTGGTTGCGCTATTGTATTGAAATTCTATTCCAGAAAAAGTATAATCTCCTTTCAAAGACACATTTCTATTATCCTTAGAATAACTAACGTATCCAATATCTAATAAACTTGCCGTAATTTTAGTTTGCTTATCTAATTGATAAACAAATCCAATATCAAATCCAAAACCTACGTTACTTAAGAAAGCTTTTCCATATATGTCACTAGCTTGAAAATCTTCTTCAAAAAATACTCCAGAGCTATATCCATTAAAATCTATATTGTTTAAAGTATGAACATATATGTTATCTTGCCCTAATCGTGTTGTAAAACTCCCCTTGTTTCCGGTTGAATTAACATTGGCAATTCCTGAATATATTTTAAACCTCCCTCCTAGTGTCATTTTCTCATTAAGTTTTCTTGCTATTCCAACATGAAGAACACTCAGCGCTTCCGCCTTAACATTAGCTTGAGAAACGAGAAAATTACGATTTAAATTTGCAGCATTTCCATCATTTACAAGCTCTATAAAATCCTTCGGATAATTTGCGAAAACATCAAGTTCTGTATAAAAGCCAAAACTTAAAAAATCACGTTGATTTAACTTATGTCCTCCGCTTAAAATTTCAATTTGAGTATTTACACTTAAATAGTCATCTTTAGAAATTCTATTTATTGCATTTCTAACCTTAGTGTTAAAATCAACATTATCATTTCTAAACAAATCAGCTACTGTTATTTCGGACATACCTGCATTAAAAGAAATACCCGATAACAATGGAATACCTGCATATGCCTTATAACTCGGATGAACACCTGGGTTTAAAAGCATCGTTTGTGGTATTTCATCAAAATCATATAATAGCTGTTTATTCTGAGCTTCTATAAATGGCACATTTACTAAAAACAGTAATACTACTAACTTTAAATACTTTGTCATTCCTACTAAATTTTAAAAGTAAATGTTCCTGCTGATTTAAATTCAAATTCATTTAAATCATTCGCATCAATTGCAGATCCTGAAGTTGTTACTAATTGCAACGAAGCTCTGACCTTTCTACTATTTAAAAATTGCGGATTTGAACCTATAGATATGACTTCTTTGTGAACAAATTTATTTGTATTTGCTGGGACAATAATTGTATTCATCAAATATGTTACATTATTGGAGTCATCTAAAAACTGTAGCTCTACTCGAATACTTCTATTAAACGGATTTCTAATTTCGAAATCCAAACTAGCCTCTATTAAATACTTTTGAAAAATCTCTTCTTCAATTACAGTTAATCTAGTTTCATCAACAATAGCTGTACTTAATTCGTTATTAGAACTATCTAAAAAGCCAATTGCGGGTACCTTAAAATAAACTAATGAAGCAATGTATTTTGGTTCTGCACTAAAATTATCTACTTGATCTAAATTAATATCCTTAACACATGATGACACCCCCAATAGTACTACGACTATTATAAGGAGAAGTAATTTAATTTTCATAAATAAAAAACGAATTGCTTTTATAAATATTGTTTTAACTCTATAAGCGAGTTAATCGTTAACACGCCATTTTCTTGTTTTTTTTCTGGAGAAAAATAAATAGCTAACATACCGGCGTTTAATCCTCCAAGTACATCTGCTTCATAACTATCTCCAATCATTATCGTTTTACTTGCTTCGGTATTTACTTTACTTAAGGCATATTCAAAAACCTTTTTATTCGGTTTTTTAACACCTACAGATTCTGAAGTTATTACCTCTCTGAAGTATTTCTTTATTCCAGACTTTTCTATTTTTAAATTTTGAACTTCCTCAAAACCATTTGTAATAATATGCAGTTTGTACTTACTCTCTAGGTATTCTAGAATTTCTTTTGTTCCGTCTATTAGGTAATTATAATTCGGAAGATACTTAATATAATCTTCGGCTATCTTATTGATTAATTCATCTTGAACTTCAAAATTAACTGCATCAAAAGTATCTTTAAGTCTTTTATATCGTAAATCTTCTTTCTGAATTTTATCTTCTCTATACAACCTCCAATACTCAAGATTTATAGGCATATAAACCTTTAAGAAGTCTTGAATACTTAGTGTTATGTTTTGTTCTTCAAAGATTTGTTGAAAAGTAAGTTTTGAATTTCTATCAAAATCCCACAAAGTATGATCCAAATCAAAAAAAACATGTTTAATATCTATCATAATTATTCGTTCATTATTTCACCATTTTTATCATTGTTCCGTATACCCTTTTCCATCCTTTCCATCTTTGATAATTACTCAAGCTTTCATTATGAAACACTGTAATTAATGTACCATTTACTCTTTTTACCTCGTTTTTAACATCTCTAATCTTCCCTAATGATTGTTTTGGTGTTAACTTCATATAATCATTAAGTGTAGTATCCATTAAAGCAAACGGAAAAATCTTTAACGGAGTTTGGATTTCAAAATCTAAATCATAGAAATAAAATGGTGTACAAGTACTTGCTCTAAAACCAACATGACTTGAATACCCCATTGAATAATCTTCTTTTACCTCCAAGTCAATTAATTTTTGATACGTATCAGGTAAAGTGAACTTTAAATAATGTTGTCTAGATCTAATAATTGGCATATTAATAATACTTTCCAATCGTTCTTTTTCTTTTTTTAACATTAAGTTATCTGAAGATGTGTAATATGATGGATGTAAACCAACTCGAGCATAATCTACCATTTCTTTTATCAGTAATCTAAACTTACTTTTCGATGTTGACACATTAGTATCATAAGTTGTGTAATCTCCAATCAAAAAAAAGAATATTGTTCTAACACCATGTTCTTTTTTAAGATGTAAGATTTCACTAAAAGTATAGAAAGGATCTTTTTTTATTCCAAATCTCACTGCAAATCGATTCCAAAGGTTAAATATTTTAAACTGAGAGGCATCTTTTAAAAAACCAGCAATTGTTCTAACAATACCTTTGTGTTGGTAACAATAAGCATTGTCTACATCAACTGTAGATATATAATTATACTTTCTTTCTTTATATAGATAGTTTGGATACTTTTCTTTTAATACAGTTCTTAACTTATATGCCCAAATATCAACTAAAGGTTGCTCCAAAAAACCATTTTGATATGCCAAGCTTTCCTCAGCCGTAAATCTGCCATATTTATCTTTAATATGTGGTAAATACTCTTCATAACGAACGATAAGGTAAAAACTAGCAGCGAAAATGTCAAAAGGTATTGCCGAACGCTCTCCTGTTGAAAAAAAAGCTGGTGTTCCTTCCCATTTTTCAATATGAATATCAACATCTTTTACTCCTTGTTGAAATAATATATCATGACTTCTTATGAAAAACTCTTTACCTAAAGGTACTTTATTATATGATAGTTTAGGCCCTGCAAAAGCAACAAAATCTTCTATTTTAGAAGTAAAATCTATTTCAATATTTAAAATTCTAGTAAAAACATGTTTAAAAACATATCGAATTCTGGGAGTTACTTTATGGGAATATATAAGTATCATATGTTACTAGAAAATCATTATAAAACACCTTCATCTGTAAAGCTAAAATACGCTTTTTCGGTAATTATTAGATGATCAAGTAATTTTATGTCTAAGGTTTTTCCTCCTTGTTTTATTTTGTCTGTGAGATGTTTATCTGATTTACTAGGCTTTAACTTCCCTGAAGGGTGATTATGACATACTATGATTGCAATAGATTGCAATTCTAAAGCTCTTTTAAATAGTAATCTTAAATCAACTAAGGTTCCTGTAAAACCACCTTTACTTAGTTGTTGTTTTGCCATAACCTCATTGGCATTGTTTAAAAACAACACCCAAAACTCTTCATGGCTTAAATCTCCCAACAAAGGTTGAACGATATTAAATACATCTTTTGAACAAGTAACTTTTGGGTTTATTAAGATGTTTTGAAATTGCCTACGTTTACCTAATTCGAGTGCTGTAACAATACTTATCGCTTTTGCTTCTCCAATTCCTTTAAACCTTATTAATTCCTCAATTGACAATTTGGACAACTTTTGTAAACTATTGTCCACTGACAATAACATTCTTTTTGCCAAATCTACTGCAGATTCTTTTCTATTTCCCGACCTAATTAGAATTGCCAAAAGTTCGGCATCAGAAAGAGAAAATTTTCCTTTTAACAATAATCGTTCTCTTGGCCTATCGTCAATAGCCCAAGACTTAATTGAATATTTTTTTTCCATAGCATTTTAGTTTCTTAAATATAAAAATAATTCTTTGTTTGCACAACACAAACAAGCACAGTATCTTTGCCCTTATTCCCATTTGTCACGTATTATGAAAATAATCATCGCCGGAGCAGGAGATGTTGGGTTTCACTTAGCTAAACTTCTCTCGTATGAATCACAAGATACTTATGTTATCGATTTTGATGGAGAGAAACTTAATTATATCAATAATCACTTAGATGTTATCACTAAAAAAGGTGATGCTACTTCTATTAAGTTATTAAAAGAAATTGGTATTGCCTCTGCAGATTTGCTTTTGGCAGTAACAGAAAGTCAAAATACAAACTTTACTATTTCGGTTATTGGAAAATCACTGGGTGTTAAAAAAACAATTGCTAGAATAAATAATCCAGAATTTTTACAAAACGATTGTATCAATTTTCAAGATTATGGGGTTGACTTTATGATTTCTCCAGAAGAATTAGCTGCTGAAGAGATTAATCTTTTATTACGTCAATCTTCATTTAACGATACCGTTGCTTTTGAAAATGGAGTCTTTAATGTTATGGGGACTACCTTAGGTTATAAATCACCTATTCTAGATCTGACTGTAAAAGAAGCTAAAGAAAAGTTTAGTATTGTAGATTTTATTACCATTGCCATAAAACGTGAGGGTATTGCCCAAACTATTATTCCTCGTGGAGATACTGTTTATAAAATGAACGATCAAGTTTATTTTTCAGTTCCCAACTATAGTATTGATAAGCTCTACCCTATTATTGGAAAAGAACATATTGACATTAAAAATGTTATGATTCTTGGAGGTAGTAGTATTGGTAGAAAAACAGCCAGAAACCTTTGCAAAGATAATTTTAATGTAAAGTTAATCGAGCGTAAAAAAGACAAAGCACTTACCATTGCTGAAGATTTACGACATACTTTAGTGATTAATGGAGATGGAAGAGATTTAGAACTACTTGAAAGTGAAAACATTCGAGGAATGGATGCTTTTATTGCTGTTACAGGAGATTCTGAAACCAATATAATGTCGTGTTTAGTTGCTAAATCTAAAGGAGTTAGAAAAACCGTTGCTTTAGTTGAAAATATGGATTATATCAATATTTCTCAAACTATTGGTATAGACACGCTTATTAATAAAAAATTAATTGCTGCAAGTAATATCTTCCGTCATATTCGAAAAGGAGAAATATTAGCTTTAGCTAACTTACATAATATTGATGCAGAGGTATTTGAATTTGAAGTACAACCAAATGCAAAAGTAACCAAAGCTCCTATTAAAGATTTACGTTTTCCAAGAGAAGCTGTATTCGGTGGAGTTATTAGAGATGAAAAGCCTTTAATGTCTTTTGGAGACTTTCAATTACAAAGTGGTGACAAAGCTATTGTTTTTTGTCTTCCAGAAGCAATATCAACAGTAGAAGATTTATTCAACAATGGAAAATCTTAATACCAAACTTATTTATCGCTTTTTAGGTATTACAGCTGTTTTAAACGGTTTGTTTATGTGGTTATCTATTCCTTTTAGCTTTTACTTTAATGATGAAGCTAAATGGGGGTTTTTAAATGCTGGTATTGTAACAGTTTCTATAGGTTTGCTGTTGTATTTTTTTAATAAACCAACACAAAAAAACATTCAAAAAAAAGAAGGGTATTTAATCGTTACCTTAGGGTGGTTAACACTTTCATTTACTGGAATGCTACCTTATATTTTTACGGGAGCAATACCTAGTATTACCGATGCTTTTTTTGAAACCATATCAGGATATTCAACTACAGGATCATCAATTTTAACTGATATTGAATCCATGCCTAAAGGAATTCTATTCTGGCGTAGTGCAACCCATTGGATTGGAGGTATGGGAATTATTGTATTAACCATTGCTATTTTACCTTTATTAGGTATTGGAGGAATGCAATTATTTATGGCCGAAGCACCAGGACCTTCAGCAGACAAATTACATCCTAGAATTACTGATACAGCAAAACGCTTGTGGTTAATTTATGTATTACTGACAGTAGTGGAGTTCTTATTATTAAAAGTAGCAGGAATGACTTGGTTTGATGCAATTAATCATTCCATGGCAACGGTCAGTACAGGAGGATTTTCTACTAAAAATGCAAGTGTTGCTCATTGGAATGGAACTCCTTTAATTCAGTATATCATAATCTTTTTTATGTTTGTAGCGGGTACCAACTTTGTACTCACCTATTTTGCATTAAAAGGAAAAGTTCAAAAAGTAATTCAAAGTGAAGAATTCAAATATTATTCAATTGGAATTCTTTTAATCTCAACAATTGTTGCAATCGTAATTTTATTCTTTCAAGACCCATCATTGCAAACAAGTATAGAGCATCCAATGGTTTGGGGTAAAACAGAAAGTGCAATTAGACATGCTCTTTTTGCAGTAATCTCGGTAGTAACAACCACTGGTTTCGTAACTGCAGATTTTACCATGTGGAGCTTTTTTGTTACGGCTTTATTCTTCTCTTTATTCTTCTTAGGAGGATCAGCCGGATCAACTTCTGGTGGTGTAAAAATAGTACGCCATATTGTAATGCTAAAAAATAGTTTTTTAGAATTTAAAAAATCCTTACACCCTAACGCTATTATACCAGTTCGTTATGATGGAAAAGCAGTAAGTCAAAATATTGTATTTAATATTTTGTCTTTCTTTATCTTGTACATGCTTATTTTTATTATTGGAACCGTTATTTTGGCTTTTTTAGGACTTGATTTTATTTCAGCAATAGGAGCTTGTGCTTCTTCTTTAGGAAATATTGGTCCGGCTATTGGTACAGTTAGCCCAGTAGATAACTTCTCACATTTATCTGTTGGAGCCAAATGGTTTTGTTCTTTTTTAATGCTTATTGGACGTTTAGAGTTATTTACAGTATTGATTTTATTAACTCCATTCTTTTGGAGAAAGAATTAAATACACTTGTGCCAAAACTCCATACAGATATACTCTTATGATACGCACTAAGGTACCATTTTAACAAGCGGAACTAATTTCAAAATAAATTTGTGATAAATTAATTACTAACTAAAACTTAATTATCATGAATTTAAAAACTAAATTATTCGGGGGAATACTACTAGTATTTTTATCAATTTCCAACATCAATGCTCAACAAGAAGGTTTTCTTGGAGAAGTTAAAATGTTTGCCGGAAATTTTGCTCCTAGAGGATGGGCTTTTTGTGAAGGACAGTTATTACCAATTTCTCAAAACACGGCCTTATTCTCAATATTAGGAACTATGTACGGTGGAGATGGTAGAACTACTTTTGGTTTACCAGATTTAAGAGGTAGAATTCCTATGGGTATGGGAAATGGTCCTGGATTAACCAGAAGAAACGTTCAAGGACAAAAATTTGGGGGTGAATACAATATACTTAATAACGCACAGCTTCCATCTCATTCACATATAGCTACTGTAACCGGTAATCAGAGTCATGTTTTACTAAGCAAAGTAGATGCTGTAAGAGAAACACCACAACAAGGTGATGTTCCGGCTGTTGTAAACTTCCCAGGTTCTCTAGGTGCACAACGAGTAAAGGCTTATGGTCCTCCAGCTGAGGTAGTAAACGGACAAGCTGTTGGTACATCTACTGTTACCATTGGTAATACAGGAACTAATGCACAAGTAAACAATATTCAACCAAGTATCACAATTAGATATATAATCTGTACACAAGGATTGTTCCCATCAAGAAATTAATATCGTAAAAAATAAACTCCCTAATTTTTAAAACTTTAGGGAGTTTTTTTTACTTTTAGTTAGTAAATAACCAAACTTAATACAATGAAAAAAATTACTTTTTTAATTAGCATATTTTGTATGCTAATCATTCCTTACAGACTCAGTTCTCAAACGGTCTTCGATTTAACAGCAGGAACTGTTACAAATAACACTCCTACTTCCGTTACAGAAACTGTTGATGGAATCACTATTACCATAAGTACTTTAAATAATGGTGTCAACAACACGTTATTTGTAGCTTCTTCAGTATTTGGGACGAACGGAATAGCTGCACACAGTTCAGCTTCTCAGAATAGTGAAGAAATGATTATTTCTTTTAGTCAAGCGGTAGATGTAAATACAATTACAGTTAACAGTACTCAACCTCAAAACAGAACTTGGACTTTTACTCCAACAGGAGGTAGTAATAGCCCAGTAATGGAAACAGGTACCTTTGCAAGCTCAACACAGGTAACTTTGGGGTTCACAGGTGTTACGCAAATTACAATTACATCAAACTTCTTAGCAGCAAATGCTGAACAAATGATTTTTGATAAATTAACGTTAGCTAGTTCAAATACAGATCCTACTATTTCATTAGCCAATACAACTTTAAATTATACAGAAGGAGATGCTGCTGTTTTAATAGATGCTGCAGGTACTGTAAATGATGCTGATGGTGATTCAGATTGGGATGGCGGTACTTTAGTTGCACAAATCACTGCAAATAATGAAGCTGCTGATGAAGTAAGTATCTCAGACACTGATGGTGATGGAACAGCTATTACTATTAGCGGAACTAATATTTTATCAAACGGAATAGATGTTGGAGATTTAAGCGTTAGTGGAGGTGTTGTTACCAATGGAACAGCTTTAACAATTACTTTCGATAGTGATGCAACGAATACAATTGTACAAGAAATTTTACAATCTTTAAGATACAGAAGTACATCTGCCACTCCAGGAACCTCTAATAGAACCATTACTGTTACTGCAACAGATAATAAAGCCGGTACAGCTAATGACACCAGAATTATAGCTGTTGCTCTTGCCTTAAATGGAACATGGAATGGTTCTAGCGGAAATAACTGGAACACTGCAGCTAACTGGAGTACGAATGCCGTTCCTACTGCTGGTTCGGATGTTACTATTCCTAATGGTTTAGCAAACTACCCTACCGTTTCAAGTTCTGTTACAGTGGGTTCTATTAATATAGCATCTGGAGCTTCCTTAATTGCCAATGCCTCAGTTACAGGAACAACAACCTATAATAGGAATTTAGCAACAAATAACTGGTATCTAGTTTCATCTCCAGTTTCAGGAGAAAGTATTGGTGATTTTAGAACTAATAATAATTTTGCTACGGGATCTGTAGCTGGAAGAATAGGATTAGCTCCTTACGATAATACTTTAGGCGCTGGTTCGAGATGGGTTTATCAAACCACTTCTTCTTCTGGAACTCTAAATGATGGACAAGGTTATTCTGTGAAACTAGCTTCTGCTGGTGATTTAACATTTGTTGGAAATGTTAATAGTTCAAATATTACTAGAAATATTTCTATTGGAGCTGGTAATGCGTACAATTTAATTGGAAACCCATTTACCGCATATTTAAACAGTGGAACAGGAGGATTCTTAGCTGACAACTCAGGATTATTAACTTCTCAGACCTTATGGTTATGGAATCAAGCCACAAATACTTATGAAACCAAAGTTACTGGAGATGACTTTAAACTAGCTCCTGGACAAGGGTTCTTTGTTGAATGTGGTACTGGAGGAAGTGTAACTTTTGAAACAGCCGATTTAAGTCATGAAACTACAGGTACTTTTCAAAGATCAACTAGAACAGAAATTCATCTAAATATTTCAACAAACAAGCAATCTAGTAAAACAAAATTCTATTTTATTGAAGAAGCTACTAAAGGTTTTGACAATGGTTATGACGGAAAAATGTTTGCTGGTGTTACTAATAATTTTGCTGTATATTCTCAATTAGTTTCTGAAAACAAAGGAATTAATTACGCTATTCAATCACTATCTAAAAAAGATATGAACGGCTATATTATTCCTGTAGGTGTAAAAACGAAAAACTCTAAAGAAATTGAATTTTCAATTAACACAGAAAATTTACCTGAAGATATTTTTGTGTATTTGGAAGATCGCTTAAATGACAAATTCATCAACTTATCTGAAAACACTTATAAAACTACATTAAGTGATAATAGTAAAGGTATTGGACAATTTTATGTACATACAACTTCGCAAAAACTGGATGTTCCTTTAAGTTTATCTATTGATGATATAAGTATTTACAAATCTGCTCCAAATACATTAACCATTGTTGGACTACAAGCTAAAGCTTCTGTAAAATTATTTTCTATTTTAGGTAAAAAAGTAATGCAAAAAGAAATAAATTCAAATGGTGTTTCTAACATCGATATACCTTCATTATCAACTGGAGTATATCTTGTTGAAATAGCTTCAGAAAAAGGAAAAACAAGTAGAAAAATCATTTTAGACTAAAACTCGAAGCACCATGAAAAAAAATATAGATAATAAAGATAACATTACTCGTAAAGAAGCTTTAAAGAAGATAGGAAGTTATAGTAAATACGCAGCTTTAACTGCTATAGGAACTTACATGATTTTAAATCCACAAAAAGCACAAGCACAAAGCCCTGAAAGCCCAGGGGATAATTTCTAAAAAAAACAAAATTTTAACTATAAACAAAGCCTTGAGAGTTCTCAAGGCTTTGTTGCCTTTATTATGAAATTGTTAACTTTTAATAACTTTTTTGTTCTTGCAACCTTATATGTACTGATTTTTAGTAATTTGCGTATCCCATTAAATTATTATTTATACATATGAGAAAAAACTACTCTCTAAAGATTCTATTCTTTATCTTTTTTATGGCTCAAGTATCTTTTGGACAAAGTATACTAACATTTGATTTTAATAGCTTAGCAGGAAGCGAAGCAACTGCAAGTTCAAACTCTAACGATTCCAATATAATGACATCAAGTATTTCCAGAGGATCTGGTCTTACTGCTTCAAACAATGGAAATCGTTTTAATGCTACTAGCTGGAATACTGGTACAGTAGATGATGCTATAACCGGTAATGATTATATGGAGTTTACAATAACTCCAAATGCTACCTTCCAATTTACAGTTTCTTCTATAGATGTAAATGTACAGAGATCTGGATCAGGACCTAGAGCCGTATCACTAAGAAGTTCTGTTGATGGTTATGCTGCTAATTTAGATGCAGAAAAGACTATTCTAGATAACACAAGTACACAAACCTTTACATTCACTTTTGCACAAGCAGCCTCTACAAGTGCTGTAACTTACAGATTTTATTTACATTCTGCTGAAGGTACCGGTGGTAGTGGTGGTTTTGAAGGTTCTGGCAACGATATAACAGTAAACGGTACAGTTACTGCAGCTTCTTCAGATCCTGCTATCAGTTTTGACAGTGCTTCTAGCTCTGTTGATGAAACGGATGCTACATTTAATACTACCATACCTGTAACAATTATTAATTATGCGGCTAATGTTACTATAGGTGTTACCGTAGATGGTAGTAGTACAGCTGAAGCTGGTGATTATACTTTAAATACTAGTTCAATCACTTTTACAGGAAATGGAACACAAAATGTTTCTTTAGACATTAATGATGATGCTGATTATTTAGGAGAAACAGTTGTATTAAATATTGCAGTTACTTCAGGAACAGCACTACTTTCTACTTCTCAACATACTGTTACCATTAATGATGATGATCTACCAATAGTAATTAATGAAATTAATGCCGACCCAGATGTTACTAATGGAGATGCCAATGGAGATGGGGTGGTTAACACTTCTCAAGATGAATTTGTTGAAATTTATAATGTTTCTGGTGCAAACTTAAACATCTCTGGATGGGTTGTTGCTGATGTTTCTGGTGACAGACATACTTTTCCTAATGGAACAATTGTTCCTGCAAATGAAGCCATTGTAGTTTTCGGTGGAGGAACGCCTACAACAGTTCCTGGATTAGTACAAACAGCTTCTGGAAATTCTTTAAGCCTTAATAATTCAGGTGACACTGTAATAATTAAAGATAATTCAGGTACAACTATCGTATCAGAGACCTATGGAAGTGAAGGTGGAGATAATCAATCTTTAGCTAGAAATGTTGATTTTACTGGAGCTTTTGTTAAGCATTCAACTATTGTAAGTAATGCTGTACTTTTTTCTCCAGGAAGAGATAATACTGACAATACTCCTTTTTCGTCTGATATTAAATGGACAGGAGCCTCAGACAATAATTGGGCTACCGCTGCTAACTGGTTAGGAAATACAGTTCCTTCTAGCGGTTCTAATGTTGTAATTCCCGCTGGTTTAGCAAATTACCCTACAGTTTCTTCAAACATTACAGTGAACACAATAAAAATTGCTTCTGGAGCTTCATTAGTAGCAAATGCTTCTATAACTGGAGATCTTACATACAAAAGAACTTTAACAGCAAACTGGCATTTAGTATCTGCTCCTGTTGAAGGCGAGTCTATACAAGATTTAATTTCTAATCATGTTTTTGCTACTGGTACAGGAAGTAATATTGGAATTGCTCCTTATGACAATGCGCAAGCATCTGGATCTAGATGGACTTATCAAACTGGTGCTTCAATGGGTACCTTAAATAATGCACAAGGATACTCTGTAAAACTAGAAGCTGAAGGACCTTTAAGTTTCACTGGTAGAGTAAACAATACAACTACCAATATTACATTAACAAAAAACACCAACGCATTTAATTTAGTTGGTAATCCATTTGCTTCTTATGTAAATAGTGGAACATTATTAACCGATAACACCACTAAATTAGAATCTCAAACAATTTGGCTATGGAATGGAACAGCTTATGAAACAAAAGTTTCTGGTGACAATTTTGTATTAGCACCAGGACAGGGATTCTTTGTAGAAGCTAAAAATGGTTCAGAAGACTTAACTTTTAATACTTCTTATCAATCTCATAATAGCACAGATACTTTCCAAAGAAGTAGCTCAAAATCAGAAATTGAATTGTTTGTTTCGAATGGTAAAGAAAATAGTAAAACAAAATTCTATTTTATAGAAGGTACTACTAAAGGTTTTGATAATGGATATGACGGAAAAATGTTTACTGGTATTTCAAGCAAATTTTCTGTATACTCAGAATTAGTTAATGACAACAAAGGAATTAATTATGCTATTCAAGCATTACCTAAGAGCGAAATTGATGGTTTAATTATTCCATTAGGTTTAGATGCAACTGCAAGTAAGAATATTGAATTCTCAATTGATACTAAGAACATTCCAGAAGACATTTTTATTTATTTAGAAGACCGAGTAAATAAAACAATTACAAATTTATCAGAAACTACCTATAAAACTTCTATAAAAGGTATTAGTAACGGAATTGGACAGTTTTATATTCATACTATCTCTAAAAAACTAGATGGCCTTACTAATTTATCTATTGATGATTTGAGCATTTATAAATCAGCACCTAACACATTGACCATTGTTGGATTGCAAGCAGAAGCTTCTTTAAAAATATTCTCTATATTAGGTAAAGAATTAGTAAGTAAAGAAATCAATTCAAATGGTGTTTCTAACATTGATGTACCTTCTTTAGCAGCTGGAGCATATATCGTTGAAATAACTTCAGAAAAAGGAAAAACAAGTAAAAAAATCATTTTAGACTAATCCCCAGAGACATCATGAAAAAAAACACAGAACACAAAGATAATATTACTCGTAAAGAAGCCTTAAAGAAAATAGGAAGTTACAGTAAATATGCGGCTTTAACAGCTTTAGGAACATATATGATTTTAAATCCTCAAAAAGCACAAGCACAAAGCCCTGAAAACCCAGGAGATAATTTTTAAAACAATTGAAAATTAATAGTAAGCAAAACCTCGAAACATTCGGGGTTTTGTTATTTTTACAATCTATGATTATTAAAAATATTGAACATAAATCTATAGTTTGGTTTGAGGATTCTAATGAATATATGGTAGTTGAACCTGTCATAGGTGAAATACTTAGTTTATTAGAACAAGGGAGTACGAAAGAGACTGTAAAAAAGGTGATTTCAAAGAAAATAGACATCCCTGAATCAGAATTGAGTAATTTAATAGATGATGTTTCATTATTGATACAAAATTCAAACCTAGAAACAAATACCATCCTTGATTCTATCAAAGAACCTGCAAATTTTTTAAGATCAATTTTTTATAAGGTTAACGACATTGTTTTTAAAATTGATTTTGCCTCTGAATATGAACTTTCCCTAGTACATCCTAAGTTTGCTCATCTTGAAATTAGTCCTTTAGAAACATTCAATAATCACTTCAAAGTGTTTAGTAATGATAGATTTATAAGTTTTCTTATTGACAATGAAAATATTGGCACATGGAATCTCGATGAAGTTCACTATTTTCAAGGAAAATTCTCTATGAAAATTGTAGAGATAATGCATCAAAAACTAGAACATAAATGGATGGGGGTTTTTCATGCATCTGCAATAAGCAATGGAAAAGAATCTATGTTATTTCTAGGAGACTCTGGAAATGGAAAGAGTACTTCTTTAGCCTTGTTACAAGCAAATAGCTTTACCTGTTTAGCCGATGATTTTGTTCCCATAGATGCGGAAAATCAAGAAGTCTTTAGTTTCCCTTCGGCTATTTCGATCAAAAAAAATAGTTTAGAAACTTTACTACCCATATATCCTGAACTCAAAACCTCAGCTGAATATCATTTTAAGCGATTAAATAAAATTGTTAGATATTTACCTCCAAGAAACTCAGATTATACACAACACTTACCTTGTAAAAGCTTAGTATTTATCAAGTATGAAAAAGACAGTGGTATGAAATGTAAGAAAATTTCAAATATTACTGCTTTCGAACAACTAATCCCTGATTCTTGGCTATCTCCCATTAAAGAAAATGCTGAAACATTCTTACAATGGTTTTCTGGTTTAAACTGTTATCAACTAACCTATTCAGATAATACTAAAATGATTTCTACCGTATCTAAAATTTTTACTAATGAATTATAAAGACACCTTATTTTTTATTGGTAAATGCTTAACCATAACTCATGAAGAACACAATAGAATTTTAGTTGAAGAGAAACTTAAAGCAAATGAAGTAAATTGGGATAATGTTGTAAAAGTAAGCACCTCTCATTACGTTTTCCCAGCACTATATTGTAATTTAAAACGTGCTGATTTTTTACATTATTTACCCAATGATTTAGTGGAATACATGCAACATATTACTGACTTAAATCGAGAAAGAAATGAACAAATCATTGCGCAAGCTAAAGAAGTAAATCAATTACTTTTAAGTCATAATATAACACCTATTTTCCTTAAAGGAACAGGAAATCTATTATCTGGACTATATGAAGATATTGGAGAGCGAATGCTGGGAGATATTGATCTTTTAACCTCTTCTAAACATTTTAAACCCTCAATTAAAATTTTAAAAGAAAATAAATATTCAGAAAACTCAAGAAATTTCCTAGATAACACAGTACAAAATAGGCATTATCCTAAAATTACTAAGAAAGGAAAAATTGGTGCACTTGAAGTGCATTACAAAATGATAAATAACGAAAGTTCTTTTAATTTTAATACTATAGAACCTAATTTACAAAAGGTAATGAACAACCTTACAGTCCTTTCTTTTAAAGATAAGACGTTAATCACTTGTCTTAATAAACAATTAAATGATAATGGTCAATGGTATAAAACTATTTCTTTAAGAAATTCATATGATTTATACCTACTTTCAAAAAAAACAAGTGTACAAAATACCTTAACCAACTTTGAATCTCCTTATAAAGACTACCTCATTAATTTTCTGGCAAGCAGTAACTTAATTTTTAATGCTCCAAAATCTTTAAACTATCTAAAAACTAATAAAACTGAAAAGTTTAAGAAACAACAAATGTTACTTATTGAATATCCCAAAAAAGCTTCTTTTAATAAAAGAAAATGGGATTTGTATTTTCTTTATAAAATCCGTTTTTCAATCTTTTTCAAGGCTCTATATATAACCGAATATAGAAAATACTTCTTCAAAAAATTAACTAAACCAAACTCTTAACCTCATTAAAATCTAATCCTCCATAATTTCCTGAGCTCATTAGTAAAACAGCCTTATTCTCTATACTTTGACCAAATAAAAATTCTTTAAACTCTTGCGGATTCGTATAAATAATTAAATCATCTCTTTCAAAAGCACTTGCTATTTGCTCTTCTGTTACTTCTTCCAGTTGTTTAATCTTTACTGCATGAGGAGAGTAAA
The DNA here is from genome assembly GCF_947498805.1 of uncultured Tenacibaculum sp. Taxonomy (GTDB): domain Bacteria; phylum Bacteroidota; class Bacteroidia; order Flavobacteriales; family Flavobacteriaceae; genus Polaribacter. The sequence goes on along the minus strand of NZ_CANMLT010000001.1, from coordinate 27,047 downwards.
ATACCACTGCCTTATCGGCATTATCTAAAGCTCCTTTATATTCAGATAAGAACTCTGCATTTAAACTAGAATACGTATGTAACTCTAAACAAGCTAAAAGCGTTCTTTCTTTATACTGATCTTTAACTGCTGTTGTTGTTGCTTTTACTTTACTAGGACTATGTGCAAAATCTTTAAATACTACAGAAGAAGTACTCTCTGCTATTTTTTCCAAACGTTTACTAGCTCCTTTAAAACTAACAATAGCTTCATAAAACTCATCTTCTTCAATACCCATATGCTGACAAATCCACTTTGCTCCTGCTAAATTTTGAAGATTATGTTCTCCAAAGATTTCTAAAGGTAAATCTCCTTCTTCTGTTTCAATAAAAGTAGTTCCATTATCAATAAAATATTTTGGAGTTGTATACGGATATTTTTTTATCGGATGAGAACTTTCCTCTACTACACTCTTTACATTTGGATCTTCTTCATTATATACCATAATTCCACCATTAGTCAGCGAATCTGTAAAGATTGAAAACTGCTCTACATAATTTTCAAAAGTTGGAAAAACATTGATATGATCCCAAGCAATTCCACTTAACAAAGCAATATTAGGTTTATACAAATGAAATTTTGGCCTTCTATCAATTGGAGAGCTTAAATACTCATCACCTTCTAATACAATAAATTCATTTTCTTCAGTAAGCTTAACCATGGTTTCAAAACCATCTAATTGAGCACCTACCATATAATCAACATCTCTATCATGATAATTTAACACATGTAAAATCATAGATGTAATGGTAGTCTTACCATGAGACCCCCCAATTACAACACGTGTTTTATCTTTAGATTGTTCATATAAAAACTCTGGATAAGAATATATCTTCACTCCTAACTCTTGTGCTTTCAATAATTCCGGATTATCCGGTTTTGCATGCATTCCTAAAATAATAGCATCTAAGTCTGTAGAAACCTTTTCAGGAAACCATCCAAACTCTTCTGGTAAAAGATTATATTTTGCTAATCTGCTTTTAGATGGATCGTGAATCGTATCATCACTTCCTGTAATTTGGTATCCTTTTTGGTATAATGCAATTGCAAGGTTATGCATTGCGCTTCCACCGATGGCTATAAAATGAATTTTCATGCTTTAGTAATCTGTAACGAAAGTCAAAAATACAAAACCAAGCCATATTTTAAGTATCTTTAAAACGAAACTCATTGAAAAGTTTAATTCACTCATTCAAAATCCATGTATACAAACTTATAATTGTTCTATAGATTTAATTTTAAGTGATTTGAACACCTAAATGAACCAGGTTATGAAAAAATTTACATCAATACTGTTAATGATTTTATTTTCAACTTTAGTAAACGCCCAAGAAAACTACAAAAACTTGTGGGATAAAGTTCACAAATTTGAGTTAGAAAACTTGCCTAAATCTGCTTTAAACGTTGTTGAACAGATTTATACCAAAGCGGAAAAAGAAAAAAACACACCACAATTGGTAAAAACCTTGTTGTACAAGAGTAAGTTTTCTTTGACGCTAGAAGAAGATGCACAACTAAAAATAATTGAACAGTTTAAAAAACATATTAACAAAAGTGAGTTTCCTACAACTAATGTTTTAGAAAATATTCTAGCCAATCTCTATTGGCAATATTTCAATCAGAACAGATGGAAATTTTATAATAGAACACAAACAAAAGAGAAAGTTACTAAAGAAGATTTTAGAACTTGGGATTTGAATACACTCTTCGAAGAAATTCACCTAAACTTCCAAAAATCGTTAGAAAATAAAGCCCAATTACAACAAATTGATATTTATACCTTTTCAGACATTCTTAATCTTGTAAAAGGTTCTAAAAAGTACAGACCAACATTGTACGATTTTTTAGCTCATAATGCCTTAGATTTTTATAAAACATCTGAGACTAATATTACCAAACCAGCGTATCAATTTAAACTTAACGATAAAAAATATCTTAGCGACGCCATAACTTTTAGCACGCTAACATTAGAAAGTAAAGATTCTCTATCACTTCAATTCAATGCTTTAAAAATCTATCAAGATTTAATTCGTTTTCACATCAAAAATAATAAGAGAGCGCTTGTAGATGTTGATTTGCATCGTTTGCAATTTATCAATAAACATGCTGTTTTAAATGAGAAACAAGAAGTTTTACTAAAAACACTAATCACATCACAAAACCAACTAAAAGGCAATGAGCTTTCTGGGCTGTACGCTTTTGAAGTGGCTAAAATTTATAACGAACAGGCAAATACATATCAACCTAAAAAAAACAATGTATATCGTTTTAAAAATAAAGAAGCATTAACTATTTGCAACGATATTATCAATCAGTTTTCAGAAAGCAAAGGAGCTTTTAAGTGCGAGCATTTAAAAAGAAAAATTCTAGAAAAAACAGTTCAATTAATAACTGAAGAACACATTCCTTCAAACAAATTTTCAAAAACTTTGATAACATATAAAAACCTTAACGAGATTTATTTTAGTGCGTATAAAATATCACTATCTCAGCTAAAAAAGTTTAACGAAAGTTATCAAAAGAAAGAAAAAATCAAGATCATTCAGCAATTAGATAAAGTGAAATCATGGTCTTCTAATTTAAAAGATGAAAAAGACTATCAACAACATAAAAGTGAAGTTATTATTCCAAAACTTCCTATTGGGAGTTATCTATTGATGGCTTCTTCCTCTCAAAACCTTGAAGAAGCAATTATGGGTACTGCTACTATTCAAGTAACTAATTTAGCTTTGATTTCAAGAGAGAATAACGGTAGAAAAACCTATCAAGTAGTTAATAGAAATACAGGTGAACCTATAGAGGGCTCTACTATAAGATTTGTCAACAGAGGAGGTCGACATGAGAAAACTTTAAATAAGCTTTTTACGACGAATAGCAACGGAGAATTCACCTATAATCCTAGTAGTTATTATTATAATGTAAAAGCTACTGTACGATATAAAGACGACACAGCTATATTGGAACGTTTTTATTTAAACAAACGATACAAAAACAACGACTCGTTTAATTCATACATTCAAACCTTTTTATTTACTGATAGAAGTATCTACAGACCAGGACAAACTATTCACTTTAAAGGAATTTCCATGAAAACCTTTAAAACTACATCCGAAGTTCTAAAAAATAAGAAAGTTACGATTCGTTTTAGAGATGTAAACCATCAGGTTCTAAAAACTTTTGACTTAAAAACCAATGATTTCGGTTCATTCTCTAGCACGTTAATTATTCCTAATACAGGTTTAACTGGAAGCTTCACTATTGAAGCAGCAATTGATGATAGAACACATACTACTCAGATTTCTGTAGAAGAGTATAAACGTCCAAAATTTGAAACGGATTTTAAACCTATTACCAAAGCTTATAAGGTAAACGATAGTATTGCAGTTAATGGTTTTGCTAAAGCTTATTCTGGTGCCAATATAACAAACGCCAAAGTAGTTTATAGAGTACACAGAAAAGTACAGTACCCACGATGGTGGTATTGGTATAGACCAAGTTTTATTTCAGAACCACAAGAAATTAACTTTGGAGAAAGTACCACAGATACTTCTGGTAATTTCTCTATAAAATTTAAAGCATTAGCGGATGAAAGTGTTTCAAAAGAAAACCTTCCTGTTTTTACTTATGAAATTACGGCAGATGTTACTGATATTAATGGTGAAACTCGCAGTGCAACAACTTTAGTAAAAGTAGGGTATCATAGCTTAATAGCAGCTATTGAAATGGAAAAAACCATTGATAAATCTATTAGAAACAATACACTTAAGATCAATACAAAAAACTTGAATGATGAATTTGTACCAGCGAATGGAACTATTAAGATTTACAAATTACAAGCTCCTAAAAACCCTTTAAGAAAAAGACCTTGGAAATCTCCAGACTATCAAATTATATCAAAAGAAGAATTTGCCAGTAAGTTTCCGAATGAAGCATACCAAAATGAAGATAATCCGCTACAATGGGAAAAAGACAAGTTAGTTTTTGAGACTAAATTTAATACTGCCAAAGAAAAAGAAATTCAATTAAGAAATATTAAAAAATGGAGTTCTGGGAACTATGTAGTTGAATTACTTGCAACAGATAAATTCAATCAAGAAGTAACTGACAAACATTTCTTTTCTGTGTATTCAATAAAAGACAACCTTCCTATTGACAATAAAATTGTTCAGGTAAAAGCAGATAAGAAAGACTATCAACCTGGAGAGTTTGCTAACATAACGGTGAGTACCAATTCACAAGATATTACAGTGATGCTTTTTGTTGAAAAGAAACATCAAATTGTTGATTCTTACTATATCAAACTAAATAAAAACAGTAAAACTATTCGTATTCCTGTTACCAAAGATGATATTGGAGGCTTTGGAATTACCTATTATTTTACCAATTATAACTCATTTGAACAAGGTGCATTGAGTATAGCGGTTCCTTATCCAAAAACAGATTTAAATATTATCACTAAAACGTTTAGAGACAAGTTACAACCTGGAGCTAAAGAAACTTGGAGTTTTACTATAAAAGGAACTCAAAAAGATAAGCTTACTGCCGAATTATTAGCTGGTATGTATGATGCTTCTTTAGATCAATTTAAATCACACCAATGGCGTTTTAATCCGATTCAAAGACCTATTTATCATACCTATAGCAATGCTTCTGCAAACCAAAGTTTTAGAAACACACATTTTAGAATTGAAAACTATCTAAAAAATAAACGAAGCCATGGAATGCCAAATCAAAGTTATGATCGTTTGAATTGGTTTGGTTTTAGTTTTACGAATAATAGGTTGACAAACAGAGAATATTTAAGAAATCTATCTATTCAAAGAACTTCTTTTGAAGGAACCATATCTGGTATTGTTGAAGATGAAACTGGTCCTTTACCAGGTGTTACCGTAGTTATCAAAGGTACCAATTACGGAACCGAAACTGACTTTGATGGAAAGTTTACTATAAAAGTAAACAAAGGAGATGTACTTGTTTTTAGTCTTGTTGGAACGAAAACAATAGAAAGAACAGTTGGCAACTTCAAAGAACTTTTTATTGGAATGGAATCAAGTAATACTTTAGATGAAGTAGTAATTACTGCTTATGGCAATACGAATAAAAATATTAGAATAAGAGGAAGAGCATCCGCTCCAGCAATGGCTAAAACTACTGGAGGATGGACACCAGAAAACGTTGCTTCTGAAGAAATTGAAGATGAAGAATCTGCTTTTGCTTACGATACTAATTTGGCTAAAAAAATAGAAGAACAAAAAAGAGATCCTTTAAAAGGAATTCAAATTCGAAAAAACTTGCAAGAAACTGCTTTTTTCTATCCGCATTTAACCACAGATACTAATGGTAATGTTTCTTTCAATTTTACAGCTCCCGAAACCTTAACCAAGTGGAAAGTACAATTATTAGTACATACAAAAGAATTACATTCGGCAGTAGAAACTTTAGAAGCTGTTACACAAAAAGAGCTAATGGTAACTCCTAATGCACCACGTTTTTTAAGAGAAGGAGATAAAATTACCATCAGTTCTAAAATCAGCAATCTGTCTGGTAAAAAACTACAAGGGTTGGCACAGTTAATTTTGACAGATGCTCTTACTGGAAAATCAATAGATGTTAATCTAGGAAATACTCAATCGCAACAAAGCTTTGTTGTTGACAAAAAAGGAAACACCAATGTTTCTTGGAATTTAAGTATTCCAGAAACTATACAGGCAGTACAATATCAAGTTGTTGCGAAAGCCGGTGATTTTTCAGATGGAGAGCAAAATGCTTTACCAGTTTTATCGAACAGAATGCTGGTTACAGAAACCTTACCTATTTGGGTTCGTAGCAATCAAACAAAAACATTTAGCTTAGATAAATTAAAAAACAACACCTCATCGAGCTTAAAAAATCATAAGCTAACACTGGAAGTTACATCAAATCCAGCATGGTACGCTGTACAAGCACTTCCATATTTAATGGAATACCCATATGAGTGTTCAGAGCAAACATTTGCTCGTTATTATGCAAATACTTTGGCAAGTTATATTGCCAATAAAAATCCGAGAATTCAAGAAGTATTCAACTCTTGGAAATCTTCAGAGGCTCTGTTAAGTAATTTAGAGAAAAACGAAGAGTTGAAATCTCTTATTATACAAGAAACTCCTTGGCTAAGAGATGCCCAATCTGAAACAGAGCAAAAAAAGCGTATTGCCTTATTGTTTGATTTAAACCATATGAAAAACAAGCAGCAAAAAACACTTAACAAGCTGTACGATTTTCAAATGAATAATGGAGGTTTTCCTTGGTTTAAAGGTAGTAGATATCCGAATGCCTATATTACCAATCATATTGCTACTGGTTTTGGACATTTACAACACTTAAGTGTTAAGGATTTTGATAATAAGACAACTAGAATGATCAAAAAAGCCATTCAGTTTTTAGATGTAGAAGTTCTTGAACAATATAAGCGAGTAATAAAAGAAGCCGATAAGATTAGAAAAAAAGAGGGAGCTACAAAGGCTGAAAAATATTTAAATCAAAAACATATTGGTAATTTCCAACTTCAGTATTTATACATGCGAAGCTTTTTTAAAAATGTTTCTATTGAAAAAGGAACCAAAGAGGCTATTGCCTATTACAGAAACCAAGCGGTAAAGTTCTGGAAAGATTTTAATCTCTATGGAAAAGCTCAAATAGCTTTATTTCAACATAGAAATGGTGATCCTAGTATTACTAACAAAATTCTAAAATCATTAAAAGAAACAAGTATTACTTCAGATGAGCTTGGGATGTATTGGAAAAGCAACCAACCTAATTGGCGTTGGTATCAAGCACCTATTGAAACACAAGCACTTTTAATTGAAGCTTTTTCAGAAATTGAAAACGATACCAAGACAGTTGATAATCTTAAAATTTGGCTACTAAAAAACAAACAAGTAAGTCAGTGGAAAACTACCAAAGCTACTACAGAAGCAGTATATGCTTTATTATTACAAGGTTCTGATTGGATTTCTATCACAGATATGGTGGATGTTTCCTTAGGAAACAAAATTATTGATCCTTCAAAAATAGAAGATATAAAAGTAGAAGCTGGTACTGGGTATTTCAAAACCAGTTGGAATGGAAGTGAAATTCAACCTGAAATGGCTGAAATTACGCTTACCAAGAAAAATAAAGGCATTGCTTGGGGTGGTGTTTACTGGCAATATTTTGAAGATTTAGATAAAATTACCTCAGCAGAAACCCCGTTGAAATTAAAGAAGAAGCTCTTTAAAAAAGTAAATTCAGATACCGGTAAAAAACTAGTTGAAATTACGAATACTACTTCTTTAAAAGTTGGTGATTTACTTACGGTAAGAATTGTATTGCAAAGTGACCGAAATATGGAGTTCATTCATATGAAAGATATGCGTGCATCTGGTGTTGAGCCGGTTGATGTATTATCTCAATATAAATGGCAAGATGGTTTAGGGTATTACCAAAGCACCAAAGATGCTGCTACAAATTTCTTCTTTGATTATTTACCTAAAGGAGTATATGTTTTTGAATATGATGTAAGAGTAAACAATGCAGGTGATTTTAGTAATGGTATTACTACCATTCAAAATATGTATGCCCCAGAGTTCAGTAGTCATAGTAAAGGAACTCGAATTACAGTAAAGTAAAAGTGTTTATAAACTTAAACGCTCTTTAAAAATATAGGATTGCCTTCTGGAGATTTCTATTTCTTCTCCAGATTGCATTTCTACTTTTAACTTTCCATTAAACCAAGCCACTACTTTTTTAACATGGTTTATATTTATAATCTGCTGTCTATTTGCTCTAAAAAACAAAGATTCTGGTAGTTTCTCTTCAATCTGAACCAGTGATTTATATATTAAAGGTTTGTGATTTTCAAAAAATACACGCGTATAATTTCCAACGATTTCAAATACGCTAATGTTTTCAATTTTCACTAACCAACATCGTTCTCCTTCCTTTATAAAAATCTGTTTATCCGGACTTAACTTATTAGCAGACTTTTTTTCTTTCTTATTATCTTCAAGAAATTGCTCTGTTACTTTTTCAATAGCTTTAGAAAATCGCTTCGAATTGATCGGTTTTAATAAATAATCGAAAGCATTATACTCAAAAGATTTGATGGCATATTCATCAAAAGCGGTTGTAAAAATCGTTATAGGCACTTCATCTAACATTTCTAAAAGATCAAATCCGTTTTTTTCGGGCATGTTTATATCCAAAAACAATACATCTGGATTTTTTGCCGTAATCAACTCATACCCCTCATCAACATTTTCTGCTTCACCAATCAATGTTATCTGTGTATGCTCTTTTAACAACTCTTTTAACTCATTTCTTGCCAAACGAGAATCTTCTACAATAACGGCTTTTAACTGTTTCATGACAATGGAATTTCTACAATTGCTTCTACTTGATTGTTTACTTCTTTTAAACTAAAAACGGCCTTGTTTCCGTATAACAAATCCAATCTTCTTTTTATGTTTTCTAGTCCCACTTGTGTACCAGTATCCTTATTTTTTAATACTCCTGAATTAGTAACACTAATACATAAGCTATTCTTAATTATTTTGGTTGATACCGCTACCCTTCCCCCTTCTTTTAAATTGGATATCCCATGTTTTATAGCGTTTTCAACTAACATTTGAATCAGCATTGGTGGTATTTGAACATGCAATGATAATGCGTCAATCTTTGTTTTATATACCAACCTATCTTCTAATTGAATTTTAGAAAGATCTATATATTTTTCCACCATTTCCAATTCATCTTCTAAGGCAATTGAAGTAATAGTATTTTGTGTTAAAGCATATCGCAATGTTTCAGATAAAGAGGTTAACATCTCTCTTGCTTTATTTGCATCTTCAAGCATTAATCCTCTTATGTTGTTTAAACTATTGAACATAAAATGTGGATTTATTTGTCCTTTTAATGTATTAAGTTGTGACTCCTTTAAAGAAGTTTCCAACATACTACTCCTCAGCTTTTCCTCTTTTACTTCTGAAGTAAGTTTAAAAGCCGTGAATGACACAAACCAAATAATCCAATTCAACCAATTAAAAACACGAGTTGCAAACTTACCATGGTAACTTGGCCTTTTAATAAAGTATTCATGCAAAACGTCTATAATAGGCCAAAATACATAGTTAAATACCACGGATGCAAGAAACATTAGTAATATGAGATATAAAATGCGAACTCCAAGTTTCTTATTAGAAGCTAATTTCTCTAAACCTATTTGAATTACTCCTGTTAAAAGCACTCCTACAAAAAACCAAACCAAACATTCTAAAATCAAATAATAAACAAGCTCCTTACCTTTCCCTAAATCACTAATCTTCATTACGTATGACGATAATAATGTAATTGCCCATACTGCGTAATTTGGTATTGCTTTTTTAGAAAAAAAATAGTTCATTTTTAGTGTCTATTTATTATTAACTTAACTGAAAGGCTATTCAAATAGTAAATGTATTTATTCTGTGGTGATATCAACCAAATATGGTGCTAATAAATATCCATCTTTAGATCGAAATATATCTGTTATTAACAGCTGTTGTCTTAAATTTGGTTTAAGCATCACTTCAAAAGTAATTTTCCTGTTGTCTTCAGACCAACCCAAATTGTTTGTTACTTGTAATAAGTTATCCTCCCCTAAGGGCCCTAGCCTTAAATTTACCAATCCACCATCCATTTCTTTAGAAAACTCAACAGTCATTGTTTTAATGTTTGAATTTACATTTTTTGAATTGTTTTCAAATTCTTCAATCCCAATAACTCTTGGTCTTTTTTCTTCTGACTCTTTATAGTAACCAACAATCGACTTATCAAAATACTTCGATTTATCAATAAAATCATACAGTTCATCCTCATCTAAATAATCAAGTTCTATCATCTCCTCAATGGCTTTCTTTTTATCTTTTGCTTGCTCATAGTATTTTTTACTAATCGCATAGCCTATATAATATCCTAAATCACCTACTTTAAATTGATTGTTGGTATTACTCCAGAACCATCGAATTTCATACTTAGTAAACATTTCTTTTACAAAAGCTTGTTTAATTTTCTCATCATTTTCTTTTCCATATATAATAGATTCATTTGGAGACGATATGTTTAACGCTTTCTCTGCAACAAATTCTGCTACTCCCTCTATAAGGGTTTTAGATAACAATGAGTTTCCAATGGTAGTATCTTGTTGTGTATGTACATACTCATGTACATTTCCGAATACAATGCTTTCCTCTGGTATATTTGTTTTAAAATACCTTGGTAAATTCGGAAAATCCTCTTTTAACTCAGAAGTAACTACAGTTTTATCTCCTAAGGCTATTTCTGACCCTATCAAAACTTTATTCTCTATAGTAGTGCCTCCTGTTTTAAAAGCCCCTATAGTAAAAAATATTTTTGCTGGTTTCGCCTTTAGATAAAGACTTTTGAAGCTTTGAATTCCTTTGTTGATTCCCTCTTTGTAACTATTCACTTTTGAGGTATTAGCACGCAAGCTTTCCCAGAACTTAGGGTATTTTTGTATCGCTGTCAAATAAGAACTTACAGTATACCTTCTTGCCTGCATAATCCCTTTTAAGCCAGGTGTTCCCTTTTCTAAAAACAATTCCTTTAAATAAGTTGCTTGTTTGGTAGAGTCATTGGTTGTTTTAATTTGATCATATGCTTTCCAAAAATTATCGACATCTGTCGTTATAATGGTTTCTTTATCCTTTTGGTTTGTTTTACAGCTTAAGAAGAATAAGGTAATAAATAAGATTTTGAATATTTTAATCATAATTAATTTGTTTAGAATTTTAATTCAAAACTAGCTAGACTTCAGAGCTTAACTATCAGAATTATGACCAGTGGTAAAATATACGAGGGCAACGGTACCCTCTTGAAATACTATTATTTTTATTAAATCGTTAAATACAATGGAATAATAGTTGATATATTAGCGTAACATAAAAATCAAGAACATGAAAAAATTATTTTTAACCTTAGGTTTATTTCTAGCAGCTTTTACAATGAGCGCACAAGAAATCTCTGACAATGCTATTGGAGTTCGTTTTGGAGACAATAATGGTTTTGGTGGAGAAATTTCTTACCAAAGAAAACTAAGTGATCATAACAGACTTGAAATAGACTTAGGTTTTAGAGAAGGAAGTGCTTTTAAAGCTACTGGATTATACCAATGGGTTTGGGAATTAGAACCTCAATTTAACTGGTTTGCTGGTGTTGGTGGTGGTGTTGCTTCTGCAAGTGGTAATTCGGCTATTTTTGGTGCTGGGGTAATTGGTATTGAATATAACTTTGATATCCCTGTAGTAATTTCATTAGATTACCGCCCAGAAATTGGATTTAGCGGTTTTTACGATGGATTTCAATCTGACTTTGGTTTAGGAATTCGTTATCAATTCTAAATCAAACAACAATATTTTTATAAAACCTCCTTATTGGGAGGTTTTCTTTTTTTTACTTGATTTTGCCAAAGGATTATATTCCAATGCTAATGTTAACCATGCATGTAAATCTTCATCCAAATCGGTAGCTTCATCCGTTAAAAACACAAAGCCTTTCATTGGACGACCAGTAAAATTCATTTCTTTACATCCTTTTTTAGTTAAAGACTCTTCATAAATTTCTGGGTTAATTCTAAGCATTACTTCATCCCTATTCACTCCTACACACATCTTTTCATCTACCATAAAACACAAACCTCCAAACATTTTCTTTTCATAAAAAGCTACATGTTGCTCTTTTAAAAATTGTGCTATTCTATCAGATAAAAACTCATTGTATGGCATGCCCTATGTTTTTTAAATGTAATTTTTAGATTAACTAAAATTAAACAAAACATTACAGAATATTAAACAGATTAACAACTTATTAATCTTTTCCTCAACGTTTTATAATTATTTACTAACAATATCCAAATACAGTTGCCATTTTTCATAGATAATTTTGCCCAGAATAATTCTACATCAATTAAAATATACAATGAAAAAACTACTACTTTTTGTTATTTGTCTAATAAGTATATGGGGATATGCTCAAGACAAATCTAGTCTAAGAGGAAGAATCTTGGATGAAAACAACTTACCCTTACCAGGTGCAACTGTATTAATTCCATCACTTAAAATAGGAATTCCAAGTGATTTTAACGGATATTACGAACTGATTGATTTACCAGAGGGAACTCATAAGATAACCGTAACATTTATTGGGTACCAAGATATTGAAGAGACCATTTCTATTAATGGTGGGACTTCTCTTAAAGACTTTTCATTACAACCTAAAACAGATAAGTTAGATGAAGTAATTATAAAAGGTAGTATTGGTAAAGGTCAAGCGAAAGCTTTAAACCAACAAAAAAACAAAGCCAATATTACCAATATCATCTCGGCAGATCAAGTAGGAAAATTTCCAGATGCTAATATTGGAGATGCTTTAAAACGTGTACCAGGTATTTCAATGCAAAATGATCAAGGAGAAGCGAGAGATATTATCATTAGAGGTCTAGCTCCTCAATTAAACTCTGTTACTTTAAATGGAGACAGAATACCTTCTGCTGAAGGAGATAATCGAAGAGTTCAAATGGATTTAATTCCTTCTGATATGATTCAAACTATTGAGGTTAACAAAGCGGTTACACCAGATATGGAAGGAGATGCTATTGGAGGTTCAGTAAATTTAATTACACGATCGGCTCCAAGTACCTTTAGAGCCTTTTTAACCGGTGCCTATGGTCAAAATCCTGTAAGAAATACTCCTAACTATAACTTTTCTGGTTTAGTAGCCAATAGAGCTTTTAATAAAAAGTTAGGTTATGTGTTGAATGCTTCATACAACTCTAACGAATATGGATCTGATAATGTTGAGTTTGAATGGGAAAACGATAACGGAAACAGCTATTTAGGAGAGCATGATATTAGAAGATATGATGTAAAAAGAAACCGTTTAAGTCTTTCTGCTAATTTTGACTTAAACGTTGATCAAAACAATACGTTCTTTTTTAAATCAATGTACAATCAACGAAAAGATTTTGAAAACAGGTATCGTGTGCGTTTTAGAAAAATTGATGCTCCAGATGCTAGTGGAATTTCAAAAGCAGAAGTACGTCGTCAAACAAAAGGAGGAATTAACAACAGTACTAATGATAATACTCGTTTAGAAAAACAAAGTGTTTACAAACTATCTATTGGAGGAGAACACTTAATCTTTGGAAATGTAAAATTATTGTGGAAGACAGGAGTTTCGCAAGCCAAAGAAGAACGTCCAAATGAGCGTTATATCCGTTTTGAAAATGATGATATCGAAGTAAGACAAGATTTTTCAAGAGCAAAATTTCCGACATTAATTCCTACAAATAATGATTTTAACGATCCAACAAAATTTGTCTATGATGAAGTAACTCAAGAAAAACGTTTTACTAGAGAACGTAAAATGAGTTCGAATATTGATGTTTTAATTCCGGTAAATGCTACAGGAGATTATAAAAATGAGCTTAAATTTGGATTTAAACACAAATACAAAGAGAAAATACGAGATAATAACTTCTTTGAATATGATTTAGAAAGCCAGTTTCCTACCATGAATTTAACTACTACCGTAGATTATACTGTTAATGGTTATTTAGCTGGAGACAACTATAAATCTGGATTATTTACCTCTAGAGAGTTCTTAGGAAGTCTAAATTTAACTAATGGTGAAGCTGTTTTAGATGAATATGTTCCTGGCAACTATGATGCTGATGAAAACATTTATGCTTTTTATGGAATGTTAAATCAAAAGCTTGGAGAAAACTTCTCTATTATTGCTGGAGTTAGAGCTGAAAAAACTGCCATTGATTATAGTGGTTTTGACTTAAAAATTGAAGAGGAAGAAGTAACTACAACTTCGGGAAGCAACTCTTACATTAATTGGTTACCAAACTTACATGCAAAGTATAAAATAAATAAGAATACGCTTCTTAGAGCAGCTTGGACCAACACTATCGCCAGACCAAATTACTTCGACTTAGTACCATATAGAAATATCAATAGTGATGATTTAGAGGCTGAATATGGAAATCCAAACTTGAATCCTACAGAATCTATGAATTTCGATTTGATGTTTGAACATTATTTTAGCAATGTAGGTATTATTTCTGCCGGTTTATTTTACAAAGACATCGATCAGTTTATATATAACTCTATTTCAAGAGAATCTATTACTATTGGAACCAATACAGAAATATACGATGTTACAAGACCATTTAATGGAGGAAGTGCTGAAATTTATGGATTTGAGATAGCTCTACAACGTAAATTAAACTTCTTACCTAGCTTTTTAAGAAACTTAACAGTTTACGGAAACTATACTTTTACAGATTCTAAAACAGACGGAATTGTTGGTAGAGAAAAAGGACTCCCATTAGCAGGAGCTGTAAAAAATATGTTCAACGGTTCTTTAGCCTATGAAACAGCAAAACTATCTGTAAGGGCTTCTCTAAACTTTGCCGATGACTATATCTTTGAATATGGAAAAGATAAATTTACAGATTCATTCTACGATCAACAATTATTCTTAGATGTAAATGCTGCTTATAACATTACTAAAAACTTACGTATTTACGCAGAAGCAAAGAATTTAACCAATCAAGAATTACGCTTTTACCAAGGAACCAAAAATCAAACTAGACAAGCTGAATTCTACGATTATAACTGGAACATTGGTATTAAATACAATTTTTAATGATGAAGCATATTTTTAAAATACTTATCGTTTGTGCAGGTTTTGTTGCTTGTAAAAAAGAAAAGAAAGCAGCTCCTCAAACACCAACCTCAACTATTATTGCTTTGACTGCCGATGCAGAAACAACACCGGTAACCTCTTTTGATGATGCTGCGGATGATCCTTGTGTTTGGATTAACCCTATAGACATTTCTAAATCGACTATTATTGGTACTAATAAAAAAGAGGGATTAGAAGTATATAGTTTAGAAGGAGAACGTTTATACTCATATAAAATAGGTCGTGTAAACAACGTAGACATTAGAGATGGATTCACATTAAACGGAACAAAAGTATCTGTTGTAACTGCTAGTAATAGAACCACAAATACCATTTCTGTTTTAATTGTTAAACCAACTGGTGAATTAGAAGAAGTTGCAGCAAGACCAATCAAATCTAATCTTAACGAAGTATATGGATTAGGAATGTACAAAAGTGCAAAGACTAATAAGATCTATGTTTTTATAGTAGGTAAAGAAGGTGGAATTGAACAATGGGAATTGTTTGAAAGTAATAGTAAAATCGATGCTACATTAGTTAGATCTTTTGCTTTGAAAAGTCAAGGAGAAGGTATTGTAGCTGATGATTTTTATGGAAAAGTATATATAGGAGAAGAAGATACTGCGCTTTGGAAGTTTGATGCCGAACCAGAAGCCTCAATTGAAGCTACGCAAGTAATTAGTACTCGTGATAAAAATATGACTTCAGACTTTGAAGGAGTTACCTTATATGATGCTGGAAACGGTAAAGGATACCTTATTCTTTCCTCTCAAGGTAATAATAGTTATGCTATTATAGATAGAATTACCAATAAATACATCAATAGTTTTTCTTTAAAAGATGGACTTATTGATGGGACCTATGATACTGATGGAATTGACGTAAGCTCTAAAAACTTCGGAAGTAAGTATCCTAAAGGAATATTCATTGCTCAAGATGGAGCAAATACTCAAAATAAAGATAGTCTACAGCAAAATTTTAAAATAGTTGACTGGAGAAAAATCTCCCAAAAAGTATTGCTAGATTAGACTTAGTAGTGTGTAGTTGTTAAAAAAAGCCTCAAATTAATTTTGAGGCTTTTTGGGTGGATATTGTTCTAGAATTTTGTGAATTACTTTTTTATAATGTTGCTCTCTTTCTTCAGGAGAAGTTCTTTCTTTTACCTCTGTATTTGCAATTCCTTGCCAAATCAACTCATTTGTTTTAGCATCTACAAAATCAATTACTAGTTGTTGTTGAATTTTTCTACCTCCAATAGGAATTCCTCCGGAAATACCAAAACCAACATTTCTTCCTCCTCCAATACCTACTCCAATTGTATTTCTATTCTCTGAAACTCTTTCTTCAGAAACAATATTTACATACATGGTTGGTGCTTCATTAACACGCATTCCTTTAGACTCTAAACCTGACACAATCTCTCTTTCAATTCTTTTTACATCCAATTCATTCAATCCTTTTCCTGCATCTTCATAAAATAAAAATGTAGCATACTGTTTAAAATTGGTTTTTGAATCATAATCTGAAACTACATTTACCGATGCACATCCTACCAAAAGAAGAATTCCTAAAAGTTTAAAATATTTCATGTTTATTATTTTAAAATGTTGAATCAAAAACTATACCCAATAAAAATACGAAAAGCCTCGAATAACTTCGAGGCTTTTGTAAGATTAGTTAATTGATTTTATTGAACAGCTTTTAAAGCGTCAATATTTCCATATCCATATTCTGAATGTTTACTTGGATAAAAATCAGCAGATTCTCTCATTTTTTGTAATACTTGATCACGTGTCCAAGTTGGGTGCTTCGACCAAACTAGTGCCGCAATTCCAGCCGTTGTAGCTGTTGCTACAGAAGATCCTCCTACATAGTTAGACTGACCATTATAATAACTTAATACTGGTACTTTATTATCAGTTCCATTTGTTCTTTGCATTTGTACTGTAAAGTCTATTTTAGATCCAGTATGACAAACATCACACTTAGAATAACTATTTTCTTTTATTCCTGTTACCGCTACAGTTTCGTTCATACTAGCAGGGAAGATTACTCCATACCAAGTTGTAAATGAAGTTGATGTTCCTCCAGCAGCTAAAATCATTTTTCCCTTACTGTGTGCATACTTAACTGCATCAGACACGTTTCCTATGCTAAATGGATATCCTAACGACATCGAAATTACTTTAACATCACTTCTATTTGCTAATGCTGTTAAAGCTTCTACGATTCCTCTTTTTTCGTGATAATCGTTGATCACAACATTTTCTACAGCTCTATAACTTACTAAGTTTGCGTTATAGGCTACTCCAACTGGCAAGTTATCATTATTTCTTGGTGCCGTAGCTACAGCAGCCATACTTGTTCCGTGTCCACATTTATCATTTACTCCATCATAATTATTAGACCAAGCCCACCAAGAATCAACGAATGTTCCATACTTCTGAACAAATCTTCCTGAAGAATATCCATCATTAAAATATTGGTTCATCCATTTTTGTTCTGGAGATAAACCAGAATCAATAATTGCAACAGAAATTCCTGCTCCTGTACTATGATTCCAAGCTTGAGGAATATTATGCTTATCGAAAGTCCAAGGAACTCTTGCTCCTGGGGCTACAGTTCTATAATCAGCACTTGCGTTTACAACTCCTGCATATCCACAACCTGAACCTCCAGAAGAACTTGAACGTTCTTGAGCATTTGAGTTACTCGTAAAAAAGTCATAGCCACTAGGCTCAATATAACGAACTCTACTATCTTTTTGTAATGCTTCTATGGTAGCTTTGTTTGATACTTTTATATCAATGTAGTTAATAGTTTCGTCCACATAAATTTCTTTCTTGCCTTTTGCAGAAGTACCTTCTAAGTCTTGAATTAAATTAATTAACTGATCTTTAATATTCTCAGCCTCTGCACTTCTTGCAAAGTTATCTTTAGAAGTTCCATATCCAACAGTTAAAATATCTTCTCCATGTTTTACTGCACTCCAAATAACGTTTGCTTCTTGCTCAGTCCATTTAAAGTCACCTGTTTGTTTTAATGAAGTTTCAATTTTTTGATTAATTTCTTTTTTCGAAAGAATTTCTGCTTGTGTTTCTCGTACATCTACAGACTCATTATCTGAACAAGAAACCACTGCTAGCAATACTGCTAGACTTAAAAGTGTTTTTTTCATGATGAAGGGATTAATTTTTAAACATTGCGAATATAATATTTTTTTATGATTATTTTAACACATCCTTAAAAACCTTAACACTTATTTTAAATAGACCATAAAAAGGGGTCGCAATGCGACCCCTTTTTTAACGTATATGTTAGTTTTTTTTACTCTTCAATTACTACTCGCGTAGGCGTATCTACTCCGTTTATAATACTTTCGGTTCCTTTAGCAACCGCCTTAACAGTTTCTGTTAAAACTCCCATATCTAAAGTTTCTGCTTCGTCAGTAACTTTATGATAATCAGCATCAATATCGATTGGTGTTGTAGAAAAAGTATGCGAAGGAACTCCTAATCTTGCTAAAGAAGCATTGTCTGATCTAAAAAATAAATTGAATTTAGGATATGGATCTGGAAACAACTTATAACCAGTTCCTTCTAAATTCTTTTGAATTATTTTTCCAAAGTCAGATCGATCAAAACCTGTTAACCAAGCTGTTTTTGGTCCTGTTTTAGGTTCTTTTGCTATTAGTTCTAAATTAATTCCTGCTACAAATTTTGATGCGTCAATATCTTTTCCAAAATACTTAGATCCTACTAAGCCCATTTCTTCGGCGGTAAAACAAACAAAAACAATACTTCGTTCATTCATTCCTTTTTTAGCAAAGTACTCCGCCAATGCCAATACTCCAACCACACCTGAAGCATCATCATTTGCTCCATTAAATATACGATCTCCTTCTCCACTCTCTTTCATTCCTAAATGATCGTGATGTGCTGATACGATTACATACTCATCTTTTTTAGATTTCCCTTCTAAAACTCCAATAATATTACTCATCTCAATTCCATTATGAGTAAAATTTTGACGATAGGTTTTTAAAGTATCAAAGGTTTTTAATCCTATTCTCTTATATTCTTGCTCAATATATTTGGTTGCCTTTTCCATTCCTTCTGTCCCAGGTTTTCTCCCCTCCATTTCATCAGAAGCCAAAGTGTATAGATGCTTTCTTACAGTAGCAGAATCTATTTTTACTGCTTCTTTTATTACAACCTCTTTTTCCTCTTTGGTTTGTTCTTTTGATTGCTCCTTTTTAGTTGGAGCACAGGAAGCCAATGTTCCTAAAACTGCAATTGACAGAATTATTTTCTTCATGATGTTTATTTAATTTCAAAGCTTAAAGATAGCCAATTTAATTTCTTAATTTTGTTCAAAATTTTTACTGATGGATTTAAATCTTATTCCGAATATAAAACATACAAATTCTAACAACTTCTTTTTATTAGCGGGTCCGTGTGCTATCGAAGGTGAAGATATGGCATTGCGTATTGCTGAAAGAGTTATAGAGATTACCAATAAATTAGAAATTCCTTACGTTTTTAAAGGGAGTTTTAAGAAAGCTAACAGAAGTAGAATTGATAGTTTTACAGGTATTGGTGATGAAAAAGCATTAAAGATTTTACGTAAAGTTTCTGAAACTTTCAACGTTCCAACGGTTACTGATATTCATGAAGTATCTGATGCTGAAAAAGCTGCTCAATATGTAGATGTATTACAAATTCCTGCTTTTTTAGTTCGTCAAACTGATTTAGTTGTTGCTGCTGCTAAAACTGGTAAAGTGGTTAACTTAAAAAAAGGACAATTTATGAGTCCAGAAGCCATGCAACATGCTGTTAAGAAAGTACATGATGCAGGGAATGATAAAGCATGGATTACCGATAGGGGAACCATGTTTGGATACCAAGATATGATTGTTGATTTTCGTGGAATTCCTACCATGCGTCAATTTGCTCCTACGGTATTAGACGTAACACATTCTTTACAGCAACCAAACCAATCTAGTGGAGTTACTGGAGGAAGACCAGATATGATTGAAACTATTGCTAGAGCGGGTGTTGTTAATAATGTAGACGGATTATTTATGGAAACACATTTTGACCCTGCTAATGCCAAATCTGACGGTGCTAACATGTTGCATTTAGACCACTTAGAAAAGGTATTAGGTAATTTAGTTACCATTCGTAAAGCTATAAATAACTTATAGGCACAATTTTTGAGGATAAAAGTTGTTTCTTATGCATAACTATACAACATGAAGCAACTTTTATTTTTCCTTTTTTTTACCTCTTTTACTTTATTTGCTCAAGATTTCTCTGAAGTCAGCGAAAAAGTAGCCACGTATCCTAAACTCATCTCTGCTGAGAACCTAGCAAAAAATATTGCTCGGGACTTTTCTTCGAAAGAAAATCAATTAAAAGCAGCTTTTTACTGGATCACTAAAAACATTCGATACGATTTAGAGGAATTTTATAATCCTAAAAACAAACGGGTTAGTTTTCGTTATCGTGATGAAGCAGAACGTCTTCAAAAAATTAGAGAGATTAAAGATAATATTGTTAGAGAAACGCTTCGAAGTAGAAAAGGTGTTTGTGAAGGATATGCACAGACATTGGCTAAAATATGTTCTTTACTAAATATTGAAAACGAAGTTATTAAAGGCTATATACGTAATTCATCAACAGAAATTAATAGACCTAGAAATTCAACAAATCATGCTTGGAACGCTGTAAAGATTAATAATCAATGGAGGTTTATAGATGCTACCTGGGCAGCAGGTGCAATTATGAATGGTAAATGGCAACGAAGTTTCAATCCATATTACTACAATATTCCGAAAGACAAACATTTTAAAACACATTTTCCTGAAAGTAAACTTTGGCAACTACGAATTGGACGTATGACCCTTGATGATTTTTACAATCAACCTATTTATGCTAGTAGTTTTTTAAACTCAACGGTAAAACTAGTTTCTCCTCAAAAAGGTATACTTACTTCAAGAAATAATGAAGTAAAGATTAAACTAGGAAATATAGCCGCCAATCAACATATAATGGTTGGCTTTATGGGATATCAATTTGCTATACAACCTAAAATAGTTCGTACTAATAATATTACCACGCTTACAATAAACCCTCCAGAAGAAGCGCAAGAGTTATTTGTATTAATAGATAGAGAGGTTATGTTGGAATTCTTAATTCAGTAATTTTTCGTATTTTGTTTTTTAAAATATTGAAAAATGAAAAAGATCTTACTAATATTATTCTTTTGTTTATCGAATCAACTTTCTTTTTCTCAAGACTTTAAGAAGGTTGACCAAATCATAAAGTATTATCCTGAAATACAGACCATAGAGCAACTTGCTCAAAAAATAAATTACGATTTTAAAAATAGTAATCTAGAAAAAGTAAGAGCTATTTACACTTGGATTGGATTAAATATTAAGTATGACTACATGTTGTTTAATTCTAGTCTACTGCGCCATCCTGAATTTATTGCATACAATGATGAACACGATTTAGATTGGATTAAAAGGAGAAAAATTAAAGAAGTTGCACAAAGTACTTTTGAAGCAAGAAAAGGTTTATGTACTGGTTATGCATATCTTTTTCAAAGGATTTGCAACTTAATGGATATTCCTAATGAACTAATTTATGGATACACAAGAACCTCTTTTAGAGATATTGGTTATATTCCTAAAACCAAAAACCATGTTTGGAATTCTGTAAAAATTGACAATCGCTGGCTTCTTATGGATTTGACATTTGGATCAGGTTATATGTATAAAGACGTTTGGCAAAAAAAGTTTAATCAAGATTATTTTGACGCTAGCAAAGACTTCATAAAACTTACTCATTTTGCAACCGATTCTAAATGGAACACCTATTTGGATCAAAAAAATCTTCAGGAGTTTTGTTTAGATCCGTTTTTTAAGAACGCTTATTTAAAAAGCAATATTGAAATTATTAAACCAACCGTTGGTGAAATTGTTATCAATAAAAAAGAAAAAATTCGTCTTAGCATAAAGAAACTTCCAAACGTAGATAACATTAGATATTCTTATTTACACGACGATAAAATCTATGATGCTAGAATTGATAATAAACAAGAACAAACTACAGATATTTACTTTAAAAACCCTAAACGTGATACTAGTTTACATATTTATATTAACAATGAACTAGCCTTGGAGTACAAAGTTAAGATCCTATAATTTTTAGTATAGTAACCATAATTTCACTATCAATTTCTTCTACCGAAGTATATCGAAGCGATTTGACAAGTTTTCTGTTTTCAGAAACCAAATAAGGGCTATATGCATCTAAGCGATTCTTTGCCCAGAAGCCAACATCCACATATCCTTTTTTATGCGAAGCATTTAAATAACACAACTGCTTCCCATTTAAATAGTATACAGGTATTTTCCACTTGTATTGTAACTCTGTTTCTGGAAATGTACTTTCTATCAAAAGCTGAATATGAAGTAAGATAGACTTGAATGGTTCGGGCTGATTTAAGATGTAAAGTTCGGCAGGTTTCATGTTTTAAAAGTACACAAAAAACATCCCTTTCTTATTGTTAAATAATGTTAAATCATTTTCTTCTGAGTAATGATTATACTTTTTATCGACAGATATCAAATTAAATCAACAATTTACATAATGAAAAAAATTACCCAAGCAGTATGCATGCTTTGTATTGGATTTGGTATGACTACCACCCTAAATGCACAAGGTATGTTTGATGGCTTTATGCCAAAAAAAGGTGATCTTTCAATCACCGCTTCTTTTACAAAAAGTGATTTTGATAAGTTTTATTTAGGAGATGTTAAACAAGATGCAGTTCCTGTTCATGGAGAAATCAATCAGAACATTGTTTCTTTATTTGCTAAGTATGGTATTACAGACCGTTTATCGGCCGTAGTAAACATACCCTATATTTCAGCTGAAAATACAAGCGGAGCTCCTGATCCTGTAAACGGAGAAACTTCTATTTCTGGTTTGCAAGACATTACCTTAGGTTTAAAATTAAACGCCTATACCTTTCAATTTAAAAAAGCTGATTTAAGCATTTTAACTGCTGGGTCTATTGTTATTCCAACCAACTATGAGCCTGTAGGAATTTTATCTTTAGGTAACGGTGGATTTGGAGTAGATTTAAGATTAGGACTACACTTACAAACAGATATCGGGTTCTTCTCTACACTATACGCAGGATACAATTTAAGAGGAGATGCAGATAACAATTTAATGCCAAACAGAGGTGATTTTAATGTACCAAACTCTTTTGTTACTACTGGAAAAATTGGATATGCTAGTAAGTTTATTTATGTAGAAGCTTGGGCAGACTATAACAATTCTGAAACAGGGGTTGACATTGGATCTCCTGCATTTACTGGAAATTTCCCAGAAACAGATGTAGATTATGCCAGAGTAGGATTAACTGTATATAAAGAAATTATACCAAACTTAGGACTAAGTGCTGGTATTGGAAAAGTTATTGACGGAAGAAACTTGGGTGATTCGATTATTTATTCAGGGGGAATCACTTACAACTTGTCTTTATTAAATTAAGGGATATATTCAGACAAGGAAAAGGGAATGATGTGCATCATTCCCTTATTTTTCTTAAAATATCTTCTAGTCCATTTAATTGAAGCTCATATACCAGTCCCATCATATCTCCCAGTTTTCCTTTTGGGAACCCTTTATTTTTATACCAAACCATATAGTATTCTGGAATATCTATTAAGTATGTTCCTTTGTATTTACCAAAGGGCATTCTCATATTGGCAGTATCTATTAAAAACTGTTTGTTGGGTAGCATGCTATAAAAAATCCCGCCAAAGCGGGATTAAAATGGTTATTATTCTTTTCCGTCTACATAATCTTGAAGGTAGGCATAACGCTCGGTTAATTTACCATCATTTGTAGTCATCTTGGCTCTTTCTAAAATACCGTCTTTATCATTATTGTAAAAAGCAGGAATTACATGCTCTAAAAACATCTCTCCAAACCCTTCACTGGCATCTTTTGGTAACTCACACGGTAAGTTATCTACCGCCATTACTGTAATTGCCTTTTCATCTTTAAAGTCGATTTCTGATTCTGTTTGAGGGTCATATCCATAAATAGGATCTGCAATAGTTGAAGGACGAATTGTAGAGGCTACTGGTCCGTCTATATCACATGACACATCGGCAACATATTTAATTTTAAATTCTGGCTGTTTTGCATCTTCTCTTGTAAATAAATAGGGTGCTCCATCTCCATAGAAATGTCCTGCTATAAAGAAATCAGTCACTTTTGCATATGGCATAAAGTTGCTTTCATACCCAGATGGATCATTATAAAAAGCATACTTCTCTCCTACTTTACCATCTTTACGTTTGTTATACTCCATGACATCTGCCATACAATACACAGGCTCTGAAAAATCTGCTGTTAAATATAACGCATCACTCACTTGTTTTATATTTAGATGATCTAAGATCTCCTTTGCTCCGTAAGCTACTTTTCCTGTACCTGTTAATAAGATTTTGATGTTAGGTAAAGTAATTTTATCCAATTCTGCTTTTACCTCATCTAAATCTGCCAAAGTTTCTACTTTAGGTAAAGTAAAGATTCCTTCTCTTAAACCTAAAGCTCTAAATCCATTATATGCACCTACCAATCCTGCATAACGACCAAAACCAATTAATCGTGCTCCGCTTTCTTTTACAATAGTTTCATGATCATACATTTCAATGTTTCTTTCTAACATTGCTTTTAACAACTTACGATTATAAGGTTGTTTTTTAATGGTATGCGAAAAATAAAAGTACTTTTTATTTGGAATTAATGCATCTACAGGTACTTCTTTTACTCCTAAAAGCACATCACAATCTGCTACTTCATTTGTTACTTCTAATCCTGCATTTTTGTATGCTTGATCAGAAAAAACTCGGATATCTGAACTTTCTACCGCTATGGCTGCTTCAGGGAATTTTTCTTTTAACTCTTTCAATTTTTCTGGAGAGAATACAACTCTTCTATCTGGTGGATTTTTACGTTCTCTTATGATTCCGAATTTCATTGTTTGTTTGTATTAAAATTAAACAATTTTTTGCTTATTGTTATATTTTATAACATTTACTGCGAAAATACTTGTTTTAAAATTACTGCACAAATAGTATTTTTATATATTTGCTGCCCGCGTTAAGGATAGAGCGATTTGTTTGAGCTCTTTGGTAAGAATTTTACCAAAAGCGAGTAGCGAAAGCCTGCCCGAACGCCCATATAATTGGTATACTTTTTGCCGGTTATAATTTTAATTCTTTGACATATTGGGGACGACTGGTTTTGACAGCAAGATCAGTGATAATGTAAGCATATCGAGGAGTGAGATGACAACTCGTAAAACTTATTTCAACTTTTTAAACGGCGAAGATAACTACGCTTTAGCTGCTTAATCTGAATCATAGTAAGATAGAGCCTCGGCACACTAGGTGTGCAAGCTAAATGTCCACGAAAAGCCTTGGTTTACGGCGTTTCATTTTTGGGCATCGTAAAAGTAAACATAGAAGACTTAGTACTCCGATAGGTTTTCGAAATTTAAGGAGATAAGCTAAAAGTGGGTGGTTCTGAATCAGCTTTTAGTCGAAAATTAAATCAGAACTAAGTATGTAGAAAGCATTTGAGCTGCTTGTTTGGACCCGAGTTCGATTCTCGGCGTCTCCACAAACAACAAACCCTTTTAAGTTGAGTACTTAAAAGGGTTTGTTTTTTTGAATTAAATCGAACTTAGGATTATATTCTTTTCTAATAGAACTTTTTATCAAATTTATTAGACAAACTAAGGGTTTCCGTAATTTTAAATTATTTATTCATTTTATTTTTACAGCAAAAATTTAGTATCTAAAAATTATTCATTTTTTATAAAAATGTTACATTTGCAACGAAAGGAAAAATATAAAATGCTATGAATTTTCTTTTCATCTCTCCATAACACATAAAATTAAGTTTTCAAATTATAGAAACCTTTAAAAAGCTAAGTGTATTTACAATACACTTAACTAATTATTAATATATAAATATAAATTATACTATGAAAAATGTAACCTTGGCAATCATTGCCTTTAGTATTCTAACATTTAGAATACATGCTCAAGAAAAAGAACTAGACTGTGAGTTTAACTACAACATTGCACTCTTTTATTTAAATGGAAATGAGCACATCAAACCCAATTCAGAAAAAGCTATAAAATACTTGACTCCTTGCGTTGAAAAAGGAAATGCAGATGCCCAATATCTATTAGGAAGTATTTACGACTTACAAAAAACAGAAGAAAATTACGCAAAGGCTTTTGAATTATATAGGGCTTCTTCTGAGCAAGAAAATGCATTGGCTATGACCAACCTTGGCGTTTTATATAAGTATGGTAGAGGATGCAAACTCAATTACAACAAGGCTAGAAAGTGGTTTAAGAAAGCCGCAAAATTAGGAAATGACAAAGCTGCCTATAGTTTAGGATATCTATACTTAAAGGGTTTTGGAAACATTGAACAAGATTATAACAAAGCTGTAAAATGGTTTTTAAAAAGCGAACATCCTATGGCAAAATACTGGTTGGGGGTTTGTTATTATAACGGATATGGTGTTGAAAAAAATATTGCAAGGGCAAACGCTTTACTAGAAACAAACTTTACAGAGACTGAGACAACTATTTCAAGTTCAGCAAGTACTGATAGGGATACAGAAAATACGCAAGTAAATGAATTAATCTTACAAGAGCAGCAAGATGAAGTATTTGCCCCAGAGATTACAGAAGAAACTTTATTAGGGAAATGGAAAGGTAAGTTACTCTTATTAGATTGGTCTAAAAATCATATCAAAACCAAAAAAGATATTGAAATAATAGTTAGTCAAGAAGAAGGCACTAATGATATTGTTACTACAATTAAGCTAGAAGGACAAGAAGCAAAAGACAATGCGCTATTATTTAACAATACCATTTATTTTAACAACACACAATTAGTATTACCACACCAAGCATTTCATAAAGAGTTACCTTCTGAATTAACTTATGATTTTCTAGCAGCTGACCTAGCATTAAAAACTCTTGGAAATACCCAGTATTTAACTCTAAATACAGAGAATTATATTAAGAATTGGAAAGAAAAAGGATTGCCAATAAGAATGGTTTTAACAAAGGTTAAAGGATTTGAAAATTCTGAAGATGAATTAAGCGATGATGCCTTAAA